>CAVQIB010000033.1:0-14093 GCA_963712435.1 uncultured Alphaproteobacteria bacterium | reverse complement strand
TTAATCATGGGGTCGCGGGTTCGAGTCCCGCCGGGCTCGCCAATAAACCAAAGACTTACATGGAATTCCGCAAGCGACCAGCGCTGGATCAAGCCTAGCCACACGCGGGGGACATAATCGGTCCCGCGCCCCTAAGTCTAGGCCAGGTTCCGCTTCCCAACCCACATCGAAGGACACCGGAGATAGAATGAGCCGCTTCCGAGACCCAGACCTCAAAGACCGCCAGAGCAGTTCCACGGCCGCCAAGAAAGCCATGCTGGAAAAATTCCGCGCAGCCGCCAGCGACCCAGCGATCGCCGCGCGCCGGTCGGCCCTGGAAGCGGAGCGCCTGACCCGCCGCGCCGAGCGCGACGCGGCCAAGAAGGAACGCGACGCCGCGCGTGCGGAGCAGGCCGCCCGGGACGCGGAAATCGCGGCGAAGGCAAAACGAGAAGCGGAGGAAGCCGCGGCCCTCGCGGCAGCCGAACTGGAGGAACGCGAGGCGGCGCTGAAGGCTGAGCAGAAGGCCGCTCGCGACATCCGCTACGCCGCCCGCAAGGCCGCCAAGAAGGAACGGCGTCGCGGATATTGACGCCGCCGCTCGTGGGCGCGGCTCCACCCGTTAGACGTGCCCCGCTCGAGCAGACAGGATTTCCGCGTAGGGCCAGGATCAGACCGGCGGATCTTCAGGCGTCTGCGGAACTGTATCGTCGGCAATGGGAGGCGACGGCACGGTGGCGAGTTCGCGTTGACGCCGCGCGAGCCATGCGCGGGTTTCTGCGCGCCGACGCGCCATATCCTGGTTGGCTGTTGACGACGGTTCGTACGGCAAGGCGATCTTCGAGACTGGAGGCATTGGTTTCACCCTCAATGCCCCCCAGCAGCCCTCCCGCCTACAACAAGGGACCCGGAGAACGGTTCCCGCATCTCTTGCGGGATCCTCCGATATCGTCCCAAAGTGGCCCTCGCTCGCGATGCAGAATCCGTGATCGGACTGCTCTCGCTACCGGGTGCAAGCAAACACAGCTTCTTCGTATCCGTCATTCCGCATGGCGACCACCCGCACGATTGGCGGCTCCACCCAGATCGCGGCGGGAAATCCAAAGCGCATCGCGCTGATGCGCAGGCTATTGCCAAATCGGTAGAACGTCACCGTGTTATTGCCTCCGAACGCGACATAACCCGGTTTGTTGCCGAAGGAGACGAACACCTCCTTGTCGGTGCCGATCGTCGCGGAGGCGACGAAATCGATGCGCTGCGTCGGCTCGTCGACGAAGATTTGATCGATCAGCTCCCAATGCGGCATGTTCTGGAGCCGCTGGACCTTGCAGGTCAGGGCATACGGCTCCGACATCACTTGCGTGACAGTCGCCAGCAGGATGCCGGCGAGCACGCTGATGCGACCCATGATGGCAAGCGATACGACACGCGTCGACAGTCCCTGCACGACAGATCACCACAATACGACCTCAGGTGAGCATTAATACTTGCGACCTAGGAACAAAGCGAGAGGAAAACGGCGCGAGCCGCGCGCCCTTTTTGTCCGCGAACGGCAAGGCCGCTTTTCCTGGAGCGTCGCCCGCAACGATGCGGTGTGGAGCGCATTTTTACAGCGTAAACAGAAACGAAACGCGGCTTATTGCATTACCGTTCCGAGAGGGGCCGCAAGCCTCTTTCCGGCGAGCCTTCGGATGCCCCCCTTTGCGTTCCCGGGGCTCGCCGTTCCCTCTTCGCAGCTGCCTGCGCCGAGCTGCCAGCATCCCGTTCCGCGCCATGCCCGTTTTGCGAGTGGTGCGCTAAGGTTGTACGGCTTGGCTCAGCGAAGCGCAGGCCGATCACCGGCCCGTCAAACGTCGGCGCGACCGCCGTCACGATATCCGCAGAGTATCGATAGAAACGAACGCCGCCGTTTCCGACGCCGCCGTTTCCGACGCCGCCGTTTCCGACGCCGCCGCACCATCGGGCTCGGCTGCTTTCTGCAGCACCTTGAAGACGCGCAGTTCGAGCGGCGACGCCGAGGCGAAGTCCGCATAGGCGCGGGCGAGCGCGTCCTGCAAGCGGGATTGGACGATGTCCGGCGGCAAAGTGTCGAGGTCGGCCTCGGCTTCGGCGAGATGCGCGCTCATGCGTTTGAGAATGTGCAGCCGCACGACATTCAAGCGCTTCGGGTCGTAGGCGACGCCGAGCAGGGCGAAAATTTCCTCGGCCGAACCGGCCGCCTTCACCGCCGAGAGAAGTTCCGTCGCTGCCAGCCCGGACGCGGTCATCGCGATGTCCCCCCGATCTCGCGCTGCCCCCGCGCCGCCTCGACGCTGGCCGCCGGCCACCCGCAATCGTCGCCGAAGCACAGGCGGCAGGTGGCGCGGAGCCACGCCGGCAGCCGCCATGGTCCGGCGCCCTCGCCTCGCATCGGATCCTGCAGCGGCGCATCGATGAGCATAGCGACCTCACTCGCAGTTTTCGGAGCGGGCTTCCCGCACCTCGGACCAGATCGCCCGCAGCGCATCGGCGCTCACCAGGCCCTTGTCGGCGACCGCGCGTTCGCGCACGCGCGCCAGGATCGCCGGCAGGTCGTCGCCTCCGGCCGCCAATCCGAGTTGCGACAGGGACGCGGCGATCGCGGCGAGACCGGAGTGTTTGCCGATCGTGAACCGATGTGCGCGGCCGAGCAGGCCGGGATCGAGCGCCTGATAGGTGCGGCGGTCCTTCAACAGGCCGTCGACATGAATGCCCGATTCGTGGGTGAACACGTCGTCGCCGACGATCGCCTTGTTCGCCGGAATGGGTCGCATGGCGGCCGCGGCGACCACGGCGGCGACGGTTCCGAGCTGGTCGAGTACGATTCCCGTCTCGCGCCCGTGCAACTGCCTGAGCGCGACCGCGACCTCTTCGAGCGGCGCATTGCCGGCCCGTTCGCCGAGCCCGATCACGGTGACCGAGGCATGCGTCGCGCCCGCCTGGATGGCGGCGAGCGTGTTGGCGGTGGCGAGCCCGAGATCGTCATGCGCATGAATTTCAAGTTCGAGCGCGGTCGCCTGCCGCAATTCCGAGACCAGCGCGTAGGTCGCAAACGGATCGAGCACGCTGAGCGTGTCGGCGATGCGAAAGCGCTGCGCGCCGGCCGCGGCGGCGGCGGCGATCACGTCGATCAGGAAATCGACATCGGCCCGCGAACTGTCCTCCCCGCCGACCGCGACGGCGAGGCCCTTGCCGCGCGCATAGCCGACCACGCTTCCGAGCCGATCGAGCGCGGCGGCGCGTCCGCCGCCGAGCTTCGCCGCGATCTGGATGTCGGAGACGGGGATCGACAGATTGACCATGGTGACGCCGCTGTCGAGCGCGGCGTCGACATCCTCGCGCCGCATCCGGCACCAGGCGATCGGCGTGAGCGGAAGCCCCGCCGCGACGATGGCGCGGATGGCGGTGATTTCCTGCCGGCCCATGGCCGGCGTGCCGGCTTCGATTTCGGTGACGCCGGCCTGCGCCAGCGCGCGCGCGATCGCGACCTTCTCCTCGATGCTGAAGGCCACGCCGGGCGCCTGCTCGCCGTCGCGCAACGTGGTGTCGTTGAGCACCACGCGCCCGCGCGGGCCACGGTCCGATCCGGCGGGAACGCAGCTGGCCGGCCGCGCGCGCATCATGTCAGCGCCGCATTCCGCAGCCGCCCGCCGCCGCCCCCGCCGACTTGCCGCACGCGCACCCCGACGACGCTGCTGCGGCGGCGCTCGTGAAGGTGAAGCCCGTGCGCCCGGGACGATCGACGAAATCGACGCACAGCCCGGCCGCCCAACGCTGCGAGCCCGGATCGATGAACATGCGCACCCCGGCCGATTCGACCACCGCGTCTTCCGGTTCTGGCGTGAGTTCAAGACCGATCGAATATTTCGGGCCGGTGCAGCCTCCCGCTTCAATAATGATTCTAAGGCCAGCATCCGGCTTGCCCGCGCGCGACATCGCGCTTCGCACCGCATCGGCGGCTTCGCTCGAAAGTGTCACCATCAAGAGGGCTCCGCTCGTTGCATCTGTTTGCATCTGTGGAAGACAAAGCAACCCGCATGCCAGCAAATGAACCGACGCGATCGCCACGGACTATCCGGTGATTCCGAAAGCCGTGCGCGGCGCGGCGATCCGGAATCGATAACTTTTCCGGCGAGTATTGATTCCCGCCGCACCGCCGCGCGGCGGCGTCGCGGCATGACGGACGAATGGATCGCTGAAGTCCCGCCGCGGCGCTGACGGGCGCGGCATGTCGCAATGCGCACGCAACCGACCTGTCGCACTTCCGCCAATCGCATCAGGACGCAGAGTCCGCAAGGCCGGCGCGGCGCGTGCGGGCAAGACGGCTCTCGCCCGTCTCTTCGCCGAAGCAATGCTCGAAATCCGTGCAGTCCGTGCACACCGGCGTCTTGCACATCACAATTCCGTCGGCCTCGCACAGCATGCGATAAAAAAATCGCTTCCAGCGCATGTTGCGGGTGTTCTGCGCCGCAAGCGGACCGAAGTGGCGCGCGAGCAGCCGCGACAGTTCCTCGCGATTGCGCAGACCAAGGTCTTCCCACAAATGATTGGGTTCGACCGCACGGCGGGCGATCATCGCCGCGAGCCACTCGTTCTCCTTACTCTCGATCGAGCGATGCGCGAGCAGGAGGCCGCGCACCATCGCGACCTCGTCATCCTCAGCGGATGGATGCTCCGTGTCGCAGGCGCAGAACACATCGTAGGCGCCGGAAAAGAAGCGATCGAGCAGCGCGCGGAAATCGCCGACCGACAAGCCGAGATGCGCGTGCACGGCGCTGCCCTGGGCCGCTGCGACCGCAATCATCGAGGCGAATACATGGACGTCGAATTCGCCGTCGTCATCGATCGCCGCATCGGCGGGATGCCACCCGGTCAGCGCGAAATAGATGTCGTCGCTGTTGCATCCGCGATGGCAGGTCGCCGTCGCCGCGCGGGGATCGACGCAGACTGCAGCGGGCGGCGCGAACTGAAACGTCATCGATCACGCCGCGACCGCGCTTGCGCTCACATGCGTCTGGCAGTTTTTCGGGCACACGCGCGCGCAGGCGCCGCAGCCGATGCAGTTGCCGGGCTGATCGAGCACCATGATCTTGCGCTCGAACTCCTCGTCCTCGTCGTCGCAGGCGACGAGCTCGTCGTCTTCGTTCACCCCCATCAGCATCAGCACGCCTTGGGCGCAAACCTTGTAGCAGCGGCCGCAGCCGATGCATCGCTCGCCATCGATCGCATTCAGATAGGCCGGCTCCCAGGGCGTGCCGTCGCGGGTGCTGAACATAACAAAGCTCCTCTGTCAGGCGACGCCGCTCAGGCGCGCGCCACGTCCGGAAATTGGCGGATCATCGCGACAGCGGCCGCGGTCTGCTTCGTGCCCTCGGCGGCGAGCGCCGCGATGGTTTCGAAGCCGAAGCGCTGCGCGTCGCGCACATGCTTGGTGAGCGCGACGAGCTTTCCGGCCGTCAGGATCACCCGGCCAAAGCCTTCGTCGTAGACCTTCAGCATCGGGCTTGCGACGAGGCCGGTTTCCTGTTCGACCACGAGTTCGATCGCGCCGTAGAACTGCTCGATGCGCCACACGAGGTCGGGATCGGCCCGGCACGTCGCCGTTGCGGCGCGGCGCTGCTCCTTGGTGACGATATAGCCCGCAAGCATCTGCGCGTCCGGCCGCTTGGCGTAAGCGCCGAACGTGTCTTGGGCGCGGAGCAGGCGCACCAGGGCCTGCAGGAACGGCGTCGCCAGCGCCTCCGCCTCGGCGGGGTCGGGCGGCGGCGGCGTAGGCGTCGTCTCGTTCAAGCTGATAGCCACTGCGTATCCTCACTCGTCGTCGACAAAGGAAGGCTTGTCCGGTCCCGCGCCCGTACCGGCGAGCACCTTGCGCAGCCAGGGCGGCGGCGTGCCGGCCAGCATCGCGCGCGTGCGTTCGAGCACAGCCTCCAAGGGCTGCGCTGCGGGAACCTTGATCGGATGGATTTTCGCAGCCACGGCCTTCGCCGCGGAGGGCCCGCCGATCGCGAGGCAGAACAGGAGATGGCAGCCCCGCAGCGCCTCGATTTTCGGCGTGATCCGGTCGTCGCCCTCGGGCGCATGCGTGCCATTGGCGTCGGACACGTTGTCGAAGGCGACCGTCTCGGTGAGCGCCCACCCTTCGGCGGTGACGTCGAAGATCGCGAAACGGTGCGCCGAACCGAAATGCGCGTTGAGGTTCTTCAGATCCTCGGTCGCAATGGCGACGCGGATCGCGTTCTTCGCTCTTTGTTCGGGCATGCCCTCGTCCGGATCAATGATGCGCAATTTGCGGATGGCCGTCATGGCAGTCTCCACGAACATCGAGCGGGTCGAGTTGCTCGCTTGTGTGAATGTGCGGTTCTTGAATGTGCGGGTGCGCCTGAAACACGTTCGCGACCTCGAACACGAGGTCGCGAACGCCCTCGTAAAGGATGGTCCGCCGATGCTGGCTCCCCAGCCGATCGAAGATCGGGAAGCCGACGCGCATGAGCGGAACGCCGAGCCGCTCGGCCGCCTGCGCGTCCATGGCTGTGGGTGAGCAGGAGGTCGCATTCGGCGCTGCAGGCGAGGTCTTCAAAATCGCCGAGGTCGCCGATCTTCACCTCCTGCGCCGGAACCTTGGCGAGAACGGGCGAGCCGGCGGTGGTCGTGACCGCGACAGGGACCTCAGCCCCGAGCCCGGACACGAAGGTCGCGAGCGCATAGAGTTGATCGGGCTCCGCCGCGATTGCGATGCGCCTGCCGCCGAAGAAGAAATGGCCATCGAGCAACGCGTCTTCGAGCTGGCGGCGGCGACGGCGGATGCGCGCCGGCACCGCGCGGCCGGACAGTTGCGCCAGCAGCGTGACGAAGAGGTCGGCGGAGGCGAGCGAGGCGAGCGATTCGAATAAAGTGAAGGGCACGCCGGCGAGGTCCGCAAGCCGCTGGGCCGGGCGCCGCATGTGCTCGCCGACGGCGATCGTGTGCGCGGCCTCGCCGAGGGTGCGAATGGAGTCGACCGGCGCTCCGCCATAGGTGGTCGGGATCCAGCGGTCGGGCACGGTGCCGTCGAGCGCGCCGGAAATGTCGGGCACGATGTTAGGCTCGAGGCCGAAGGCCTCCGCCGTGTCGCGCAGCAGTTCGATATCGGCGACAGTGAGATGACAGCCGGGCAGGATGTTGATCCGCTCCGAACGGACGCGTTGCGGCGTCTCGGGCGAAACGAGATTGTCGATGAGCGACGTCACCGCCTTGCTCCACCCCTCCTCGATGGCGCCGTCGAAATCCGGCGTATGCACCAGCACCACCTCGGTGCCGGCGAGCTCGCAGGCGCGCCGCTCCTTGATCGTGGCGAGATCGCCGGCGAAGTCCTCGCCGCGCGTCTCGACCAGCGCGGTGGTGCACACGCCGATCAGTTTGGGGTTCGCCCGCGCCTTCAGATTGAGGAGCGCCTCCTCGAGATGATCCGCGCCGCCGAGAATGGTCGCGACCTCGTCGAGCGCCGTAGTCTGCAGGGGAATCGTCTCCTTGAAGTGGCGCACGAACAGCACGAGCGCGAACGAGGTGCAGCCCTGGCTGCCGTGGAACAACGGCATCGCGCCTTCGACGCCGAGAAAGGCGAAAGCGGCGCCGAGCGGCTGTGAGGACTTCAGCGGATTGATCGAGGCCGCCTTCTGGATCGCCGTCACCTTTGTCATGGCTTGCTCTCAGCATTCGCCCATGTCGTCGCCCACGGCGCCGGCGAATTTCTTGCGGTGATGGGCGAGGAAGTCGGGATCGGTGTTGTCGACGCGGGTGGCGGCGAATTTTTTCCGGTGCCGCGCGGCGAAGGCGGGGTCATCCGGTTGGGATGAACTCTCTGCAGGCGCGTGGTGAAGGGTCGAGGGATCGGACGGCGGCCCGGCCGGTGGCTGTCCTCCCCCGTGAAACGGGGGAGGGGGACCATGCGCAACATGGTGGAGGGGGCGCTGCGCGAGCGAACAAGCGTCGCCCCCTCCACCGCGCTGCGGGCGGTTCCCCTCCCCCGCCGCGCGGGGGAGGATGCGGTTCGGATCCCCGCTTGCGGGG
Organism: uncultured Alphaproteobacteria bacterium; assembly: GCA_963712435.1. Taxonomy (GTDB): domain Bacteria; phylum Pseudomonadota; class Alphaproteobacteria; order Rhizobiales; family Xanthobacteraceae; genus Rhodoplanes. The sequence goes on along the minus strand of CAVQIB010000033.1, from coordinate 6,047 downwards.
AGAGGTGAACCGGTTGTTATGCGTCCCTCGTCATCCCACGGCGCGGGCGTGCGCACCTGCGCCCAGACCGGATTGTGGATCGCCAGGTCGATCTGGCGCACCAGTTCGATCATGCCGTCATAGCCGGCATAGGCGTGGCAGCGTTCCTGATTGATGTCGAGCCAGGGCACCCTCGCCTTGAGCGCGATGAACTGCGTGCGTCCGCCCGACAGCATGATATCGGCCTCGCCGGCCGCGAGCAGCGCGTAGAGGTCGCGCGGCGCCATCGCCTCGAACATGTGCGGATCGTCGTGCATCAGCGCCCTGATCCGTTCCTTGTCCTCGGGCGTCGATTTCTTCACCGAGGTGCCGACGATCTCCATGCCGATCTCCATCAGCGCGGAAACCACCGACCAGGACTTCACGCCGCCGGTATTGAGCAGCACGCGCTTGCCCGCGAGGCGCTCGCGATAGGGCGCAAGGCGGGCGAAGGCGCGCGCCTCCTGCTCGGCGATGAGGGCCTCCGCCTGATCGAGCAAGGGGGGAGCAACACCTTGCTCGACCAGGAGCGCGGCGGTGTTGCGCAGCGCCTCGGAGGTGTCCGAAATGCCGTAGAACGAGCCCTCGAAGAACGGGATGCCCCAGCGCTCGCGCATTTTGCGCGCCAGCGTCACGAGCGCGGTGGAGCACACCACCATATTGACGCGCGCGGTGTGCGCGGCGGCGACGTCGGCATAGCGCGCATCGCCGGGAAGCGAGGCGCGGATGCGGATGCCGAGCCGCTCGAACAGCGGTTTGACCTGCCAGAACTCGCCCGACAGGTTGAACTCGCCCAGCACATTGATGTCGGTCGGGCCGGCGTCGGTGCGGCTCGATCGTGCCGATGACGTGCTCGAGCAGGGCTTCGCCCGCGAGCTTGTTGCCGAAATTCTTCGAGCCGACAAAGCCGGGCGCGTTGATCGGGATCACCGGCAGCCCGTATTTCTGCGCGGCGTGCCGGCACACCGCGTCGATATCGTCCCCGATCAGCGCGGGCACGCAGGTCGAATAGACGAAGATGGCGGGCGGGCGGTAGCGGGTCGCGATCTCGCGGATCGCCTTGTAGAGCTTGCGCTCCCCCTGCCCCATCACGATGTCGATCTCGCTGAGATCGGTGGTGAAGCTCGTGCGCCAGAAGTCGGGCCCGACGACTCCGAGCCGCGATTGTCCCAGGAATTGCCCTCGCAGGCGAGCGGGGCGTGCACGAGATGGGCGACGTCGGTCACCGGCTGCAGCGCGATCTTCGCGCCGTCGAAGGCGCAGCCGCCCGCCGCCGCTCCCGGCGTCAGGGGCTTGGAGCAGCCGGTTCTGCGCTCCGTCTCCGACTTCGCCTGGTTCTTGGCGCAGGCCGGCTCGACGAAGAGATGCTGGACCTTGTCCTTCATCATCGCCGGTCATGCGCCAATGGCGCACCCTGATGACAACAGCCGGTGTTTCCGCAACCATCCTCCCCCGTGCAACGGGGGAGGAGGAGCATGCGCAGCATGGTGGAAGGGGCCAGCGCCGTCGGACCCCATCGCCCCCTCCACCGCCGACGCAGCCAAGCCTGCGCCGATTGCGCAAGCTTGCCAGCGATGGGCGGTTCCCCTCCCCCGCTGCGCGGGGGAGGATGAAAGGCGGGAGCGAAGGCGCTGTGCATCGGAGTCACCGCGTCAGGTCGAAGGAGATGTCCTGTCCCCCCGCGCTCGTGTCGGCGTCGAGCTTGTCCAATATCTTGTCGAGCACGGTGGTGAGCAGGCGCAGCCCGCCCTGATAGCCCCACAGCGGGAAGCGGTGGTGATGATGCCGATCGAAGATCGGGAAGGTGAGCCGGATCAGTGGCGTGCCGGTGTCGCGTTCAAGGAACTTGCCGAAGGAATTCCCGATCAGGAAGTCGACCGGCTCGGTGAACAAGAGCGAGCGGAGATGCCACAAGTCTCTGCCGGGCCACACTTTGCCGTCGGCGCCGAACGGCGAGGAGGCGAGCAGAGCCTGCATCTCCTCCGCCCACTGCTTGTTGCCGTTGGTGGCGAGGCAATGCACAGGCTCTCCGCCGGTCTCCATCAGGAAGCGCGACATGCCGGAGACGAAATCGGGATCGCCATAGATCGCATAGCGCTTGCCGTGCAGATGCGACTGCGAGTCGGCGAGCGCGTCCACCAGGCGGCCGCGTTCGACCGTGAGCGCGTCCGGGATCGCGACGCCCGACAGCTCGGAGATCTTCAGCAGCAGCTCGTCGGTCGCGCCGACCCCGAGCGGGTAGCGGAAGCTCGCGGTCTCGTGGCCCTTCTCGGCCGCGAAACCGAGCGTCTTGCGCGTGCAGTAGTTCTGCAGCGACACCGTCGCCTTGGCGTCGAGCGCCGCCGCCGTGTCCTCGAGCTTGGTGCCGCCATAGTACATGCGGAATTCGCCGTCGGAGGGCGTGTCGTACTGGTCGGAGGCGTCCTGCAGGAGCGTGTACTCCACGCCCATCAGATCGAGCACGCGCTTGAGCTCGCGATTGTTGCCGACGCAGAAGCCGTCGAAGCCGGGAATGATGTTGATCCGCCCCGATGGCTTGCGCTCCCGGTCCTTCCAGAAATGCTCCAGCACGCCCTTGAGCATGTTGTCGTAGCCGTCGACATGGCTGCCGACGAAGGCGGGCGTGTGCGCGAACGGCACGTCGAATTCAGTCGGCACCGAGCCCTTCTGCTTCGCGGTTCCGATGAAGGCGTGCAGGTCGTCGCCGATCACCTCCGCCATGCAGGTGGTCGAGACGGCGATCATCTTCGGCGCGTAAAGCGAGTAGGCGTTCGCGAGGCCGTCGACCATGTTGTTGAGGCCGCCGAACACCGCGGCGTCCTCGGTCATCGACGACGACACCGCCGAGGCGGGCTCCTTGAAATGGCGCGCGAGGTGCGAACGATAGTAGGCGACGCAGCCCTGCGAGCCGTGCACGAAGGACAGCGTGCCTTCGAAGCCGGCTGCGGCGAACACCGCCCCGAGCGGCTGGCACGCCTTCGCCGGATTGATCACCAGCGCTTCGCGCGCGAGGTTCTTCTCGCGATACTCCCAGCCCTTGCTGTATTCGACCTGCGCCTCGACGTCGGCCGTCGACGCCGGACATTCGAAGTTTTCGCGCTTGCCTTTGAGCAGCTCCTGGTATTCCGGCTCGCGGAACAGGGGCGCATGATCGAGAATGCGGTCGGCCGACTGTGGCATGGTCAACTCCGTCCTTGTCTGCGCGGCCGGCCTTTACGGCGGCGCGTTCAATCCAGTTCAGGCGCGAGATTGTCGGCTTTCGGGGCCTCCCGCGGCGAGAAGGGTAAAGGCCTTCAAGCCGCGAGAGGCGCCGCGCGAGTGCCGGGCTCGCGCGGATCGCTTATTCGGCGGCTTCCAGCAGCGGTGCTTCCTTCGCCTTCCATGGCGGATCGAACATTCCCCAGACCGGGTTGTTGATCGCAAGGTCCATGTCTCGGGCGAAGATCGCGAAGCCGTCATAGGCGTGATACGGCCCGGAATAGTCCCAGCTGTGCATCTGGCGGAACGGAACCCCCAGCTTCTGCACCGGGTACTTCTCCTTGATGCCGGAGCCGACGAGGTCGGGCCGGATGCGCTCGATGAAGTTCTCCAGCTCGTAGCCGGTGATGTCGTCGTAGATCAGCGTGCCTTCCCGCACATAGTGGCCGGTGCGCTGGTAATCGTCATTGTGGGCGAACTCATAGCCGGCGCCGACGATCTCCATTCCAAGATCCTCGTAGGCGGTGATGACGTGGCGCGGGCGCAAGCCGCCGACATAGAGCATCACGGTCTTGCCCTGCAGACGCGGCCGGTACTTGGCGACGATCGCATCCACCAGCGGCTGATACTTGACGATGACCTGCTCGGCCTTCTCTTCGATCTCGGGGCCGAAGTGCTTCGCGATCTTGCGCAGCGAAGCCGCGATCTGCGTCGGGCCGAAGAAATTGTACTCCATCCAGGCGACGCCGTACTTCTCCTCCATGTGCCGGCAGATATAGTTCATCGACCGGTAGCAATGGATGAGGTTGAGCTTCGCCTTGGGCGCGTGCTCGATCTCGGCCAGCGTCGCGTCGCCGGACCAGTTGCCGATCACCCGCAGGCCGATCTCCTCGAGCAGCATGCGCGAGGCCCAGGCGTCGCCGCCGATATTGTAGTCGCCGATCACGTTGACGTCGTAAGGCCCGCCCTCGAACGCGACGTCCTTCTTGTCGAGCACCCAGTCGCGGATCGCGTCGTTGGCGATGTGATGGCCGAGCGACTGCGAGACGCCGCGGAAGCCCTCGCAGCGCACCGGCACGATCGTCTTGCCGATGTCCTTGGCCTTCTTCTTGGCGACCGCCTCGATGTCGTCCCCGATCAGTCCGATCGGGCACTCCGACTGCACGGTGACGCCGCGGCTGAGCGGGAACAGCGTCGTCGATCTCGTCGATGATCTTGGTCGAGCTTCTTGTCGCCCCCGAACACGATGTCGCGCTCCTGGAAGTCGGAGGTGAACTGCATCGTGACGAAGGTGTCGATGCCGGTAGTGCCGGTGTAGTAGTTGCGGCGCTGCGCCCACGAATAGTGCCCGCAGCCGACCGGGCCGTGACTGATATGGACCATGTCCTTGACCGGCCCCCACACCACGCCCTTCGAGCCGGCATAGGCGCAGCCGCGAACGGTCATCACGCCCGGGATCGACTTGATGTTCGACTTCACCTCGCATTCGGTGACCGCGCCGCCGCCCTCGGCCGCCTCGGCCGCGTCCTTGCCCGGCTTGGCGACAGACAGATGCTTGCGGCGGCGCTTGGCGAATTTGTCGGGATAGGCCGACAGCACTTCCTCGATGAGCTTTTCGTGGAAGCTGCCGTCATTCTTGTAGTCGAGGCTCATGGCGTTGTTCCTTGTTCGGGACGCGCAGGCGGCGCGATGCGCGCCGCCCTCTTTGCGAAGTCGCCGTTCAGTGACACGGCGGCCGGCGTCGCTTTCGCCGCCGCTTCCTTCGCCGTCAGTTCGGCGAGCAGCTGCTCTTCCGTCTTCATCACGCCGAATTCGAGCAGCATCTGCTCGAGCTCGTCCATGGTGATCGGGGTCGGGATCGTGCCCTTGCCCGAGTTCGCGTGGATCTTCTTGGCGAGCGCGCGATACTCGTCGGCCTGCTTGGAGTTGGGCGCGTACTCGCAGCACCGTCTGCCGGCGCAGCTCGGCGTGCTGCACGATATTGTCGCGCGGCACGAAGTGGATGAGCTTGGTGTCGAGCCGCTTCGGCCAGCGCCTCGGCGAGATCGCAGCTCGCGGTCGGTCTGACGCTCGTTGCAGATGAGCCCGCCCAGGCGAACGCCGCCGGACTGCGCGTATTTGAGGATGCCCTTGCGCGATGTTGTTGGCGGCGTAGAGCGCCATCATCTCGCCGGACATGACGATGTAGATTTCCTGCGCCTTGTTCTCGCGGATCGGCATGGCGAAGCCGCCGCAGACCACGTCGCCGAGCACGTCGTAGCGAGACGTAGTCGACGTCCTCGTACGCGCCGTTCTCCTCGAGGAAGTTGATCGAGGTGATCACGCCGCGGCCGGCGCAGCCGACGCCCGGCTCCGGTCCGCCGGACTCGACGCACTTGATCCCCTTGTAGCCGACCTTGAGCACGTCCTCGAGCTCGAGATCCTCGACGGAGCCCGCCTCCGCCGCGAGGCTCAGCACCGTGTCCTGCGCCTTGGCGTGCAGGATGAGGCGCGTCGAATCCGCTTTCGGATCGCAGCCGACGATGAGGATGCGCTGCTCCAGCTCGACCAGCGCGGCGAGCGTGTTCTGCGAGGTGGTCGATTTGCCGATGCCGCCCTTGCCGTAGAAAGCGATCTGTCGCAAAGAGGCCATGGTCAATCCTTTCATGCGCGCCGCTGGTGTTAAGATGGCAATCGGCGCCGTTCCGACCTTTCAGGAGCAACCAGCGTGCCAACTCCCGCCGCGCCGGACCGCTCCGCATGGATCATTCATCAATGCAATGACTTAGAAACGGCGGAGCGGTTGCGGACGCCATCGAGGCCTGTGCGCAACCCGACAAAGCCGACAAACC
>CAVQIB010000032.1:0-13003 GCA_963712435.1 uncultured Alphaproteobacteria bacterium | reverse complement strand
GAAGAACTCCCACTCCGCGATCAGCTTGGACGAAGCTCCGAGCTTCGCCATGTCTTCGCTCGCGATCCGGTGAATGCGCATGCCGGCCCAGAGCGCTCCCTCCGTCTCGCCGGCGTTGGCGACCTGGCGCAACAGCGCAATCATCCGCAACTCCTTCAGGAGCACGGCGTTGAAGGAGACTTCGTTCAGGCGATTAAGGATATCGCGCGCGGTGCGGGGGGGCGTCGCGCGCTCGATCGGGTTGACCTGAACGAGGATGGTATCGCGCGAGCGACATTCGCGCACGAGCGGCGTGATGGTCGGATTGCCTGCATAGCCGCCGTCCCAATAGCTCTCGCCATCGATTTCGATCGCCTGAAACATGGTCGGCAGGCAGGCGGAGGCGAGCAACACGTCGGGCGTAACGTCCTTGTTGCGGAACACGCGGCCCTGGCCGGTCCGTACGCTGGTGGCGGTGACGAACAGTTTGATCGGCGCATTCGCCAAACGATCAAAATCGAGGCGCTCTGCAAGAATCTGGCTGAGTGGGTTGGCCCCGCCCGGATTGGCGACGTAAGGCGACACAAGGCGCGCCAGCATGTCCATGGCGATATAGAACGGCGAGTAGTCGAGCGTCCATTGGCCGAGCAGCGTCTCAAGCGGCCCGCGTCGAAACGGACTGAACTTCGCGGCGTCCGATACGCTGCGCCAGAAGCCCTCCAGGGCGGCGCGCGCGCCCTCCGGCCCGCCCGCGGCGTAGCCATCAACCAGCACCGCCGCATTCATGGCGCCCGCCGACGTTCCGGAAATGCCGTCGATCTGCAGCCAGGGTTCCTGCAGGAGCCGATCGAGCACGCCCCAGGTAAAGGCGCCATGCGCGCCGCCCCCTTGCAGGGCGAGGTCGACAAGAACGGGATCGCGGTCGAAGGTCATTTGGGCGTCCGATGGACTGGAAATCGTTTACGGATCCTGATGGCGGCGTGAAGTTTGGCGTCGGCGGATGACGATAGGTTGACGACGTTGGCGAGGCGGTTCGCTTGCGCAACGGCGAACGCGCGTGTCAAAGTCCGCGAGAGTGTTAAGTTAGTTTTTAGCCTTGCTCAAGTCGGATAGTCCGAAAACGGCGGCGGGAACGAGCGCACATCATGCGGTCGGTTTTGAGATGGACGACGCGGATCACCGCCATCATCGCCGCGGTCGCGGTGATCCTGATTGCGCTGCGAATTTACGTCACCGAGCGCGGTCCCGCCCTCGAGCCCTGGCATACTTATAGCCCGCCCGAACTGAGCGGGGAGGCGCTCGATCGCGCCGATTGGCAGAGCTATCTCGCGGCCGAGGCGAAAGCATTCGATGCGGTGCGGACCGAGGTCACCGAGAAGCTCACCACGAAAGACCGGGTCCCGTTCAATCGATATTTCGAGGGCAGTCCGGTCTATCCCCCGCGGCTGCCGAACGATTGGAACAGGTCCTATTTGCTGGAGCCCCCGGGAGCGCCGGTCGGCGCCGCGGTGTTCCTGCACGGGCTAACCAATTCGCCCTATAGCCAGCGTCATATCGCGCGCCGCTACCGCGACCACGGGTTCGTCGCACTCACGATCCGGCTGCCCGCTCACGGCACGACGCCGGCCGCCCTGACGAAAGTCGAATGGGAAGACTGGACGGCGGCGACGCGGCTTGCGGTGCGGGAAGCGCGCCGCCGCGCGCCGACCGGCCCGCTGCACCTCGTCGGCTTCTCGAATGGCGGCGCACTCGCCATGAAATACGCCCTTGAAGCGATCGGCGATGAAACGCTGCCGCGCCCCGACCGCCTCGTGCTCATCTCGCCGATGATCGGCATCACCGAGTTCGCCCGGTTCGCGGGACTGGCCGGGTTGCCGGCCCTGCTCCCCGCATTCGCGAAGTCGGCGTGGCTTGCCCGCGTGCCGGAGTTCAATCCGTTCAAGTACAATTCGTTTCCGGTCAACGGCGCGCGCCAGTCCTTCCGCGTGACGCAAGCCCTGCAGGCGCAGATGGCGCACTACGAGCGGGAAGGCCGGCTCGATCGTCTCCCGCCGATCCTGACGTTCCAGTCGGTCATGGACTTCACCGTCTCGACGCCGGCGATCGTGTCGGCGCTCTATGCACGTCTGCCGGCGAACGGCAGCGAACTCGTTTTGTTTGACGTCAACCGCACCGAAAAATTCGGCCCGCTGCTGCGTCCAAGCGCTGACGCCGCGCTCGCTCGCGTTCTTACCCCCCCGCCGCGGCGCTACCGGATGACGGTCGTCGCCAACGCCGACGATCGCAGCCTGAATACGGTTGCGCGCACGGTCGAAGCAGGCGAGACGACGGAGCAGACGGCCACGCTCAGCGTAAAATATCCGCCCGGCCTTTTTTCGCTGTCCCACGTGGCTCTGCCATTCCCGATGAACGATCCTCTCTATGGACTGACCCCTGACGGAACCGAGCATTACGGCGTCGAGCTTGGCGCTCTCGCGCCGCGCGGCGAGCGGAATGTTCTGATTGCGAGCCTGGACGCGCTGCTGCGCGCCTCCTCCAATCCGTTTTTCGACTACATGCTGGAGCGAATCGAGCAAGACATCGATGACCGCCCGGCCACCGCGGCGGGAGCGCAAAGTCCGCGGTGAAGCCCAAGGAGGCGATCCCAAACGTTACCGCCGCGCGCGTACATGCCGTCGGACGATTGTCACTGAACCGTCAGCTCAATAGCCGATCTAATCGAACCCACATTCACTCGAACTCACGGCAGGAAGATAAGGAATGAGCAATCTCGTAGTCCTCGGGTTTGACGGACTTCACACCGCCGATGAGGTCCTGAACAAGCTGCGGTCCTTGCAGAAGGAGCATCTGATCGACCTCGAGGACGCTTGCGTGGTCGAACGCGACGACGGCGGCAAAATCCATGTGAAGCAGGCCGTCAACCTGACCGCGCTGGGCGCCAAGGCCGGGGGACTTCTGGGGCGCGATGTGGGGGACGCTGGTTGGGGTTCTCTTCATGAATCCGCTCGCCGGAATGGTCATCGGCGCGGCCGTCGGCGCCGGCAGCGGCGCGCTGTCGGGATCGCTCGCCGACTTCGGCATCGATGACGACTTCGTCAAAAAGCTCGGCGAAACCATCACGCCCGGCTCATCCGCGCTCTTTGTCCTCGTGAAAAGCGCGACGGAAGACAAAGTCCTGCCCGAGATCGAGCCGTTCAAGCCTCGTTTGCTCAAGACGTCGCTTTCCAATGAACAAGAAGAGAAATTGAAGGCTGCCCTGAGCAAGGTCGCGTGAGCGAGCGCGGCGGGCCCTCATTCGCTCCGGACGTTGCGTAACCATCGAATCGCACTGGTTGGTCCCAGGATGACAGTCGAGGATCGCATATCGGAGCGGACGCGCTTCAAATGGTGGAGCTTTCTCCTTCTTGGGATCGCCTTGGCGGCGGCCGGCGCCGCCGCCATCCTGCTCCCCGCAATCTCGACCACGGCCGCAGGGACGGCGCTCGGCGCGGTCCTTGCGATTGTCGGCATCGCCAAGATCGTGCAGGCGTTTGAGACCAAGGAGTGGCCGGGCTTTCTCTGGCAATTGCTGGCCGGCGGCGTCGAGATCGTGGGCGGGATACTGATCTACTTCAACCCGCTCAAGGGCGCGGCGGCGATCACGCTGCTGATCGCGATCGTCTTCATCGTGCTCGGCGCTTCGCAGATCGGCTGCGCGCTGAGGGTTCGCCGGCAGCGCGGTTGGGTCTGGCTCTTCGTTTCCGGTTTTCTCGCGCTTGCGATGAGCCTCGTCTTGACCTTCAAGTTTCCCCATGTGAGGGACTTCGAGGCTGGTGTGGTGGCCGGGATTTCTCTCCTGTTCTCCGGGTTGGCTTATGTGGCCATTGCTTTCGCCGTCCGCAAAGCTCAAGCGTAGAAGCGCAGCGGAATCGCCCGCGATACGCAACGCGCCGCCCCGGCCGTTGTTGAATAGCTTTCTGTTGGCCTGGCTCGCGACCGCGACGCTCTCCGCCTGCGGGCCGGCGGAAGAGGCGCGGGCGCCCGAGGCGCGCCCGGTCCGCACCATCACCATCAGCAAACGCGAGGCGGGCTCGACGGTCACGCTCACCGGGCGCATCGAGGCGCAGGACGAAGCTGCGCTCGGCTTCCGTATCGCCGGCCGCGTGCAAGAGCGCCCGGTCAATGTCGGGGATCGCGTCCAGCCAGGGCAGGTCATCGCGCGGCTCGAACCGCAGAACGAGATGAACGCGCTGCGCTCGGCGCAAGCCAATCTCGCCGCTGCGCAGGCGAAGCTGACCCAGGCGCGCAATCATTTCGAGCGGCAAGAGACGCTGCTTGCGCAGGGCTGGACGACGCGCGCGCTGTTCGATGAAGCGCAAAAGGCGCGCGACACCGCGCAGGCGCAGGTCGATTCCGCTGAAGCACAGTTGAAAGCCGCGCATGATCTCGTGAGCTTCACCGAGCTCAAGGCGGACGCGACCGGCGTGGTGACGGCGACCGGCGCGGAGGCTGGCGAGGTGGTTCAAGCCGGGCAGATGGTCGTCCGGCTCGCACGCCAGGGCGGACGCGACGCGGTGTTCGACGTGCCGGCCCAGGTTCTGCGCTCAGCGCCGAGCGATCCGGTGATCACGGTCAATCTCGCCGAAGAGCCGACCGTCGCTGCGCGCGGCCGCGTCCGCGAAGTCGCGCCGCAGGCCGACCCCGTGACCCGGACCTTCGAGGTGAAGGTTGGACTCGCTGATCCTCCGGAAGCGATGCGGCTGGGCGCGACCGTCACCGGCCGCCTGACCATGGACGCGGTTCCGGTGATCGAGGTGCCCGCGAGCGCGCTCACGCAGGCCGATCGCCAGCCCGCCGTCTGGGTGGTCGATCCAAAGAGCAAGACCGTCGCTTTGCGCAATGTCGACGTGCTGCGTTTCGATCCGGCGAAGGTCGCCGTCTCCCAAGGTCTCGATATCGGCGAGATCGTGGTGACCGCGGGGGTGCAGGCGCTGCATCCCGGCCAGACGGTGCGGCTGCTCGGTGCGCAGCCATGACGCGGTTCAATGTTTCGGAGTGGGCGCTCAATCATCGCTCGCTCACGATCTTTCTGATGATCGTGACGATCACGGCCGGGCTCCTCGCCTATTCCCGCCTCGGCCGCAACGAGGACCCGGCCTTCACCTTCCGCACGATGGTGGTGCAGGCCGCCTGGCCCGGCGCGACGCTCAACGACACGCTCGATCAGGTGACCGACCGGCTCGAGCGCACGCTCAAGGAAACGCCGAGCCTCGATTTCCTGCGCAGCTTCACGCGCGCCGGGCTCGACCACCATTTTCGTGAACCTGAAGGGCCGCACGCCGCCCGGGGACGTTCCCGACATCTGGTATCACGTGCGCAAGAGCGTCGGCCGACATGCGGCACACCTTGCCCAAGGGCATCGTCGGGCCGGGCTTCAACGACGAGTTCGGCGACACGTTCGGGATCATCTACGGCTTCACGGCGGACGGCTTCACCCATCGTGAGCTGCGCGACCATGCCGAACGCATCCGCAAACGGCTGCTGCGCGTCGCCGACGTCTCCAAGGTCGAGATCCTCGGCGCGCAGGACGAACGGGTCTTCGTCGAGTTCTCGACCGAGACGCTGGCCGGGCTCGGGATCGACCGCGCCGCGCTGATCGCGGCGCTGCAGGCGCAGAACGCCGTCAGCCCGGCCGGCGCGCTGCAGACCGGCGACGAGACGCTCGTCGCTGCGGGTCTCCGGTGCCTTCGAATCCGAGCAGGACATTCTCGACGTCAACATCGCGTCGAACGGCCGGTTGATCCGCCTGCGCGACATCGCCGAGGTGCGGCGCGGCCATGTCGATCCGCCGCAGCCGATGTTCCGGGTGAACGGCAAGCCGGCGATCGGGCATCGCGATCGCCATGCGCGACGGCGGCGACATTCTTGCGCTCGGCCGCAACATCCGCCGAACCATGGACGAGATCACCGCCGATCTGCCGATCGGCATCGAGCCGATCCTCGTCGCCGACCAGTCGGCGGTGGTGCGAAGCGCCATCGGCGAGTTCATGACCTCGCTGTGGCAGGCCATCGCCATCATCATGGCGGTGAGCGTGGTGAGCCTCGGCATCCGCGCCGGGGCCATCGTCGCGCTGTCGATTCCCGCTCACCCTCGCGATCGTGTTCCCGGTCATGCAGTTCGTCAGCATCGACCTGCAGCGTATTTCCCTCGGCGCGCTGATCATCGCTCTGACCCTGCTGGTCGACGACGCCATGAGCACCATCGACGCCATGACGACGCGGCTTGCGCAGGGCGACGAGAAGGAGAAAGCCGCGACCTTCGCCTACCGGACGCTGGCGTTTCCGATGCTGACCGGGTCGCTCGTGACCATGGCCGGCTTCGTACCGATCGGTTTTGCGAGCAGCTCCGCCGGCGAATACACGTTCTCGATCTTCGCCGTGGTCAGCATCGCAGTGCTAGCCTCCTGGCTGGTGGCGGTGCTGTTCATCCCGCTGCTCGGCGTGGCGCTCCTGAAAAAGCCCGGAGCGGAGCAGACGGCGGCGCCGAGCCGCATCATGGCCGCCTTCCGCAGCGTTCTCGTCGCGGCGATGCGCTGGCGCTGGATCACCATTTCCGTCACGCTCGTATGCTTCGCCGCCTCGCTGCTGGCGCTGCCCCGGCTGCCGCAGCAGTTCTTTCCGTCGTCCGATCGGCCAGAACTGCTCGTTGATCTGCGGTTGCCGCAAAGCGCCTCGATCTATGCGAGCGCGGATCGATCGGCCAAGCTCGATCAGCTCCTCGCCGGCGATCCCGACGTCGAACGCTGGAGCACCTATGTCGGACGCGGCGTGATCCGCTTCTACCTGCCGCTCGACGTGCAGTTGGCGCAACGACTTCTTCAGCCAGTTCGTCGTCGTCGCGAAGGACATCGCCGCGCGCGAGCGGCTGCGCAAGAAGCTCTGCAGCGCGCGCTCGAGGCGGATTTCCCGGGCGCGGTGACGCGCATCGTTCCGCTCGAACTCGGCCCGCCGGTCGGCTGGCCGGTGCAATACCGGATCAGCGGCCCCGATCTGAACGAGGTGCGCGACGCCGCGTTTCGGCTTGCGTCAGATCGTCGCCGCCGATTCGCGGACTCGCCAGGTCAACTTCGATTGGATCGAGCCGGCCCGCAAGGTGCGCATCCGCATCGACCAGGATCAGGCGCGGCTGCTTGGCCTCAGTCTCGGAGTCGATCGCGGCGGTGCTCAACAGCGTCGTATGACCGGCGCGGCGATCACGCAGATGCGCGACGGCATCTATCCTCGTCGACGTGGTCGTGCGCGCCAATGACGAGCAACGCGTTTCGCTGTCGACGCTGCGCAACCTGCAGTTCGCGCTGCCTAACGGTCGCACGGTCCCGCTCGCCCAGTTCGCGGCGGTGGAATACGAGCAGGAGTTCCCGCTGATCTGGCGGCGCGACGGCCTTCCGACGCTGACCGTTCAGGCCGACGTGACCGCGGCGCTTCGCCGGAGGCCATCATCGCGTCGCTCGCGCCAGCGGTCGCCCAACTGAAGGCCGAGTCTCCCGAGAGCCTATCGACATCGCGGTGGGCGGAACGGTCGAGGAAAGCGCGCAAGTCGCAGGCCTCGGTTTTCGCCGTGGTTCCGGCGATGCTGTTCATCACCCTCACCTTGCTCATGGTTCAGCTCCAGAGCTTCAGCCGGTTGTTCCTCGTCCTCAGCGTCGTCCCGCTGTCGCTGATCGGCGTCGTCGCCGCGCTGCTTCTGTTCAACCAGCCGGTCGGCTTCGTCGCGATCCTCGGCATTCTCGCGCTGCTCGGAATGATCGCCCGCAACTCAGTCATCTTGATCGATCAGATTGAGAACGAACGCGCAGAGGGGAAACCGATATGGGAAGCCGTCGTCGCCGGGGCTATGTCGCGCTTCCGGCCGATCATGCTGACCGCGATTTCAACCGTGCTCGGGCTGATCCCGATCGCGCCGACCATCTTTTGGGGTCCGATGGCTTACGCGATTATGGGCGGGCTCTTGGTTGCGACCGTGCTGACGCTGATATTTCTACCGGCGCTTTACGTGGTCTGGTTTGGCGCGAAGGAGCCTCAAGGCGACTATGCGCCAGCGGCTACAGCGGCGCACTGACAGCAGGACCGGACGGAAACGGGCAAACGGCCACGGACAAAACCACCGCGCCGCGCTCGCCTGAGACATTCCGCCAATTGGCGAAAGGTCAGTCCGAGCACCCCGGATGTTCGCCGGGGCGCGGGCGCGTTATCCTGCCGGGCATGTCCAAGGCTCGCTTCCCGGTCACGCCCATGACGCTCGCCAACATGCGCTCGCTTGGCTTCGCCGCACGGGCCTTGCCGTGAACTGTTGGAGCTATGGAGCACAAGGTATGGTCGTTAGCAGCACCATGTCCCTCGGCGCTCGCGTTTTCTTGTTTCTTGTTCTTCTCGTCGCCGCGCCGGCGGCCGCCCTTGCTGTGGTGAGCGGAGACTTTGCCGGCCTGGTCGACATTGGCGGCGGCCGCAAGATGTACCTGGAATGCCGGGGCACGGGTTTCCCGACGGTCGTGCTGGTGGCCGGCCTCAAGGGTTCCGCCGAGGATTGGAACAGCACCAAGCAATCGGAGCCGACGGTGTTCGCCGGGGTCGCCACGTTCACCCGGGTCTGTGCTTACGACCGCCCCGGAACGCCGGTCGGCGAGAAGCCGAGCCGCAGCGATCCGGTGTCGCAACCAACCACAGCCGCAGATGCGGTCGCCGATTTGCATGACCTGCTGAGCGCCGCCGGTGAGGCCGGGCCCTTTGTGCTTGTCGGGCACTCGTATGGCGGTCTGGTCGTCAGGCTTTATGCGAGCACTTATCCCGAAGACGTATCCGGTCTCGTCCTCGTCGACGCTCTCGCCGAAGGGCTTCGAAATGCGGAGACGCCTGAGCAGTGGGCGATACAGCGAAAGCTGATGGAGGGCGACATACGGGAAAGCCTGGTCCTTTACCCAGCCCTTGAAAGGAACGACCCGGACCGCAGCTTCGACCAGGTCCGCGCAGCCCCGCCACTGCGTCCACTCCCCCTGATCGTATTGTCTGCAGACCGGGCCTGGGGGCCACAAGTCCCATCAATGATTGCAGCGGGCGTGCTCCCGGCTGACGTGCCGTCGGACTTCGGCTACGTTACCGATGCTGCACAGAAAAAGGCCCAGGAGCGGCTCGCTAAGCTCGTGCCGAATGCGAAACACATCAGCAACACGAACAGCGGCCACGAAATCCACAAGGAGCAGCCTCAACTCGTGATCAACGCGATCCGAGAGGTCGTAGAGGCGGTTCGTAGCGGGAGCCGGCAGCTATCGCGCTGAGGCCGGGCGGTCGATGACGCAAGCAGGACGGCACTCGACTTCTGCTTGTGGCACTCGTCTTCCGTCACGATGCCGCTCGCGTTGGGTCCGGGATTTGGGGTCGAAGCTGCCAGTCGGTGCGCGCGGGGCATTGACCTTCCGCAATGGAAGGAAGAACGTCCGTGGTCACGTGCCGTTCGCCAGGGCAGCCCTCGACCCATTTCGGAAGTTGTTGCCTGTCTGCTGTTCGTAATCAGTCCTGACAGTTGGCACCGCTTCCAAAGTTTACCGTATAATTTGTCGCGCCGTCCGTATTCATCTGTTGGAAGTTCACCCACCTGCCACCAGAGTTGGCACAGGTCGCTGCGTCTGCATTGGATTTGCCAAATCGAAATTCCGCTCCACGAACGCACAACGGCGCGCCGGCCACCACTTATGGCGTCGTCTATCGCACTCCCCTTTCTCGTGACGTAAATGTAGAATTCTGTTTCCCTGACATCCTCGTTGAAGAGGTTTACACATTGGCAGACTTGAGCTGTGCGCCATCCTTCAGTCCTTGTTGTACCGGTTGCGGCAGGCTCGTATCCAAAAGCGATCTCTAAAGCCGTTCTGGTTTTGTTGCAAAATGTGACATTTCTGGTGAACCCTGGCTTAGTAGTCTCTGCGAATAGCAGGGGAATTAACGCGACGGCCGATAATAAGAGCCACCTTTCTCATTGTTGTCCTCCATGGGTCAGTGGTTCGTCCGAATTCAATTTCTATCGAAGCCGCACCCCAGTCGAGCTATGATCTATTTCACTCTTAAGTTCTTTTTTCGCCGAAGGGTCCGCCGTGCCTTGAACTCCGTCCAACTCGAAGTTCGGATTGCAACTTCCACCCACTCCGTGTGCAAGTCGACCGCGCGGACTGGGTCAATGACAAGGTTGGCTTGGACTTCCAGATAGCGGCTTTGAACCTCGCGAGCATCCGCGTGAGGTGGTGCATGCCGAAGGTGAAGCCGGCAGACTGATATGGGCCTGACTGGCTGCCAATTACCGGGACGCAAAATTCGCCCATACGGAGCAGCACTCCGGTCTGCCACGGTTTGCCGACCGATGCCCTTGTGAGCGAGCGTGTCAGCGGCGGCGCTCAATTGAAAATCTAAACCTGCCGTCCCTAGCGTTCCCTCGTCCCTCGAACGCCACAACGGCATCGAAGGACGGCAATCGTGCGAATGACGGCTTGTGGCACGATCCTTCCGTGCCGGCTACCGCTCGGGTTGGTCCGGAAGTTGGGGTCGAGCTGCCAATGGCGCGCGCGGGGCATTGACCTTCCGCAATGGAGGGTAGACCGTCCGTCGGCGTCAATCGACTGGCGAAGATGACCCTGAGCTGCCGTCGACCCTGTGCCGCCGTTTAGCTGAAACATTCGGCGACGGGCGCTCGCCACCTGAATTACCTCCGCCGCGAATAAAGGCGGCCGTGCAAAAACGCCTATCGCAGCGCGCGTTACCTATGCCGACGTGGCCGACGCTGCGCCCAAGTCGTCATCACAATGAGCCCGCGCAAGTCGGCGTTGTCGGACCACCATTGTTCGAGGTTATCGATGCCGCGGATCATAAGGTAAATCGCAGCGGCCGTTTGCAACAAGATGACCGTCCACTCGTAGCGCTGAAAGCCACTGCTGAAGCCAGAGCTAAATGGTCCCCGTCCTTTGCTCGATGCATCCCAAATGGCGATGAGGCCGATCATAACTTCGATTGTGCCATAGAGACATTTCGGCAATTCTTCGCAGCAAAAAGAGAGCTGCGACCACCAGGCTCGCCGCAACAATTCCGCATTGCGTTGAGACCTGGAGTGCCGGGGCGCGGGCTCCCCGACCGTCGTGCTGGTGGCCGGCCTCAAGGGTTCCGCCGATGATTGGAACATCGCCAAGCAATCGAAGCCGACGGTCTTCGCCGAGGTCGCCAAGTTCACCCGGGTCTGCGCCTACGACCGGCCCGGAACGCCGGTCGGTGAGAAGCCGAGCCGCAGCGATCCGGTGCCGCAGCCGACCACGGCGGGGGACGCGGTCGCCGACCTGCACGCGCTCTTGAGCGCCGCCGGCGAGGCGGAGCCCTACGTGCTGGTCGGGCATTCCTACGGCGGTCTGGTCGTCAGGCTCTATGCGAGCACCTATCCCGACGACGTATCCGGTCTCGTCCTCGTCGACGCTCTCACCGAAGGGCTTCGGGATGCGGAGACGCCTGAGCAGTGGGCGATCCAGCGCAAGCTGATGGAGGGCGACATACGCGAAAGCCTGGTCCTGTACCCGGCCCTTGAAAGGATCGACCCGGACCGCAGCTTCGACCAGATCCGCGCCGCTCCGCCGCTGCGTCCACTCCCCCTGGTCGTCCTGTCCGCGGACCGGGCCTGGGGACCGCAAATCCCGTCGATGATCGCGGCGGGCGTGCTGCCGGCTGACGTTCCGCCGGACTTCGGCTACGTCACCGATGCCGCGCAGAAACAGGCGCAGGAGCGGCTCGCCAAGCTCGTGCCGAACGCGAAGCACATCACCAACACGAACAGCGGCCACGAGATCCACAAGGAGCAGCCTCAGCTCGTGATCGACTCGATCCGCGAGGTGGTCGAGGCCGTTCGCAGCGGGAATCTTCCGTCACGATGCCGCTCGCGTTGGGTCCGGAATTTGGGGTCGAGCTGCCAGTGGTGCGCGCGGGGCATTGACCTTCCGCAAAGGAAGAACGTCCGTGGTCACGTGCCGTTCGCCAGGGCAGCCCTTGACCCGTCTCGGACATCGCGCCCTTCCGCGCATGTGGCCGAGGGTATAGTTTGATCTGCCAGCTGTGAAAGGGATACACCAAAGTCACTGGCGTGATCAGCATTGCTGCCGTCGGCACCCGCGTCCCGTTGGCGGACGCACATCTCCCCGGAGACAGCGCGATGAAACCGGTCATACCCATGTTCAAGTCCGCGTTGCTGGCGCTAACCACATTGTTCGCCGCACCCCCCCGTCGTCGCCAAGGACAATGGCGAGTGGAAGGTCAACGGCGATCTGATCGGGAAGAAGGACAAGGTGGCTGAAGACCTCAGCGGCATCGCCTGCACGACCGACAGCGGATTCCCGCGTACATGTCTGCTTATCGACGACGAGCAGCAATCGGCGCAAGTCGTGACCTTGAGCGACGGCGAGATCACAGCCGGCCGGCTATTGCTACTGATCGACGATCGGTTTGACGGCAACCCGGTCGAGCTGGACGGCGAGGGCGTCGCCTTTGCCGATAATTTTTTCTACGTGATCGGCTCGCACGGGCGACCCCGCCACGACAAGGACGCGACCGATCAGGCCAAGGAAGAGGCCCGCGTTGCCGCCGGGCTCGCCGCCTGCAGCAAGCTTATCGGCTCAAATTCAATCCGGCGACCGGCGAGATCGCGCACGAGCCCGCCGTGCCGCCGTCGAGCGCGCTGGCCAGGTTGATCGCGGCCGAAGCTTTGTTCGCGCCGTCCGAAGGCAAGACACTGGAAGACGGCGGCGTGACGGTGGAGGGTGTCGCGGTCGGCGGGCAGCGGCTGTTCGCAGGCTTTCGTGGGCCGGTCATCGAAAACAAGAGCGCCGTGATCCTGTCGGCAGCGCTCGGCCACTTCTTCGACGGTAAGCCGGCGGAAGTGACGCTGCATCTGCTGCCGCTCGGGCCGGCGGCTGGCGCGCGCGACCTCGCGGCCTTCGACAAGGGCATCCTGATCCTTGCCGGACCCAAG
>CAVQIB010000031.1:0-8579 GCA_963712435.1 uncultured Alphaproteobacteria bacterium | reverse complement strand
GACCTCACCTTTTCCGCCAGACGATCCGAGATCACCGCCCTGATCGGACCGAACGGCGCGGGCAAGACCACGGTGTTCAACTGCATCACCGGCTTCTACAAGCCGACCGAAGGGCGGATCGGCCTCGCGCATGGCGACCCGCGGCTGTGGAACGAGCTCGACGCGCTGACGCTCGGCGGCGAACGCAAGCTCGCGCGGGCGGACGGCACGCTGTTCCTGCTCGAACGCATGCCCGAATATCTCGTCGCGCATCGCGCCAAGGTCGCCCGCACGTTCCAGAACATCCGCCTGTTCTCCGGCATGACCGTGCTGGAAAACCTGCTCGTCGCCCAGCACAATCCGCTGATGGCCGCGTCCGGCTACACGCTGCTCGGCGTGCTCGGGATCGGCGGCTATCGCCGCGCCGAACGCGCCGCGATCGAGAAGGCGCGCCAATGGCTCGCCCGCATCGACCTGCTCGATCGCGCGGACGATCCCGCCGGCGCGCTCCCCTACGGGGCGCAGCGCCGGCTGGAGATCGCCCGGGCCATGTGCACCGATCCGGTGCTGCTGTGCCTGGACGAGCCCGCGGCGGGACTGAACCCGCGGGAAACCGCCGCGCTCAATGCGCTCATCCTGTCGATCCGCGGCGAGCATGCGACCTCGGTCCTGCTGATCGAGCACGACATGGCGGTGGTGATGGAGATCTCCGACCACGTCGTCGTGCTCGATTACGGCGTCAAGATCGCCGACGGTCCGCCCGCGGCGGTGCGCAACGACGAGAAGGTCATCGCCGCCTATCTCGGCGTCCCCGACGAGGAGGTCGCAATCGCCAAGGCGGAGGTCGGGCTGTGAGCGTGCTCACCCAGAGGGGCGCGCGCGGCGCGAGTGAACGCGCATTTGCATCATCTTCCTCCTCCCCCGTGGAACGGGGGAGGAGGACCATGCGCAGCATGGTGGAGGGGGCGCGCAGCAAGCTGAACACGGGCCTTGCCCCCTCCCCCACCCACGCAGCCAAGGCTGCGCAAGCTAGCCTGCGATGGGCGGTCCCCCTCCCCCGCTACGCGGGGGAGGATAGCTCGCCCAATTTCGCGGCCTCCAAAGCTTCTGCCTGCACGACACGCGGGGGAGGATTAAACCCAGCGTTCGCTGGCGCGAACCCTTTTCCGTCACTGCCGGGCGAAGACCCGGCAATCCATCCCCCTCCCCATCCCTCCCCCGCTCGCGGGGGAGGGAGTCGAGCAGAGCGAGACGGGAGGG
The DNA here is from genome assembly GCA_963712435.1 of uncultured Alphaproteobacteria bacterium. GTDB lineage: Bacteria > Pseudomonadota > Alphaproteobacteria > Rhizobiales > Xanthobacteraceae > Rhodoplanes. Next base: position 7,340 of record CAVQIB010000031.1, on the reverse strand, counting down.
GGCGCATACGCGGGTCAAGCCGGCGCATGACGAGTGTTTATTCTCATGCCCGCGCGAGATCAGCGCGGCTGCGCCCCGAGCTTGGAAACAAGCGGGGCGCACCATGACTGAGCCGCTACTCGCCGTGCGCGGGGTGAAGACCTTCTACGGCAGCATCTGCGCGCTGAAGGGCGTCGATGTCGACGTGTACGAAGGCGAGATCATCACGCTGATCGGGGCGAACGGCGCCGGCAAGTCGACGCTGATGATGACGATCTTCGCCAGTCCGCGCGCGCGCGAGGGCCGCATCATTTTCGCCGGACGCGACATCACCGATTTGCCGACGCATGAGATCGCCCGCATCCGCATCGCGCAGGCGCCGGAAGGCCGGCGCATCTTCGCGCGCATGACCGTGCTGGAGAACCTCCAGATGGGCGCGGTCGCCGCGGGCGAAGAGGACGGCGGGTCGCAGCTCGACCACGTGCTCGGCCTGTTTCCGCGGCTTGCCGAGCGGCTGTCGCAGCGCGGCGGCACGCTGTCCGGCGGCGAGCAGCAGATGCTCGCGATCGCCCGCGCGCTGATGAGCCGGCCGCGCCTGCTGCTGCTGGACGAGCCCTCGCTCGGCCTCGCCCCGCTGGTCGCGCAGCAGATCTTCGACATCGTCCGCGAACTCAATGAGCGCCATCATCTCACCGTGTTCCTGGTCGAGCAGAACGCCTATCACGCGCTCAAGCTCGCGCATCGCGGCTATGTGATGGTCAACGGGGCGATCACGATGAGCGGCGCCGGCCGCGAGCTGCTGGAACGGCCGGAGGTGCGCGCCGCCTATCTCGAGGGCGGACGGCATTAACGGTAGCAAAGGGACTAACGAATAGAGCGGCGCACCTCCCCAAAAAAGGCAGGGCAATCGCATTTGACTTCACCCTCCCCTGAAAGGGGAGGGTCGGATCATCGCAGAGGGTCCGGGGAGGGGTCGCGAGCCGCTTGCGACCCTCACCCCAACCCTCCCCCTTCCAGGGGGAGGGGGCTGCAACGTTGCGTCCGATGGGCCGGGTCGTTGTCAGAGTGGGAACAAGCGGCGGAGTGAGCACACCAGTTAGGACGGCTTCTGCGATGCACCTTTATCTCTACGAAGAAGACTCCTTCGGCACGTTCCTGCTCGTCTCGGTGATTATCGGCGGCGGCTGCGCCTGGCTCGCCGCGCGGGCGATCGCGCAGACCTGGCGCCCGTGGTGGCATCTCGTGCTGTACATGCTCGTGCTCGGATTCGCGGTGCGCTTCTTTCACTACGCGCTGTTCGGCGGCACGCTGTCGTCGCTCTACTATTATGTCGTGGACACCGCGATCCTGATCGCGATCGCGCTCGCGGGCTACCGCAATACCCGCCGCCAACAGATGGCGCGGCAATACGGATTCCTCGTCCGGCCGGCGCAGCGGCCGCAACCCTGACGCGCGGCACAGGGCCGCGCTTGCCGCGGCGTGACTTTCCTGCGCAATTTCGTATCAATCAGGCATTAGGCGCTCGACCAACCCGCGCAAGCCATTTCGGAGGACAATCGACATGATCCACCGCACGACCCTCGCCCTGGCGCTCGGCCTCGCTCTTGCGATGGCGGGCAGCGCGCATGCCCAGGTCAAGTTCGGCGTCGCGGGCCCCTTGACCGGCGGCAGCGCGGCCTTCGGCGCCCAGCTCAAGCAGGGCGTCGAGCAGGCGGTCGAGGACATCAACGCGGCGGGCGGCATCCTCGGCCAGAAAATCGAGCTCAGCGTCGGCGACGACCGCGGCGATCCCAAGGAAGGCGTGTCGGTCGCCAACAAGTTCGCCGCCGACGGCGTGAAGTTTGTCATCGGCCACTTCAACTCCGGCGTCACCATGCCCTCGTCCGAAGTCCTGCAGGACAACGGCATCCTGGCGATCACGCCGGCGGCCACCAATCCGCGCATCACCGAGCGCGGCCTGTGGAACATTTTCCGCGTCTGCGGGCGCGACGACCAGCAGGGCGGCATGGCGGGCGCGATCATCGCCGACAAGTTCAAGGGCAAGCGCATCGCCGTCATTCACGACAAGACCACCTACGGCCAGGGCCTCGCCGACGAGACGCGCAAGGCGCTCAACGCCAAGGGCGTCAAGGAGGTCATGTATGAGGGCGTCAACAAGGACGACAAGGACTTCACCGCGCTCGTCTCCAAGCTGAAGGCGGCCAACCCTGACCTCGTCTATTGGGGCGGGCTGCACGACACCGGCGGCATCATCCTGCGGCAGATGCGCGACCAGGGCCTGCGCGCGCCGATGATGGGCGGCGACGGGCTCGCCGACGACGAGTTCGCCGCGATCGCCGGCCCCGGCGCCGACGGCACGCTGATGACGTTCTCGCCCGACCCGCGCACCAACCCGAAGAACAAGACGATCGTCGACCTGTTCCGCAAGCGCGGGTTCGAGCCGCAGGCCTACACGCTGTACAGCTACGCCGCGGTGCAGATCATGAAGCAGGCGGCGGAAGAGGCGAAGTCGCTCGATCCCAAGAAGGTGGCCGAGGTGATCCGCTCCGGCCGGCCGTTCGACACCGTGCTCGGCACGCTCTCCTTCGACAAGAAGGGCGACGTGTCCGACAACGGCTATCTGGTCGACGGCAAGAAGAAGGACCGCTACGTGCTCTACACCTGGAAAAAGGGCCCCGACGGCAGGATTTCCTATTTCGAGGACGGAGCGGAGTAGCGTTTCGCACAAATGGATTTGCGGTCGGGGGCGCATGCGCCCCCGATGCTTTTCAGCGATAGGTTCTAAGAGGATCAGAGCGCGACCGCGGCGACCGCCTCCTGGACGGCGCGTGACCACCCCCTACCCGATCCGGCCCAGGGCCGGAAAAGCCTCCAGCAGCCAGAAGCTCGCGGTCGTCACCCAGCCGGTGAGGAAGGCGATGCCGGTGAGCACGAGCAGCACGCCCATCGCCTTCTCGACCCGGCCGAGGTGGCGCTTGAACCGGGCGAGGAAGGCGGCGAACGGCTCGATCGCAAACGCCGCGATCAGGAACGGGATGCCGAGCCCGGCCGAATAGAGCGCGAGCAGGCCCGCGCCCTTCAGCACCGTCTCCTTTGACGCCGCGACCGCAAGGATCGCCGCGAGCACCGGGCCGATGCACGGCGTCCAGCCGAAGGCGAAGGCAAGCCCCATCACATAGGCGCCCCACAGGCCGGCCGGGCGCGGCATCGGCGCGCGTTTCTCGCGCAACAGGAAAGACACGCGCGTGAGCCCCATGAAGTGCAGGCCCATCACAATGATCGCGATCCCGGCGATGATCGAGAGTTCATGCGAATAGCTGCGCATCAGCGAACCGATCACGCTCGCGCTCGCGCCAAGCGCGACGAACACGGTGGAGAAGCCGCACACGAACAGCAACGCCGCGATCACCGTCTCGCGCCGCACCCGCGGCTCGGGCTCGGCGTCGGAGAAGCGCTCGAGCGAGGTCCCGGCGAGATAGACGAGATAGGGCGGCACCAGCGGCAGCACGCAGGGCGAGAGGAAGCTCACCAGGCCCGCGGCCAGCGCCCAGTAGATGGTGACATCGTTCATGGCGCTCACATGCGACGCGGCGGCTGCGAAGGCAAGCGCCGCAGGCGCACACCGGGCTTGCGTCCGTCACCTCTCCCCGGTGGGGAGAGGTCGGCGAACATCGAGCATAGCGAGATGCGAGCCGGGTGAGGGGGTATCGATGCACGCTTGTCTCCCCCTCACCCGGATTCCTCGCTCCGCTCGGAATCCGACCTCTCCCCGCCGGGGGGAGGTGACGCCCGAACCCGACGCCACCGCTTGAGTTGACGCGCAGGCCCCCTCCCCACCCTCCCCCGCAAGCGGGGAGGGAAGTCGCGCGTAAGCGCGACGGGAAGGGGCCGTTCGTGCACAAGGCCAATGGCCGAGCTGCGGTTGACGCCTGCCGCGAAATCGTATCCGGTGCGCCGAAGCCCTTGTCGAACAATCGCATGCTGCGCAAAATTCCGATCATCGGCGTGCTTGGTTCCGGATCGCCGATCGCCTCCGAGCGCGCCGCGCTCGCCCGCGCGGTCGGCGCGATGGTGGCGCGGCTCGACGCCCATCTCCTCACCGGGGCGGGCTATGGCGTGATGGCGGCGGCGGCCGAAGGCTTCGTCGCCGTCGAGGAGCGGCAGGGCCTCTCGATCGGCATGGTGCCGCGCGATCCCGCGGGTCCCATCGATGCGCCGAACCACGCCCCGGACGGACGGCCCTACCCCAACGCCTTCGTCGAGATCGCCGTGTTCACGGCGCTGCCGCCGCGCGCCGCCGATTGGCGCAGCGCCCCCTCGCGGAACCACGTCAATGTGCTGACCGCGCACGCGCTGGTGGCGCTGCCGGGGGCGCTCGGCACCAGCAACGAGCTTGAAATGGCGGCCGAGCTCGGGCCGGCGGCGGGTCCGGCCCGCGGGGATCGCCGCACGGTTCTGATCGGGCCGCGCGAGGAGTTCCCGGCAAGTGCTTGCGCCGCCTTCATCCATGCGGCGAAGTCTCGAGGAGGCAAGGCGTCACCTCGCCCGCATGCTGCGGCCTGGCCTTGTCGCGATGCGCGGAGCGCCCGCGTGAGGCCGCTGCGCAACCTGTTGACCGACGTGGCGGGCGTGCGCGTGGGCCACGCCGAAGATGCGCGCCTTGCGTCCGGCGTGACCTGCATCCTGTTCGATGCGCCGGCGGTCGCCTCCGTCGACGTGCGCGGCGGCGGGCCGGGCACGCGGGAGACCGATCTGCTCGAGCCGTCCCGCACCGTGCAGGCGATCGACGCCATCGCGCTCGCAGGCGGCTCGGCCTTCGGCCTCGATGCGGCAAGCGGGGTCCAGGCCTGGCTGCGCGACCAGGGCCGCGGCTTCGCGGTCGGGCCGGCGCTGGTGCCGATCGTCCCGGGCGCCGTCCTGTTCGATCTGTCGAACGGCGGCGACAAGAATTGGGGTCGCTACCCGCCCTATCGCGAACTGGGCTACGCCGCCGCCGCGGCGGCCGCGGGGGCGGAGTTTGCGCTCGGCAGCGTCGGCGCCGGGACGGGCGCGACGACGGTCAATTACAAGGGCGGGATTGGATCGGCCTCCGCCGTAACCGCGGACGGACTGGCGGTCGGGGCGCTCGCTGTCGTGAACGCCGTCGGCAGCGCGGTCGTCGGCGACGGCCCCTGGTTTTGGGCCGCTCCGTTCGAGCAGGGCCGCGAATACGGCGCGCACGGCTTTCCGCCCGCCGTTCCGCCCGAGGCGCTGGAACCGCGCGGCAAAGGCGTCATCGCGGCAAGCACCACGCTCGTGGTGGTCGCCACCGACGCCGTCCTGACCAAGGCGCAGGCGCAACGCCTGGCCATGATGGCGCATGACGGTTTCGCCCGGGCGATCTCTCCCGTCCACACGCCGCTCGACGGCGATCTCGTATTCGCCGCAGCGACCGGGCACAAGCCATTGAACGATCCAGTCTTTGGCTTGTTGCGCCTGGGCGCGGCGGCATCGCAAGTGGTGGCGCGCGCCATCGCCCGAGGCGTCCACGCGGCGGCCGCCCTGGGCTTCCCCGGCGCGTTGCCGGCCTACCGGGACACGTTTCCGGATTGAGCCCGGCGGTTCGTCTGTTCGTTGCTCAAATCCGCGGCCGCTCGCGCGACGCCATTGCGCTGCCCTAATTTGTGCGCTTGATTGTCTCTGGAATCGATCCAAAAGCGCGAATTATCAAATCGGCGGGTGGTAATTTGAACCTGCCGGGGCGTGGCTACGACTTTTTAGTCACAACGCGCAACAAACGTGCCTCCAAGCGGGAGGCGTCCTCGCGTTTTGCCGGCAAATGCCGCAAATTGGCGCGAAGCATACTGATTGAGTGCGGCCAGGGAACCGGCGCCGAGTGGGCATGACCCTTGCGACCAATCCGTAATGGGGAAATGGGCAAGAATTTATAAGGAGTGGATGCGATGCGAGCAGGTGCGATTGCAGCCGGTTTGGTCGCCGTGGCCCTGGCGGGCTCGTTGGGGCTGGTCTTCGCCCAGAAGGGCAGCCTGACCGCCCTGCCCTGGGGCAAGTCGGGGGCAGAGGCCGCGAGCGCCGGCAGCACGGCGGCGGAACCGGCCCCGGCTCAGCGCACCCCGCGCAGCGTGGTCACCCCCATCCCTGATGCGATCGTGGTGGCGCAGGCCGGACGCTCAGCGCCGGCCCAGATGAGCGCCGCAGCGCCGACGCTCCCGAGCCCCTCGCCCGCTCCCGCCGTGCAAGGGCCCCCCTGCGCCAATCCGAGCGCTCTCGGCGTGACGCGGGTGGTCGAGATCGACACGACCGGCGGCCCGGGCTTCGGCTTCGAGCATTTCAAGCAGCACGATTTTCTCCGCAAGGGCGAAGTGGTGCTGACCTTCGATGACGGCCCCTGGCTCAACAACACCCCGGCCGTGCTCAAGGCGCTGACCGACCAGTGCGTCAAAGCGACGTTCTTCCCGATCGGCAAGCACGCCACCTATTATCCTGAAATCCTGAGGGAAGTCGCCGACGCCGGACATACCATCGGCAACCACACCTGGAGCCATCCGCGCGACATTTCGAAGCTCTCGACGGACGAGGCCGTGATCGACATCGAGAAGGGCATCAGCGCGGTCCGCATGGCTGTCGGGGACTATGCCTCGCCGTTCATCCGCTTCCCGAGCCTCAAGCACCCGCCGGAACTGCTGAAATATGTCGGGGAGCAGCGCAATATGGGCGTGTTCTCGACCGACATGGACTTGTTCGACTTCAAGGCGCGTAAGCCAGAGCAGGTCGTCAAGACCCTGATGGACAAGCTGGAAAAGCATGGCAAGGGCATCCTGCTGATGCACGACTTCCAGACGGTCACGGCGCATGCCGTTCCCCTCCTGCTCGCCCAGCTCAAGGAGAAGGGCTACAAGGTCGTGCATATGAAGGCGCACGATCAGCTCAAGTCGATCGCCCAGTATGACGAGCTGGTCCGGAAGGACCAGAAAGGCTCGGGAGGCATGGATATGGGCGGCGGACGCCCGACCTCGAGCGTGGTGAAAACGGTCGACTGACGGCGACCAAATTAGTTTGTCGGAGCATGGCCGGGCATCGTCCCGGCCATGATCGTTTGTGAGTGCTGCGTCCCCTCAGACGCCAAGCTTGCCGAACCGCTCGGCGCGATACGGAACCGGATCGCAGAACGGGGTCGCCCCCGTCATCATCTCGGCGACGAGCCGGCCGGTGACCGGGCCGAGGGTGAGCCCCCAATGCGCATGGCCGGCGGCGATCCACAGCCAGGGATGGCCGGGCGCCTGGCCGATCACGGGGCGTGAATTGGGCAGCGACGGCCGCGATCCCATCCACGGGCTCGCGTCGACCGCCGCCCCGAGCGG
>CAVQIB010000030.1:0-8098 GCA_963712435.1 uncultured Alphaproteobacteria bacterium | reverse complement strand
AGCCTGGATTTCCACGGACCGGAATTGAGCTAACGCGGACGGTTGGGGCGCTATTGGACGAGGCGCAGGGATCGGCCTTGCCACCACGGAACTGCGACGGGTTTGTCGATGAGCCCTGATGCGAGCACGATAGGAAGATGGGCGCGGCGATGGAAGCGCACTTTGACTTCGGCCGGTGTAACGGCGACATCGGCGGGCATGTCGACGAGATCGCGAAAGATTTGGCGGGCCTGGGCGTCGTCGTAGCCGCGCATGCGGCGGGCGGTCAGGCGGTAGAGGGCCGAGGCGAGGACGAGGAGGGCCATGTCGAAATCGACTTTGAACCCGACCGAGGAGGAGAGCGCGTCGATGTGGAAGAAACGCACGGCGTCGGCGAGTGCGTTCTCGATGAGCATGCGCTTGGCGTAGCGGGTGATGAGATTCCGAGCGGAGGATTTCGCATCGTTGGTGACCAGGATCGTGGGCTCGTCGTGGCCGAGATCCTTGATGAATAGCTGGCGGTAGCTGCGCTCGCGCAGACGGACCTTCTGTTCGTAGATCCGCGGCGTGCGATACTTGCGGTGTGGCAAGTCGAGTGTGACGGTGCGCCAGGCGGATGGGGGCAGCCCGTCGACGTCGGCGAGCAGGCCCTTGGTGCGTCGGCGCAGGGTCATGAAGGTGATCCCGGCGGCGTCGAGCCGGTCGAGCCCCTCGTAGGTGGTGAGCTTGGAATCGAAAACGAGATGCTGCGGGACGCGGCCGTACTGGCGCTTCCAGAAGTCGATGAAGCGGAACACCTCATCAGCTTCCTCACCCTTCCGGATGTCGGCGTTCGCGTAGCAGAACACATGGCTGTCGGCGTCCTGGGCCAGGAAGGTGAGGATGCTGGGCTGCCGGCGACTTCGCTTCGACAGATAATGGGATTGGACGAGGGGATGCTCGCCGAAATACGGCACGGAGTGGAAATCGAGGTTGAGAGATTCACCGGTGAACAGCGCGTCTCCGGCGAACCGCGTGTGCCATGAAGCGAGCAGGCGCGAGACTGTCTGGCGGGTGATCCGCGAGGAATATTCCGACAGGAAGCTCTTTTTGGGCATGGCATTAAGGCCGCAGAACAGGGCGAGGCCCTCGTCGGCGACGAGCGCCATGACGTGGCTCTTGCGCTCGATGGACCAGAGCTTGAGGGCCAGCGCGGCGCGTAGCGCGTGGGCGGCCGGGATCATGCGCGAGCCGGGCAGCTTGGCGGCGAGCGCCAGCGCATCGGTATCGATCCGCACCAGATCGGCGATAAACAGGAACAGCCCTCCCACCCGTGTCGTGAACTCGCGCGATGAGAGCGTGAAGTCGCCGACATTGGCGACGGCCTCGGCGCTGGGGCCGACCCGGCCGGGACGCTCCTCGTCGAGCCGGCGCGGCAAGGGTGCGAACCCCTCTGCGGCCAGAACCTCGCGCACCGCAGTGGCGCTCAGCGGCGTTCCCTGTTCCTTGAGAGCTTGACTGATCTCATAGACCGAATAGTTGCGCTTGCGTAGCGCCACGATTTGCTTCTGGGCGGCGCTCTTCTTGGGCTGTTCGCGAGGTCCCGGATGCGCCGTGGTGAAGAAGTCCGGCAACTCCCCTCGGCGGAAGGTATGGCAGAGCACCCGGAAGGCGCCCGGCGAATAGCCGAAGCGACGCGCCGCCTCAGCCGAGGCGAGCCTCTCCACGAAGTAAGCCCGCAAGGCTTCGTACTGGCGCTGGCGTGGGGTCGCCGGCTCCGCAAAGAACTGCTGCGGGTCTGTTAGTTCATATGGTGATCTGATAGGCACATATTGGCAGTGTCATTTGCCATATCTGGTGTCAACCGCGAATTGAACAACGAAACCTACGATCGCCATAAAGCCGGCATTCCGCGGAGGTTCATGCACCGGAAGCGCGGAGAACCCAACTCGCCGAGGATCGTCGCCGGTGCGAAGGAAACGGCGTGCACTCGCGTTATCAGCTTACCATATCGAATAACGGAAAGCGCTGAAATCCCGAGTCGTCTGAATCCCTTGCCGAATCCGGCGTTACTGGGATTCCAGTCCGTGGAAATCCAGGCTAGCGCTCATTCCCGCGCAAGCGGGAAATCGAGTTTCCTTCAACAATCCTGGATCCCCGCGACGCTTACTTCTGAGGCTCTATTGCGCTTTGGGTTTGCAGCGCCATTTATAGGAGTAGAGACAAGCAATGGCTTGTCCGTGAGCTGCCCGAAAAACGGCGACGTCCCGAAGTCTCCGCTTCCTCCAATTGGCAGCCCTGCGGCCATCGGCAAGCACGATCTGAATCTCAAATCGACATTGGTTCACGTCGAGTGCCGACGCCCGTCGATATGGAGGATCCCATGATGAAATCTTGGCTCTTTGCCTGCCCTGCTTGTCGTTTCAGGCATTATTCTTTTTGATGCAGTCGTGAAGCAAGCCGGCACCGCGCCGAAACCCCTGCCCGACCCGACCCCAGGCTTAGAGACAAACCTCACGCTCCAAACGGCCATGATGTCGATGAGGGAGAGCCCCGCAATGCGCGGGGCTTTTTGTTATACGGCCGCGGGTAATGCAAGGTCGCCGTCTGCCAGAGCCGGCGGCCGAGTAGCCCGCATAGAGCGAAACGAAATGCGGGGTCGGTTCGCTTCGGAGAGATCATCCCGGATTTCGCGGAGTTTACCTTCGGGCGCGCGGAGCGCGACCCGACGGCTCAATCCGGGCCGTTCAGCGTTCGGACCGCGCATCCTTCGAGACGCCGCCTGCGGTCGGCTCCTCAGGATTGCGGAGCGAGGGATTGGTCGCTGAACTGATCCACATCCGCTCATTCCCGCGCAAGCGGGAATCCAGATTTCTTCAATGTTCTGGGTCCCCGCTTGCGCGGGGACGAGCGGACCTCGACACCGCGCGACCGAGCCTGCATTTGGTCTCACATGACCGGAACGAAATGCTGAGTTAGACGCGGAGCGGCCGTCACGTTAAAATTCCTGCCATGTCCTCACCCATGTCCGAACCCCGCCTGAACATCCCCGAATGGACCGTGTCGGAGCTCTCCGCCGCGCTGAAGCGCACGGTCGAGGACGCCTATCGGCTACGTGCGCGTGCGCGGCGAGATCTCCGGCTATCGCGGGCCGCACTCCTCGGGCCACGCCTATTTCGCGCTGAAGGACGAGGGCGCGCGCATCGACGCGGTGGTCTGGCGCAGCGCCTTCGCAGCGCATGCGCATCAAGCCGGAGGAGGGGCTGGAGGTGATCGCCACCGGGCGGCTCACCACCTATCCCGGGCGCTCGACCTACCAGATCGTCATCGAGACGCTGGAGCCGGCCGGCGTCGGCGCGCTGATGGCGCTCGCTCGAGGAGCGCAAGCAGGAAGCTCGCCGCCGAGGGCCTGTTCGACGCGGCGCGCAAGCAGCTCGCTGCCGCTACCTGCCGCGAGGTGATCGGCGTCGTCACCTCGCCGACCGGCGCGGTGATCCGCGACATCCTGCACCGCCTCGCGGACCGCTTTCCGCGCCGCGTGCTCGTGTGGCCGGTGCGCGTGCAGGGCGAGCGGCGCGGCCGAGGAGGTCGCCGCCGCGATCCGCGGCTTCAACGCGCTTGCCCGACGGCGGGCCGATCCCGCGGCCGGACCTCCTGATCGTCGCGCGCGGCGGCGGCTCGATCGAGGATCTGTGGGCCTTCAACGAGGAGATCGTGGTGCGCGCGGCGGCGGAGAGCGCGATCCCGCTCGATCTCGGCGTCGGGCACGAGACCGACAGGACGCTGATCGACTTCGCCGCCGACCGGCGCGCGCCGACGCCGACCGCGGCGGCCGAGATGGCGGTGCCGGTGCGCGCCGAGCTGATCGTGCGGGTCGACGAGCCTCGGCACAGCCGCGCCTTCGCCTGCTGGCGGCGCGGCCACGAGAACCGCCGCGCCGAGCTGCGCTCGGCGGCGCGCGCGCTGCCCTCGGCCGAGGCGCTGCTCGCGCTGCCGCGCCAGCGGCTCGACGCCGCGGCCGCGCGGCTGCCGCGCGCGCTCATCGCCAATGCGCATCTGCACCGGGCGGACTTCTCGCGCATCGCCGGCGGCCTCAACCGCCAGCTCCTGCAGGCGCGGCTCGCGCGCGAGGGCGAGCGGGTGACCGCCCTGTCGCGGCGCGCCGCGCATTGCACGCGCGTCCTGGGCGAACGCCGGCGCGAGCGGCTCGCCGCGGCGGCCGGGCGGCTCGCCGTCAGCCTGCGCACCAATATGGATGCGCACCGCGTCCGCATTGCGCGCGGGCAGGAACGGGCGGCGGCGCTGTTCACGCGGTCGGAGCGCGCGGTCCGCATGCTCGTTCACCGGCACGCTGGGCGCGTGGAGCGGGCAGGCCAGTTGCTCGAGGCCCTGTCGTATCAAGGCGTGCTCAGCGCGCGGCTTTGCGCTGGTGCGCGGGCCGGACGCGCGTCCTCTGTTCAGCGCCAGCGCGGTCTCGTCCGGCTTGCGGCTTGAGATCGAATTTGCGGACGGCCGGGTTGGCGCGACCGCGGACGGGAAGGTCACGCCGAAACGCACGCGGCGCGACCGCTCGGGCGGGCCCGATCAGGGCAGCCTGTTCTGAGCGCGACGGGTCGGACGATCGGCGGGTCGACATATTCTAATTAGCGCGACAGCCACTCCGGCACCCGCCTGAGCGCGTCGGCGCGCGCCGCCGGGTCGGTGCCCAGATGCACCGCTCCCGAGCCGTCGGCGGAGGCAGGCCATCCCGGTCGAGATCCTGACAGGCTGGTTCGGCTCGTCGAAGTCCATGATACGCGCCGGGATAAACGACGATCGAGACCGGCGCGCCCGCGCCACCGCTTGCGCCCGCGATCATCTGCTCGCAGGCCTGCGCCGGCGTCCAGTCGTCGGCGCCGCCGATCAGGATCAAGGTCGGCACGCGCGCACTCCACCCGGTCTCCCGCGGCTGCCGGCAGCCGGGATAGAGCGCGACCGCGGAGCGGAAATCCGGATGGGCCTTCTCGGCGGAGTTGCCCGCGCGAACCGTGTAGAGCACGGTGGTCGCGCCGTTCGACCATCCGAGCAGCGACACGCGGTCGGGCTTCACGAAGGGCTGCTCCTGCAGCCAGCGCCGCGCCGCATTCGCGTCGGCGACGCGCTCGCGGCCGGCCCGCACGGACCGTTTGCGGGTGCGGCATTGCGGTCCGAGGCCGCGCGATCCGAAGCTGTCCGGGAGCAGCACGGCGAATCCGATGCTGACCAGCCGCTCGGCCCAGTCGCGGTAGCGCGCGGCGAGGCCGTGCTTGCCGAGCCCGGCGCATCCGTGCAGCGCCACCACCGCGGGGAACGGGCCGTCCCCGTGCGGCCGGTACAGCATGGCGTCGAGCACGAGGCCGGCGCCGGCGATGCGGACGGGCTCGGGGGCGTTCGCGGCGAGGGCCATCCGCGCATCGGCGGCGGCGAGGAGAACCATCAGCAGGAAATCCGACAGCGATCCGCATCGATTCGATCACGTGTTTAGGACATGTTAGCACGGCGCGTCGGCCGGGCGAGACGGGCGAACGGCCGGTTGGGAGGGCGGGGTTTCGCTTTGCCGGCCGACATATTATGTTCGGTCGAAGCGTCCGCTCATGATCGAAAGGCCGTTCACGATTGCTGCGCGGTGCGATTGCGCTTTGGAGGTCGTTCGTGCTGAACCGCTTCGACCCTCGTTCGCCGCAGGCGGGGGAAGCCGAGGTCCGCTATCTCGATTCGGATTTCCGTGTCATCCGCGCGGGCGCGTTCGTTCGCTGTGCGGTCACCGGCGTGGCGATCCCGCTGGAAGAGCTGAAATATTGGAGCGTCGACCGGCAGGAGGCCTATGCGACGCCGGAGGCGGTCGCTGAAGCGCTGGCATCCCGACCGCGTGGAATGATCCTCGAGACCGGCAGCGCGGTCAGCCGCAGCGCCAGGAACGCGCGCAAGCGCTCCTCCTCCTCGACGACAAGCGCGACCGGCAAGACCTTGCTGTGCGCCGCGAGCGCGGCGGTCGCCGGATCGCCATGCAGCCGCGCCGCATCCTTTTCCGTCGTGACGAGCTGCAGGCCCTCGCGCTCCGCACGCGCGATCAGCGCGGCCGCGTCGGCCGACGAATAGCGATGGTGGTCCGGGAAGCCGTATTGCGCCGCGACCGCGACGCCTGCGTCGGCGAGCGTCGCGAAAAACTTGCCGGGATCGGCGATGCCGGCAAAGGCGAGCACGCGACACCCCGTCAATTCCGCGGCGGCAGAGCCGACCGGTTCGAGACGGCCCGCGAACACCGGAAGCCCGCGCCGCTGCGCCTCACGCATGACCCCGCGGGCGCTCTCGCCTGCGTCGCCCACAACCAGGATGGCATGCGCGCGGTCGAGCTGCGCGGCGAGCGGCGCGCGCAGCGGACCCGCCGGGACGCACATATCCGTTGCCGACGCCGCGCCGGCCGTCCAGCGCCACGAGGGCCACGTCCTTGACGAGCGACGGGTTCTGCAGGCCGTCATCCATCACGATGAGCGTCGGCCTGATCCGCGCGCGGCGGCGGCCGCGCCGGCCACGCGGTCGCGCGCAACGACGGTCGGCGCGATGCGGCGCGAGTAGCAGCGGCTCGTCGCCGACCTCCGCCGCGCCGTGGCGCTGGCGCTCGACGCGCACGGGGCCGGCGCAGCGCGCCGCCGTAGCCGCGCGTGAGAACGACCGGGCGCCGGCCGGCGCGCAGGCAAGAGGCGCGCGACCGCGATCGCGGTCGGCGTCTTGCCGGCCCCGCCGACCGTCAGATTGCCGATGCAGATGACGGGCACGGCGGCGCGCCGCCGGCGCTGCCGCATCCGCCACGCCGCGACGCCGCCGTCAAGTCGCGCCGATCGGCGCGAGCAGGCCGCGCGGATAAAGCCCGGCCGTGCCGCCACCAGAACGCGGCTGCACGCATCTGCGCTCCAGGTCGCGAGGCGCATCTGCACGAGATAGGGCTCGATGCGCCGCCATCGGTGCGGTCGAGGCGCCGGCCAGCCCATCGACCGTCTCGTCCGGCCGCCGCAAGCCGTGCGCGCGCCGGCGCATCCGTGAGCCAGTGCGCGCGAGACGCGCGGTCAGCGTGTCGGGATCGCGCGACCGGATCGGCGCGCGCCGCCTGATCGAGGGCGCGGTAGATTCGGCGAAGTTGCGGCACGTGCGGCCCGTGCAGGACCGCCGCGCCGAGCTTGACCGGCTCGATCGGGTTCTGGCCGCCGTGCGCGACCAGCGACCCGCCCATGAACACGACCGGCGCCACGCGGTAGAACAGCGCCGAGCTCGCCGATCGTGTCGGCGACGTAGACGTCGGTCGTCGCGGTCCGGAAGCTCCCGCGCGATCGCTGCGCAGGCCCGTCAGGCAGCCGTCCCGCCGCCGCGGCGACTCCGCCCCCGCTCGGGATGGCGGGGCACCACGATCGTGAGCAGGCCGGGGAAGTGGCGCGCGAGCCGCCGGTGGGCCTCGATGACCGCGCTCTCCTCGCCCGGATGGGTCGAGGCGGCGAGCGACCACCGGCCGGCCGGCGACGGCCCGCTCAGCGCGAAGCCGTATTCGGGTCGGCGGGCGGCGGCGGGACGTCGAGCTTGAGATTGCCGGTCGTGCCCATGCGCGGCGCGCCGAGCGCCCGAACCGGGCGGCGTCGCGCCGGTGCGGACGAGGCACAGGTCGACGCGGCCGAGCAGGCCGCGATCGTGCGCCGGCGCCCGCTGCCAGCGCTCGAACGAGCGGTCCGACAGGCGCCCGTTGACGAGGATCAGCGGAATGCCCGCTCGGCGCTCGCCGGGATCATTGGGCCACAGATCGGATTCGACGAACAGCGCGAGCTCCGGGCCGCCAATGAGTCGAGAAAACGCGCGACGAAGAACGCCGGCACGTCGAGCGGAACGAACTGGTGGAACGCGCCTGGCGGCAGCCGGTGGCTCGGCGGTTCCGCCGACGTGACCGTGCCGGTGGTGACGAGCACGGCGAAGTCGCGCGCCCGCAGGCGTTCCACGATCGGCAGCGACCGCGACGAGCTCGCCCACGCTGGCGCCGTGCACCCAGACAAGCGGCCCCGACGGACGCGGCAGGCCTGCATCCCGCGCCGCTCCGCGAAGCGTTGGGGATGCTCCTTGCCGCGCTTGAAGCGATGCGTTG
>CAVQIB010000029.1:0-4626 GCA_963712435.1 uncultured Alphaproteobacteria bacterium | reverse complement strand
CCTCGACCGCGGCCGTTCTCGTCGCCGGGCGGCGAGAGCAAACCTGCACCGCGCGTGAACAATTCGCCCGCTTGCCGCCCGGCGGCGCCCCTGCCCGCTGCATCACTCGAACTTTTAGGCTAAGACGACTTGCCCAGAGACTCTCGGTCGCACCGGTCTCTAACGTTTCGCCGCGGGCGGCCCGCGCCCGGGGCCGATCCGGGATGCCAACAGAAATCGCGCCTGCCAATGACGGATGCTCGACCACGCAAGGGACGCTTCTGGACGATGATGGCTCGACCGTCGATGCGCGGCGCCGGGATGACGAAGCAGGAGAAGCGAGTCATCTTCGCCTCGTCGCTCGGGACCGTGTTCGAATGGTACGACTTCTACCTTTACGCCACCCTGGCACCATTCTTCGCGGCGCTGTTCTTCCCGCCGGGCAACGACACCGCCGCGCTGCTGTCCGCCTTCGCGACCTATGCGGCCGGCTTTCTCATCCGACCGGTCGGCGCGCGTCGTCTTCGGCCGCATCGGCGACCTCGTCGGCCGCAAGTACACGTTCCTGATCACGATCATGATCATGGGCGGCGCGACCTTCGCGGTCGGCCTGTTGCCGACCTTCAGCGACGATCGGCTGGATCGCTCCGGTCCTGCTCGTCGTCGCTGCGCCTGGTGCAGGGCCTCGCGCTCGGCGGCGAGTATGGCGGCGCGGCAACCTACGTCGCCGAGCATGCCCGCCCGGCCGAGCGCGGCTTCTGCGACGAGCTTCGATCCAGACCACGGCGACGCTCGGCTTCTTCCTCGCGCTGCTCGTCATCGGCGTGTGCCGCCTCTACTTGGACCCGAAGGCCTCGTTCGCCCCAGTGGGGCTGGCGCTTGCCATTCCTCGTCTCGGTCCTCCTGCTAGTCTTCTCGGTCTATATCCGGTTGCGCTCAACGAGTCGCCGATCTTCCCGAAGATGAAGGAGGAGGGCAACGGCTCGAAGGCGCCGATCACCGAAAGCTTCTTCCGCTACCCCAACAACAAATACGTGCTGCTCGCGCTGCTCGGCGCCACCGCCGGACAGGGCGTCGTCTGGTACACGGGACAGTTCTATGCGCTGTTCTTCCTGCAGATCACGGTGACGGTGGACATCATCACTCGCCTACACCCTCGTCGCGTTCTCGCTCCTCATCGGCACGCCGTTCTTCGTCTTCTTCGGCTGGCTGTCCGACAAGCATCGGCCGGCTGAAGATCATCCTGGCCGGCTGCGTGATTGCGGCGGCGACCTACATTACCTGTTCCCGGCGCTGCGGCAGGCGGTCAATCCCGACCTCGTCGTCTTCCAGACCCAGCACAACGTGGTGCGGACGACGGCACGACCTGCAACTTCCACATCTTCGTCGGCCCGTGGTCGAACTTCACCGAGTGCGATCGTGCGAAGGACTTCCTGACCAAGGCTGGTCTCTCGTTCGATACCGTGCAGAATACGGGGCGAAGCCGACGGCGCTGCAGCATCGGTCCCGGACGAAGATCGCCACCTGCCAACGGCAGGACGCGCCGAGCGCTGGCCGGCTATCCGGCCAAGGCAGATCCGGCCAAGATCGACTGGTTCAAGACGAGATGATCCTGACCATCTTCCTGATCTACGTGACCATGGTGTACGGACCGATTGCGGCGTTCCTGGTCGAACTGTTCCCGACCAACATCCGCTACACGTCGATGTCGCTGCCCTATCACATCGGCAACGGCTGGTTCGGCGGGATGCTGCCGTTGCTGGCGACGGCGATGGTCGCGTGGACCGGCAACATCTATGACGGGCTGTAGTATCCTGTCGGTGTCGCGATCATGACCGCGTGGTGAGCGGCCTGTTTCCTGAAGGAAACGAAAGACATCGACATCACGACCGGGTCGGGGGTGGAGATTTCGCGCCGGGTGTGAGTGCGTCCCGCGTCCTCCCCGCGCGACGGGAAGGATGCAACGGATCAGCGCCAGCGGAAGATCGCGCCGTGCAGGACCCATATCGTGAGCGCGGTGAACACGCCCGCGAACAGAATATCGGACAGGAAATGTCCGCCCATGGCGATCCGCATCAGGCCGACGACCAGCCCATAGACGATCGCCGCAGCGACGGCGGGGACCCGATATCGCTGCGGCAATATGATCGCAATCGCGAGCAGCGAAAATGCGCTCGCCGCTTCGCCGGAGACGAAGGAGCAATTGCTGTCGCAGCCCCCGAAAGGACTGAACCACGGAACGAACTCGAGGCTGCCGCCGAATGCGCTCACCTCGATCGGCCGAGGCCGTCCCCAGTGCGACTTCAACACGGCATTGGCGACCAGTCCCGGCGCGGCGATCAGCGTTGCGAGCAGTAAAGCCGTGACCCGCGCCGACATGAAAGTGAAGCTTCGCCCGCCCGCAACCGCGAACACGAAGGCGATGATCGCGGCGGCAATGATCGCGCGGGTGGTGAACGCATTGAAGTCGCGGATCGCCATCAGGACCGGGTCGCGCGTCCAGGGCCAGTTGCGCTGGGCCTCGTCGTAGAACAGGCCCGAGACGGCGAGATCAAGCACGGGCCATAGCCCGAACACGAGGCCGACCGCGAGGCCGACAAGCGCGATGGCGTAAAGGGCGGCCTCCGCCTCGTTTTTCGGTCGGCGAACAAACTGCATCCTATTAGGCCGCTCCGCGGCCTCGATCGCAACCTGCGGCCGGCCGCAAGCGGGCGCGCGCGCAGACCTCATCGCGATGGATAATCATTGCAAGCGCCGGAGCTCGGCTTAGCCCCCATCGAGTGGAAGGCTTATCTGGCAGGAAAGCCCGGTCACCGCAAACTCGACACGGACGTCGCCACCCAGCCCCTTCACGCTCTGCTCGATCAATTTCGTGCCAAACCCGACCGAGCCGGGCGTGGCGACGGCAGGCCCTTCGCGCTCGATCCAGTCGAGTTCCAGCGTGCGGTCCCGCGCAACCGACCAGTCGAGGAAGACCCGGCCGTTCGCCCCGCACAGCGCCCCGTATTTGCGCGCGTTCGTTCCAAGCTCGTGCAGCACGAGCGCGAGATAGACCGCGGATTGCGGCGGAAGAAACACGCGCGGGCCGGAGACCACGATGCGCTCGGTATCGCGGATGGCAAGCTGGTCCCGCACGATGTCGGCGAGGTCGGCGCCCTCCCAGCTCGATTGGGTCAGGAGCGAATGCGCCCGCCCCAGGGACTGCAAGCGCCCGCTGAACGCCTCCACGAATTCGCCCGGGCTGTTGGTCGCGCGCAGGGTTTGTCCGGCGATCGCCTGGATCGTCGCGAGCGTGTTCTTGACCCGGTGATTGAGCTCGTCCAGCAAGAGCTTTTGCGTCGCCTCCCACTGCTTGCGTTCGGTGATGTCCTCGCACGTGCCGATCGCGAGAGTCGCCGAACTGCCCTCGAATACGACATGCGCATAGACGCGCAGCCAGCGTTCCCCGCCGACGGAATTGCGTATGCGATGTTCGAGAATGTGGTTCACCGTAGCGCGGTTCGTTCGTGCGGCAGCGACGAAATCCACCATACGGTCGCGGTCATCGGGATGGATGCGGGCGATGATCGCGGCGCTCGTCGCCTTGGCTCCGAGCGCGAAATGCCGCTGCGCCCGCGCGTCGAGCTGCAGCACGTCGGTGGTCAGGTCGTGGCTCCAGACGCCGAGATCGGCGGCCTCGAGCGCAAGCTGCAGGCGCCCCTCGCTCAGCGCGAGCTGCGTCGTAAGCCGCGTGCGCTCCGCCACCTCTTGTTCCAGCCGCTTGCGGGTCTGTTGATCGGTGAGGTCGGTGAATGTCCCGATCACCGTGTCGGAGTCCTGTGCGCCGGACAGCGACAGATAGGTGGGCAGGAGCTCGCCGTCCGGCCGGACGAGGTTCAGCTCCATGCGCCCGGCCTGCAACCTGCAGCGACGAAGCCGCAGCTCGCATTCGATCCGCGACATCGGGTCGACGAGCGACAACAAACCCGTTCCGACCAAGGCTTCGAGCGGCCGGCCGGTCATTTCCGCGAGGAAGGCATTGGCGAAGAGGATGACGCCCGCGGGGTCGAGCAGGGCGGCGCCTTGGTGCATCTCCTCGACCAGCCGACGATAGGGCCGATCGGCGGTCTCGAAGGTCAGGATCTTCTCGCGGCCGCCCTCGACGACCACGAAGGCGTCCACCTCGCCGTCGCGGATAGCGCGCAATGTCTGCTCCGCTTCTTCGAGGCGTCGCCTCGAGATCGACAATGCGCCGACGCAAGCCCTCCGGCGTGTCGGCTGCGCCAGCGACCGTTGCGCGTGACTTCTCACCATCGGACACGCGGGATATTGCCTGTTCGTGGTTCAGGCATTCTACTATGCAGCAACGTCCAGCGCGCGCAACGCGAAATCGAGGATCCGAGAGGTTGCCGATCAGTCGCCGGAGGGGCGCCGGCGACAGACGATATGCAGGCGGACTATTCCTAATGCGGACTAACTAACACTCATCGAATAAACCCATCGGCTGCTCGCCACCCGATAGTCGAGCGGGCGCTCGCAGTCGGAATGTACTCTTCGGGGCCGTGACGGGTGAGCTGCCTTCCGCCCGTTCGCCGGTAATGACGGCTGTCGCTCCTGCGCCGTGCTCGCGTGCGCACATGCGCTGCCCCGCCACGAACGCGTCTCGGT
>CAVQIB010000028.1:0-21986 GCA_963712435.1 uncultured Alphaproteobacteria bacterium | reverse complement strand
TCGCTGGCCCGCGATCCTCGCCGAGCAGGCCGACCGCGTCGGCCCGGCACTGCCGGCAATGCCGCATCAGCCTTGGCGTCGCCGCCAGCGGTCCTGCACCGCCTTCAGCTCCGCCGGCGTCGGGCCGCGCTGGCCGGTCAGGCCATAGTGCGTGCCGTGTGCCGGATCGGAGATCAGCGGCATGACGTTGTGCAGGAAGGCGCCCCGTTGGCCTTCACCACGGCGTTGACTTCGATCCAGATGGCGCATCGTTGACGCCGGGGATCAGCACCGAGTTGACCTTCACCAGCACGCCGGCGCGCCAGCGAGCATCTCGAGGCCCCGCATCTGCCGCTCGCAGCAGGATGCGCGCCGCCTCAAGGCCCGGTGCGCCGCTGGTGGTTCGAAGAAGATCCAGGCGTAGATGCCCGCCGCCGACTCCGGGTCGATGGCTGTTGATGGTGACCGTCACGTGGTCGACGCCGAGTTCGCGGATCGCCTCGACATGGTCGGGCAGGGCGAGGCCGTTCGTCGACAGGCACAGCTTGAGGTCGGGCAGCTCGTTCGCGCACGCGCCGGAAGTTGCCTTGAAGGTGCGCCGGTAGTCGGCGAGGCGTCGCCCGGCCCGGCGATGCCGACCACCGACAGCTTCGGCATGGCGCGGCGACGGCGATCACCTTGCGCACCGCCTGGTCCGGGCGTCAGCGTCTCCGACGACACGCCGGGCGGCTCTCGTTGGCGCAGTCATACTTGCGATTGCAGTAGTGGCACTGGATGTTGCACGCGGGCGCCACCGCCACATGCATACGGGCGAAGTAATGGTGCGCTTCCTCGCTGTAGCAGGGGTGATCCTTGACGCGGGCGAGGAATCTCGGGCGCGACTTCGGCGCTGGCCGGCGCCAGGCCGCATCCTTGAGATGACGGACAGCCGTCGCGCCGGGCCCGGGTCGGCGCCGCGGCGGACCTGCTGATGAGCACATCTTCGAGCGAGATGACCGTGCGGCCCCCACCGGTGTCTCCTTTTGCGTTCCCGGCGCACGCGTTAGATTTTTCGCGGCGCCGTCACGACACTTGTGCAAGGCCCGGGCCACAGACTAAGTCTTTTAAAATTAATACTAATTCCGCGGAGCGCCGATATATTCCTGCGCTGTCCGGTCCGCGACAGCCTGTCGGAAAGCCGACAGGCTGCCTGCCCTACAGACGTTTGATCGGGATGTCGTGTTTGCGCAAGGCGTAGCCGACCTGCCGCGGTGTCAGACCGAGGATGCGGGCGGCCTTCGCCTGTACCCAGCCGGCCTTCTCCATCACCCGGATCGAGCAGGTCAGCGCTGAGGCAGGGCACCGAGGTCGGCGGGGTTGTCGATGTCATCCCAATTGGCGCCGACCTCGGCTCCGCTCGCCGCAACGCCATCGCCCTGATCGTCACTGCTGCTGCCGGCCTCGCCGTTGCTTCCGGCGTTGCCGCCGCCACCGTCGTCCGCGCTGGGGCGGTCGGAAGCGCAGATGGCGGCGGTGCCACGAAGGCGATCTGCGGCGCCAGCACTAGGCAGTGGCACTGTCTTGTCTGACAGGGCATGCTCAGGTCTTGTCGATTATTTCGCCGACCGTCCATCGTCGCCACTCGCTGTACGCAATTCTCGAGCTCGCGGACGTTGCCGGAAACCTGCAGTTGGCGAGCACCGCCAGGGCCGTATCGGCGAACCGCATCGAGCGGTTGTTCTCCTTGTTGAACAGCCGCAAAAAGTGCTCGGCGAGCGCCGGGATGTCTTCGCGCCGTTCGCGCAACGCCGGAACGAACACGGGGACGACATTGATCCTGTAGTAGAGGTCGGCGCGGAAGCCGCCCTTCGCCACCGCCTCCTCCAAGTTGCGGTTGGTCGCGAAGACAAAGCGGACATCGACCTTGAGCGTTCGCGAGCCGCCGAGCCGCTCGAACTCCCGCTCCTGCAGCACGCGCAGCAACTTCGCCTGGAACGGCGGCGAGACATCCGCCGATTTCATCGAGAAACAGCGTGCCGCCGTCGGCCAGCTCGAATCGCCCCTTACGCTCGTGGCTGCCGCACCGGTGAACGCGCCCCTTGTCGTGGCCGAATAGTTCGGATTCAAGCAGTGTGTCTTCGGCAGGGCGGCGCAGTTCACCTTGACGAAGGGCTTGTCCTTGCGCGGGCTGAGCATGTGCACGGCGCGCGCGATCAGCTCCTTGCCGGTGCCCGACTCCCCGCGCAGCAGCACCGGCGAGCGCGATCGCGCGACGACTGCGATCTTCTCCAGCAGCGAACGCATCGGCTTGCTGTCGCCGAGAATGCCGGCCACCGGGCCCTTGCCCAACTCCGGCTTGAACTCGGCGAGTTGTTTCTGCAGGCGATGGCTCTCGGCGATCAGCCGCTCGCGGTCGCGCGCGAGCATCCGATGCAGCTCGACCGTCTGCCCGATCAGATTGGCGATCATCACGAGGAAGCGGACGTCAAAATCGAGGCGGAAGGCGGAATCCGGATCGAAGGCGCGGTCGATCGAGAGCGAGCCGACGACCTTGAAGCCGATGCGGATCGGCACGCCGATGAACGACACGGTGGCGCCGTTATCCGCGCCGAGCGCCGCGATGTCGGCCGGCTCGAACAAAGGATGCGCCGCGACATTGGGCACGACGAACGGCATCGCGGTCGCGATCACCTGGCCGATCGCCTTTTTCGGCATGCGTTCGCGATAGCGCTCGGAGGATTCCTCGCTCCAGCCGGCCCCGACCACGATGTCCGGAATGCCGTCATGGTCCAGCAGCACGATCACGCCGTGCCGCATTTGCATGAACGAGGCCAACAGATTGACGACGTTCGACAGCGTCGTCTCGAGACGATGCGCCGAAGTCAGGATTTTCGATATTTCGTAGACGCCGGTTAGCGCGATCTCACTCACCGCGACCGACTTTGCCGCGGGCGCGAGCGAACGGCGTAACCGTCCCGGATCGGCGTGAAGCATCGGACACGCTCCATTGTCCTTACTGCTCCGCTCCTATGTCAGCAAGTATTAAGCCAAATTATGGGCGAGAATCTCTCAACTGTCGCGCCTAATTTCGCGCCCATGATTGCCTAAAAGCTTCTCTGCGCGCGGCGCGCAACATCGCGCTCGATTTGCACGCCGGGACCGGAGGGGGAGGACCGAGCTCGCGACGCCGCGTCGGAGACGCTCGTCTGCCGGCCGTCGTCAAAAGCCAGGCGTCAGAAATGCTCTTGAAGTGCGATCTTCCTGGAGCGGCCGCGACCTCGCTCCCGCACACATGCGGGCCGGGGCCCGGTCGCCAGCGCCTCTTTGCA
Source organism: uncultured Alphaproteobacteria bacterium (assembly GCA_963712435.1). GTDB lineage: Bacteria > Pseudomonadota > Alphaproteobacteria > Rhizobiales > Xanthobacteraceae > Rhodoplanes. Next base: position 18,699 of record CAVQIB010000028.1, on the reverse strand, counting down.
GGTCGTTACGCGTGCTGTGCTGCCTGTCCCATCTGGCTCTGCTGCTGGTCCTCGCACTCGTGCAAGGTGCTCAGAATGCTCAGCGTGGTCGCGTTCGGGCAGTAGTTGCGCCAGTCGCCCCAGCCCGGATCGGCGAACTCGTCATCAAGCTCGCGGATGCATGTGCCGCGCGCTTCGCAGCGGCCGCACAGCCCGGTCTTGATTCCGATGAACGACGCCGGGGCGCGACCGAGATCGCCGGGGTCGAGATGCAAGGCGCGCATGCGGCGCTTGAGGAGATCCGAACTGTCCGCGACGGCGGCCGGTCCGGGCGCAGGCGCAGATCCGGAAAGCAGCGGAGACTTGATAGCGACCTTGCCTGCTCCCACTCCGACCAGTACGGGAGACGGAGCGGCTTGCGCTTTGAAAAGACGCAAAAACAGCGCCTTAAGGATAGCCAGTGGTTCCTTGGGAGGGGTCATTCAACCCTCCTTCTCATCACGGTGAACCAACCCCCTGCTCAAGATACATGAAACGTTCGCAGATGCGAAAACTATTTGTCGTATCTTGAACAAATTGCCTACTCCGGCGGCGGCGCCGGCCCTTTTCCGGCCGGGCGCCGCAATGCAGAATCCTCGTCAGGCGGCCTTTTCGGGGCGCGGCAAGCGCGACGGCACCTTCACCCAGGCTTCACCCTCGAGCACGACCTCGTCGCCCACTTTGCAGCTGCAAGCGAGCCTGGCGCGGCACTTTTCCGCCATCAGCTCGACGACCTCGACCTTCGCCACCACCGTATCGCCGAGACGGACCGGCGCGCGGAAGAAAAGCGTTTGCGAAATATAGATCGCCCCTGGGCCGGGAAGCCGCATCCCGATCAGAGCCGAGACGAAGCTCGCCGTGTAAATCCCATGCGCAATTCGTGTTTTCAGGAATGTCTTTGCGGCAAATTCCTCCGAGAGATGGATCGGGTTGCGGTCCCCGCTCAGCTCGGCGAAACCCTTGATGTCGCTGTCGGTGATCGTGTGCGACATCACTTCACTCATCCCCAGCGTGAGGTCTTCGAAAAAGAGGCTGCGAATTTCCAATTTATCGTTTGCCATTTGCCTCTCCGGCGGCTTGATTGTTGCAGTGCGAGAGCAACACGGCCGGAGAGGATTGGCAAGCGTAAACGCACGTTGCGACGTTTCTTTTGTGCAGTCTGCCGCAGGCGCGAAAACGGGGCGGAGCCGACGCCCCGCCCCTCGTCAGGCCACACACTGCGCGGATTGGGTCACCGACCTCCGGGAAATCCCCCTTCTCTGCCGACCGGCCCCCCGGTCCACCGCCGGGGGCGCCGCCGCGCGGACCAGGTCCACCCCCGCCGCCGCCGGAAAACGCCCGCACGCCCGGGCCTGGGCCGCCCGCGCCCATGCCGCCGCCTCCAGGACCTCGGCCGGGGCCAGCAAAACCCGGCCCCCCGGGCCCAGGACCATAGCGGCGTCCACCGCCGTACCAGCCCCCGCCGCCGTAGGGGCCAGGGCCACCACGTCGCCAGCCCTGCCATCCGAGCGGACCGCCCCAGCCGTAACCACGACGCCAGCCGTAGCCGCACTGATACCAGCCCGGGCCGCGCCAGCCGTCGTACCAGCAGTAGCGCGCCCCGCCGAAAAAGAACTGGGCAGGCTCAGCGATATCCAACGCTTCCCCCGCAGAGCCGAGCCCGCCTGCAACGCCCAGCGGCGCGGCCTGCGCCCCGGACGCGAGCGCGATCACCGCCGCTGTCGCAAGACCAACGAAAGTATAACGCATCGACATTTTCTCCCTTGGGTGTGTCGAAAAAAAAAATACGCAGCCTCCGCCGCGCGAAGGCGCGGACGCAAGAAACTCGGCACGGAAGTTTCCGCTCAATCTGCGGCGCAGACAGGTCCACGGCGTGGCGCGGAGCCGGCTATCCCGCGGCAAAATAGGTAATTTCGTCGATCCGTTCGAACGCCGCCCGGGCGATCCCCCACACGTGGCACCGCTGGAAAAGACCCGGGGATGGATGAGTGAGAAAAACTTCAACGAGTCTTAGCGACCTGGACCGCGAATAGCTGCATCGCAACATAAGGTCTTCTTCTTTACAGCCAGGGGTTTATCTACAGGGTCGAGAAGCGCGGTGGAAACGCTGCGGCAAAGCAAAAGGAGACAGCCATGTATCTGTTCGCTGGCTTGGTTCGGATGCTTCGGGTCTGGCGTAGGTACAATGAAAGTCTTGGAATGATCTGCTGGACGATCTGCAGTTGGCCGATATCGGCATCACGCGTTGCATTCAGCGGATCGCGTGGGAAGCCGCGCACCGACGAACGTCGCCGTCCAATATCCGCGAAAGAACAAGCACGTTAAAAGGAGAACGAACATGATCGCGGTGAAGGATGTAGCCGGCAAATGCTTGGCTTGTACGATCATTTTTGGGTCGGCTGCGCTTCTGGCGTGGACCCTGCCCCTGTTGACCTGGGTCGCTTTCAAGTTCTGAGCGGCTCGCGCGAGTAGTCCCCGTGGCTGAGTTCGTCACGCCGTAAAGTGTGTATTTGCGTGACTGAACAGCTGAGAAACGCCCGCTTCGGCGGGCGCTTTTCGTTTCGGCGCGCCCGCCCGCCCCAAATAAGCTAGACCTTCGCCTCGAGGCCCTTCTTGCGGGAGCGGACGCCGTTTGGTTCACCCGGTTCATATCGTCGGCGGCGGCCTCGCGGGGTCGGAGGCGGCCTGGCAGCTTGCGAATCGCGGCATTCCGGTCGCGCTGCACTAGATGCGCCCCAGCCAATCGACCGCGGCGCACAAGACGGCGGGGCTTGCCGAACTCGTATGCTCGAACTCGTTCCGCTCGGACGACTGCGCGACGAATGCGGTCGGCCTGCTGCACGAGGAGATGCGCCGGCTGGGCTCGCTGATCATGCAGGCGGCCCACGCCCATCAAGTGCCGGCGGGAGGCGCGTCGCCGTCGACCGCGACGGCTTCTCGTCGGCGGTCACCGAAGCGCTCGCCGCCCATCCTTTGATCGACATCCAGCGCGGGGAGATCGCCGGCCTGCCGGCGTCGGAGTGGGACAGCGTGATCGTCGCGACCGGCCCCCGACCTCGCCGGCCCTCGCCGCGGCAATTCTCGCATTAACCGGGGAAGCGGCGCTCGCCTTTTTCGACGCGATCGCGCCCATCGTCCATCGCGACACGGTCGACATGTCGGTCGCCTGGATGCAGTCGCGCTACGACAAGGCGGGACCTGGCGGCTCGGGCGCCGATTACATCAATTGCCCGCTCGACCGCGACGGCTACGCGGCGTTCGTCGATGCGTTGCGCGGCGCCGAGAAGGTCGCGTTCCACGAGTGGGAGCTCACCACCCCTTATTTCGACGGCTGCCTTCCGATCGAGGTCATGGCGGAGCGCGGACGCGACACGCTGCGATTCGGGCCGATGAAGCCGGTCGGCTTACCGCACCGGCCGACGGAGAAGCCGTATGCGGTCGCGCAGCTGCGGCAGGACAATCGGCTCGGCACGCTGTTCAACATGGTCGGGTTCCAGACCAAGCTGAAACACAACGAGCAGACCCGGATTTTCCGCACGATTCCCGGACTTGGAGCGGCGGAATTCGCGCGTCTCGGCGGGCTCCACCGCAACACATTCCTCAACTCGCCGAAGCTCCTCGACGCCACGCTGCGGCTGAAGTCGGAGCCGCGACTGCGCTTCGCCGGGCAGATGACCGGGGCGAGGGCTATGTCGAACCGCCGCGATCGGCCTGCTGGCCGGCCGCTTCGCCGCCGCCGGAGGCTCGGCGCGCGTGTCGACCCACCGCCGCGACGACCGCGCACGGGCGCGCTGCTCGGCGCACATCACCGGCGGGCACGTCGAGACGATCGATGCGGGTCCGCGCTCGTTCCAGCCGATGAACGTCAATTTCGGGCTGTTTCCCCCGCTCGCGAGCAGCCCCTGCCGCGGCCCGGACGGCGAACGCCTCAGCGGCGCGGCGAAGACCCTCGCCAGGAAGCGCGCGCTCACCGCGCGCGCGCTCGCCGACCTCGATCAGTGGATCGCCGATGGCGGCCGACGGCGTCGACCGCGGAGAAGCAACCTCTGTCGGACGGTGAGCCCGTGCTAGATGGCCCGGCGATGGACGGCGAAGCGCCGGTCCCGGAGGACCGCGAGGCGCTGGCGCAGCGAGGTCGTGCTCAAGCGCGACGTGTTCACCACCATCGAGCGCGGCTGTTTCCGGACCGAGACGGGCGAGGTGGCGGCGATGCGCGGCGGATCGACGAGGTCCCGTGGTGGTCGTGGCCGATCGCCCGTCACCTCTTTGGCCGCGAGCGCGCGCGCCGCCGACATCCGGACGGCTCGGGATCGCGCCGCCGCTCTTGTTCGCGGACCGCCACAGCCTGGTGCGCGGGTGGATCGACGGCGTGACGCTGAACATCGCCAAGCCCCACCCCGACCCGGCGTATTTCCGATCGGCGAAGCGGGCCTGCGCGCGGCTGCACCGCGCGATGACGCCACAACGACCTCGCCAAAGAGCAGAACTGGCTGCGAGCCGCCGACGGGCGCGCCGCGCTCACCGACTTCCAGCTCGCCACCCGCTTTCGCAGCCGCAAGCGGCTGTTCCGCGTGATCGCGTACGAAGACCTGCGTCACCTGCTCAAGCACAAGCGCCGCTACGCGCCGGAGAGCCTGACCGCCGGAGAACGGCGCGTGCTCGGCGCAAGAGCTGGTCGACCCGCATCTGGATGGCGACGGGCAAGCGCGTGTACCACTGGATCACGCGCGGCATGCTGATTCTCGCCGACCGCGAAGGCGGCGGGCTGCGGCTGATGAGCGACGCGCCGGCGGTCTCCGCCTGGCTGAAGACGGCACCCCGCCGTGCGCGACGCAGCGATTGTCGCCTATCCCGAACGCGCGCGGCACCGGGGCTCTACGCTTTCATCGAGGCCGGCGCGTCCGACGAGTCCCTGGTGCGCGATCCGTCGACGACGGTCGCTCCGGCGCGCAAGCCGGAGCGGCTGCAAGTGGCGACGCAGCTGCCGCGAGACCAGGCGGGGCGTGCGCACCGAAATCCTCCAGCTCATCGCGATGAACCAGATCGACCTCATCGACCCCCTGATTGCGACCGAGGCGGAGAGAGGTCGTCGCGCGCATCGTCGCGGACCGGCGTAATCTGCGCGACCGCTATGCGCTGTGAGCGCGGCCTAGCCTAAAGCCCGCCCGAGAGGTTGCGCGCGGCGCGCCACAGCGCCCATTGCCGGCGCCACTGCGCGACCTCGACGCGGAACGAACGGATCGGTGTCGCGGGCGCGCAAGCGATCGAGCAGCAAACGGGCAAGCGCAACCGGAAAGGAATGCCGGCCGCGCCGACGCCGTCGGGCGGTCGCGGGCGGCTGCGACCTGCGTCGAGCTCGAGGCGCGCGCGCCCCCGCATATCGGACAGCGCCGCGCGCAAGTGCGGGCGTCGCCCGGCCGGCGGCGACATCGGCGACATCGACGCCGTAGCGGCCGAGCAGGTCGAGCGGCACGATAAAGCCGCCCATGCGCGGCATGGATCGGAAAGGCCTGCAAGCAGCCGCGCAAGGCCGGAGCCGATCCCGGCCGGCCCCGGCGAGGCCGCTCGCGATCGCGGTCCGCTCCGCCGAGGATCACGGCGGCGAGTTCGATCAGGGTCGAGGAGGTCTTGCGCACATAGCCGTACAGCGCGTCCAGGCTGGGCATCGGATCGTCGTAAAGATCGAAGCTGCGCGCCTCGATCAATGCGAGCAGCGGTTCGACCGGCAATTTGCATGCGGCGATGGTGTCGATGAGCGCGTCGGCGACCGGGTTCGCCCGGGCCTCGCTCTGAGTCGCCGGGCCGCGACGTCGCGCCACCACTGCAGGCGGATTTCGCCCGCAATCGGCGTGCGGACGACCTCGCGCACCCGGGCGATCTCCGCATTGAAGGCGTAGAGCGCAAACAGGCGCCGCCTGCGCTCGGCCGGCGCGAACAGGCTCGCGAGAAACCGGTCCTTGTCGGCGGCGCGGACCAGCGCTTCGCAGTGGGCGTAGGTAATCCACGTCGAACTCACCCGTTTCGTCATCGTCGCGCAAGTGGACGGACCTCACTCGACGGCGAGCAGCAGCGCGCCGATCCGCCGTCCCCCGCGCGAGCAGCTGGTTGTAGGTATGGACGGCCGCGCGGGGGGTCGACATCGCCCTCCGCCGACGATCCCCTGCGCGCGCAAACGGGCCGCACCGTGGGGCGCCAGCCACGGGATCGAGGCCCGTTCCAACAGATGCTCGATCGGCGGCGCGCTCGCGAACACAAGGGAGAGCTCTGCTTCGCCGACTGCGTCCGGCGCGGCGAGGTCGATTCCCCAGATTCCGTTCGGAAGGCACAGGAGCGAGCCGCGATGCGACATGCCGGCGAAACGGAACCCGCCCGCGCCATAGGCGTCGATCTGCGCGGGATAGGGCAGATGCGGGCTCGCCTGCTCGCCGGACATCTGTTGTTCAGGTTCGCGCCCCGGCCGGGCGCGCCGCGCCGGCGCCGCTTCCTCCGATCCGCCCTGCGTCCTGACGCCGAGATAGATCAGCAGCGGCGCGGCGAGGAGGCCGACGAATACACGCCGACGACCGCGCCGAGGAGCATCGCCTGGACGAAGCTCTGGATCGCTTCGGGACCGAAAAAGAACAGCCCGAGCAGAGACAGGATCACCGTGGTCGAGGCGATCCGGTGCCGAGAGCGTGGCGTTCATCGACAAATCGAGCAGTTCGCCGATCGGGATGCGCTTGTGCCGCCGGAGCATCTCCCGGACGCGGTCGTAGACACCACCGTATCATTGACCGAGAAGCCCATGATGGTCAGCACCGCAGCGACCGATGAGAGATCGAAGTCGAACTGGTCGCGCTGAAGAAGCCGATCGTGAGCACCACATCGTGTAGCGTCGCGACGGTCGCGCCGACCGCGAACGGCCATTCGAAACGGAACCAGAGGTAAAGCAGGATGCCGAGCATCGCGACCAGCATGCCCAGAATGCCGTTCTGGACGAATCGCCCGACACCCGCGGTCCGACCACCTCGACGCGGCGAGACTCGTAGCCGTCGCCGAATGCCGCCCGCACCTTGCCGACCGCCGCCTGTCGCCTCTCCGCCGGCGGGCCGCCGGGCCGGCGGATGAGCACGTCGTCGGCGGCGCCGAAGCGCTGCAACTGGACCTCGCCGAAAGCGAGTGCGGCCGAGCGTGTGCGGATCGCGCCGAGGTCGGCCGGCCGCCCTTGGACTGGATCTCGATGAGCGTGCCGCCGCGGAAGTCGATGCCGAAATTCAGGCCCGCGGTGAAGAACGAGCTGATCGCGACGAAGCGACGCAGTCCCGCAGGGGGAACGTGATCCGCCGCCACCCGTGAACGGCAGGTTGGTTTCGTCGGGAACGAGGCGCAGAAGTCTTCAAGACAGACTCCAAACCATCAGATCAGCGGCGCCATCACACTCGCACTGCGGCCGGTCGCGTCATGCGGACCCAAACCGCCACGATCAGGCGCGACAGGGTGAACGCGGTAAAATCGTGGTGAAGATGCCGACGATGAGCGCTCAAGGCGAAGCCGCGCACCGGTCCCGAGCCAAGAAAGAACAGCACCACGGCGGCGATCAGCGTCGTGATATTGGCGTCGAGCTCCAGCATCACGACGCTGATCGCCGCCGTGGTGCTCTTCTTTCTCGGCTCGGGTCCGGTGCGCGGCTTCGCCCTGACCCTCATCATCGGCATCTTCACCACGATTTTTACCGCATTTACCCTGTCGCGCCTGATCGTGGCCGCTTGGGTCCGCATGACGCGGCCGGCCGCAGTGCCGATCTGATGGCGCCGATCTGAATGGTTGGGAGTCCGTCTGAAGCTTCTGCGCCTCATTCCCGACGAAACCAACCTGCCGTTCATGAGCTGGCGGCGGATCACGTTTCCGCTGTCCGGACTACTGTCGCTCGTCGCGATCATGCTCTTCTTCACCGCTGGCCTGAATTTCGGCATCGACTTCCGCGGCGGCACGCTCATCGAGATCCAATCCAAGGGCGGGCCGGCCGACCTCGGTGCGATCCGCACCAAGCTGGCCGAACTTGATCTCGGCGAGGTCCAGTTGCAGCGCTTCGGCGCGCCGAACGACGTGCTCATCCGCCTCGCCCAGCAGCCCGGCGGCGAAGAGGCGCAACAGGCGGCGGTCGGCAAGGTGCGGGCGGCGCTCGGCGACGGCTACGAGTATCGCCGCGTCGAAGTGGTCGGACCGCGCGTGTCGGGCGAACTCGTCCAGAACGGCATTCTGGGCATGCTGGTCGCGATCCTCGGCATCCTCCTTTACCTCTGGTTCCGGTTCGAATGGCAGTTCGCGATTGGAGCGACGGTCGCAACGCTGCACGACGTGGTGCTGACGATCGGTTTCTTCAGCCTGACCCAGATCGACTTCGACCTCTCATCGGTCGCTGCGGTGCTGACCATCATGGGCTATTCCGTCAATGATACGGTGGTGATCTACGACCGCATCCGGGAGATGCTGCGCCGGCACAAGCGCATCCCGATCGGCGAACTGCTTGATATGTCGATGAACGCCACGCTCTCGCGCACCGTCATCACCTCGACCACGGTGATCCTGTCTCTGCTCGGGCTGTTCTTTTTCGGCCCCGAAGCGATCCAGAGCTTCGTCCAGGCGATGCTGTTCGGCGCCCTTGTCGGCGTGTATTCGTCGGCCTTCATCGCCGCGCCGCTGCTGATCTATCTCGGCGTCAGGACGCAGGGCGGATCGGAGGAAGCGGGCGCCGGCGCGCCGCGCCCGGCCGGGGCGCGAACCTGAACAACAGATGTCCGGCGAGCAGGCGAGCCCGCATCTGCCCTATCCCGCGCAGATCGACGCCTATGGCGCGGGCGGGTTCCGTTTCGCCGGCATGTCGCATCGCGGCTCGCTCCTGTGCCTTCCGAACGGAATCTGGGGAATCGACCTCGCCGCGCCGGACGCGATCGGCGAAGCAGAGCTCTCCCTTGTGTTCGCGAGCGCGCCGCCGATCGAGCATCTGTTGATCGGAACGGGCCTCAATCCGTGGCTGGCGCCCCAGCCGTTGCGGGCCCGTTTGCGCGCGCAGGGGATCGTCGGCGAGAGCATGTCGACCCGCGCGGCCGTGCATACCTACAACCAGCTGCTCGCGGAGGGACGGCGGATCGGCGCGCTGCTGCTCGCCGTCGAGTGAGGTCCGTCCGCTTGCGCGACGATGACGAAACGGGTGCAGTCTCGACGTGGATTCCTACGCCCACTGCGAAGCGCTGGTCCGCGCCGCCGACAAGGACCGGTTTCTCGCGAGCCTGTTCGCGCCGGCCGAGCGCAGGCGGCGCCTGTTTGCGCTCTACGCCTTCAATGCGGAGATCGCCCGGGTGCGCGAGGTCGTCCGCACGCCGATTGCGGGCGAAATCCGCCTGCAGTGGTGGCGCGACGCGCTCGCAGCCCCCGCTCAGAACGAGGCCCGGGCAAACCCGGTCGCCGACGCGCTCATCGACACCATCGCCGCATGCAAATTGCCGGTCGAACCGCTGCTCGCATTGATCGAGGCGCGCAGCTTCGATCTTTACGACGATCCGATGCCCAGCCTGGACGCGCTGTACGGCTATGTGCGCAAGACCTGCTCGACCCTGATCGAACTCGCCACCGTGATCCTCGGCGGAGCGGACCCGATCGCGAGCGGCCTCGCCGGGCCGGCCGGGATCGGCTCCGGCCTTGCGCGGCTGCTGCAGGCCTTTCCGATCCATGCCGCGCATGGGCGGCTTTATCTTCCGCTCGACCTGCTCGGCCGCTACGGCGTCGATGTCGCCGATGTCCATGCCGGCCGGGCGAGCCCGCAATTGCGGGCGGCGCTGTCCGATATGCGGGGGCGCGCGCGTCTCGAGCTCGATCAGGTCGCAGCCGCCCGCGACCGCCTGACGGCGTCGGCGCGGCCGGCATTCCTTTCCGTTGCGCTTGCCCGTTTGCTGCTCGATCGCTTGCGCGCCCGCGACACCGATCCGTTCGTTCCCGTCGAGGTCGCGCAGTGGCGCCGGCAATGGGCGCTGTGGCGCGCCGCGCGCAACCTCTCGGGCGGGCTTTAGGCTAGGCCGCGCTCACAGCGCATAGCGGTCGCGCAGATTGCGCCGGTCCGCGACGATGCGCGCGACGACCTCCTTCTCCGCCTCGGTCGCAATCAGGGGATCGATGAGGTCGATCTGGTTCATCGCGATGAGCTGCAGGATATCGGTGCGCAGCGCTCCGCGCTTGTCGCGCGGGAGCTGCGGCGCCACTTGCAGCCGCTCCGGCATGCGCGCCGGAACCGCCGTCGTCGACAGATCGCGCAGCAGGGACGCGTCGGCCGCGTCCGATTCGATGAAAGCGTAGAGCCCGGCGCCGCTGCGGCGGTCGGGGAAGGCGACGATCGCTGCGTCGCGCACGGCGGGGTGCCGCTTCAGCCAGGCGGTGAGCGCCGGCGCGTCGTTCATCAGCCGCAGTCCGCCGCCTTCGCGGTCGGCGAAATCCAGCATGCCCCGCGTGATCCAGTAGTACACGCGCTTGCCCGTCGCCATCCAGATCCGGGTCGGCCAGCTCTTGCGCGCGAGCACGCGCCGTTCGCCGGCGGTCAGGCTCTCCGGCGCGTAGCGGCGCTTGTGCTTGAGCAGATGACGCAGGTCCTCGTACGCCATCACGCGGAACAGCCGCGTCCGGCGGCGAAAGCGCGAGGCGAGCTGGAAATCGGTCAGCGCGGCGCGCCCGTCCGGGGTTCTCAGCCAGTTCTGTTCCTTGGCGAGATCGTTGTGCGTGAGAAGCGCGCGATGCAGCGCGCGCAAGGCCCGTTTCGCCGATCGGAAATACGCCGGGTCGGCCTCTGGCTTTGCGATATGCAGCGGCAGGCCGTCGATCCAGCCGCGCACCAGGCTGCGGCGTCCCGCGAACAGGAGCGGCGGCGCGATCCCGAGCCGGCCGGCGATGGCGAGCGCGCGCGCTTCGCGGCCAAAGAGGTGACGGGCGATGGGAAACGACCACCACGGGGCCACGTCGATCCGCCGCAGCACCGCCGCGACCTCGCCCGTCTCGGACAGGAAACGGCCGCGCTCGATGGTGCTGAAGACGTCGCGCTTGAGGACGAGCTCGCTGCGAAAGCGGCTCGCGATCTCTCCGGGAACGGCTGCTTCGACGTCCATCGCCGGGCGATATAGCACAGGCGCGCCGCCCGAAAGAGGGCGCATTATTCCGCGGCGACGCCGCGGCTGCCGGCGGCGATCCACTGATCGAGGTCGGCGAGGGCGCGCGCGGTGAGCGCGCGCTTCCTGGCGAGGGTCTTCGCCCCGCCTCTGAGGCGTTCGCCATCCGGGCCGCGCGAGGGGCTCTTGGCGAGCGGGGGAAACAGCCCGAAATTGACGTTCATCGGCTGGAACGAGCGCGGACCCGCATCGATCGTCTCCACATGCCCCCCGGTAATATGCCCGAGCAGCGCCCCGTGCGCGGTGGTCGGCGGCGGAGGGTCAAGCGCTGCCCCGAGCCGCTCCGCGGCGGCGAAGCGGCCGGCCAGCAGCCCGATCGCGGCCAATTCGACATAGCCCTCGCAGCCGGTGATCTGCCCGGCAAAGCGCAGGCGCGGCTCTGACTTGAGGCGCAGCGTGGCGTCGAGGAGCTTCGGCGAGTTGAGGAATGTGTTGCGGTGGAGCCCGCCGAGACGCGCGAATTCCGCCGCTCCGAGTCCGGGAATCGTGCGGAAAATCCGGGTCTGCTCGTTGTGTTTCAGCTTGGTCTGGAACCCGACCATGTTGAACAGCGTGCCGAGCCGGTTGTCCTGCCGCAGCTGCACGACCGCATACGGCTTCTCCGTCGGCCGGTGCGGATTGGTGAGCCCGACCGGCTTCATCGGCCCGAATCGCAGCGTGTCGCGTCCGCGCTCCGCCATGACCTCGATCGGAAGGCAGCCGTCGAAATAAGGGGTGGTGAGCTCCCACTCGTGGAACGCGACCTTCTCGGCGCCGCGCAACGCATCGACGAACGCCGCGTAGCCGTCGCGGTCGAGCGGGCAATTGATGTAATCGGCGCCCGAGCCGCCAGGTCCCGCCTTGTCGTAGCGCGACTGCATCCAGGCGACCGACATGTCGACCGTGTCGCGATGGACGATGGGCGCGATCGCGTCGAAAAAGGCGAGCGCCGCTTCCCCGGTTAATGCGAAAATCGCCGCGGCGAGGGCCGGCGAGGTGAGGGGGCCGGTCGCGACGATCACGCTGTCCCACTCCGACGCCGGCAGGCCGGCGATCTCCCCGCGCTGGATGTCGATCAAAGGATGGGCGGCGAGCGCTTCGGTGACCGCCGACGAGAAGCCGTCGCGGTCGACGGCGAGCGCGCCTCCCGCCGGCACTTGATGGGCGTGGGCCGCCTGCATGATCAGCGAGCCCAGCCGGCGCATCTCCTCGTGCAGCAGGCCGACCGCATTCGTCGCGCAGTCGTCCGAGCGGAACGAGTTCGAGCATACGAGTTCGGCAAGCCCCGCCGTCTTGTGCGCCGCGGTCGATTGGCTGGGGCGCATCTCGTGCAGCGCGACCGGAATGCCGCGATTCGCAAGCTGCCAGGCCGCCTCCGACCCCGCGAGGCCGCCGCCGACGATATGAACCGGGTGAATCAAACGGCGTCCGCTCCCGCAAGAAGGGCCTCGAGGCGAAGGTCTAGCTTATTTGGGGCGGGCGGGCCGAAACGAAAAGCGCCCGCCGAAGCGGGCGTTTCTCAGCTGTTCAGTCACGCAAATACACACTTTACGGCGTGACGAACTCAGCCACGGGGACTACTCGGCGCGAGCCGCTCAGAACTTGAAAGCGACCCAGGTCAACAGGGGCAGGGTCCACGCCAGAAGCGCAGCCGACCCAAAAATGATCGTACAAGCCAAGCATTTGCCGGCTACATCCTTCACCGCGATCATGTTCGTTCTCCTTATTAACGTGCTTGTTCTTCGCGGATATTGGACGGCGACGTTCGTCAGGTGTGCGCGGCTTCCCACGCGATCCGCTGAATGTCGCAACGCGTGATGCCGATATCGGCCAGCTCGCGGTCGTCCAAGCGGTTCAACTCACGAAGACTTTCATTGTACCTACGCCAGACCCGAAGCATCCGAACCAAGCCAGCGACCAGATACATGGCTGTCTCCTTTTGCTTTGCCGCAGCGTTTCCACCGCGCTTCTCGACCCTGTAGATAAACCCCTGGCTGTAAAGAAGAAGACCTTATGTTGCGATGCAGCTATTCGCGGTCCGCATAGGTCGCTAAGACTTCGTTGAAGTTTTCTCACGCATCCATCCCCGGGTCTTTTCAGGCGGTCCGCGTGTGGGGGATTGCCCGGGCGGCGTTCGAACGGATCGACGAAATTACCTATTTTGCCGCGGGATAGCCGGCTCCGCGCCACGCCGTGGACCTGTCTGCGCCGCAGATTGAGCGGAAACTTCCGTGCCGCGATTCTTGCGTCCGCGCCTTTCGCGCGGCGGAGGCTGCGTATTTTTTTCGACACACCCAAGGGAGAAAATGTCGATGCGTTATACTTTCGTTGGTCTTGCGACAGCGGCGGTGATCGCGCTCGCGTCCGGGGCGCAGGCCGCGCCGCTGGGCGTTGCAGGCGGGCTCGGCTCTGCGGGGGAAGCGTTGGATCTCGCTGAGCCTACCCAGTTCTTTTTCGGCGGGGCGCGCTACTGCTGGTACGACGGCTGGCGCGGCCCGGGCTGGTATCAGTGCGGCTACGGCTGGCGTCGTGGTTACGGCTGGGGCGGTCCGCTCGGATGGCAGGGCTGGCGACGTGGTGGCCCTGGCCCCTACGGCGGCGGGGGCTGGTACGGCGGTGGACGCCGCTATGGTCCTGGGCCCGGGGGGCCGGGTTTTGCTGGCCCCGGCCGAGGTCCTGGAGGCGGCGGCATGGGGGCGGGCGGCCCAGGCCCGGGCGTGCGGGCGTTTTCCGGCGGCGGCGGCGGCGGCGGGGGTGGACCTGGTCCGCGCGGCGGCCCCCCGGCGGTGGACCCGGAGGGCCGGTCGGCAGAGAAGGGGGATTTCCCGGAGGTCGGTGACCCATCCGCGCAGTGTATGGCCTGACGAGGGGCGGGGCGTCGGCTCCGCCCCGTTTTCGCACCTGCGGCAGCCTGCATAAAAGAAACGTCGCAACGTGCGTTTACGCTTGCCAATCCTCTCCGGCCGTGTTGCTCTCGCACTGCAACAATCAGCCGCCGGAGAGGCAAATGGCAAACGACAAACTGGAGATTCGCAGCCTCTTTTTCGAAGACCTCACGCTGGGGATGAGTGAAGTGATGTCGCACACGATCACCGACAGCGACATCAAGGGTTTCGCCGAGCTGAGCGGGGACCGCAACCCGATCCATCTCTCGGAGGAATTTGCCGCAAAGACATTCCTGAAAACACGAATTGCGCATGGGATTTACACGGCGAGCTTCGTCTCGGCTCTGATCGGGATGCGGCTTCCCGGCCCAGGGGCGATCTATATTTCGCAAACGCTTTTCTTCCGCGCGCCGGTCCGTCTCGGCGATACGGTGGTGGCGAAGGTCGAGGTCGTCGAGCTGATGGCGGAAAAGTGCCGCGCCAGGCTCGCTTGCAGCTGCAAAGTGGGCGACGAGGTCGTGCTCGAGGGTGAAGCCTGGGTGAAGGTGCCGTCGCGCTTGCCGCGCCCCGAAAAGGCCGCCTGACGAGGATTCTGCATTGCGGCGCCCGGCCGGGAAAAGGGCCGGCGCCGCCGCCGGAGTAGGCAATTTGTTCAAGATACGACAAATAGTTTTCGCATCTGCGAACGTTTCATGTATCTTGAGCAGGGGGTTGGTTCACCGTGATGAGAAGGAGGGTTGAATGACCCCTCCCAAGGAACCACTGGCTATCCTTAAGGCGCTGTTTTTGCGTCTTTTCAAAGCGCAAGCCGCTCCGTCTCCCGTACTGGTCGGAGTGGGAGCAGGCAAGGTCGCTATCGAGTTTCCGCTGCTTTCCGGATCTGCGCCTGCGCCCGGACCGGCCGCCGTCGCGGACAGTTCGGATCTCCTCAAGCGCCGCATGCGCGCCTTGCATCTCGACCCCGGCGATCTCGGTCGCGCCCCGGCGTCGTTCATCGGAATCAAGACCGGGCTGTGCGGCCGCTGCGAAGCGCGCGGCACATGCATCCGCGAGCTTGATGACGAGTTCGCCGATCCGGGCTGGGGCGACTGGCGCAACTACTGCCCGAACGCGACCACGCTGAGCATTCTGAGCACCTTGCACGAGTGCGAGGACCAGCAGCAGAGCCAGATGGGACAGGCAGCACAGCACGCGTAACGACCTGCAAAGAGGCGCTGGCGACCGGGCCGCGGCCCGCATGTGTGCGGGAGCGAGGTCGCGGCCGCTCCAGGAAGATCGCACTTCAAGAGCATTTCTGACGCCTGGCTTTTGACGACGGCCGGCAGACGAGCGTCTCCGACGCGGCGTCGCTAGCTCGGTCCTCCCCCTCCGGTCCCGGCGTGCAAATCGAGCGCGATGTTGCGCGCCGCGCGCAGAGAAGCTTTTAGGCAATCATGGGCGCGAAATTAGGCGCGACAGTTGAGACAATTCTCGCCCATAATTTGGCTTAATACTTGCTGACATAGGAGCGGAGCAGTAAGGACAATGGAGCGTGTCCGATGCTTCACGCCGATCCGGGACGGTTACGCCGTTCGCTCGCGCCCGCGGCAAAGTCGGTCGCGGTGAGTGAGATCGCGCTAACCGGCGTCTACGAAATATCGAAAATCCTGACTTCGGCGCATCGTCTCGAGACGACGCTGTCGAACGTCGTCAATCTGTTGGCCTCGTTCATGCAAATGCGGCACGGCGTGATCGTGCTGCTGGACCATGACGGCATTCCGGACATCGTGGTCGGGGCCGGCTGGAGCGAGGAATCCTCCGAGCGCTATCGCGAACGCATGCCGAAAAAGGCGATCGGCCAGGTGATCGCGACCGCGATGCCGTTCGTCGTGCCCAATGTCGCGGCGCATCCTTTGTTCGAGCCGGCCGACATCGCGGCGCTCGGCGCGGATAACGGCGCCACCGTGTCGTTCATCGGCGTGCCGATCCGCATCGGCTTCAAGGTCGTCGGCTCGCTCTCGATCGACCGCGCCTTCGATCCGGATTCCGCCTTCCGCCTCGATTTTGACGTCCGCTTCCTCGTGATGATCGCCAATCTGATCGGGCAGACGGTCGAGCTGCATCGGATGCTCGCGCGCGACCGCGAGCGGCTGATCGCCGAGAGCCATCGCCTGCAGAAACAACTCGCCGAGTTCAAGCCGGAGTTGGGCAAGGGCGCGGTGGCCGGCATTCTCGGCGACAGCAAGCCGATGCGTTCGCTGCTGGAGAAGATCGCAGTCGTCGCGCGATCGCGCTCGCCGGTGCTGCTGCGCGGGGAGTCCGGCACCGGCAAGGAGCTGTTCGCCCGCGCGATCCACGATATGTCGCCCTGCGCGAGCGGCCCCTTCATCAAGGTCAATTGCGCCGCGCTACCCGAATCGGTGCTCGAGTCGGAGCTGTTCGGCCACGAGAAG
The DNA here is from genome assembly GCA_963712435.1 of uncultured Alphaproteobacteria bacterium. Classification (GTDB taxonomy): domain Bacteria; phylum Pseudomonadota; class Alphaproteobacteria; order Rhizobiales; family Xanthobacteraceae; genus Rhodoplanes. Next base: position 2,196 of record CAVQIB010000028.1, on the reverse strand, counting down.
GGCGCCTTCACCGGCGCCGTCGCCGCCCGCAAGGGCCGCTTCGAACTCGCCGACGGCGGCACGCTGTTTCTCGACGAGATCGGCGAAATGTCGCCCGCGTTCCAGGCGAAGCTCTTGCGCGTGCTGCAGGAAAGCGAGTTCGAGCGGGTCGGCGGCAGCCGCACCATCAAGGTGGATGTGCGCCTCGTCACCGCGACCAACAAGAATCTGGAAGAAGCGGTGGTCAAGAAGGAGTTCCGCGCCGACCTCTATTACCGCATCAATGTGGTGGCGCTGATGCTGCCGCCGCTGCGCGAGCGCCGGAGCGACATCCCGCTATTGGCGCAGGAGTTCCTCAACCGCTTCAACAGCGAAAACGCACGCGAGGTCGCGTTCGCGCCGGGCGCGCTGGAAGCGCTCTCCGGCTGCTGCTTCCCGGGCAATGTGCGCGAACTGGAGAACTGCGTGCGCCGCACGGCGACGCTCGCGGAAGGGCCGCTGATCGCTGCGACCGATCTCGCGTGCCGCAACGACCAATGCCTCTCGGCGATCCTGTGGAAGAGCAGCGATGCGCCGCGCAGCCTGCACGCCGATCCCCTGCCGCAGCCGCTCCCGCTGCTCCTGTCCGAGCCGCGCGATCGCGCGGCGGACGCGGCCGCCGGGGTCGACGGGCTCGTGATTGCGCGCGGCGACCGCGCCGTGGAGCGCGGCCGGCTGATCGAGGCGATGGAGCGCACCGGCTGGGTGCAGGCCAAGGCCGCACGGCTTCTCGGCCTCACCCCGCGGCAAATCGGCTACGCGTTGAAGAAGCACGGCGTCGCGATCAAGCGATTCTGAGCGGTTGCGATCAGCACGCGCCGTTCCTAACGCCGACGCGGTCGGATTCCTCATGGGTCATCGCATCCATCGCCTCTCCCCGGCGGGAGGGGCGATGGGAGATCGCTTCGGCCCGTGTCGGAGTTCCGACAGTCTGTCGAAGCCGCGACAGGCGACGCACCGGCAGCCAGCGCCGACAAGGTTGTGAAATCTGGCTTTTCGGGCTTGGCACGCGGCTTGAATGAGATAGGTCCGGCGCCGCTCCGGCGCGCGGGGAACGGACCGATGGCATTTTTCGTGTCGCTCGATGCTTTGAGCCGGCCGACGACGGCGGCAGAGTTGCGCGGCGCGCGGAAAACCTCACAACCCCCGAAAACGAACAGCCCTGCTCCGAGCGATATCGCGCCAGCGCTGTGGGAGCGCATCAAGGACCATCCCTGCTATTCGGAAGAGGCGCACCATTATTTCGCGCGCATGCATGTCGCGGTGGCGCCGGCGTGCAACATCCAGTGCCACTACTGCAATCGCAAATTCGACTGCGCCAATGAGAGCCGTCCGGGCGTGGTGTCGGAGACGCTGACGCCGGACCAGGCGTTCCGCAAGATCATCGCGGTCGCCAACGAGGTGCCGCAGCTCTCGGTGCTCGGCATCGCAGGCCCCGGCGACGCCTGCTATGACTGGCGCAAGACCAAAGACACGTTCGCGCGCATCGCCGCGACCATTCCCGATCTCAAACTGTGCCTTTCCACCAACGGGCTCGCGCTGCCCGACCATGTCGACGAGATCGCCGCATGGCCGTCGATCACGTCACCATCACCATCAACATGGTCGATCCGGGATCGGGACGGAGTCTACCCGTGGATCTTTTACGGCAACAAGCGCTATCGCGGCCTTGAGGCGTCGCGCATCCTGAACGAGCGGCAGATGCTCGGGCTCGACATGCTCGCAGCGCGCAACATCCTGGTGAAGGTCAATTCGGTGCTGATCCCCGGAGTCAACGACGCAGCACCTGGAGGCCGTCAACGCCGAGGTGACCAAGCGCGGCGCCTTCCTGCACAACATCATGCCGCTGATCTCCGATCCGGCGCACGGCACGCATTTCGGCCTGACCGGCCAGCGCGGGCCGACGGCGGCCGAGCTCAAGGCGGTGCAGGACGCCTGCGCGGCGGCGCGCAACGCTGATGCGCCATTGCCGGCAATGTCGGGCCGACGCGGTCGGCCTGCTGGCGAGGATCGCGGCCAGGAGTTCGCGCTCGCCAAGCTTCCCCGAAACGATCGCCTACGACCCGGCCAAGCGCGACGCCTATCGCGCGGTCATCGCGCGCGAGCGCGACGACCATCGGCAGGCCAAGCACGCGGCGGCGGCGGCCCTGCAAGCGACGCAAAGCGGCGCGCGGGTCC
>CAVQIB010000027.1:0-23431 GCA_963712435.1 uncultured Alphaproteobacteria bacterium | reverse complement strand
AGTTGCGACAGGGACGCGGCGATCGCGGCGAGACCGGAGTGTTTGCCGATCGTGAACCGATGTGCGCGGCCGAGCAGGCCGGGATCGAGCGCCTGATAGGTGCGGCGGTCCTTCAACAGGCCGTCGACGATGCCGATTCGTGGGTGAACACGTCGTCGCCGACGATCGCCTTGTTCGCCGGAATGGGTCGCATGGCGGCCGCGGCGACCACGGCGGCGACGGTTCCGAGCTGGTCGAGTACGATTCCCGTCTCGCGCCCGTGCAACTGCCTGAGCGCGACCGCGACCTCTTCGAGCGGCGCATTGCCGGCCCGTTCGCCGAGCCCGATCACGGTGACCGAGGCATGCGTCGCGCCCGCCTGGATGGCGGCGAGCGTGTTGGCGGTGGCGAGCCCGAGATCGTCATGCGCATGAATTTCAAGTTCGAGCGCGGTCGCCTGCCGCAATTCCGAGACCAGCGCGTAGGTCGCAAACGGATCGAGCACGCTGAGCGTGTCGGCGATGCGAAAGCGCTGGGCGCGCCGGCCGCGGCGGCGGCGGCGATCACGTCGATCAGGAAATCGACATCGGCCCGAACCGCTTCCTCCCGCCGACCGCGACGGCGAGGCCCTTGCCGCGCGCATAGCCGACCACGCTTCCGAGCCGATCGAGCGCGGCGCGTCCGCCGCCGAGCTTCGCCGCGATCTGGATGTCGGAGACGGGGATCGACAGATTGACCATGGTGACGCCGCTGTCGAGCGCGGCGTCGACATCCTCGCGCTGCATCCGGCACCAGGCGATCGGCGTGAGCGGAAGCCCCGCCGCGACGATGGCGCGGATGGCGGTGATTTCCTGCCGGCCCATGGCCGGCGTGCCGGCTTCGATTTCGGTGACGCCGGCCTGCGCCAACGCGCGCTGATCGCGACCTTCTCCTCGATGCTGAAGGCCACGCCGGGCGCCTGCTCGCCGTCGCGCAACGTGGTGTCGTTGAGCACCACGCGCCCGCGCGGGCCACGGTCCTGTTCCGGCGGGAACGCAGCTGGCCGGCCGCGCGCGCATCATGTCAGCGCCGCATTCCGCAGCCGCCCGCCGCCGCCCCCGCCGACTTGCCGCACGCGCACCCCGACGACGCTGCTGCGGCGGCGCTCGTGAAGGTGAAGCCCGTGCGCCCGGGACGATCGACGAAATCGACGCATAACCCGGCCGCCCAACGCTGCGAGCCCGGATCGATGAACATGCGCACCCCGGCCGATTTCGACCACCGCGTCTTCCGGTTCTGGCGTGAGTTCAAGACCGATCGAATATTTCGGGCCGGTGCAGCCTCCCGCTTCAATAATGATTTTCTAAGGCCAGCATCCGGCTTGCCCGCGCGCGACATCGCGCTTCGCACCGCATCGGCGGCTTCGCTCGAAAGTGTCACCATCAAGAGGGCTCCGCTCGTTGCATCTGTTTGCATCTGTGGAATACAAAGCAACCCGCATGCCAGCAAATGAACCGACGCGATCGCCACGGACTATCCGGTGAATTCCCGAAAGCCTTGCGCGGCGCGGCGATCCGGAAAATCGATAACTTTTCCGGCGAGTATTGATTCCCGCCGCACCGCCGCGCGGCGGCGCCGCGGCATGACGGACGAATGGATGGCTGAAGTCCCGCCGCGGCGCTGACGGGCGCGGCATGTCGCAATGCGCACGCAACCGACCTGTCGCACTTCCGCCAATCGCATCAGGACGCAGAGTTCGCAAGGCCGGCGCGGCGGGTGCGGGCGAGACGGCTCTCGCCCGTCCTCGTCTCCGAAACAGTTCTCGAAGTCGCGCAGTCGGTGCATACCGGCGTCGCGCACAGCAGGAAGCCGTCGTCCTCGCACAGCATGCGATAGAAGAAACGCTTCCAGCGCATGTCGCGCGTGTTGCGGCCGGCGAGCGGCGCGAAGTGCCGCTTGAGCAGCCGCGACAGCTCTTCGCGATTGCGCAGCCCGAGATCCTCCCACAGGTGGCTGGGCTCGACGGCGCGCCGCGCGACCATGTGGGCGAGCCAACGGCTCTCGTCATCGGCGTTGGTACGGTTGGCGAGCAGCAGGTCGCGAACCATGTCGACCTCGTCGTCATCGCGGGCGGAGCGCCGTTCGCGGCCATGCCAGGGAGCGATCGCATGCGGGAACCAGCGCGCCATCAGCGCGCGCGAGGTCCTGCGGCCGACGAGGCCGAGACGCGCGTGCCAAACGGGGCCATCCTCCATCGCCGCAACGGCAATGATCGAGGCCAGCACGTGGCGTCGAACTTGCCGATCCGTGTCGATCCGCGCATCGGCCGGATCGCAGCCGTTGAGCGCACGGTAGATGCGTCGGCCGCTGCTCGGCGACGGCATGCGCAACACCGCGCGATAGGGCCGGTGCGGCGAGCGTCATGCTGCCTCCTCCGATCACGCCGCGATCGCGCTGGCAGCGACGTGCGTCTGGCAATTCTTCGGGCACACGCGCGCACATGCCGTGCAACCGATGCAGTTGCCGGGCGTATCGAGCACCATCACCTTGCGCACGAACTCGTCGTCATCGTCGTCGTCGCCGGTGAGTGAGACGAGCTCTCCTCCTCGTTGACGCCCCACAGCTGCATGACGTCGCGCCCGCAAACCTTGAAGCAGCGGCCGCAGCCGATGCACGTCGTGCCGTTGATGGCGACGAGATACTCCGGCTCCCAGGGTGTGCCGTCGCGTGTGCTGAACATCACCAGCTCCGGTGTGGTGAGCCGATCAGGCCTCGACGACCTCGGGGAAGCGGCGGATCAACGCGACGCCGGCCGCGACCTGCTCGTGCCGGCGGCGGCGAGCGCAGCGATGCTGTCGAAGCCGAAGCGGTGGACGTCGCGCAGATGCTTGGAGAGCACCACCAGCCGGCCGGCGGTGAGGATGATGCGGCCGAAGCCTTCGTGGTGCATCTTCATCATCGGGCTGGCGACGAGGCCGGTCTCCTGCTCGATGCCGAAGCCCGATCGCGGCGTAGTACTGCTCGATCCGCCACAGGATGTCGGGGTCGGCCCGGACTCGCCGATGATCGGCGCGGCGCTGCTCCTTGGTGACGACATAGCCCGCAAGCAGCTCGGCGTCCGACCGCTTGCGTAAGTGCCGAACGAGTCCTGGGCGCGGAGCAGGCGCACCAGGACCTGCAGGAACGGCGTCGCCAGCGCCTCGGCGTCGGACGGGTCGGGCGGCGACGCGGAGCTCGTTCGTCAACCTGATAGCCATTGCGTATCCTCACTCGTCATCGACGAAGGACGGCTTGGCCGGGCCGGCGCCCGTCCGCCAGCACCTTGCGCAGCCAGGGCGGCGGCGTGCCGTCCAGCATGGCGCGGGTGCGCTCCAGCACCGCCTCGATCGGCTGCGCCGCCGGCACCTTGATCGGGTGGATCTTGGCCGCCACCACCCGCGCCGCCGAGGGGCCGCCGATGGCGAGGCAGAACATGAGGTGGCACGCCCTCCAGCGCCTCGACCTTCGACGCGATGCGGTCGTCGCCTTCCGGCGCTTGTTGTGCCCTTGGGTCGGACACGTCGTCGAAAGCTGATGGTCTCGATCAGCGTCCAGCCCGGGGTGCGCACCTCGTAGATGGCGAAATGGCGCGCCGAGCCGAAATGGGCGTCGAGCGTCTTCAGATCCTCCGTCGCGATGGCGACGCGGATGGCGTTCCGCCCTCTGTCGGGCATGCCCTCGTCCGGATCAATGATGCGCAATCTGCGGACGGCCGTCATGGGAGTCTCCACGGTCACAAGCGGGTCGAGTTGCTCGCTTGTGTGAATGTGCGGTCTTGAATGTGCGGTTCTTGAATTTGCGGGCGCGCCTGGACCACGTTCGCGACCTCGAACACCAGGTCGCGAGCGCCCTCGTAGAGCGTGGTGCGGCGATGCTGGCTCCCAGCCGATCGAAGATCGGGAAGCCGACGTGCATCAGCGGAACGCCGAGCCGCTCGGACGCCTGGCGTCCATGGCTGTGGGTGACCAGGAGATCGCATTCGGCGCTGCAGGCGAGGTCTTCAAAATCGCCGAGGTCGCCGATCTTCACCTCCTGCGCCGGAACCTTGGCGAGAACGGGCGAGCCGGCGGTGGTCGTGACCGCGACAGGGACCTCAGCCCCGAGCCCGGACACGAAGGTCGCGAGCGCATAGAGTTGATCGGGCTCCGCCGCGATTGCGATGCGCCTGCCGCCGAAGAAGAAATGGCCATCGAGCAACGCGTCTTCGAGCTGGCGGCGGCGACGGCGGATGCGCGCCGGCACCGCGCGGCCGGACAGTTGCGCCAGCAGCGTGACGAAGAGGTCGGCGGAGGCGAGCGAGGCGAGCGATTCGAAAAAGTGAAGGGCACGCCGGCGAGGTCCGCAAGCCGCTGGGCCGGGCGCCGCATGTGCTCGCCGACGGCGATCGTGTGCGCGGCCTCGCCGAGGGTGCGAATGGAGTTGACCGGCGCTCCGCCATAGGTGGTCGGGATCCAGCGGTCGGGCACGGTGCCGTCGAGCGCGCCGGAAATGTCGGGCACGATGTTAGGCTCGAGGCCGAAGGCCTCCGCCGTGTCGCGCAGCAGTTCGATATCGGCGACAGTGAGATGACAGCCGGGCAGGATGTTGATCCGCTCCGAACGGACGCGTTGCGGCGTCTCGGGCGAAACGAGATTGTCGATGAGCGACGTCACCGCCTTGATCCACCCCTCCTCGATGGCGCCGTCGAAATCCGGCGTATGCACCAGCACCACCTCGGTGCCGGCGAGCTCGCAGGCGCGCCGCTCCTTGATCGCGGCGAGATCGCCGGCGAAGTCCTCGCCGCGCGTCTCGACCAGCGCGGTGGTGCACACGCCGATCAGTTTGGGGTTCGCCCGCGCCTTCAGATTGAGGAGCGCCTCCTCGAGATGATCCGCGCCGCCGAGAATGGTCGCGACCTCGTCGAGCGCCGTGGTCTGCAGGGGAATCGTCTCCTTGAAGTGGCGCACGAACAGCACGAGCGCGAACGAGGTGCAGCCCTGGCTGCCGTGGAACAACGGCATCGCGCCTTCGACGCCGAGAAAGGCGAAAGCGGCGCCGAGCGGCTGCGACGACTTCAGCGGATTGATCGAGGCCGCCTTCTGGATCGCCGTCACCTTTGTCATGGCTTGCTCTCAGCATTCGCCCATGTCGTCGCCCACGGCGCCGGCGAATTTCTTGCGGTGATGGGCGAGGAAGTCGGGATCGGTGTTGTCGACGCGGGTGGCGGCGAATTTTTTCCGGTGCCGCGCGGCGAAGGCGGGGTCATCCGGTTGGGATGAACTCTCTGCAGGCGCGTGGTGAAGGGTCGAGGGATCGGACGGCGGCCCGGTCGGTGGCCGTCCTCCCCCGTGAAACGGGGGAGGGGGACCATGCGCAACATGGTGGAGGGGGCGCTGCGCGAGCGAACAAGCGTCGCCCTCTCCACCGCGCTGCGGGCGGTTCCCCTCCCCCGCCGCGCGGGGGAGGATGCGGTTCGGACCCCCGCTTGCGGGGAGAGGTGAACCGGTTGTTATGCGTCCCTCGGCATCCCACGGCGCGGGCGTGCGCACCTGCGCCCAGACCGGATTGTGGATCGCCAGGTCGATCTGGCGCACCAGTTCGATCATGCCGTCATAGCCGGCATAGGCGTGGCAGCGTTCCTGATTGATGTCGAGCCAGGGCACCCTCGCCTTGAGCGCGATGAACTGCGTGCGTCCGCCCGACAGCATGATATCGGCCTCGCCGGCCGCGAGCAGCGCGTAGAGGTCGCGCGGCGCCATCGCCTCGAACATGTGCGGATCGTCGTGCATCAGCGCCCTGATCCGTTCCTTGTCCTCGGGCGTCGATTTCTTCACCGAGGTGCCGACGATTTCCATGCCGATCTCCATCAGCGCGGAAACCACGGACCAGGACTTCACGCCGCCGGTATTGAGCAGCACGCGCTTGCCCGCGAGGCGCTCGCGATAGGGCGCAAGGCGGGCGAAGGCGCGCGCCTCCTGCTCGGCGATGAGGGCCTCCGCCTGATCGAGCAAGGGGGGAGCAACACCTTGCTCGACCAGGAGCGCGGCGGTGTTGCGCAGCGCCTCGGAGGTGTCCGAAATGCCGTAGAACGAGCCCTCGAAGAACGGGATGCCCCAGCGCTCGCGCATTTTGCGCGCCAGCGTCACGAGCGCGGTGGAGCACACAACCATATTGACGCGCGCGGTGTGCGCGGCCGCGACGTCGGCATAGCGCGCATCGCCGGGAAGCGAGGCGCGGACGCGGATGCCGAGCTGGTCGAGCAGCGGGTTCGACCTCCAGAACTCGCCGGAGAGGTTGAACTCGCCGAGCACGTCGATGTCGGTCGGGCCGGCATCGTCGCGGCTGGTCGTGCCGATGACGTGGTCGAGCAGCGCGTCGCCGGCGAGCTTGTTGCCGAGATTCTTCGAGCCGACGAAGCCCGGCGAATGGATCGGGATCACCGGCAGCCCGTACTTCTGCGGAGCGTGCTGGCACACCGCGTCGATATCGTCGCCGATCAGCGCGGTGACGCAGGTGGAATAGACGAAGACCGCGGCGCCGGCTTGAAGCGGGTCGACGACTTCGCGGATGGCCTTGTAGAGCTTCTTCTCGCCATTGCCGGTGACGATGTCGAGCTCGCTCAGATCGGTGGTGAAGCTGCGCCGCCAGATGTCGGAACCCGAGGAGCCCGAGCCGCGATTGTCCCAGGAATTGCCCTCGCAGGCGAGCGGGCCATGGACGATATGGGCGGCGTCGGTGATCGGCTGGAGCGCGATCTTGGCGCCGTCATAGGCGCAGCCGCCGGCCGCGGCACCCGGAGTGAGCGGCTTCGAACAGCCGCTTGGCACGCTCCCCCGCCGCCTTCGCCCGGTTGGTCGGGCACGCCGGCTCGTCGAACGCCGCCTTGATCTTGTCCTTCAGCATGTCCGTCCCCGGTGGATGGGGGCGGCCGGGGCGGGAAGACCCCGGCCGCGTGGTGTTCGGTCGCTCAAAGCCTAGCAAGAGCCGTGCCGCGAGTGACGAAAGAGAGGCTGTCGTCCCGGGGCAAGCGTGCGAAGCGCGCGCGACCCGGGACCGTTTTCCAGGAAGGGGTCTCCCATCCTGCAGCCGATCCCGGGTCTCGCTGACGCTCGCCCGGGATGACGAGGCTCGTGGTCTCGTAGGGCGCAATCGCGAGCGTATTGCGCCGTGGCAGGTCCCGGGCGGCGAGTGTGGCGGAATACGCTGTCGCTATTCCGCCGTACAATTTCGCCCGAACCCGACAATCACCGCGTCAGGTCGAACGACACGTCCTTGCCGGGCTCCGAGCGCGTCGGCATCGAGCTTGTCGAACACCTTGTCGAGGATCGCCGTCAGACGCGCAGGCCGCCCTGATAGCCCATCACCGGGAAGCGGTGATGGTGGTGACGGTCGAAGATCGGGAAGGCGAGGCGCACCAGCGGAATGCCGGTGTCCTTCTGCAGGAACTTGCCGTAGGAGCTGCCGATCTGCAGGTCGACCGGCTCGGTGAACAGGATCGAGCGCAGGTGCCACAGGTCCTCTGCCGGCCCACACGTTGCAGTCCTTGCCGAACGGCGAGGAGGCGAGCAGCTTCTTCATGTCCTCGGCCCAGGCGGTGGTGCCGTTGGTGGCGAGGCAGTGCGTCGGCTCGCCGCCCGTCTCCATCACGAAGCGGGCCATCGAGTAGACGAAATCGGGATCGCCATAGATCGCATACCGCTTGCCGTGCAGATACGACTGCGAGTCGGCGAGCGCGTCGACCAGGCGGCCGCGTTCGACCGTGAGCGCGTCCGGGATCGCGACGCCCGACAGCTCGGAGATCTTCAGCAGCAGCTCGTCGGTCGCGCCGACCCCGAGCGGGTAGCGGAAGCTCGCGGTCTCGTGGCCCTTCTCGGCCGCGAAACCGAGCGTCTTGCGCGTGCAGTAGTTCTGCAGCGACACCGTCGCCTTGGCGTCGAGCGCCGCCGCCGTGTCCTCGAGCTTGGTGCCGCCATAGTACATGCGGAATTCGCCGTCGGAGGGCGTGTCGTACTGGTCGGAGGCGTCCTGCAGGAGCGTGTACTCCACGCCCATCAGATCGAGCACGCGCTTGAGCTCGCGATTGTTGCCGACGCAGAAGCCGTCGAAGCCGGGAATGATGTTGATCCGCCCCGATGGCTTGCGCTCCCGGCTCCTTCCAGAAATGCTCCAGCACGCCCTTGAGCATGTTGTCGTAGCCGTCGACATGGCTGCCGACGAAGGCGGGCGTGTGCGCGAACGGCACGTCGAATTCAGTCGGCACCGAGCCCTTCTGCTTCGCGGTTCCGATGAAGGCGTGCAGGTCGTCGCCGATCACCTCCGCCATGCAGGTGGTCGAGACGGCGATCATCTTCGGCGCGTAAAGCGAGTAGGCGTTCGCGAGGCCGTCGACCATGTTGTTGAGGCCGCCGAACACCGCGGCGTCCTCGGTCATCGACGACGACACCGCCGAGGCGGGCTCCTTGAAATGGCGCGCGAGGTGCGAACGATAGTAGGCGACGCAGCCCTGCGAGCCGTGCACGAAGGACAGCGTGCCTTCGAAGCCGGCTGCGGCGAACACCGCCCCGAGCGGCTGGCAGGCCTTCGCCGGATTGATCACCAGCGCTTCGCGCGCGAGGTTCTTCTCGCGATACTCCCAGCCCTTGCTGTATTCGACCTGCGCCTCGACGTCGGCCGTCGACGCCGGACATTCGAAGTTTTCGCGCTTGCCTTTGAGCAGCTCCTGGTATTCCGGCTCGCGGAACAGGGGCGCATGATCGAGAATGCGGTCGGCCGACTGTGGCATGGTCAACTCCGTCCTTGTCTGCGCGGCCGGCCTTTACGGCGGCGCGTTCAATCCAGTTCAGGCGCGAGATTGTCGGCTTTCGGGGCCTCCCGCGGCGAGAAGGGTAAAGGCCTTCAAGCCGCGAGAGGCGCCGCGCGAGTGCCGGGCTCGCGCGGATCGCTTATTCGGCGGCTTCCAGCAGCGGCGCGTCCTTCGCCTTCCATGGCGGATCGAACATTCCCCAGACCGGGTTGTTGATCGCAAGATCCATGTCTCGGGCGAAAATCGCGAAGCCGTCATAGGCGTGATACGGCCCGGAATAGTCCCAGCTGTGCATCTGGCGGAACGGAACCCCCAGCTTCTGCACCGGGTACTTCTCCTTGATGCCGGAGCCGACGAGGTCGGGCCTGATGCGCTGGATGAAGTTCTCCAGCTCGTAGCCGGTGATGTCGTCGTAGATCAGCGTGCCTTCCCGCACATAGTGGCCGGTGCGCTGGTAATCGTCGTTGTGGGCGAACTCATAGCCGGCGCCGACGATCTCCATTCCGAGATCCTCGTAGGCGGTGATGACGTGGCGCGGGCGCAAACCGCCGACATAGAGCATCACGGTCTTGCCCTGCAGACGCGGCCGGTACTTGGCGACGATCGCATCCACCAGCGGCTGATACTTGACGATGACCTGCTCGGCCTTCTCTTCGATCTCGGGGCCGAAGTGCTTCGCGATCTTGCGCAGCGAAGCCGCGATCTGCGTCGGGCCGAAGAAATTGTACTCCATCCAGGCGACGCCGTGCTTCTCCTCCATGTGCCGGCAGATATAGTTCATCGACCGGTAGCAATGGATGAGGTTGAGCTTCGCTTTGGGCGCGTGCTCGATTTCGGCCAGCGTCGCGTCGCCGGACCAGTTGCCGATCACCCGCAGGCCGATCTCCTCGAGCAGCAGGCGCGAGGCCCAGGCGTCGCCGCCGATATTGTAGTCGCCGATCACGTTGACGTCGTAAGGCCCGCCCTCGAACGCGACGTCCTTCTTGTCGAGCACCCAGTCGCGGATCGCGTCGTTGGCGATGTGATGGCCGAGCGACTGCGAGACGCCGCGAAAGCCCTCGCAGCGCACCGGCACGATCGTCTTGCCGATGTCCTTGGCCTTCTTCTTGGCGACCGCCTCGATATCGTCCCCGATCAGTCCGATCGGGCACTCCGACTGCACGGTGACGCCGCGGCTGAGCGGGAACAGCGTCTCGATCTCGTCGATGATCTTGGTGAGCTTCTTGTCGCCCCCGAACACGATGTCGCGCTCCTGGAAGTCGGAGGTGAACTGCATCGTGACGAAGGTGTCGATGCCGGTCGTGCCGGTGTAGTAGTTGCGGCGCTGCGCCCACGAATAGTGCCCGCAGCCGACCGGGCCGTGACTGATATGGACCATGTCCTTGACCGGCCCCCACACCACGCCCTTCGAGCCGGCATAGGCGCAGCCGCGAACGGTCATCACGCCCGGGATCGACTTGATGTTCGACTTCACCTCGCATTCGGTGACCGCGCCGCCGCCCTCGGCCGCCTCGGCCGCGTCCTTGCCCGGCTTGGCGACAGACAGATGCTTGCGGCGGCGCTTGGCGAATTTGTCGGGATAGGCCGACAGGACTTCCTCGATTAGCTTTTCGTGGAAGCTGCCGTCATTCTTGTAGTCGAGGCTCATGGCGTGTTCCTTGTTCGGGACGCACAGGCGGCGCGATGCGCGCCGCCCTCTTTGCGAAGTCGCCGTTCAGTGAACGGCGGCCGGCGTCGCTTTCGCCGCCGCTTCCTTCGCCGTCAGTTCGGCGAGCAGCTGTTCTTCCGTCTTCATCACCCCGAATTCGAGCAGCATCTGCTCGAGCTCGTCCATGGTGATGGGGGTCGGAACCGTGCCCTGGCCCGAATTCGCGTGGATCTTCTTGGCGAGCGCGCGATACTCGTCGGCCTGCTTGGAGTCGGGCGCGTATTGCAGGACCGTCTGCCGGCGCAGCTCCGCATGCTGCACGATATTGTCGCGCGGCACGAAGTGGATGAGCTTCGAGTTGAGCCGCTTCGCCAGCGCCTCCGAGAGGTCCAGCTCGCGGTCGGTCTGACGTTCGTTGCAGATGAGCCCGCCGAGGCGGACGCCGCCGGACTGCGCGTATTTGAGGATGCCGCGCGAGATGTTGTTGGCGGCGTAGAGCGCCATCATCTCGCCGGACATCACGATGTAGATTTCCTGCGCCTTGTTCTCGCGGATCGGCATGGCGAAGCCGCCGCAGACCACGTCCCCGAGCACGTCGTAACAGACATAGTCGACGTCCTCGTAGGCGCCGTTCTCTTCAAGGAAGTTGATCGAGGTGATCACGCCGCGGCCGGCGCAGCCGACGCCCGGCTCCGGTCCGCCGGACTCGACGCATTTGATCCCCTTGTACCCGACCTTGAGCACGTCCTCGATTTCGAGATCCTCGACCGAGCCCGCCTCCGCGGCGAGACTGAGCACCGTATTCTGCGCCTTGGCGTTCAGGATCAGGCGCGTCGAATCCGCTTTCGGATCGCACCCGACGATCAGGATGCGCTGCTCCATTTCGACGAGCGCGGCGAGCGTGTTCTGCGAGGTGGTCGATTTGCCGATGCCGCCCTTCCCGTAAAAGGCGATCTGTCGCAAAGAGGCCATGGTCAATCCTTTCATGCGCGCCGCTGGTGTTGAGATGGCAATCGGCGCCGTTCCGACCTTTCAGGAGCAACCAGCGTGCCAACTCCCGCCGCGCCGGACCGCTCCGCATGGATCATTCATCAATGCAATGACTTAGAAACGGCGCGGGAGCGGTTGCGGACGCCATCGAGGCCTGTGCGCAACCCGACAAAGCCGACAAACCATGTCGCGGGAGGAGCGCCGACGCCGCGCAAGGTCGCCTTGTCTCCTTCCAAGGCGCCGCATAGGCGCGCAGAATTCGCTGCTTTGGAAGGGCGGATGCGGCAGATGGACGGGGAGCGATGACGCTTATGGCAGGAAAGGACGTCGGGGCGGGATGGAACACACGAAGGCGCAGCGGCGCGTTCGCGCAGGGATTCATTCCGTCGCATAACGATCTTTTCCATCGTCGCGCGCGCGGAAGATGAAACCCCCTCGCTGTGCGAGGCCGGCATCGAATCCGGCCTGGCATGCGCGATCCAGTGCGCACCGGAACCGCCGGATTGCCTTGCAGCGCCGCAAAAACAATGCATGCCCCGCTTTCGCGGAGCATGGCGTGTGACGCAGATAACGTCTGCCCGCAGGACCGCTACAGGCCCGTCACTCGCCGAGACGCTTGGCCTCGACGGTGATCGGCAGCCGCGTTTCCGCCGGCATGTCCGGCAGAGCCAGAATCCAACCGTTCTTCAGCTTCACCCAGCCGCCCCACATCGATTCCTTCTCGAGCTCGACGATCGGCTCCTCGAGATCCTTTTTCGGGGCATAGGCGGAGAGCCCGGCGCTGGTGCGGCGTATCATCAGTTTCATGCTGCAGGCTCCTGAACGCTTCGATCAAGCTCTGGCGGGACGGCCGCTTCCGCACTGTCGGCCGCGACGAGCTCGCGTCCGCGCATGCCGACCACGACTCCTCGATCGACGAACTCGACGGCATAGACATAGAAACGCTGTAGGAAAGTGCCGATGTCGCGCACATAGCCGACATCGCCCTTGCGCACCAGAATGTCGCCGATGTCGCGATGCGGATAGGTCCCGTCGTTCTTGACGTATTTGGTGGCCCGGACTTTCAGGCCAGGCGCAAAAAGCGGGGGGGAGTCAATTTCCACCTCTTGGTCGCGCGCTGACGACATCACGTGCTTCCGATCCGATTAGGGGTGAGCGGCGTCGACATGCTGGCTGGAAAACATCGCCCCCGCCCGCCGCGATTGCGCGGCCCCCTCGCCCGCAAGCGGCGGAAGATCGAAGAGAAGGCCGCGCGGCGCCGCCCTCTCCCACATGGCGAGAGGGCAAGCGCGCGTCACCGATCGCCGGCGTCATCCTCACTCCGGTCATGCCGGCACGCAGGTGTCGGGGACCGGACAGACCGAGGCGCATTGCGGCTCGGGGAAGTGACCGTTGCATTCCGTGCACAGCCCCGCGTCGATGAAGAACACGCCGCGCTTGGTGCGGATGGCCGCGTTCGGACATTCGAGCTCGCAAGCCCCGCACGCCGTGCAATTCGCGGCGTCGATCTTCAAGGCCATGTCTGTTCCTCCCCGTTGCGATCAGGCGCCGAGCGCGAGCTGCGTCGCGCCGTACCTGTCCGCGTAATAATCGCCAATGGCGGTTTCGATGTAGTCATAGGCCCACGCGTCGCTCGTCGTGATGCCGGCGGCGCGCAGCTTGTCCTGCGGACACTCGCCGATCTTGGCGCACAGCACGGCCTCGACGCCCGCGAGCGCCTTGATGATTCCGTCGAGCGCCGCATCGCCGCCGCCGCCGCAATAGCCGGCGTCGAGCTTGCGATGTCCGATGAAGCGCACGCCCTCCGCGGAGGCCTCGTAGATCTGAAACTCCTTGGCGTGTCCGAAATGCTGGTTGACCCGCCCTCCCCCTTGGGTCGCGACGGCGACGAGGACCCGCGCGCCGCTTTGCGTCGCTTGCAGGGCCGCCGCCGCCGCGTGCTTGGCCTGCCGATGGTCGTCGCGCTCGCGCGCGATGACCGCGCGATAGGCGTCGCGCTTGGCCGGGTCGTAGGCGATCGTTTCGGGAAGCGTGGCGAGCGCGAACTCCTGGCCGCGATCCTCGCCGAGCAGGCCGACCGCATCGGCGCGACATTGGCGGCAATGCCGCATCACGTTCGCTCCGCCGGTGCAGGCGTCCTGCACCGCCTTCAACTCGGCGGGCGTCGGCCCGCGCTGGCCGGTCAGGCCGAAATGCGTCCCGTGCGCCGGATCGGAGATCAGCGGCATGATGTTGTGGAGGAAGGCGCCGCGCTTCTTCACCTCGGCATTGACGGCGTCCAGATGCTGGTCGTTGATTCCGGGGATCAGCACCGAATTGACCTTCACCAGCACGCCGCGCGCTGCGAGCATGTCGAGCCCGAGCATCTGCCGCTCGTGCAGGATGGTCGAGGCTTCAAGGCCGCGATAGCGCTTGTTGCGGTAAAAGATCCACGGATAGATCTCCGTCCCGATCCGCGGATCGACCATGTTGATGGTGATGGTCACGTGATCGATGTTCATGTCGGCGATCTCGTCGACATGGTCGGGCAGCGCGAGCCCGTTCGTGGAAAGGCACAGTTTGAGATCGGGAATGGTCGCGGCGATGCGCGCGAACGTGTCTTTGGTCTTGCGCCAGTCATAGCAGGCGTCGCCGGGGCCTGCGATGCCGAGCACGGAGAGCTGCGGCACCTCGTTGGCGACCGCGATGATCTTGCGGAACGCCTGGTCCGGCGTGAGCGTCTCCGACACCACGCCCGGACGGCTCTCATTGGCGCAGTCGTATTTGCGATTGCAGTAGTTGCACTGGATGTTGCACGCGGGCGCGACCGCGACATGCATGCGCGCGAAATAATGGTGCGCCTCTTCCGAATAGCAGGGATGGTCCTTGATGCGCTCCCACAGCGCTGGCGCGATATCGCTCGGAGCAGGGCTGCTCGTTTTCGGTGCTTGTGAGGTTTTCCGCGCGCCGCGCAACTCTGCCGCCGTCGTCGGCCGGCTCAAAGCATCGAGCGACACGAAAAATGCCATCGGTCCGTTCCCCGCGCGCCGGAGCGGCGCCGGACCTATCTCATTCAAGCCGCGTGCCAAGCCCGAAAAGCCAGATTTCACAACCTTGTCGGCGCTGGCTGCCGGTGCGTCGCCTGTCGCGGCTTCGACAGACTGTCGGAACTCCGACACGGGCCGAAGCGATCTCCCATCGCCCCTCCCGCCGGGGAGAGGCGATGGATGCGATGACCCATGAGGAATCCGACCGCTCGGCGTTCGGAACGGCCGTGCTGATCGCAACCGCTCAGAATCGCTTGATCGCGACGCCGTGCTTCTTCAGCGCGTAGCCGATTTGCCGCGGGGTGAGGCCGAGAAGCCGTGCGGCCTTGGCTTGCACCCAGCCGGTGCGCTCCATCGCCTCGATCAGCCGGCCGCGCTCCACGGCGCGGTCGCCGCGCGCAATCACGAGCCCGTCGACCCCGGCGGCCGCGTCCGCCGCGCGATCGCGCGGCTCGACAGACAGCGGGAGCGGCTGCGGCAGGGGATCGGCGTGCAGGCTGCGCGGCGCATCGCTGCTCTTCCACAGGATCGCCGAGAGGCATTGGTCGTTGCGGCACGCGAGATCGGTCGCAGCGATCAGCGGCCCTTCCGCGAGCGTCGCCGTGCGGCGCACGCAGTTCTCCAGTTCGCGCACATTGCCCGGGAAGCAGCAGCCGGAGAGCGCTTCCAGCGCGCCCGGCGCGAACGCGACCTCGCGTGCGTTTTCGCTGTTGAAGCGGTTGAGGAACTCCTGCGCCAATAGCGGGATGTCGCTCCGGCGCTCGCGCAGCGGCGGCAGCATCAGCGCCACCACATTGATGCGGTAATAGAGGTCGGCGCGAAACTCCTTCTTGACCACCGCTTCTTCCAGATTCTCGTTGGTCGCGGTGACGAGCCGCACATTCACCTTGATGGTGCGGCTGCCGCCGACCCGCTCGAACTCGCTTTCCTGGAGCACCCGCAAGAGCTTCGCCTGGAACGCGGGAGACATTTCGCCGATCTCGTCGAGAAACAGCGTGCCGCCGTCGGCGAGTTCGAAGCGGCCCTTGCGGGCGGCGACGGCGCCGGTGAAGGCGCCCTTCTCGTGGCCGAACAGCTCCGACTCGAGCACCGATTCGGGTAGCGCGGCGCAATTGACCTTGATGAAGGGGCCGCTCGCGCAGGGCGACATATCGTGGATCGCGCGGGCGAACAGCTCCTTGCCGGTGCCCGACTCCCCGCGCAGCAGCACCGGCGAGCGCGATCGCGCGACGACTGCGATCTTCTCCAGCAGCGAACGCATCGGCTTGCTGTCGCCGAGAATGCCGGCCACCGGGCCCTTGCCCAACTCCGGCTTGAACTCGGCGAGTTGTTTCTGCAGGCGATGGCTCTCGGCGATCAGCCGCTCGCGGTCGCGCGCGAGCATCCGATGCAGCTCGACCGTCTGCCCGATCAGATTGGCGATCATCACGAGGAAGCGGACGTCAAAATCGAGGCGGAAGGCGGAATCCGGATCGAAGGCGCGGTCGATCGAGAGCGAGCCGACGACCTTGAAGCCGATGCGGATCGGCACGCCGATGAACGACACGGTGGCGCCGTTATCCGCGCCGAGCGCCGCGATGTCGGCCGGCTCGAACAAAGGATGCGCCGCGACATTGGGCACGACGAACGGCATCGCGGTCGCGATCACCTGGCCGATCGCCTTTTTCGGCATGCGTTCGCGATAGCGCTCGGAGGATTCCTCGCTCCAGCCGGCCCCGACCACGATGTCCGGAATGCCGTCATGGTCCAGCAGCACGATCACGCCGTGCCGCATTTGCATGAACGAGGCCAACAGATTGACGACGTTCGACAGCGTCGTCTCGAGACGATGCGCCGAAGTCAGGATTTTCGATATTTCGTAGACGCCGGTTAGCGCGATCTCACTCACCGCGACCGACTTTGCCGCGGGCGCGAGCGAACGGCGTAACCGTCCCGGATCGGCGTGAAGCATCGGACACGCTCCATTGTCCTTACTGCTCCGCTCCTATGTCAGCAAGTATTAAGCCAAATTATGGGCGAGAATCTCTCAACTGTCGCGCCTAATTTCGCGCCCATGATTGCCTAAAAGCTTCTCTGCGCGCGGCGCGCAACATCGCGCTCGATTTGCACGCCGGGACCGGAGGGGGAGGACCGAGCTAGCGACGCCGCGTCGGAGACGCTCGTCTGCCGGCCGTCGTCAAAAGCCAGGCGTCAGAAATGCTCTTGAAGTGCGATCTTCCTGGAGCGGCCGCGACCTCGCTCCCGCACACATGCGGGCCGGGGCCCGGTCGCCAGCGCCTCTTTGCAGGTCGTTACGCGTGCTGTGCTGCCTGTCCCATCTGGCTCTGCTGCTGGTCCTCGCACTCGTGCAAGGTGCTCAGAATGCTCAGCGTGGTCGCGTTCGGGCAGTAGTTGCGCCAGTCGCCCCAGCCCGGATCGGCGAACTCGTCATCAAGCTCGCGGATGCATGTGCCGCGCGCTTCGCAGCGGCCGCACAGCCCGGTCTTGATTCCGATGAACGACGCCGGGGCGCGACCGAGATCGCCGGGGTCGAGATGCAAGGCGCGCATGCGGCGCTTGAGGAGATCCGAACTGTCCGCGACGGCGGCCGGTCCGGGCGCAGGCGCAGAATCCGGAAAGCAGCGGAGACTCGATAGCGACCTTGCCTGCTCCCACTCCGACCAGTACGGGAGACGGAGCGGCTTGCGCTTTGAAAAGACGCAAAAACAGCGCCTTAAGGATAGCCAGTGGTTCCTTGGGAGGGGTCATTCAACCCTCCTTCTCATCACGGTGAACCAACCCCCCTGCTCAAGATACATGAAACGTTCGCAGATGCGAAAACTATTTGTCGTATCTTGAACAAATTGCCTACTCCGGCGGCGGCGCCGGCCCTTTTCCGGCCGGGCGCCGCAATGCAGAATCCTCGTCAGGCGGCCTTTTCGGGGCGCGGCAAGCGCGACGGCACCTTCACCCAGGCTTCACCCTCGAGCACGACCTCGTCGCCCACTTTGCAGCTGCAAGCGAGCCGGGCGCGGCACTTTTCCGCCATCAGCTCGACGACCTCGACCTTCGCCACCACCGTATCGCCGAGACGGACCGGCGCGCGGAAGAAAAGCGTTTGCGAAATATAGATCGCCCCTGGGCCGGGAAGCCGCATCCCGATCAGAGCCGAGACGAAGCTCGCCGTGTAAATCCCATGCGCAATTCGTGTTTTCAGGAATGTCTTGGCGGCAAATTCCTCCGAGAGATGGATCGGGTTGCGGTCCCCGCTCAGCTCGGCGAAACCCTTGATGTCGCTGTCGGTGATCGTGTGCGACATCACTTCACTCATCCCCAGCGTGAGGTCTTCGAAAAAGAGGCTGCGAATCTCCAATTTATCGTTTGCCATTTGCCTCTCCGGCGGCTTGATTGTTGCAGTGCGAGAGCAACACGGCCGGAGAGGATTGGCAAGCGTAAACGCACGTTGCGACGTTTCTTTTGTGCAGTCTGCCGCAGGCGCGAAAACGGGGGCGGAGCCGACGCCCCGCCCCTCGTCAGGCCACACACTGCGCGGATTGGGTCACCGACCTCCGGGAAATCCCCCTTCTCTGCCGACCGGCCCCCCGGTCCACCGCCGGGGGCGCCGCCGCGCGGACCAGGTCCACCCCCGCCGCCGCCGGAAAACGCCCGCACGCCCGGGCCTGGGCCGCCCGCCCCCATGCCGCCGCCTCCAGGACCTCGGCCGGGGCCAGCAAAACCCGGCCCCCCGGGCCCAGGACCATAGCGGCGTCCACCGCCGTACCAGCCCCCGCCGCCGTAGGGGCCAGGGCCACCACGTCGCCAGCCCTGCCATCCGAGCGGACCGCCCCAGCCGTAACCACGACGCCAGCCGTAGCCGCACTGATACCAGCCCGGGCCGCGCCAGCCGTCGTACCAGCAGTAGCGCGCCCCGCCGAAAAAGAACTGGGCAGGCTCAGCGAGATCCAACGCTTCCCCCGCAGAGCCGAGCCCGCCTGCAACGCCCAGCGGCGCGGCCTGCGCCCCGGACGCGAGCGCGATCACCGCCGCTGTCGCAAGACCAACGAAAGTATAACGCATCGACATTTTCTCCCTTGGGTGTGTCGAAAAAAATACGCAGCCTCCGCCGCGCGAAAGGCGCGGACGCAAGAAACTGCGGCACGGAAGTTTCCGCTCAATCTGCGGCGCAGACAGGTCCACGGCGTGGCGCGGAGCCGGCTATCCCGCGGCAAAATAGGTAATTTCGTCGATCCGTTCGAACGCCGCCCGGGCAATCCCCCACACGCGGACCGCCTGAAAAGACCCGGGGATGGATGCGTGAGAAAAACTTCAACGAAGTCTTTGCGACCTATGCGGACCGCGAATAGCTGCATCGCAACATAAGGTCTTCTTCTTTACAGCCAGGGGTTTATCTACAGGGTCGAGAAGCGCGGTGGAAACGCTGCGGCAAAGCAAAAGGAGACAGCCATGTATCTGGTCGCTGGCTTGGTTCGGATGCTTCGGGTCTGGCGTAGGTACAATGAAAGTCTTCGTGAGTTGAACCGCTTGGACGACCGCGAGCTGGCCGATATCGGCATCACGCGTTGCGACATTCAGCGGATCGCGTGGGAAGCCGCGCACACCTGACGAACGTCGCCGTCCAATATCCGCGAAGAACAAGCACGTTAATAAGAGAACGAACATGATCGCGGTGAAGGATGTAGCCGGCAAATGCTTGGCTTGTACGATCATTTTTGGGTCGGCTGCGCTTCTTCTCGGCGTCCGACTCGCTGCCCCTGTTGACCTGGGTCGCTTTCAAGTTCTGAGCGGCTCGCCGAGTAGTCCCCGTGGCTGAGTTCGTCACGCCGTAAAGTGTGTATTTGCGTGACTGAACAGCTGAGAAACGCCCGCTTCGGCGGGCGCTCTTCGTTTCGGCCCGCCCGCCCCAAATAAGCTAGACAACCTGGCCTGGGCGTTCGGAGCCTCGTCTGACACACATTGATGGTGTCCCTGACGGCGGCCTCTGCTCACCAGGTGGAGGAGCAGCGTAGACTACAATCACAGCATTCGGCGCTCGCCGGTGTGCACAACAATGACAACAAGCAGGCTTCTGCGACTCCTATGCTCAAACTAACACGCCTGGACAACATACGTCAATCCAGCCGCCTGTACCGGAAATGTCGCCGGCTGACCACTCGCTCATAAAATGCCACCACACACACACACAGCGGGGCGCGTCCGTGGACCGAACAGCTCTCAGCGGTCGCTGAAACCACTGCGCCCCCGCCCATTCCTCTTTGATCAACATCCAGCACGGAGAGGGGGGGAGGTGGTGATGGGTGATGATTGGGGCGACCCAGCCCCTACGTGCTGGTCCCAGGCCCTAGCAGGCTGCATTGACCGGGGGAAGCACTGCCACGCCTTCGACACAATGCGCCCCGTCGTCGTCGCGACACGGTCGACATCGATCAGCCTCAATACCAGTGGCGGCTGCCGGACAAGGCGGCTGTGGTAGAGCGACTCTGAACATGCACTCAGCAACAGCTTGGCCTGACCGTCGTTGTCGTTGAAGTCGCTGGTGAAGGACGAGGCGTTTCGGCGGCGAGTTCATCGCTTCTTCGGCTGCCTTCGGTTGGTGGGGTGGATCGTGGTGATGGCCGGAAAAGTGCGGCGACGTCGACATGGGTGTTGGCGGTGGATCGTCGCCGATATGCACGCGGCCGACGGAGAAGCCGTATGCGGTCGCGCAGCTGCGGCAGGACAATGGGCTCGGCGCGCTGTTCGTGGTCGGGTTCCAGACCAAGCTGAAACACGACGAGCAGACCCGGATTTCCGCACGATCCCGGACTCGGAGCGGCGGAATTCGCGCGTCTCGGCGGGCTCCACCGCAACACATTCCTCAACTCGCCGAAGCTCCTCGACGCCACGCTGCGCCTCAAGTAGGACCGCACGCCCTGCGCTTTGCCGGGCAGATCACTCGCCGGCTGCGAGGGCTATGTCTTTGGAATCGGCCGCGATCGGGCTGCTGGCCGGCCGCTTCGCCGCCGCGGAGCGGCTCGGGGCAGCGCTTGACCCTCCGCCGCCGACCACCGCGCACGGGGCGCTGCTCGGGCGTGTCCCGGGGGGCATGTGGAGACGATCGATGCGGGTCCGCGCTCGTTCCAGCCGATGAACGTCGATGTTGGCTGTTCCCCCCGCTCGCCGAGCCCTCCGCCAGCCGGACGGCGAACGCCTCGAGGCACGGCGAAGACCCTCGCCAGGAAGCGCGCGCTCACCGCGCGCGCCCTCGCCGACCTGGATCCAGTCGATCGCCGCTGGCAGCCGCGGCGTCGCCGCGGATAATGCGCCCTCTTTCGGACGGCGAGCCTGTGCTATCACGGCGATGGACGTCGAAGCAGCCCGTTCCGGAGAGATCGCGAGACGCTTTCGCAGCGAGCTCGTCCTCAAGCGCGACGTCTTCGGCGCCGTGCACGCGGCCGTTTCCTGTCCAGACGGGCGAGGTCGCGGCGGTGCTGCGGCGGATCGACGTGGCCCCGTGGTGGTCGTTTCCATCGCCCTCGCCTGTCGGCCGCGAAGCGCGCGCGCTCGCCATCGCCGGCCGGCTCGGGATCACGCCGCCGCTCCTGTTCGCGGGACGCCGCAGCCTGGTGCGCGGCTGGATCGACGGCCTGCCGCTGCATATCGCCAAGCCAGAGGCCGACCCGGCGTATTTCCGATCGGCGAAACGGGCCTTGCGCGCGCTGCATCGCGCGCTTCTCACGCACAACGATCTCGCCAAGGAACAGAACGAACTGGCTGAGAACCCCGGACGGGCGCGCCGCGCTGACCGATTTCCAGCTCGCCTCGCTTTCGCCGCCGGACGCGGCTGTTCCGCGTGATGGCGTACGAGGACCTGCGTCATCTGCTCAAGCACAAGCGCCGCTACGCGCCGGAGAGCCTGACCGCCGGCGAACGGCATGCTCGCGCAAGAGCTGGCCGACCCGAATCTGGATGGCTGGCGACGGGCAAGCGCGTGTACTACTGGATCACGCGGCATGTTGTGGATTTCGCCGACCGCGAAGGCGGCGGACTGCGGCTGATGAACGACGCGCCGGCGCTCACCGCCTGGCTGAAGCGGCACCCCGCCGTGCGCGACGCAGCGATCGACGTCGCCTTCCCCGACCGCCGCAGCGGCGCCGGGCTCTACGCTTTCATCGAATCGGACGCGGCCGACGCGTCCCTGCTGCGCGATCTGTCGACGACGGCGGTTCCGGCGCGCATGCCGGAGCGGCTGCAGGGGGACGAGGCGCAGCTCCACGCCGCGACAAGCGCGGACGCGCTGCGCACCGATATCCTGCAGCTCATCGCGATGAACCAGATCGACCTCATCGATCCCCTGATTGCGACCGAGCAAAGCGAGGAGGTCGTCGCATCGTCGCTGACCGGCGTAACCTGCGCGACCGCTATGCGCTGTGAGCGCGGCCTAGGCTAAAGCCCGCCCGAGAGGTTGCGCGCGGCGCGCCACAGCGCCCGTCCGGCGCCACTGCGCGACCTCGACGGGAACGAACGGATCGGTGTCGCGGGCGCGCAAGCGATCGAGCAGCAAACGGGCAAGCGCAACGGAAAGGAATGCCGGCCGCGCCGACGCCGTCAGGCGGTCGCGGGCGGCTGCGACCTGGTCGAGCTCGAGACGCACGCGCCCCACCCCGCCCCCGCATATCGGACGACGCCGCCGCGCGCAAATGCGGGCTCGCCCGGCCGGCATGGACATCGGCGACATCGACGCCGTAGCGGCCGAGCAGGTCGAGCGGCAGATAAAGCCGCCCATGCGCGGCATGGATGGGGAAGGCCTGCAGCAGCCGCGAGGCCGACCGAGTCCCAGCAGCCCGGCGAGGCCGCTCGCGATCGGGTCCGCTCCGCCGAGGATCACGGCGGCGAGTTCGATCAGTGAGGAAGTATTGCGCACATAGCCGTACAGCGCGTCCAGGCTGGGCATCGGATCGTCGTAAAGATCGAAGCTGCGCGCCTCGATCAATGCGAGCAGCGGTTCGACCGGCAATTTGCATGCGGCGATGGTGTCGAGGATGATCAGCGCGTCGGCGACCGGGTTCGCCCGGGCCTCGCTCTGAGCGGGGGCTGCGAGCGCGTCGCGCCACCACTGCAGGCGGATTTCGCCCGCAATGGCATGCGGACGACCTCGCGCACCCGGGCGATCTCCGCATTGAAGGCGTAGAGCGCAAACAGGCGCCGCCTGCGCTCGGCCGGCGCGAACAGGCTCGCGAGGAACCGGTCCTTGTCGGCGGCGCGGACCAGCGCTTCGCAGTGGGCGTCGAGATCCACGTCGAGACTGCACCCGTTTCGTCATCGTCGCGCAAGCGGACGGACCTCACTCGACGGCGAGCAGCAGCGCGCCGATCCGCCGTCCCTCCGCGAGCAGCTGGTTGTAGGTATGGACGGCCGCGCGGGTCGGCATTGCTGTTCGCCGACGATCCCCTGCGCGCGCAAACGGGCCCGCAACGGCTGGGGCGCCAGCCACGGATTGAGGCCCGTTCCGATCAACAGATGCTCGATCGGCGGCGCGCTCGCGAACACAAGGGAGAGCTCTGCTTCGCCGATCGCGTCCGGCGCGGCGAGGCCGATTCCCCAGATTCCGTTTGGAACAGGAGCGAGCCGCGATGCGACATGCCGGCGAAACGGAACCCGCCCGCGCCATAGGCGTCGATCTGCGCGGGATGGGCAGATGCGGGCTCGCCTGCTCGCCGGACATCTGTTCAGGTTCGCGCCCCGGCCGGGCGCGCCGCGCCGGCGCCAGCTCCTCCGATCCGCCCTGCGTCCTGACGCCGAGATATCATCAGCAGCGGCGCGGCGATGAAGGCCGACGAATAAACGCCTACGACCGCGCCGAACAGCATCGCCTGGACGAAGCTCTCGATCGCTTCGGGACCGAAGAAGAACAGCCCGAGCAGGGACAGGATCACCGTGGTCGAGGTGATCACGGTGCGGGACAGCGTGGAGTTCATGGAGAAATCGAGGAGTTCGCCGATCGGCATGCGC
>CAVQIB010000026.1:0-24263 GCA_963712435.1 uncultured Alphaproteobacteria bacterium | reverse complement strand
CTCGCCGATCGCCGCGTTCAGTTCGGCCAGGCTATGAAATCGGCGATGGCGCAGCCGGCCGATCAGCCAGCGCTCGACGATCAGCACGCCGGCCTCGACCTTCGCCTTGTCGCGCGGGCGGCGCGGTCGGGCCGGGAGGATCGCGGTGTCGTAATGCGCGGCCATCTCGGCGTAGGTGCGGTTGACCTGCGGCTCGTAGAGGCAGGCCTTGATCACCGCGACCCCCGCCTTCGCGAGGGCAGGCTTTTGGTATTGTCGGGAACCAGCAGCTTCGGCACCCCGCCGATCGCCGCGAAAGGCGGCTGTGGGCGCCGATCCAATCGGCGAGCCCCTGGCGTCCAGCTCGCCTCGGCGTAGGTGAAGTTAGAGGCGCCCAGCACGGCGACGAAAATCTGCGCCGGCCGGGTCTTGCCGGTCAGCCGGTCGATGATCACCGGCACCGTGTCGCCGGCGTAATCGACGAACAGCTTGTCGCCGCCGGCATGGGTCTGCCGCATCGTGACCGAGATGCGCGGCCCAGCCGCGGTACAGCTCGCAGAACCGCGAATAGCGATACCCATCGGGATGTCGCTCGATGTACTCGTCCCACAGGATCGGCAGCGTGACGTGCTTGCGCTTCAGCTCGCGGTGGATCGCCGCCCAATCGGGCTCGGCGCGACGGCGGTGACCCTGCTTCTTGCCGGCCCCGGTAAAGAGCTGCGTCTCCAGGGCCGCGTCGGTCAGTTCGGCCGGTAACGGCCAGTCGAGACCGGCCGCAGCGAGCCGCTTCAAGGTCAGCTCGCACGGTCGACGACGCCACGCCAACCCGGCGGGCGATCTCGTTGCCGGATACCCCGGCGGCATTCAACCGAAGCACGTCGCGCACCTGGCGCATCGCGATCCTCTCTGCTGGCATCGTCCTCTCCCGCGGCAAAAGCCAAAGGAGCGGACCCTAAGCGGGCCAGCAGAGGTGCCCTCAACCGCGCGACTTCATCCCGGAATGGCGGGCGAGATCATCCCGGAACGCCGAGCGACATCAAATCGGAATGGGGGCGAGATCATCCCGGAATGGTGGCCGACTTCCCCCGGAATCCGCATGCTGGCGGCGCTCGGCGCCAATAATCTCATCCAGGACGCCATCAATGGCGTCAACGCTCAGCTCGCCGAGTTCCAGCAGGCCGCGCGTATCGTGCTGGTGCGGGTTGCGGCGTCGCAGGCCGGTACTGACGCGGAGAAGGAGCGGGAGACCATCGCCAGCATCGCGGGGGACTCGGTGGCGGGGACCGGCATGCACGCCTTCCTCAAGGCCGGCCAGAAGCTCGGCGTCATCCCGCGCCTGATCGCCGCGCCCGGCTTCACCCATCAGCAGCCGAGCGGGCTCGCCACGATCACGCTGACGGACGGCGGCGAGGATTACGCCAGCGCTCCGAGTGTGACGATCACGCCGGACAATGGGCGACCGCGCACGCCGCCGGAATGGCGCCGTTACTTCGGTCGCGGTCGACAATCCCGGTCAATGGTTTGATGCGCCGCCCATCATCGGCTTTAGCGGCGGCGGCGGAACCGGAGCGGCGGCGACCGCGACGATCGAGCCGCTCGCCAATCCGGTCTGTGCGGCCCTGACCGGCGTGCTCAACAGACTGATCGGCATGGCCGTGGTCGGCGGGCCCGATACGTCGCGCCAGGCCGCCATCGACTGGCGGGAGACGCTCGGCGGCGACCGGCTGATCCCGGTCGATCCAGCGGTGAAGGTGCTCGCCGGCACCACGGAGACAGTGGTACCCGCCAGTGTCGCCGGCGGTGGTCGGCATCGCGGTCCGGCGCGACCACGAAAAGCAGGGCCGGCCGTTCCACTCCTCGGCCAACCAGCCGGTCCAGGGGATGGTCGGCCCACCGCCATCAACTTCTCCCTGACCGACGGCGCCACCGAAGGCCAGCGGCTGCTCTCCAGCAATGTCGGTGTGTTGCTCCGCGGTGAGATGGGCGTCGAAACCGCGATCGCCTCTGGCGGCTTCGTCTTCGTCGGCACCGACAACGCCGGCGAGGAGCGCTCTGGCGGTTCTACAACGTGACGCGCGGCCGCGACTACATCCACCTGATGTTCCTCCGGACCCTCCGCTTCTATCTCGGCCGCTTCAACATCACCGGTCAGACGGTACAGGCGGTGCTCAACACCATGGGGCTTCGCGCTTCGTGACCTGAAGGCCGACGGCGACATCCTCGGTTACGAGGTCAAGTTCATTCGCGACCAGAACAGCCCCGAACAGCTCCGTCTCGGCAAGTTCACCGTGCGGTTTGCGGCCGAGGACGCCCGCGGCGTCGGCAAGGTGATCGAGGTCGACATTACGCTCAAGCGCGCCGACGCGCCTGGCGCGGCCGGCTACATGTCCGCGTTGCTCTCCTCGTCGGGCTGAAGCTGAGTTGCGTGCCTTCGCCAATGGAAGCCCTCCCCGCACAGCAGCAAATCGCCGAAAGCCGACGATCGCCGAAACCCGCTGTGTGCCAATCGCGTCGGTTCGATCATGCGATCCAGAGCTTGCGGTTCGGCAGCTGATCGATAGGATAGCCGACAGTTGAAGGATGTCGGGACGGTCGAGGTTGACCCGGAGCGGTTGTCGTCGCCCAACTTTTTTGCGCCGCGCAAGATTCGTATTCGATTGCGAGTACGCACGGCCGCGGCCCACACTTTGAGTTGTAAGGTCACCATAGGAACGAAAGCGTCGCAGGCCATCCGTCCTAATTTAGCCTTGTCAGAAAATTCAGCGCTCTAATACTGGGAAGGAAGAAATATGCACCTCCCAACAGCGTGGTGAAGGCCGGCAGGCCCGTTATCTTTTTACGGATCGGCCGTTTCGGAATTGTCATGTCGAACGTGCCGTCCTGGTTGCCGATCAATGGGTCTCGTTCGTTGCCCAGTTCGTGAAAGTTCGGATCATTGATCCAAACATTCTGCGCAAACTCAAATTGTCGTACGAGGCTGGCACACAGAACGAAAGCTGCAATGCCACGGTCGACACCGTCCTCCGGCGCCCCTTCTGGCAAAGGAGGTCCGTAAGTCGCACCGCGTCGGATCATTCTTCGGCGCTGGATGTTCACCGTCGTATCCCGAGGATTCATTCGTCGGATATGCGCACCAAGGGGCACGCGCATACCCTTGGGGGTCCATTTGCGCGTAGTTGAAATTGTTGTTGCGCTGGTAATCGGCTGCCAAGTGCTGGATCGTCCTTCTCGGGTGCCAGAACGAGCGGAGCTCCACTCCGCCAGCGTCCCATCAACTTCGCGGCGATCAGTTCCTGGCCCTCGGTTGTTGGTCCGCCATGCTGTCGCAAAAAGTCGCGGAAGGCGCCAACATGCTCTTGCAATCTGCGATAAGCCATGAAGGTGCCATTTCGGGAGAGGACTTCCGGCTTGCGGCAACGGAATCAACTCGCCACTCTCATCGACATGTCCGAGAATGAACTCACCTGCCTTCACAGGCGCGCCCGAGCCGGGCGTCGGCTCCACTCCTGTTCCTTCGATTTGTGGCTCAGAGAGCCGGTCTCGATAACCGAAATGCTCGTGCGCGTAGTCAAATGGCGGAAAGCCGTCCAAATCCAACGATGAAAGCACCTCGACACCCGAAGTTCTTTCCAAGAACGTCTGGTGTTCTTTCGTTGCGCGCTGGCGCTCAGTCAGCATTGCGCGCGAAAAGAATTGCGATGGCGTGCAGCCTCGGACTGGCGAGGCCGCCAACCCACCGATCGGGATGGTTCCTGCCTGTATCGCCAAGCACTTCCGCGCGCGCGACCATGCCCTGCCGGAATTCTTCCGGGAACGTCGCCAGCGCTTGTTCGTCCACCCCGAGCGCGCGAAGTCCTTGCCAAGTAAAGGCGATCGACACCCATCTTTGCTCTCGTTCGATCGAATCCCTAGCCTCCTGAACGGAAGCCACCTTGTCGAGCATCCCTGAGAGCCAAGCCCGTCCTTGAGCGGCCTGGCGAAACGAAAGGAACTCATACCGACCCGTCAGCGCGGGCACACGGGTTACGACGATGTGTTGGATATCATCGAGCTCAAGCATCCGCCGCGCCTTTGATCCGAGGCCGATGCAGCATTCGCCGCGACAAAAATGAACGGTGTCACCCCGCATGATGGACTGCGGTCGATCCGTTGGGCGCGGTCGCCTCACTGCATCTGGTCAAGCATGGTAGAGACCGCGCCTTTTACTCTGAGTGCTTTCTTCACCTCGTCGGCGGTGACATACGGGTATTCTCCGTATTCCAGAAAGCTCGGGCCTCTGGTGATCACGAAAGAACTTGATCACGGCCGAGCATGTTTGTCTTCCAGTCCTCGGGCCAACCTTCCAGATTTACAAATACCGTCGTGATGCCGGTCGAGTTGAAAAGCGCTATGGCATCCTCGACATATTTGTCGAAGTCGGTATCGAAGATGCCCTGATACATGAAGTGCAAGCCTGAACCGACATCGAACAGGACCCAGCGCAGGTAGTGAAGCTTCAGCGGCGCGAGTACGCTCGGAGTGGCCTTTACCGCCTCCTCGATCGTCTTGCCGTACTCACGAATCGCTTGCTCCCGTCCGGGCTTCACCTTCACGAGGACCGTAAAGCCGTAATTTGCGGGAGTTCTTGGAAAGATCTGGACCATAACGGCCTTGCTCCAGTTTGAAGTATCCTTCCTTGGGGATCGCCATTGCGGCCGGCTTCGTCCAGTCGCCGGTGCCGGTCGCGACGGGCTGGACGTTTTGTCCAGTCGTCGTCAATTGCGCCGTCTTGATTTCGTCAGCGGACCTCGACGCAACCTGTGCTTCTGCAGCAGGCGGAGTGGTCAGCGTCAGTGCGGTGGCTGCAGTTGCCGTTCCTAGGAAGCCGCGCCGAGTCGTGCTCACTGGCGTTTCGTTTGACATGAAGCGTCCCTTTCCGTGCTGAGGAATTCATCGGCTATTGATCGCTGCATGCGCCGCAACTTGTGAACGAGCAGTTCTCGTGTATTCGTCGGTCTGAATTCCATTCGATGAATGGCCTATCCCTTTGTCGCGAGGTTGTTCCAAAAGTTGTCGAGGCTCTCGGAGCCGCCGAACAAAGTGGTGAAGATGGTCAGGTCTGCCAGCAGGATGTGGCCGGCTCGCGTGCCGGCCGGCGGCATCCAGAGGAACATGTTGAATTCGGTGTTTCCGGCTTCAATGAATGGATGCGGCTTCGTCAAATCGATCGGCTGCCGAGCCAGTACGCGAATGGATTTCGTGTCCTCCGTGGTCAATGCGTAGTGCGGCAGGTGCTGGTGAAAATTGAACGTTGTCACGTTCTCCAGCCAACGAGGCGTGTCGAGATCGCGCATGACCGTGAGGGGAGCTAGCTGGTTCGTGCCCTTGATGACTGCCGGGCGAAGACCAAACCGGTTCTCCACCGGCACCCCGAGACCTTTCATGAGGCTGCGCGTGTAAAGGCCGAATCGCTGCTGGCGAGGGACTAGCGGATCGCCGTGATGGGCATACTCCATCTGCAGTCTTTTCGGGTCCCGTGATGCACCCACATCGTGATGGGGACTAAGGAGCAGACAGGTCCCCTCACGCGTCAGAAACTGCTTGATGGCTTCGATCTCTTCCGGAGCAGCCTCTTGCTCGGTGATCATGTGATCGAGGCCGAACACCATCAACGTGTCGGTATCAGCCAGCATCCGCTCATCGATCGGCAGCCGCTGTCCGGCCTGATCGATCCGCTGGTAGACGACGACGGGCTGCCCGGTCACCTCGCCGACGATATTCTGGAATCGTATTGTCGACAGATGAAACAGCTCAAGGACGCCACCAATTCCTTGCAGAAACGCCTTCTCCGAAAATTCTGGTGTCTCGTAGTTGGGCCATGCCACCCGACGCACTTCCGTCATCGTGGAAAAGCGATTGTCCAGTTCGGCCACGTCGCGATTGGCCTCCCAGGGATAACTCCAGGTCCAATAGATGCTAAACCGGCGGCCAGCGCCGTACTTGCGCGGTACATTTACTTGGTTGTAGGTCCGTGGAGAATTTTTGATGACGATGTTGAATTTTTTCGGCGGCGCGGAAGTCGGCGGTGACGGCCCTTCGTACCATTGAGCAAGGTGCGATTTGCCAGCAATGGGCTTAGGCCAAGTCCGAGAGCCGCGCGATTGAAGTCTCGCCGCTTCATTTCATCCTCTCTTTGAGCCTCTCATTCGATTAGTGCAATTGCAGGCGCAGGGGCACGCCTTGCAACTGCCGGTTCGGCATTTATGTCCATACGGCTGCGACATCGTTTCGCTGCGACAGAGACGGATGAGGGGATCCGGTGTCTGTGGCGCGTTTCGCGATCAAGTTCGCCTGTCCGCCTTTTGGCATGAGCTATCGCACAGGTTTGCTGCATTTGCTCACGGCTCGTTCTGACCCCTCTCTGCCATCGTCCGCCAGATTTTGGTGCAATGCGGCACTCCCACAATGATGTGGTAGGGTGTGATCCTCGGGCTGAGGGAGCCATGAGGTGACGCGAGTTCATCACACTCATCGGCGGCGCCGCGGCGGCGTGGCCACCCGCGGCGCGGGCAAGCCCGCGTTCGTTTCCAGTGATCGGACTGCTCAGTCAGCCGTCCGCCATTCGGCCGGATCGAACCGGCCGCCGAAATCGGCTCGCGCGCGGCGGATGACAGGCCCTCCATCGAGCAAGCGCCTCGCCGATTTCGCAGTAGCGGCGTTGGCGTTCGGACAGGATTAGTAGCCGCGACGGACAGCCCGTCGCTCTTGTCGAAACTCGCGTCTTCGCCACCCGCCGCTGAACTCGACGGGCGTGCCCGTAGGTGATGGCCTTCGCTCCGATCGACGCTCAGTTCTAGACCACGCGGCGTTACTTGCGCTGAGATCGGGACGGTCGCGAAGATCGCGGCAGCGAATAGCAAGCCGATGACTGATTTCATGACGTTCCTCCTGATCACCGAAACGCGTCGCCCATGATGTTGTGAGAGCATTATCAATCGTAACGAGAACAAACAGCAAGTCACAGGCGCGTGTCGCACCGCGGGCGATGAGCAGTGTACTGGAGATATCGTGCTCGTGGACTCAACGAACTTCACCACACTCTTCGGCGGCACGGATAGTCTGATGAATTTCTGGCGGAACTTAAAGGTGGCGGTTCAGCGCCACAGATTAAGTTGCTCCAGGCGCCTGTCCTCTTCCTCTTGGTTCTTGATGTACTCACGGATGGCTTGCTCGTCCCGTCCCACCGTGGAGACGTAGTACCCTCTGGCCCAGAAGTGCTGGCCCACGAAATTGCGCTTCCGTCCCCCGTAGACCCGCGCCAGGTGGATCGCGCTCTTTCCCTTGATGAAGCCCACCACCTGCGACACCGCATATTTCGGTGGGATTGAGATCATCATGTGCACGTGATCCGGTAGCAGATGCCCCTCTTCGATCCGGCATTCCTCTGCATCGCCAGTCTTCGGAACACCTCCGCAAGATGCCTCCGCAGCTCCGCGTACAGCGTCTTCCTGCGACGCTTGGGAATGAAGACCACGTGATATTTGCAGTCCCATTTCGTGTGACTTAGGCTCTCAAATTCGTCCATCGATGGACTTCCCCTTCGTGTGCTTGGCGGCTTCACGATTCGGAAGCTTCGTCGATGGACCCCCTTAAACGTCAAACTTCTACTGCCACCCCGGCAGAGCCGGGGGAACTCCTTTGGATATTAGGGCTCGGCTCAGTTTCGCCGCCGATTAGCGCTCAGTTGAACTTCGCCTGCACGGTGCTGCCAGTCGGGGTCGTGATCTGCACGGCGCCCTTCGGCGCGGATGGAATGTTGACGGAGGACGCGCCCGTGAGCTGGTTGCCGCCCGTAGGCGACAGCGTAATGCGCTCGGGCTTGCCCTCGATCACGAAAATGGCGGCGCCGCGAAAACCCTCGGTGTTGACCGCCTTGTCCGAGTGGTCGCGCAGATAGACCTCGAGCTGCCGGTCCTTGGGCACGATCTCGACGTGAAAACTTCCGGCATCCGCTTGCGGCCCGCCGTGTTCGCCCATCTTCGGCGCGTGCGCGAGCACGGGCTGCGCCCAGGCGAAAAGCACCGCGACGACTAAGCCAATGACTTGGTACGGGCCTTTACTGATTTCATTGCATCTCTCCTTCTCTCTGCATTCAGAACGCGTCGGCGGGGCGCTCAGCGGTCCGGTCTCCTGCGGCCGGCGCGCTCTCGCGCGTGGCGGCGAGGATGCGGTCGAGCGGCTTCTCGCCAAAGCGCAGAAACAGGAGGGGCGTGAGCAGCGTATCGAGCAGGGTTGCGCTGATCAGGCCGCCGAAAATCGTGACGGCGACCGGATGAAGAATTTCCTTTCCGGGCATGGCGGCGTCGATCAGCAGCGGAACGAGCGCCACTCCGGCGGACAGCGCCGTCATCAACACGGGGGGAGGCGTTCAAGACTGCCGCGCACGACGAGATCGGGACCGAACGGGATGCGCTCGTGAATCGCCAGATTGATGTAATGGCTGATCTTGAGGATGCCGTTACGCGCCGTGATGCCGGTCAGCGTAATGAAGCCGATCATGCTCGCGACCGACAGCGGCTGGCCGGCGATCCACAGCGCCGCGACGCTGCCGATCAGGGCGAGCGGGACGCTGCCCACGCAATCTCAACATGTTCACGCTGATCGCGATGGGCGTCGGCGTCGCGTGGCTCTACAGCGTCGTGGCGGTCCTCCTTCCGGACCTGTTCCCGCCGGCGTTTCGCAGCGGTGATGGCGCGGTCGCGGTCTATTTCGAAGCGGCCGCGGTGATCACCGTGCTGGTCCTGCTCGGGCAGGTGCTCGAGCTGCGCGCCCGCGAGCAGACCTCGGGCGCGATCCGCGCCTTGCTCGACCTCGCGCCAAAGACCGCGCGGCGCCTGACGCCCGGACGGAACCGACGAGGAGGTCTCGCTCGACGTGGTCATGGTCGGCGACCGCCTGCGTGTCCGGCCGGGCGAGAAGGTTCCGGTCGACGGCGAGGTGATCGAGGGCCGCTCGTCGCTCGACGAGTTGATGGTCACCGGCGAGTCGATGCCGGTTACGAAAGAGACGGGCTCGAAGGTGATCGGCGGCACGCTCAACACGACGGGCGGCTTCATCATGCGCGCCGAGAAGGTCGGGCGCGACACCATGCTCGTCGCAGATCGTGCAGATGGTGGCTGCGGCCCAGCGCTCGCGCGCGCCGATTCAGCGGCTTGCCGACCGAGTGTCCGGCTGGTTTGTGCCGGCCGTGATCGTGGTCGCCATTGCGGCATTCATCGCCTGGTCGATCTTCGGTCCGGAGCCGCGCTATGCGTTCGGACTCGTCGCCGCGGTCAGCGTGCTGATCATCGCATGCCCGTGCGCGCTCGGGCTTGCGACGCCGATGTCGATCATGGTCGGCGTCGGGCGCGGCGCGCAGGCGGGCGTGCTGATCAAGAACGCCGAAGCGCTCGAACGCATGGAGCGGGTCGACACGCTGGTGGTCGACAAGACCGGCACATTGACGGAGGGAAAGCCGAAGGTCACGGCGCGTCGTTCCGGCGGCAGGGTCGACGAGAACGAAGCGCTGCGGCTCGCCGCGAGCATCGAGCAGGCGAGCGAGCATCCGCTTGGCGCTCGCGATCGTCGCTGCGGCGCGTCGAGCGCGATCTGCCGCTCTCGGATGTCGTCCGAGTTCGATTCCCCCACCGGTAAGGGCGTCGTCGGCGTGGTCGCGGGCCGGCGGCTGGCGCTCGGCAACGCCCGATTCCTCCGGGAACTCGGGATCGACACGTCGGCTTTGGAGAACGATTCCGAACGGCTGAGGCGCGACGGCGCCACTGCGATCTTTCTGGCCGCGGATGGAAATGTCGCCGCCGTGATCGCGATCGCCGATCCGGTCAAGCGCACGACGCCCGAGGCGCTCGCGGCGCTGTCGCGTGAACGCGTCCGCGTCGTGATGCTGACCGGCGACAACAAGACCACCGCTGAGGCGGTTGCCAAGCGGCTCGGCATCACCGAGGTCGAAGCCGAAGTGCTGCCGGACCAGAAGAGCGCCGTGGTCGAAAGGCTGCGCAAGGAAGGCCGGGTCGTCGCAATGGCGGGCGACGGGGTCAACGACGCGCCGGCCCTCGCCGCGGCCGACGTCGGCATCGCCATGGGAACGGGCACGGACGTCGCGATCGAGAGCGCCGGCGTCACCCTGCTCAAGGGCGACCTCACCGGAATCGTGCGCGCCCGCCGCCTGTCGGAGGCGACCATGCGCAACATCCGACAGAACCTGTTCTTCGCGTTCATCTACAATGCCGCCGGCGTTCCGATCGCCGCCGGCGTGCTCTACCCCGCTTTCGGGATTCTCCTGTCGCCCGATCATCGCAGCGGCGGCGATGGCGCTGTCCTCGGTCAGCGTGGTCGGCAATGCGCTTCGATTGCGACGCGTGCGGCTCTGATTTGTGCTTATCGCGGTTTACTCAAGTTCACTGCTACATGTGCTTACGCATTGCGCGCGTGTCGCGTCTCTCGACCCGCGCCCAACGAGCGAACGCGTGCGCCGGCCCCAGCTCAGGAGACAGAGACGCTCGCCCGGCTCGCGGCGGCCGAGACCCGCAAGATGACCAGCGTCCACATCGCCACGCGAATTAGCATCTGTGGAGAACCGGTCGCGCTTCGGCTATCGCCGGTCAGGTACGAGAGCAGCGACTGCAATGATTAGCGAAAAACAGAGAATGTTGGATTCCGGTTCCTCTCGCTCCGCCAGTCGCACCGCGCCAAATATTCTCTGCCGGCTCGCCAGGGCGGAAAAATCCCCAATAAACACGGGCGTTCGCGCGCAAACCTCTGCACTGCGCGGAGCCGGCGGAGCCCGAAAATTCGCTCTCTCCGGCCGTCTTTCTCCAAACCTCTGGACTTCGCCGATTTAGTACGGATTTCGTAAGTCGCTGAAATGAAAGCCCTTTTAGTCAGCCGAATCTCCGTACTTTTCGAAAGATCACTTGGAGCACCGGGAGCAACCGGAATCAACACGAGCGTTGATCGCGCGGCGGTTTTTGGCTCTCTCGGTATTGAGCTGGTTCACTCGTGTGCGGCTGACGTCTCACGTATGGCCGAAGCGCGCCCCCGGATCGCTGTCGCAATCGCGCTGGCACGGTGGTGGTCGATACTCTCTAACGCGTTGAGTGCCGCCTCAGACAAGGCCGGCGTGGATCCGGCAATGCGGCCAAGCAGAACGATGCATTGCTCATCGGCGACAGAAGATAGCGCATCAATCACGTCCTCCGAAGGCCCTTCTCGCAACAGGCTGGCGAGCATCGGACGAGCTTCAGTCCTTCCCATTTGTCCGAGGGCGCACGCCGCCGATCTTGCCACGGCATGGTTTAGGTCGTCGAGAAGATCAATCATCACAGCGATGAGTTCCGGTCGTCGGCAAGCGCAGCGACAAGCGTTAGCACGGATGTCAGGGTCGGCGCGTCGGAGGAGAGACCGCAAAACGTCGACCGGTAGGGTGGCGTGCAGCTGCGCAGCTACAACTTGACTGCGAGACCGAGCATTGGTCCCTGCACCACCCCTCGCACGATCAATAGGGATACCGCCTGCGCCGCATCACGACTGCCGATCACGGCGAGTGCCCGCAGAGCTGCGGATTGTTCCGGCACCACGCGATCAAAACCAAAACCGGCAAAACGTCGGCAGAGCGCCGCAAGGGCCGGAATGGCCGCTGCCAGTCGTCGTCGCGCGGCTTCGGCTGCCAGAGCTGTGCTGTCGCCGAGGTTTGACGGCGGGATCGCAGCAATCAATGCCTGGTCGTCCAGATCCACCACCGCCGGGCGACGCGCCAGCCCCTGCGGCAATGGCTGTTCCGCCGGAATACCGGCGGCTGAGAAAAGATCGAGCTGCTGTTCGGGCATGTCGTTATGATGTGCGGAGCAGTGGGCCAGCCCGGATTCCGCAAGTTCGATGGATCGCGGGCAGGAGTGCATTATAATTCGCCGAGCAGCGGTGACAGCAATCGTATGGCGAGGTTTATCCACTGTTTGGCGCATGCCAGCCGTGTCTGACCGCCGTTGCCGGGAGTGGTGCAGCTCACACGGGGTCGCGCTCGCCGCTGCCGCGCTGGCGCGCACTCATCAAAGCGTTTCATGCGGATCAAGAATGCGAAGCTCAGCCTCGCATCATCGACCTCGTGGAGGGCATTGCCGTTTACCGCGACCACTGGCGGGCATGAGGATCATCGGCCGTCGTGCCGACCTCGGCGCCGGTGCAGCCGGAGTACCCCGGAAAGCTGCCGGATTGCTGCAATGCAGCGATCGGCAGTGATGTGCCAATAACGGTCATAGGGTGGGGTACGCAGTTTCTCGTCGACGCTTGGCGATGCCCGTCCGTCCGAGGCCGCGCATGATCGCGTCGGCTGCAAGGCATTCGCGTCAACTTCCCGGCCGAAAAAGTTCGACCAAGCGATGCGGCCTGGCCGGTCCACATCAGCCAAAAGGTCACCTGAGCCTGCGCCTCCTCGGTTTAAGGATCATCCCGCCGACCGCTGCGTGTTCATGGCGGTCCTGATGCAACCGGTCATCGCGGAATGCGGTTAATTGCGCATCAGCTGATGACTGCTCCGGATCGGTGGCGCACCCGGACGCCCAGGTCAATTTCGGCCGAGCGGTTCATCCCGAGCGGTTGGGCCACAGCCATCGGACACAGCGGAGCAGGCAACCCCGGAAAATTGACGAGCTTGCCTGCTTTGAAAGCAGCCTCCGTGCGATTGCGCACGCCGAGCGCGCGCAAGAGCGCAGCCGTGTGGATTTTCGTTGTTGCCTCGGCAATGTCCAATACACGAGCGATCTCCTTGTTCGACTTCCCACCGGCAAGTAGAGACAAAACTTCTCTCTGCCGCTTCGTCAGCTTGGGGAGATCGACCTCGGTCGTGAGCATGGGCACCTCTTCTGCACCTAAACGGCCGTCGAGGGCGTCGCGATCTTCGGCTTCGGTGAGCGATAGCGGCACATAAATCCGCCCAGACAGGATGTCCGTGATGGCGGCAAGAATATCAGCATCGGACTGGTATTTCGAAATGAAACCGTGAAACCCGGCGGCCAAGCTGGCGAGAATAGCCGCGCGCGTGTCCGCAGCCGATATGATCGCGAAGCGGGTCGCGGGCGAGGCCTCGCGCGCCGCCTTCAGGGTATTGAGTTGCCCGAAGCTAGACAGCTCCAATCCCAGGAGTACCAAATCTAAGGCTTCTTGAATCTGGGACAATGCTTGAATCAGGCTGCTCGCCTCGATCACTTCGGCGTGTGGAACCTTGGCGCTTATGAGAATGCGCAAGCCCGTGCGGGAAATAAAATGTTCGTCAAGGATCAAAATTCGAGGCATTCACTTCGCCTTTTGCGGTTCTCATGTCGATGACCCTGCCGTCAAGCAGCGCGTGAGAGATCGTCACGGTTATTAGAAACGGATCAGAACGGCCTTCGGATCATCTAAGGGCCCGTGGGGAAATTATCGAATCGGAATTACCGGTGAGGGGATTCCCACGGTGACTCGCGGGGTTTAGAATTGCCGTGTGATTGATGATACGGCGATCAAGTTACGGTATTCGGCGCTCGATCCTGTGCTGGACGAGCGTGGGCGACGTCGGTTTGCAGCCGCGGAAGCGCTGGCGGCCGGTCGTGGCGGGGTCATTGCCGTCGCGCGGATCACCGGCATTGCGCGTAGCACGATCGGTCGCGGGCTGGCGGAACTGCGCGGCGAGGCGGAGCCCGAGGCGGCGCCGGGTCGGGTGCGCCGGAAGGGCGCCGGCCGCCCGGCCCTCGTGGACGCCGATCCGACGCTGCTCGGCGATCTCGCGGGATTGGTGGAGCCGACGACGCGCGGCGATCCCATGGCGCCGCTGCTGTGGACCGCCAAGAGCCTGCGCAATTTAGCGGCGGAACTTCATGGGCTCGGCCACCGCATTTCGCACAATGTGGTGGGCGATCTTCTGCGCCATCTCGGGTACAGCCTGCAGGCCAATCGCAAGACCCGCGAGGGGACGGAGCATCCCGACCGCGATGCCCAGTTCGGGTACATCAACAGAAAGGTGAAGCAAGCGCTGGCGGCGAATGAGCCGGCGATTTCGGTCGACACCAAGAAGAAGGAACTGGTGGGCGATTTCCAGAATGGTGGGCGTGAGTACGCGCCCGAAGGGTCGGCCCGAACCGGTCCGCGTGCACGACTTCATCATCCCGGAGCTCGGTCGGGCGGCGCCCTACGGCGTCTACGACATCGCCGACAATGCCGGGTGGGTGAGCGTCGGGATCGACAACGACACGGCGAGCTTCGCGGTCAATTCCATTCGGCGCTGGTGGAAGACGATGGGACGCGCGCGCTACCCGCACGCGACGAAGCTCCTGATCACCGCCGATTGCGGCGGCAGCAACGGGGTGCGTGTCCGTCTGTGGAAGCGCGAGCTGCAGGCCCTCGCCAACGAGCTCGGCATTGCCATCACGGTCTGTCACCTGCCGCCCGGAACCAGCAAGTGGAACAAGATCGAGCATCGCCTGTTCTCGTTCATCACGCCAGAACTGGCGCGGCAAACCGCTCGTCAGTCTCCAGACCATCGTTCAACTGATCGCCGCCACCACCACGAATACGGGTCTGAAGGTGCGATGCGCGATCGATCCTAAAACCTATCCGGCCGGCGTAAAGATCACCGATCGCGAGATGGACGCCATCAACATTCTGCGCCACTCGTTCCACGGCGA
Source organism: uncultured Alphaproteobacteria bacterium (assembly GCA_963712435.1). GTDB lineage: Bacteria > Pseudomonadota > Alphaproteobacteria > Rhizobiales > Xanthobacteraceae > Rhodoplanes. The sequence continues at coordinate 9,594 of CAVQIB010000026.1, read as the reverse complement.
CTGGAATTACACCATCAGGCCAAAAGCCCGGGTCCCGAAGCGATAATTCCTGAACGAGCCCTAAGGGCTGCTCATTCGCCCAAAGTCGTAGTTCGACTGGCGCGAAAGCATTTTTTGGCCGATTTGCCAATCGCGATTTTGATCGATAGACCGCACTTGTCTGTATTACAAAAACTTCACTTGTTTCGACCTTCCAGATTATTACATCCATCGACGTCATGACGACCGAGCTTCACCCCTCCGACGTTGTCCTTTTGGCGTTTGCGGCTGGCACGCTCGACGCAGCGCAGCGCCGTGCGATCGACGATCATGTCCGGGGATGCACGCGCTGCGGCGCTTTCGTCCGCGCATTGGAGCATGTCGGCGGCTTCGTGCTTGACCGTCTCGCCCCTACGTCATTGGCCGGTGCATCAGTGCTGTTGGCGCAGCTTGACCAACCCGATGACATCCTATCGCCGTATCAAGTGCGACTTGAACGAGCGGCTACGCTTCGATTCGAGCCGACATTCAGCGACTACGCTCGCGGCGTGCGCGACGTTGAAGTCGATTTCCTTCTAACAGAACGCGGTCAGAGCGACTGGTCGGTCCGCCGCTGCGCGCTTACCGACACGGCGCTTCAATTCGGACGGACCGGGGCGAGTACAATTGCCGACGGGATTACGGATCGATCGGATGCGATTGTCTTCGCCGTTCAAAGCTCGATGTTGTCCGATCTCATCACTATGAACGGCCAGAAGGCCTCCTCCTGCGACATCGCTCTGCTTCCGCCAGGCTGCGACTTCATTTTTACGGGCCGTGCGGCTCATGAATGGATTTCGATTTTGCTTCCGCTCAAGAAGTTGCCGTTGGCATTGGCCGATCGTGTCGGGGAACGGATTGAGAAGCGAGAGTCAGCGCTCATCACCGTGGCGCGCTCGACATGCCAACACCTGATCCGGGTCGCCGCCAGGGCCGCGAAATCGGAGTCGCAAGGGGCCGATATTCCTGTCGCCTGTTATCCTGATTACTCGGAAGAGGAATTGATCGACGCTCTATCGACAGCGATCACTACTGCAAAGGACGTTCGAAACGAAGTGCGCGATCCACATCACTCCTATCGGCTCGTGCGCCATGCTCTTTCCGCTTCACCGGAAATTCAACCGCTCCATGTCGCTGATCTGTGCCGCATTTGCAGCATCGAAGAACGAATTTTGGGTCATGCGTTCAAGAACGTGTTTAATATGTCACCTGCACGATTTCTGAAATTGCGCCACCTTAATAAGGTCCGTGAATGCCTGCTCAGCCCGGATGCCCGCGGTCGGCTGGTCACGGACATCCTAATGAGCCGCGGGGTTACCGAGCCTGACCGGTTTACGACCGAGTATCGCTCGTTGTTTGACGAAACGCCGTCTCAGACGCTTCGACGACATTCCCAGCCGTATAATTGAACCAAATTGCATCGTCGAGTAACGTCGGCGGCGACTGGAGACAACCAGCACCAAGTGCGCTTGGTCGTGCTGCTGATTTGTAATTGCGGTCTGAGGCCCGGAATGCTTTATTCTAGGATCGCAATGCTGCAAGCGTGATGCTCGCGTTTTTTACGTGGACAAGGTCTCCAACGCTGATGCGGACCGAACGCAACGGAGCGGCCGGACCAGTTGCATGGGGTCGTCAGATCGAGGCGGTTGCGACCCGGCGGGATCGCGCAGCCTTCGTGAATCTTTTCGAGCATTTTGCACCTCGCGTTAAGACGCTCATGCTTCGCTCAGGTGCAAGCGAGGCGATGGCCGAAGAGATTGCCCAGGAAACGATGCTCACGGTTTGGCGCAAAGCCGAGTTGTTCCTTCCCGGCAGCACCGGTGCGCCAGCCTGGATATATACCATTGCCCGCAATCTGCGAATCGATGCGCTTCGGCGCGAGCAGGACGGCGTCGCGTGCAGCATCGACAGCGACAACAGCGAGATGGAAGTCGCCGTCGAGCTTCGCATCGATGCACGGCTGACGCCCGAAGCGCGATTCGCGGCGGCGCAATTGGAAGAATGCGTGCGCAAGGCGATTGCGCAGCTCTCAGACGAGCAGTTGCGCGTCATCGAACTCTCCTTCTTCGAAGAAAAGGCTCATCGCGAGATTGCGGAACAACTTCAAATCCCGATCGGCACTGTCAAATCGCGCCTACGGCTGGCGGTAGGCCGGCTGCGTTTCCTTCTGGGCGAAATGTCATGACGGCCGAGCACCATCCCTCGGATGTCATGCTTTTAGCCTTCGCAGCCGGCGCGCTTGACGAAGCGCAGCGCCTTGCGGTCGCCTTGCATGTCAGCGGCTGCGCGCGCTGCCGTGCCTTCGTCGACGCGATGGAGCACGTCGGCGGCATTATGCTTGAGAGTCTTCCACCCACACCCTTGGCCGAAGCATCCTTAGGGAAGGTGTTGGCGCGGCTTGAGCAACTCGCTCCTCCGTCAGCCGTAGCCCCGCGCGCTCGTGCCTCGGACCACCATGTTATGCTTGGCTCGCGCCGCGAGGAGCGCCGCGGTTGGTTCGGACACTGGAGAGGGATTATCCCGAGGACTCGAATGGCGAACGCTGCCCTTATCGGTGATTTTGCCGGGCGCGGCCGTTGGTTCGGACATTGGATCGCTCCGGGTCAGCGTCTCAGGACAGGATTGGCGGGTGCTGCGCTCATCCTACTCTCGCTGGGGATTACTTATCTGGCCGCGGAATATACATTCTTCCGCTATGCGGACGACTATGCGGCTGCGACGGCGACGACCGGAAGGGTTGCGATCGCTGGGTCGACGACCGGCAGAATCGAGATTCCCGGTGATGTCGACTGGCACAAAATCACGCTGACGTCCGGCAAGACCTATCGCTTCCACTTGGAGGGAAGCGATACTGGCCAAGGGACTTTGCAGTATCCGGTATTGCGGCTTCGCGACAGCACAGGGCAGGTGCTGCACAGTGATTCCGGCAGCATCGATGGCGCGGGGCCGGGCTGGACCTCGGTCCTGACCTACACCGCCGCTTCAACCGAAACGTACCACGTTTCGTGTGAGGCGAGCGGCAAGCAGACCGGCACCTACAAACTCAGTGCCACTGAACTTTGATTGCAATTGAGGCCGATCATCGTGCGCAAGCTCTCATCATCCGTCACCTTGGCGCCCTTGTTTCCGCTCAGGGTCTTGGGCGCGTGATAACGTACTGAAGGGGGTGTCGTGCGGCCTTGGCGCACCGGTGCGCTGCGACGCGACCGTTTCGAGCATATTTTTCGATTTGGGCCTGGAGGCAACGCTGGTGCGACGTGCGGCCATCGTGACCGGCCCTGAAGCGATGCAAAGGCCGGAATCAGGGCGTCTCACGCCCCGATCGCCGCGATCAGCGGCTTGATGCCGACGATGTTCATCACGCGCGTCAGATTGTAGGCGAGCACGTGCAGCGCCATCTCGGTGGCGACCTTCGGCAGCGTCTTCATCAGGAAGTGCGTCGCGCCCATCCGCGCCTTGATCGTGCCGAACGGATGCTCGACCGTCTCGCGTCGCTGGCGCATGGCGTCCGGGTCTCGATCGAGCCGCTCGCTGCACGGCCTCGAGCACATGCTCGTGCTCCCATCGCGGGATGCGTCGCTCCTGGCCCGTCGTGCATTGCGACTTGAGCGGCGCAGCTCCGGACACGCCGTCGTCCAGTAGCGGCGCAGCGTCTTGCCGTCCTCCTCGTTCGTGTAGCGATAGGTGCAGCCTGCTCGCCGGCCGGACAGCGGTAGACATCCTCGTCGGCACGTAGACAAAGTCCTGCTTGCCAAAGCGGCCTTCCGCATTTCGCGCCCGAGGTCATCGGCTTGGGCAGCGTCACCGTGATGCCGGCCTTCGTCGCACGCCAGGATCTCCTCGCCGTTGAAGTAGCCGCGATCGGCGACGGCATCGAGCGTCTCCGCCTGCAAGAACCGCCTTCGCCTGCTTGGCCATGTTCGCCAGCTGCGAGCGGTCGATGCCGACTGTTCGTCACCTCATGGGCGACGATCAGATGATGCTCGGTGTCCACCGCGACCTGCACATTGTAGCCGACGACGCCGGAGCCGCGGCCGCTGGTCGCCATCGAGCGGGCTGTCGGGATCGGTCAGCGAGATCTGCTGGTCGGGCGAGGCCAGCATCTGCGCCTCGAGAGCCGTCGAGCCTGCTGCATCTCCTCCTTCAGCTTGGCGAGCTTCTCCTTCAGACGCGTTCGTCTTGGCTTCGAGCGCCTCCGATCGGCTCCTGCCGGTCGGCCGTGTCGAGCTGGCTGCAGATAGCGCGCCACGCTCTCCTCGATCTGCGCCGTCGCCGCTCCATCTTGGCGCGCGTGAAGTTCCTGTCGCGATTGTTCACCGCCTTGAACTTGCTGCCGTCGATCGCCACGCTGGCCTTCGTCAGCAGGCCCATCTCGCGGCACAGCTCGACGAACCGGGCGCAGACCTTGCGGATGGCGCCGGCCGTTGTCCTTGCGGAAGTCGGCGATCGTCTTGTGGTCGGGCACAAGCCGGCCCAGTCAGCCACATCACCTCGACATTGCGCCCGGCCTCGCGCTCCAGCCGCCGGCTCGACTGAACCCGATTGAGATAGCCGTAGATGTAGAGCTTCAGCAGAACCGACGGATGATAGGCGGGCCGGCCGGTCGCCGCGGGAGCGACCCCGTCAAACCCAAGCTCGGCCAGATCGAGCTCGTCGACGAAGGCGTCGATCACGCGAACCGGATTGTTCTCGTCGATCCAGTCGTCGAGGCATTCCGGAAACAGCGTCGCTTGCCCGCGATCCGCCCCCTCAACGAAGCGCTTCATCCGATCCCCCGCAAATCAGCAAGGAGAATCATAGCAGCGAGGCGTTTTCACGCAGCCAGGGTCACGGGCTGCCACGACGATGGCTTGCCGGCCGCGGACGGTCTACCCTCCATTGCTGAAAGTCGGTGCCCCGCGCCCGCCACTGGCAGCTGGACCCCCACTTCCGGACCAACCCGAGCGGTGGCCGGCACGGACGGTTCGTGCCAAGAGCGGATGTTAGTTCAGCGCCGTCGAATGTACCGAGTGTCCCTTCGGTTCGGCGCAGGCGTCGCGATAACCCGACGCGATTGAAGGTCGGCCGGAACAATCCTCGCTGCGAGGGATTTAGGGTCCGGAGTGCTCAGGGAGGGCCTGCAATCGTTCCCGGCTCAGCACCTGGTCCAAGCCCGATAGCGGAGGACAGGATCATGCTCCCGGTTAGCAGGATGCTTATGCCCCGGCTCGGGGCGGCGTTATTGTTCAGCGCTTTGTTTGCGCCGTGCGCGTTGAGCCAGACAGCACAATCGGGGTCGCATTCCGCCCATAGCCATGCGGTTGCGGCCGAGCGCCTCGGAAAGGTGGAGTTCAAGGTCGACTGCAACGCCGCGGCGCAGGCGGAATTCAACCGCGCCATGGCCTTGTACCACTCATTCTGGTGGCCGGCGGCGTCGAAAGCCTTCGAAGCGGTCGCGCAGGCCGACCCGACCTGCGGCATGGCCCATTGGGGCCGGGCGATGGTCATTCTCGACAACCCGTTCACCTGGCCGGCCAATCTGGCGCCGAAGCTCAAGGACGTCGTCGCCGCGCTCGATGCCGCGCGCTCGACCGGCCTCAAGAGCCAGCGCGAGAAGGACTATGTCGAGGCGGTCGCGGCGTTCGTGCGCGACCACGAGAAGGTGGACCATCGCACGCGGCTGCAGGCCTACGACGACGCGATGGCGGAAGTCGCCCGCCGCTACCCGGACGACAAGGAGGCGGCGATCCTGTTCGGCGCTCGTGACCTCGGCGAACTTCAACCCCGCCGACAAGACCTACGCCAACCAACTGAAGGCGGCGAAAAGCCTCGAGCGGTTCGTCAAGTCGGACCCCGACCATCCCGGGCGTCGCGCACTACATGATCCACAGCTACGACTATCCGCCGATCGCGAAGCACGGGGTCGAGGCTGCGAAGAAATACGCGACGATCGCGCCCAACTCGCCGCACGCCCTGCACATGCCGTCGCACATCTTCACGCGCCTCGGGTACTGGCGCGAGTCGATCGAGGCGAACCGCGCTTCGTCGCGCGTGGCGAGCGACGCCACCTTCGACGCGCACCACGCGCACGACTACCTGGTCTATGCCCATCTGCAGCTCGCCCAGGATCGCGCCGCGCGCGAGGCAATGGAGCGCTCGCGAAGCATGAAGCTCGTCGACAATTTCGCGGCCGCCTATGCCTATGCGGCAATGCCGGCGCGGCTTGCGCTCGAGCGCAACGACTGGAAGGAAGCCATGGCGCTTCCGCTTATGCCGGGAGCCGACGCCTATCCTTGGAAGAAGTATCCGCAGGCCGAGGCCGTCAACGCGTTCGCACGAGGCGATCGGCGCGGCGCGGAGCGGCAACGCGGCGGCCGCGAAGGAACAGCAGCAGCGTCTGCTTGCGCTGCGCGACGCGGCCAAGGAGGCGAAAGCTCGGCTACTGGGTCGAGCAGATCGACATTCAGGCGGACATCGCCGGCAGTCTGGCGCTCTGCGCCGAAGGCAAGTCCGACGCGTGCATCGAAGAGCATGAGGAAAGCCGCCGCCCGCGAGGACGCGACCGAAAAGCACGTCGTGACGCCAGGCCCGCTCATCCCCGCCCGCGAGCTGCTCGCCGATCTCTTGCTCGCCTCCGGCAAGGCCGACGCGGCGCTGCAGGAGTACGAGGCGGTCCTGAACAAGGAGCCCAATCGCTACCGCGCCGTGCTCGGCGCCGCTCGGGCGGCCAGCCGCGCCGGCGACGAGAGCCGCGCGCGAGACCTGTTCAAGCAGCTTGCCGCACTCGGCAAAGACGCGGATAGCGGACGGGACGGCCTTGAAGAAGCACGTCAATCTCTCAACCGGCCTTGAAGCACCTCGTCCTTGCCGGTGACCCGGCAAGGGCCAGGAATAAAGATGCTCCGCGAGAACGCCCGATGGGCTTGTCGGTCCCCTGCCGGCTGGGACGGATAGCAGGATATCGAATTTCCAAGTGGATCAGTCAGGGGTAGGCGAGCGACTTCGCAACCGACCGCCTTTTGGCCAATGCCGTCGGAGTCCGCAGTGGGTCACCGAACGAACCCGCTCACGCGGGAAGTTGCTGCATGAAGGTTCGGCGGGCGTGGCGAGGGCAGCGGCAACCAGTTGAGGCGTAAGCGGTGACAGGACGGTCGCTCCGTCTTGAGGATCGAGGGGTCACTGAACCTCACCTCAAGACAGGAGCCCCCGATGAGCGAGAAGCCGTCAGCCACCAAGCCAATCAGTGCGTTGCGCCGCCGCATGCTGGAAGACATGGCGGTACGCAAATTCGGCGAGAAGTCCCGCCACGACTATATCCGCCACGTTGAGACCTTTGCCAAGTTTCTCGGCCGCTCACCGGATACGGCAACCGCTGAGGACCTGCGGCGCTATCAAGTCCATCAGACCGAGACGGACGTCGGGCCACCAAGCATCAACAGCGCGGCATCGGCGTTGCGCTTTTTCTTCACCATCACGGCGGGTCGCACCGAGCTTGCCCATCAGCTGGCTCGCGCGCACTATCCGAGGAAGCTCCCGCGTATTCTCGCGCCGGAAGAGGTGGCGCGTCTGCTCGAGGCGGCGCCCGGCCCTGGCCTCAAGTACAAAGCTGCGCTGAGCATCGCCTATGGCGCCGGTCTGCGCGGCGGCGAGGTCGTCATGCTGCGTGTCGGCGACATCGATTCAAAGCGCATGCTCATCCGCGTCGAGATGGGCAAAGGCCGCAAGGACCGCCACGCGATGCTGTCGCCGCAACTGCTGGAGCTTCTGCGCGCGTGGTGGCGGCAGTCACGCTCACAAGGCTGGCTGTTTCCCGGCCAGGATCAGCTTCGGCCGCTGACCGTGCGTCAACTCAATCGCGTCTGCCACATGGCGGCTGCGGCAGCGGGCCTCGGCGCATGGGTCACGCCGCACACGCTCAGACACGCCGAGATCATCACTGGCGAGCATCGCAAGCACGCCCTCGATTTTTCCTTGCGCCGCATCATCCAGCTTTCCCAGGCGGCGATACAGCGCCGTGGTACCTGCGCCGCATCCGATGGATCAATCCGCGCGAGCAGCGCGCAGCTCAGCACAGAAGCGACCGCGGCCGCCTGTGGAAAATCCGCCAGCGCACCGTCCGAACAAGCCGCGCGGCCGGGACCGCACGCGCGCAATGGGGCAAAGCCCACCCCACCGCCAATTCGCGATGCTTTGTTTTCAGACTGCGACTTGCCGCCATAGCCCGCGTGACGGTGGGCGAGATCGCCTCATCGATCGTTGCTAGTGGCTTCGGCGATAGGCGGACCAGAACTGATCGAACGCTTCGGCGAGCTCCCCTTCGCCGCACGCCGCTTTCTTGCCTTTCTTGGAACCAGCGGAGGCGGTATTTCTCGCGCATCGAGCGTCAGCGAGAGACTCTTCCTTCCTTCTTGGACTTCTTCCTTCTTGGAGATTTTTCTTAGAGGGGGCGACACCCGTGTCGCCTTTTCTTGTCGCTGGTGTCGCCTTTTCTTGTCGCTGGTGTCGCCTTTTCTTGTCGCTGGTGTCGCCTTTTCTGCATCGTCAAAAGGTGACGCTGGTGTCGCCTTTTCGGCATTAAAAGGTGAAGCTGGTGTCGCCTTTTCTGCTCCCGGCGCGTCCCCGATTTTATAGGTCGCCGTCAGTCCCCGACCCAGACCGGGTTGGATCATGAGACCGCAGCCTTCAAGAATTTCGAAGCAACCGCTGAACCGAGCGGACGGACGTGTTGAGATCGCGCGCGAGTTCCTCATGCGCGCGCCTGGAAACGGTCCCGGTCTTGGAATCCATGTGCTTGTAGGCGAGCAGATAGGCGAGCTTCAGGGCGGCGGCGGGAAGCTCGGGCGCGCTCGCCCGGCGCATGAATGCAGCGCGGGCCCTATTAAATTCCTGGGTGGCGGTCATGGCCGGCACCCCATCTTGCGCAGCCAGTCGTCGCGCTCTTTGAACGTCTTCGGATTAGGGGGCGCTCATGGTGCGCACCATTTTCCGAGGATCGTCCGGAGCGACGTTTGTTCTGCCTCGTTGACGGCCTCGCAAGCCGAGTTGCGACCTACTCCCAGACGGCGGCCGGCCTCCTCAACCGAAATTGTCTCCAGCTTATTGGCCTCGCTCATAGTGCTTCTCCGGCTGTTATGGAATCGTAACAGATGGAGCAAGATGTCGTCGCGTTGCAGCTTGTGTCAAGCTGTCTTCTGATATCGTAACACGAGATAGCACCAGCGGAGACGACATCATGAAAAAACAGTCAACAAGGCCGACCAAGCCGGCCGGGCAACAACCAGTGATCGCTGGGCGGGTGCCACGATCTCTTCATGCGCGGATCAAACAGGCGGCGAAGCCGGCCGCTCCATGAGCGAGGAGTTGGCGTGGCGCGCCGGCATGTCGTTTGAATGGGAAGCCGCGTTCGCATCGATGCGCACGAGTCTCCGCGGAAATGGAACAGAACAACGTCGACGCGACGCTCTATCGCCTGGGCTATGCGATGGTCCGAAATCCCGACACGGGACATAAGGCGTGGTTCGAACCGGGCTATCCCGGCACCGAGCCCGGCACCGAGCATCTTCGCAGCGGCTTCATTTCACCGGAGAAAAACAAATG
>CAVQIB010000025.1:0-85794 GCA_963712435.1 uncultured Alphaproteobacteria bacterium | reverse complement strand
GCTCGGCGAGGCCAAATGATCTTGGAGTGGCGGCCCGGCCGCTTCGCCGCTCCCCTCCCGCCATGGAGAGGTACGGCTCGCCGGGGCGGCTCGGCCGCTCCATTGCGGGTGCGGCTCGGTCCGGGGCGGCTCCGCCGCTCTTTCGGCGCAAGGCTGGTCGATTGATCTTTGATCTTGCGTCGAGGATGATAAGAGGCTTCCGACGGATCGTCCAGCCGCCGCCCTGCACGCGATCACGCGAGACGCGCGTGACGGACGGCGGCGCGGTCGCGCGGCTTGGGCCGGCTTAGCTCAGCAGGTAGAGCACCTGATTTGTAATCAGGGGGTCGGGGGTTCGAATCCCTCAGCCGGCACCATGACTTAGCCAGGATTTGGTAAAATCCGCGATAGGCAAAAATCTACACATTTTCCTGTCGCCGTGCCCAACCCTCTCCCCACATCCGCCCAAGCGGCCACGGCCGAAGCCGCTCCACGCCCTCAGATGAGCTCGGCAATATGCGCGAACTGCGCATCCATTCGCTCGCAGTCACGTGCAACGTCGGCCCAACCTGACGAGGCCGTCCTGACGGCTGACGCATGGTCGAACGCGCTGCTGGGTCAGCGCGTCCGCCACTGGGGTTTGGAGGCGACGCCCCGCCGAGGCTCGAGAGAGATCAGGAAGCAGGGAGCAGGGAAGTAATAGGCCACCGCTGGCCTTTATCTGATTGACTTTGTCTTCGCTCTCTAGCGGCAATGAACGTCTCGGTCTTACGCTGGTCGGGAACGAATTGAGCGCCTACGAAAGCAGCCATCAGACCGATTGTAGCAGTGAGTTCCTCAACCTCTCGACGTGTGGTATTCTCGATTTCGGAGCTCATCGCAGCATTCTCCCAACGCTGATTCGCTTCTCAACAGTACGTATTCTTTACCGTGCACGCTAGTGCCTTCCCGATACACATGGCGTCAAATCCATGAGCGACCAAGACGAACTCTCAGATTATCCAGAGCTGATCATCGGGATTTCGGGTCCCATCGGAGTTGATCTGGACCTCATCACCCAAGTCGTCGAGGAGCAACTCCGCTCTGTCGGTTATGATAGCATAACGATACGGCTTACTAGTGAAATGGAGCAATATTCAGTACTTGACCCCATCTGCAAAGATGAAATCGCTAACTTTACCGGACCGGATACCTTCAATACCTATATGCGCAAGATGAGCTATGCCAACGCGCTCCGAAAGCAGTACGATGCATCCGTCCTTGCGCGGATTGCAATTGAGGCAATTCAAGCAGAACGAAAAACGTTGACCACTTCACGCACGACTGCAAAGCCCAAGTACGCTTACATTATAAGGCAGCTTAAGCGACCTGAAGAAGTAAACATGCTCAGGCAAGTTTATGGACCACAATTCGTACTCGCCTCGGCATACGCTTCAAGAGAAGAACGAAAACTGCGTTTGTCTGATCGTCTTAGATGCGAACTTTCTACATCATCTGCCCAAAGTGAGATTGATAATAAAGCAGATAAACTAATTGAGCGTGACGCCAGCGAAACTGACAATGATCGCGGCCAGGCCCTGAGAGAGACCTTTCATTTAGGTGATGTGTTTATTGACGGAATAAGTAAAAGCCGAATGAGCGCCATGCTTAAACGTTTCATAGACGCCCTTTTTGGAAAAAATGACATTTCACCTTCCAAAGATGAATATGGCATGTATACGGCGCAATCAGCCTCCCTTAGATCAGCTGATCTATCCAGACAAGTCGGCGCGGCTGTTTTCAGCTCAGATGGCGAATTGATCACGCAAGGATGCAATGAAGCCCCTAAGGCGTTCGGCGGCTATTATTGGGACCAGGAGGAGCCCGATCATCGGGACATCAAGAGAGGACATGATCCCAATGATCAACAAAAACGGGAGATTCTCAGAGATGTTGTAGAGCAACTCCGCAACAAGGGATATCTTAGCCAATCTCTAATAAGTAAAGGCCTGGATGCCGATATTGTTGGCCATTTGATAGCTAAGATGGATCTTCCAGAAGAGAGCGGTGCGCTCGAGTCTTCGAAGCTAATGGACTTAACTGAATTTGGAAGAGTGGTTCACGCAGAGATGGCTGCGATTTGCGACGCTGCGCGTCTTGGACGAAGCATAAAAGACACAACCTTGTACTGCACGACATTTCCTTGTCACAATTGCACAAAGCATATTATAGCGTGCGGAGTAAAAAGAGTCGTATATATGGAACCATATATAAAGAGTTCGAGCAAGGGACCTCCACCCCGATGAAATTGAAATAGAGAACGAATCAAATAGGAAAGTATCCTTTGTACCATTTATGGGCATTTCTCCATATCGGTATCGCGCATTGTTTCAGAAAAAGAGACGCAAGGGCAAAGACGGGAAGGCGCATGTCTGGTACAATAACAAGAGGCAGCCTATGGTGGATGTTGTTCTTCCCTCATACATTAAAAACGAAGAGTGGGCGTTAGGCTTATTGTTAGGAACGATTGTAGGGAGAGATGAGCATTGACCGTCGCGCCCCTGCCTGGCGGGCTGCCAGCACGTTCGCGGCGGCGCGGCAGTATGCCGGGTGCCAACAGTCTCTTAAAAAAGCGATTGTGTGCTTCCGATACGCGATTATGGCGTTGCGTTTGATCATCAGCGGCTCGCCTTGTGCCAGCGGTTGGCGCGCATCACGATCCGTCGCGCGCGCCGTTGGCTCTCAGCCGGGCGCGCCACGCCTTGTTGGTGAAGACCTTGTCGGCATAGACCGCTTTCTCGTCGCCGCGGATCAGCGCATCGGCCGGCCCGCTCTCGTTCACATTGGCGTGCGTCACCAGCATGCGCCGAATGACCCGACTGCCCTGATCCATTCCCACATGCACCTTGTAGCCGAAGAAGTGCTTTCCCTCTTTCTTCGTCCAGCCGGCATGCGGATCGAGCGGGCGCGGCACGAGCCTGCTCGCCGGCCGGCCATCGGCGTCCGGCGGCAGAGGATCGCGCCGCGGCGGCGGCGGATTGACCGCCGCCCGGATCAGCGAGGCTGCGATCACCGTGACAAGAGCGTCGAGCCGCTCAGCGTCGCATTGCCGCGCGCCACGTCCGCCACCAAACGATCGGCGAAGCTCATCTGACCAAGCTGACGCTCCGACATCGCGAATTCTCCCGTGATCCTCTCTCGAACAAAATCACGAAGCGCGACTTCTGCAAAGCCCTCGCCTCCACGGGGCAACCACTGAGGGTGGGATAATCCAAGGCGAAATCATCACGCTTTTAGCGCTCGGAAATATTTAGCGGCGACGCTCTAGTTTATTTAAGTCGTCAATACTATCTTAAGTTTATGCTTCAGAATTCGCGCTCATGCGCGCGTATGATCCAGCTAAGTACTTTTAGTATTAATACTTGTCACGCAATGGAGAAAAACATGAATGCGAGCCCGACACCACGTTTCGAGGTGCCCGAAGACATGCGCGCCGTGGCGGAGCGAAGCGTCGAACAAGCCAAAACGGCCTTCACCAACTACATGCGAGCAGCCGAAAAGGCCGTTTCCACGTTAGAGGAGCGGGTCACGGCGAACCAGGCCGGCGCGCTCGGCATCAGCAGGAAGGCAATGACCTTCGCCGAGAAAAATGTCCTGTCGGCCTTCGAAGCGGCCCAGAAGATGGTTCAAACCAAGGACATCCAGCAAGTGGTCCGGATGCAGACCGAGTTCCTCCAGTCGCAGATTCAAGCCCTGAGCGAGCAGGTGACGGACCTGGGCCACACCGTGAACAAGATGGCGATGAAGCCCCTGGAAACCCCGGGGCATGTGAATTGATCCGACGTTCCGCGCGTTGATGCGCCCGGCTACGTCCTTCGTTCTGTCGACGATGCACAAGCATTGCCGCAGGCCTGGCGGCGCACAGCGTTCTTGAATGCGACCCAGCAGGCAACTCCGCGCGCGCGCGTCGTGCAACTCATGCATTGAGAGCGCGCGCGGAAATAACGGACCTCGGCCGTACAGGCTGCGGATGCTATTTGACCACGGGGCCGGGGCCCGGGCACGCCCACTTCTTGCCACGCGCGCACAAGCGGCGCTTCCGCGCTTCTTTTCTCTGCTGCTGCTTATACCAGTCGTTTGATGCAAATGGAGGGAAGTAACACCCTCCGCGTCCGTCCGGGAGCGCGCCGCCTGAACAGGCCGCCCACGCGGCCCCGGCAGTGCTCAGAACGATCAGGATAACGGAAGCAATCAGGCGAGCCATGCGTGTCATTGGATCATCTCCGGCGGGGGGTTAAGTCCGGAATTACGCGACCAACGACGTAGTGCAGGGTAACGCCTGTTCCGTTTTGAAGCACCATGCGCATAGGCATCAAATGAAAGTAACTCGGCCACTATCGAGTCAACCTCAAGGCGAAGCCGCACACGGAACCGCAGCTCCGTCCCTCACTGACAAAGTTGTCGGGGATCCGTCGGCTCGCGTCTGAACGACATTGGCGGGCGTTAATAAGGATCAGCAAACCAAGCTAGCTGAAAGGGTAAGCTCTTCATATCTTGTTTCCGATATAGTCTTTCTTCTGCCTACGTTCGAAGTCCTTCGCCCTTTGCCGGGCGCGTTCCTGTTCGCGGGCGACTTCAAACAGGTGCTCGACGGTCGGTGTGAGCGCGACCGCAAGCGCCACAATATCATTGAAGTTGAAGTTCGGACCGATCGTTTGTCCTTTTTCCTTGATCGTCGTGAAGCCTTCTTTCCGGAGCGCAGTCCGTTGCTGGGAGCTGAGCCCGACGGCGAAATTCCAGCCCTCGACCGCACCCTTGTTGGTCGCGCTCTCGCGAACGCCGCTCCATCCGGCGACCTGCTCGCCGACGCTGCCATGGCGAGGAACCGCCTTGATCAGCAGCCGGGTCGCCTCCTCGGCGGAGAAGCCCAGCACGCTGGCCGAAATCCCCTCCGCAAATCCCAAGGTGTAGTATTGGCTTCGCAGCTTCTCTTTGGCTTCCGCGAGCGATCCGAAAAAGCTGATCCAGAGATCGAGCACGTCCCACGGACCGGGTAGCGCCATTTCCAGGAGAAAATTGCCGAAGCGCGCCAATTTCGCGCCGCGACCCAACTTCTTGACGGCGTCGCCTTCGAGCTCGCCGATCGTGGACTCCAGCTTTCCGACCGTTCCTTCAGCTTTTGTCGCGCTGGAGGATCCCGCTCCCGGCGCGGACGGCGCCGGCTCGACCGGTCCCGGCTTGCTCGGACCTGGGATTTCCCCGCTCACTGCGCGAGCGGGCGGCGATATGACCGAAAGCGGCGCAGCTTTGCCGGTTTTCAGATGCTGCGCCAACTCGCTGCGGACCTCCTGCCAGGTGATTTGCTCGCCCCGCATGACTTTCTGCTCTTGAAGCCACCCGGCGACTTCCTTGTTGGTCTCGTTCCCATAGCCGCGCAACGGGTCGTCAAGATCAAATCCCTTGTAAAAGGGATCCTTGTTCAGTCGCGGCTCGCCAACCGCCTTTGGGTTCGGGTCGACGCCCGCAAACGGCGCCCAGGTGTTCGGCGGCGGCGCGCGGCCAAACTTTTCGCCCTCGCCGGTTCGGCGATAGAACGCTCGTCTCGCGCCGCCGTCGATCTCGATCACGACGATGTCTCGACCGTCGATCCGCCAGGTCCGCGAGACGATCTTGAAGCGCGACTTGTCAGGACTTCGGCGAATGACGGACGGCTCGGCGGCGGAGGCGTTCTGGGCGATATGCGCGAGTTCATGCGCGGTCAGCCGGTCCGCGCCCGGTCGCTCGCCTGCCGCATAGAAGATGTCAGCGCCATGCGTGTAGGCGCGCGCGCCGATGCTGGCGGCCGAACGCTTCGCCGCGTCGTCGGAATGCACCCGGACATGGCTGAGATCGGACCCGAAGCGCGCCTGTCGAAGTAGCTCCTGGTCGACGCGTCGAGTGGCCGCCCGGGAGCGGCGAGCGCCACGTCCGCGAAGCCGATCGCCGGGTCCGCGGCATTCGGCGAGGCGGCCGGCGCCGTCTGGGATGGACGCGCAGCGTTCCCGGAAGAAGCATCCCCGCTCCCGCCGCTCGCCGCGTCCGTTGCGTTCGTCGCCGGCGCAGACGCCATCCGCATGACCTGGTCGGCGACGGCGTCGGCGTGTTGCTCCAGGGGATCGTCGATGCGGCCGACCGCGGGCTTCGGCTGAATGCGAACGGGCGACGTTCGTTTCGGCTTCGTGGATTTGGCCGGCGGAGCATATGCGCGCATCTGGCTAGGCTCTCATCTGTGGGTCGAATCCCGGTCCACGGCGCATCCGACTGCGGCGCGGCGCGTCCAGGAGTTCCTTCGGCGCGCGTGCGGTTCATAGGTCAGCGGGAGCCGGACCGGCTTCCGTCGATCCAATGTCTTCGCGGCATAGCGCTTCCGATCGGTCCTGAATCTACATCCCGGCCGCGGGGATTGCTTTCACATCATCTCGATGGAAAGCTGTGCCTGCGCAGCGGGGCCGGGATGGCGGCGGAGCCGGACCGGCCTGGAAGCGAGAGGGACCAGAACGACGGAGCTGACGAATGTTCGGTCTGTTGACGGCGATTTTTATCGGGTTGAACGCCGTGCTGCCCGCACAACTGATCGCGCCCGGCCCTGCCTCGCCGGATCCCACCCCCTATGGAGTCGGGCCCGGCGGCACCCGGATCGCACCCGGCCCCGCCGGACGCGGCGGCTCCGGCGTGACCAGCGCGCCGATCACCTCGGATGCGCGGCGCGGCAAGAAAGCTCTGACCTCGGACCGCTGTTTGCGCCCTTCGGGGCGCGCAGCACGCGCGCGGCACGCGAAGCGGCGAAGCAGAGCGTGCAGGTGACGGCAAGCGCCGCCCTGCGGTTCGAAAACTCGAATTCCGGAATTGAACGCTCGTTGATGAGCGGAATCGACGGCGCGCGAGTCGCAACATCGTCCAAGCAACAAGTCGAGGTTATCTTCTTCCTCACGCTTAACCGAAATCGCGCGATTTCTTTTTCCGGCGATTTGTTTCCGTTACAACGCGAGGTTAGGCGCGCGAGTCGAAAGCGCCGACAAAAGCTTATTTGATTCGGCCCAGGCTCGTATTGACGTGTGCAGTTGCGGCAATGATTTCGACAGGTGCATTGCTGAACGCCGTCGCTAAAATGGCGCAACTAAGACCCCTTAAAGGCGAAGATCTGGACGAAAAAAGTGGTAACTGCTCACGGGTATCTCGGAGTTGACGAGCTGAGGCGATCTTTGACAGGACCGGCTGGTCTTGATTCAAGATCGTATGAATCGCGAGGCCCTTGATTTCGCTCGACAAGGTAGCGCTGATCCAGGTGGTTCTGGCGCAGGCGGAGACGATCGCCGCACTGACGCGACGGTTGGAGGTGCTTGAGGCGCGGTTGGCCGAGCTGGAAGCCGAGAACGCCGGATTGAGGGCCGAGAACACGGCGCTTCGCGAGAAGCTGAAGCTGCCGCCGAAGACGCCGGACAATTCCAGCGTACCACCGTCGCAAGGAAAGAAGCCGTCGGTTGATCCCGCGGCGAGCAAGGGCAAGGGGCGAGGCCGGTCGCATCCCGGAGCCCATCGTCCGCTGCATCCCGACCCGACGCGCCGGCGCGACATCCTGGCCGATCGGTGCGCGCACTGCGGGACCGACGTGTCGGACGTGGCACAGACCCCGTTCCACGCCTACGACCACATCGAGATTCCGCAGATCGAGCCGGACGTCACCCGCGTGACGCTGCATCGCGGCCTGTGCCCGTGCTGTCATCGGCCATTCTCGGCCGCGGCGCCGGCCGACATGCCGCCGGGCTCGCCGTTCGGGTCGAACCTGCGGGGCTTCGTGATCTATCTGCGCGTCGCGCACGCGATCTCGTTCGAACGGCTTTCGCGGCTGATATCCGACCTGGTGGGGCTTTCGATCAGCGAGGGCGCGCTGGTCGCCATGCTGAAGGACAGCGCACCGGCCTTCGCCCGCCAGACCAGCCTGATCCGCGCCCGCCTGCTCGCCGGCGCCGTGCTGGAGTCGGACGAGACGAGCGTGCGGGTCGGCAAGCGGAACTGGTGGCTGTGGACGTTCCACCACGGCGAGGACTGCTGCTTCGTCATCCGCTCCAGTCGCGGCAAGGACGTGGTGGCCGAGTTCCTCGGCGAAGTGCGCCCCGCCTTCTGGGTGTCCGACCGCTTCGGCGCCCAGATGGGCTGGGCCGGAACCGCCAATCAGGTCTGTCTCGCCCATCTTCTGCGCGATGCCGAGTACGCCGTCGAGGCCGGCGATCTCACCTTCGCCACCGGCCTGCGACGGCTGCTGGTGCGGGCCTGCAAGATCGGCCGCCGCCGGTCGGCGCTCGCCGACGCCACCCTGCGGACCTACCACTACCAGCTCGACGCGGAACTCGACCGGCTGCTCCGCATCACCCCAATGCACCCCGAAGGCGACAAGCTGAAGCGGGCCATCGAAGGCTGCCGGCAGTCGCTGTTCACCTTCATGGTGGAGCGGTCCGTCCCGCCCACCAACAACGGCTCCGAACGCGCGCTGCGCCCTTGCGCCGTCTTCCGCAAGGTCACCAACGGCTTCCGCTCCGAATGGGGCGCGCATCTCTACGCCGACATCCGATCCGTCATCGAGACCGCCCGCCGGCGCGCCATCGGCGTTCTCGACGCCATCCGCGCCACCTTGGGTCGGGCATCGCTCATCGACATGCAGCCCTCGGCGCTCGCCGCGACGCCCTCATAGGGCTGAGCAGTTACAAAAAGTGTACCGTAAATATGTAGCAGGCGCGGGCCGCCGCACTTACCGGTAGAATTAAATCCCTTTTCATTAGGTATTATCGGCTTTTGTGAATGGTCAATGACTAGTGTGGCCGACATGTCGCCTTTGCCTTTCACGCTTTTGTTAAAGGACTGACACATTCGATCCATGGCCGGAGGCAAAAATGACAATTCTTAATCGCCGACGCGAGCTTTGCCTCGCATCTGTTTTCGCACTCGCTCTCACCGGCGCAGCTGGCGCGGCCGATCTCTCCGTCAAGGCGCCGATCCTCGCTCCGGTGGTCGGCTGGAGCTGGACCGGTCTGTACCTCGGCGTCGGCGGCGGCACCGGCTGGGGCACCAAAGAATACGATTGGAACATCGATGCGACGATCGCGTCGGTGCAAAACCAGCTCGGCGCGCCCGGCGCGATTGCCCCGCTTGGACTGCGCAGCCAGGGCTCGCACGGGATCAATGGCGGCTTCTTCGGCGGCCAGATCGGCAACAATTATCAGATCGCATGGGCGGTGCTCGGCGTTCAGGCTGATGCGCACTGGGCGGACATCAGCGGCGACGGAAACTGCTTCGCTCTCGGAATCACCAATTGCAGCGCCAAGGTCGAAAGCTTCGGCACGGTGACGGCCAAGCTCGGCGGCACGGTCGACCGCGCGCTGCTCTACGCCAAGGGCGGCTTCGCCTGGGAAAACGCCAAGAGCGACATCAACGTTCTCGGGCTCGGAGCCGGGGCCATCGGCCCCGTGAACTTCGTCCTCGCGAGCGAAGTCAGCGAAAACCGCACCGGTTGGACCTGGGGCGCGGGCGTCGAATATGCGTTCGCTCCCAAGTGGTCGGGCTTTGTCGAGTACAACTATCTGGACTTCGGCAAGAAGACCCAGAACTATCTGTACTCGGTGTCCGTCCCGGCGGCGGCGTTCACGCTCGCCCTGCCGATCCCGACCGAGCTCAATGAGCAGTATCATATCGTCAAGGCGGGCCTCAACTATCGCTTCAACTGGGCTGCCCCGGTCGTCGCGCGCTATTGAGTGGCCCAAGCTCTCTGAATCGAAATCCCATCCTTTCGCAACCCGGGGCGCATTGCCCCGGGTTTTTCTTTTGCGCAACGCCATGAGAGGATGCGCCGGCGCGCCGGCGCGCGCCTGTGTCCGCGGCCGGGGGCAAGCGGGCGAAAAAAAAATCAACCACGCTTGCCGAAGGCTTGCCACCAAACGGAAGGATTCGGCCCGTAGAACGATCCTCCATGCCGGATGCTGGACGGGGCGGCAACGGAGCGGAACGAACGTCGCCTTGTGTGTTCATGGCATTCGTGGCAATGCCTCAGACGTCACGGAGGCTAGGATGCAAACGCGCATCAAGATCGCTTTCCAGGCGATGGATGGCACGCCGGAAATCCGCGGCGCCATCGAAGAGCATGTCGCCAAACTCGAGCAGCTCCATGGACCCGCACGCAGCTGCGGAGTGACCGTCAAGGGTCCCGGCAAGCATCGGGCCGGCCTCTACGAGGTGAAGATCCGTATCGCGCTCGCGCAAGGGTTCGAAGCGGATGTCGGTCCGCCGCTGCAGCAGGACGAGCGCTATGCGGACTTGACCTTTGCCGTCAATGATACGTTCCGGCGCGCGCGCCGGCGGCTGCAGGATCACCTTCGCCGCATGCACGGCCAGCGAAAGAAGGCCGAACGACGAAAGCCTGTTCGCGCCGCCGCGGCCGAGCCAAAGGAAATCGCCGGGACCGGCATTCCGCACAGCGGCTTGCCGCGTGCCGAACCGGCGATGTCCGAGGTCGCCCCATCGAACGCCGCGCTTGGTTCCGAACCGTGAACGCCGAGCCGCGCACGACCGAGCGCCGCCGAGCCGGCGCACGGCCGACGACACGCTCGAGGCCGAACCGCTGCTCGCCGCGGCTGAAATCGCTGAGCCGACGCCGGCCGACTCAGTCGAGGCCGAACCGCTGCTCGCCGCGGCTGGAAGCGCCGAGCCGATCTTGGCCGACTCAGTCGAGGCCGAACCGCTGCTCGCCGCGGCTGAAATCGCCGAGCCGACGCCGGCCGACGTCGGTCGAGGCCGAACCGCCGCTCGCCGCGGCTGAAAGCGCCGAGCCGACGCCGGCCGACACGGTCGAGGCCGAACCGCTGCTCGCCGCGGCTGAAAGCGCTGAGCCGGAGCGAGCCGCAGCGGCAAGCGCCGAGTCGATGCCGGCCGAACGTCACACGACCAGCCCCTCACGCGCGGATGTTGCGACGCCGGAAGCGGGCCGGCGGGACCTTCTCTGGGTGGTGTCCGCGCCCGCGGCCACCATCGATCCGCTCGCTTTCATGAACGCGATGGGGTGTTTCGTGCGGGCGGCAGCCGCGCTGAACACCGCATCGACGAATTTGATGAACAACTACCTGACCTATTCGGCCGGAATCTTCAGTTCGATGATGAAGATGAAGCCGTCGCCCATGGACAAGGGCGTCAAGCCCCGGGATGCGGCGAAAAGCTGACGGCGCCGCCGTTCCCGTGGCGGGTCGCGACGCAGTCGGGCTCATCCTCGGGCAAGCGGGCTGCGCCGCGGCGCGCCAATTGCCGTTCATGCATTGCCAAGAACGCACACATACAAGAACGCATCTATTCCAATAATAAAATCGTTCTAATCTGTAGAGTGGAAACGGTCTAGGTTTGAATCAATAATAATATACAAAGATTGACGTGCTTGTTCTGCTTCCGTTACTTGCCGAAGTTCCTTTTATCGAGGCTGGAGAACGGAATGCTGCTCGCACACGCTTTACACGCTATCGGTCGCGCCATGCCGCGGTCGCTCAATCGCTGCTTGGTCCTGCCGGTCGCCGCGGTCGCGTTGGCGGCGACCGCCGCGTCCAGCGGAGCCGCCGAGACCCTTGCCAAGGGCGCGGAGGCCTACAAGACCTTTGTCGTCGAGCAGATCGGCAGCACGCTGGCGGGCGCCAAGGACCTGCAGGCGGCGATCAAGGCGGGCGACGCCAAGGCGGCGCAGGCGGCGTGGATCAAGTCCCGCACCGGCTGGGAGAGAGTCGAGCCGGTCACCGCGGAGTTCTTTGCGGAGCTCGACGAGGCGATCGAACTCCTGGCCTGACGCGAAGCAGGGCTACCATGCGATCGAGGCGCGGCTCTTTGCGGGCAATCTCTCGGACCTTTCCGCGCCGACCGACAAGCTCGTCACCGCCGTTGCGGCCTTCGACAAGGCGGTGCGCGCGCCGAATTTCCGCTTCAGCTCGCAGGGGCTGCTCGACGGCGTGACCAAGCTCGCCTACGAGCTCGGCGAGAAGAAAGCCAAGGGCGGCGAGTCGCCCTATGCGGGCACGTCGCTCAACGACATGCGCGACAATCTGCAAGGCATCGACGCGCTTTACAAGACCGTCCTGCAGGAGCCTTTGAAGGCGAAGGACGCCAAGCTCGCGCAGAATATCGATGGCAAGATCCAGGATATCGAAGCGACGCTCAAGGCGCAGGACATCAAGAGCCTCGACCAGGCCAAGCTGCAGAAGACGAGCGAGGAGCTTGCGGTCCTGCTGCAGGACTCCGCATCCAAGCTCAATCTCAAGAAGCCCTCGCTTTCCGATTGAGCCAAATGCGCAGAGGGCCATTCCTCCGGGCTACCGCGCTCACGGCCGTGATGGCCACCAGCCTCGTTGCGCTGGTGGTCATCGGCGCAAGAGAGTCGGGATCGCGGCCGATCGCCACGCGCGAGGGCGTGCTTCCGCCCGGCACGGAGCTCAATGAGGATCTGTTCGATAGGCCGACCGAGCGTTTCAGCGCCGAAGCCGCCGGCGGCAAACGGTCCTATCTGTTCAATCTAGGCGACGCGGCGTTCAGTTCCCCCGAGATTTTCGGCGGCCTCGCGCGGCAAGCGGGGATCAGCTGCGACACCTGCCATCAGGGCGGCGCCGGCAACCCCAAGCTCTACATCCCCGGCCTGTCGCTGCGGCCGGGAACCTTCGATGCGACCAACGGCCTGTTCAATCCGAAAACGGACAATGGCGTGCTTGATGCGGTCACGCCGCCGAGCCTGCGCGGGGCGCGCCATCTCGCCCCCTACGGCCATGACGGCCGCTTCGCCTCGCTGCGCGACTTCATCCGCAACGTCGTTGTCGGCGAGTTTGCCGGGCCTGAGCCCTCCCCGCAAATCCTCGACGCGCTCGTGGCCTATGTCCAGGAGATCGCGTTCCTGCCGAACCCGAACCTGACGACGGCCGGCCGCCTGACCGAGGCGGCCTCCCCGGCCGCGCGCCGCGGCGAGGCCGTGTTCAACAAGCCCTTCCCGCGTGACGCCTCCTTGAGCTGCGCCGCCTGCCACAAGCCGTCCGCCGCCTTCGTCGACCGCCAAGTGCACGATGTCGGCTCGGGCGGGCTGTTCAAGACGCCGACCCTGGTCAATGCGAATTTCAACGCCCCGTATTTCCACGACGGCCGCTACGAGACCTACGATCAGGTCGTGGGCCATTTCGACCGGGTGTTCGCGCTTGGCCTGTCCAAGGACGAGCGGAGCGACCTCGTGGCCTATCTCGATGCGGTCGGGCACGGAGAGCAGCCTTATACGCGCGATACCGTCGACACCGTGCTCGACGAAATCGACGGCTTTGCGCGCGTTCTCGAGACGGCGCTCGCGGACCGCGACGTCCCGGTCATCGAACTCGTGGTCGACGCCGTCGGCAATGAGTGGCGCGAGCTCGGCGAGAATTTTCCCGACCGCAGCAACACCAATGTTGTCGGCGGGCTGCCGGAGCGCCTCGCCGCGCGGCGCGCCACGCTCGGCGTCGGGCTTACGCTGCGGCGGATCGCGATGGCCGCTGCGGCCGGCGACTTCCAAGCTGCGAGCCGCGCCTATGCCGAGTATCGCAGCGAAGCCATAGCCGCCCGGACCGTCGCCAAGCAGGCGGAGACATGGTCACTGTTCGACCCGGCCACGCGCGAACGCCATTTCGCCGCCTTGCGAAATCTCGACGAGCTCGCCGCCCAATCGGCGGAGCGAGAGGATCGCGTCGGACGAAAACAGCGCTAGCGCCCTTCGGCTCGCGGGGGGCCCGCAGCCGCGTGAACCCTGCGCGTCGGCGGTTCGCCGGAACCTGATTGATCTTGATGCACTCTACGCATGGTAGTATCGCGTGTGCCGGGCCAACTTTCTGGTTTTCATACGTCGCCTGGCGGAAAACAGCGAAAAGGTGTGATTTTCTGGGATGGCTACACGCTTTGCCCCGATTTGGCCGCAATCTCTGCCGTGATTTTTTTCGAATCATAGCGCTTAGGTAATAATCTACTGGCGTCTCCTGCTACTTTCGGTGTATAAGAATTTGGGCTGCTGCTGAACTTACCCTTGGTCGGCAGCCTATCCAAAAAAGGCCGTGCGAGTCGGGCGGGCCGCCCGTTGTGTCCCGCTAAGCACCTGATACGAATGCCCGAATTCGAGCATCCGGCAGGGTCTGTCGACATCGCGATAAGGGCCGATCAAACCCAAGTGGTGGGAGGAAGCAGGGAGGAATTCCGATGGAGGGTCGTGCCGCAGGGCGAGCGAGCGCCCCCGGGCATAACTTTTTTGGCCACCAGAGTTGTCCGCAGTGTGCCTACACGCTGGTGGCCCCGGATGCGTCGCAGCATATCAGCGAGCACACGATCAAGCATCTCTGGTTCTGCGAGGCGTGCGGAACCGAGTTCGCCACGTTGGTCAAACTTCGACGGCGGGAGCAGGGACGGTCCGCCGCTGCGGCTTAGCGCGTCCGAATAAAGACCCGGCAAGTCGGCGTGCGCACACACGCGTCGTGCTCGACGCGGCTCATCCCGATCTTGCCGCCGCTTTCGGGGTCACCATCGCTAGTTCTCCGAATACGGCGTCGCCCCTTGCGGCGCCGTATTCCGTTCGGGCTGGTGCGGGATCGCCGCGCCTCCTCTCCAGACGCCGCGGCCTCCCTGTCACGGAAATTTCGCAGTACGGACGCTATTCGTTTTGGAAAGGCTAGGTTGCCTTCGCGGCGCGGCGCGCCAGCACCCGCCCGCCGCGTGCGCCGCGCCTGCGGCGACGAACTCCTGTGCGTCAGCCCGGAAAAATGCTGTAAGTCCCGCCCCGAAGACCCTCAAAACAACGCCCAAGAGCGGCGGTCGCAATCGCAGCGAGGCCCTGCATGTTTTCACACTTGATGCTGACGAGGCGATTCGCGCCGCTGTTCTGGTGCCAGTTCTTCAGCGCCTTCAACGATAATTTTCTGAAGACGTCGCTCATCTTCCTTATCCTGTTCAAAATGTCCGGCCCGGATTCAGGCTCGGAATCGCTGATTACGCTGGCCGGCGCGGTCTTCATCTTTCCCTATTTCGTTCTCTCGGCTCTCGGCGGCGAAGCTGCGGACCGGTTCGACAAGTCGCTGATCGCGCAGCGGCTCAAACTCGCCGAAATCGCCGTCGCGTTCGTCGCCGTGCTCGGGTTCTGGCTGCATTCCGTCCCGTTGCTTTTCCTGGCGCTGTTCTTCTTCGGGGTGATCGCCGCGCTGTTCGGGCCGATCAAATACGGCATCCTGCCCGACCACCTCGCCCAGGCCGAGCTTCCGGCCGGCAACGCGCTGGTCGAGGGCGCGACCTTCATCGCCATCCTCCTCGGCACCATTGTGGGCGGGCTTGCCGCGCGCGGGGGCGGCGACCCGGCCTCCTTTGCCGGACTGATGATCGGCATCGCGATTTTATGCTGGACGGCGGCGCTGTTCATTCCGCGCACCGGCGAGGGCGCGCCGGGACTGGCCATCGACAAGAACATCGCCCGTTCGACCGCAGCCCTGCTCCGCTACCTGAAGGCGGAGCGCCGGCTGTGGTGGGCGGCGCTGGTGGTGAGCTGGTTCTGGCTCGCGGGCGCGGTCGCGCTCTCGCTGATGCCGCCGCTCATCAAGAACGCGCTCGGCGCGTCGGAAGAGGTGATCACCGTCTATCTTGCCGTGTTCTCGATCTCCATCGGGCTGGGCTCCGCCCTCGCCGCCTGGCTGGCAAGCGGGCGCATCGTGCTGCTGCCGACCGTGGGCGGGGCGCTGTTCCTCGGCGTGTTTTGCCTCGATCTCGGCTGGTGGCTCCTGGGCGTATCGAGCGAGGAAACCGGCCGCGGCATAACGGATGTGTTCTCGACCTTTCGCGGCTACCATGTCGGGATCGATCTGGCCGGCATGGCGATCGCCGGCGGGCTGTTCATCGTGCCGTCGTTCACGGCGCTCCAGGCCTGGGCCGGGTCCGAGCATCGCGCCCGCGTCATCGCCGCCAACAATGTGCTCAACGCCGCCTTCATGGTGGTGGGCGGGGTCGCGGTCGCGCTCGTGCAGTTCGCAGGGGTCACGCCCGCGACGCTGTTCATGGTGCTCGGCCTCGCCAATCTCGCGGTCGCGGTCGCCGTATTCCGCACGCTGCCGACCAATCCCGTGCGCGATTTTCTCTCGATCGTATTTCGCGCCTTTTTCCGGCTCGAAGTGCACGGCGTCGAGAACATCGCCAAGGCCGGCCCCAATGCGATCATCGCCCTCAATCATGTGAGCTTCCTCGACGCGCCGCTGGCGCTCTCGATCCTCGAACAGGACCCCGTCTTCGCCATCGACAGCGCGATCGCCCAACGCTGGTGGGTGAAGCCGTTCCTGCATTTCACCCGCGCGATGCCGCTCGACCCCACCAAGCCGTGGGGCACGCGCACCCTCATCCGCGCGGTGCAGGCCGGCGAGACGCTCATCATCTTCCCGGAGGGGCGTCTCACCGTGACCGGCAGCCTGATGAAGGTCTATGACGGGGCCGGGCTCATCGCCGACAAGTCCGACGCGATGGTCGTGCCGGTCCGGATCAAGGGGCTCGAGCAGACGCCCTTCACGCGCCTCGACGCCGGCCAGGTGCGGCGCAAGCTCTTCCCGAAGGTCGCGGTGACGATCCTCGAGCCGGTCAAGCTCTATGTCGACCCCGAGCTGAAGGGCAAGAAGCGGCGCATTGCGGCGGGCGCCGCGCTCTACGAGGTCATGTCCGACCTCGTGTTCCGCACCACCTCGACCGACCGCACGATCCCGGAAGCGATGATCGACGCCGCGCAAGCGCACGGCATGCGCTGGATCGCGGTCGAAGACCCGGTGGCGGGCCCCCTCACCTACCGTCGCCTGCTGCTCGGCGCCGCCGTGCTCGGCCGCAAGCTGTTGCCGTTCGCCGCCGAAGGCCAGGCGATCGGCCTGCTGCTGCCGAACGCGAACGGGACGGTCGTCACCATTCTCGGGCTGATGTCGGCGGGACGCGTCCCCGCCATGCTCAATTTCAGCTCCGGTCCGGCGAATGTCGCATCCGCCTGCCGCGCCGCCGCGATCAACACGATCGTCACCTCGCGCGCCTTTGTCGAGAAGGGCCGGCTGGAGAAGCTCGTCGATTCGCTCGCGCCCGACTACCGCATCGTCTATCTCGAAGACCTGCGGGCGACCGTGACGCTCGGCGACAAGCTGCGCGGAATGCGCGAAGCCAAGCTCCCGCTCGTCGCCCGCAAGCCGGACGACGCCGCCGCGATCCTGTTCACCTCGGGCTCGGAAGGCGTGCCCAAGGGCGTGGTGCTGTCGCATCGCAACATCCTCGCCAATGCCGCGCAGGCCGAGGCGCGCATCGATTTCGGGCGGCGCGACACGGTGTTCAACGTGCTCCCGGTGTTCCACTCTTTCGGACTGACGGTCGGGCTCATCCTGCCGCTCGTGCATGGCGTGCGGGTCTTCATGTATCCGTCGCCGCTGCATTACCGGATCGTGCCGGAGATGATCTACGGCACCAACGCGACCATCCTGTTCGGCACCGACACGTTCCTCGCGGGCTATGCGCGCGCGGCCAACGACTACGATTTCCGTTCGCTGCGCTACATCCTGGCCGGCGCCGAGCCGGTGCGGGAGTCGACGCGCCGCATCTATATGGAAAAATTCGGCATCCGCATTCTCGAAGGCTACGGCGTCACCGAGGCGGCGCCGGTGATCTCGCTCAATACGCCGATGTTCAACAAGTTCGGCACGGTCGGCCGGCTGCTCCCGGGCATGGAGGCGCGGCTCGAGCCCGTGCCCGGCGTCGAGGAGGGCGGCCGGCTCTATGTGCGCGGGCCCAATGTGATGATCGGCTACCTGCGGGCGGAGAATCCGGGCGTGATCGAGCCGCCGGTCGACGGCTGGCACGACACCGGCGACATCGTCACGATCGATGCGCAGGGCTTCGTCACCATCAAGGGCCGGGTGAAGCGGTTCGCCAAGGTCGGCGGCGAGATGATCTCGCTCGCCGCGGTCGAGACGCTCGCGGGCGAGCTATGGCCGGACGCGCTGTCCGGGGCGACGACGATTCCCGACCTGCGCAAGGGCGAGCGGCTCATTCTCGTCACGACGCACAAGACGCCGAGCCGCTCCGACTTCATCGCCTTTGCGCGCGGCAAGGGCGCCTCCGAAATGACGATTCCGGCCGAATTCATTGTGCTCGAAAAACTGCCGATGCTCGGCTCCGGCAAGGTCGACAATCTCGCCGTTGCGAAGCTCGTGCGCGAGCACTTCAAGCTCGAAGGCGCGGCGTGAGCCAAGCTGCGGCGTGCATCCAAAGCGGCGGCGTGAGCCAAGCTGCCGCTCAGGGCGAACCTGCCTTCGTTCCCGCGCAGAAGGAGTTGCGTCATCCTCCCCCGTGAAACGGGGGAGGGGAACCATGCGCAGCATGGTGGAGGGGGCGCGCGGCATCGAACCAAAGCGCCCCTCCCCCGCCCTTCGGGCGGCCGCGGCGCGCGCCGTTAGCGTCTTTGAAGTTGTGCGATCCCATTTGGGGTGAATAGTTCCCTGAACTCTTGTGCCAGCCTAATATTCATTTGATGAATTTGCGCGCAAAAGCTCAGAATTGTCTCTATATTTCCAACGGTTTTATTGACAACATATTCATCTGGCTTTCGTTTCGCCGACTTTATCGAGCGAAGAACAACTGTTTGCGTGGCTGCGTCATAGTCTGAAAGAATTGAATGCAATAGAGTATTCCGGGTATCCGCAAGTTTTTTGAGCTGGATTGAAAGATCGCGGATTATTTCACTCTTATGAGTAAGTGACTGATGGCTGGTATACCACTTTTTTAGCAAGTCAATTTTCCTGTCGAAACTTACCGGGTGTTTCGGATCACATATGAACTCGGAGTGCTTTGGTTGATTCAAGTAGATAAGCACGGCGTTGATGTGCTGTTCCATCCTGGCCCATGAGAGTGCCGCAAGGCCGATTGCCCGGAACAACTCGGCTGCGCTCTCCAGACCTTCCTTGCTGTCCAGCGGACCACCAAGGAATTGGATTTCATGAATGTCAGTGGGGTGCTCAGGCATGGGAAACACTCCCAATAGCGACGACATGGAGCAGGCTAAAAAGTTGATGGGCGTCCTCGTCCGCAAGGTACCCAAGCCGCATGAGGATATGAAGGTGGGTAAGCGTAGCTCAAAGACAGCTAAGAGTTGTCGGAAGAAGCGCGGCGCGTCCTCCAAGCTAAAAAGCGCCCAGCGAATTGCTTCTTGTTTGTGATCTTCTAGTGAGTTGGCCGGTACGTCAGGCGCTTGCCTTCAATGCCTTTGAGAGCAGGCACCGTCCGTCCTCCCCCGTGAAACGGGGGAGGGGAACCATGCGCAGCATGGTGGAGGGGGCGCGCGGCATCAAACCAAAGCGTTCCGTGAAAGGGCGGCAGGACGGAATAATCCCCTCCCCCGACCTCCTCTCAAGCGAGGGCAAATGCATTTGGAGGATCGCTTGAAAATCACCTCCCCCTGAAAGGGGGAGGTCGGCGAGCGGCAGCGCGCCGGGAGGGGGTCGAAGGCGGCTTGCGACCCCTCCCCGGACCGCTTGCAGCGGCCCGACCCTCCCCTTTCAGGGGAGGGTGAAGCCGTCGCGATTTCGATGCCCCTAAGAAGAAGATTTCAATGCTCCCAGGAGAAAGAGAAGATGTGCAGTCGCCGCAATTGCGATCTTTGCAGCGTCACGCGCTCTCCGCCCCCTCCGTGGCCTCGAACAGCCAGCCGAGATAGGACGAATTGACGCCTTCGAGCGGAATGACGAGAATGGCGGGCGTCGTGTAGGAGTGCATCTCCTTTACCGCCGCGCGCACCGGCTCGGCGAGCGAGGCGCGGGTCTTGACGATCATGACGACCTCCTCCGCGCGCTCGACCGCGCCCTGCCAGGCGTAATGCGAGATCATTCCGGGCAGGATGTTGACGCAGGCGGCGAGACGGCGCTCGACAAGGGCTTTTCCCGCCGCCTCCGCCTCGACAACGCTGGGGTAGGTCGTATAGACGAAAACCGCGCGCTCCATCCTTCATCCTTTCCGAGCGTCAAGCCGATGCCGGGACCGCGCGGGGGCTGCCGAGCCGTCATGTCCTTGCCGCCCGAGATCGACCGGATCGCGTTCGTCGCCAGCAATACGCGTGACGCCCAGACCGCGCTCGCCGCACTCGCCGAACGCTACGGCCAAGTGGCTCCGGAGGAGGCGCAGATGATCGTCGCGCTCGGCGGCGACGGCCTGATGCTGCAGACCCTGCACAACTTCATGGGATCCGGCAAGCCGATCTACGGGATGCACCGCGGCACCGTCGGCTTCCTGATGAACGAGTATCACGAGGACGCGCTGAAGGAGCGCCTGCGCGCCGCGGAGACGACGGTGATCCATCCGCTGCTCATGAACGCCGTCGATGTCAACGGCAAGCATTACGAGTATCACGCCATCAACGAGGTCTCGATGTACCGGCAGACCTATCAGGCGGCGCGGCTCAATGTTCTGGTGGATCACCGGGAGCGGCTGAAGGATCTGCAGGCGGACGGCATCATGGTGGCGACGCCCGCCGGCTCGACCGCCTATAATCTTTCCGCCATGGGGCCGATCATTCCGATCGGCGCGCCCCTGCTCGCGCTCACGCCGATCAGTCCCTTCCGGCCGCGGCGCTGGCGCGGCGCGCTCCTGCCCGACACCGCCGTCGTCACGATCAATGTGCTCGAGCCGGACAAGCGGCCGGTCGGCGCGGTCGCCGACCACGACGAGGTTCGCTCGGTGCGGCGGGTCGATGTGCGCATGGACCGGGATGTCGACCTGAAATTGCTGTTCGACCCCGGCCATAGTCTCGATGAGCGCATTCTGCGGGAGCAGTTCGCGACCGAGCCCGACCGCGTGCAGGGATTGTCCTGAACGTCTCGCCGTTGGCGTCATGCCGTACCCGCAAGCGCGCCGTCCGGCCGCCACTGAACGCGGCCGGCGGTCGAAGCGGCGGGCCGGTTGGCGCTTCGGCAGGATCGCGGGATATGGTAAACAAAATCGAACGAGCTCTGCGCAGAGCCGCGGCAC
The DNA here is from genome assembly GCA_963712435.1 of uncultured Alphaproteobacteria bacterium. Taxonomy (GTDB): domain Bacteria; phylum Pseudomonadota; class Alphaproteobacteria; order Rhizobiales; family Xanthobacteraceae; genus Rhodoplanes. Next base: position 64,764 of record CAVQIB010000025.1, on the reverse strand, counting down.
GCTCGGTAATTCGACATCGGGGAGGCAGGCAATGTCCTTCGCAACGGCAGTGCGTCACAAACGGGGCGGGATGTATTTCGAGGACTTCGAAGTCGGCGAGGTGGTCGAGCATCGCTATCGGCGCACGGTGACGCAGATGGACAACATGCTGTTCTCCAACATGACGCTCAATCCGCAGCCGTTGCATATCGACCGGCATTTCTGCGAACAGGAAACCCAGTGGGGCCAGCCGCTGATCAATTCGCTGTTCACGCTCGGCCTCATGATCGGCATGTCGGTGTCCGACCTGTCGGTCGGCACGGTCATCGCCAATCTCGGGATGACCGAGGTGAAATTCCCGCATCCGCTGTTCGAGAACGACACCGTGCACGCAACGACGGAGATCATCGGCAAGCGCACGTCGAAATCGCGCCCGGACGCCGGAATCATCGAGTTCCACCACCGCGCCTACAACCAGGACGGCCAGCTCGTCGCCGAGTGCCGCCGGCAGGCGTTCATGCTGCTGCGCCCGAAGTGAAGGGGTTTCCATGCGCTCGCTGTTGTTCGTTCCCGCCGACTTGCAGAAGAAACTCGACAAGGGCCTCGCCTGCGGCGCCGATGCGCTGATCGTCGATCTCGAGGATTCGATCACGCCGGAGCGCAAGGCCGCCGCGCGCGGCGCGGCCGCCGAGTTCGTGAAGGCCGCCGTCGCGCGCACGCCGCGCCCGCGCATTCTGGTGCGCATCAATGGCCTGACGACCGGGCTCAGCGATGCCGATCTCGACGCCGTCGTGCCGGCCCAACCGGACGCGATCATGCTGCCGAAGGCGGAAGGCGGCGCATCGGTCATTCACCTCGACGCCAAGCTCGCCGTGCGCGAGGCGCTCGGCGGCCTTTCCGACGGCCATGTGAAGATCGTCGCGATCGCGACCGAAACGGCGCAGGGGCTGTTTCTCGCCGGCACCTATCGGGACTCGAGCGCGCGCCTGACCGGGCTGACTTGGGGCGCGGAAGACCTCTCCGCCGATCTCGGCGCGGAAGCCAATCGCGGCGCGGACGGGCGCTTTCTCGACCCCTACCGGTTCGCCCGCACGCTGTGCCTCGCCGCGTCGGCGGCCGCTGCGGTGCAGGCGATCGACACGCTGACGGTCGATTTCCGCAACGACGCCGCGTTGCGCCGGGAATGCGAGGAGGCGCGCCGTGACGGCTTCACCGGCAAGCTCGCCATTCATCCGGCGCAGGTGCCGATCATCAACGAGGTGCTCACGCCGACCGCGGAGGCGGTCGCCCATGCGGAGGCGGTCGTCGCGGCCTTCGCCGCCGCGCCGGGGGTCGGCACGGTTCAGATCAACGGGGTGATGTTCGACATCCCGCACCTGAACCGCGCCAAGAACCTGCTCGCCCGCGCCCGCGCCATCTCGGGCTGAACGGGATCGGGGGATGTCGCAGCTACGCAAAGCTCCCGGTGCGGGAAGCGCCGATCCCGACATCCTCGCCCGTATCGCCGATGCGCTGGAGCGGCTCGCGCCGCCCGCCCCCGCCGCGCCCGACTTCGCCGCGGCCGACGCCTTCGTCTGGCATCCCGAGGGGTCGCGGCTAAGCCCCGTCATGCGCGTCAACCGCGTGGACATGTCGCTGCTCAGGGGCATCGAGCGGGTGCGCGATCTGCTCCTCGAAAACACCGAGCGGTTCGCGCGCGGCTTTCCCGCCAACAATGCGCTCCTGTGGGGCGCGCGCGGGATGGGGAAATCTTCGCTCGTCAAAGCGGTGCATGCCGCCGTGAACGCCGGGCTCGGAGCGAAGGCAGGGACCCTCAAGCTCGTCGAGATTCATCGCGAGGACATCGAGGGGCTGCCCGAACTGATGTCGCTGCTGCGCCGCGCCGCCGAACGCTTCATCGTGTTCTGCGACGATCTCTCTTTCGACGCCGCCGACACGTCCTACAAGTCGCTGAAGGCGGTGCTGGAGGGCGGGATCGAAGGCCGGCCGGAAAACGTAATCCTCTACGCGACCTCGAACCGGCGGCACCTGATGTCGCGCGACATGATGGAGAACGAGCGCTCGACCGCGATCAATCCCGGCGAGACGGTGGAGGAGAAGGTTTCATTGTCCGACCGGTTCGGGCTGTGGCTCGGCTTCCACCGCTGCAGCCAGGACGAATATCTCGCGATGGTGGAGGGCTATGTGTCCTTCTTTTCCATCCCGGTCGAACGCGAGCCGATGCGGCGCGAGGCGCTCGAATGGGCCGCGACGCGCGGCGCGCGGTCGGGCCGCGTGGCCTGGCAATATGTGCAGGACCTCGCCGGCCGGCTGAAGGTGCGGCTGAACGGCTGAGCGCGCCGGACGCGCGCGTCACGCGCCCGAGGGCAGGTGCTGCATCGGGTCGACCGGGGCCGAGCCCTTGCGTATTTCGAAATGCAGTTGCGGCGAAGCCACGGTGCCGGTCTGGCCCGACTTGGCGATCACCTGACCCCGCCGGACCGCGTCGTTGCGCTTCACCATGATCTCGCTCGCATGGGCGTAGGCGGTGACGAAGCCGTTGGAATGGCGGATCAGGATGAGGTTGCCGTAGCCCTTGAGCTCGCTGCCGGCATAGGCGACGACGCCGTCCTCGGCCGCGCGCACAGCGGTTCCTTCCGGCACGGCGAGATTGATGCCGTCATTCTGCTGGCCGTTGGTCTTGGCGCCGAACCCGGCGATCACCCGGCCGCGCACCGGCCAGCGGAACGCCGGCGAGGCGCCTCCCCGGTCGCCCGCGCCGTCCTCGACGATTGCTTCGGTGACCGGCGTCGCCACGCGCACCGTCGGCGTGGGTTCGATCGAAGCGAGCCGTTGCGGGGCGCGCGCAGGCTCGGCCGCACGCGGCTGAGCCGGGGGCGCAGGCTCGGCCGCACGTGGCTGAGCCGGGGGCGCAGCGGGCGGCGCGGCGGCGGTCGGCTGCGGAGCCTGCGGTTCCGCGGCGAGTGCGGCGGTCCGCGCGCCAGCGCCGGCCTTGCCCGGAATCATCAGGCGATCGCCCATCTTCACCAGGGCGTGCGGAGCGATCTTGTTCGCGGTGGCGATTTCGGTGATCGGCCGGTTGTAGCGGCGGGCGATCCCGACCAGCGTCTCGCCCGGCGCGACGACATGAACGCTCGACATCGGCGCGCGCAACTTGCCCGTCTGAGCGGCGGCCGCGGGCCGGGCGACGCTCGAACCGGCCGCGCTTGAATTGTATCGCGGAATGACGACGCGCTGCCCGGGCCGAAGCGCCGCCGGGCCGGACAGGCCGTTCGCCTCGGCGATGGCGCTCGCCGGCACGCCATAGCGACCGGACAGCGAAGCCAACGTGTCGCCTGGAGCGATCGTCACCGGAGTGCCGCCCTCCCAGGTCCAGCCCGATTTCGGCTTCGGCTCCGCACGCAATTGCGGCAACGCGTTGCCGGCGGCGCTCGATCCGGGAGCCCCGGCGCCGACGGCGCTCGAACGGCCCGGCGCCGGCGGCGCCGGCAAGGGCTGGACCCCTGTCTGCGGCTCCGTGAGCGGACGCGTCTCGATCTGCGCCGATGGCAGCGAGCCCGTCGTTTCGCTGGGCGACGCGCGCGAGGCGAAGGGATTCTCGTTGAGCCTGACCGAGTCAGAGCTGCAGTTCGCAGCGCCCAGGCCGACCGCGAGTAACGCGAACGCCCGCGCGAGGGAGCGCGGGCTCAACGCATCATTGAACGCACGCATTTGTTTCACTCACCCAGACCCGAACCGACGTCTGGAGTAAACACCGAGCAAGTAAAGATTTGATTTAAGAGTTACACGCTCTCTTAAGCCTAATCGCTTGCGCAGCGCCGCAAGCGCGCCGCGGGGCCCGCTCCGCCCTTCGCCGGGCGGCGGGCTCACTCGTTCGACGGCCGTTAGTGTTGTGAAATTACCGCTCGGCTCCTCAGCGGGTTCGTGTCCCGGGCGCAGCGCAGCACGGCGTGCGCGCTGCAGAACCGGGACCCATAATTCCCGCGGCTGCGGCGCATCGCTTCCCGCTGCGCCGCGCGCGGGACACGCGCCTCTGCTCGTGAGGGAGCGACCGTCGGAGTCACGACCTAGAGTTCGCGCGCCTTGCCGGACAATAGCGGCACGAAACGAACCACGATCAGATCGGTCCGATCGAGGCCGTTCTTCGTCTTGGTCAGTCTGACGATGGATTGCGACCGGCGTTGCGGCCCAAGCGGGAGCACCATGACGCCGCCCTCGGCAAGTTGTTCGACGAGCGCCGGCGGAATGGCCTCCGCCGCCGCCGTCACCATGATGCGATCATAGGGGGCCTTGTCCGGGACGCCTTCGAGGCCGTCGCCGACGACAACCTCGATATTGGAAAAACCGAGCGTCTCGAATCTGATCCGCGCGGCCTCTGCGAGGGTGCGGAAGCGCTCGATCGTCACGACTTCCCGCGCGAGCCGCGACAGCACGGCGGCCTGGTATCCTGACCCCGTGCCGACCTCCAGAACCCGGTGGTGCGGCAGGACCGCAAGCTGCTCGGTCATATACGCGACGACATAAGGCTGGCTGATGGTCTGTCCGCACGCGATCGGCATCGCGTGGTCCGAATAGGCGGTCGCGGCATACTCGGGCGAAACGAAATACTCGCGCGGAACCTCATCCATCGCGCGCAAGACGCCGGGGTCCATGATGCCGCGGCGGCGCAGCATCAGGAGAAATCCCATACGGCCGATCCGATCGTCGGCGACCGGCGTCTCGGGCATGTTCTTACCTCGCGCCGGCGACGGCGAATGCGCAGGAGCGGCGCGCCGGCCGCCGGCCGGTCATTGAACGCCTTCCTGAAAGTTGCGCTGGCCCATCCGGCGCGTCCGAATGTGACGTAATGTGGGCGACCTGCGGCGATCGACCCTAAAGCCATCACGATAACTTGCATAGTGAGCGCGGCCCACGGATCGGTTCCTGTTGGGGGCCGATCTGATTTCGTGTAACAATTAGTCCAAATCGGATCGACGAATGATCCAAGGACAATACGGGACGGAGTGGTGATGAACCAGACTGCAAGTGAGCCTGCTGGAAAGAACGTTCTCGTCGTCGAAGACGAAATCATGATCCGCTTGCTGCTTGAAGATATGCTCGGGGAACTCGGCTACACGATCGCTGCGGCCGTCGGTCGGATCGATGACGCGGTGAAGCTCGCCAAGACAGGCGAGTTCGACGTGGCGATCCTCGACGTCAATCTGAACGGGCAGACCGTGAGCCCGGTCGCAGAAATCCTGGAGGCACGGGGACTGCCCTTCGTCTTCGCGACCGGTTACGGCGAGCGCGGCCTGCCGGAACGCTTCAGCAATCGCCCGACATTGCAGAAGCCGTTCCAGCAGGAAAATCTCGGCCGCATTCTCTGCCAGGCCTTCGAGAACATGCCGGCCTGAACTCGCGGGATCGGCGCCCCTACAGGGAACCTAGACGACGATGCCCGGCCAGAGCCGGGCATCTTTTTTGTCGCGAGGCCTGGTGCCGTAACCGAGACCGGCTCACTCGAACACCTGCGCGAGGCGCGTCATGAACGGCTCGTCGGTCATATCGATGCGCAGCGGCGTCACGGCGATCCGCCGGGCGGCGAGCGCGGACAGATCGGTGCCGTGCAGCGCGGTCGCCTGCTCGCCGCGCGCGAAGGCGACCCAGTAATACGGAATGCCGCGTCCGTCGTGCCGCGGATCGATGCGGATCCATTCCTGCGCGCGCTTGCCCTGGCTGGTGACGGCGATGCCCTTGACCTCTTCCGGCGGGCAGTCGGGGAAATTGACATTGACCAGCACGTCGCGCGGCATGCCTTCGGCAAGCACCTTGCGGATCAGATCGGGCGCGAAGCGCAGCGCGGTTTGCCAATGCGGGCGCAGGCGCGTTTCGGGTCCGTAGGCCTGCGACAGCGCCACCGAGGGGATGCCGAGAATGGTCCCCTCCATCGCGCCGGCGATCGTCCCCGAATAGGTCACGTCCTCGCCCGTGTTCGATCCGCGATTGACGCCGGACAGGACCAGATCGGGCAGCTTGCCGTTGAGGATGTGGCGGACGCCCATGATGACGCAATCGGTCGGCGTGCCCTTGATCGCGAAGCGCCGCTCGCTCACCTCGCGCATCCGCAGCGGATCGTTGAGCGAAAGCGAATGCGACACGCCCGACTGGTCGAGTTCGGGAGCGACGATCCAGACATCGTCCGACAGCGCGCGCGCGATCTCGGCCCCGACCTCGAGGCCGGGAGCGTGGATGCCGTCATCATTGGTGACGAGAATTCGCATTCGTGCCTGGTCTTCAACTCATGCTGCGCGGGGAAGGAACCGGTAGAAGGCGCCCGCGCGCCGCCGAGCGGCAAGCCGCAAACGCTGCGCGCAAGATCGCGTTTCGGATGCGTCGTCATTGCTTCAAGCCCGTGCGAGCGTCTTCATGCCGCCCATATATGACTGCAGCACGTCAGGCACGGCGATCGAACCGTCCGCCTGTTGGTAAGTCTCCAGCACCGCAATGAGCGCGCGGCCGACGGCGATGCCGGACCCGTTGAGCGTGTGGACGTGGCGGATCTGCCGGCCTTCCTTGGTGCGGTAGCGCGCGCCCATGCGGCGCGCCTGGAAATCGCCGCATGTGGAGCAGGAGGAAACCTCGCGGTAGAGCCCCTGCCCCGGCAGCCACGCCTCGATATCGTAGGTCTTCTGCGAGGCGAAACCCATGTCGCCGGTGCACAGCGTGACGACGCGATAATGGAGATCGAGCCGGCGCAGCACCTCCTCGGCGCAGGCCAGCATCCGCTCGTGCTCGTCCCGGCTCCGCTCGGGCGTCGTGATCGAGACGAGCTCGACCTTGGTGAACTGGTGCTGCCGCAGCATGCCGCGGGTGTCTTTGCCGGCCGCGCCGGCCTCGGCGCGAAAGCACGGCGTGCAGGCGGTGAAGCGCATCGGCAGCGCGTCTTCGTCGACGATCGATTCGCGCACGAGATTGGTGAGCGGCACTTCGGCGGTCGGGATGAGCCAGAAACGATCGTCGCGCGACTCCTGTTCGATGTCGGCCATCACGCGCGCGGTCCCGGCCGTGAGATCGACCTTCTGCTCGACCCAGAGTTTCGCCGCGTCGCGCTCCATGAGGTCTTTGAGCAGGCGTGCGATCGCGCGGTTTTCGCGATCCGCGATCATCATCTCCTTATAGGCGGAGAACTGGTCGTCCTTGAACTTCGGCAGCTGCGCGGTGCCGAACATCACGTCGTCGCGCACCAGGATCGGCGGGCTGACTTCGGTGTAGCCGTGCTCCTGGGTGTGCAGATCGAGCATGAACTGCGCGAGCGCGCGCTCGAGCCGGGCAAGCCCGCCCTTCAGCACCACGAAGCGGGAGCCGGAGAGCTTCGCCGCCGTCTCGAAATCCATCTGGCCGAGCGCCTCGCCGAGATCGAAATGCTGCTTCGGCGCGACCGCATAGTCGCGCATCGCGCCAAAGCGATGGTGCTCGACATTGTCGTTGGCGTCGATCCCGTCCGGCACATCGTCGAGCGGAAGGTTCGGAATCTGCGCAAGCGCCGCCTCGAACTCCTTGGTGACCTCCTTCTCTTCGGCGTCGAGGGCGGGGATCGACGCCTTCAGCGCGGCGACCTCCTCCTTGAGCCGTTCGGCGGCCGCCTCGTCCTTCCGCCGCTTGGCGTCCGCAATCTCCTTCGAGGCGGCGTTGCGGCGCGCTTGCGCCGCCTCGAGCCGCCCGATCGCCGCCCGCCGGCGTTCGTCGACGCTGAGCAGCTCGCGCGCCAAAGGCTCGAGCCCGCGGCGCGCAAGCCCGCGGTCGAAGGCGGCGTCGTTCTCGCGAATCCACTTGATGTCGTACATGGCGGTCCGCTCGAAAGAAATCGGGACGGGTTTATAGCAGTTCGGGGTCGGTCGGTGGACCGCAGCGTCGCCCAGCCTAGGACGATCGCGGCGATCACTCGGCAGGCTTCGAGGCGGGATCGGCCGTGCTGCGCGCCGAGGCTTGCGCCTTTCTCTCCACGATCCGCACCGCGATGATCGAGGCTTCGTAGAGACCGAGCAGAGGCACTGCAAGCGATAATTGGCTCAGCACGTCCGGCGGCGTGAGCACGGCGGCGATGACAAACGCGCCGACGATGAAATAGCGCCGCTTCTCCCTCAGCTGCTGCGAGGTGAGAATGCCGACGCGGCCGAGCAGAGTGAGAATGACCGGGAGCTGGAACGCGACGCCGAACGCGAGCACGAGGCTCATCATCAAGGACAGATACTCGCCCACCTTCGGGAGCAGCAGGATTTCCGCGCCCCCCTCCCCGCCGAGCTGCTGCATGCCGAGCGAGAAGCGCACCAGCATCGGCATGACCGCGAAATACACCACCGCCGCGCCGAGCAGGAAAAACACCGGCGTGGCGACGAGATAAGGCAGGAAGGCCTGCCGCTCGTGGCGGTAGAGCCCGGGCGCGACGAACATGTAGATCTGGGTCGCGATCACCGGAAAGGCGAGAAACGCGGCGCCGAACAGCGCGAGCTTGAGCTGCGTGACGAAATATTCGAGCAGCGCCGTGTAGATGAATTTCGAATTTTCAGCCCCGGCCACCCAGACGAACGGCCACACGAGAATATTGTAGATCTGCTTTGCGAAAAAGAAGCACAGGATGAAAGTCAAGGCGAAGGCGACCAGCGACTTGATCAGCCGGGCGCGCAGTTCGACCAGATGGTCGAGCAGCGGCGCCTTGGTCGCCTCGATGTCTTCGTGCGTCATGCCGGCCAATTCCCGGTCCCGAGTTCGCTCGGGGCGGAGGGCGCGGCGGGCGAGGCGGGAGCTTCTGTCGGAGTTGTCGGAGCGGCGGTCGCCGACGGGGGGTCAGTCGCCGCCGGCAGAGCATGCTCCGGCGCGGTCTCCGCGCCGTTGGCCGCCGGCGCGGACGGATACTGCTCTTTGCCCGGACCGGATGAGCTCTTGTCCTTGTCCGGATCATAGGTCAGCGGATCGAAGCGGCCGATGCTGCGCGCGCTTTCATTGATCTCATCGACCTGTTTCTTCAGGTCCGCCATCTCCGCCTCGCGCATCGCCTCGTGAAACTGGCCCTGGAACTCCGCCGCCATGCGGCGGAGTTTCGCGGACCATTGCCCGATCGCGCGCAGCACGCCGGGGAGCTCCTTCGGCCCGATCACGATCAGCGCGACCACGCCGATCAGAACAAGCTCGCTCCAGCCGATGTCGAACATGCGAACTCCCGGCGGCCGGGTCCGCTGCGCCGGACCGCCCCGAATGCAAAGGCGAGCAGGAAGATTATTGGCGCGTTCAGCCGGTCTTGCGGGTCTCGGTTTGCCCGACCGTCTGCGCCGACTGATGGTCGATCGTCTTGACGGGCTCCGGCTTGACCGGTTCGACTTTCGCCGCTTCGTCCTCGCTCATGCCCTTCTTGAACGCCTTGATGCCCTGGGCCACGTCCCCCATCAGCTCGGAAATCTTGCCGCGACCGAACAGCAGCAACACCACGCCGATGACGACGATCCAGTGCCAAATACTCATGGAACCCATCGGTTCAATCCTCCGGACCGAGCGGCCGGACCAATGGCCTCGCCTTCGGCTTTGCCCGAGAAACTAGGCGTCAGCGGCCACAAATACAAGGATGCCCGCGTCCTTTTGCGGGCGCCGCGGCGCTGCGCGCCGGTCCGTTCCTCATCCGCAGGCGTCGGGCGATGCGTCGGGACGCGGCGCAAGACCAAGATCGAGTTCGGGCGCTTCGAGCGGCTCCTCATCCTCGTGCAGCGCCGGATCGTCCGACGGCGCCGGGATGCTGAAGCTCGCCGGAAGCTGGCCGTCGAACAGGCCCGCTCCCTTCAATTCGTCGAGGCCCGGCAGATCGGAGAGCTGCTCCAGCCCGAAATGCGACAGGAACGCTCTCGGTCGTGCCGAAGGTGAGCGGCCGGCCCGGCGCCTTGCGCCGTCCGCGCGGCCTGATCCAGCCGGTCTCGAGCAGAACGTCGAGCGTTCCCTTGGCGACCGCGACCCCGCGAATCTCCTCGATCTCGGCGCGCGTCACCGGCTGATGGTAGGCGACGATGGCGAGCGTCTCGATCGCGGCGCGCGAGAGCTTTTTCGGCTCGACCGCTTCGTGGGTGAGGAGCCAGGCGAGATCGTTGGCGGTCCGGAACGCCCAGGCATTGCCGATCCGCACGAGGTTCACCCCGCGCGGGGCGTATTCGAGCGCAAGCCGCTTGAGGCTCGCGCGCACATCCGCGCCGGGCGGCATGCGTTTCGCCAGCGCCTTTTCGTCGACCGGCTCGGAGGCGGCGAACAACACCGCCTCGATGAGCCGCAACTCCTCGGGCCGCGGCTCGACCTCGGATGCGTCCGCCGCCTGCGGCCAATTCGGGAGCGGCAGAACCCGCATGCTCGGCAAATTCCCGCACCGCGGGCCATCTCTGGCTCATATCGAGGTTCCCTATCGTTCGCTCAGGGGCGTTCGGAATCCGCGGGATGGCTGGCCGGGCCAAGACCGTTCGCACGCTTGCGGACATGAATAGGCGCAAAAGGGGCAGGCTGATGGACGTCCAGCACGCCTTCCAGCACCAGTTCGAGCGTCGCCGCAAGGCTCGAGGCGAACACCGTGGAGCGCATCGCGGGCTCGAACGCATAAGCGAGCAGAAAGCCGTTCAGCTCGGTCCAATCGCTCGCGCCGCCGATCAGCCGGCCGAGCGCGGCGCGCGCCTCGGCGAGCGACCAGACCGCGCGCTTGGCGACCCGCACATGGGAAAGCGCGTGACGCTGCCGCTCGACCGCATAGGCGGACAAGAGGTCATAGAGCGTCGCCGACCATTCCGGCCGCTTGATCTCGGCGATCGGCTCCGGATCGCCGCGCGGGAAGACGTCGCGATAGAGCTGCGGGCGCTCCATCAGCTTGCCCGCCGCCGCGCGGATCGCCTCGAGGCGCTTGAGGCGGAGCGCGAGCGCGGAGGCCATATCGGCCGCGCTCATCCCTTCCGCTTCCGCGCCCTCGGGCAGCAGCAGGCGCGACTTGAGATAGGCGAGCCAGGCGGCCATCACCAGGTAGTCCGCGGCAAGCTCGAGCCGCAGCTTGCGGGCCGCCTCGATGAAGGCGAGATACTGGTTGGCGAGCGCCAGGATCGAGATGCGGGTGAGATCGACCTTTTGCTGGCGGGCGAGCGTCAGGAGCAGGTCCAGCGGCCCCTCGAAGCCCTCGACATCGACGATCAGCGCCGGCTCATCCGAGGCCCGGTCGACCGATTCGTCGAGAAACTGGCCCGCATCGCCGGACATGTCAGCGTCACCCCGCGGCTGCCGTCGTCCCCATCATACGGGAAAAGGTGATTCGCGCCTCGGCGATATCGACGGAATCCGCCTTGCGCCGGGACGCGAGCGCCCGCTCCGCGCGCTGCGCCGCTGCGCCCGACAGTTCGGAAGCGCCCAGGGCAACCTCCTCCATCTCCTTGAGGTCCCCATTGCAGTGCAGGGCAAGGTCGCAGCCCGCGGCGAGCGCCTGCCGGGTCCGATCGGCGATGGAGCCGCTGAGCGCGCCCATCGACACGTCGTCGCTCATCAGCACGCCGTCGAAGCCGATCGATCCGCGGATCACGTCGTTGATCACCTTGGGCGAAAGCGTCGCCGCAAGCTCCGGATCGATCGCGGTGAACACCACATGCGCGGTCATGCCGAGCGGCAGATGGGCGAGCCGGCGAAACGCGGCGAAATCGGTGGCTTCGAGCGTCGCGCGCGGCGCGGTGACCACCGGCAGGCCGAAATGGCTGTCGCAGGTCGCCCGCCCATGCCCGGGGAGATGCTTGAGCACGGGCAGAACGCCGCCTTCGGCGAGCCCGGTCGTGATCGCCTCGGCAAGCTGCGCCACCTTGTCGACCGTGTCGCCATAGGCGCGCGTGCCGATCACCGGGTCGGCGCCGGGCGCAGGCACGTCGGCCACCGGCAGGCAGTTCACCGTGATCCCGAGCAGCGCAAGGTCCGCGGCGATCAGGCGGCCGCCGAGCCGCGCGGCGGCAAGCCCGAGCGCGGGATCGCGATCGAACAGCCATCCGTAGTCCGCTCCGGACGGGTAGGCGCGCCAATGCGGCGGACCGAGCCGCTGGACCCGGCCTCCCTCCTGGTCGATCAAGACGGGTGCCTCGAAGCCAAGCAAATCGCGAGATTCGCTCACAAGGTCCGCAACTTGACGCGGATTGCTGATGTTACGCTCGAACAGGATCAGTCCCCACGGCCGAGCATCGCGCAGGAAGCTCCGCTCGTTCGGGGACATACGCAGTCCGGAAAGCCCGGTAATGAAGGCGCGAATCGTCATCTCCTGATTAGGCCTGAGCCGCGCGGAAGGTCAAATGCTTGCTGTTCAAGGGGCTTCCGGCGCGGCGGCCGCCCTCGATCGCCCGACATCGGGCAAGGGCGCATATGCAGTCTCGGCCCAGGGCCGTTACGAACCACTTAACATGCATTGATCGATCATTAACGCCGGTTACCGGCTCTGCTCCGCACAACGCGCGATGATCTGCCGGAGGGCGTCGAGCCCGTCCGTCAAAGCCGCCGGACCCGGCTGCAGGATCAGCGTCGAATTGATCTCGTACAGCCGGTCGCTCTGAACCGCCGGAACCGCCGCAAAGCCGGGCCGCGCCTTGACCCGTTCCGGCGCGAATTTCTTGCCGCACCACGATCCGATAATGAGGTCGGGGGCGGCCGCGATCACGTCCTCCGGCGAGACGATGCGATCCTTGCCCGCCTTGTTCCGCGCCTTGTCGGCGAACACATCCGCGCCGCCCGCGGCCTCGATCAGCTCGGAGACCCAGCGGCTGCCGGCGATGATCGGCTCGTACCATTCCTCGAAGAACACGCGCGGCCGCCGGCCCGCCGGCGGCGGCCCGAGCGCGCCGAGCCTGCGCTCGTACTCGCGGGCAAGCGCCTCGGCCTTCTCCCCTGCGCCGACCATCGCGCCGACCATCCGGATCATGTCGAATATGCCGGCGAGGTCGTGATGGTTGAAGGCGTGCACGGCGACGCCGCGCCTGATCAGTTGCGCCGCGATGTCGGCCTGCATATCGGAATAGGTCAGCACGAGGTCCGGCGCGAGCGCGAGAATCCCGTCGATGTCGGCGCTCGTGAAAGCCGAGACGCGCGGCTTCTCGCGGCGCACCTGCGGCGGGCGCACGGCGAAGCCGGAGACCCCGACGATGCGCGCATCCTCGCCGAGCAGGTAGAGCGTCTCGACGGTCTCCTCGGTCAGGCAGACGATCCGCTGCGGCGGAAACATGGACCCTCCTCATCCTCTCTCCGGAACCCCGAGCCCCGCGAGGTTACCCAGGATCCACGGCACCCTAACGCATGCGCGTGGATTTCGGCTCGCGTTCGGCGCGCCCGCGATGAGCTCACCTCGATCTATGGCCACGGGCCGGCGGAGCGCATAGGCCGGCGCTTCACATCGGGCGTCGTCTTGCCGCCCGCGGCGCGCGGGCGCATGCTGAACCCTTCGCGCTGAACCCATTCCCGACAGCATCCATGGATCGAACGTGAAGGTCGCCGTCGCAGAACCCCTGGGGTTCCACCATCTGAAGATCATCGAGCGGCCGGAGCCGCGTCCGCGTGCGGGCGAGGTGTTGGTGCGGCTGCGCGCCGCCTCGCTCAATTACCGCGATCTCATCGCCATCGAGGGCGGGTACGGCTCGCAGCAGAAGCGGAGCGACCTCGTTCCGCTCTCCGACGGAGCCGGCGAAATCGTCGAACTCGGCGAGGGCGTGACGCGCTGGCGCGCGGGCGATCGCGTCGTCGGCTGCTTCTTCCCCGGCTGGCGGAGCGGGCCGCCGAACGCAGAGCGGCTCGCCCTCAATCTGGGCGCGTCCGTCGACGGGGTCGCCTGCGAGTACCGCGTGTTCGGCGAGGATGCGATCCTGCCGATCCCGCCGCATCTCGATTATGCCGAGGCCGCCACCCTGCCCTGCGCGGCGCTCACCGCCTGGGTCGCGGTCATCGAACAGCATGCGATCAATCCGAGCCATGCCGTGCTCACGCAGGGGTCGGGCGGCGTCGCCCTGTTCGCGATTCAATTTGCAGCGCTCGCCGGCGCTGCGGTCGTCGCGACCTCGTCCACGACGGAAAAACTCGAACGGCTGCGCACGCTCGGGGCGCGGCATCTTCTCAATTACCGAGAGGATCCGACCTGGGGACAGACGGCCTACACGCTCGCCGGCGAGGGAGTGGACCTCGTCGTCGATACCGGGGGCGCACAGACGCTGTCGCAGTCGTTCCGCGCGGTGCGGGTCGGCGGGTCGGTGAGCGTGATCGGCGTCGTCAGCGGGGCCAAGCACGCGCTGCACATCCCGATCCTGATCGCAAAATATATCCGCCTGCAGCCCGTGATCGTCGGCAATCGCGACCAGTTCGCCGCGATGCTGCGCGCCATCGCGCATCACGAGGTGCGCCCGGTGATCGACCGGGTTTTCCCGTTCGCGGAGCTGCGCGCAGCGCTTGAATACCTCAAAAGCGGCCGCCACTTCGGCAAGGTCTGCATCGAGTTTTGACCGCCGCCCGGCTGCGACGGCTGCGCCCTGTCCGACCGAGCCAGTCGTTACCGAACCCGTGTCGCGGGCGTTTTGAGCCGGCGCGCGGTCACTCGAGCTTGATGCCGGCGTCCTGGACGACCTTTGCCCACCGCGCCACCTCCGCCGTCAGGAATTTCCCGAACTCCGGACCCATCAGCACCGGAACTTCGGAGCCATTGCGCTCCCATGCATCCTTGATGACGGGCGTCGCAAGCGCCTCCTGCACGGCCTTGCGCATGCGCTCGACGATCTCGGGCGGCGTGCTCTTCGGCGCCCACATCGCGTACCAGGTCGCGACCTCGTAGGCCGGCAGGCCCGCTTCCATCGCGGTCGGAACATCCGGGAAGGCGGACGCCCGCTTCGGCGCGGCGACTGCAAGCGCACGGAAATGTCCGCCGCTGATCTGCGCAGCCGACGACCCGAGCCCGTCGAACATGAGATCCACATGGCCGGCGACAAGATCGGCGACCGCGGGCCCGGCGCCGCGATATGGGATGTGCAGGATGCTCGTCTTGGTCAGCATCTTGAAGAGTTCGCCGGCGAGGTGATGGGTAGTCCCGGTCCCTGCCGAGGCGTAGGTCAATTTGCCGGGGTTGGCGCGGGCGTATTCGATCAATTCGGCAAGCGTCTTGGCCGCGACCTTGCCCGGATTCACCACCACGACCTGGGGCGGAAGCGCAATCATGCCGATCGGAACGAAGTCCTTCTCGATATCGTAGTCGAGCTTGGGATAGAGCGACGGCGCAATGGCGTGGTGCGCCCCGCCGATGAAGAAGGTGTATCCATCGGGCGTCGCCTTCGCGGCCGCGGACGCACCGATCGTGCCGCCTGCGCCGCCCCGGTTCTCGATCAGCACGCGGGCGCCAAGCTGAGCGTCAAGCTGAGCGGCGAGCGGCCGGGCAAACGCATCGGTGCCGCCGCCCGCCGGGAATGGCACGACGACGATGATCGGCCGCTGCGGCCATGCCTGCGCTTCGGCTGGCCGCGCGGCAAGACAAAGGATCGCTAACGCAGCAAGCGTCCATAGGCTGACGACTTTCCAATGCATTTTGGCGTTCTCCCGGCCACGCCAATGGCGCCGGTATTGATTTCCGGCTGCCGGCTATTGCGAAAGTCTGCGTGGCTAAGGCTTATACTGCAGCGACACCGCGAACCATTGCAAGGCGGATCCCTCAGAGGTCGATTTCCGCCCAGATTGCTGCGTGGTCGGACGCCGCTTCGCTCGGCTTGGTGATTTCGGGATAATGGGGGAAAAGCGTTCCGTTCTTCCCGCCCCACACTCCCATGCGAAAAATGCCGCCTGCTCTCGTTCGCGCGAAAAGCGCGGGAGACAGCAGAATGTAGTCGATCTTGCTCGACGCGGTGGCGTTTCCGAAAGTCCCGGGACGGCCGCCGTCGTCGAAACTCGGATGCGCGCTGATGTCCCGGAGCTTCGGGTCTTGCGTCAGCGCCGCCAGGGCCGCGCTTGACGGCGTATCGTTCAGATCGCCTAGGACGGCGATGAACTCGTGCTTTTTGAGGAGATCGTCGTAGATCTTCTTGACGCGACGCGCCTGCCGTTCGCGCCGTGCGTTGGAAGAGCCCTGCGACCCGAAACCCTTGCTCTTGAGGTGGTTGATCAGGACGACGAGCGTATTGCCTTGGGGCGTCCTGATCTCGTATTGCGCGCAATCGCGACTGAATATCCGACCGTCCTCGTCCGCATCGTCGACGTGGCTGCAGATCGATGTGATCGAATAGTGCTTCCGGGTCATGACTGCGACATCGATGCCGCGTTCGTCATTTCCGTCGATCAGCATCACATGCTCGTAGGGCGTTCCCCCGACTGCCTTGATCACGTTATCGGAAAAACGAACCAGGGCGGGGCGGCTTTCGGCCTCGACCACCCCGAGAATGTCCGCGTCAATGTCGTGGATGACCCGGGCCGTATTGCGCGTCGCGGTCTCGTCGACCTCTTCGTACTTGACATCGATCCAGCCGATCCAGTCGCTGCGGCCGTTGGCGACGATCTCGATGGGGCCTTTCCTGGGCCTTCTGACGAGGTCCCCCCGATTTTGCCGCAGGACGACGAAGGGGCTGCCATCGTCTTTCCTGTCGATGTGAAGCTTCTGCATCAGATCGATGATCTTGTTCTTGTCTGCGGCGCTGTATTTTGCCTTTCCGAGAATGCGGTTCAGCTCCGCCTGCCATTGCAGGACGTCGCGGCCCTCCTCCCAGGTGGCCAGGTTGAGCACGCGAGCGCGCTGGAAAAGGTTTTCGATATTGTAGGATGCGAGCTTCATGACGCCCCTCTCGAAGGCCCGAGACAGGATTCAATCAAAAGCTGCAAGAAGGAAAGACACTAGTTCGCGAGTCGGTCGCCGTGACGCGGTCTCACCGATAGTTCGGCGGCAGCGCATTGTGGATGTCGGTTGCGGCGATCGCGGCATGGCCGGTGGCGACGCTGATCTGGTGCAGGTCGGTCGTCACGTCACCGGCGGCATAGAGGTTGTCGACCGACGTGCGCAGATGGTCGTCGACAAACAGACAGCCATTCACATTGCAGGCGGCGCCGAGGCCGATTGCGAGATCGGAGCGCACCGTCGCTCCCATGGCGGGATAGAGCACATCCGCCTCGATCCGCTCGCCCGCCGCGGTCACGGCGACAATAAGCTCGCCGTCGGGAAACAGCTCGACGACCGGCGCACGCGGCGCGGCGATCCCGGCGGCTTGCAAGGCGCGCCGTTCGTCGCCGCCGAGCGCGACGTCCGAGCCCAGCGCCAGCAGCAGCACGGTTTTGCTGTAGGTGCGCAGAAACAACGCCTTCTTCAAGGCATGATGGACGGGTCCAAGCACCGCGATGCGCTTGTCCGTCGCCTCGTAGGCGTCGCAGACCGGGCAGTAGCGCACCCGCGCGCTGCCGACCAGCCAATCGAGCGCGGGAAGGTCCGGGCTGCCGTCGATAATGCCGGTGGCGAGCAGGACTTTGCGGGCGCGCACGGAATGCGAGCCGATCGCGGCGCGCAAGCCGGCAGCGTCTTGCTCGAGCGCGCCGACTTCACCCTTGCGGAGCGTCACGCCGTACAGCTCGGCCTGATCGCGCAGCCGCATGAGCAGCGCATTGCCGGAAATGCCGCCGGCAAATCCGGGATAGTTATGAGACTCAGGAATCAGAGCCGCGCGACTCGCGCCGGCGTCGACCAGGAGCACGCGGCGGCGGAATCGCGCCAGATAGATGGCGGCGGTCAGACCGGCCGGCCCGCCGCCCACAATCAGGCAATCGAGAATTTCATCGCCCGCCGCTTCCGCCGTCATCGCCGCCCGCTCGCCTGCTCCCGCTTCGAGTAACTCGGGACGACGAGCCGCGTTCCAGGGCTACAGAACTGAACGGCGCGGACGGGACGGAACGAGTGCAGATAGGCCTTGCTCAATCGGCCGACTGATCGCCGACCAACATGCGCAAATCGGTCACGTCGCGATGAGCTTCGGCCGGCACGATCGTCAGCATATCCACGGGCATCGCCGTCTGCTGAATTGCGGGCACGACCAAGCTGTCGCGATGCACGGTCGTGGTGGCGACGCGATGCGGAGCAAGCAGAGCGACAGCAGCAACCGCTGCGATGACAAACAAGAAAGCCGGCCGCCAAAGGCGCGTTGACATGAGAGCCTCCTGCCTTCCATGAGGGCGGCGGGTCTCCGGCGAGGCCAGCCCGATCCCTCAATTTTGAAAGCAAGGCTAACTCCCTTCAAAAGCAGTGGCAGTGAGCTAGATCACGTTTGGGTTGCTAATGACGAATGGCTGGTATTCGCTTTTGCGGATGCGCAGCCGATACTAAAGACTAAGTCGACGTTCTTTCAAAACGTCACCACGCTGCGGATCGACTGGCCCTCGTGCATCAGATCGAATGCCTTGTTGATGTCGGACAAGGGCATCACATGCGTGATCATCGGATCGATCTCGATCTTGCCTTCCATGTACCAGTCGACGATCTTCGGCACGTCCGTGCGCCCGCGCGCGCCGCCGAAGGCGGAGCCGCGCCAGACCCGCCCGGTGACGAGCTGGAACGGGCGCGTGCGGATTTCCGCGCCGGCCGGCGCGACGCCGATGATGACGCTCTCGCCCCAGCCCTTGTGGCAGCATTCGAGCGCCGCGCGCATCAGCTCGACATTGCCGATGCACTCGAAACTGTAGTCGGCGCCGCCCTTGGTGAGTTCGACGAGATGCGCAACGAGATCGCCGCCCACCTCCTTCGGGTTGACGAAATGCGTCATGCCGAAGCGCTCGCCCCACGCCTTCTTCTCCGGATTGAGGTCGACGCCGACGATCATGTCGGCGCCGGCGAGCCGCAAGCCCTGCACGACATTGAGGCCGATGCCGCCGAGCCCGAACACGACGCAGTTGGCGCCCGGGGTCACCTTCGCCGTGTTGATCACCGCGCCGATGCCGGTCGTCACCCCGCAGCCGATGTAGCAGACCTTGTCGAACGGCGCGTCCTCGCGGATTTTCGCGACCGCGATGTCCGGCAGCACCGTGAAATTGGCGAAGGTCGATGTGCCCATATAGTGGTGCAGCTTGCGGCCCTCGAACGAGAAGCGCGACGTGCCGTCCGGCATCACGCCCGCGCCCTGCGTCGCGCGGATTTTCTGGCAGAGATTGGTCTTGCGCGAGAGGCAGTATTCGCATTCGCGGCATTCCGGCGTGTAGAGCGGGATGACATGGTCGCCCGGCCGCACCGAGGTGACGCCCGGCCCGATCTCGACGACAACGCCCGCGCCCTCGTGCCCGAGGATCGCGGGAAACAGGCCTTCGGGGTCCTTGCCGGAGAGCGTGTATTCGTCGGTGTGGCAGATGCCGGTCGCCTTGATCTCGACCATGACCTCGCCGGCCCGCGGACCCTCGAGCCTGACCGTCGTCACCTCGAGCGGCTTGCCCGCCTCGAACGCCACCGCCGCGCGCACATCCATCGTCGTCCTCCTCGCTTCCGGCGACCGCCGCCGGCCAGCTTTGCCACGGCGCATTATAGCAGCGCCGTGTGGCTGCACCCCCTCCCCTCCAACGCTGCAACGGACGTCCCGGAACGGACCTCCGGCGGGCGGGGGCGCTTGCCAAGCCCCGCTTGGGCGCGCGCTCGCGATCGACGCGCAACGCTCGCGGCGATGGGCGACGATGCGACGGTTTGGTGGGGCGCAATAATTCCGGCGGGCCGCCGCGGCGGATGCGGCCTTCCAGGCCGGGGGTTGGGGTTGACGCAGGTGAGGAAAAGGCGCGATCAAGACCTTGCGCAATGCGGGCGCTCGTAGCTCAGCTGGATAGAGCACCAGACTTCGAATTTGGGGGTCGGGGGTTCGAATCCCTCCGAGCGCGCCACTTCTGCGATGATCTTTGCACGCTTAACCGGCCTCTTTCGCGCTTGAGCGGCTACGAACGTGCGAAGCGGTTCGCCTTCGTGCCCATGATGCGAACTTTCTTCACATCTACCTCCACGCGCTTGGCGAGCGCGCGCGGGTGATCGCGGCGGTAGCCGCCGTTTTCGGGTCCGCATGGAGCCGGCGAACCTGAGTGCCTCAGACCGAACAATGATAAGCTTCATTGTGTTGGGATTATCCCTGTCACAGCGATGAAGCCAACGAAGCGTCAGTGCGGAAAAACTCGGACGAAGCCGGCGCGCTGGCGCGCTGAATGGCTTGCACAAGAAATTGGACCGGCTGGGGCTGTGGGGCTGTCGCCTCTCCTCCTAAAGGAGTTCGCGCCAGTGTCGGATCGAACGCAGGTTAGTCGCAGAACGCAGACAGTTCGGTCAGCGTCGTCTGCGCAGTCGCTTGCCCTAAGAGGCGGGCAGCGCTCCGACTGATGAATTGCAGATCTTTCTCCTCGCCGACGGAAAGCATCACGACATGTGCTTCCGGTCGGGCCGTCATCAAAGCGCCTTTGACCGCAATCGCCACTCGAATGGATTCCGCTCCGCAATCGTCGTGAACAATCAAAATGTCGATGTCACGGCCGGGCGGCGCTGTGAAATCGACTCCCGAACCCGAAGACGCGAACTGAGCGGTTCATCGCCAGCCTCGCTTTTGGAAGTCCTCTTTTTCCGCTTCCGTCAGATGTTCCCAGTATTTGGCCTTGTTCAAGGCCGACATAAAGTCCCCAATCCTGAAGAGGCCGACATGCGCGTCGCGCGCCGTTCGCTTGGCATCGGGCGTGTAGCTGCACCACGCTGAGTTGATCAAGATGACCTTGAGGGGACCCAACTTCTCCCAGGTTTCAATGTATTCCGCCGTACCGAAGCAGTAGCATTCGCAGATAAATACTTTCAGGATACTCCCGTACTTCGTTTTCAGCTCGTACAGGCCACCACCCATCGCGGTCAGGGAGGCAATCTGGCTGTGCGTCTTCATCCGCTCTTCAAAGAACTTGAAGTGGCCGTAATACGGAGGCCACGGGTAGCTGTTGCTATGCTTCCGCATTAGCCGCCTCCGCGATCATATCGGAAAACTCTTGTGGGAAGGGCTGCACGGCTTCGTAGGTCACCTCGCCCAACACCCATTTCTCGTAGGCTCGGGCGTGGAGCTTGAAGCGCGCCACAAGCGCCTGATCAGCTGCTGTGAAAAAGCCAAGGTTATCGCCGGCGATGTGACAAATTTGACGGTTGTTTGGGACAATCGTTGAAAGACGTTCCGACAGCCACACCCCGTGAGCGTCCGAGTCCGGGTGCTTTTTCGCAACGTCGGAGTTCGGGCCGTACGCCTTTAAAACTTCGTGGTTCTCGGCCATCAAGCCGTGTAGGGCCTTTGCCAAATCCGCCTTGCTCGTGAATTTCTGCGCGTCTAATCGGCCCGCCACGTAGGTCTCGTGGTCTGTCTTCATCTTGCGCAGGACTTCCACCGAATAACGCTTCTCCGCACTAGGCTTGTCGATTTCCGTATGGTGATTGGGACAGAGCAGCACGAGGTTCCCGCTGCCGTTCCTCTCCTCGTCGGTCTGGGTGCCGTCGTGCCGGCTTGCCCCTGGCCGCTCCCCGCAGATGTGCGCTATCTCGCCGATGGTGTATTCGGCAGCTCCGCCCGCGTCCTCAGTGCACAGGCGCGCCTGGCAGCCCGGAAAGGCGCACCGGCCCGCGGCATTCGCCCAGATTAGCTTGGCCGTGGTGTGCTTGATCGACATCGGTGCCCCTGACCAAACATAGCCCCAGGCTTGTACCGAGCCCAGCCAAAAACCCTTCGCCGGGCAAGTGACCGCGCACGCAGTCTGGCGAAGACGTGCGTCTCAATAGCGGCCTCCGGAACATCACGAGCGCCGCCTATGCGCTTGGCTATCATGGCGCGCCACTTCGGTTAGGTCCATTCCGGACACATGGGTGACGGTTTATTCGGGAGACATGGGTAAGTTTCGGGCCGAAGGGATTGGTGATCGGTTCGAGCCGGCAAAGCTCGTCGCGCAAATGCTCGCTCCGCTCATCGCCACGGATTGAGCTTTCTCAAGAGCGCGCAGCGTCTGCCCGCCGTCGACTACTCGCATGTGATCTGTCCTGAAGCGAGCAACGCCCGGACAGCATCGCCGCGGTTTCGGAGAGGGCGACGGGGTCTGCGTCTTTATCCGTCGCTTGAACTCCGCGTGCAGCCACCCCTCACATCGCTTTCTCGGTCGTCAGAACCCCTGGCAAGTTTTTCCACTGGGAACCCATTACGCCGCGGAGTGACAAAAACAGCACAGCTTTCTGCAAATCTGAGGCGTACAATTATGAGCTTGAGTGCCGCATCCTGCTAACAAAAAAAGGGAAGGCGCCAACCATGGAAAAGCACAGCGCAGTCTGCTTGCCGGCTCCTAACTCAAAGCGCCTTCGGACCGGTCTGTGCTACGCGGGCGCTGTCGCCCTTGCTCTGAGCTTATCCAGCGCGCCCGCATCGGCTCTGCTGTGCAGCACGGCCGATCCTGCGTTTGTGCCAAGCGGAACGGGATTTAGCTTTCCGGCCGACGTCATCAACACGATCTTTGTTGGGTCGGGAAGAAACACCCCACAAACCTTGTCTTATGTTCCGGGAAGCACGGCCTATCAGCTGACCAATAGCGCGCCTTTCATAACCGCCCGCACGTTCGTCTACGACCCCAATCAGCCGCAATCCGGCGCGGTCGGCTCGTTTCTGCTGCCGTTAGCCCAGTTGCGCGGCCTGACGCAGGCGCAGTATCTTGACTTCTGGGCGCTGCCAAACACGCCCGGCGCGCCGCGCAATAACGCGATCGCTTTGGCGGTCGTTCCGCCGGGGACGACGGTTTGGAGCGGCATCGCGGGTCCCATTACCGACGCGAATGGCAACTTCTGGGGGAATGGCGGCGGGACGCAGTATTTCGTCGGCTCCGAGATCAGGCCCCGTCAAATCCCGATCAGCTATTATTTGTTTCCGACTCCCGGCGCCCCTGGCCCGGTTCTCGTATACGGGCCGCGCGTGTCCGGCAACGCGCAAGCGATCGGCGCCTATCTCGATCAAAGATGTGTCGCGGCCTACAGCGATCTCGACCGGGTGCTGACCTCGCTCGACGTCCTCAATCTCGCCAACCCGACCAACCCCGGACCGCTCGGCGCTGCGATCAACCAGCTAAGCCCCGACCGCTACGGCGCGCTGCCATTGATTATCGGCCATCAGCAAAGCATGATTCTCGACGTGTTCGGCGGGCGGATCGACGCCACGCGATGGCCGCATGGCGATCCCCAGGCGCACAAGCAAATCGCGCCGGGCGTCGTCGCCTGGGGGCGCGTGCTCGGCGACTTCGGCGACCGCGACGCGACCAGCACGATGCCGGGCTACCGGACGACGACGGGCGGCGGGCTCGGCGGCTTTGGTTATGATGACGGGGATGGCCTCGTGTTCGGGATCGGGGCCGGCTATTTGGTGAGCAACGCGACCTGGCGCGATCTCGGCGGCAGTTCGGGCAGCGTCGCCACCGGCGTGGTCGGCGCCTATGGAGGCACGACCTTCGGCCCGCTGCTCATCGACGGCGCGGTGGCGGGAACATACTCCTCGATCAACGTAAAGCGCGAGATCTTCATCCCCGACGCCGGACTGGGAATACCGGGCCTCTCCACCGCCATTGTCCGAAGCGCGAACGGAAACACCGAGGCGCCGGGCATAGCCGCGCGGCTGGATTTCGGAACCAAGCTGCGCGCCAACCAGATCGCCGTGAAGCCCTTTGCCGGGCTATCGTTCGGCTGGCTGGAGCGGCAGGATTTCACCGAGTTCGAATGCCGGCGCCGTTGACCTGACAGTCGCCGGCCAAGTCAGCGAGGGCCTGCGGTCGCGGCTGGGCGCGGTGGCTTATTACGACCTCATGATCGCCGGACCGCTCAGCTGGGCGGTGCAGGGCGACCTTGTCTGGACCCACCGCTTGCTGGCGTCGTCGGGCGACATCACCGCCGGCCTGGTAAACCAGCCCGGAAGCTTCACGATCCAGACCGTGCGGGAGGACCAGGACAGTGTTCAGCCCGGACTGGCCGTCATCGGCCGCGGACCGGGGGGACACGTTTTCGCGCGCTATGACGGCGACTTCAGCCGGGACTTTCGGGCGCACACGCTCGCGGGTGGCGTGGTCTTGAAATTCTGAAATGCGCTGCAATTCATTACGGCCGTCTTGCCCTGGCGGTTGGCCCGCGTGGCGGCGACGCCGGCGCCTGAGGGCGGAGACCCGCCCGGCGGCCGCCCTCCCCGGTCGAACGGCATGACATCCCGCACGCGCACAGCCCTCATCGAAGGTAGTCGTCGTTGTGGGCGCCAAGCGCCGGCGCGGCGATCGCGGTCGCGGGCGGCGTCCGGAACGCCGAGTCCACCGGCACGGGCAGCGCCGGAATCCTGAGGCCGCCTTCGTTCGTCAGCACATGATCGAACAATCCGCGCGCCCTGAAGTGAGGATCGTCCATGGCCTGCT
Source organism: uncultured Alphaproteobacteria bacterium (assembly GCA_963712435.1). Taxonomy (GTDB): domain Bacteria; phylum Pseudomonadota; class Alphaproteobacteria; order Rhizobiales; family Xanthobacteraceae; genus Rhodoplanes. The sequence goes on along the minus strand of CAVQIB010000025.1, from coordinate 40,371 downwards.
GGATGTTGGCGACCACGGAGCAGCAACAGTCCTTGCCGGCAAAGCGCAGCGCCCACACGGCTGCATCATCCGCAGCGATGATCCGCGCAACTTGAGCAGCGGTCGCGGCAGGGTTCGCCGCGTCATTTCGCAACGCGCCGTCGAGGCCGACGATATCGCAGAAAACATCCCAGAACTTCTGTTCGATCGGGGCCGCGGCGACGACCTTGCCATCGCGCGTGCCGTAGAGCCGGTAGCGGGGCGTTCCTCCCGTGACGAGAGCCGCGCCGCTTCCCGGCCATTGCCCCGCGGCGAGCCCGCTCCCGATCGCCCAGTACATGAAGGGGAACAGGTTATCGGTCATCGAAATATCGAGCCGGCGACCGCGTCCGGATTGCTGCCGCTCCCGCAAGGCGAGCAGGATGTTGATGACCGCCGGATAGGCGCCGCCGGCAATGTCGGCGATGAGCGCCGGCGGCACCACCGGGTCCGCCGCCTTGCCGATCGACAGCGCGAGCAGGCCCGCATCGCCGATGAAGTTGAGGTCGTGGCCGGCGGCGTCCCGCTTGGGGCCGCTCTGGCCGTAGCCCGTGATCGAGCAGTAGATCACCTGCGCGTTGATGGCGGCGACCGTGTCGTAATCGAGGCCCAGTCGGGCCATCACTCCCGGCCGGAACTGCTCGACGATCACATCGGCGCGCTCCACGAGCGGGCGCAGCCGCGCGCGCTCGTGTTCGTCCTTGAGGTCGAGCGCGATGCTCTTCTTGCCGCGATTGAGCAGCGCGAAATCGACGCTGTCCCTGCCCCATTTCGGCGCGTAGGAACGCATCTCCTCCCCCGATCCGGGGCGTTCCACCTTGACCACCTCGGCGCCGGCCTCGGCCAGCAGGAGGGTCGCCATGGGTCCCGGCAGGAGGGTCGAGAAATCGAGGACGAAAAGACCCGCAAGCGGCCTCATCGGCGTGACTCTGCGCGCCCAGCCGCGACCGCGGAGCGCCGGGATGGCGCGTGACCCGACGTCGCATACGCCTCGAACAAAGCCTAGCTGATTGCGTGATGCGCGGCGAGACCGCCCTTGACCACGCGCTCATTGCAGCGCCGCTTCGGGTCTGGAACGCAGCCAAGCACGATGGCCGCACCGATGTGCATCGGACGTGCTCAGTCCGGCTTGACCGGCAGCACGTGGATCGCCTTGATCACAAGCTCCACCGTGTCGCCCACCTTCAGTGCGAGGTCCTCGGCGGATTCCGTGGTCAGCACCGAGGCCATCTTCGAAGGCTCCGCGACATCGAACTTCACCAGCGACATGACATCGCCTTTCTTGATCGACGTGACCTTGGCGACGATCCGATTGCGCGCTCCGAACTTCATGGCGACGGCCCTTTTTGCAGCAGCGTTGCGGCGTCCGCCCCGGGAGGCGCCAACGCCCATGTCGATGGCTCCGTCACCAAGCGAGCGTCTTGGCGTCGGGTCGGAACAGCACTTCGTTGACCGAATCGACTGACGCCACTTCGGCGCCTTCGATCAGATCGCCCTCTTTCATTCCGATGGCCTTCATGCAGACGGGGCAGATCAATACCTTGCCGCCGGCAGCCCGGAACTCCCGATACATGTCATGCACAGTGCGGCCGAACTGCTCCGTGCGCAGATCGGACTTGTTTCGATGAAACAGGGGGGTCGCCTGCACATTGACGAAGATCACGACCGGCTTGTGCCCCTGCTTCAAAGCGAAGTTGATCGCAAAGAAGGCCGCCATGGAGACCTTCCATGGGTCGTCATTGGTCAGGTTGATGAATAAAGGCGCCTTTTCCTCGGCGCGCGCTGAAATCGGCGCGAGCATCACGTTAACGGCGAATATCGACGCGACAAATGCGAGGGCGACGCCCCGCAGGCGAAACGAAATCATGGAGGGTCTCCGCGAAGGGCGCGCGCACACGGCGCAGCCATGAGGAACTCTCGAACGCTGCGATCTCGCCCGCGGAGAGTAGCCCTTATTGAGTTTCACGCCTGATGTCTTGTAGCGCTTTGATCAAGGTCAAATCCGGCGCGCAAGCCGTACCCGTTCCTGCCGGGGCTGCCGGTTTCCGAGCGGGCGGAGCAACCGACGCCTTCGACGCTGGCGCTGTCCGACGTCCCGCAGGAATTGCTCCGCCGGCACGCATAAGGCTCAGGCCTGCTGCTCCACGCTTGCCAGCCGTGCGCAGACCGACGCGAGAAGAAGGGCGTAGGCGCGGTCGACGATGTCGTCGAGCGACGGAGATTTCGCGAATATGGCTCTTGCCTCCGCGCGAATCGCGTCGCGGGACGGGACATGCGGCAGATGAATGCTCGCGAGCGCCTCGCTCGTGCGGTGCTGCGCACGGCCCAGCGTCGCGCGCAGCGCGGCCAGTTCCGACCCGTGCAGCGCCGCGGCGACCGCAGCGGCGATCCGCTCGGAATTGAACCGCGCCGCAAGCTGCTCCGCCGCTCGATTGACGACGCGCGTCCCCAGCCGCTGCGTGTTGCGGAGCACCGGCTCAGGCGGCGTCTTAAGGTCCCAGACGACGCCGACCGCAGCCAGCGCCCGCAGGAGATAATAGGTTGGATCGATTTCCCACCATCGAAAGCCCTGCCGGGCGCTGCTCTGATAGGCGTGATGATTGTTATGCCAGCCCTCACCCATCGTGATGATGGCCAGGAGCCAGTTGTTGCGCGAACTCGTCGCCCGTCACGTAGCGTTTGCGTCCGCGAACATGCGCCAGGGAGTTGATGCTGAAAGTCGCGTGATAAACGAGCACCGTGCTCCAGAAAAATCCGACCACCAGTCCGGACCATCCCGCCGCGACGAAGCAGAGCACGGCGAGCACGATGGCCGGGACCAGCTCGAACCGGTGAAGCCACATCAGTTCGGGATAGCGCGCGAAATCGGCTATCTTGGACAGATCGGTCGAACCGTGCTGCCGCGCGAAAATCCATCCGACGTGACTGTAGAAGAATCCCTTGCGGACAGGCGAATGCACGTCCAGTTCGGTATCGGAATGCAGGTGATGGCGCCGATGCTTCGACGCCCACCACAAGACGCTTTTCTGAGCGGTGCTCTGCGAGAACACGGCGAGGATGAACTGAAACGCCCTGCTGGTCGCGTAAGCTCGATGCGAGAAGTAGCGGTGATATCCGGCGCCGATTGCGAAAATCCTGAGCCAGTACAGAACAAAGCAGATCGCGAGCGCTTGCCAGGTCACGCCCGTCCAGACAGCCGCGACGCAAGCGAGGTGGACGAGCACGAACGGCACGGCGGACGGATAGACGATGTCGTCATGCTCGTCATCGCGCGCGATCTCATGGGGCAATCGAGCGTCTCCCGCGTCTCCGGCGTGTTCGCCGCTGGCGGTCCCGTGATGTGTCATCTTTATGAAGGGTGTGTGTATCTCGGATGAACAAGGGCGTTGCCGTTTCCAGCGCCTGCGCGGGCGAGGACAATGCCGACGAAAATTCGAGCCCGCCGCAATTAACGACGCACATTACGGCTGTAGGCGACCTCGCAAGCGCCAGTCGATGCCGGGATGACGGCGCGAGAGCGCGCGGGTTGTTCAACAGAAACTTAGTTTGCCGGGCTAGCGCTTGCTCTTTGACGCCGACCGCCGGCGACTTCTTCGGCGCCGGATTCTGCGCACCGTCGCGCGCCTCCTGCGCCAGCCGCAGTTCCTTCAGCCGCGCGGTTTTCTCCCGCACTGCGATTGAATTCGCCTCGTACTCCGCTCGCGCTTTCTGCCCCTCTTCAAGCTGCTTTTCCTTTTTCTTGAAGCTTGCTTCAGCGCGCTCCTGCGCAGCCTTGGTGCTGACTTGCAATGCCATCACTCCGTTGGTGGTTTGCGACGTTTGGTGGTTGCGACGTTTGGTGGTTTGCTTTCGGGCGCGATGCTCGGCTTCAGCCGAGCAAGCAAAGGCGCCGCGAACTAGGATATGGAGACGGTTGCGCTTCGGCGCAAGCATGCCTCGAGGAACACTGCACAGCGCGGCCGCCAAAGAGTACGGCACGCTCTATCGCGTCGTAATCAGCTACACCGCGTCGCGCAATCAGCGACGCGCATCAGCGCTGTTTCACGCGGGTGCGCGTAATCTGCTCGCGGCTCTTGGCAACGGCTTCTTTGCTCTTGGCAATCTGATCCTTGTGCACGGCGCAGGCGACCCCTGCGCCGGAGATCAGCACGGCGGATTGATCGATCAGATCTCGCGTATCGGCGCACAAGCGATGCGAATGGCGGACGCTGTCCGTCTTGGCCATTGGGCGCCCCTTCCTGCCACAGGCGGGAGCGCGATCGGTCTCTCAGCCGCCGGCGCCTGGAATCGAATCCCTGCCAGCGGTTGATAAATTTACGCTGAACGGACCTCCTTAGCGAGCGCAAACTGCCCGTGCCGCTCGAATCAGGCGAGCATGCTGCCACGCTCGAACTCGCCACGGCCAGCCGGCTTCCCTCATCCCGCTTTCGTGCGGTGCGTAAATACTCTCGATGTGCATTCTCATGACAACATGAGCGGTGGCGCGCCCGGCGCACGAAAGAAAAAGCCGCCCTCGAGGGGCGGCTTTCACGATCATCTGATCGGCTGCACGAATACGTGCAGCTCAGTCAGCCTGGATCTGGCCGACCGCGGTCTTGCCAGAACGGCGGTCCACCTGAGTGTCGAAAGAAACCTTCTGACCCTCGTGCAGCCCACGAAGACCAGCGCGCTCCAGAGCGGTGGCGTGAACGAACACGTCCTTGCCGCCGTCGTCCGGCTGAATAAAGCCGAAGCCCTTCTGGTCGTTGTAGAACTTCACGGTACCCTTCATCATTGTAGTCTGCCTTTCGCAACGCTGATGCATTTGAGGCCGAGGCGCGCAACCACGCGCCTTCGAACTCGGCTCATCGATGTTTGGAGAGGGTCTGAACCTGCGCCCAGCGCGTAGCAAAGGCGAAACGGCCCGATCGTCCGGCCAAATGTCGATGATTGAAGCTAATGGCGAAGGACGGCTTTTGCAAGGCAAATCCGCCGCCGCCGACTTACGCGCGACCAACTTTGCGTTATCCCCCAGTTCGGCTCGCCATCGCGTCGTTCGAACGAGGCGCATCGGTGCGCGGACCGTCCATGTCGCGCGTCTGCAATTCGCGAAACGAGATGAGGCGCCGGCTTGTTTCATCCCACAGCGCCAACCGCACGCAGCGCAGGCTTTCTCCGAGCGTGATGCGGCCGATCCGCGCGAGGTCAGGGTGCTCGCGCAGCGTCTGCGGCAAGCGGTAAAACGGAATCCGGCTGCACAAATGGTGCACCTGATGGATGCCGATATTCGCGGTGAACCAGCGCAAGACGACGGGAAGATCGTAATGCGAGCTGCCGCGCAGCGCCGCTTCGTGCACGTCCCAGCCGTCGTCATGCGCCCAGGACGTCTCGGTAAACTGGTGCTGCACGTAGAACAGCCAGACGCCGATCGAGGCTCCGAGCAGCGTGATCGGCAGATGGACGAGCAAGAAGGCGCCAAGCCCGACGAACCAGATCACCGTCGCGCTGGCCAGCACGATGGCGAGATTGGTCGCCATTGCGCTGAGCCAGGGCCGCCAGCCGGCGCGCATGAATCCGACCGGCAAGCGCTGCTGCAGCAGGAACAGATAGGCCGGCCCCACGCCGAACATCACGATCGGGTGCCGGTACATGCGATAGCGCAGCCGTCCCCAGCGCGACCGCGAACGGTATTCCTCCACGGTCAGCGTGTCGATATCGCCGACGCCCCGCCGATCGAGATTGCCCGACGTCGCGTGATGGATCGCATGCGCGCGCCGCCAGCAATCATAGGGCGTCAGCGTCAGGACGCCGATGACGCGGCCGACCCAGTCATTCGCGAGGCGGCGCCGGAAGAACGCGCCGTGCCCGCAGTCGTGCTGGATCATGAACAGGCGCACGAGAAAGCCGGCGGCGGGAACCGCAAGCAGAAGCCCGATCCAGTAGCCGAGATCAAGCGCGAACCACATGGCCGCCCAGAGCAGAACAAACGGGAGAACGGTTGTCGCGATCTCGACGACGCTCCGAACATGGCTCGGCTCGCGGTAGCGCGACAAGGCCCGCGCTATTGCCCCCGCCTCTCCCGCCAAGGCTCCGGCAGGTACGGCAACTCGGTCATCAGGTGACATCGTTCGAAATTACCTCTGTCTGCGATCGAGAGCCCCATCACGACGGTTCCGTGGTGATCGATCGATCGTCGAAAGCGTCTCTCAACGCGAAAATCACGCTTGTGGATCGGCGCGGCGGCCTACTCCACTGGACGCACGTTCATTTTCGAAAGGCGTTGGAGCTCGGTGGGGGAGAGCTCCCAGACTTTGCTCTGGTCGGCGAGATCCTCGAACATCCGATACAGCGAATTCTTCGCGACCTGAACCATCTCGGTGTTATCGAAGTCGCGCGCGAACAGATAGATCGGGACATGGAAGCCGATCGGGCCGCGTTCAATCAGAAACACGGCGCAGACCTGCGTGCCGTGCTCGTCTTCTGCGACTGCTTCAATCCGCGCCAGCGTTACGTTGAATTCGCTCATATGCCTTCTCGTGCGGTGGACGACGTGGCGCGAGCCATTTCGCTCGCAATCACACGCCGGGATAGGTCGCGCCGGGCGGCTGACATCGTCGGCCACAACCGGGCAGTCGATTCGAGCGTCCTGGGCAAGACCGTCGAAAACTGTGCGCGGATCGTACGCAATGACGCCGCTACGACGCCGAAAATCACGATCCCCAAAAGACGTGAAGTCGTTCAATGTGCCACATCGTACGAATACGCTGTCGCCTGTCGTTCGTCTATAAAATAAGTCTCCATTGATTGAAAAAGATGGTTCCGGAAGGCTGGTTTTTTCCTCGCTAGATCATACATATGTCAGGAGTTGGAATGATGACATTCTGAGACGTTTTGCATTTTATTCGCATATGCTCCCGTCTCGTATCCGAACACTTGTTGGTGGCCATGACCCCGTTCAATTACCGCGCCGAAGCAGAACTGTTTTTCGCCAAGCGAAAGAGCTCCCGGAGCCGGCCGATGGAGTACAGGCGGTTTGCGCAGGCTGCGCAGGCGATCCGCTTCGCGATCGAAGAGGTTCAGTCAGAGCTCCTGCTCGGGGCTTATCTCGAAGTCGACGAGACCCGGTTCGACCGCGAGGGAATTCGCCTGCTGTACGACAGCGCCGAGTATCCGCTGCGCCGGCGGACCGCTGTCGCGGCGTAACCGCCGACGCCGAATCCGCGTGACGATCGTAGCCGCAGGCCCGCCGCCGAGACCGGTCCAAGCTGATGACGCCGATCCGATGAGGAGGAGGCAGCCAGAATGACCGACAAGCCCATCGACCTTGATCAGCACCGTGGAATGGCTGCCCAGAAGGCTACCGAGCTGCGTCGGCTGCTGGCCGAAGTCGCCTCTAACGAGAAGGCGCTGCGGCTTCGGCAAGACGAATTGGAGGCTCACCTGATTGCGGCGCCGGCCGCGGATTGGGTCGAAGCAGCCGAAAAGGCGCGCTACCTCCTGACTCTTCTCCAAACTGCGCCGGCTGCGCAGGACCCCCGCAGGCAGAAATTGATCGCCGCGGTGCTCGCCGACTTCGACCGGCTCTCCGCAAAACCCTGATTCGCTTCCACGCGCGGCGCAAAAAATTATATTCGCCGCGCAACTTGAGGCGAACGCATCGAAGCCGCGATGGAACATACCGCGCGGTCTCAAGTTCCGTTCATGAGCTCAAACTGAACCGGTGTGCGCGCTACGCGCCGGACTTAGTGACGCGAACGGGCGCCGCCTCGTTGTGCGGCGCTGCGGCTGGAGCCGTGCGAGGAGCCCTCCAGCGCGAGAGCGAGCAAAAAACCGGAGCGCGCTGTTTGGCTGATGCGCCGAACAGACGTTCCGTCGCTCCAAGTGATCTCTCAGTGAAGGGGCGGGCCGATGCGTTCTGCTGTGGTTTTCGACGTCGACGGCGTTCTCGTTGATTCCCCGCATGAGCGCGCCTGGAAAGAGGCGCTTGCGCGATTGGCGCGCGGCCGATGGCGGGACGTCGTCCCGCATACCAGCTACACCCCCGAAGCGTTCGACACGGCCGCCTATCAGCAGTTCGCCGCCGGAAAACCGCGGCTGAGCGGGGCGTTCGCGATCCTCGATCATTTTGGATTTCCTGAAGCGGAAACCCGCGCGGTCGTCTATGCGCGCGACAAACAGCGACGGTTCCGAAAACTGATCGCCGAAGGCGCATTCGAGCCGTTTCCCGACGCCTTGCGTCTGGTGAGCGAACTCAGGCGGCAGGATGTGCAGCTTGCCGCGGCCTCGTCCTCGAAAAATGCGAACGACATGATGAAACAGATCCCGCTGCATGCGAGGCCGGCATCGATGCACGGAACAGGCGAGCCGGCGGAGCAGACGACGCTCGTCGAATGTTTCGCGGCGAATGTCTGCGGCTATGATGTCGAGAGGGGCAAGCCCGCGCCGGACCTTTTTCTGTTGGCGGCCTCGGCGCTCTCGGTCGCTCCCGCCGACTGCGTCGTGGTCGAAGACGCGCCGGCCGGGGTCGCCGCAGCCAAGAGCGGCGGCATGAAGGCGATCGGCATAGCCCGGCTGCATGACGAGGCGATGTTGAGCGCATCGGGCGCCGATCTCGTCGTCAGCAGCCTCGACGACGTGGCGATCGATCCGCTGCTGGCCGGCACGCTCCCGGTTCGACGATTTTGAGGCCCACATGGACGCAGAGACATCAGCGCGCGAGCGCCTGGAGAGTTGGCTCGCGCCGACCGCCGATCCCGCGTGGCGACTGGTTGAAAGCGATTACGACCCCGCGCGCGAGGCCGAGATCGAGGCCAGTCTTGCGATCGGAAACGGGCTGCTTGGGGTGCGCGCCTCGCGCGCGATCAGCCGCGGTGCGACCTGGGTCACCTACCAGCATCACCTGACCTGGGCGTCGTGGCCGAGAACTTACGTCGCCGGCCTGTTCGACACGCCGAATGTGTTGCCGCCGGTGCCCGGACTGGTGCCGGCGCCCGATTGGCTGCGGCTGCGCATCTGGGTCAATGATCAGTTGCTCCTGTTGCGCAGGGGCGAATTGCAGATCCATCGCCGCACGCTCGATTTGCGACGGGGAATGCTCCTGACCAACTGGGTGCAAAAACAGCCCGCGGGCGCTCTCGTCCGGGTCCAGACATTGCGCGCGGTGTCGCTCGCCGATCGTTGCGCTTGGGGTTCAATTGCTGCGGCTTTCCGTCGAGGGCGAGCCGGCGAGGATAAGGCTTGAAGCCTCGTTCGAGTATACGGTTTCGGCGCTCGACCTGATCCGCATCGGGCGCGACGCCGCGTTGTGGCGCACGGCCGAGAGCGGAAAGACGCTTGCGATCGCCGCGCGCGCGGACCTGCAGCTGGAAAAGCCGGTTGCGACCCATCATGAAGGCGCGCTGAAATGGACCTGGGCGTGGGAGCAGGACTCGAGCCAGGTGGCGAGCTTCGTTCGGCTGGCGGCCTTCGCGAAGGGCGGTGCGGACGCGAGCGGGACCGAGCGGCGCGCCGCGCAAGCCATCGGGCGAGCCAAGGCGGCGGGCTGGCCGGCGGTCCTCGATGCGCATGAACGCGCCTGGGCCGAACGTTGGCGACTCTCGGACGTTCGGATCGAGGGGGATGCCAAAATCCAGAAGGCGCTGCGCTTTGCGATCTATCATCTGATCAGCGTGGCGAACCCGGACGATGAAAGCGTCTCGATCGGCGCGCGCGCGCTCACCGGCGACGCCTATCTTGGTCACGTCTTCTGGGACACGGAAATCTATCTCCTGCCGTTCTACGTTTTCACCTGGCCGGAGGCGGCGCGCGCTCTTCTGATGTACCGCTTTCACACGTTGCCGGGCGCGCGCGCCAAAGCGGCGAAGCTGGGCTATCGAGGCGCGCTCTATGCTTGGGAGTCGACCGACACCGGCGAGGAGACCACGCCAGAGAAGGTCATCGACTCCGAAGGCCGCATCATCCCCGTCCTATGCGGGCTCGAGGAGCACCATATCAGCGCCGACATCGCGTACGCCGTCTGGCAATACTGGCAGGCAACGCTCGACGACGAATTCTTCCTGGCCGCCGGCGCTGAAATCCTCATCGAGACGGCCCGGTTCTGGGCGAGCCGGGCCGCGCTCGAAAGCGACGGGCATTATCACATCCGCCGCGTCATCGGACCCGACGAGTATCACGAAACGATCGACGACAACGCCTTCACCAATGTCATGGCGGCGTGGAACATCGAGCGGGGCCTCGATTCGATCCGCATGCTTGCGGAGCGGTGGCCCGATCATGAGGAACGGATGCGCGAGCGCCTCGCCTTCGATCAAGCCGAGCTTGCTCACTGGGCGCAGGTCGCGCACGGGCTCGTACGCGGCCAGGATCCCCACACCGGCATGATCGAACAATTCGCCGGCTATTTCGGTCTCGAAGACATCGACCTTGGCGCCTATGCGTCGCGCACCGCCCCGATGGACGTCGTCCTGGGGCGTTCGCGGACGGCGGGATCGCAGGTGGTCAAGCAGGCCGACGTCGTCGCGCTGCTCGCGCTGCTGCCCGAGCTTTTTGATCGGACAACGGCGTTGCGCAATTTCTCGTATTATGAGCCGCGCTGCGGACATGGCAGCACGCTCAGCCCGGCGATGCATGCGCTGGTCGCGGCCCGTCTCGGCAAGACCGATCTGGCCGAGCGTTATCTCCACCAGACCGCGGACATCGATCTGGATTCGCCAACCATCAGCAGCGCGGGCGGCGTCCACATCGCCGCGCTTGGCGGCCTCTGGATGGCGACCATTCTCGGCTTTGTCGGGTTCAGAGTGGTGGGCGAGGAACTCGCCTTTGATCCGATCCTCCCGGAGAACTGGCGATCGCTCGCGTTCCGCATACAATGGCGCGGGCGGCTGATCCATGTCCGGATCGATTCGCCGCGCCAGGTTTTCCAGGCCACGCTTGAGCGCGGCGAGCGTCTGTTAGTGCGGGTGAATGGCGACGAACTGCTCCTCGAACCAGGGCGTTCTGCCGAGAGCTCCTTCGCAGGCGCCGCCGTTTCCACCGTCTAGCGCCTTGGGGCGGTTCGGCTTGTAAGGTATCGCGCCAGCCCGATGCGACGTTGAGGAACGGCGGCGCGCCTGCAATGAAGATCGCGACGTTCAACATCAACAACGTCAACAAGCGGCTCGCCAATCTCCTCGATTGGCTGCGCGCGGCCAAGCCCGACATCGTCTGCCTTCAGGAGCTGAAGGCGGCGGATTCGGAGTTTCCCAAAGCAGCGATCGAGAAGGCGGGCTACGGCGCGGCCTGGCGGGGCGAGAAGTCATGGAACGGCGTCGCCATCCTTGCGCGCGGGCGCGAGCCCATCGTGACGCGGACCGACCTGCCCGGCGATCCGGCCGACGCGCAGAGCCGCTACATCGAGGCGGCGGTGAACGGCGTGATCGTCACGTCGCTCTACGCGCCGAACGGCAACCCGCAGCCCGGACCGAAATTCACCTACAAGCTCGCCTGGATGGAGCGCCTCGCCGCGCACGCCGCGGAGCTTTACGCCGCCGGCGTGCCGGTCGTGCTCGCCGGCGACTACAACGTCGTGCCGACGGATCGGGACATCTATCCGACGAAGTCCTACGCGAAGGACGCGCTTCTCCAGCCGGAAAGCCGCGCGTCTTTTCCAGCGCCTTCTCGACCAGGGCTGGGTCGACGCAATCCGCACACTGCATCCTGATGCGCCGATGTACACCTTCTGGGACTACATGCGGAACCGCTGGCCGCGCGACGCCGGGCTGCGCATCGACCATCTGCTGCTGAGCGCGCAGGCGGCGGCGCGGCTCGTCGATGCGGGCGTCGATCGCGACATGCGTGCGAAGGACGGCGCGAGCGATCACGCGCCCGCCTGGATCGTGCTGCGCGATGATGCGAAGCCGGTCCGCACGTCGCCGGAGCATGGTGCGAAGCGCAGCCGGGAGGCCGGCGCGCAGAGCGCGGTGTCGGCAAGTCCCCTGCCCGGCCGCCGCCCGCTGCTGGTCGTCGACGGCGATTCCTTTGCGCACCGGTCCTATCACGCGCTGCCGAAAACGATCCGCGAGACGCGGCGGCAGACCTGCCGGCGCGATCCTCGGCTTTGCGAATTTCCTGCTGCGGCTCTATCGCGCGGAGCAGCCGCGCGCCGTGGTGGTCGGCTGGGACACGCTGGAGGTCCCCACTTATCGTCACGAGGCGTTTCCCGCCTATCAGAGCGGGCGGGAGTTCGACGACGCCTTGCTCGAGCAGCTCGACGCTGTTGCCGGAATTCGTCGCCGCGTGCGGCTTCGCCAACGCCAAGGCGCCCCGGCTACGAGGCGGATGACTTCCTCGCATCGGCCGTTGCCGCCGAAGAGCGACGCGGCGGAACCGTTCTCGTCGCAAGCGGCGACCGCGACACCTTCCAGCTCGCCTCCGAGAGCACGACCATCCTGTACCCGGTGCGCGCGGGCGAGATGGCGCGCATCGGTCCCGCCGAGGTTCGCGCGCGGTACGGGGTCGATCCCAGGCAGGTGCCGGATTTCATCGCGCTGCGCGGCGATCCGTCCGACAAACTGCCGGGCGCGCCCGGCGTCGGCCCGGCCGGCGCAGCCAAGCTGTTGCGGACATATGGAAGCCTGGAGGACGCCCTTCAGGCGGGCCGTTTTCCCGCGCTGGCCGAACGGCTGCGGCTGTTCCGATCGATCGCCACCATGGACGCCAAGGCGCCATTGCCGCGCCTTGCCGCGCAGACAGCCGACATGGGCGAAGGCGGCCGCGCTCGCGCGCGAGTGGGAGCTCAACCAACTTGCCGACCGGCTTGAAGAGCTCGCGTGACGCGCGCTGCAAAGGGAGAGGAGCGCGGGGATCGGCTGGGCTGCCCGTGGGACAATCCTCCGCGTGTCCGCGAACGCATTGCCGAGCCAAACGTGTGTGACTAAATCATCACGAGAGCGGCTCAAATGCGTCGTGTTCCAACAATGCTGTGCCGCCGAGCGGCGGCGAAATGTAAAGTCCAATCCTAATTCCCAGGGGAATCGCATGCGAACGCTCAGCATCGCCGGCATTTCACTGGCTGCGTTCGCGGCCATGACGCCGGCGGGCGCGGCCGATCGCTTGATCCCCGCTCCTGCGCCGATCCCAATCTGGAGCTGGACCGGCTTCTATGTCGGATCGCATATCGGTCAGGCCTGGGCGCGCAAGAACTGGCAAAGCGCGGACGGCTTCTTCGGACCGGCTGGACCGTTCGGAACAGCCCTCACGCCGTTTGTGGGGTCTGGCACATCGAGCGGCGTGTTCGGCGGCCTGCAGGCCGGATACAATGTCCAGAACGGTCCCATGGTGTGGGGCGTGGAGATCGAGGGAAGCACCGCCGATCTCGACGGCAATGCGCGCTGCGCGTTCGCCCTGTATCTCTGCAACAGTCGCATCGACTACATGGGGACGCTGACCGGCCGGGTCGGCTTCGCCTTCGACCACGCGCTCCTCTACGTGAAAGGCGGCGGCGCCTACGCGCATGACACATACCTCATGCCCGCGTCCAACTCGCCGCGGGTCTTCACCGCCGACGACAACCGTTTCGGTTGGACCGTCGGTCTCGGCGTCGAATACGCCTTCAGTCCTGCATGGTCGACCAAGCTCGAGTTCGACTACATCGACCTGGGCAGTCGCTCCACCGCTTTCACCGATCAAGCGCCGTTCTTCGACCGCTCGAACATTGCGATCGAGCAGACGCTGTACCGGATGAAGGCGGGGATCAACTACAAGGCCGACTGGAGCATGCTGGGCTTTTTCCCGGGCGCTTCGACGCATGCACTTGCTGCGCCCGCAGCGGTTTTTGCGCCGCTGGCGAACGGACCGGGGCCCGCAATCCCGGAATGGACCATCGAAGCCGGTGCGCGCTACTGGTACAGCAATGGCCGTTATCAGAAGGACCTGTTCGATCCTTCGGTGACCAGCCAGCTCAACTCCCGGCTCAGCTACAACGACATGAACGGCCACGCCGGCGAGGTTTTCGGCCGCTTCGACCATCGCAGCGGCTTGCTCGTCAAGGCCAGTCTCGGCCTCGGCGATCTCGTCAACGGCTCGCTGCGCGACGAGGACTTCCCCGCTTTCGTCTTCTATTCGAACACGGATTCGGAGATGAAGGATGGGCGCATGCGCTATGGCGGCGCCGATCTCGGCTGGAATTTCCTCAGCACGCCCGGCGGCAAAGTGGGCGCCTATGTCGGCTACCGTTACTTCTTTGAACGCGGCAACGGCTTCGGCTGCCGCCAGACTGCGGCCGATCTCGTCTGCGTTCCGCCGATCCCTTCGAACTTCCTCGCGCTGAGCGAGACCGAGACCTGGCGGGGCGCCGCCGTCGGTCTCAACACCCAGATGCAACTCACCGACCGCGTCCGACTCGAAATCGACGGCGCTGTCCTGCCATATGTCAGCCGTTACGGCTTCGACAATCACTGGTTCCGGGATGACATCAATCCGCTGGTGGAGACCGGACATGGCTGGGGCGCCCAGTTCGAGGCGATGCTTTCCTATGCGCTGACTCCGCAGTGGAGCGTCGGCGTCGGCGGCCGGTATTGGTACTTCACGACCACCGACTCCGGCGTGCAGTTCCCGGCCACTCTGGAATCCCCGATCACGTTCCACACGGAACGTTACGGCGGATTCCTGCAGGCCTCCTACAAGATCGACGGCGGGTTCGGCGCGACGCCGGGCGCGGCAGCGCCGGTTGGTTTCTTCAAAGCTCCGCCGCTGGTCGCGCCGGCCTGGAACTGGACCGGCGTTTATCTGGGCGGCCATGTCGGCGGCGCCTGGGGGCGCAAGGAATGGTCGCCGAACTCGGGCTTCTTCACCAACCCGGTTCTTGCGCCCTTTATCGGCTGGGGCGATGTCGACGGATTCATCGCCGGCGCACAGGCCGGCGCCAACTACCAGCTCGCCAATTGGGTGGTGGGCGTCGAGGGCGACGTCAGCTGGTCCGATCTGGACGGCTACGCTCCCTGCGCGCGCTTTTTCACCTGCCACAGCCGCGCCGACCGGCTGGGCACGGTCGCCGGCCGCTTCGGCTACGCCCGCAGCAATCTGTTGTTCTACTCCAAAGCCGGCGTCGCATGGGTGCACGATCAGCACGATGCGGTGTTTGTCGAGGCCCCCAATGTGTTCACCGCCGACGTCTCGCGTGCGGGCTGGATGGTCGGCTCCGGCGTCGAATACGGCTTCACGCCCAACTGGTCGGGAAAGATCGAGTACAATTACCTCGACTTCGGGACGAAGTCGGTCGCCTTCGCCGATCAGTTCGGCAATGCGTCGAGCTTCGACCTGAAGCAGACGGTGCAAACGGTCAAGCTCGGCGTGAACTACCGCTACAATTGGGCGGCGCCTGCTGCGGTCGCCCCAATACTCGCCGCGCCCGCGGCTCTGGCGGCCAATCTTGCGCTCGATCCGCCGCTTGCGCCCTTCACCTGGACCGGCCTCTATCTCGGCCTCCATGTCGGAGCGGCGCATCACGACAAGGACTGGAGCAATCCGTTCGGCCCGCAGGTGTTCGGCGATACGATCGCCGGCGGCGGCTGGCTCGGCGGCGGACAGTTCGGCTTCAACTATCAAGCCGGCGCGCTGGTGCTGGGCGTGGAAGCCGAGGCGAGCGCAGCACGGATCGACGGTGCGAATACGTGCCTCGTCGGGCTGACCCCGATCGGCGGCGTGAATTGCGCCGCCACGGTCGAAGCGCTCGGCACAATCGCCGGACGCATCGGCTATGCGTTCGATCGCACGCTTGTCTACGCCAAGGGCGGCGGCGCCTGGGTCGAGGATCGGTTCGCGCTGAACCTGGTCGGCGTTGGCGCGGGCCTTTACCAGGTCGATTCCATGCGGTGGGGCTGGACGATCGGCGGCGGCGTCGAACATGCCCTGCTGCCGAACGTGACGGTCAAGCTCGAATACAACTATCTCGACCTCGGCAGCGATAGCGTCGCCTTCAATCTTCCGCCGGCGTTCGCCGTCGCGAGCAACCTGTCGATCGAGCAGGATGCTCACGTCGCCAAGCTGGGGGTGAACTATCTGTTCGCCTGGGGCGCGCCGGTCGTCGCACGGTACTGACGCACCGCCGAGCCGTTCCGCCGGCGATTCGAACGGTTCGTCACGGCCAGACGCGGAAAAGGCGGCGCTTGCGGCGCCGCCCTTTCTCTTTGCTCTCTCACCCTTCCTCCCCCTTGCGGCGGGAGGGAGAGTGAGTCAATGCGCGGTGAGCGGCGAGGGCTCCTCTTCCACCGGAGTGTCCACCTTCTCCTTCGCCGCCGTCTCGTCCCACTCGATGAGTTCGGGCTTGCGCGTGAGCGCCCGTTCGAGCACTTCGTCCATGCGGGTGACCGGAACGATTTCGAGGCCGCTCTTGACGTTGTCGGAGATTTCGACGAGGTCCTTCGCGTTCTCCTCCGGGATCAGCACGGTCTTGATGCCGCCGCGCAGCGCGGCGAGCAGCTTCTCCTTCAGTCCGCCGATCGGAAGCACCCGGCCCCGCAGCGTGATCTCGCCGGTCATTGCGACATCGCGGTGCACCGGAATTCCGGTCATCACCGAAATGATCGCGGTGACCATGGCGACGCCCGCCGACGGTCCGTCCTTGGGCGTCGCGCCCTCCGGCACGTGCACGTGGATGTCGCGCTTGTCGAACAAGCGGCGGTTCGATGCCGAACGCGACCGCGCGCGAGCGCACATAGGAGGCTGCGGCCGAGATCGACTCCTTCATCACGTCGCGCAGATTTCCGGTCACCGTCATCTTGCCCTTGCCGGGCATCATCACGCCTTCGACGGTGAGGAGTTCGCCGCCGGCGTCGGTCCAGGCAAGCCCGGTGACGACGCCGACCTGATCCTCCGTCTCGATCTCGCCGTACCGGTGCTTCGGCACGCCGAGATAGTCGCCGATATTCTCCGCCGTGACGTGCACGGTCTGCGTCTTCGCCGTCATCAGCTCCTTGACCGCCTTGCGCGCGAGCGTCGCAGTCTCGCGTTCGAGATTGCGCACGCCGGCCTCGCGCGTGTAGCGGCGGATCATCAGCAGCAGCGCGTCGTCGTCGATCGACCACTCCTTGGCCTCGAGGCCGTGCTTGCCGAGCGTGTTCGGGATCAGGTGCCGCCGCGCGATCTGCAGCTTTTCGTCCTCGGTGTAGCCGGCGATGCGGATGATCTCCATGCGATCCATCAGGGGCGGCGGAATATTGAGCGTGTTCGCCGTCGTGATGAACATCACGTTGGAGAGATCGTAATCGACCTCGAGATAGTGGTCGTTGAAGGTGTGGTTCTGCTCCGGATCGAGCACCTCCAGCAGGGCCGAGGACGGATCGCCGCGGAAATCGGCGCCCATCTTGTCGACCTCGTCGAGCAGGAACAGCGGGTTCGAGCTCTTGGCCTTGCGCATCGACTGGATGATCTTGCCGGGCATCGAGCCGATATAGGTGCGCCGATGGCCGCGGATCTCCGCCTCGTCGCGCACGCCGCCGAGCGAGACGCGCACGAATTCGCGACCCGTCGCGCGCGCGATCGACTTGCCGAGCGAGGTCTTGCCCACGCCGGGCGGTCCGACCAGGCACAGGATCGGTCCGGTGAGCTTGTTGGCGCGGCTCTGCACCGCGAGATACTCGACGATGCGCTCCTTGACCTTCTCGAGCCCGTAGTGATCGTTGTCGAGGATGTTCTGCGCGAGCGCGAGGTCCTTCTTGACCTTCGTCTTCTTGTTCCACGGGATCGACAAGAGCCAGTCGAGATAGTTGCGCACGACCGTCGCCTCGGCGGACATCGGCGACATCTGGCGCAGCTTCTTGAGCTCGTGCTGCGCCTTTTCGCGCGCCTCCTTCGACAGCTTCGTCTTCTTGATCTTGTCCTCGACCTCCTGCAGCTCGTCGCGGCCGTCCTCGTCGCCGAGCTCCTTCTGGATCGCCTTCATCTGTTCGTTGAGGTAGTACTCGCGCTGCGTCTTCTCCATCTGCCGCTTGACGCGGGTGCGGATGCGCTTCTCCACCTGCAGAACGGAAATCTCGCTTTCCATCAGGCCGAGCACTTTTTCCAGGCGCTCGGTGACGGTGGTCGTCTCGAGGATCGCCTGCTTGTCCGGAATCTTGACCGCCAGGTGCGACGCGACCGTGTCGGCGACCTTGGCGTAATCCTCGATCTGCTGGACGACGCCGACGACCTCGGGCGAGATCTTCTTGTTGAGTTTCACATAGCCTTCGAACTCGGTCACGACCGAACGGGCGAGCGCCTCCGCCTCGACCTTCTCGCCCATCGTGTCGGCAAGCGTGACGGCTTCGGCTTCGTAGTATTCGGACCGCTCGGTGTATTTGACGACGCTCGCGCGCTCGGCGCCCTCGACCAGCACTTTCACCGTGCCGTCGGGCAGCTTGAGCAGCTGCAGCACGCTTGCGAGCGTGCCCACCTCGAAGATCGAATCGGTCGCCGGATCGTCGTCGGAGGCGTTCTTCTGCGTGGCGAGCAGGATGAACGTGTCGGACCGCATGACCTCTTCGAGCGCGCGGATCGATTTCTCGCGGCCGACGAAGAGCGGGACGATCATGTGCGGAAACACCACGATGTCGCGCAGCGGCAGCACCGGGTAAGACCGCATCTCGCCCGGCTGGGGCAGTGCTCGTGGCCTCGAAGTCGTTGTCATGATTCCGATCCTTATTGCGTGCGCCCCTCCCCACGATCCGCGGAATGCGCCGTCGCAGCGGAGTGCAAGGGACCGGGTAGGGAGCGCGGAACCCGACGAGACTCCGAAGAGCTTCGGTCACGCGCCGCGGCGAGGGACGAGACCCTGCCCGGGAAGACTGATTCGGAACGCCTTACTCGACACTTCGAACGTTCGCATGCGTATACGTGGCGAGCCATCCGGAACGTGTCAAGAACGGCAGATTCCCCCGTAAAAAATCAGCTTCGATACCGGCGATTCCAAGGCGAACCCCCGGTTGAACGAGGCGGCGTCAGGCGCTCGCGCCGGCATCTCCTGCCCGGTCGGCATAGATGTAGAGCGGCCGCGCGGTGCCCTCGACGACTTCCCGCGAAATCACCACCTCCTCGACGCCTTCGAGGCTCGGCAGGTCGAACATCGTGTCGAGCAGGATGCTTTCCATGATCGACCGCAGCCCGCGCGCGCCGGTCTTGCGCTCGATCGCCTTGCGCGCGATCGCCCCGAGCGCCTCCTCGGCGAGCGTCAGATCGATGCTCTCCATCTCGAACAGGCGCTGATACTGCTTGATGAGCGCGTTTTTCGGCTCGAGCAGGATGCGCTTGAGGGCGGGCTCGTCGAGGTCCTCGAGCGTGGCGACGACCGGCAGACGGCCGACGAATTCGGGGATCAACCCGTATTTGAGCAGATCCTCGGGCTCGACCTCGCGGAAAATCTCCCCGGTCTTGCGGTCCTCCGGGGCCATCACCTTGGCGGAGAAGCCGATCGACGTCGAACGGCCGCGCGACGAGATGATCTTTTCCAGGCCGGAGAAAGCGCCGCCGCACACGAACAGGATATTGGTCGTGTCGACCTGCAGGAACTCCTGCTGCGGGTGCTTGCGGCCGCCCTGCGGCGGGACGGAAGCGATCGTGCCTTCCATGATCTTCAGCAGCGCCTGCTGCACGCCCTCGCCCGACACGTCGCGCGTGATCGACGGATTGTCGGATTTGCGACTGATCTTGTCGATCTCGTCGATATAGACGATGCCCCGCTGCGCCCGCTCGACATTGTAGTCGGCCGACTGGAGCAGCTTGAGGATGATGTTCTCGACGTCCTCGCCGACATAGCCCGCCTCGGTGAGCGTGGTCGCGTCCGCCATCGTGAACGGCACGTCGAGGATGCGGGCGAGCGTCTGGGCGAGCAGCGTCTTCCCGGAGCCGGTCGGGCCGATCAGCAGGATGTTCGATTTGGCGAGTTCGACATCGTTGTGCTTGGTCTGATGATTGAGCCGCTTGTAGTGATTATGCACGGCGACCGAGAGGACCTTCTTGGCGTGGTCCTGGCCGATCACGTAGTCGTCCAGCACCTTGCGGATTTCCCGCGGCGTCGGAATCCCGTCGCGCGACTTCACCAGCGAGGACTTGTTCTCCTCGCGGATGATGTCCATGCACAGCTCGACGCACTCGTCGCAGATGAACACCGTCGGTCCGGCAATGAGCTTGCGCACCTCGTGCTGGCTCTTGCCGCAGAAGGAGCAGTACAGGGTGTTTTTCGAGTCGCTCCCACCAACCTTGCTCATACTTCAATCTCCACAGGTCCGCGGCGCCGACAGAGCATTGCCTGGCGCATGCGATTGAACCAACAGGACCCGTCGCGCATCGACCGTAGCAAAACTGTTATATCCCGCCAGTGGTTTCACCCATCTCTCGCGCGAGACGCCTAACGAAGCACGCTGGCGCGAGGTTAATCAAGAATTCTCTAATGATGAATTCCCAAGCCGCCGTTCCCTACCTTGTGATCCCAGTGACCGTTTGCCATGCAAGCCGCATTCCATCCGGGATAACCTAGACTTACGCGCAATCATGGCAAAAACGAAGCTGCCGACCCGCCAAAGACGTTCCGGCGCACGCGGCCCCGCCTCGGCCGGCGGCGGACAGCCGCGTTGCCGGGGCGCGACAGGGGTCGGCCGCCTTACGGCTTGTCGACCTCCTCGGGCCGGCGCTCGATGACCTTGTCGACCAGCCCGAACTCCTTGGCCGACTCGGCCGTGAAGAACATGTCGCGCTCGAGCGCGTCCTCGATCTTCTTGATCGGCTGGCCGGTATGCTTGACGTAGATCTCGTTCAGCCGCTTGCGGATGTTCAGGATTTCCTGGGCATGGATCATGATGTCGCTGGCCTGGCCCTGGAAGCCGCCGGACGGCTGATGGACCATGATCCGAGCGTTCGGGAGGGCAAAGCGCATATCCTTCGCCCCGCCCGCGAGCAGGAGCGAGCCCATCGAGGCGGCCTGGCCGACGCACAGAGTCGATACCGCCGGCCGGATGAACTGCATCGTATCGTAGATCGCGAGCCCCGACGTCACCACCCCGCCCGGCGAGTTGATGTACATGGCGATCTCTTTTTTCGGGTTCTCCGCCTCGAGAAACATGAGCTGAGCGACGACCAGGGTCGCCATGTTGTCCTCGACCATCCCGGTAATGAAGATGATGCGCTCCTTGAGGAGGCGGGAGTAAATGTCATAGGCCCGTTCGCCCCGGTTGGTCTGCTCGACCACCATGGGCACGAGGTAGTTCATGTGAGTATCAATGGGGTCGCGCATTTGTCTCGCCTTGTCAGGGGTTGGGAGCGAAGGGCTTCGATCCGCCATGCGCCTCCAGGACCGCGACGCATTTCACGATGCATGTGTCACAGATATAGGCTGATGCGCCGGCGACAAGACGCCCGACCTCGGCGGCCGGTCGCCGGCAGAACGAGCAGCGCAGCCGCCGCGGGCGGCGTATCGCCGGCGGCACGGCCCGGAGCCAGGTCCCGATCCTCGTCATGAGCCTCGCCTCCCGCGCCTCGATCCGGCCCGCCGCGCTCACGCCTTCGCGCTCGCGCCCTCTTCCTCCGCGAACAGCGCCTCGCGCGTGACCGGCTTGTCCGTCACTGTGGCGAGTTCGAGGATGAAATCCACGACCTTGTCCTCAAAGATCGGCGCCCGCACCGCCGCGAGCGCAGTCGGCGTCTTGCGATAATAATCCCAGATTTCCTGCTCGCGGCCGGGGAACTGGCGGGCGCGCTCGTAGATCGAGCGCGCGATCTCGTCGTCGGTGACCTTGATGCTGTTCTTCTCCCCGATCTCGGCGAGGACGAGCCCAAGGCGGACGCGCCGGTCGGCGATCGTGCGGTATTCTTCCTCCGCCTTTTCCTCGGTCGTGTCCTCGTCGGCGAAGGTGCGGTTCTGGGCCTTGAGATCGGCGAGGATCGACTGCCAGATGTTCTTGAATTCCTCCTCCACCAGCGTGGGAGGCGCCGCAAACCGGTGCAGCGAATCGAGCTGATCGAGGAGCGCGCGCTTGAGCTTGAGCCGGCTCTGCGCCGCGATCTCCTGCTTCAACCGCTCCTCGACCGCCCCTTCGAGGCGATCAAGCGATTCGAGACCGACCGATGTCGCGAGCTCCTGCCCCGCCAAGGCTGTGCCCGGCGTTTCGATCGCCTTCACCTCGACCGAAAACAAGGCCGTATTGCCGGCCAGCTTCTCGGCCGCATAGTTCTCGGGAAAGGTCACCGTCACCGTGCGCGTTTCGCCGACCGCGGCGCCGACGAGCTGCTCCTCGAAGCTCGGAATGAAGTGCCCTGACCCGATCACGATCGGGATGTCTTCGCCTGAGCCGCCTTCGAATGCCTCGCCCGCCACCGTGCCGGTGAACGAGACCGTGATGCGGTCGCCGGTTTCGGCCGTCCCGCCTTCCGCTTTCGCCTCGAACGGGCGGGTCTGCAGAGAGATGCGCTCGATCGCGGCCGCGATCTCCTCCTTGCTCACCTCCACCGTCTGGCGTTCGAGCGTGACCGACTTGAAGTCGGCGAGTTCGATCGCCGGCACCACTTCGAGGGAGACCGTGAAGGAGAGATCGGCGGTGCCCGCCACGACCCCTTCGAGCTCCTCCTTGCTCTCCGGCATTTTGACCTGCGGCTCGAGCGCGAGCTTCAGGCCGTGCTCGGAAACGATCTTGGCGTTCGTCTCCCGCACGAGCTCCTCGATCGCTTCCGCCATGACCGAGCGTCCGTAGAGACGCCGCAGATGCGCGATCGGGACCTTGCCGGGCCGGAACCCGTTCAGGCGGATATTGTCTTTGAGTTGCGCCAGGCGGTCGGTCAGGCGCGATTCGAGGTCCGCGGCGGGAACGAACACCTGGAATTCGCGCTTGAGGCCCTCGACGATGGTCTGCGTCACCTGCATGTCGGTCTCGTCTGCTGTTTTCAGCATGGTGCTGGCGCGCGCGGCGCACATAGGTTGATACGATACGGCCCGCTTTCCGCGGCTGGTGCGGGCGGAGGGATTTGAACCCCCACGACTTGCGTCACTGGAACCTAAATCCAGCGCGTCTACCAATTCCGCCACGCCCGCCGCGGGCAGCGTTTGGAGAGGACGCGAACCAGCGAGCGCGGGGCTTATATCACGCGGGTGCGGGGCGTTACATCATAAATCGCGCTCGAACTGATTGCGTTCTTTGGGGAACGGCGGGCGTCGCGGACTGGTCCAAAGCGCTGCCGGCAATGGGCCGCCGACAATGGGCCGCCGAACGTTCGAAAGCTGAACCGAGGGGGGAGTTCGGGAGATCGCCTCAGTTCGTCCCGCCATTGGGAGAGGCGATCAAGGTCCTGATGGTCTCCGCAATCGCAGAGGGGCGGTACGGCTTTTTCAGGAAGACGCTGCCGGGAACCTGCGCCGCCCGCTCGACCGTGTATCCCGTCGCGTAGATGACCGGCAGCTTCGGCTTCGCCTCGCGCACCGTCGCCGCAAGCCGCCATCCATCCATCTCTCCCGGCAGCCGGATATCGGTGAACAGCACGTCGACCGTCTGTCCGCTCTCGATGATCGACAGGGCGGCCTCCGCCGTGTCGGCCTCGAGAACGGCAAAGCCCTGGTCTGTCAATTCCTGGGAAATCATGTCGAGGACGAGGGGCTCGTCCTCGACGATGAGGACGGTCACGCCGCCATTAGAGGCCGTCGAGTTAATCGGATTCATTGGTATGCCGCCGCTTTCGACAGGAATCGGTGCGGGCGCATGCGCATCTGCTGCGCCGCCCCCGCGATCTGAACGCGCGGCAAATAGAGCCGCACGGTCGTGCCCTTGCCGGGCGTGCTCTCGAGCACGGCCGCGCCATGCGACTGCACCGCAAAGCCATAAGCCTGGCTCAGCCCGAGCCCCGTTCCCTCGCCGATCGGCTTGGTGGTGAAGAACGGCTCGAAGGCGCGACTCGCCACCTCCTCGCTCATGCCGAGGCCGGTGTCGGCGACCGCGATTTCGATCTGGTCCCAGACGAACGGCGCAAGCTCCGCCGTCGCTTTGGCGCCGGCTGCGACATTCCGCGTCGTAATCACCAGGTTACCCCCATCCGGCATGGCATCGCGTGCATTGACGGCAAGATTGAGAACCGCGCTCTCCAGCGCGTCCGGGTCCACGCGGGCCGGCCACAGGTCGAACGTCAGAGTCGTGATTACCCGGATATTGCTCCCGAGGGTCCGGCGCAAGGTGTCAGCCACGTGCTCGACCACATCATTGACGTTCACGACGCTCGGCGCAAGCGCCTGGCGGCGACCAAAGGCGAGCAGGCGATGCGTCAGCACTCCGGCGCGCTCGGCGCCGAGCGCCGCGCCGCGGATCGCCCGCAGCAACTGCTTGGAGCCCTCGGCCGGAAGCAACCGCCGCGCGCGTTCGAGATTCCCGATCACCGCGGTCATCAGATTGTTGAAGTCGTGGGCGATGCCCGCCGTCAATTGCCCGATCGCGTCCATCTTCTGCGACTGGTGAAGCATTTCCTGCGTCTTGCGGCGCTCGCGCCGCTCGCATTCGAACGCGGTCAGCGCCGCGTCGCGTCGCTCGATCTGCAGCCGCAGCGCTTCATTGACCCGACGAAGCGCCTCCGGAGACGGCAGCGAGAGCGCCTTCGGCAACAAGGGCCACAGCGCGACCGCCATCCCGACCGAGGCCAGCGCCGCAATCGCCTTCACCGCGGCGCTGAGGCCGTGATGCGGCTGCCACATCGTCCAGACCTCGAAACCATGCGATGCGCCGCAGGCCGCCAGGAAGATTGCGAAGCCCCAGAAGACCCCGCCGAAGATCATGTCCGAGCGCTTCCACACGAAAGCTGCAAGCACGATCGAAATGGAAAGAAGCGAGACCGCGATCAGCGCGTCGAAACCGGCATGCGACCATAGCAGGTCCGGCCGCGATAGCATGCAAGCGCCCGAAGGGACCGCGCCCTGAGGATCAAGCAGTGTCGGAAGTAAGCCCATCCGCCGCCTCCCGGACAGAAAGACGCTCCTGCATGCCTACGCGACGCGAAAACTGAAAAGCGAGGTCCCCTGTCCTCATGGCTGGGGAATTCAACGCCCAATTATGGCAACGTTGAGCCAAGCTTGCGGCCCGTCTTTGGTTTAAATACGCCCCGAGGCGACCGCGCGAGGGGGCGGTCGCGGTCCTGTGGTGGTTTATTTATTTCGACAAGTCAAACGGTTGGCTGAAGTTGACGACAAAAAGATCAAGGTTGCGAACCGACTATTTTACCGAGAAAGTTTTCTGTTCGCTTTGCGACGTCCACACACGTATTGCGTGAGTTCGCGACAAAAGGCCGCCGGTCGGCCCCAAAAGTTCACGCGACGCCGCGCGTTTCGCCGCGAACCGCCTCGCCTCTCGAAGGAAAAGCCGTTTGTTCACAAATGAATTTCCCACGGGGTGCGCTCCGCCCCTGCGCGCGCCCCCAACAAGCGGCGGTAAATGCGCGGCAGCGTCTCCGAGAGATCCTCGGCGATCAGTCCGGGACCGAACGCATTCGCGGCCTCGGCGTGCAGCCAGACCGCGGCGCTCGCGCCCGAAAACCCCGCCATGCCTTGCGCCCACAAACCGACGATAAAACCCGTCAGCACGTCGCCTGCGCCGGCGGTCGCGAGATAGGGCGGCGCATTGGCGTTGATCGCCGCGCGGCCGTGCGGATCGGCGATCACGGTGTCGGCTCCTTTCAATAAAACGACCGCGCCGGACCGGCGCGCCGCCGCGCGCGCGCGTTCGAGCTTCGATGCGGCCTGAGCGCCCTCCTCCGTCCGGCCGAACAGCCGTGCGAACTCGCCCGCGTGCGGAGTAAGGATGGTCGGCTGCGTTCCGCGCGACTTGATCGCGGCGAACAGCCGCTCCGCATCGCCGGCAAAACTCGTCAGCGCGTCGGCGTCGAGCGCCACGGCGCGCTCGCCCGCGAGCGCGGCAAGGACGAGATCGCAAGTCGCCGGGCCGACGCCGAGCCCGGGCCCCAGCCCCACCGCGTTGAACCGGCGGTCCTCGAGGAATCGCGCAAGCGCCTCCGCCCCATCGACCGGCCTAACCATCACGGCGAGATTGCTCGCCTCGTTGACCGCCATCGCATCGCCCGGCGAGGCGATGGTGACGAGGCCTGCGCCCGCCCGCAGCGCCGCGCGCGCTGCGAGCCGCGCCGCGCCCGTGGTCGAGGCATGCCCCGACGCGATGACCGCGTGCCCGCGGCTGTATTTGTGCCCGGCCGCCGCAGGCGCGGGGAATTGCCGTTCCCACAGCGCCGGCGTGTTGAGAAACGCCTGCGGCCGCACGTGCTCGAGCGTGTCCGCGCCGATTGCGATATCGGCGACGCGCACCTCTCCGCAATGCAGCCGGCCCGGCAGCAGATAGTGGCCCGGCTTCGCGCGAAAGAAGGTGACGCTCTCGACCGCCTGGACCGCTATTCCCATCACCGCGCCGGTGGTCCCGTTGACCCCGCTCGCGAGATCGACGGCAACGATCGGGCGATCGGCCGCATTCATCGCTTCGATCATCGCCCGCGGCACACCCTCGACCGGCCGGTCGAGCCCCGCCCCGAACAGCGCGTCGACAATCGTCGCAGGATGTCCGAGCCGCTCGGGCGAAGCGGGCGCGACCGGCCCGGTCCAGCGCCGCGCCGCCTCAGCCGCATCGCCCTTGAGCTTGCCGACTTCGCCGACCAGCAGAACCTCGACGGCGAAGCCATGCTCGGCGAGGAGGCGCGCCGCCACGAACCCGTCGCCCCCATTGTTGCCCGGACCGGCGACGACAACGATCTTGCCGTGCGGCGGCGTGCGCGCGGCGGCCGCGTCGGCGACCGCCCTCCCCGCATTCTCCATCAGCACGAAGTCCGGGCGTGCCGCCCGCTATGGTGAGGCGGTCGCACTCGGCCATCTCCGCGGTGGTCAGAAGTTCGATCATGGCGGCGGGGTCGTGTTCAAGATCACGGTTCGGCAATACGGACTCCCATAGCAGGGTCGGCCCATATTTGCGATCGACCGACGCCCGCGCCCGGGAACCGACGAGTGCCTGTAGCATAGCGGCAACAGCGGCAAACCTTTCTCCAATCCGGGGCGTCCCGAACGCGTCGCTTCGTTGCGACGACTTCGCCTCGTGAGTTACGCTTTTGCCTCGTCGTTGCGTTTTATCGAAGCGACGCCGGCTTGCTGGCCGGTTGGGGGCGGTAATGCGGCGGAAAGCGCAGCGCGTTAGAGTTGCCGCGGTCAAGGGCACGAGTCCCGCAACACTTCAGCTTATCGAATCAATGATGCCTGGCTGCGCGCCGGGGCGTTCGAACGTCGCCACGCCCCTGTTCGCCACCACCGCGCTCTCGACCGGAGCTTTGTGCGGCCTCGCGCTCGTCGCCGGCCTCGCGCTCGGAACGCCGGCCCATGCCGGCTGCAATTCCGGGGACAATCCCAACAGCAATCTCCTGTCCAGCGCGAACTGCCAGGCGAGCGCCCCCGGCATCGCCGCCACTGCCGTCGGCGGCGCGGCGAACGCGAACGGCGGCTTCGCGACCGCGACCGGCGCCCAAGCGACCGCGAACGGCGCTCTCGCGACCGCGACGGGCTCTATCAGCATCGCAAACGGCGACAACGCGACCGCGACCGGCACTTTCAGTCGCGCGGACGGCGCCAATGCGACCGCGACCGGCTCGCAGGCCAACGCGACGGGCGCCAGTGCGACTGCGACCGGTGCGTTCAGCTTCGCGAACGGCGCCAGCGCGACCGCGACGGGCCAGGGCAGCGTTGCGAACGGGGCCGCCGCGACCGCCTTCGGCCAGAACGCCAACGCGAATGGCGTCGCCGCCGCCGCCACCGGTCAGAACAGCTTCGCGAACGGCGCATTGGCGACAGCGACAGGCCAAGGCGCCAACGCAACCGGCGCCTTCGCGACAGCGACGGGCCAAAACAGCATCGCGAACGGCGACCAGGCCACCGCGACGGGCCAAGGCGCCAACGCCATCGGGGTCTTCGCGACCGCGACGGGCCAGGCCAGCTTCGCCAACGGCGCGAGCGCCACCGCCACCGGCCAGGGCAGCCTCGCAAACGGCGCGACGGCGACCGCGTTCGGTCAGGGCAGCAACGCCACCGGCAGCAACGCGACCGCGACGGGCCAAAGCAGCGTCGCGAACGGCAGCTTAGCGACCGCGACCGGCCAGAGCAGCTTCGCGAACGGCTTGTCAGCGACCGCGATGGGCCAGCGCAGTTTTGCGAACGGCACCAACGCGAGCGCGTTTGGCCAGAACGCCAACGCTACAGGTGCGGGCGCAACCGCGATGGGTCACGGCAGCCTTGCGAACGGCGGCCTCGCCACCGCCACCGGGACGAACAGCATCGCAAGCGGGCCCCTCGCCACCGCTCTGGGCGGAAGCAGCAACGCGATCGGTGATTTCGCGACCGCGACGGGCGCATTCAGCCGCGCGAACGGCGCCCAAGCGACCGCGTTCGGACAAAACGCCAACGCAACCGGCGCGACCGCGACCGCCATCGGCCAGGGCAGCCTCGCGAACGGGCTGCTCACGACCGCGCTCGGCCAAGGCGCGAACGCGACCGGCGACGGCGCCACCGCGCTCGGCGGCGGCGCGCAGGCGACGGCGGCAGGCGCGGTCGCCATCGGCCAGACGAGTCAAGCGACCGGCGTGAACGCCATCGCCATCGGCACGGGCGCGGTCGCCACCGGCTCGATCGCGGTCGGCAATCTGGCGCTCGCCAGCAATGGCGGCGCGGCGTTCGGCGACAACAGCGTGGCCACGGGATCGCTTGCGACTGCGGTCGGCCCCGGCGCGAGCGCGACCTTCGCCAACTCGACCGCGATCGGAACCGGCGCGGTCGCTACCCGCGCCAATCAGGTGATGATCGGAACGCCGGGCGCGACCTACACTATGCCCGGCCTCGCCTCTGCGGCGAGTCTCGCGGCGCAAACGGGCCCGGTTCGCTTCGTCACCTCGGACGCCGCGGGAAATCTTGCCGTCTCCGATCTGAGCGTGCCGAACATCCTATCGCTGCAGACCAACATTGCGTCGCTGCAGACCAATGTCTTGTCGCTGCAGTCGCAGGTCAGTTCGCTCCAATCCCAGGTCTTGGACAACCGCGCCGAGGCGCGGCGCGGCATCGCCGCCGCCGTGGCCGTCGCCAACGCCCCGATGCCCTCGGCGCCGGGAAAGACCACCTGGCAGATGCGCGGCTCGACTTTCATGAACGAATACGGGGTCGGCTTTGGTTTTGCCCACCGGCTCAACGTCGCCATTCCGCTCAGCATTGTCGGCGGCTACGGCAATGGCGGCGGCCGCGAGCACACGGGCTATGTCGGGCTCGGCGGCGAATTCTGACGCGTGAGGGGATTGGGGCAGTCAATGGGATTCGAACCGCGGACGCGATGGACGCATACCCCGCGTCAGCCCGGCGTCGGACGCGGGCGAGCCGATGAGCGCTCCTCCCTCTCCCCAGGACTTTCGAAGGCAGGCGGCGCGGATTCAAGCGCGCCCCTGTTCGCCACGACCGCGCTCTCGACCGGAGCGCTGTGCGGCCTCGCGCTCGCCGCTGGCCCGCGCTCGGCCCGACCGCCGCGATCGCCGGCTGCGCGTCCGGCCTCCACGTCGCCCCGGACGTCAACCTGTCCGACGCGATCTTCTGCCAGGGCAACCCCAACGGCTTCGCCAACGCGCTCGCCGTCGGCCAGAACGCGAATGCGAACGGCAGCGACGCGACCGCGATCGGGACGGCGAGCAATGCCAACGGCGCCGCAGCGAGCGCGTTCGGCCGGGGCAGCGTGGCGACCGGTATTCAGGCGACCGCGTTGGGAACCAGCAGCAACGCGGCAGGAGCTGCGGCGACGGCACTCGGCGTCGGATCCGTCGCGAACGGAACGAACGCCACCGCGACGGGCCAGGGCAGCGCCGCAAACGGCGATGCCGCCACCGCGACCGGCCAGGACAGCATCGCAACCGGTGCTGGCGCCACCGCGACCGGCTCGGGCAGCATCGCAATCGGCAATGCAGCCACCGCGACCGGCCAGAACAGCATCGCAAACGGTGGTGCGGCCACCGCGACCGGCCGTGGCAGCATCGCAAATGGCGGTTTAGCCACCGCGACCGGCGCAGCGAGCACAGCAAACGGCGCCGCTGCCACCGCGACGGGCGCAGCAGTCCGCGCGGCGACCAGGCCACCGCGACGGCCAGCTTCGCGAACGGCGACCAGGCCACCGCGACGGCCGGCCGCCGCGACGGCGACCGCCACCGCCGGCCAGGGCAGCATTGCAAACGGTAATTTCGCCACGGCGACCGGGGCGGCCAGCTTGGCGAACGGCGCGGCCGCCACCGCGACCGGCCAGGGCAGCACCGCGAACGGCCTCAACGCGACCGCGACGGGCGTAGGCGCTCAAGCAGTCGGGGACTTCGCCACCGCGACCGGCCAACTCAGCCGAGCGCTCGGCGCGAATGCGACGGCAACGGGTCGGTTTAGCCTCGCGACGGGCGTTAGCGCCACCGCGACGGGCCAGAACAGCATCGCGAACGGCGACCAGGCCACCGCGACGGGCCAGGCCAGCTTCGCGAACGGCGCCGAGGCGACGGCGACCGGCGCGGGCAGCGTCGCGAACGGCGGCGCCGCGACCGCGACGGGCCGGAACAGCAACGCGACCGGATTTACGGCGACGGCCACCGGCGCCTTCTCGATCGCCAACGGCAACCTGCGACCGCCACCGGCGTCGGCGCCAACGCGAACGGGTTCGCCGCGACGGCGACCGGCGTCCAGGCGTTCGCCAACGGCAGCAACGCGACCGCCACCGGCCGGCAGAGCAACGCCACCGGAACGCTGGCGACGGCGACCGGGACCGATGCGCAGGCGATCGGAACCAACGCGACCGCCACCGGCGCCGGCACGCGGGTGACCGGCGCCAACGCGACCGCCACGGGCGCTTTCGCCAACGCCAACGGCGAGTTCGCCACCGCCTACGGGCAGGGCTCCAACGCAACCGGCGCGACCGCGACCGCCATCGGCCAGGGCAGCGTCGCGAACGGGCTGCTCACCACCGCGCTCGGCCAGGGCGCGAACGCCACCGGCGACGGCGCGACCGCGCTCGGCGGCGGTGCGCAGGCGACCGCGGCGGGCGCGGTCGCCATCGGCCAGACGAGTCAAGCGACCGGCGTGAACGCCATCGCCATCGGCACGGGCGCGGTCGCCACGGGCTCGATCGCGGTCGGCAATCTCGCGACCGCGGCCAATGGCGGCGCGGCGTTTGGCGACAACAGCGTGGCCACGGGATCGCTTTCGACTGCGGTCGGACCCGGCGCGAGCGCGACCTTCGCCAACTCGACCGCAGTGGGAACCGGCGCAACCGCCGTGCGCGCCAACCAGATGATGCTGGGCGCCGCCGGCACGACCTACACCGCACCCGGAATCACCTCGGCCGCGAGCCTCGCCGCGCAGAGCGGGCCGACCACTTTCGTCACCTCGGACGCCAATGGCAACCTCGCCACGACGAGCTTCGATACGGGCGTCGTCACCGGGCTGCAGTCGAGCGTCACGACGCTGCAGCAGAACGTCGCGACGCTGCAGCAAAGCGTCGCCGGGCTGCAAACCAATGTGGCGCAGGCTTTCGAAGGAACGGCGGTCGCCATCGCGCTGGGCGGCGGCTATCTGCCGGAAAACAAGCGGTTTGCGATCTCGACCAACTGGGGTACCTTCCGCGGCGAGAACGCCGCAAGTGTGATCGCCCATCTCCGCGTCAATGATTTCATGGTGCTCAATGGCGGCTTTGCGTCCGGGTTCCAGCATGGCGGCATGGGCGGCCGGGTGGGCGCGACCTTCGCCTGGTGAGGCCGCCGCCCGATCGAATGACCGCTTGGCGACTCCCCCGATCGGGCTTGACCCCGCAATGACTGCGGCCTCCCGGCTTGTGCGGGAACTTGCGATGGAGCGCCGGGCCAAGCCCGGCGATGACGAGAAGGGTGGAAGCGAGTTTTCGCTATATCGGGCTGTGCTTGTCCTTGTATTCGCCTTGGCGCTTGCCATCGGGCTTTTCCCGCCCGCCGTCTCTGCGCAGGCCCCGCCCAAGGCCGCACAGCCGCCGACACAGGCGGCGCCCAAACCGGCGCAGATCGACCGCAATGGCGTGCTGATCCTCGTGCGCTCCATCCTGCTCGCGCTCGATCACGCCAACAAGACCGGGAACTATACCGTGCTCCGCGATCTCGGCGCGCCCGGCTTCCAGGTCAACACGGCGGCGCGCCTTGCGGAGATTTTCGCCGACCAGCGACGCGACAGTCTCGATCTGTCGGGGGTGGCCGCCATCGACCCGCAGCTCAGCCTGCTGCCGCAGATCGAGGCGAACGGAATGATGCGGCTCGCCGGCTTTTTCCCCTCGATACCGAAGTCGGTGAATTTTGAAATGATGTTTGCGCCGGTCGATGGCCAATGGCGGCTGTTCGGCCTGTCTGTTGCGCTCGGCCAGAGCGGACCCGCCGCCCCGCCTCCCGCCGCCGCACCTCCCCCCGCCGCCCTCCCCCCGCCGCGCCAACGCCGCCGGCTTCGCCGGCGCCGCGCCCGCAGGTCAAGTCCGCTCCGCCTGCCCCCGCCACTCCCTCAGCCGCGGCGACGCCCGCGGGTCCCGCCCGCTGATCACGGAAAAGTCGATGCTGCCGGTCGAAGCACTGAAATCGATGCGGGTGATGTTCGCGACGCCCTGCTACATTTCGGCGGTCACGATGAATTACGTCGCGAGCATCTTCAACCTGACCTGCGAGGCGATGCGGCGCGAGCTTCCCTGCATCCTGCACCTGCACAGCGAAAGCCTGATCCCGCGCGGGCGCAACAAGATCGTGCTGAAATTCCTTGCCGAGGAGGAATTCACCCATCTGTTCTGGATCGATTCCGACATCGCCTTCGAGGCGCGATCCGTCATCCGGCTTCTGCTCGCCGACCGAGATATCGCCTGCGGCGTCTATCCCATGAAATCGGAGCACTGGCCGGCCGGCGGCACGCCCGCCGGAATGACGCGCGAGCAATTCGACGTTCTCTACACCGAGTATCCGTTCAACCCGATCGGCCACGGCGCGGCGCCCGTGAGCAGCTATGTCGATGCGGAAGGCTTCGTCGAAGTGGCGGAGGCGCCGACCGGCTTCATGGTGGTCAAGCGCCACGTCTTCACGCAGATGATGCAGCGCTATCCCCACCTGAACTACACGCCGGACGGCCCGCCCAACAATCCGCAGGCGCACCTGCATTGGCGCTTCTTCGACTGCATGGTCGATCCCGATTCGGGGCGCTATCTGTCGGAGGACTTCGCCTTCTGCCGGCTCTGGCGCGACATCGGCGGGAAGGTCTTCGTCGATCTCGACTGCCGGCTCGGCCATCTCGGCCAGCACATGTTCCAGGGCAATCTGTACGAAAGCCTGAAGGCGCAAGGGCGCTGGTAGCCAGTCATGCAGCTTGGCCAGCTGATCGACTGCCCGCCGAGCATGGCTTGGCACGTCAACAAGGTGCTGAACGGCGAGTATGACATCCCCTACCAGCATCCGAACGCAATCATTCTCGACATCGGCGCCAATGTGGGGGCGTTCGCGATCTGGGCGAGTCGCCGCTGGCCGGGCAGCCGCATCCATTGATACGAGCCGTTGCCGGAAAACTTCGCACTGCTGAAACGCAATCTCGCGGGGCTCGTCGGGCGTGTCGAACTGAACGAGTGCGCGATCGGCGATCCATCGCATACGTTGCTCCATCTCGGCCGCAACAATTGCGGCGAGGCGAGTTTTTTCGACATCGGCGAACAACGTCCGGAGGCGGTTTCAGTGACCACCAAGCCGCCGAGCGTGCTTCCGCAGGCGCATATCCTGAAGATGGATGTCGAAGGCGCCGAAATCGAAATCATGAGCGGCCTGGCGAGGATCGAGTTCGACGCAGTCCTGCTCGAATATCACTCGGAGGCCAATCGGCGCAGGGTCGACCAATTGCTGCACGAATATGTTCTGGTTGGCGGCGAAATCCGCTGCCTCGACCGGGGCGTGGTGAAATATCTCCACCGCCGGCTGGTTCGCGTCCGGACCGGCTGACAGCATTCCCGCAAGCAGCCGGCGCGCCCGCCTTCTCCTGGCTCGTCGTTCGTCAGAGGCGCCGACGTTCGGGCGCCGCTCAGGAAATCGGAACGTCGAAGAACTGCTTCGCCTGCTCGGCGATTTTCGGGTCGAGCGGGCGGGGCTCGAGGCTCACATCCTTGCCCAAGCGGTCGATCAGGATGCGAAAGGCGACGAGGCGGCCGAACGGCTTGTTGTTGGCCGGGATGAGATACCACGGCGCGCGCTTCGTCGAGGTCTGCTCCATCATGTCCTCGATCGCGACCTCGTAGTCGCCCCAGCGCGCCCGGTTGCGGAAATCCTCGTAGGACAATTTCCAGCGCTTGAGCGGATCGGTCAGGCGATGCTTGAAACGCTTGATCTGCTCCGCCGGCGTGATGTGCATGAACAGCTTGGCGATGCGCATGCCGTCCTCGACCAGCACGCGTTCGAATTCGTTGATCTCTTCGTAAGCGCGCTTCCATTCGCGCGTAGTGGCGAAGCCTTCGACGCGCTCCACCATCACCCGGCCGTACCAGGACCGGTCGAACACGACGATCTGGCCGTATTCGGGCAGCTTCTCCCAGAACCGCTGCAGATAGTGCTTGCCCTTGTCGGAGCCGGTCGGCGCGCCGATCGGGTAGACCTTGAAGCTGCGCGGGTCCATGGCCCATCCGAGCCGCCGCACGACGCCGCCCTTGCCGGCCGTGTCCCATCCTTCGAGGACGATCACGGCGCGTTCCTTGGTCCCGAGATAGGCCTGCTGGATCGCCTGCAGCGTCGACTGCATCGTGCTGAGCTTGCGCTCATAGTCGGCGAACTCGACCGCCGGATGCTTGGTGAGGGACGAGAGATGGGGACGCTTGGAAACGATGAAGGCGCTGGATTTCACGGATGAGCCTCTGAACGCTTTCCACTCAATCTACCGCAATCCGCCGATCCGGGAAGCCGGGAAACGGCCGTTCAAGCGACGTCCGGCCGGTCGCGCGGCGCACGGCCGGCGAACGCGACCTCTGGTCGTTGTCGATCCGGACCGCGATTCGCCATGCTCGTTTCCTGTGCATATTGCCTAAGGATAAGGCGAGAACCGTTGCGAGCAGTCGCCTAATTCCGCGCCAAATGAGCCTAACAGGTTGACTCCGGTGCGCAAATACGGGGCTGTCCCGACTGGCATGGACCCTGCTAACCGGGTCCTCGGGCTCGCCGACGCGCTTGCCCAGCCGGGCTGGGAGACGAGGTGCAATGAAAAAGATCGAGGCGATTATCAAGCCATTCAAGCTCGACGAGGTGAAGGAGGGGTTGCAGGAAGTCGGTCTGCAAGGAATCACGGTGACGGAAGCCAAGGGGTTCGGCCGCCAGAAAGGCCACACGGAACTCTACCGCGGCGCCGAATATGTCGTCGATTTTCTTCCTAAAGTGAAGATCGAGGTTGTGCTCGGCGACGATATGGTCGAGAAAGCGATCGAAGCAATCCGTCGCGCTGCCCAGACCGGGCGGATCGGCGACGGCAAGATCTTCGTTTCCAATATCGAGGAAGCCGTCCGGATACGGACCGGCGAAACCGGGTTGGACGCCATCTAAAACCATCCGGACCGCGGGTTGGCCGACCGCCCTCGGTTCGATCGTAACGCTCTCAACAAAGGATGTGACTAATGACGACGGCCAAAGACGTGCTGAAACTCATCAAGGACAACGACGTCAAGTTCGCCGATTTCCGTTTCACCGACCCGCGCGGCAAGTGGCAGCATGTCACGTTCGATATTTCCATGATCGAAGAGGACACCTTCTCGGAAGGCCAGATGTTCGACGGATCCTCGATCGCCGGGTGGAAGGCGATCCACGAATCCGACATGTGCCTGATGCCGGATCCCGAGACCGCCACGATCGATCCGTTCTTCGCCGAGACGACCCTCGTGCTCATCTGCGACGTGCTCGAGCCCACCACCGGCGAGCCCTACAACCGCGATCCGCGCGGCATGGCCAAGAAGGCCGAGGCGATGGTCCGCACCCTCGGCATCGGCGACACCGTCCATTTCGGCCCCGAGGCGGAGTTCTTCATTTTCGACGACGTGAAGTTCCGCGCCGATCCCTACAATACCGGCTTCAAGCTCGACAATATCGAGCTGCCGATCAATGGCGACACCGATTACGAGGGCGGCAATCTCGGCCACCGCGTCGGTTTCAAGAAGGGCTACTTCCCCGTCCCGCCGCAGGATTCGGTGCAGGACATGCGCTCGGAAATGCTCTCGGCCATGGCCAAGATGGGCGTGAAGGTCGAGAAGCATCACCATGAGGTCGCCTCGGCCCAGCACGAACTCGGCATGAAGTTCGCGCCGATGACCTACATGGCCGACCAGACGATGATCTATAAGTACTGCGTGCAGATGGTCGCGAATATCTACGGCAAGACGGCGACCTTCATGCCCAAGCCGATCTATGGCGACAACGGCTCCGGCATGCACTGCCACCAGTCGATCTGGAAGGACGGCAAGCCGGTCTTCGCCGGCAACAAATACGCCGACCTGTCCGAGATCGCGCTGTCCTACATCGCCGGCGTGATCAAGCACGCGAAGGCGATCAACGCCTTCACCAATCCGACGACCAATTCCTACAAGCGGCTGGTGCCGGGCTTCGAGGCGCCGGTGCTGCTCGCCTATTCGGCGCGCAACCGCTCCGCCTCCTGCCGCATCCCCTACACCACCAATCCCAAGGGCAAGCGCGTCGAAGTACGCTTCCCCGATCCGCTCGCCAATCCGTATCTCGGCTTCGCCGCGATGCTGATGGCCGGCCTCGACGGGATCAAGAACAAGCTCGATCCCGGCCCGGCGATGGACAAGGACCTCTACGACCTGCCCAAGGCCGAGCTCAAGCAGATCCCGACCGTGTGCGGCTGCTTGCGCGAAGCGCTCGAAAGCCTCGACAAGGACCGCGCCTTCCTCAAGGCCGGCGGCGTGTTCGACGACGATTTCATCGACAGCTATATCGAGCTGAAGATGACCGAGGTCATCCGCTTCGAGCACACGCCGCACCCGGTCGAGTTCGAGATGTACTATTCATCCTGACGGGGTTGCTCCGCAGATCGCCTAGCGATCCACCTTCGGGCGTCCCTCGGGACGCCCTTTTTCTTTCAGGACTTGCGATCCGCCTAGAAGCCGAACTCGGCTGGGCCCCGATGCCAAGCCCTGGTTGACGGTCGCGAGCATGGTTTTCGACCAGCCAATCCGCGGGAAAACTCAGCCTGAACGCTTGGAGGGGACCCGCGTCCAGCCGCCCCAAATCGCCGCCCGTCGGTCATTCGGGCGTCACGCAGATGTAATAAATGCCGAGCAAAACTTGGTGCGCCGCCCACCAAAACTCAGCGCGCGCGCCCACCCAAACATTGCGAGAGCGCCATGGCTCCCCTCACCCGCGCCCAAGCCTTCGAGGCCTCCGACGATATCGGGCGCAGCCCGTCCGACCACCCGACCATCGGCGACGTGATCGCCACCCGTTTCCACCGCCGCAACCTGCTCAAAGGCGCGCTCGGAGTCGCCGCCATCGCCGCCCTGCCGGGCCCGATCGCGCGCGCCGATGCGAGCGCCGAGGAGCGACCGCACGCGCTTTGCCTTCCCCGAGGTGAGCGCCGGAGTCGACGGCCGCCACCACGTCGCCGAGGGCTACGACGCGGACGTGCTGATCCGCTGGGGCGACCCGGTGTTGCCGGGCGCGCCGCCGTTCGATCCGGCGCGGCAGAGCGCCGCCGCCCAGCGCCTGCAGTTCGGCTACAACAACGACTATCTCGGCTACATTCCGATGCCGGGCGCGGCCGATCCCGCCCGCCACGGCCTGCTCGTGGTGAACCACGAATACACCAACGAGGAGCTGATGTTTCCCGGCCTCGGCCGGCAGGATCTGCGCGCGGTCGGCTTCGAGGGAATGACGCAGGACCTGGTCGACATCGAAATGGCCGCGCATGGCGGCTCGGTGCTCGAGATCAAGCGCGAGAACGGCAAGTGGCGCGTGGTCGGAGGGATCGCGCTATGCGCGCCGGCTCGACGCCACGACGCCGATGGAGCTCGCGGCCCCGCCGCCGGCCACCCGCGCGTGCAGACCAAGGCCGATCCGAGCGGGCGCCGCGTGCTCGGCACCTCAACAACTGCGCCGGCGGCGTCACCCCGTGGGGAACCTGGCTCACCTGCGAGGAGAATTTCCACGGCTATTTTTCGGGCAAGCTCGCCGACGACCACCCGGAAGCGAAAAACTTCAAGCGATACGGCCTGCCCGGCAACTGGTACGCCTGGGGCAAGTTCCACGACCGCTTCGACGTCTCCAAGGAGCCGAACGAAGCCAACCGCTTCGGCTGGATCGTGGAAATCGATCCGTTCGATCCGACCTCGACTCCGAAGAAACGCACCGCGCTCGGGCGCACCAAGCACGAGGGCGCGTTCGTGCTCGTCAACAAGGACGGCCGCGTCGTGGTCTATTCGGGCGACGACGAGCGGTTCGACTATGTCTACCGGTTCGTGAGCGCGCGCCGCTACGACGCCGCCGATCGCGCCGCCAATCGGGACCTGCTCGACGAGGGCACGCTCTACGTCGCCCGCTACAACGCCGACGGGAGCGTCGACTGGCTGCCGCTCGTCCACGGCGCAGGGCCCGCTGACCGAGGCGAACGGATTCCGCAGCCAGGCCGACGTCGTGATCGAGACGCGGCGCGCCGCCGACCTGCTCGGGCGCGACCAAGATGGACCGGCCCGAAGACGTCGAGGCCAATCCCGAGACCCACAAGGTCTATGTGATCCTCACCAACAATACGCGCCGCAAGGCCGACCAGGTCGACGCCGCCAATCCGCGCGCCGAGCAACCGGTTCGGCCACATCATCGAGATGACGGCGCCGGACGGCGACCACGCCGCGGCGCGCTTTTCCTGGGACATCCTGGTGAAGTGCGGCGACCCGGCGATCGCCGAGGTCGGCGCGACATTCAATCCGGCCACCAGCCGCGACGGCTGGTTCGGCATGCCGGACAATTGCGCGGTCGACCACCAGGGGCGGCTGTGGATCGCGACCGACGGCAATTCGGGCGGGCGACACGGGGCGCACCGACGGCGTCTGGGCGCTCGAAACCGAGGGCTCGCTGCGCGGGACCGGAAAGCTCTTCTTCCGCTGCCCGGTCGGCGCGGAAATGTGCGGCCCGGAATTCACCCCGGACGACGAAACCCTGTTCGTCGCCGTGCAGCATCCGGGCGAAGCGGACGAAGACGACCCGAAGGCGCCTCCGGCGACCTTCGAGAACCCGGCGACGCGCTGGCCGGACTTCCAGACCGGCATGCCGCCGCGCCCGTCCGTGCTCGCCATCACCCGGCGCGGAGGCGGCAAGATCGCGGGTTGAGGCGATTAGGCTAAGCGGCTGGATTGCCGCGGCGCTTCGAGCGTCTGCTTGCGCTTGTGTGGGGCTGCAGGACGCCGCTGCGGCGGGGGCCGGTCCTTCGCGTGCGTCACGCGAGGCTCGGCGCCGCCGCTCTGTGGAACAGCGAGCCCTGTCGCCGCTGTGTGGAAAAAGTAATCAGATCGCTCAAATTCGGGACCCCGGCGCGAGGCGTTTGCACCGATTGTTCTGAGCGCATTGCGTAATATTCCTGGCGCAAGTTTTGCTTGATTTAGGGGTTGGCTGTTCGAGGCAGCCGGAAGCCGTGTTGCACAGTCGGGGGATGACAAATGCTCGACGTAAAAATCGCCCGTATCTATCGAGAGACGCTGTCCACCACTGAAGACAAGGAGGTGGGCGCCAGCAACCTCACCCAGCAGATCAAGGAAATTGTCAAGCAATCCAGGATCATGGACGGATTCGTTCATGTTTTTTCCGTCGGTTCGACCGGTGCGATCGTATCGATCGAGTTCGAAGAGGGATTGGTGCTCGATCTCAAGGACGCGTTGCGGCGATTGGTCCCCCGCGACCTCAATTACAATCACGGGCGCAACTGGAAGGACGACAATGCGCATTCGCATTTGCGGGCGACGCTGCTCGGTCCGCAGCTCATGGTGCCGGTCTCGGGCGGCAGCCCCGATCTAGGGACCTGGCAGCAGATCGCAATCGTCAATCTCGACACCCGCCAGCGCGAACGCAAGGTCATCGTCACCGTGTTCGGCGACTGATGGCGGCCGCGCCGGGTCGAAAGCCGGCGTGAGGTGAGCGGGCGTCTCGGCGGGCGATCCGCGATTCCGCCGGTCAGGCGCGGCACAGGCGCCGCCTCTCCGATCGACGAAAAACGCCGATCGACGATACGCCCTCCGCTCCGCCGGACCGGGAGTTCGCCCGGCCCGCGATCGGTACAGATCAGCGCTTGGAGAACTGGAAGGAGCGCCGCGCTTTCGCCCGGCCGTATTTCTTGCG
>CAVQIB010000024.1:0-19552 GCA_963712435.1 uncultured Alphaproteobacteria bacterium | reverse complement strand
TGGCCTCCACCAGCGGAACGAGCTCGCGCTCGGTGTGCGCCACGGCGAGTTCCTCCTTGCGGGCGCGAATCTCCTGCAACCGGGTGTGGGACGCGGTCTTGGTCGCGCGGCGGGCCTCGTCCTTGAGAAAGCGGACATAGCCCTGCACTACCTCGACCACGCGGTAGCGACCGCGCTCGGTCTTTGCGATCCAGCCGTCCTTGGTCAGCCGGCGAACCCATTCCGGCGTCACCATCAGCAGCTTGGCGGCAACGTCGATCGTGATTGTGCCCGCCGCCTCGCCGCCGTGTAGCGGCTGCGCCGACGCCGGTTCCGTTCGGGCCATCGTCTTTCGCTGTCAGCGCGTACCCAAAGATTTCGGGGGTGATGAACGGGTGCCCTCCACTCCACTCGCTTCGGGCACCCGGAGTCAATTAACGCCTCGATGGAACTCCAGTGACTTCGGCGGAAGGCTCTGGGCTCAGCCAGTGATAAAGCACCCCGCCGGCCGCTCCGCCGATGAGCGGTGCAACCCAGAACAGCCACAGCTGCGCGAGAGCCCAGTCGCCGACAAAGAGGGCCGGACCCGTGCTGCGCGCCGGGTTCACCGAGGTGTTCGTGACGGGGATGCTGATGAGGTGAATCAGCGTGAGCCCAAGCCCGATCGCGATCGGGGCAAAACCCGCAGGCGCTTTGCCGTGCGTCGAGCCCATGATGATGAACAGGAACATCATGGTCAGAACGACTTCGGCGATCAGGCAGGCGACCAAGCTGTATTTGCCCGGCGAGTGATCGCCATACCCGTTTGCTGCGAAACCCTTGGCGAGGGTGAAGTCCGCTGTTCCGCTCGCGATCGCGTACAGAACCGCAGCTGCGATGATCGCGCCGACGACTTGCGCGACGATATACGGCACGACCTGAGCTGGCGGGAAGCGGCGGCCGGCCGCGAGCCCGACCGTAACGGCCGGATTGAGATGGCATCCGGAGACATGGCCGATGGCGTAGGCCATTGTGAGCACGGTCAGGCCGAACGCGAAAGACACGCCCAGCAGCCCAATGCCGACCTGCGGGAAGCCGGCCGCGATGACCGCGCTGCCGCAACCGCCAAAGGTCAACCAGAATGTGCCGATCGCCTCTGCCAAGAGCTTCCTGAAGTCCATATTGCCCTCTTTCGATCAATCAATTTCGCGGGCGAGCTCGTCAAAATCGACCTCAACAACCCCCCGCTCAAGTCTCATTAAAGAGGTGCGAAGCGCTAGGCAATTTGCGCCGTCATTTCATGATCATTCGGCCCGCCAGAAAGCAACGACATGATCTGCTTATCGACTTGGCTTTGCGCCCAAACAGAGCATGTATGCGATCACATCGCCTGCGCTCCGCAGCAGCCCCGTCCGGTCCCGGCCGGTGGGGCTCGGGGCAGTAGCAGGGCCGCGATGGGCGCGGCTCTCCTGCTTACGGAGCAAAGCCATGCCGCAACTATCCGATTCCCAACTCGTCGTTCTCACCGCCGCCTGCCAGCGACCCGATCGCTGCGTTTTTCCCGTCACCGCCAGGCTCAAGGGCAATGCCGCCGGCAACGTCCTCAAGAGCCTGCTCAACAAGGGCCTGATCAAGGAGGTGCGCGCCAAGCGCGATGACACCGTCTGGCGGCACGACGAGAATCGCGGCCGCATGACGCTCGTCGCCACCAATGCCGCATTCGCGGCGCTTGGCATCGATCCGCGGAAGCGCCAGACGGACGAAAGACGGAGATGCACTGCAGATGAGTGCGCGAAGCTGACGTCGAAGCCGACACCGAAACTCCGTGCAAAGCGCCAAGCCGCAAGAGCCGAAGGCTCCCCTCGTACCCGCGACGACAGCAAGCAGGCGCAACTGATCGCCATGCTGCGCCGGGCCAAGGGGGCCACCGTCGATGAGATCGCCGAGGCGCTCGCCTGGCAACCGCACACCGTGCGCGGCGCGATCGCCGGCGCGCTGAAGAAGAAGCTCGGCCTTGCGGGTGATCTCGGACAAGGCGGGATTGAAAATCGACATAAGCGGCGGCAAAGCCCTGACCGTCCGCTATCATCTCCCGCATGAGTGACAGCGGCGTCGGCTACGAACTGATCTACGACCTTCCGCAGCCGACGCCGATGATCATGGTGCTCGGCACCCATTTCAGCCGCGCGTCCGACGTCGTCGTGCCCGATCACCTGACCACCAACCCGGCCGTGCCGATCTCGCCCTATCGCGACGGCTTCGGCAACTGGTGCAGCCGCATCGTCGCGCCCGCGGGCCGGATGCGCCTGTCGGCCGACGGCATCGTCCGCGACAGCGGGCTGCCCGACGTGGTTGCTCCGACGGCGCCGCAGCATCGCGGTCGAGGACCTGCCCGCCGAGACGCTGGTCTTTCTCCTCGGCAGCCGCTACTGCGAGACCGATCGCCTGTCCGAGATCGGCCTGGCAGCTGTTCGAAAGCACGCCGCCGGGCTGGGCGCGCGTCCAGGCGATCTGCGATTTCGTCCACCACCACATCGCGTTCGGCTACGAGCATGCGCGCGCCGACCAAGACGGCGTGCGAGGCCTTCAACGAACGCAACGGGCGTGTGCCGCGACTACGCCCACCTCGCCATCGCCTTCTGCCGCTGCATGAACATCCCGGCGCGCTACTGCACCGGCTATCTCGGCGACATCGGCATGCCGCCGCCCTACGGCCCGATGGATTTCGCCGGCTGGTTCGAGGCCTATCTCGGCGGCCGCTGGTACACGTTCGACCCGCGCAACAACATGCCGCGCATCGGCCGCGTGCTGATCGCGCGCGGGCCGCGATGCCGCCGACGTGCCGATCACCCACACCTTCGGCCCCAACACGCTGGTCAGCTTCAAGGTCTGGACCGACGAGGTAACGACCGGCAGAGTATGAGCAATTTTCATTAGCGATCATGCCTACACCATGACGATTCTAACGGTACGCCACATCACCACCTACCGCTATCAGAGGCCGGTCGCATTTGGCGAGCACCGCATGATGTTCCGTCCACGCGACAGCTACGACCAGCGGTTGAACAATCACGGCTTGATCTCCCTTGAGCCTACCCTGCGGATCAAGACGTATTCGCACCTGCGTCGCGTTGCGCGCGGTTCAAGCAGGCGAGCGTCCGAGTTCAGCTTCGAGAACAACATTTGGCTCAATCATTACCCTTCAATGCTCCGGACTTCCAAATCGAGCACTACGCGAAGACCTATCCTTATGTACGAGATCGGCCAGGTCGCCGGAATTTGTTCGCCCTGCCTGGTAATACTCGATCACGGCGATTCGACCCTGGCGCAGTTCCTGCCGCCGGCGGCCCGTCTGCGAATTCTTCGATGGCCTTAAGGTGCGGTATTCCTGAGTTTTCGTCCGCGCGGCCTGGCTGATCGCGCTCCTCCATCGTAACGTCTGAGCTTTTTGACATGGTCGAGCAGCGCCTGAAACGGTTCCTTTCGGTAAGCCTCGATCGTCTTGTTCCTCGTCCATAGCTTGCCCCCTTCAACGCAATCAGGCGAGCTTCGACCCGAGGGATGCCAAGTTGTCAACACGCGTTCGAATGTCGCGCCGGGAACTGAGCATCCGCTCGTGTCGCGTGCTGCGCGCGACCCGCCAAGCAATCCCGCTTCTGGAACCTATTAAATCTAGACAGTTACATAATCAAGTCAACGTAAATCACATGCACATCACCGTGGATGTGACCTTGAGGCATTCGAGGCCACGATGTCACCCACCAAGGCATCTCCGAAGCTCGGTCCCGAGGGATCGAGCCTGGCGCTTTGCCCCGTCTGCTCCTGCCAGCGCTGGACGATCACGTCGACATATTTCGGATCGAGCTCGATCAGCCGCGCCCGCCGCCCGGTCCGCTCGGCCGCGATCAGCGTCGTGCCTGAGCCGCCGAACGGATCGAGCACGATGTCGCGGCTCTTGGACGAGTTGCGGATCGCGCGCTCGACCAGCGCGACCGGCTTCATCGTCGGATGCAGATCGTTCTTCGTGCGGCTTGTCGAAGAACCACACGTCGCCCTGGTCGCGG
Source organism: uncultured Alphaproteobacteria bacterium (assembly GCA_963712435.1). Classification (GTDB taxonomy): domain Bacteria; phylum Pseudomonadota; class Alphaproteobacteria; order Rhizobiales; family Xanthobacteraceae; genus Rhodoplanes. Next base: position 15,530 of record CAVQIB010000024.1, on the reverse strand, counting down.
GCGCCGCACCAGTAGTGATCGGTGCCCTGCTTCCAGCCGTACAGGATCGGTTCGTACTGGCGCTGGTAATCCGACCGCCCGAGCGTGAAGGTGTTCTTCGCCCAGATCACGAAGGTCGACCACTTGCCGCCGGCCTCGCGGAACGCCTTCTGCAGCGTGTCGAGCTCCGACGACGACATGCAGATGTAGACCGCGCCCTTGGTCACGGTCAGGATGTTGACGCAGGCGTCGTAGAGCAAGCGCGCCGAAACTCATCGCCAAGAGCATCGTTCATGATCGGCCGGTTCTTGCCGCGCAGCTTGTCCTTCGGCCGAGTTGGCATAGTTCACGTTGTACGGTGGATCGGTGAACGTCATGTCGGCGAGTTCGCCGCCCAGCACCTTCTCGACATCGGCCAGCACCGTGGCGTCGCCGCACAGCACGCGATGCTCGCCGCAGATCCACAGATCGCCGGGCCGGCTGATCGGTTCGGCCGGCGGCTCGGGCGCATCATCGGGGTCGTCATCCAAGTCGGCGCTCGACGACAAGCAGCCTGTCGAGCTCATCCTGATCGAAACCGGTCAGCGCCAGATCGAACCCGGCGGCCTGCAGGTCGCCAAGCTCAAGCCGCAGCAATTCCTCGTCTCCACTCGCTCGATTCCGTCAGCTTGTTGTCTGCAATCGCATAGGCTTGGCACTGCGCCTCGCTCCAGCCGCGGGCGACGATGGTCGGAACCTCGGTGATGCCCTCGAGCTTGGCGGCCTCGAGCCGGCCATGGCCGGCGATCAGCATGCCGTTCTCGCGCACCAGCACCGGCATGGTCCAGCCGAACTCGCGCAGCGAGGCGCGGATCTGCTCGATCTGCTCGGGCCCGTGAATGCGGGCATTGCGCGGGTTCGCGGTGAGCTGTTCGATCGGCCAGATTTCGACCTTGGCCGCCGGCCAGGCGACTGAGGGTTTTTCGACGACGGTCGCTGATATCATTGAGCTTTTCGGCCTGGAAACCAAACCAAACTGAGGTTTTTCGATTTGGAAAAACGCGCGTTTTTCGGGGGGCGGCGCCCTCGCTCTCGAAACGCCACAGGAAGGACCCGTTACTTCAATTGGTTACAAAGGTTTGTGCAGGTACTTTGGTAGGTTTGAGATACCTTTTCTCTGCGCAGAGCTACGCACGATCCCGCACGATCGCTCCGCAGAGATACGCGCCGTTGCGCTCCGCTACGATGAGATCGTTGGTACAGAAACAACCGCATCACCGCGGCAGCATGCGCCCGATCTCATGACCGACGCGCGCCACGATGTTCGCAACGCCGCTCTGCCACGCAGCCGCGCTGCTGTCCTTCACCAGCTCGCGCGCGAGGTTCGGGCCGTAGAGCGGCCGGATCGGCAGACGCTTCTTCGACGTGCGGATGAAGGCGCGCCCGAACCTCGGCACGATGAACGAATGCGCGAAGATGCGCCGCTTGTTCCACGGCGCAGCCGACACGCCCTTGCGACGCTGCACGCCGCCGAACCAGGCAATATTGGTCTCGTCGCCGCGCGCCTTGAGCGTATAGGTCAGAGTCGCCGGCGTTGCCCGGACCGTGGCCATCGCCTTGTCGACCGCGCCGTACTTGATGCCGGTCTGCTTGACGAGGGCGCGCTTGACCTGCGTCCGACCCTTGTCGCCTTCGTGGTTCAGCGCCCGCGACAGTGCGGTGCGGGCTTGCCCTTCGCCCAGGGCGGCGAGCTACGTTGCCGTATCTCGCCAGCACTTGGTCTTGCGCGGTGATGATCAGCTGCATGATCGGATGGTTTCTTGCGCGCCTCTCGCGAGCTCGCGAGTATGCCGCGACCATAGCGCAATCAGCCTGCCTTTGTCGCAGCTGGGCTGCCTCACGAAAGCCACCGGCTATAGACACTCAGATGGGAAATATTCCACGTCAGGGGGCATAACAATGATCCGCGCCACGGTAGTCCGCGCGCTTGTGCTGGCAGCGTTTCTTGCCGCGGCATTGACGCCAGTCAGGTGCCTTGGCGAAGGCAGCAATCAGTTGCCGACCAAGGCGACAAGGGAGTTGCCGCCCGAGCTGCGCTCTCTGCTCCGACAGAAGAAGATGCCCAAGCATTCACCCATCCTTGTGCGCGTTTTCAAGGAAGAGGCGGAACTCGAAGTCTGGAAGCAGAACACCACCGGCCATTTCCAGCTCCTCAAGATCTATCCAATCTGTCGGTGGTCCGGCGATCTTGGGCCGAAGTTGCATGAGGGCGACCGTCAGGCTCCAGAGGGGTTCTATACAATTTCGCCTGAGTTGATGAATCCCAATTCCAACTTCTATCTTGCGATCAACATCGGCTTCCCCAACAGCTTCGACAAAGCTAACAATCGCGAAGGCAGCTTGCTCATGATCCACGGCGACTGCTCGTCGAGCGGTTGCTATGCCATGACCGACGAACAGATAAGCGAGATCTATTCGCTGGCGCGCGACTCACTTGCCGGCCGGCCATCATTCCAGGTCCAGGCCTACCCGTTCCGCTTGACGCCGGCGAATCTGGCGCGGCATCGAACCCATCCGCACTCGGCCTTCTGGAAGATGCTCAAGATCGGCAACGATCACTTCGAGGCGACGCGTCTCGAACCCAAGGTGGATGTGTGTGATCGCCGTTATGTATTCGATGCGCAACCTCGTTCCAATTCGCCAATCCTCTTGTGTTCGATCCCACCGGCAAATGCCCTGCCTTCGTCGTAGAATCCGATAATCGCTCGGCGGGCGCTGGAAAAACAACGCACCGACGAGGCCGAATAGGCGGTAACGCCTCGAAGGTGATGCCCATCTTGACAGCGCCGCCGCCTTCATGCGGGTCGGACCGGAAGACCTGGCCCTTCGTCGAGCAGTATCCCGGCATCCAGCTCGCGATAGGCTCCGGCGGCTTGTTCGCCGGGGACGCCGGTTGCGGCGTCGGCAACGGCGCGGCTTGGGGCGGCGCGTGCCCGGTACGGGCGGCTATCGCGCCCCATGCGCTTGCGTCGTCGTATTTCCTGGGATCATCCGCGACCGAGATGTGGACGTGCTTTTCGTGCGCGTTCGCGCCGTGATAGGGCCGCCATGTCCACGCAGCAACGCCGCCGGTCGCGTAGGAGGCGCAGATTCTCCGATTGGAGATGACGTACTTGATGCGCGGGTCGCGCGAGTTGATCAGCGCCTGCGCGAGATTGCCGGCATCGGGGCCGTGCGCCGGGTCGTGGGTGATGTCGAGCGCCTGCACCACGCCGCGCGCATTCGGGTTGTGGTCCGACTTGCGCGCCTGGTGGGCGGAATCTCCGAGCCAACCGTCGTTTGCCTTGGACCGGTTCGGCCACTTGCTATTGATCTGCTCGCGCAGAATTGCGAGCGCCTTGGCGATGCGCGCCATTGCGTCACCTCGTTTCGGTTGTGGGAGCGAGACAAGCGGAGGAACCCGCCGGCGGTGCGGGTCACCAATCGGCAGCGACGATGGGACTTGATCGAAGCCTTAGATTTACGGGTGATGATGCTCGATCAGCCGTCGATCAACCGTCGTGACGATGCTGCTGGCCCGCTCAGCGATCGTCTTGCCCAGCCCCGTCGTGCGGTTGCTTGAGCGACAACGTGGTGGTGAAGCCGTTTGCGCGCGACAGCTCGTGGTCGACCGTATCGATGCGGTAGGCGCCGTCGATGCCGGGCCGCGCGCCGCTGACGATGCACAGCCCTTCCGGCGTTGCTCCGGGATCGCCGTCGATCAGAACCGAGCCCTCGCCCTTGTTCCGATCCGTGGCCTCCTTGGCGTTCTCGCCGGAGCGCCTGGCCTCATCCTGGTCGGCCTCGGTGAAACGCGTCGTGTTCTCGGCGGGCGCGGAGGACTGGTCGCCGATCTCGACCTTCTCACGCTTCCACCTGGCGGCCTTCATGTCATACCAGCGGGCGATCACCGACTTGTAGCGGGGCCGCCCAACGACCGGAGACAAGTCCCAATTGATCAGATTGCGGCCCCAGGCGGCGACCACCGAGGACAGAACAGCGCCTCCGATCGACAGGCCGCCATTCCGCTTGGCGAGGATCGCGCGCGTGCCGAATACTTTGAACACGCCGCCGGTCTCGCGAGCGAGGCGGTGGCCGAAATGAAAAAAACTCTCGGCCTGCATGCCCCACCACTCGCGCTCGATCGCGGCGAGCGACGGGTCGACCTTCACCTCGAACCCGGCGAGCCTGCCGGCGTCCTGCATCACCTCGCCGAGCTTCTTCTTGTCCCAGTGCTTCTCCTGGTTCTGCTTGCCCTGGCCCCTTGTGTCCGCGCTCTTGGCGGTGATGGTCAGGGTGCGACCAGCCCCGCGCGCGCCGCGCGACTTGACGTCGTCGACCGTCCCCTCGAACACGAGCGCAAGGCCGGATGAGCGCCAAACGAGCGAAATCGCCATGAATGCGCCGTCGCGCGGCAGCGCGATGCGTCCGTTGGCATCGTCAAGCTCGATCTCGGCCGTGTCGGAAACGCGCTCGGCGGCCAGGTGCACCCGCAGATTGATCAGGATCGGATGGAACCGCTCGCTCACGTCGAGCCCGTCGACCGTGATCCGGTACAGCGCCTGGTCCGACATGGTTCATGACCAGAGGTGGACGACCTCGCGCATCGGCGCGACCGGCGGGCGCACGATCGGAAGCCTGAACCGTGTCCCCACGGGAAGGATCGGACCGAGCCCGGCCAGGCCGGGATTGATGTCGAGGGTCTGTTCGAGCAGGCTCGGTATTGGCTTTCGGTAGGTCTGCCAGATCACGAGATCGACCGATACGCCGTCGCTGCTGACCAGGATGTCGCGCATTGCGATTGTAATGGTGGCTGAAGCAAGTTCTTTCTGGCAGCCCAACGGTTCGTGGAACCTCTGCAAGGTCTGTTTTCGGTTGGGAGCCGACCTCACTGACAAAATCGACGACGCGTGTGACCCGAAGCGATCACCGCTATTGCAAACTCAGGGGAAGCGATGGCGCGCTGTATATCCCCGGCCGACAACCGATCCGAATGGAGCCCGGCCTGTGAAAAGCTTTTGAACGACCGCGTGATGCCGGCGACGGCGGCCCGCTGGCCATGCTGAAGGCGATCTGATCGGCACCGAAGAAGCGGGCGAGCACGGCGGACGCGCCACCTCCGGCGATGCTGTGCGTCGACGGGTATTCGGGGATCGGAGGGGTGTTCAGGAACGACTTCCCAGCTGGGGTCGGCTGCCGTGGCGTCGTTGCCATCCGTATCAGCGGCGCGGATCGCCGTCACCGGGTCGCCACAAGTCGAAGACGTAGCGTGTGTCAAACCCGGCGATGAAGCGACGGCGCGACTGAACCTCGGCACGATGAACAGACGCGCGAAGATGCGCCGCTTGTACCATGGCGCAGCTGAGATGCCTTCGACGGCGCGCCGCGAACCATGCGATGTTGGCTCGTGGCCGCGCGCCTTGATCATGTTCGCAAGTCCGGAAGCTCAGGCCATCGCCTCCGGTGCCTGACGTGCGATCGCGGACGTGAGCGCGTGACCTGGTCCCCGCAAAACTCGCTTTCAGGTTAGCCACGCGCAGTGCGTTTCCGACTTGCCATTCGTCCAGCGCGCAAGCGCGTTCCCGTACGCGCTAGCACTTGGTCTCTGGCGCTCATGATCAGATGCATGATGGGTCGACCGACGAGCGCAGCGCGAGTGACGATCGATGCGGAACCGTGATCTATTGTGCTGTGAAGGAAACGCTGTCTTGGAGATAGAGCATGTGCGTGAACTTGGTGAGACATCACCTCCCGAGCCGCCTTATCTTTGCACCGCGCTCGCCATGACGTTATTGTCGATTGAGACCGCTCAGGCTCGTCCAACTTGCCCGTATGTCCGCTGATCGCACGGGCGGAATATCGCGCATCGAAATCGTCCGTCAAGCAAGCTCCTGTGCCAGCCATATCGGGCGAGGACCTGTTAGCGACAGTTCCAGACGTAGCGAAGCACGCAAGGGTCGAGGTCAAAAACGTCTCGAACGTGCCGTCCGACTACATGGATCCGCCGCGGTGGATTGCGATCACCCGAGTCGCCGCCGCTCAACAACCGGCAGATGCTGGGGTGGTGGTTCTCACGGCACGGACACGTTGGAGGAAACTGCTTGGTGGCTCGACCTGACCGATAATTTCGAAAGCCTGTCATTCATCGGGGCTTAAGAAAGCCTCGACCAGGATGTTGTGGGCCAGAAATCTGCTGACCGGTGCGCATCTGCGTCATCCTCAATCAGGAGGCACCGGCGCGATGATCGCCCTCAATGACCAAATCAACGCCGCTCGCGACGTGACGAAGACGCACACGTCGAGCGTCGAAACGTTCAAGTCGGCGACTTCGGATTTCTCGGAGTGGTCGATCAGGATCGAGTCATCTTCGCTCGGGCGCCGCTTCGGCGTCAGCACATTCCGCTCAAGACGAACTCGGCGCCACCCGTCGAGATTGTCGCGATGTATGGTGGGGCAGATGGCCGGCTCATAAAGGCGGCGGTTGATCAGGGCGCCAAAGGGATCGTGGTGCAGGCCCTCGGCTGGGGTAACATGAACCGACCAATGTTTGCCGCCGTGAAGGATGCGATCGCAAAGGGAGTGCCGGTAGTGATCGCTTCGCGGGTTCCAACCGGTCGCGTCTTGCCCAATTACGGATTCGAGGGCGGCGGAAAGACGCTGGCTGACGCAGGTGCTGTTATGGCTGATGACTTGTCGCCGCAGAAGGCCCGCATTCTCCTGATGCTGCTTCTGCAAAGCGGAATCAGCGATCAAAAGGGCTTACAGGCCGCGTTCAGCAAGTAACGCGGAACGAACGGTGTGATAACTTCTGCATGATTACTGCTTCGCACTCCAGCCCTCGGACTAGCCATTGCGGATGGAAGCTACGCCGTCCGTAAATTTTGTCCTTGTCGCCTCCGCGTCACTCGCCCCCAAAAGCAAAACGCCCGGGGCATCAGCTCCGGGCGCAATTCCAATCCTAGAATTTCGGAACACCTACCCGCGTCGCCGAATCGCGTCAACACAAAAAACGATAGCGACCTCATTTTTTCCGGCCGTCATCGTATTGGTGCGGGCATCTGCGTAACCCTGCGCATTCCCTTCAGCCCGTCATCTCAGTCTCGCATCCCAAACGCCCGGACCAGCGTGTTGAGCGCGACGCGCAGATTGCCGAGATCGCAGGCCGGCCACAGCGTCGTGTCCTCGTCGACGCAGACGACGCGGTAAAGCAGCAGCGACGGTTTGCGGCCTCGCTCCATCCGAACGGCGCGATCACACTCATCGAGGGCGTCGGTTGCGACATTGAAGCGGTCGCGCAACTTGGCAACCAGATCGTCGTCGGGCTCTGCCGATGATCCACCGACGATGCCGGCGGTGATCATCAGGCCCGCCAGCGAGCGCGGATGCGGCACCGGCATGCCCAGCGTCAGATGATGACGTTGGTAGAGTTCGGCAAACCGCTGGCCTGCCTCGTATTGGGCGGAGCTGATCAGCTCCTGGTAGGCCAGCCGTCCGAGCGAGGCGCCGAGACGCGCGTCGCGCGCCTGTCGGGCGGTCACGCCGTAGTGGCGCTGGCGAGCATCGATGGCCGTCTGCATGATTTCCCTCTCCGTCTCGGCATGAATGCGCTTGCCGCAGGGGTGGCGACTACCGGGTTTGCGCTTACGTCCGCGGATCATGGCGTTCGCCTCCGTGCTGTGCGACGCGTTCGGGGTTGATCTGCCATGTCGGCGGCTCGGCGGGGCGCACGGCCCCGCGGCCTATGGGCCGGACGGCATGAGGCCGAGCGCGACGGTGCGGAACAGCGCGCCCTCCGGGCAGCTCGTCGGCAGCTGAACGCGGATGCGGGCGAGATGCTCGATCACGCGCGCGCCGATCTTGATCAGGCGCTCCCGGATGGTCGCGAACTCGCACTTGGCGAGCGGACTGCTCTGCGGGATCGCGGCGCGCACGCCATGCATCAGCCAGAACGCGGCGGTGTGGAGGACGAGCCGCACCTGATTGGCGGTCGCGCTGTGACACGACATGCGATCCGACGCCAACTGCGCCTTGTGCAGCTTGATCAGGTTCTCCATCTGCCCGCGCTGGCAATAGACGTTCTCGTAAAGATGCCGCGCCGAGCCCTTGAGCGAGGTCACGACGTAACGGATGTCGACCTCCTGGCGCATGCCGGTCTCTCCGCGCCGGCTGCAGCGAGCACTCCAGCCGCGCCACGACCTTGCGCGGCCGTCTCCAGCTGCCGGCCTGGTACAGGAAGCTCACATAGGTGCGCAGCTTCGGCTTGCTGCTCATCGCGTGATGGAAGCGCAGATTGACCGCGGTCTCCGCCACCAGGGCGTCGAGCGCGGCATTGCCGGCGAGGCCAAAAATGTAGTCCGCGCCGTGCTCCTCCGCCCAGTCCATCGCCTCGACCCGGCCGTAATGGCTGTCGCCGCGCCACACAAGGCGGGTCTTCGGCCAATGGCGGCGCAGGCGCTTGGTCACATGCTTGATGACGGTGCGCACCTCGCTGCCCTTGGGGGTGCGCGCCGGGCGCAGGATCGCCGCCACCGGCGTGCCGCTCGCCACGTGATAGATGTGCATCGACGCAAAACCACGCTCGTCGTGATGCGCGTTCCAGAACGCAAGCTGCTGGCCGCCATGCGCCGCGCAGAACGTGTCGTCGATGTCGAGCATCTCCACCTTGCCCGGCTTCACGGTCGCGCCGAACTGATCAAGCAGCGCCGCAGACAGCCGCCCCGCCTCGGTCTTGCTCGGCGCATTCTCCAGGCGAGAGATGGTCGATTGCGACGCCAGCGGCGCCCCGGTTTGCGGACAGCGGCCAACCGCGACCTTCAGCAAAGGATCATGCCGCAGCCGGTCAAGGTCGATGGCGTCCTCGTAGCCGCACGCAATCGCCGACGCGCGCGCCATCACCATCTCGAACATCGCGTGCCGCACCCGGTCCGGATCGCGCCGATCCGGCATCGCCGCCGCAAGCCGCCGGCACACCCCGAGCTTGCGCTCCGCCTCGCGCAACAGCAAAAGACCGCCGTCCGAGGACTGATTGCCGCCGGCAAAATCAACTGTGAGTTTCTTGCGCCGGACAGATGGAAGCTCGAAGGGAAGCAGCGTATCGTCGTTCATGGCGGCTGTGGCGGAGGGCTGATTCAGATCGCAATTCGTTCGAACACCGATTTGCTACGTGAATCGCTCGTTTCTCGCCACAGCCGAAGTGCCGCGGCACATGGGAAGAAGTGCCGCTTCAGGTGTTGCGCATGAGCCCTTTTTTGACCTCGAAAGAGAATATCGCTGTGAACCTGATCTACGCTTGGTTAGGTGAGGTTCGTTATGACCGCACGTACGACGACTATCTGAGCATCGCGGAGCGCTTTCCCAAGCTTGCCGCGTGCCATGCCTATGTGAACCAACGATTGCGACAAATGGCAGAGGCAGGATCTATCCCTTACGAAATCTGCTATTTTAGAGCGGGGGACCAGAGTATTTGGTTCGAACATTTTCCAACCTCTTTATCGATCGAAACAGTGCGGACCGCTTTACTTAAGATGGGCAAGCGACCGGGGCGTCGCCGTAAGCGGTAAACGCCTGATTCTGTTAGTGTTGTGAAAACACTGCTGACCAAGATGCAATGGGGCGTTATGTGGACGGCTCCTTGTTTCGGGGAGCCAGCATGCCCATCAGCCATGTCAAACAAGCTGCGGTAGGAAAGCTACGCGCGCATCCCGCGAATGCGCACGCTCATTCCAAAAAACAGCTCATTCAAATCGCGCGAAGCATTCGGCAATTCGGTTTCACCGTTCCCATCATCGTCGACGAGAATAACGTCATATTGGCCGGGCACGGCAGGTGGCTCGCCGCGCAGCAGCTCGGACTTAAGCTTGTGCCCGTTGTGGTCCTATCCGGGCTAAGCGACGCTGAACGGCGAGCGTATCTGCTCGCCGACAATAAGCTCGTCGAAAACGCCGGGTGGAATCGCGCTGCCCTTGCACTTGAGCTCAAAGAGCTCGCTCCCCTGCTCTCGGATGCCGGCCTCGACATTAGCCTTACCGCGTTCGAGCCGGCCGAGGTCGACAGTTTGCTCGGCGATCTCGCCGACCCGGAGCAGGACCCGGCCGACGAGGTCGCCTGCCCTCGAGAAAGAAGCAATCAGCCGAATTCGGCGATTTGTGGGAGCTCGGCCCGCATCGGCTCCTGTGCGGCGACGCGCAATCTGCAGCGGCCTACCGGCTTCTGATGGGCGGCGTGTCGGCGGCGATGGTCTTCACCGACCCGCCATACAACGTCCCGATCAAGCGCGTTCAGGGCCGCGGGCGCATCAAACACCGGGAATTCGTGCAAGCTTCCGGCGAAATGTCGCCGGCGCATTTTACCCGTTTCCTGCGCAGGTCGCTGGCGCTCGCCGCCGAGCACTCGGCTGACGGCTCCATCCATTTCGTGTTCACCGACTGGCGTCATATAAACGAGCTGAGTGCAGCGGGCTCAAGCGTCTACTCCGAGCTGAAAAACATCGTCGTCTGGGTCAAAACGAACGCCGGCCAAGGCAGTTTCTACCGCTCGCAGCACGAATTGATCTGCGTCTTCAAGAGCGGCGAGGGCCCGCACCAGAACAACGTTGAACTCGGGCGGCACGGGCGGAACCGCTCCAACGTATGGACCTATCCGGGGGTCAATTCGTTCAGGGCCGGGACGCCTGGACGACCTGTCCGTTCACCCAACGGCGAAGCCCGTCGCGCTGGTTGCCGACGCGATTCGTGACTGCTCGCGCCGGGGCGACATCGTGCTCGATCCCTTCATGGGATCCGGGACGACGATTCTCGCCGCCGAGCGGGTCGGCCGGCGCGGCTACGGTCTCGAGCTCGATCCGCGTTATGTCGACGCCGCCATTCGTCGTTGGCAGGCCTATACCCGGCGCGACGCCGTTCTCAAGGACAGCGGCGAAACCTTCGACGAGGTTAGCGCGGTGCGCGCCGAGCACGCGGGGGGCGCCATGAGTAAGGTTCCGCGTGTTCGTCGTATTGGCGAGCCTCGGTCCGACTCGGGAACCTATTCGGTCGGTTATGGGAAGCCCCCGCGGAAACATCGGTTCCAGCCGGGTCATTCCGGGAATCCGAAAGGTCGCCCGAAGGGCAAAAAAAACACTACGACACTGCTCCGCCAAGTACTCGATAGTAAAATCGAGCTCCGCACCGGAGGGCGGCCGCGCAAAATCAGCGTGCGCGAGGGAATTCTGACCCGTATCGCCGAGCTCGCCCTCAAGGGCGACACCAAATCGGCAACCTTTGTGCTGCAGCTGTACGACATGCCGGACAGTGCCCAGGACAGCGAGCGTCACGGCAACGGAAGAGCAAGAAATCATCGATTCGTACCTTGAAACCTATCTAAGAAAACGAGGTGCAAAAAAATGATCAATATAGAAAAAACTCTTCACGACCTAATTCTGCGAGACGATCTCGATGCGTTCCTCCGGCGCTGCCTAATGACGCTCAACCCAGGCCAGCCCTATCTGCCGAACTGGCACATTTCGGCCATCGCCTATCAGCTCGATCGGGTCCGGCGCGGTGAGATCAATCGACTGATCATCAATATGCCGCCACGCCACCTGAAGTCGCTGACGGTCTCGGTCGCCTTTCCGGCATACCTGCTCGGCCACGAGCCTGGGCATCGGATCTTCGCCATCAGCTACGGCAGCGAGCTCTCGTCAAAGCACGCCAGCGACTTCCGTTCGATCGTCGAAGCGCCTTGGTACCGCCGGGCGTTCCCCAAGATGCGAATTGCGCGAAGTCTGGAAAACGAGGTGTCGACCACCGCCCGCGGGTTCCGCAAAGCGACGTCGGTCTATGGAACTCTGACCGGGTTGGGCGGCGACATCTTCATCATCGATGACCCGCAAAAGCCCGTTGACGCTCAATCAGACGCTCAACGGAACGGGCTTAATCAGTGGGTTTCGAACACGCTGATGTCCCGGCTGGACAGCAAGGAAAGGGGCGTCGTCATTGTCGTGATGCAGCGGGTTCACCTCAATGACCTCAGCGGCTACCTGATGGAATTGGGCGGCTGGACGGTGCTGAGCTTGCCTGCGATCGCCGAGCAAGACGAAACCATCGCGATTGGCGAGGATGAATTTCACCGGCGCCGGGCAGGCGAGGCACTGCACCCGAACTCGAGTCGCTCGCGTCCCTCCAGAACCTTCAGCGCCAGATCGGTTCCGACGTCTTCGCAGCGCAATATCAGCAGTCCCCTGTCCCGCCAGGCGGAGCCATGATTCGGCGAGAGTGGCTCCGCTATTACGAGAAGCCGCCAGAGCGCACCTACGCCCAAAGTGATACAAACTCTGGGACACCGCCTCGAAGGACGGCGCGCAGAACGATTGGTCGGTGTGCACGACATGGATGCTGGTGGACAAAATGCTATTATTTGCTCGACCTCACCCGCGGCCGCTACGAATATCCTCGCCTGAAGGCAACCGCGATCGCGCTGGCGAAGAAGCATCGCCCGCGCCATACTGATTGAGGATGCCTCCACCGGGACTGCGCTCGCGCAAGAGTTTCAGCGCATCTATTTCGACGGAGCCGTGCGGCTCGTCCCAATCGAGCGCGACAAGATCGGCCGGCTTTATGTCAACCAGGCGAAATTCGAGGCGGGTCTGGTGCTTTTCCCCAAGGGAGCGCCGTTGTTGCCGGAGCTGGAAGCCGAATTGCTGGCCTTTCCGCAAGGCAAGACTGACGACCAGGTCGACAGCATCAGTCAAGCCTTGTCGCATCAGACAGGTTGGGATCCCACCTTGAGTTGGGTCTCGTGATCGAGTTGGGAGACAATGGTCGCCTAGCGGACGCCGTAAGGCTGCAAGATAGTATTTCTTGGTTAGGGACTGGACTTCCGCTCGGAACGGGAGCGTCACTGTCGAACGGACACGGGCCCTTTCGGGCCATTTCTGGATTCCTGCCCTGCCGTGGCCATGCCGCCACTGCGGGGCGTCGGCAGTGCAGGCGGCCGCGTGCCGCCGCAACCGAAAGGATCCGGATATGTCAACCAGCAAATCCCTCAGAAAGAACCGACTTGCGCCCACCCAAAAGCATGCAAAGCGCACGAGCGTAACCGCGGGCTCAAAGCGCCGCGGCACGAAGCAAGAAGCCGTCCTTGCCTTGCTGAAGCAACGACAAGGGGCAACGATCGCCGCGATCATGCAAGCTACCGACTGGCAGGCGCACTCGGTGCGCGGGTTTTTGACCAGCGTGGTGCGCAAGAAGCTCGGCCTGGCGCTGACGTCGGACAAACGCAACGGCGAACGCGTCTATCGGGTGACGGCCGGAAAGCCCTCCCAGGCGAAGCCTGCAGCCGCCGCCGAGCCGGCCGTGCAGCAATGAGCCCCATCGGCGACATGAGCGCGATCGAGGCCGAGATCGACCGCATCCGGTCGCTCGGCGTCGCCGCCTTGCGCGCACGCTGGCGATCCCTGTTCGGCGCGCCGCCGCCCGACGGTCTGACCAAGGACCTGATCGGGCGAATGATCGCCTACCAGATCCCAGGAAGAGGCGTTCGGTGGGCTCGATCGTGCAAACGCTCAAGCTCACTGGACCGATTGGCGCGCGGCGGAAAGACCGCGATCAGAATCGATCCGGCGTTTCAAAGCCGGAGCCGTGCTCGTCCGCGAGCACGATGGCGTGCGCCATGCCGTGACCGTCGTTCCCGGCGGCTTCGCCTGGAACGGCGCAATCTACCCGAGCCTGTCCAGCATCGCGCCGGCCGATCACCGGCACCACCTGGAACGGCCCACGGTTCTTCGGCCTGCAGCAGCGGGAGGCTAATGAAGCGCGCGAGAAGGCGACGGAGGCCCGTTCACGCGGCCGACCTCGCGGAGCGACGCAGATACTCGCGCGCCGGCCGCGACCGCGAACCGGCGCGCCATTGACCCAGAAGCACCGCGCGGCCCGAAACTGCAGCGCTGCGCGATCTACACCCGCAAGTCGACCGACGAAGATCTCGACCTGGCCTTCAACTCCCTCGACGCGCAGCGCGAGGCCTGCGAGGCCTACATCAAGAGCCAGGCCGCACGAAGGCTGGCGGCTGGTCCCGACCGCTACGACGACGGCGGCTTCTCCGGCGGCTCGCTCGAGCGGCCCGCCCTGCAGCGGCTGCTGGAGGACGTCCGGGCGCGGCAAGATCGACATCATCGTCGTCTACAAGGTCGACCGCCTGACCCGGTCGCTCGCCGACTTTGCCAAGCTCGTCGAGCTCTTCGACGAGAATGCGCGTGTCCTTCGTCTCCGTCACCCAGTCGTTCAATACGACCTCCAGCATGGGGCGGCTCACACTCAATGTGCTGCTCTCCTTCGCGCAGTTCGAACGGGAGGTGATCGGCGAGCGGGTGCGCGACAAGATCGCCGCCTCCAAGCGCAAGGGGATATGGGTCGGCGGTACCGTGCCGCTCGGCTATCGCAGCGTCAGAGACAAGAAGCTCAGGTCGTCCCGGACGAAGCCGAGACTGTCCAGTTGATCTTCAGCACCTACCTTGGGCTCGGCTCTGTCGGCGTTCTGATCGAGGATCTTGATCGCAGCGGCATCCGCACCAAGCGCCGGCTCAGTTCGACCGGTCGTCCGCGCGGCGGGATTCGCTTTGGCGTCGGCCCCCTCGCCCATCTCCTGCGCAATCGACTCTATGTTGGGGAGGTCGTCTACCGCGGTCACGTCCATGTGGGGGAGCACGACGCCATCGTGGACCGGGACCTGTTCGAGGCCGTGCAGGCCAAGCTTGCGGCCGGCGCGGCCGCGCGGCGGGTCCGGTTGAGGGGGTCGCCGGCGCTTCTCGCCGGCCGCATCTTTGACGATCGCGGCAACCGGATCGCTGAAGATGCTACCCCGGAACCTGGCGGCGACCGCGACCTGATGGAGCGCCATGTGGACCGCATCGTCGTCAAAACGGACGCCATCGTGCTTCATCTGCGTGACGCCGCCGATGGCACGGACCAAAATTGCCGAGCGGGCGACCCGCAACACGCCGACGCGCAAGAGCCGCCGCAGGCTCCCCTATCTCTGCCCTGGACGAGCGGCGGCTTTGCTGCAGTTAAGGGCGTTCTCTATGCACCCGCGTCAAACGCGACCATGACGGCCGAGACCAGCGGAGCGCTTCTCGCCGCCATCGCCAAGGCCCGCGGCTGGATCGCACATCTGGTCGCAGGCCGCGCCGCTGACTTCGCGGACATCGCGCAGCGCGAGGGCAAGGTCGAACGGCATGTCCGTTTCCTCGCCCCGCTCGCCTTCGTGTCGCCGCGGATCGTCGCGTCAATTTTCGACCGATCCGCGCCCGCCGACCTCACGATCACCGCTCTCGCCAGGGCCTTGCCCTTCTCCTGGACCGACCAGGAGCAGCGCCTCCCCCCGCTCGGACGCCAGCCAGTCTCATAGATGAGCCGACGGGGCGTCGGCCAATCGGCGCGCGCTTCCCCTCCAGTCCACACGTCGAACCGGTCTCATGCGGCGTCGAACCGCGTCTCGGTCGTGTCAATACGGAGATTGGAATTCCGCCGCCAGAGACAGCCGGCCAAATGCGCCCGATA
>CAVQIB010000023.1:0-12251 GCA_963712435.1 uncultured Alphaproteobacteria bacterium | reverse complement strand
ACTGATGGCGGTCGCCCCGGCAGCGGTCAGCAAAACCGTTCCCGTCGGCGGTATCGCCTTGGGCGTCGAACATGCGGGCGTTCTCGCCATCCCGCGTCACGCCCTCGCGCTTTAGGTACGCGACGTGCGCGGCGAGCGGGGCGGCGCGGAACTTTCGCCCTCGATGGCGGACGATCCGTGACTTGACGACGACCCGGCGCGTTCCGTCGAACAGGCCGCTCGATCGCAGTGCGCCGCCGCGCCCGCGGCCGAAGGTCGAGTGCTTGGACAGCCGGCCGCCCGGGCGTGCGCGCGCTCCAGCATAGCCGGCCTTCTGCGCCGCCTTGAGAACCTCGGCGAAAAAGCTTTTCGGGCGGCGGCCGCCGCGATCGCGAATGCGCCCGGGGCGACTCGAAGGCTGTCGTCTTCCACTCTCCCCTTCACGGCGTTTTCCCCTTGGTCGGCGCCGTGCCGTCGCTCAGCTTGTAACGTTTGCGATTTGTCGCGATCACAGCACGCCGACCGAACGACAGGCTCTGCGTTAAGCCAAGCCCGGACAGGGGCTTGGCGAAACCGCAGTGCCGCCTCTTCCATCTCGCCATCGTTCGGTCGGCGTTCCTTGTGGCGATCATTCCCGAAGTTCCTGCGATGTATTACGATTGCTTACGATGAGCGGAGTTTCACGCTCACGGCTCACGGGACGACGAGCGGGGCACGAACAGGCCGTTGGTCGTCGCGTTCGTGACCGGAGACTGGACGCTCTGCTGACGGTGCGGCTGCGGTTTCTCTGCAGGCGGAGCGTCGATCGAAGACGCGCTGCGCCGCACGGTCGGGACGCTCCGGCTTTACCGGAAACAACGCGCTCGACCAGGCGCGATCGCGGTCCATCGGCCATGGGGTCCGACCGCGAAGGAGCGCGGGGTGGCAAGGCGCACTCGGCGCGTCAAGCAATGCGTCGCGAACGTCGCACGCCGGTCTCGTTCGGCATGTCGAAGTTCGGCGCGTCGTCCTTTGCGACGGATGTCCGGACGGCGTCCCTGAAGGCGGTGTCCGGCCGTTCCCACGAGCCGCGATAGGCTGCGACCGCGCAGAAGGTTGGGTCAACGTCAGGGCGCGGATTCGTCTCGCAACGCTTGGCGAGTTGCGTGATCTGGCGCGCCGCCGCGGCGATGTTCGGACACGGCAGGAACGTCGTCTCCGTCACGGTGGACGCCTCGGTCGCGATTCCGGTGAGCCCGACGCGGATTGGGCCGTCGGCGGGCAGCGAATGCGCCGCGCGCACCGCTTCACGCAGCGTTGCGGTAGACGCGCGGCTCGCGCTCTCCCGGGATGGTGAACGACCACGGCTCACCGCCCGACTGATGCCAGATCAGTGCATGCATCAGCTTGGGATCGACGCCGAGCGAGCACACGGTCACGAGGGTTACGAGGTCCATCATCGTCGACGGTGGCCTGTTCGATCGCAGCGGCAGAGCGCTATTCCTCGCCTCGCAATCTGTTGCGCGGCGTGGCAATGCGGGAATTTTGGTCGGCGCCGATGAGGCGCGGCCTCGGCGCGATGGCTCTGCTCGGCCATGATCAGTTCGGGGTCAGGAATTGCCGCCGAGGAGACGCGCTCGGCATGGTTCCCGGTCGCCGCTTCCGCCATGGTCAGTCCTCCTCAGACGTCCATAGTGGTTCGGCGCGGCCGAGGACGGCGCGGATCGGCAGCATGCCGAAGTAGCGGCCGTCGAATGACGTCGGGTTCATCCCAGTTCATGAGGAAGACCTGCTCGGCCGCGACGACGCGGCAGCCCTGCCAAGCGGGGAGCGGCCGACCGTTGTGATCGCGTTCGCGCGCCGATCCCATGAGAGATCCCGTCGACCGAGACGACGAGCTCCGCTCCGGCAGACCGTCTGGCCTGGCAGGGCGAGCACGCGCTTGATGAGCGGCAACCCGCGCGGGAGATAGCCGTCGCCGTCGAGCATGGCGGCGAGCGGTTCCGGCGGCAGCGCGATCGACGAGATCGGTGACGCTAAGCTGCGCGGCGGGACTCACTTTATAGAGTCCAGTCGGCACGCTGGCGGACGCGTTCCAGACCAGCCAAGGGATGGGCTTTGGACCGATGGTCCAGGCGACGATCGCCGCGGCGCCCGCCATCGTAAGCAGTGTGGGTATGCGCGCGCTCACGGGTCAATTCTCCGGCGGCGCAGCCAGGCCTTATGTCGGCTGAGCGTATAGGACCGGGGCTGCTCGCCCACGGAAAGACGATTGTGGACATGCCGCCAATGCTCGGGCGCGGCTTCGGCCGGATCAATCCCGAGCGCTTCGACCGCGTCGATCGCGTGCAAAACTTTCTCGACCTTCGGCCAGCCAGATATCCGCAGAAGAATGTCGGCGCCGGGCGTTACGTCCGGGGCCGCCGTGCAAGACTTCGCCCGGCGCGACTGCACGAAGGATGTCGATCTGCGACAGGATCGTGCCGTAATCGTTGGCCGCCCAGTGAACCACGGCGAAGATGCTGGCGGGCGCGAAGCTCACGGTCCGGCGGCTGCCGTCGATGATCTGCTCCTTCGCGGCATGACCGAAACGGATCCAGGTCTCGATGCGCTTCTCGACCCACAGGAGTTCGACACGAGTCAGAGCGCCGATGAGCAGTTCTTCAGGATTTGTGCGCGACATGGCTTGCATCGCCCGCGGCATCAGGAACGCCGATAGGACTGAGCTGCGTTCACCGCCGCGCCGCGCTTGGCCGGCAGGACGGTCCCGACGCCCGGATCGGAGGTCGAGGTCTTGGCGCCGACATCGGCCCACGCCTTGAGATCCTCCAGCGCATAAACGACGCGGCCGCCGATCTTCCGATACTTCGGTCCTGTTCCGTAGGTGCGATGCTTCTCGAGCGTGCGCCCGGAAAGACCGAGGAAACGTGCGGCCTCCGGCGTGCGCAGAAAGCGTGGCGGCAGACCATTAAGGGGTTCGGGCATAGGGCTTCTCCATCGCGGCAAAACCCGCCGCCGGACAGTGGCGGCGTGTAGGGACGACAATGGCGAAGTTTTCCCGCGAGGGGGGATGGCGAAGATCGGGGTGCGCAGTTCCGCCACCTTGCCGACTTTATCGACGTTGTCGCCTTGGGAGGCGCAGCAAATCGAGATAGCCGCCTCGCATCAGCTGGAGGCCGACGCGAACGATCCGGATCGTACGATCGCGCAATTCATGCGTCTTCCAGGCTGAGGTCGCCGGGATGCGGTCCGCTCCGAAAAGCGCTTCGGCGAGTTCCCGATAGGTCGCCCTTGCCTGCCGCGCATCGAGCGCACGGAGCGCGAGCGACAGGCGTTGCCGGCGCTGGCGCGTCAGGGGGGCGGGCTGCCTGGCGGACGATGCGTTGCTCAACCTGCGCCAGAGGCGTGCTGCAGACGCCGCGCGGGCCAGAAAGGCGTCATCAAGAGGAATGACGGCGGCGAGCGCCGTCGCCGCAGTCGCACCGTTTGCGAGAACAACCGGCAGCCGGCCGGTTGCGCCTTCGACTACAACGTAGCAGCCCTCGCTTGCGATGCGCCCTTGAGATAACGTCAGTCCGCCAAGATCACGCGCGTCGCGGAACGTCCGCGGCGCCGGCGCAACAAGAACGACTCTCGGGTCAAGATTCGGAGTCCAGAAGACTTCCGCCGTGATCGGCGCGCCGGCTTGGATGGATCGCGAAAGCGCAATCCCCATCGCTCAGCCAGCGCCTCCTCGCCCTCGGGGCCTTTTTTCGAGCGATTTGCGATATTCGCGCTGAAAGAGAGGATTTCGGCGAAGGAATTCCCATGCCAATTCAGCAGGGTCGAGGTCGGCGAGATAATCGTAGGCGGCCGCAGACCGCCAATTCCGCGGTTTGTCATCATGTCATCACCGAGCGTTACGCAACTACACACACGTCCCGGCAGCATGATCAGTAGAGTGCAAGAAAACGGCGTTTTCGCGGTACCAGTGGTTGCACAAAAGTAGTATGCGCGTGCGCACTGGAGCGCACGCCGCGCACACGCCGCGACCGCGTCGTTCTCCATCAGTGCGGTGGTCCGCCTCGTAGCAGGTGGCGAAAGCCATGATTGGCCATCCATCTGGCGCGCGCCAAGTGGCTCTCCCAGGCGCGGCGGGCCCGGTCCGGCTCGCGGACGGGATCGATCTTCAGCACGATGCGCGCCACCTCCGCCCAGTCTGCGCCCTCCGCTTCGGCGTCCAGGAGACGCAGGTAGATGGTCGCGTGATTCTGGTCGTAGGCGGTGAGGACGTCAGCGCTCGGCGCTTCGTCGGCGATCGGCGGTTCGCTGGACGATAGACCCACGGCGTGTCCCCCTGTTTCGAGCGGTTTGAGGGCCGGTTCGAGCGCGAACCGAGCGATAGCGATTCAGATTCGGGCTCGACTTGCAATGTCCTTCTTCGGTGCGTCAGCAAGCTGGCTCTCTTGCTGCGTATTATCAGGAAATAAAGACGCCGTTCATTCGATTGTCGAGCATACTGGCGCAGCCCTACACCGTGCGCCTGAATGGACATGCGCAGGCTGTCGGCCGGAACTTTGCGCGATTACGAGCGGCGAAGGGGTTCTCTCAGGAGCGCTTCGCCGAACAATCCGGTTTTACGCAGCAATATGTGAGCGGTCTCGAACGTGGTCGCCGAAATCCCACGGTCATTTCGCTGTTCCTTCTTGCGCATGCGCTTGGCGTGACCCCCGTCGAACTGGTCATGCCTGACGAAGAAGCAAAGACCGAGACGGCGAAGGCAAGGAAGCAGCCGAAGCGACCGAAGCGAAAAATCAAGAAGTAATGATCCCCTTGCGCTCTGTCGCACCTGACACGCTCGGCATTCCTGACGAGGGCCGCGCGCGAGAAGATCAAGAGCGAGAGTTGACTTCGTTCAGAGATCGCATGTCGCAGCGCTGCCAGATGTGCGAACGCCTCTGGCGGTTGACATGACAGGTGTTGGTGAATCGGACTTACTCATCCCGCACTATGTGCCGGAGTCGGTATGATCTTCGACAGTGCATGCGAAGCGCCCCGCAGGGTGAGCGGGGCGTTCACATGACGCGATCGCGTCAGTCGGCGTTGCGGCGCGACCAGATGAGCGAAAGGCCGTCCTCGCCTTCGACCTCGACCAGCGAGGCGTAGATCGGCGACGGGAAGCTCGGATCGTCGAGCTTGACCGAGAGATATTCGCGGCCCTCGTTCGAGGTCTTCCGCCAAGCGGCGCCAAATTCCGTCCGGCCGGCGTAGATGCGGAAGTCCGGGGCCTTGTCGTTGGTCTTGTCGACCGGCGCGATGCGGGCCTTGACGTTGAGCGTGAGGGTTTTCACCGCGCCGGCATAGTCGCCGTTCTCGGACTTCTTGAAGCTGCCGATGGTCGCCATTGTCGTCTCCTGTTTCTCGTCGGGCCGCGCCTATCGCGACCGCGATGGCGATCGACCGGCCGGGGGCGATCGAACCGCACCCGAGGCTTAAAGCCGAAGGGCCGGAGCGCAGCGGAGGACGGCAGGCCGAACACTTTTTTGTCTTCCGCGCGGAATGCCGTCGGCCGGGGTCCCCGCGCTTTGCGCGGGGTGGCCCGGCAGGGGAAAAAAGTGGACCGGCCGCCGTTGCGGTCAGACGATCGAGGCGCAGCCGGCCCTCGGCCAGATTCGCCCATCCGAGGTCCGCGTGGCGCGCCCCGGACCAGCACGCGGAGACTGGCGAGAGCGAGCTGCGGGACGCAAGAGGACGAACGGACCCGGCGCGGAAAGACCTGCTCTGGCGCATTAACGGCGACGCGTCGATTTCACCGACACGCCGCAGGCCCGTCGTCGTATTCGGGGCGATCGCCGGTGGTAAGCCGGCCTGCGGAACGAACGCCCATCCACGGCCGCGCTTGCTGTCGGAACGACGTTGTTCGAGGTGACGGCCGACGAGCGTCACGCGGATGTCGGCGGCGTTTAGAGACGGCCGGTTGATCTGTCGCTGCTACCGCGATGAAGAACGTGCCGGCGACTGTCGATCGGTGATGCGGCGGGGGGAATGTGCGCGACCTGTGCGGTGATGTCGTCCGACGAGGTCGCCCGCGGGAAATCCCGGCGCCGGCAATCTGTTGCTGCATGTACGAAGCCGATGCAGCGCTTGTGCCGTGATAAAGGCGTGGCGGCTGCGGCGCTCACGCGCCGCCGGTTCCGCGGAAGTCGAACAGGGGGATGCCGAGCTTTCGAGCCTTGTCGGCGAGATTGTCGGTGACGCCCGAGCCGGGGAACACGACGAGACCGATCGGCAGACATTCGAGCAAATGGTCGTTGCGCTTGAACGGCGCCGCCTTGGCGTGCCGGGCCCAGTCCGGCTTGAACACGATCTGCGGGACCTTGCGGGCGTCCGCCCAGCAGGCGGCGATCTTTTCGGCGCCGCGCGGACTGCCGCCATGCAGCAGCACCATGTCCGGGTGCTTGGCGCGCACGCGGTCGAGCGCCGCCCAGATGCGATGGTGATCGTTGCAGTCGACGCCGCCGGCGAAAGCGATCTTCGCACCCTTCGGCAGCAGGACCTCGGTCTCGGCGCGGCGGCGTGCCTGCAGGAAATCGCGGCTGTCGATCATCGCGGCGGTGAGCGTCCGGCGGCTGACCAGTGAGCTTGACCGCGGCCGCCAAGCCTCGCCGGTGTGGACGGCATAGAGATCAACGGCTGTGTCGCGCATGAACTCGAAGCTGTTGCGGCGTTCGATCAAGGTGAGCCCTTGCGCGACCAGCCGCTCCAGCTCGACTGAGCGGATTTCGGAACCGTCCTGCGCGCGCTGGCTGTGGCGCTGGTCGGTCTCGTTGGCGTCGAGTACGCGTTCGATACGATCGATCCGGCGGTGGAAGACATTGACGACCGACCAAAGCAGATCGGTGAGATCGGGTTCCAGGCGCGTGTCGCTCAGCGTCGCCACGAGCGCGTCAAAGATGTCGGCGAGCGCGCCTTGCAGACGATTGGCTTCAGGAAGAGGGCGGCGGTCAGGCTCGTCCTCGAAGGGACGGTGGCCGTAGAGCTGCAGTTCATCCAGGAGATGCGCGCTCGAAGACGCGTCGGCGCTCTGGTCGCCGTCATGGGAAGGGCGGTTCGTCATGGGCGAGGTCCTCGCTCGGTTTGGCCGCGCGACGCACGCGGCCTTCGTGGCGATCACCCCGCCGGGAGTGGCGTGGGCCCGCACCCGCAGGCGCAGCCGAAGGGCCGCAGCAAAGCGGAGGACGGCGCAGCGCGGTCGTGCTTTTCGTGAGAGAAATGGCCCGCGTCAGTCGCGATCTCCGCACGAATTTGGCGCGGTCGCGACGCGTCGGGACCAGCCGCGCCGCCGTTGCGGGGCCGCGCCGCTTCCGGCCCGATCGCCCTCTCGAAGGCCGCCGCGCAGCGCCTATTCCGGCGGGGGCGCACCCTGACAGGCTCCGCCGGAGCGAACGGCAGGACAGCCCGACTGAGCGCGGCAGCTCAACGTCGAAGGAAGCGCCCGACATCCTCCGGCGCGAGCTGGACGCGCAACGAACACGCCAGCGCCTTGCGACCAAACATGCGGAGATCGCCGTTGAAGTCCTCGGCAATCGGCGTGAGCGTCAGCGTCTGGATCCCGCTTGCCTCGGCGCGCGCGGTCAGCGCCTCGGCTGCGAGACGGCCGGCATGGTCGTTGTCGCGCGCGATGTAGAACCGGCGCAAGCCGGGCTGCAGCGCGAGCGCGGCGAGGTGGTTGGCGGACAGCGCCGCGATCATCGGGAGTCGCGGCATCACGCAGCGGAGCGACAGCACCGTCTCGATGCCCTCGCCCACGGCGAGGACATCGCGTGCCGTGCCGAAACGGACGCCATTTTGCAGAAGCAATCCCATGGCTCGCCGTGGGGTGGCGACGGGAGCTTTTCCGGCGCCGTCATGCGCGAGCCATGTGCGGTGGACGCCTGTCATCGTGCCGTTGGTATCGGTGACCGCGGCAAGCAGTGCCGGCCACGTGTTGCGGGAGGCGCCGTCGCCAGCACGGTAATAGCAGCGCGGATGGAAGCGTAGCGCCGAGAGATTCTGGAGATAAGTGATGCCGCGGCGCCGGAGATAGGCGGCGGCGATAGTGCCGTGAATCGGTCGCGCCATCTCGAACAAGCGCCGTGCCGCTTCCGGCGAGCCCGTTCGGGCCGGAGCTCGCTGCACTGGCGGATCGTGCCGCGGCATGCTCAAGAAGCGGCGTGCCTCATCAACGACTTCCCGGGTCGTGCCGAGACGGCACGCGCCGCGGATCAGGTCGAGAAGATCGCCATGCTCCGCGCTGGCGGCGTCGGTCCAATGGCCCGCCGCCCCCTTGCCGTGATCGGCGCCGTTCAGGCGGACGTAAAGGCTGCGGCCCGGATTGTTGGCGAGATCGCCGACAATCCAATAGCGTCCTTGGCGATGGCCATTGGAGAGGTAATGCCGACACACCGCCTCGGCGTCGCGCGCGAGCCGGCGCGCCAGATCGGCGATGCTTTCGGTCATCGCTGCCTCCAAAGAAAAGAGGGGCCCGCGTTGCAGGCGGGCCCGAGTTGAGGGAGGTCGTGTTATTCGGCCGCGACCGCCCCGGCCGCGGCCGACGGATCGGAAGCTTCGTCGCCGGCGTCGGACTCGTCCATGGCCGATTCGCCGCCCTGCGCATCCGCCGATTGCGCTTCGCCGGCCGCGTCCAACGCCGGGTCAGGTTCGATGCCGGGCGCAAAGGTCTGGCCCGGCGTGCGCAGCGGCTCGGGCAGCCAGCCGGCGCCGATCAGCAGGTCCTCGGCGGCCTTGGCCATCTCCGCCTTCTTGAGGGGGCGAATGCGCTCGGCCGCCCTATCGCCCTTGGCCTCCCGCACCGCCTCGACGATGCGGCCCTTGGTGATCCGGCCGAGGATAGTTGTCGACCGTCGGCCGCCAGCCGACCGCCGCCATGTCGAGGGCGACCGCCTGTGCGATCCGATCGGCATGCGCGATCGCCTTCGGCCGCCGGTTGTAGGTCTCGGACACCGCGTTGACGGTGAGCGCGACACAGTGTGCGAACAGGCTCTGGCGGCTGTCGTGATCGAACGCCGTGAGCGCATCCCACAGCGCGCCCGGCTCCTTGGGAAGCTGGGCCGCCCATGCGGCGTGCCGCGCGTCGATCGCCTGCGCGGACGCGGTGTCGGCGAGGCCAGGAGCCTGCGAGCCGAACATCGGGCTCTTCGGCTCGATCTCGAGACAGGTGTCGAGGGCGTAGCGGTAGAACAGTTTCAGGCACAGCACGTGCAGCGCCGCAACGAAGGCTGTGTCCGGATCGTTCGCGAGCGCATTCCGCAGCGCCAGGGTGCGGTGAGCGGTGAGCTCGGTGACCAGCCGGTCGGGGATCGGCCGCACGCCTTCATCCTCTTCGCTCGGCTCCTCCGACGCGGCATCCACCTCAGCCGCGGGATCGTTGTCGCGGAGCGGAGCCGTGCCGGCCCCGGTCTCCTCGGCGGCGCCGTCGTCCGTGCCGTCCTCCGACGGCGCGACCGGCGGCTCGTCTTCCGGCCGGACATAGCCCCGTTCGATCCGCAAGGCCCCCGAGCCGTCGATGCTGACAAACGCGCCGGCGCGAGTGATCTCGGCCGGGTCGAAGACGACGGGACGCTCCTCAAGGGCCGCGAGCGCCGTCTCGATCTCAGACAGCCGCTGGTCGACCTCCTCAGGGATCTCGTTCGCTTCGGCGTAGCTCTCCTCGAGCTTGTCGAACTCGGCCCGGAGGGCGTCGTGGGCGGCCGTCTCCTCCGCGGTGAGCGGGCGCTGCTCGCCGGCGAGACGGCGGAGATTGTAGGTGTGGCCATACGGGAAGTCGGGCGCGACCTCGATCCACTTCCAGCCCTCGGCGCGGACGCAATCCGCGTCGCGCTCGAGCTTTTCCGTGACCAGCCGATCGAGCAGCGCCGGGTCCTGCAGCCAGCCGCCGTCGTCGGAGTTGAACAGGTCGCGCAGGATGACGCCGCCCGCGGCCTCATAGGCCTCGATGCCGACGAACTGCGCCCGCTTGTCGGAGGCGCGCACCGCTCCTTCGGTCAGCATCCGGCGGATCTGGTGCGGCTCCTTGGTATAGGAACGCTGCAGCGCTTCCCACACCTGCTCCTGACGCGCGTGGTCGGGATTGACGGTGAACGACATGAGCTGATCGAGCGTCATGCCGTCCTCGGCATAGACGTCGAGCAGCTGTCGGCGACACCGCGGCGAGACGCAGCCGCTGGCGCACCACCGCGACCGAGACGAAGAACGCCGCCGCGATCTCCTCCTCGGACTTGCCCTTCTCGCGCAGCGTAAGGAACGCACGGAACTGGTCGAGCGGATGCAGCGGCGCGCGCTGGATGTTCTCGGCGAGGCTGTCTTCCTCGGCGAGGCCGTCCGTTCGCACCACGCAGGGGATCGGGGCGGTGCGGGCGAGCCGCTTCTGCTTGACCAGGAGTTCGAGCGCCCGGAAGCGGCGGCCGCCGGCCGGGACCTCGAACATGCCGGTCTCGGCGCCCTTGTCGTCGAGGATCGGCCGGACCGTGAGGCTCTGCAGCAGCGTGCGGCGGGCGATGTCTTCGGCGAGCTCCTCGATCGAGACGCCCGCCTTGATGCGGCGGACATTGGCCTGGCTCAGGACCAGCCGGTTGAACGGGATGTCGCGCGAACGTCGAGAGCGCGATCTTCGCAACGGACTTCGGCATGGATCGTCTCCGCGACGGGCCGGCCGAGAGCCTCTCTCTCGACCTCCTTGAACCCGTCACGAAGGCTGCGGCCCGCCTCTTCCTCTGAAGGGCGAGCCGCAGACGGAGATTGAGAAGAGACGCGGAGTTGGGCCGCGAAGCGCAAAGTCGCTCAGACGGCGCGGTCGAGGAGCTTCTTGGCCTGCGCCTCCAGGTCCAGCCGCGCGTCCTGGTGCGTCTTGTCGCGTGCGACCGCGGTGATGCCCTGGACGAAGTCGAACACGCTTTCCGGCTTGCGGCCCTTCCTCGGCGAGCACCGTCTCGATGATCTTGGTCGTCTCCGCCTTCGAGAAGCCGCGCTTGCGCAGGAACTCGGTCCGGTCCTCGTCGGTGCGGGCGACGATCTGCGTCCGCGCCGCCTTGATGCCGTTGACGAACGGCGCGGGGCGAGGAGTTCGCGAACCGCGTCAGCGCCGGCGCCGCCTCGGTCGCGAAGCGAGAGGCGGCGTACTTCGAGTGCCGGATGGTGATCTCCTCGAAGTCCTCGACGCCCCAGAGATTGCGGTTCTGGCAGACGGCGCGGAGATAGAAGCTCGCCATGCCGAGCGTCTTCGCGCCCACCTCCGAGTTCCAGCAGTAGAAGCCGCGGAAGTAGAGGTCGGGTGAGCCGTCCGGCAGCCGCCCGGCCTCGATCGGGTTGAGGTCGTCCACCAGGAACAGAAACACGTCGCGATCGGAGGCGTAGAGCGTCGTCGTGTCGCGGGTGACGTCGACGCGCGGGTTGTAGACGCCGGTCGACCAGTCGAGCACGCCGGGCACCTTCCAGCGCGTGTCGCCGACGCCGTCGCCGGCGATGCGTTGCACCGCCTCGACGAGCTCATGGTCGTAGATGCGGCCATAGTCCGGGCCGGTGACGGCGCGGAGCTCCACCCGGCCGTCATCGGTCTCGAGCGTCTTGACCTGCTCGGCGCGATGCGTGGTCAGCCCGTATTGCAGGTTGATGCCGGCGAGCGGCGCCGGGAGCTGGCGCAGATAAGCGGCGGGAGCGCCCACCAGCGCGGCGAGTTGGCCGAAGCTCCAATGCGTGGGCGCGACCGGCGCTTCGGAGCCCGGCAGCATGAGCGCCAAGCGCTCGGCATTGTCGCGGCTCGCCTCGACACGGATGGCGGCGCTTTCGACGATCCGGGTGCGGCTTTGCTCGGCGCGGCCGCGGACGCATGCGAACAGTTCGGACAAGGACAGGAATCGCTCGTCCGCTGGCCGCGAAAACCACTCAGACGAAACGCGGCGACACCCGCTGGCCGCGGGTTGGGTCCACCTTGTAGCCGCTGCTGACCTCGCGCCGGCCGTCCAGAACTTCCATGTTGGTCATGGGTCTTCTCCGCGACGGGCCGGCCGAAAACCTCTCTCTCGAGCCTCCAAACCCATCACGGCGAAAGCCGCCTGACTCTTCCTCTCAAGACCGGGTCCGAACCTTGAGGCTGGCATTTCGAGTTCCACAAGCAGCCGATCCTTGTTGTCTTATCGGAAGAACATCAGCGCTGGGGTCGTCCCCGTTGATCCGCCGCTCATTGTTCCATTAGCGCGGTGCGCTTCTGAAACAGACCGCTACGCCGATAAACCGCCTCCGTCTTGCTGCTGATCGTA
>CAVQIB010000022.1:0-211161 GCA_963712435.1 uncultured Alphaproteobacteria bacterium | reverse complement strand
TCCGAATTCCTTGATCGCCGCCGTATTCGTCCTGTCCGCGGCGAGGCGACCGGCCTCGATCTCGGCCTCGCTGAGGTTGACGGCGCGGCTGATGAACTGTCGGTCCTCGATGGAAGGCCCGGCCGGCCTGCGGCGGCAGCCGCGGCGTCGGATCGGGCCGAATGTCGACCTGCGCGATGCCGGCGGCGCTCGACAGCATCAGGATCACAATGGCGGCGGAGACGCGGTTGCGCATGGCGGATCCTCTCTTCTGGTCAGCTCGTGATGTGCCGGTAGATCGCCGGCAGCGCCGTCGGGAGCCGCGCGATGCTGGAAAGATCGCGTAGGCGCCGCGCCCAAATGTAGTAAATAATCGCGGGCGTGCTCGTCCACCGTCACGCCGAACACGCGGACACCCGCCTCGCGCGCCGCGCGAATGGCCATCCGGGTATCCTCGATCCCATAGCGGCCTTCGTAATGATCGACGTCGTTCGGCTTCCCGTCGGTGAGGATCAGCATCAGCCGGTGGCGATGCGGCCGCTCCAACACCCGGGAGAGGACGTGCCGGACCGCAGCGCCGATCCGCGTGTACTGGCCCGGCTTCAGCGCCTGCACCCGCCTGATCACTTGTGCGTCGAGTTCCTCGTCGAAGTCCTTGACGGTTGACACGTTCACCCACGTTCGCCGGCGCGACGTGAAGGTAAAGATGGCGTGCTCGTCGCCACAGGCGGTCAGGCCGTGCGTCAGCGCGAGAAGCGCGCTCTTCTCGACATCCAGGACCCGCCGGTCTTGCAGCCAGGCGTCGGTCGAAAGCGAAACATCCATGAGCACGGCAACGGAGAGGTCGCGGGCGACGGTGGTGCGTGAACTCACGAAGACCCGCTCCGTCCCCGGGCCGCCGGCGCGCCGATCGGCGACATCCCGGACCAGCGCGGAGAGATCGAGATCGTGCCCGTCCGGTTCGCCCGGGATGATCTGGCGTTTCGAACGCAGCGCCTCCAATTGCCGGCGGACCTGCCGGATGCGCCGCTGCATGTCCGCGTCGGGCACCCAGTCCTCGCCTGTTTCCGGAGCTGGACCGGGGGACCACCCGGCAGTAGTTCGGACGATAGCGCTGCCGCTTGTAGTCCCATTCGGGGTAGGAAATCTCTGCCGTCACCGGCGCCGCCTCGGCTTCGGCCGGCGCGAGTTCGAGATCGAGCTTCAGAAGGGTAGACGCGCGCTTTTGGTGCGAACCGATGGTCAGTTCGGGCAGATCGTCCGCCGCCTGCCGGGACTCCGCCTCATCGTCATCCTCGACGCTGCGATTGACGTTGACCATTTCGGCAAGGCTGAAGATCGTCTCGAAACGATGCAGCACGAGCGGGTCGCCGCGCTGGCTCTGATCGTTCGGCCGCCGTGCGGCGCGCCGGCGGAGCTGGTCCACCTGGATGGAGTCGCCGCCATCCTCGTCCGCGTCGTCGATGCGCGCGCCGCCCGCCCCGATCAGGATGTCGCCCCAGACAGGAACAGGCAATAAGGTCGCATAATCTTTCGGGGCGATGAACTCGGCGATGTCCTGACGTTTCCCCCGGATGGCATCCAGGATGCGACGATCGGGCGGGCGCGCGGGCACACCGCCCAGGAGCGATTCGACCGCCGCCTCCACCGCCGCCTCCCAGCGCGGGAGCCGGCGCTTCGGCCGCGCCGCGAGAGACGCCCTGCACAAGCGGGAATAGAGCGGCTTCAGGCCGGGCCAGCGCTGCAAGGCGGCGCGCGTCGTTCTATCCGCCGACCGGCAGGCGAACGAGGTCGCCCTGCAGCGGATCGCTGGGCTCGCCGCCGGGCGACGCGGCATGCGCGAACCATGCCGCGAGCCACTCATAAAGCGCCGCGTTGTCCTCCCGCAGCGGGAACACATCGATGGCGACGGGTAGCTTCAATGTGCTCTCGTCCATGACGGCGCGATCGAGTTCTTCCGGCCGAGCCCCATCCGATGTTTCAGGTTGAGGCGGTGTCCCGATTTCATCGGCGCCCCAGACACGATCCGGATGGCGCCGCTCCCCCGAGAGCGCGAAACAGCACGCCGATGCGCCGCAGCAGCGGGGCGAGCGGCACGGCCGCTTCCGGATGGCGGCGATACGTGCTGGCGGCTCCGATCAGCCGGTGCCAGTACTTGCCGACTGTCTCTTCCGGCTCGAACAGGGCCATGATGATTATCCGAGCGCGATCTCGGCGACGCGAACAAGGCCGTGCTTGAGGTCGGGATCGTCCGTCAGCGGTTCGAGGAGGGCGACAAGGATGGCTGTTTCCGGCTTCACACCTGCGCGTATCAGGGTCGCGCAATAGACCACGAGGCGCGTCGAGGCCCCCTCTTCGAGGTCCTGGCCCTTGAGATCGCGCAACGCGTTCGCGACGCGGACCAGCGGAACGCAGCGATCCTTCGGGAGACCGCTCTCGCGCGAGACGATTTCAGCCTCGGCGTCCGGAGCGGGAAACCCGAACTCCATCGCCACGAAACGCTGGCGGGTCGACGGCTTCAGGGTCTTGAGGACGCTCTGGTAGCCGGGATTGTAGGAGACGACGAGCATGAACTCGGGAGGCGCTTCCACGCGTTCGCCCGTCCGCTCCAGCGGGAGCATCCGCCGGTCGTCGGTCACCGGGTGCAGGACCACGGTGACGTCCTTGCGAGCCTCCACGATCTCGTCCAGATAGCAGATCGCGCCTTCGCGGACCGCGCGGGTGAGCGGGCCATCCACCCACACCGTGTCCCCGCCCTTGAGCAGGTAGCGTCCGGTCAGGTCGGCGGCGGTCAGGTCATCGTGGCACGAAACGGTATAGAGAGGACGCCCCAGCCGCGCGGCCATATGGGCGACGAACCGCGTCTTGCCGCACCCCGTCGGCCCCTTCAGGAGCAGCGGAAGCTGGTTCCGATAGGCGTGCTCGAACAATTCCCGTTCCGAGCCTGTCGGCCGGTAGAACGGCAGCTCATCCGCGCCGGACGCGGGTGCGACGGAGTGCATTGGTTTTGCGCCTCTCTCCCAAGGCGGGTCTGCCCCCCTGCCCCGTCGGTTTCACGATTCACTCGGCGGGAAGCGGTGTCGACGGGGTCGGCGCGATCAACCGAGCCGCCCTTTCCTCCCGCGCCGGGCCGAAGATCGAATAGACGAACAGGAGCGCCGACAGCACGACGAACAGTCCCGATCCGAGCCGCATCCAGTAGAACAGGGCGATCTGATCCTGGACCTCCATATAGGTCATGCCCATGACCCGCTGGAGATGAACCTGCACGACGCCCGCGAATGTCAGCGTGAAGGTCATGAAGGCCATCGCCGACGTCATGATCCAGAAGCTCCACATGTTGAGCACCTGGTTGTAGGGCTGCCGGTTGCGCAGATACGGCATGGCGTAGGTGATCATTGCGAGGTTCAGCATCACATAGGCGCCGAAGAAGGCGAGATGGCCGTGCGCCGCGGTGATCTGCGTGCCGTGGCTGTAGTAGTTCACGAAGGACAGCGTGTGCATGAAACCCCAGATGCCGGCGCCGAAGAACGCCCCGACGGTACAGCCCAGCGCCCACAGCATGGCCGCCTGGTTGGGGTGGTCTCGCCGCCCCTTCCACACCATGGTGAAGGCGAAAATCACCATCGCGAAAAAGGGAGCGATCTCGAAGGTGGAGAAGATGCTGCCGACCCACTGCCAATAGCCCGGCGCCCCGATCCAGTAATAATGGTGGCCGGTGCCGAGCAGGCCGGAGAAAAGGGCGAGCCCGGCGATGGCGTAGAGCCATTTCTCGATCACCTCGCGGTCGACGCCGGTCATCTTGATCATGAGAAAGGCGAGGATGGACGCCATCACCAACTCCCACACGCCCTCGACCCAGATGTGGACGATGTACCACCAGTACAGCTTGTCGAGGGCGAGGTTGGCGGGATTGTAGAAGGCGAACAGCCAGAACAGGGCGATGCCCCACAGGCCGAGCAACAGCACATTCGCGATGGCCGTCTTGCGCCCCCGCATCACCGTCATGGAGATGTTGTAGAGGAAGATCAGCGCCACGACGACGATGGCGATCTTGATCCAGAGCGGCTGCTCGAGGAACTCGCGGCCTTCATGAATGCCGAACACGTAGCCGATCACGGCCGCGAGCGCACCGAACATGAGAAGGCCGAGCTGGATATAAGCGAGCAGCGGGCTCTCGATCTCGCGCTCCGCCTCTTCGGGAATGAGATAATAGGCCGCGCCGAAGAACGCCATCAGGCTCCACACGATCAATGCATTCGTGTGGATCATCCGCAGAATGCTGAACGGCAGCGTCTCGGCGAGGAAATTGGGCAGGACATACACGGTCCCGGCCAGTGCGCCGACGGCGACCTGGACAATGAAGAGAATCATCGCTCCCGCGAAATAGTAGTACGCGATCTTCTGCGACGAGTATTTCATGATTGTCGCCCCTTCAGCCGGCCTTGTTCGGCGGCCAGCCTTGCAGGTTGGTCCGGCTTGCCCATGCCAGAAAATCGATCAGATCGTTGAGATCCTGATCGTTCAGATTGAATTGGGGCATCTGGCGCCGCCCGGGAACGCCGCTCGGCTGCGACTGCATCCAGGCGATTAGAGCAGCGCGTGCTCCGTCCTTATCCTCGTCGCCGCCGTAACGTATCCAGACGTTTCCGAGTTCGGGCGCGAAGTAAGCTCCCTCGCCGTAAATCGTGTGGCAGTTGATGCAGGAGTTCTTCTCCCAGACATGCTTGCCGCGCGCGACGCTTTCGGTGAGGCCCACAGCGTCCGTGCTGGAGGTCCGGATGTAGAAATGGCTGTGGGCGGTCAGCGCGACGAATGCGATCAGGAAAAATGCTGAGCCGCCGTAGAAGATGTTCCGCGCCGCACTCCTGGTGAAGCGTTCGCTCATGTCACGTTCCTTTCCGCCAGTCTCGCGAAAACGGCGGTCCTTCGCGCCGACGTTCCGCCGACACGATGTGCGGCGATGCCGGCCACCTTCCGTTGCACAACGAGCGCCATTGCAGGATTTAAATGCTCGATAGCGTTCCGCTTGGTCTTGACCAAGGTCAAGGCGACAGAACGAATTCCGCGACCCTGACGCCGCGCTCGCAGAGCGTCAGATGAGCGACCTAGGTCAGCACGGATGATGACTGTTCGCGCCCATATTTTCCTACCGCCGCCCGCAGGCGCGTTCTGGATTCCGGCCAATGCTCCGGCGAAGACCGGAAGCATCATGCGCGTATCAACGCCGCCGGTTCGTTTTCGGGTGGTCTTCAATTTCGCGAAGTCCGGGACAGACGATCGCGCGCGCCTGGCATGCCTCGCTCCTCGATGCGAGCGTCGGCGCGACGATGGCGTCCACATGCGATGTCGACCCGCGGCTCCAAGGCGGACCACACGATGCGGCGGCGCGGAGTTCTTCACGGAGCCGACGGAGTCCTTCGTCATTAGCGAAGAGCGTCCTGCGCAGCAGCGAAGGCTCCTGCGCAGCGCCGGCAGCGGCCACACGCCTCCGACGCAAGTATGAAAGACTTTTGTCGAAAAGACGTGCGGCGGGATTTCGCCTAAAGTTTGTGCGGGCGTCTTCCGAGACTCTGGTGCGGTCGCTTACGGCCTGCGAATGATTCCGGTTGTCGCGCAAGGAGCGCCGCGGGGCGGCGAAAAGGGGGAAATCCATCTAAATGAGCGAGGCTGTCTACGCGCGCATTCGCGCGAATCCGAAATTCGTGCAACTCGTGGCGCGGCGGGGCCGACTGGCCTGGTGGCTCGCCGGCGTCGTCTTCGTTCTGTTCTACGCTCTCGTTCTGACGATCGCCTTTGCGCCTTCCGTCATCGGCCTCAGAGTCATGGAGGGTTCGACCCTGACCGTCGGCATCGCCGCGGGACTCTTCGAGTTCGTCTTTTTCTGGCTGTTGACCGCCTACTATGTGCGCAAGGCCAACAACGACTTCGACGCGCTCACGGCCGAAATCATAAAAGACGCGCTCGCGACCGAGGTCGTCAAGGAAGCGGCATAGGGGAGAGCACAGTCATGACCCGCACGATATTCGCCGCGGCGGCAGCCGCGCTCGTCCTCGTCGCCGTCCCTGCCTTCGGCGCCGGGCCGGCCCTCGACGCCGCCGCCAAGTCGTCGATCAATATCCACGCCATTGCGATGTTTGTCGCCTTCGTGGTGCTGACGCTCGGGATCACCTATTGGGCCGCCAAGCGCACGCGCTCGACGGCGCATTTCTACACCGCCGGCGGCGGCATCACCGGTCTACAGAACGGGCTCGCCATCGCCGGCGACTACATGTCGGCCGCGACCCTGCTCGGGCTGACGGCGATGGTCTACACCAGCGGCTATGACGGCTACATCTACATGATCGCCTTCTTCGTCGGCTGGCCGATCATCCTGTTTCTCATGGCCGAGCGCCTGCGCAATCTCGGCCGCTACACCTTCGCCGACATCACCTCCTACCGGCTCGACCAGGGCCGGGTCCGCACCATGGCGGCGATCTCTTCGCTCACCGTCGTGTGCTTCTACCTCGTCGCCCAGATGGTCGGCGCCGGCCAGCTCATCAAGCTGCTGTTCGGGCTTGATTACATCGTGGCCTTGTTCATCGTCGGCGGACTGATGATGATCTACGTCACCTTCGGCGGCATGATCGCCACGACCTGGGTGCAAATCATCAAGGCCTGCATGCTGCTCGCCGGCGGCACCTTCGCGATGCTGCTCGCCATGAGCCAATTCGGTTTCAGCTACGCGACCCTCGTCAACGAAGCGACGGCCGTGCACAAGCTCGGCTTCAAGCTGTTCCAGCCCGGCTCGCTGCTCGCCGACCCGGTCAACGCGGTGTCGCTCGGCATCGGCCTGATGTTCGGCACGGCCGGCCTGCCGCACATCCTCATGCGCTTCTTCACGGTGTCGGACGCCAAGGCCGCGCGCAAGTCGGTGCTCTACGCGTCCGGCTTCGTCGGCTATTTCTTCAACGTCATCTTCCTGATGGGACTGTGCGCCATCGTCATCGTCGGCACCAACCCCGCATTCTTCGAGGGCGGGCAGATCGGCGGCAAGATCATCGGCGGCGGCAACATGGTCGTCATGCATCTCGCGAAGGCGGTGGGCGGGGATCTCCTGCTCGGGTTCCTCGCGGCGGTCGCCTTCGCCACGATCCTCGCGGTCGTGTCGGGCCTCGCGCTCGCCGGCGCCTCGGCCATCAGCCACGACCTTTATTCCCGCGTGATCATGAAAGGCAAGGCGAGCGAAACGTCGGAGCTGCGCGTCTCCAAGATCGCCTCGATCGGGCTCGGCATCGTCGCCATCACGCTCGGGATCCTGTTCGAGAGGATGAACGTCGCCTTCATGGTCGGGCTCGCTTTCGGCATCGCGGCCTCGGCCAATTTCCCGGTGCTGATCCTGTCGATGTACTGGCGTGGCCTGACCACGCTCGGCGCGCTTGCCGGCGGTTACGCCGGCCTCGTCAGCGCCGTCGTGCTCGTCGTGCTGTCGAAACTGGTGTGGGTGTCGGTGCTGGGCAACGCGCAGCCGATCTTCCCATACGATCAGCCGGCGCTCTTCTCCATGCCGCTCGCGTTTCTCGTGACCTTCCTCGTCTCGACGTTCGACAGAAGCCGCACGGCGACCGCCGAGAAGAAGGCCTTCGAGGACCAGTATGTCCGGGCCCAGACCGGCTTCGGCGCGGCCACGGCGTCCGCGCATTGACCGGCAGGGGAGCGCGAAGCAAAAGCGTTTCGCGTCTGAACGCGCTCCATCCTTTCGATCAGCGCGCGGAGCGATCCCTGCGCAAAACCCCGGAGCGCCGCTCCGGGGTTTTTTCATGCGGCGCATCGTTCGATGCAGGCGGACCGAAGACGCGCCCGCAATACAGCATGATGAATTGGTTTGAATCGGTTAACTACCGGCGTCATCGCCCGCGCAAGCGGGCGATCCAGTAAACATAAATGCTTTTCGGTGATTACTGGATGCCCCGCTTGCGCGGGGCATGACCACTGAGGGTGGGATGATCCAAGGCGAAATCATCACGCTCTGATTGCAACGAAAGACGCTCGCGCTAATTGTAATGAACCATTGCATTTCCGCTGAGTTCATTCGCGGTGAGGGCCAGATGGAGTATCAGCAATGCGATATACAAAAATGGCGTTGATTGTGGGTCTGGCGTTGTTCCGGGTCGTGTTTGCTCCTTCGGCGGCCCAGGCCCTACCTCAATCGTCCTGCACGACATGTCTCGGCACTTGGGTCTCCAAGCGATCATGCACTACCTTCCGGGGGCGACGGCGTTGCACCGTGAAGCGCGTCTGCACGCATTGCTTGAATTAAAACAAATCAGTCGACTTCGAACTTGCGCCGCCGCGGCGTCCGCCCTGCCCTTGGTAGGGCGGGGCCGCCGCGTAACGAGGCGCCGCAACGACCAGGAGCCCGCCCGCTCCGGGATTTTCTCGTCAATCGGGCGGCGCGGCCATCGCCGGAGGAGCCCCATCACGGGTGCGCAAGAACTTCATCTCCGAACGGTCCTTCAGGAAGGCGGCGAAGCGGCGCTTGAGCCAGGGCATCTGCCAGCGCAGAAGGAGGCCGCTCTTCCGTTTCGTGGTGAGAAGCGACGACCAGTCGAGAAAGTCCTTGGCGTTGTCGACAGTCAGCACGAAGGGCGGATGACCCTCGCGCGCTAGAATATAGCTCATTACGAGCGCGCCGGTGCGATGATTGCCTTCGATGAAAAGCTCGGGCTCGGCCAGGATGCGAATATAGACGCCGGCCGCCCGCATCCAGGGGGATTCATTCGCATGCAAGGCATGCCACTCGACGATGTCGCGGATGCCGCCGTCCCCGTTGTCGTAGAAATGCTTTTCCGTCGCTGCGAGGTGTCGAGCAACCTCCGACCTCAACCCGACGTCACACCCGCACAGCACGCGCGCGTTCAGCTCGAGGAGCAGCCGCAGTTGTCCGACCGAAAGGAGGTCGACCTGGTGCGCGACCAGATCGTCGACGAAGGCGTAACCCGTCATCATGTGGTCGACGGCGGTGCGGTCGAGCGGATCGCGCGGGCTGTCGAGACGCGGATTGATCATTGCGAAATGC
Source organism: uncultured Alphaproteobacteria bacterium (assembly GCA_963712435.1). GTDB lineage: Bacteria > Pseudomonadota > Alphaproteobacteria > Rhizobiales > Xanthobacteraceae > Rhodoplanes. Next base: position 202,124 of record CAVQIB010000022.1, on the reverse strand, counting down.
CGCTCGACCTCGCGCAGCGATGTTTCGATCGCTCCGAGGTCGAGGATAAATCCTCGGCGCTCCGGCTGCGGCGATGGTTCTGCGCCGCTCGCGCAGGGAACGGCGCCGGGGAGTTCCGCGTGCACGCTATTTCGTGACCGTATCCAAGACCTGCCGGCCGAGCGCGACGACGTCGGCCGAAAGCGGAATATAACCCAGTTCGACGCCGTATTGTTGGCCTTCTGCGAGGCCCCAGCCGACGAAATCGCGAACGGCCTCCGCCTTCGCCGGATCGCGGTAGCGCCGATAGAGAAACATCCAGCTATAGGAAACGATGGGGTAGGCGTTGGCGGCGGTCGGATCGACGATCGAACGCTCCAGTTCGGCCACTTGAACGACGCGCGCCGACAGCGCGAGCTGCGCGGAGGCTTCGCTCGGGGTTACGAACGCGCCCGACTTGTTCTGCAGCGCCGCCATCGGCAGCTTGAGGCGCTTGGCGAAGCCGTATTCGACATAGCCGATGCCGCCCTCGCTGATCTTGATGCGCGCGGCGACGCCCTCGTTGCCGGTCGCGAGCATCGTCCTGCCCGGCCAGGCGATGAGCTTGCCCACGCCAAGGCCGCGCGTGCGCCAGGATGGGTCGGCGGCGGCGAGATGGCGCGTGAACGCCGCCGTCGTGCCGCTCGAATCAAGCCGCGCGACGACGGCGATGTCGCGCGCGGGGAAGCGAACGCCGGGGTTAGCCGCCTGGATGCGCGGATCGTTCCAGCGCTTGATGGTCCCCGCGAAAATGTCCGGATACACATCGCGCGGAAGCCGGATTTCGCCGCTCACGCCCGGGATATTGTAGGCCAGCACGATCGTTCCGGCGGTGACCGGCACGGTTGCCGCGCCCGCCTCCACCTTGGCCGCGTCGCTGTCGCTCAAGACCTCGTCGCTCCCGGCGAAATCGACGGTCTCGGCAATGAAGCGCTTCACGCCCTCGCCCGACCCGACGACGTCATAGGCGATCGACACGTTTCGGTGCGCGGCCTGATAGACGGCGATCCACTTCTTGTAGAGCGGCGCCGGAAAGGTCGCGCCAGCTCCCTTCAGCGACACGGGCGCCGCCGTTGCGCCGCTCTGCGCCCAGCTTGCTGCGACCGGCGGCGCAATCGACAGGGCGACGGCGGCTGCGATCATTCGCGCGGTTCGAGCGAGGGTCATGGCGCGGCTCCGATCCGGAATCAGCTGAACTTGCCGCTGATATATTCTTTGGTGAGTTGCTCGCGCGGATCGTTGAAGACCTGGTCGGTTTCTCCCATCTCGACGAGATAGCCGGTCCGCCCGCCATGCGAGATGTCGACCCCAAGGAAGGCGGTGATGTCGGCGACGCGGGTCGCCTGCTGCATGTTGTGGGTGACGAGCGCGATCGTGTAGTCCCGCTTGAGCTCGAGCATGAGCTCCTCGATGCGGCGCGTCGCGATCGGATCGAGCGCGGAGCACGGCTCGTCCATCAGGAGGACGGTCGGCTCGGTCGCGACCGCGCGCGCGATGCACAGGCGCTGCTGCTGGCCGCCCGACAGCGACAGCCCGCTCGCCTTCAGCTTGTCCTTCACCTCGTCCCACAGCGCGGCCCGCCGCAGCGCATGTTCGACGCGCTCGTCGACATCGCCTTTGAAGCGATTGAGGCGCAGGCCGAACGCGACATTGTCGTAAATGCTCAGGGCGAACGGGTTCGGCTGTTGAAAAACCATCCCGATATAACGCCGCACGACCACCGGATCGATGTTCTTCGCGTAGATGTCCTGGCCAAGAAAGTGCACGTCGCCCTCGAGGCGAAATCCCTCGATGAGGTCGTTCATGCGGTTAAGACTGCGCAGCACCGTGCTCTTGCCGCAGCCGGAGGGTCCGATGAAGCCCGTGATCTTGCCCTTGTGGATCGGCACGCGGCTGTCGCGCACGGCGACAAACGACCCGTACATGATCTTCCTGACATTGCAGTCGATGGCGACCCCGCCATTGGGCTGCGCGACGGCGGCGGGCGTGCGGTCGGCGACGGCGGCTTGAGCAGCGCTCATGAAGGCTCCTAATACTTCGGCCGCCCGATCAGACGGCTCAGCACATTGAAGACGAGAACGATGAGGACGAGGACCAAGGAAGCCGCCCAAGCGAGCTGAATCTGGTTCTCGAACGGCATGCTGGAGAAATTGTAAATCAGGATGGAGAGCGAGGCCGTCGGTTCGCTCACGCGGCTCAGCCAGTAATTGCTGAACAGCGCCGTGAACAAGAGCGGCGCGGATTCGCCTGCGACGCGCGCCACTCCCAGCATGACGCCGGTGAGAATTCCCGGCAGCGCGGTCGGAAGGACGACCTTCCAGATCGTCTGGGTTCGCGTGCAGCCGATCCCGAGCGCCGCGTCCTTCATTTTTCGCGGCACCATTTTGAGCGCCTCCTCGGACGTGAGGACGACCGTCGGCAGCATCAGGATAGCCAGCGAAACGCCGCCGGCGATCGCCGAATAGGTGCCCATTGCGAGCACCAATACGGCGTAGACGAAGACGCCTGCAAGGATCGACGGGAAGCCGGTGAGGACCTTCGCCAGAAACCGCGACGTCTGGCCGAGCCTGCTGTTAGGCCCCAGTTCCGATAAGTAAACGGCGGCGAGCACGCCGATCGGAATGCTGATCAGCGCGGCGATCGCCACCATGACCAGCGTCCCGACGATGGCGTTTCCGAATCCGCCGCCCATCTCGAAGCCGGCCGGCGGCAACTCGGTGAAGAGCTCGAGCGAGAGCCGCGACCCGCCTTCCATGATCAGCATATAGAGGACCGAGACCAGCGGAACGCCAGCCAGGAGCGCCGCAATCCACGCGGCGATCGTCAGCAGCGCGTTGGTCAGGGCCCGGCCTTCGGACCACGACTGCGCGAGGCTCGGCGGGGCGCCGGACTCGATGGAAAAACCCGAGGCGGTGGTGTCGGTCATGCCTTTCCCGAAATATTGCGTTGCGTGATGGTGAGCAGGCCGATGCCGACCACATTCACAATCAGGGTGATGGCGAGCAGGACGAGCGCCGCATACATCAGGGCTTCGACTTCGACCGGCCCGGCTTCAGGAAAATGCGACGCGAGCAACGCAGCAAGCGTCTCGGCCGGGGCGAACAGCGACAGGCTGAGTTGATTGGAGTTGCCGATCAACATGGCGAGCGCCATCGTCTCGCCGAGCGCACGACCGAAGCCCAGCACCATGGCGCTGAAGATGCCGCCTGCGGCGGTCGGCACCATCACTCTCAAGATCACTTCCCAACGCGTCGCCCCCATCCCATAGGCCGCCTCCTTGGTGCGGTAGGGGACCGAGTTGAGCGCGTCTTGCGAGATCGCCGCGACGGTCGGCAGAATCATGATCGCCAGCACAATAGCGGCCGGGAGGAGGCCGGGACCGCTCAGCGATGTCCCGAAGAACGGTATGAAGCCGAATTGCTCGTTGAGCCAATTGGCGGCCGGGCGGATCGCCGGGATGACGACGAATATGCCCCACAGGCCAAAGACGACGCTCGGAATGGCGGCCAGCATCTCGATGACGAGGCGGAACACGAAGGCGAGGCGCGTCGGCAAGAAGCCTTGGGTGAGGAAGATCGCGACCGTGAGCCCGAAAAACCCGCCGATCAGCAAGGCAAGAAGCGAGCTGTAGAGGGTTCCCCAAATGCCGGGAAGGATGCCGAATTTCTTTTCCTGGACGTTCCAATTGGAGCTGGTCAGGAAATCGATATGGTAGTCGCGGATGGCCGGCAGAGCCTGTCCGCCGATCTTCCAGAGAATGTAGGCAACCAGCACGATCAACAGACTCGCAGCGATCAGAGCGAGAGCCCGGAACCAGCGGTCGATGAGGTATTCGCCGCCGCTCGGCGCCTGACTGACCGCGTGGGCGGCATCAGCAGTAGCGAAAGGGTTGTTTGACATCAAATTGTCCGAAGCCGGCCGAAGGGAGGCAGCCAAAGGTGCTTGCGTGCAGGCGCCGGCCGCGGGTCATTTGATATCGGCAGCGGCCGCTTTGATCTTCTCGACCACGCTCGCCGGCAGCGGGATGTAGCCCATGCTGTCGGCGATGGTCTGGCCCTTGGTCGTGCAGTACTCCACGAGTCGGCGCAGAACCTCGGCCTTCTTGTCGTCCTGATCCTTGTAGAACAGGAGCCAGGTGAATGTTGCGATCGGGTAGACCTCCGCGCCTTCCGGGTCTTCGATCCAGCCGCGCAGATCGGGTCCGAGCTTGGCGGCCGCGAGCGTCGCCTCGCCCGATTTGGCGCTCGGCTCGACATAGGCGCCGGACTTGTTCTGGAGCGCCGCAGCGGGCGTCTTGGTCAGCTTCGCGTAGCCGTATTCGATATAGCCGAGCGCGCCGGGCGTCTGCTTGATGGTGGCGGTGACGCCGTCGTTCTTCGGCGCGCCCACGATCTTGTCGCTCTTCGGCCATTCGACCGTGGTGCCGGAGCCGACCTGTTTCGCGAACTCCGGACTGATGGCGGACAGATGCTTGGTGAACACGAAGGTCGTGCCGCTCGAGTCCGAGCGACGGACCACGGTGATCGGAAGGTCGGGTAGCTTCACGTCCGGGTTGGCGGCGGCGATGCGCGGATCGTTCCAGCGCGTCACCTTGCCAAGGAAAATCTCCGGATAGACGTCGCGCGGAAGCTTGAGCCCGGCCGGGTTTCCCGGAAGATTGTAGGCGACGACGATCTCGCCCGCGGTGATCGGGATCAGCACGACGCCGCCCTCGACCTTGGCCATCTCCGCATCCGTCATCGCCGCATCGCTGCCGGCGAAGTCGACGGTGTGGTTGATGAAGTCCTGGATGCCGGCGCCGCTGCCCTTGGCCTGATAATCGACAATGACGCCGCTTTCCTTGCTGAACTGCTTGAACCAGGCCGAGTAGATCGGGAATGGAAAGCTCGCGCCGGAGCCGATCAGGCGCACGTCCTGCGCGATTGCGACGTTTGCTGCGCTGAACGGAAGCGCTGCGAAGACGGCGAGAGCCGCGGCGAACATCGGCGCGCGAGCGAAACTAATCATTGGAGGCGTTCCCTAAGGGTGAGGGCGTTGCGGATCAGCCTTCGCGCGAGTTGACGCGAAGCGCCGTTCAGCGCTGCGCGGTCCGGATGCGTGTGGCTGTGCGGGCCGGCGCAAAGATCGACGGCCAACTCGTTCGCACGCCAAAGCCTCCGCTCGCAGGCTTTAGATCAGCTCTTAGCTCCGGATCACTAACCAGGGCTGCACGACAGTTGTGTGACAGTCACGTTCATGAAAGCCCATCCGCATGGCGAGGGACGCTTCCGCTTCTTGATAATGCAAAGAAACTGACCCCATTGCGGCCGCGAACTGGCCTCTTCAAATCGAAGTGAGATTGTCTTGGTTGCTTTGCGACGTTCTTACACCTGCCGTGCGTGACGCCTTATGCGGCTCGCTCGTCGCAACCGGCCGGCGGGCTTGGCCGCTCGGCCGCATCAGCTTGATGGCCCAGCATCCTTGTGCCGCGCGCTGGCTTTCCAGCCGGCCAGCACAACGGCGAGCAGCGCAGTCGCCGGCATCGCGAGGGCGTCCGGCGACTGCATGGTCCACAAGGTCGCGCCGCTGATGGCGCACCACAGGAGCGGAACGACGACGAGCTCCCAACGCGTCCGCTCGGCGGCGAGAAGAACGCCGAGCGTCGCTGCGACGGTCGGGTCGGGCGCAACGCCGAACACCTCCGCCTGCACTAACGGGCGCCCAAACGGCAAGCCAATCAGCGGCCAGGCGAAGAGCGCAAGACAAAGCAACCAGAAGCCGGCAATGCTGGCCGCGTCCGGGGCGCGCCGCAGCCGTAATCCGTCGCGGATGAGCCCCGACCAGAGCAGCAGCGCCGCCTCGATCGCAAAGCCGATGGCGAAATAGCGCGCCGCCCAATTGATGGTTTCAAAGCGAACGAGCAGGTAAGCCCACGCCACCCACAGCCAGCAGGAAGAAAGGATCACGGCGATCGCGCGTCCGTTCCACGATACGCCGCGCAACCACAGCGCCAGCACCGCGACGCCGAGCGCCACGCCTGCGATGTGCCACGGCCAAACCGCAAGATTGTAGAGTTCGAACAGGCGGTAGTAAGTGCGCGAGGAGAACAGCAGGAAGTCCGAGAGCGAATAGCTCCACCATTCCGACATCAAAGCGTCTCGACATGCGCGATCATGCGCGCGCGCATCGCCGCGTCGGGCAGTGTCCCGGCGGCCGCGGCCACGTTCTCCTGCACGTGATCGACGCGCGTCGTCGCCGGGATCGCGCAGGTCACCGCCGGATGCGAGACGATGAACTTCAGAATGAACTGCGCCCAGCTGGCGCAGCCGATCTCGCCGGCCCAGCCGGGCAGCGGATGGCGCGCGAGCTTGCGGGTCAGGTCGCCTTGGCGGAACGGCCGGTTGACGATCACCGCCATGCCGCGGTCACGCGCGAGCGGAAGAATGCGCGCTTCGGCCTCGCGATCGAGAATATTGTAGGTGATCTGCACGAAATCGAGCGGCTGTGCGCGCATGATCTGCTCGAACTCGCCGTGGCGGCGTCCCTCCGAAGTCGTGATCCCGACATAGCGGAGCTGACCCGCCGCCTTCATGGCCAGCAGCGTGCGCAAGTGCGGCTCCCAGGAGAGCAGATTATGCACCTGCAGCAGGTCGAAGCGCGGGACGCCCCAGGCCTGACGGGAGGCTTCGATCTGGGCCGGGCCGCGGGCGGCGGACGAGATCCAGACCTTGTCGGCCGCGAACAGGCCCGCCGGATGGTCGAGCCTGGCGAGGCCGTGTCCGATCACGTTCTGCGACGAGCCATACATGGGCGACGAATCGATCATGCGTCCGCCGGCGGCGAAGAAAGCGCGCATGACCTGCGCGCAGGCGTCGCGCGCGACCGGGTCGTCGCCGACATTGAAGGTGATCCAGCTGCCGAGCCCGACCAGCGGCAGCGCCTCGCCGCTCGAGGGAATGGGCCTGGTGAGAACGCCGCCCGGCTGCGCCGACGCCGCCCGCGGCAGCATCGCGGCCGCGCCGGTCGCCGCCAGGGAACGCAGCAGCATGCGGCGGTCGAACGATGACATGGGTCTCCTCGCATGGGTAAGGCCAGCGCCTGGGCGCCCGCCAAGGGTCATGTAGCTCGCCCGTCCTTCCGCTCAAGGGCGCGATGCTCAGCGTCGGTCCAGGAGGAACTGGCGGCCCTCCGTCCGCTCACGCCCGCGGCCGCGTCCGGCGATCTTTCACACGCCGCGCGGAAACGCTTGCGATGGGCCCAATGCGTTTTTAGTTTGTCTGCCGATGACCAGAGAAGCTTCAGCGCCGCTTGCATCGCAGTCCGAGCCGGGCCAGCTGATCTCGATTTGCTTGAGCGCCGTCGTTGTGGCGGCCACGACCGAGGAACCACGGGTTCTCGCTCTGCGCGGAAAGAGCCGGGACGCGGCCGAGGCGCTTCCGTCCGGTCAGCTCGCGCCGGAGCACCGCACGCTTGAGTCGGGCCTGCGCGCATGGGTCGAACGGCAGACCAGGCAACAGCTCGGCTATGTCGAACAGCTTTACACATTCGGCGACCGCGACCGGAGCGGGCTGGACCAGGCGGCGGCGGAGCGGGCGCTCGCGGTCGCCTATCTCGCGCTGGTGCGGGAGGCGCGGCCGGCCGGACTGACCGAGGCGTCGTGGCGCAACTGGTATGTGTATCTGCCTTGGGAGGATTGGCGCAGCGGGCGAACGGCCGTCCTCGACGTCGTCGAGCGGCGGCTGAGAGCGTGGGCGAAGACTGCGCCGACGGAGGCCTTCCGACGGCTGCGCCGGGAGCGGATCGAGGCGACCTTCGGGCTCGGCGAACTCGGCTGGAACGACGAGCGCGTGCTGGAGCGTTATGAACTCCTGTTTGAAGCAAAGCTGTTGCCCGAGGCTTGGCGCGATGCCGGCGAGACCGTTACGGCCAGGCGCAGCCTGATCCCGGGGGTTCCGATGGCGCTCGATCACCGCCGCATGCTCGCCACCGCGATCGGCCGGCTGCGCGGCAAGATCAAATACCGGCCCGTCGTGTTCGAGCTGATGCCGCCCGCCTTCACCCTCCTGGAACTGCAGCGAACGGTCGAGGCGCTCGCCGGCGTGCGCCTGCACAAGCAGAATTTTCGCCGCCTGGTCGAAGCGCAGGGCCTGGTCGAGGAAACGGGCGAGACCCGTACGGAGACCGGCGGGCGGCCGGCGCGGCTCGTGCGCTTCCGCCGGGAGGTGCTGCTGGAGCGGCCCGCGCCCGGTTTGCGCCTGCCGCGCCGGGCGGCGCCGCCCGGATGAAAACCCGGTTGACATCGTTATACTCATCTCTAGCATAAGGGGGCCGGCCGCCGACCGGCCCTTTTTTCGCGCCGACTAATGCTCACTCTGAGTATATGAGGTCAGAATGCACGGACCCGCCGCCCCGGCTGCTCTGTCGCCGCCGCTCCCGCACCTCTATGCGCGCGTGAGCGGGCATCTGCTCCCGGCCGAGTGGGCGCTCGTGGCTGGCGACGTCGAAGCGATCCTCGCGCTGAAGCGGACGCGCAATGCGGTGATCCTGGCCCACAACTATCAGACGCCGGAAATCTTCCACACCGTCGCGGACATTGTCGGCGACAGCCTCGCGCTCGCCCGCGAGGCGGTCGCGACCGACGCCGACGTGATCGTGCTCGCCGGCGTCCATTTCATGGCGGAGACGGCGAAGCTCCTCAATCCGGACAAGACGGTGCTGATCCCGGACCTGCGCGCGGGCTGCTCGCTCGCGGAATCGATCACGGCGGAGGACGTGCGCAGGCTGCGGGCGCGCTATCCCGGCGTGCCGGTGGTCACCTATGTGAACACCTCCGCCGCGGTGAAAGCGGAGTCCGACATTTGCTGCACCTCGGGCAACGCCGCCAAGGTGATCGCATCGCTCGGCGTTCCGCGCGTGCTGATGCTGCCCGACGAGTATCTCGCCAAGAACGTCGCCGCCGAGGTTCCGGGCGTGGAGGTGATCGCCTGGAGCGGCCGCTGCGAGGTGCACGAGCAGTTCACGCCGCAGGACATCCGCGACCTGCGCGAGAACCATCCCGGCGTGGTCGTCCTGGCGCACCCCGAGTGCCCGCCCGAGGTGGTGGCGCTGGCCGACTTTGCCGGCTCGACGGCTGCAATGGCGGACTACGTCCGCGACCGCAGGCCCGCCCGCGTCGCGCTCGTGACCGAGTGCTCGATGAGCGACAATGTGGCGCTTGCGCATCCCGACCTCGAATTTGTCCGTCCGTGCAATCTCTGCCCGCACATGAAACGGATCACGCTTTCGGGCATCCGTCGCGCGCTCGAGACGCTGACGCACGAGGTGCGCATCGACGAGGCGCTGGCGCAGCGGGCGCGCGGCGCCGTCGAGCGCATGCTCGCGGTGCGCTGAGGAGCGCCGAGTTGGCTGTCCCGGCGGAGACGAACGATCGCGTGATCGTCGTGGGGGCGGGCATCGCCGGCCTTGCGACGGCGCTGCATCTTGCGCCCCTGCCTGTCACGCTGATCGCGCAGGCGCGCCTGGGCGTGGACGCCGCGACCGCCTGGGCGCAAGGCGGCCTCGCGGCCGCGCTCGGCGCGGACGACACGCCGGACCTGCACGCCGCCGACACGCTTGCGGCCGGCGCCGGCCTGAGCGAACCGGCCGTGGCGCTTGCGGTCGCCCGCGCCGCGCCCGCCTGCATCGCATGGCTGGAGCGGCAGGGCGTGTCGTTCGACCGCGACGACGCTGGCGATGTCGCGCTCGGCCTGGAGGCGGCGCACGCGCGCCGGCGGATCGTGCATGCGCAGGGCGACGGCGCCGGGCGGATCGTTCTCGCTGCATTGGCCCGCGCCGTCCGCGCAGCGCCGTCGATCGTCGTGATGGAGGATGTGCGAGCCGTCGAGCTGATGCTCGACGCGGGCGCGGTTGCCGGCCTCCTGTGCGCGCGAAGGGACGGGCGTACGGACATGGCGCTGCCGACGCGCCGGGTCGTTCTCGCGACCGGCGGGCTCGGCGGCCTGTACGCTCACACCACCAATCCGCTTGGCGCGACCGGCAGCGGGCTTGCGCTCGCCGCCCGCGCCGGCGCCGTTCTGCGTGACCTCGAATTCGTCCAGTTCCACCCCACCGCGATCGCGACCGGCGCCGACCCGATGCCGCTCGCGACCGAGGCGTTGCGCGGCGAAGGCGCCGTGCTCGTCAATGGCCGCGGCGAGCGGTTCATGGCCGACGTCCCGGGGGCGGAGCTTTCCCCGCGGGATGTCGTGGCGCGCGCCATCTTTGCGCAACTCGAAGCGGGACAGCCCGTGTTCCTCGATGCGCGCGCAGCGCTGGGGCGACGCTTCGCCGGCCGTTTCCCGTCAGTCGCAGCCCTGTGCCGAAGCGCGGGCCTCGATCCCGGCCGTGACCTGATCCCGGTCCGGCCGGCGGCGCACTACCATATGGGCGGCGTCAAGGTGGACCGCCGGGGGCGCGCCTCGATCGAAGGGCTGTGGGCGTGCGGCGAGGTCGCCTCGACCGGCCTGCACGGCGCGAACCGGCTCGCCAGCAACTCGCTCGTCGAAGCTCTCGCCTTTGCGCGCTGGATCGCCGATGACATTCTGGGCAAGATCGGATCCTCAACGGCGCGGGCCGAGGTCTCGATGGCCCGCAACATCACTAAACCGGCGATGAGCGCAACCGACATCCGCGAACTCATGACAAAGCATGTCGGCGTGATCCGCGATGCGTCCGGACTGCACAAGGCCGTCCGCCTGCTTGCGCGCCAGGTAGCGGCTGCGCCGGGACCGGCGTCCGATGCGGCGCTCGTCGCGCTGCTCGTGGCGATCGCGGCTTGCACGCGGCGCGAGAGCCGCGGCGCCCATGTCCGCAGCGATCATCCCACGCTCGGAACGGTCCGCCACACGGAGATGACGCTGGCGAGCGCGCTGACGGCCGTATCGGCGCTCCAGGACCAGGATGAACCGAACGCTCTGCAGGATGTCGCGTGACATGACCAACGACGTTTCCAGCTCTGCGCCTCCCCTTGTGCTCGTCGAGCCGCTCGTGCGCGCCGCGCTTCTCGAGGACCTCGGGCTCGCCGGGGACGTCACGACGGCTGCCGTGATCCCGGCCGCGGCGCGCCTGTCCGGCGCGATCGTCGCGCGCGAGGCCGGCGTGACCGCCGGAATGGACGCGGCGATCCTCGCCTTTCGGCTGCTCGATCCGGGCATCAAGTTCAGAAGCGAACGGCCCGACGGAAGCAGGGTCGACGCCGGAGAAGCCGTCGTCTGGCTCGACGGTCCGGCGCGGGCGATCCTGACCGCCGAGCGGGTCGCGCTCAACCTGTTCTGCCGTCTGTCGGGCATCGCGACCGCAACCGCGGCGCTGGTCGAGGCGGCGCGCCCGCACGGCCCGGCCCGCATCGTCTGCACGCGCAAGACCACGCCGGGTCTGCGCGCGCTCGAGAAATACGCCGTTCGCGCGGGCGGCGGATCGAACCACCGCTTCGGCCTCGACGACGCCGTGCTGATCAAGGACAACCACATCGCAATCGCGGGCGGCATAGCGCCGGCGATCAAGCGCGCGCGCGCCGGCGTCGGACATCTGGTCAAGATCGAGGTCGAGGTCGACACGCTCGACCAGCTCGAAGAAGCGATGTCGGTCGGGGTCGACGCCGTGCTGCTCGACAATATGGACCCGGAAAAGCTCGCCCGAGCGGTGGAAACCGTCGGACGACGCGCGGTGACCGAAGCCTCCGGCCGGATCACGCAAGAGACGATCGCCGCAGTCGCCGCGAGCGGAGTCGATCTGATTTCGGTCGGCTGGATCACCCACAGCGCGCCGATCCTCGATCTCGGGCTCGATGCGAGCGGTTGAGCCGCATTCACCCCGGCGTCTGCGCCGCGGGTGTCGGCTGCTGCGGCGAAGGCGCATCCGCGCACGCCGAAGCCGGCGCGGGATGCGCGATCAACTTTCATCAAGTTTGCTCGCGGGCGGGGAAATACCGGGCGCGCATGGCTTCGACAGCGGGGCGCTATGTGGCAGAGTTGGGGCAACTGCCGCCGCATCGATACGGGCGCGATGGAGCAGAGAGCAAGCCGGTATTTTGCTGTGCGACGCGCCGCGAGGTGATGCGAAATCGAGCGTGCTCGGGACGATCGCGGCTTTCAGAGAATCCAAGGGAGCGCAACAATGGACGACAAGACCCCTCCGCCACGCAAGGAGCCGACGCTGCCGCCGGTCGTGATGCCGTCCTGTCCGATCGATCGCAAACTGAAGGGACAGAAGGCGCTTGTGACCGGCGCGTCGTCCGGGATCGGCCGCGGGATTGCGATCGGATTGGGTCACGCCGGCGCGGACGTGGTGGTGAACTACCACAGCGGCGAAGCCGAAGCGCTGGAGATCGTCGAGGAGGTCAAGCGCTGCGGCGACAACAAGGCCTATGCGCAGCGCGCCGACGTCTCCAAGGAGGACGAGGTTCGCGACATGTTCGCGCGGATGGAGGCGGAGTTCGGCGGCATCGACATCCTCGTCAACAATGCCGGCCTGCAGAAGGACGCGCCGTTCGACGAGATGACGCTCGCGCAGTGGAACATCGTGATGGGGGTGAACCTCACCGGCCAGTTCCTGTGCGCGCGGGAGGCGGTGCGCATCTTCAAGCGGGTCGGGGTGAAGCCCGGCGTCTCCTGCGCCGCGGGGAAGATCATCTGCGTGTCCTCGGTGCACGACATCATTCCGTGGGCGGGCCACGTGAACTATGCCGCGAGCAAGGGCGGCGTCGCGATGATGATGAAGTCGATCGCCCAGGAAATCGCCCCCTGGCGCATCCGCGTCAACGCAATCAGCCCGGGCGCAATCCGCACGCCGATCAACATGGAGGCCTGGAGCACGCCCGAGGCCTACGCCGAACTGATGAAGCTCGTGCCCTACAAGCGGATCGGCGAGGTCGAGGACATCGCGCGCGCGGCGGTGTGGCTTGCCTCCGACGAGTCCGACTACATCACCGGGGCGACGCTGTATGTCGACGGCGGCATGACGCTTTATCCAGGCTTCGAGACCGGAGGCTGATGACCGGTGCGTTCAAGCTGACGCCATCGACATCGATCGCGCCTCGCTCGAACCCGTCAAACATCGGCCAGCCTCCCCGCCTTTGCCGACGCCCACGCATTGAACTGAGGCCGGTCGATGATTGCTCGCTCGTGGAAGCCCTCGCCGATCAAGTCGAAATCGTCCCGGCAGGAGACCCTGAACTTCAACTTCTTCTTCTTGACTTCGACCAGCGTGACATCCGCCGACACCGTCAGTCCGATCGGCGTCGCTGCGATATGGCTCAGGTCGACGTGGATTCCGACGCTGCCTTCGTTGTCGTCAAGAAACGGCTTGATGGCTTCGATGCAGGCGCATTCGACGAAGCCGACCATAAAGGCTGTGGCGAAGACCGGAGGCATGCCCGCGAAACCTGCGAAGGCTTTTGACACGGCCGGAACCGTGAGCGACGCATCGATTATGAGCGTCTGACGATGCGTAAGGCCCGGCTTCAGGTCCGATTTCATATCAAATCCTCATCAACGGATCAGATCGTCCTTCCGCGCTTCGCGGCGGCGCTGCTCGCTCTTTTAGAAGCCCACTGCTTATGAGACGAGAGCGTGATGCCTTGGATCGACCTACCCTCAGTGGTCATGCCCCGGGCGTTGGTCGATTTGAGCCAACTCATCACGCACGAGGTTCAGCCCCGTGTATGATGGCGCAGATTTGCCGGCCGTCGAGGCGTGAGAGACGGGGCGGTTCTTGCGCCCTGGTGATGATCAAGATTGATCAGGAGCGCGCGCACAAGCGCCTTAAACGTGCGCGCCGGCGCGCGTGACGCCGACGGTCGGGGGCGCGGATGCGCAAGCGCGTTCGTGTGGGAGGTTCTTCAGCGTTGGCGCGCGCGCCCGCATGGACGGCATCGAGCAGGCTCCGCCGGCGTTTTTGTGGGGCGAGCGTGCAAAAGCGATGGCGGGCGGGCGGCCGTGCGAGGTCAGGACTGCAAAGATCGGCTGCGGCTCTGGGTCAGTTCCAGATAGCGGGCGACGTCCTGCACCCGCGTATCATGGCCGGCCATGTTGCTCATCCAGACGTCTCTGATCTCGGCTTCGTTCTCGTAGAACTTGATGCCGCGCCACTGGTTTAAACGGATGGAGCCGTCGGCCAGACGCGTCGCTGACAGCATCAGGCCGAGGTCGTTCAGGCGGTCGAGGAAATCCTTGATCCGGAAATCAGCCATGATCGCCCCCTGTCGCTATTCTGCCCAGCTTGAGGCTTTTCCAGGGCAGGTTCAATGCCATAGCGCAACATTACTTTCGGGTAAACACATCCATGTGACTAATATGTCACCACCCCCGCGGCCGACCCGCGAATTGCTGCCGCATTGCGCCGGTGATACGTCCTTGCGGCCGGCAGACTTGTCCCTTCCGGGGCAACCGCGCAGGTGCCGTTCTGGAGCAAGCAGTTGGGCCCCTGAGCCCCGCTAAGAGAAAGACGGGATGCCATGGCGTCGTCGCGGCCGCTCAGTCCGGCCATGAAACTCCTGCTCGACGTCGGGCCGCTGGTGCTGTTCTTTGCGGCATACGGCAAATTCGGGATTTTCACGGCGACCGCCGCCTTCATGGTCGCGGTCGTCGCTGCGCTGTTCATCACCTTCGCGCGCACGCGGCGCTGGCCGATTATGCCGGTCGTCTCGGCCTTCATTGTGCTCGTTTTCGGCGGCCTGACCCTCGTCCTGCAAGACGAGACTTTCATCAAGCTCAAGCCGACCATCATCTACGCGCTGTTCGGGACGGTGCTCGCGATCGGGTTCGTCTTCGACAAGCCGCTGCTCGCGCTCGTGTTCGATTCGATGTTCGATCTCACCAAGGAAGGCTGGCGCAAGCTCGGGGCGCGCTGGTCGGCGTTCTTCTTCGGGCTCGCGGCGCTGAACGAGTTGATCTGGCGCACGCAGAGCACGGATTTCTGGGTGAACTTCAAGCTTTTCGGCTTCGTCCCGCTCACCTTTGCGTTCGCGGCCCTGCAATACCCGCTGATGGCGCGCTACGCCGTTCCCGCCGCGCCGGAGAAAAAGATCGATCCCGCGAGCGAACCGGACCCGCCGGCGAGCGATTCGAAGCCCGCCGGCTGAGCGGACGCACAATGCTTAACGCTCCGGTTTCGTTACCGTTCTCTTAATCCTCTCAGGGCATTATCGGGAGCGCTTGGACAGCGGCGCAGGCGCTGTCGCGAGCGCGATTCCGCCTTGTTCCTGCCCTATCTTCTTCCCACATGGCCGGCAAGATCGGACGCAAGTTTCGGAGGGGATGGCTACTTGCAAAAAAAGTATCTGATCGTCCTGGCGCTCGGGCTTGCTGGATTTGCGGCTGAGGCGTCAGCGCAGTATTACCCGCCGCCCGGCCCCTATTCCGCGCCCGGCCCGTATCGCGGCGCGCCGCCCGACGATGACGACGACGACCTCGGGCCGCCCGAAATCGTCGTGCCGCCGCCGGGCGCTTCCCCGCGCACGCTCGGCGCTGCGCCCTATGAGGTGGCGCCGCTGCCGCCGCCGGGGACCTATGCGCAGCCCGCCGTTCCCCCCGCGCCGCCGCGCGATTCATACGCGTATCCGCCGGCCGAGCGCGGCCCGGCCGGTCCGCGCCCCTACGCCACCGGCTCCAATCCCGGTTGGGAACAGCCGGTCCGGCCGCCCGGAGACATCTCCGGCGGACGGGCAAGTCCTCCCTATGCTCCGCCCGGTGCGGCTGGCCGCACTTCGCCTGCCGACGGGCCGACGGGCGCGACCGGCGTGCGCCGCGCGGCGCCCGGCGGCAACGCCTACGCGTCCCTGCCGTCGGATTACCGTCCGGAAGAAGGCAAGCCGAAGGACCTGTCGCCCCATCTGCAGCGGCAGGTCGTCACCTATCCGACGCCCGAGCCGGCCGGAACCATCATCGTCGATACGCCCAACACCTTCCTTTATCTCGTCCTCGGCGACGGCAAGGCGATGCGCTACGGCATCGGCGTCGGACGCGAGGGCTTCACCTGGTCCGGGGTCGAACGCATCAGCAAAATGGCGGAATGGCCGGACTGGCATCCGCCCAAGGAAATGATCGACCGCCAGCCCTATCTGCCGCGCTTCATGGCGGGCGGGGAGAGCAATCCGCTCGGCGCGCGTGCGCTCTATCTCGGCAAGTCGGTCTATCGCGTCCACGGCACCAACCAGCCCTCGACGATCGGGACCTTCGTCTCGTCGGGCTGCATCCGTCTGACCAATGGCGACATCGAGGATCTCTTTCGCCGGGTGACTGTCGGCACGCGGGTCGTGGTGCTGGCGGGCAAGCCGAACCATGGTCAGCCCCCGGGACCGGGACCGGGCAACGCCGAGATCCCTTCGAGCTCGCAGGTCATCCGCTGAGGACGTGCTCCTTCACCCTCCCCTAAGGGGGAGGGACGGGGACCCCTCCCGCCGCTAACGCGCCGACCTTCCCCTTCCGGGGAGTTGTTTTGATTCCATCCGAGTGAGCTCGCGCCACTCGGCAGCTCTGCGCGCCGCCCCCGACGCATGCGCGCGAGAGCGCATCGACGGCATCCGCGATTGCGTGTTCCCGCCCCGCCCGCGGGCCGGAATGCCTGCCTTGCGGTGAACATCAGACAAACGTTGACGCAAATCAAAGCAGGGCGTGAAACGCCCTCTACGCTTTTCATCGTGATTTGAGCAACAGTCTGCGCGACGGCATTGGGGCGGGAGCCTGTACGGCATGAACATTCACGAGCGGGTCGAGGACGCCGCCATAATGACCGCGCCGACTTTGACCATATCCCCGGAAAAGGTCTGCTACGTCATCCTCAAGGCGCGCGAGTTCGACGTCCAGGACAACGCGCCTGGCGACGATGCGGAGACCGACGACAAGTCCTGGTCCGCGCTGGCCGCCCACCATGACGATCCGACCTATCGCGAGCTGAAGGCCTTCATCGGCTCGCTCAATCAGGACGAACAGGTCGATCTCGTCGCGCTGACCTGGCTCGGCCGCGGCGACGCGACCATCGAGGAATGGGACGATCTGCGCGCGGAGGCCGCCCGCGCCCACAACAAGCGCACCGCCTCCTACCTGCTCTCCAAGCCGATGCTGCCCGACCATCTGGAAGACGCGCTCGACCAGTTCGGCCTGTCGTGCGAAGATTACGACTTCGGTCATTTCTGAGGGCGCATGCATCGCCCCGCGGTGTCACGTAGGGAGCGATGGCGCAGACGGACCCGGCAACCCCGCTGAGGCGCACGCCGTTGCACGCGCTGCATGTGCGGCTCGGCGCGCGCATGGTGCCGTTCGCCGGCTACGACATGCCGGTGCAATACCCGACCGGCATCATCAAGGAGCATGAGCATACCCGCGCCGCGGCCGGCCTGTTCGACGTCTCGCATATGGGGCAGATCGCGCTGCGCCCGCGCTCGGGACGAATCGAAGACGCCGCGACCGCGCTCGAGACGCTCGTGCCGGCGGACATTCGTCGGACTGCCGCAAGGACGGCAGCGCTATGCGCTGTTCACCAATGCGGGCGGCGGCGTTCTCGATGACCTGATGGTCTCGAACCAAGGCGACCACCTCTTTCTTGTCGTCAACGCCTCCCGCAAGGAGGCCGATGAAGAGCATCTGCGTACGCATCTTGCGGCAAGCTGCGAGGTCGAGCCGCTGCGCGAGCGCGCGCTCGTGGCGCTCCAGGGTCCGCAGGCGGTGGACGTGCTCGCGTCCTTTGCGCCCGAGCTGCGCGCGATGCGGTTCATGGATGCGCGACCGCTCGCCCTGATGGGCGAGCGCTGCCTCGTCTCGCGCTCCGGCTATACCGGCGAGGACGGATTCGAGATCAGCCTTCCCGCCGAGAAGGCCGAGGCGTTCTGCGGAGCGCTCCTGCAGAACCCGACGGTCAAGCCGATCGGCCTCGGCGCGCGCGACAGCTTGCGGCTCGAGGCCGGCCTGTGCCTCTACGGCGCCGACCTCGACGTCATCACGACGCCGGTCGAAGCCGCGCTCGTATGGAGCATTGGCGGGGTTCGCCGCGCGGGCGGCGCGCGCGCCGGCGGCTTTCCCGGCAGCGAGACCATCCTGAAGCAATTGGCCGAAGGCGCGCGACGGCGCCGGGTCGGGCTGAAGCCGGACGGCCGCGCGCCGGTGCGCGGCGGGGCCATACTGTACCGCGCCGAGGATGGGGGCGAGCCGATCGGAACCGTCACGTCGGGCGGCTTCGGCGTGAGCATCGGCGCGCCGGTGGCGATGGGCTATGTCGAGCCGGCGCTGGCGCAGCCCGGAACGACGCTGTTCGCCGATGTGCGCGGGAAGCGCCTGCCGGTGCGCGTCGTGGCGCTGCCTTTCGTGCCCGCGCAGTTCAAGCGGTAGAGGACTGAAGGAGCTGGGCGATGCTGAAATACACCAAGGACCACGAATGGTTGCGGCTCGAGGGCGATCTCGCGACCATCGGGATCACGCCCTATGCCCAGGACAAGCTCGGCGATCTCGTCTTCGTCGAACTGCCGAGCGTCGGCGCGACGTTCGAGCAGGGCGCGCCGGCCGCGGTCGTCGAATCGGTGAAGGCGGCGTCCGACGTCTACGCGCCGGTGACGGGCGAGGTGGTCGCGGTCAACGACAAGGTGACGACCGAGCCGGGCCTCGTGAACAGCGATCCGACCGGCGACGGCTGGCTGTTCCGGGTCAAGATCGCGGACAAGAGCGAATTCGACGCGCTGCTCGACGAGGCGGGCTACCAGGCGATTCTGGACTGACGTAGCGTTCACCCTCATGGTGAGGAGTGCAGCGTCGCTGCGCGTCTCGAACCATGATCGCCGGCAGGCTTGCGAGCATCCTTCGAGACGCGGCCATCGGCCGCTACTCAGGATAAGGCCTTCGAGACGCCCGGGCTCAGGACGGGGCAGGAAGACGGGCTACCCCTCCAGCCCCGCCACCGCCCGGGCGAAATCTCGCGCCGCGAACGGGGAGAGATCGTCGACCCCCTCCCCGACCCCGATGAAATGCACCGGCAGGCCGAACCTGGCGGACACCGCGACCAGAATGCCGCCGCGCGCGGTGCCGTCCAGCTTGGTCATGACGAGGCCGGTCACGCCGGCGGTTTTCAGGAACTCCTCGACCTGCGACAGCGCGTTCTGCCCGACGGTCGCGTCGAGCACGAGCAGCACCGCATGCGGGGCGCTCGCATCCAGCTTGCGCATCACGCGCACGATCTTTTCCAATTCGCCCATCAGCGCCGACTTGTTCTGCAAGCGCCCGGCGGTGTCGACGATCAGCACGTCGGCGCCCTGCGCGCGCGCGGCGGCGAGCGCGTCATAGGCGAGCCCCGCCGCGTCCGCGCCCTGCGCGCCCGCGATGACCGGGCTCTTCGTGCGGTCCCCCCAGATCTTGATCTGCTCGATGGCGGCGGCGCGGAAGGTGTCGCCGGCGGCGAGCATCACCTTGTGGCGCTCCGCCGAGAACCGCGCGGCGAGCTTGCCGATGGTCGTCGTCTTGCCCGATCCATTGACGCCGACGACCAGAATGACGAACGGCTTTGCCGCCGCATCGATCACCAGCGGCTTGGCGACGTCCGCGAGGATTTTCTCCATCTCGCCGGCGAGGATTGCTTTGACCTCCTCGGGCGTCACGGACTTGTTGTAGCGGCCCTCGCCCACTTTGTCCGCCACGGCCGCGGCCGTCTGCACGCCGAGATCGGCGCGGATCAGCGCCTCCTCGAGCTCCTCGATGACCGAACCATCGAGCTTGCGCTTGGTGACGAGGTCGGTGATCGCGCCGCCGAGCGAGGCGGAGGTGCGCTTGAGGCCGGTGGTGAGCTTTCGCCACCAGCTTTGCTTGGGGGCGTTTTCGTCGGTGCTGTCATTCATGTCGGGGCCTGTGTTACCGCTTTCGCCATGACGCCGGAAGAGATGCAAGCGCGCATTCTTTATCGCGACGGCCTGATGCTGGTGATGGACAAGCCGGCCGGGCTGCCGGTCCATCGCGGACCGAAGGGCGGCGCAAGCCTGGAAGACTTCTTCGACGCGCTCCGTTTCGGCCTCCCGCGGCCGCCGGCGCTCGCCCACCGGCTCGACAAGGAGACCTCCGGCTGCCTCGTGCTCGGTCGCCACCGCAAGGCGCTTGCTCATCTGGGGCTGCTGTTCAAGCACGGCAAGGTGGGGAAAACCTACTGGGCGGTGGTCGAAGGCGGGCCCGAGGCGGCCGCCGGCGTGATCGACCTGCCGCTCGCGCGCCTCGACGCGACGCGCGGCTGGTGGATGAAGCCCGATCCGCACGGCCTGCCGTCCGTGACGCGTTGGCGGGTGATGGGCCGCGGCGTGATCGGGGCTGCGGACGAGGGGGAAGTCGGTCGCGGCGTCATGCATCCTCGTGAAATGGAGGGACGGGCTGTCGCGTGTGAGGAGGCGCGCGCGCCGACCCTCCCCCTCCAGGGGAGGGCCGTGACCTGGCTCGCGCTTGAGCCGCTGACCGGGCGGACGCATCAGCTGCGCGTGCACTGCGCCGCCATGGGCTGGCCGATCATCGGCGACAACATCTACGGGACTGCGCCGCGCTTCGGCGGACCGGGCCTGCATCTGCATGCGCGCGAGATCGTCGTGCCGCTCGGCAAGAACCGCGCTCCGGTGCGCGTCGTCGCGCCGGTCGCCGCGCATATGCGCGACCTGCTGTGCGCCTGCGGCTTTTCCGGAGAGTGATGCTTACCCACAATCACCCTCTCGCCCGCACACGAGCGGACGACACGCCGCGCGCAAGCTACAAGCTCTCGCCCACCAGGACGCGCGCCTTGGCGCTGAGCGCGAGCTTGCCGGCGGAGTTGCGGATCTGCCCGCGCAGGACGACCACCTCGCCCTTGAGGTGCGGCGCGGGCGTGATCTCCTCGACCTGCCATGCGAGTTCGATCGCTTCGTCGGCCAGGACCGGCAGGTGCAGCCGGAACTTGATGTCGTGCCCGACCACGGTGCCGCGCGCCGAATAGTGCGAGGCGAGGAACCCCATCATCTGCGCCGCCAATTGCCCGCCGCAGGCGAGCGGCCGCTTGAAGCGCGTACGCGCCGCATACTCGGCGTCGTGGTGCAGCGGATTGTGATCGCCCGCAAGCCGCGCGAACATGCTGACATCGGCCGGGGTCAGCTGGATCGTCTTCGCGAACCGTTCGTCCGGCACGACGAGGGGACGGTTCGTATCGATCGTCATTCACGGGCTCCGGTCGTTTTGGCGACGTCACGCCGCGATCAGCATGCGCCCGTCATGCCCGATAACCGCGGCATCGACAATCCTGCCGGGCTCGACCGACGCGCTCAGGCGCATTTCGGTGAACTGTTCGGTTCGGCCGCGCGCATGCGTCTCGATGAGAACACGGCGGGTGTGGCCGACCTCGCCATCGAGATGCGCGCGCCGCGCCGCCTCGCCCTTCTCGCGCAGCCGGCGCGCCCGGTCCTTCACGATGTCGCGGGCGACCGCCGGCATGCGCGCCGCCGGCGTGCCCGGCCGCGGCGAGAAGGGAAACACGTGCAGGAACGTCAGGCCGCATTCATCGACCAGGTCGAGCGAGCGAACGAACATCGCCTCCGTCTCGGTGGGAAAACCGGCGATGAGATCGGCGCCGAACACGATGTCGGGGCGCAGCCGCTTGAGCTCGCGGCAGAAGGCGACGGCGTCGGCGCGCAGATGCCGCCGCTTCATGCGCTTGAGGACAAGGTCGTCCCCCGCCTGAAGCGACAAATGCAGGTGCGGCATCAGCCGCGGCTCGCTCGCGAATGCGTCGAGGAGGTCGCCGTCCGCCTCGACGCTGTCGACCGACGAGAGCCGCAGACGCTTGAGCTCGGGCAGCCGGGCCAGCAGCTGCTTGACGAGACCGCCCAATCGCGGCTGCCCGCGGAAGATCGGCGCCGTAGCCCGTGAGGTCGACGCCGGTGAGAACGACCTCGCAGTAGCCGTTCGCCACCAGCCGGCGCACCTGCGCAACAACCTCGTCGATCGGGACCGAACGCGAATTCCCCCGGCCAAAGGGAATGATGCAGAACGTGCAGCGATGGTTGCAGCCGTTCTGCACCTGGACAAAGGCGCGCGTTCGCCCCTCCATCGCCTCGATCCCCGCCTCCGGGGTCGCGCGCGCCGCCATGATGTCGCCGACCGCGGTCTTGCCGTCGCGCTCGACGCCGGCGCCGCCGCGAAGCGCGCCGCCGGTCTCCGCCCAGGCGGCGGGCGAGAGCTTCTCCCCGTTGCCGAGCACGCGGTCGACCTCGGGCATGGCGGAGAACGTCTGCGGCTCGACCTGCGCCGCGCAGCCGGTCACGACGAGGCGCGCGGCGGGCCGATCGCGCTTGGCCTTGCGGATCGCCTGGCGGGCCTGGCGCACCGCTTCGCCGGTGACCGCGCAGGTGTTCACGACGACGAGATTGTCGATGCCCGCGGTCGCGGCGTGCCGGCGGATCGCCTCCCCTTCCGAGGCGTTCAGGCGGCAGCCGAAGGTCCGGATATCGACGGTCATCGTGTCACGCTCATGCTCGGCGTCCCTGTTGCTCATAGGACGGCCGATCCGGCGAACAGCGCGGGGTCGAACCGGCCTTCGTATTCATAGGCGACCGGACCCGTCATCAACACATGGTCGTCCTGCGCCCGCCATTCGATCGCGAGATCGCCGCCGGGCAGCGTGACCGTGACGCGCCGGCCGGTCCGCCCGGTGCGGGCCGCGCAGACCGCGGCCGCGCAGGCGGCCGAGCCGCAGGCCTTGGTCAGCCCGACGCCGCGCTCCCAGGTGCGCACGATCAAATGGTCCGGCGCGGCGACGGCGGCGAGCGATATGTTCGCGCGCTCGGGAAAGAGCGGGTGGGTTTCGAGCGGCGGGCCGAGGCGCGCGAGGTCGAAGGCGTGCACGTCGTCCACCCAGAACACGGCGTGCGGATTGCCGATGCTGACGACGCTGGGCGCATGCAAAGCGGGATCGCCGCTCGGCCCGACCGGCAGTTCAACTGCGCGCGTGTCGCGCACGTCCTCCGCAAGCGGAATATCGCGCCAGTCGAAGCGCGGCGCTCCCATGTCGACGGTCGTCACCAGCGGCTCGGCGCCGGGCCAGCACGCCAGAACGCCGCCGGGCGTCTCGAAGCTCAGCGCAGGTTTGCCGGTCTCCTTGAACAAGAGGTCCGCGACGCAGCGCATGCCGTTGCCGCACGCGCCGGATTGCGAACCGTCGCTGTTGTAGATGCGCACGAAAGCGTCCGTTCCCGGCGTCCGCGCCGGATAGAGCAGCATGAATTGATCGCATGGGGCCCCGTCCGCCGCAGCAGCCGCCCGCACTTCGGCCGGGTCGGGCGCGCGCACGCCCGGCGGCTCGCCGCGCAAGTCGACGACGACGATTTCGTTGCCGAGACCGTTCATCTTGACGAATCGGCGGTTGGCGAGCGTGTTCATCCGTCTGACCATGCTATGTGAAGGGCTTATATGGGCAATCGGCGCGGCTTGGCCAGCGTATGGTTTGGTGGAGGTCCTGGCGAGCCGCGGCGCGGGCACGGCCCATCCGCCGCGCAATTTCCCGCGCGGGGCGGGCGCATTCGCCGTAATGAAGCAGCAAACCGTGAGTAGAAGAGGACCGTACGCTGCCTTCCCGGACCCGGTCCAGGCGGCACGGTTGACGCTATTCGACAGGAGCATCCGATGCGATCCTCTCGTCTGGTGATTGCGCTCGCCGGAGCGGTCATGACAGTCGGCCTCTGGCATCCCGGCTTTGCCTTTGGACAAGCGAAGGTGGAGGAAAAGCCCGCCGGCGCCCCCATGACGGCGGCGCCGTCCGCCCCCGGCGCGCCGTCGAGCCCCTCCGGACCCGCGGGCGCGGCCCCCGAGCCGAGCGCTCCCGCTTCGCCGTCCAACCCCTCGCCCCAGGCCGCCCAGCCGACCGCGCCGACCCGCCGCCCTCTCGCGGCGGAGGCGGAGCCCGACATTGTTCTCGGACAGGAAGTCACATTGGCCGAGCAGCCGATCGTGTATTTGGCGGGCAACGCCAGCTGGGAGAACGCATTCGCGACGATCGTCGACAGCTTCAAGAAGGTCTACGCCTTTCTCGAGAAGGAGAACATCGCGCCGACCGGACCGCCGATGACGATCTACACCTCGACCGAGGACAAGGGATTTCAGTTCCGCGCGGCGGTGCCGGTGGCCGAGCCGCCGGCCAACCTGCCGGAAACCTTCGCCGCCGCCAAGTCGCCGGCCGGCAAGGCGCTGAAATACGTCCACCGCGGAACCTACGACTCGCTCGATTCGACCTACGAGCTGATCACCAACCAGCTCGACGAAAAAGGCCTCGAGGCGCAGGACGTGTTCGTCGAGACCTATCTCAACGATCCGCGGACCACGCCGGACGACAAGCTCGCGATCGAGGTCTATGTGCCCATCCGATAGGCGAACCGAACGCCGGCGGCTCGCTCCGCCGAGCGTGCGATCGGATCGATGCGCAGCGCGCCGCAGCCGGCGCCACCACGGCTGATGCTATTTCTCCCAGTTTTCGCTAGGCTTGGACCACGAAGCCAGCAGGCAGGGCGAACGGCCGCCATAATGATGCAATGATCTACGTCGAAATCGCGACCGTCGTCGTCCTCATCTTCATCAACGGCCTGCTCGCGATGGCGGAGCTCGCCGTCGTCTCGTCGCGGCGCGGGCGCTTGCAGGCCATGGTCGATCGCGAGGTCGTCGGCTCCCGGCGCGCTCTGGCGCTCGCCAACAATCCCGGCAAGTTCCTGTCCACCGTCCAGGTCGGGATCACGCTGATCGGCGTATTGTCCGGCGCGTTCTCCGGCGCGACGCTGGGCGCGCGGCTTTCCGACTGGTTCGTCTCATACGGCATGTCGCCCGGCGTCGCGGACGCCGCTGGCGTCGGGCTGGTGGTGGCCGCGATCACCTATGCATCGCTGATCATCGGCGAACTCGTCCCCAAGCAGATCGCCCTCCGCAATCCCGAAGGAATAGCCGTCAGAGTCTCGCCGGCGATGACGATCCTGGCGAAGATCGCCTCCCCTTTCGTCTGGATCCTCGACACATCGGGAAAGCTGGTGCTGCGCGCCCTCGCTCAACGGCCTCAGCCGGAAGGGCGGGTGACCGACGAAGAAATCCGGACCTTGATCGCCGAAGCCGAGACGGCGGGCGTCATCGAGCCGGAAGAGCGCACGATGATCGCAGGCGTCATGCGGTTAGGCGATCGTCCGGTGCGGGCGGTCATGACTCCCCGCACCGACGTCGACATGATCAATCTTGCCGATGATCCCAAGGACATCTGCAAGATGATCGTCGAGAGCGTGCACTCGCGCCTGCCGGTCTGTGATGGAACGAGCGAGGAGATGCTGGGCGTCGTCCAGGCGAAGGACCTTCTTGACGCCTATATGCTGGGTGGGCAGCCGGACCTGCGTGCTCACGTGCGTCCCGCCCCCGTCATTCCGGACACCGCCGACGCGCTCGACGTGGTGCAGACGATCAAGACCTCGACCGTTCATATGGCTCTGATCCACGACGAGTACGGTCACTTCGAGGGCGTGGTGACCAACGCCGACATCCTCGAAGCGATCGTCGGCGCTTTCCAAACGGATGAAGGGCTGACCGAACACGCCGTGCAGCGGGCCGACGGGTCATGGCTCATCGCCGGCGCCATGCCGGTGGACGAGATGGCCGAGATTCTCGCCGTGCCGATCCCGCAAGGTCGCAGCTACCAGACGGCGGCGGGATTCGTGCTGGCCCAGGTGGGTTACCTGCCGCGGGTCGGAGACGCGGTGGACGCGTTCGGCTGGCGCTTCGAGATCGTCGATCTCGACGGGCGGCGCATCGATAAGATCCTGGCCCGGCGCATCTCCGCCGGCCGGCGCTGGGGCGCGATCTAGCCCCTGATTTCGAAATGGCTCGCCACAAATGATTCCTGCCGACCCCCACCCACTTGCAAATCATTCGCAACAACTTGACATTTGGAACCGCAGGGCGCATTTGATTTGCGACTAATTAGCAATTGCAGCATGTGGCCAGAACGCCCGCGTTGCCGCAACGCACGCCGCCGCGTTTACGGTGCGGAGAACGGGATGACGCATTTCTGGCTTAGACGGCTCATGCTCGTTGGCGTCGCGGCGCTTCTCTGCGCCGCCATCCTGCCCGGCGCTTTGCTTGCACAAGGCCCGCGTGGCCGACCTTTGCGGGTGGTCACGACCTTCACAGTCCTTCAGGACATCGCGCAGAACGTCGCCGGCGACAAAGCCATCGTCGAATCTATCACCAAGCCCGGTGCAGAAATCCATGACTACCAGCCGACGCCGCTCGACATCGTCAAGGCGCAGTCGGCCGACCTCGTGCTGTGGAACGGCTTCAATCTCGAGCGCTGGTTCGAGAGATTTTTCGACAATGTCAAAGACGTCCCGAGCGTCGTCCTGACCGAGGGCATCGAGCCGCTGGGGATCGGCGAGGGCCCCTATTCCGGGAAGCCGAACCCGCATGCCTGGATGTCGCCCAGCAACGCCCTCGTCTATGTCGAGAACATCCGCAAGGCGCTCGTCAAACATGATCCGGCGAATGCGGAGACCTATGATCGCAACGCCGCCGCCTATTCGGAGAAGATCCGCGCGCTCGACGGGCCGCTGCGCGAGCGGCTCGCCGCCATCCCCGAAGACCGGCGCTGGCTCGTGACGAGCGAGGGCGCTTTCAGCTACCTCGCGCGCGACTACGGAATGCGTGAGGCTTACCTGTGGCCGATCAACGCCGACGAACAGGGCACGCCGCAGCAGGTGCGCAAAGTGATCGACCTCGTCCGCGCGAACGGCATACCGGTCGTGTTCAGCGAGAGCACGATCTCGGATCGCGCCGCCAAGCAGGTCGCGCGCGAAACCGGCGCCCGCTATGGCGGGGTGCTCTACGTCGATTCGCTCAGCGCCGCAGGCGGTCCGGTGCCGACCTATCTCGATCTTCTGAAACTGACGGTGGAGACCATCGCCAAAGGATTCGGTAAGTAGCCATGCTTCAGCAGGTGAAAGGCGCGCAACCGGCCGCGGCGTCCTTGCACGACGCCGGCATTTCGCTGCGCGGCCTGAGCGTGACCTACAGCAACGGCTATACCGCCGTCTCCGATGCTTCCTTCGAACTCGGTCCCGGCACGATTTGCGGGCTCGTCGGGGTGAACGGCAGCGGCAAGTCGACCATTTTCAAGGCGATCATGGGATTCGTGCGCCCTTCGGCCGGAGAGGTGCGCCTGTGCGGCCGGCCGGTGGCCGAAGCCATCAAGCGCAACATCGTCGCCTATGTGCCGCAGAGCGAGGAGGTCGACTGGAACTTTCCCGTGCTGGTCGAAGACGTCGTCATGATGGGCCGTTACGGGCACATGAATTTCCTGCGCATTCCCGCGCGCGCCGACCGGCGCAAGGCGGACGAGGCGCTCGAGCGGGTCGGCTTGAGCGCGTACCGGACGCGGCAGATCGGGGAACTCAGCGGCGGGCAGAAGAAGCGCGTCTTTCTCGCCCGCGCCCTCGCCCAAGAAGGGCGCATCATGCTGCTCGACGAGCCGTTCACCGGGGTCGACGTCAACACCGAGACGGCGATCATCAGCCTATTGCGCGAGCTGCGCCGGGACGGGCATCTGATGCTGGTTTCCACGCATAATCTCGGCAGCGTGCCGGAATTCTGCGATCAGGTCGTCCTCCTCAACAAGACCGTGCTTGCCGCCGGACCGACCGCAGAGGTTTTCACGCCGGCCAATCTGGAGCGCACTTTCGGCGGCGTGCTGCGCCGCTTCAATCTCGGCGGCGCGGCGCTGCACACCGATCGCGATCCGCGCGGCGTCATCGTGCTGAGCGACGACGAGCGGCCGTTCGTGATCTACGGCGAGCATCGCGACCGCGGGGATCGCGATGGCGTGGATCGCGACGGCGAGGATCGCGACGGCGGGCACGACCCCACGCGGACCGGCGGACAATGAGCGCCCTGCTGACCGAACTCGCCATTCCCTTCGGCTACGAATACATGGCGAAGGCCATGTGGGTGAGCGCGCTTGTCGGCGCGGTCTGCGCCTTCCTGTCCGCTTATCTGATGCTCAAGGGCTGGTCGCTGATGGGCGATGCGCTCGCGCATTCGATCGTTCCGGGCGTCGCGGGCGCGTATATCCTCGGGTTTCCGTTCGCCGTCGGCGCCTTCTTCGCCGGCATTCTCGCCTCGGGCGGCATGGCCTTCGTCAAGCAGCATTCGCGGCTGCGCGAGGACGCGGTCATCGGGATCGTCTTCACCTCCTTGTTCGCGCTGGGGCTGCTGATCGCCTCGATCTCCCCGACCGCGGTGAACATCCAGACCATCGTGCTCGGCAACATCCTCGGCATTTCCAACGAGGACGTCGTCCAGGTCGCTCTCATCGCTGCGGTTTCGCTGGCGGTCCTGACGCTCAAGTGGAAGGACCTGATGATCACCTTTTTCGACGAGAACCATGCCCGCAGCCTCGGCATCAATACGGGGCTGCTGAAGATCCTGTTCTTCACGCTGCTCAGCGCCTGCACGGTGGCGGCGCTCCAGACGGTCGGGGCCCTGCTCGTGGTCGCCATGGTCGTGACGCCCGGGGCGACCGCCTATCTCCTGACCGACCGCTTCGGCCGGCTGATCGTGATCAGCATCGCGCTCGGGGCGACGACCGGTTTCGTCGGCGCCTATATCAGCTATTTCCTCGACGGGGCGACCGGGGGCGTCATTGTCACCCTGCAGACGCTCCTGTTCCTGTTGGCGTTCTACTTCGCCCCCAAGCACGGCGTGCTCGCCGCGCGGCGGCGGCGTCTGGCGACGGTCGGAGCCGAGCCATGACCGGCGCGCTCGGCTGGATCACCGTTCCGCTCGCCTATCCCTTCATGCAGCGGGCGCTGATCGTCGCGCTGCTGGTGGGGGCGGTGTGCGCGGTGCTGTCCTGCTATCTCGTGCTCAAGGGCTGGTCGCTCATGGGCGACGCCATCTCGCATGCCGTGCTGCCCGGCATCGTCGTGGCCTATGTCATCGGCCTGCCGCTTGCCGTCGGCGCCTTCGCCGCCGGCCTGTCCTGCGCGCTCCTGACCGGCTACCTGAAGGAGAACAGCCGCGTGAAGGAGGACACGGTCATGGGAATCGTGTTTTCTGGAATGTTCGGCTTCGGGCTCGTCCTGTTCACCAAGATCGAGACCGACCAGCATCTCAACCACATCCTGTTCGGCAACGTGCTCGGCGTCAGCGTCCGCGACCTGGTCGAGACGGCGATCATCGCGGGCGGAACGCTAATGATCGTGCTGGTCAAGCGGCGCGATTTTCTCCTGTACTGCTTCGACCCGAGCCACGCCCGCGTCGTGGGGCTGCCGGTGCGGACGCTGCATTACGGCCTGCTCGTCCTGCTCTCGCTGACGATCGTCGCTTCGCTCAAGGCGGTCGGCATCATCCTCGTGATCGCGATGCTGGTCGCGCCGGGCGCGATCGCCTTTCTCCTCACCGACCGGTTCGAGCGCATGCTCGTCATCGCCACGGCCGTGGCGACGGGATCCTCGTTTGTCGGGACCATTCTCAGCTTTCACATCAATGGCGCGCCCGGCGCCTGCATCGTGCTGGTGCAGACGGCCGTGTTCATTCTGGCTTTTGTGTTCGCGCCGAAACGCGGACTTTTGGCCGGATGGCGCGGCGGCGTGGCGTCGCCCGTTCCGGAGCCAGCGCCGCCCGCCATTCCGCGACCCCCCGAACCAAGCCGCTGAAAGAACGATCCGCCGGCGTGACGAACCGCGCGGCCCGGCTGGTCACGGCCGCTTGCGGCGGCGCCGGTCGGCGTGCCGGTTGAGCACGACCCAGACCGCGACCGCGGGCTTGTCGCCGATGGTCCACAGCCGATGCGGGTTCTGCGCATCGAACGATATCGAAATGCCCGGCCGCAGTTCGAACTCGTCGAAGCCGACGCGGATGCCGAGCCGGCCGCTGAGCAGATAGGCGTATTCCTTGCCGCCATGCCGGATCAGCGCATCCTCCTCGCACGAGGTCGCGCCGACATCGTAGACGACATAGAGGAACTCGACCTCCGCATCGCTGGTCGGCGTCAGCCGCTCCCAGCGCACCCCGCCGGACAGGTGGATCGTCTCGCGGCCGCGCGAGCGCTGCACCGGGCCCGGTCGCACCGGTTCCGGATTGCGGGCTCGCCGGTTGCGGCGCGGCGTCCCCATCGCGGAACAGGTCGTCGACCAGGAGCCCGAGCTCGTTCGCCAGGGCGTAGAGCGTGCCGACCGAGGGCATCACGCGGCCGGTCTCGATCTGCGACACGAGGCTCGCCGACACGCCGAGCTTGCGGGCAAGCCCGCGCACGGTCACGCCCGCTGTCTCGCGCGCGGCGCGCAGGCGCGGTCCGAGGCGGTCGGAGCCGCCGGCCCGGGCGGCCGGCGGCTGGCGTGCGGATGTCCTGCGCGGCTTTCTCGGCATGCGACGCGATGAAGCTCCTCCGGCGCAAAGATATTGACACTGAACAGCGGTGCGGTAGCGTTCAGTCTTACTGAACAGAGAAGGATAACCGCGGACGCGGGGAGGAGCAAACATGCACCACGTCTTGCGCAGCGACGCGGTCCGGCTTGCGCCGGCCTATCCCGAACACAGCGCGGGCTTCAGCCGCTGCTCGCTGATCGACCGGTCCTGCGGCTCGGTTCACACCGCGCTCGGCCTGTGCGCGATCGAAGCCGGCGGCCGGGTCGACACGCATGTGCACTCCTTCGAGGAAAGCTTCTACGTGCTCGAAGGCGAGCCGGTCCTCGTGCTCGACGGACATGCCTATCCGCTCGCGCCCGGCGCCTGCGGCGTCGTGCCGCTCGGCGTCGCGCATGCCTGGCTCGGACCCGAACAGGGGCGCGCCAAATGGCTCGACATGCTGGTCCCGCAGCCGCGCGGGCCCGACGAACCGGCCGACACGTTCTTCCTCGGTCGGCCGGAGCCGGGCGAAATCAAGGAACTGGACATTCGCGATCCGCGGGCGCGCCATTTCTTCCGGCTGCGCGACAGCGACATGCAGGTCGACAAGCTCAAGGCAGGGGCGAAGGTCGACGCCCCGACCGTGTCGGCCAGCATGGCGACCGCGCTGCTCGCCTATAGCGGCATCGCCGTGAAAATGCTGGTGGACCAGCGGCTCGACGCCCAGCTCCACACCATGTTCATGGTCGAGTATCAGCCCGGCGGCGTCGCCCATCCGCACGATCATCCGCTGGAGGAGGCCTATGTGATCCTCGAAGGCGAGGTCGAGGCCGTCGCGGACGGCAAGCGCTACACCATGCGCGTCGGCGACGTGCTGTGGACCGCCGTCGGCTGCATCCACGCATTCTACAACACGAGCAGCGGCACGGTGCGCTGGCTGGAGACGCAGTCGCCGCAGCCGCCGGCGCGCTACTCCTACCGCTTCAATCGCGACTGGGAGTATCTCGCCCGGAAGCTTGATCACCCCGGCGATCAGGACGGCGGAGCGAAGGCGCTCGCCGGCGCACGCGCTTGATGAACTCGGACCGCGGTCCGCCGCAGCCGGACCGTTTTGCTGCGGACCGGCGGACCAAGGAAAGACGGCCGAGCGAACAGCGGCGCAAGCGAAGCGGAACGCAGCCGGCGCCACAGGAGGAATCGGAGCAGGACATGGCGGATCGACAGACGGCGGTGATCATCGGCGGAACCTCGGGGATCGGGAGGAAGCTCGCCGAGACGCTCGCGCAGCGCGGCGAGCAGGTGTTCATCAGCGGCCGGGACAAGGCGCGCGCGCAGGCGGTGTGCAAGGAGATCGGCGGAAACGTGCATGGTCTCGGTCTCGACCTGGCGCAGCCGCAAACGATCGCCGACGCGCTCGCGGAGGTGGGCGCGGTCGATCACCTCGTGCTGGCCGCGATCGAGCGGGACGAGAACAGCGTCCGCAAATACGACATCACTCGTGCGATCCGCCTGGTGACGCTGAAGCTCGTCGGCTACACCGAAGCGATCCATGCGCTGACGCCGCGTCTTGCCGGCAACGCCTCGATCGTTCTGTTCGGCGGCCAGGCGCGCGCGCGGCCTTATCCGGGCTCGACGACGGTGACGACCGTGAACGGCGGCGTCACGACGATGGTCGCGACGCTTGCGGTCGAGCTCGCGCCCGTGCGCGTCAACGCGGTGCATCCCGGAATCGTCGGCGACAGCCCGGCATGGACCGGCAAGCCGCCCGAGGTGCTGCAGCGCGTGCTCGACCGCACGCCGATCAAGCGGCTGGCGACCATGGCGGATGTCGCCGCAACCGTGGTCTTCCTGTTGGACAATCAGTCGGTGAACGGAGTGAACCTGCCGGTGGACGGCGGCTGGCTCCTGATGTGAGCCGAGCGCGTTATCAAGACGTATCAAGAAACGAAAAGCCTAGGGAGAACGACATGATGTTCAAGCAGCTCGCCGGCGCTGCGCTCGGCGCCGCGTTTTCGATCGCCGTGGCGGTCGCGCCCGCCGCGGCCGAGCCGTCCGGCCCCCCGGTCAAGATCGGCAGCACGCTCGCCCTGACCGGGCCGCTCTCGGCCACCGCGCAAATCCACAAGATCGTCGGCGACATCTATGTCGAGCAGCTCAACAAGAAGAACGGCCTGCTCGGCCGCCCGGTCGAGTGGATCGTCAGGGACGACCAGAGCAAGCCTGAACTCGCGCGCACGATCTACGAGCAGCTCCTGACCGTCGACAAGGTCGATCTGCTGATGGGGCCTTACGCGACCGGCAACATCCTCGCCGCCATGGGCGTCGCCCAGCGCTACAACAAGATGCTCGTCCACCACACGCTGGGCATTCCCAATCTCGCCAAATACGACATGCAGTTCCCGGCCTGGTCGGTCGGGCCCAATCCCGAGCAGACCGTTCCCAACACGGTGTTCGACGCGCTCGCGACCCTGCCCAACCCGCCCAAGACGATCGCCATCGTCACCAGCAAGTTCCCGTCGATCTATTTCATGTCGGCGGGGGCGCGCGAGGTCGCGAAGAAACGCGGGCTGCAGGAGGTCCTCTACCTCGAATGGGAATTCGGCAATCGCGACTACGGCCCGATCGCGAGCCGGGTAAAGGACGCAAAGCCCGATTTCGTCTGGGTCGGCGCGATCGGCCTCGAGGGCAACGAACTGCTCAGCGCGATGAAGAACATCGACTACAAGCCGCCACTGCATTTCTACATGTATCCGGCGCCCGGCCCGCTCGCCAAGGCGCCCGCGGCGAACAACGCGCTCGCCGCCTCGATCTTCGAACAGCATCCGCCCTTCACCAATGATCCGGTCGCCGCCGAGTTCGTGAAGCTCTTCAACGACCGCGCCGCCAAGGCCGGGCTGCCTGACACCTCGGTGGAGACGCAGGCGGCCGCCTCCTACTCGGCCTGGCAGGTGATCGAAGCGGCCATCAACGCCACCCAGAGCCTCGACGACAAGACCTTGGCCGCATGGCTGAAAGCCAACAAGGTGAAGACGATTCAGGGCGAGCTTCGCTTCGACAAGCTGAACAATTTCGGCGACGATCTCATGAAGGTGAAGCAGGTCCAGAACGGCCGTTGGGTCACCGTATGGCCGGACCAATGGGCCGCGCCGGGCGCCAAGATCGCAGCGGAGTAACGCCCTCCGGTGACGCTTCCGAGCCCGACCCTGATCGGCCAGTCGGTCCTGTCCGGCGTCTTCATCGGCGCCTTGTACGGGCTGCTGGGCATGGGACTGAGCCTCTCCTGGGGCCTGCTGCGCCAGATCAATCTGGCGCACTTCGCCCTCGCCTTTCTCGGCGCGTATCTCACCTATCAGCTCGCCGAGGTCTATGGGCTCGATCCGCTGCTCTCGCTCGCCTTGATCGCGCCCGCCTTCTTCCTGTTCGGCGCGGCGCTGCAGGCGCTGTTCGCGCGCTTCTCGATCAGTCCGTTCAGCTCGCTTCTGGTGACCTTCGGCGTGACGGTGATCATCGAGAGCGCCATCCAGTGGTACTGGACCGCCGACTACCGGCGTCTGGAATCGGCCTATGGCGGAATGCGGTTCAAGCTTGGCCCGCTGTTCATCCCGTTCCCCGAGCTTCTGACGCTCGGGCTCGCGGTCGCCCTGGCGGCGCTTGCCTGGATGGCGCTGCGCTACACCGATCTCGGCAAGGCGATGCGGGCGGCGAGCGAGGACGCCCCCATCGCCGCCGCCTTCGGCGTCAACGAGCGCGCACTGGCCTTGCTGCTGTCGGGCGTGTGCGCCGCGTTCGCCGGCGTCGCGGGCGTGTGCCTTGCGCTGAGCTACACGCTCGCCCCGTCGCAGATTTACGCCTGGATCGGCGTCGTGTTCGCCGCCGTGATGATCGGCGGCCTCGGCAATCCGCTGGGAGCGCTGATCGCCGGCATCGTCATCGGCGTGAGCGAGGCGCTCACGATGGCGCTCACCGCGCCCGCCTGGGCGCCGCTCGTGTCGTTTTCGCTCCTGATCGTCGTTCTCCTGGTGCGCGCGCGAGAGCTTTGAGATGCGCATTCCTGCGCCGATCTGGATGGCGGGAGCCGTCGCCGCGCTCGCGGCGGTTCCGCTTCTCGCACTTCCCGCCTTCTATGAATCGTTCCTCTACCTCGTGTTCTTCTGGATCGTGCTCGCCACCTCCTGGAACATCCTCAGCGGCTATTCGGGCTACTTCTCCTTCGGCCACGGCGCCTTCGTGGGAACGGGCGTCTACACGACGGCGGTGCTCACCACCGTCTTCGAGATTCCGTTCCTGCTGACGCTCCCGGCCGCCGCGGCGCTTGCGGCGCTGCTCGGCGTCGGCATCGGCGCGATCGTGTTTCGCCTCGGTCGGCTGCGCGGCGAGCTGTTCGCGCTGCTCACGCTCGCGGTCACTTTCGTGCTCGCCACCATCGTGCTCAACACGCCGATCGACGGCGGCCCCGGCATTCTCATGAGCGGCGTGCCGCTGCCGGCCATCATGCCGTCGCCCTCCTCCACGTTCTATGTGCTCGCGCTGATCCTGCTCGTCGCGACGCTCGCGATCGCCCGCGGCGTCTACCGGGCGAAGCTCGGCTTGGGCCTGTTCGCGATCCATGACGACGAAGACGCGGCCGAGGTGCTCGGGGTGCCGACCTACCGGTACAAGCTCCTCGCGTTCGGACTGTCCTGCGCGCTCGCGGGGATCGCCGGCGGAATCCACGCGATGTTCATCTCCTATGTGACGGTCGGCGAAACATTCTCGATCGTCGTTCCGCTGAACGTCGTGCTGATGAGCGTGCTGGGCGGGACGCGGCACTGGCTCGGTCCGGCGGTGGGCGCGACCGCCATCACCGGCCTGCTCTATGCGTTCACGACCAGCGATTATCCCGTCGCCGGACGCGCCGCCGTCGGCCTGATCCTGATCGTCGTGATCCTGTTCATGCCGGACGGACTGCTCGGCCGCTTCGCGCCGCGCCTGGGACGGCCCGCGCGCGCACCGGGAGCGGCCATCGCCGAACCGCCGCGCGCGGCTGCGGAGCCCCGACCGGACCCGCCGCGCGGCGAACCGCTGCTCGAGGTCGAGGCGGTGGCGAAAGCGTTCAAGGGAGTGCAGGCGCTCGATGGCGTGAGCCTGCGCGTCAATCGCGGGGAAATCCTCGGCCTGGTCGGACCGAACGGGTCCGGCAAGTCGACGCTGATCAATGTCGTGAGCGGCCATTATCGCGCGGACGCCGGCCGCATCCTGTTTCGCGGAGCCGATATCGCGGGCGTCGCGGCGCATCGCATCGCCCGCGCCGGCATCGCCCGCACCTACCAGATTCCGCGGCCCTTCGCGCATCTGAGCGTGCTGCAGAACGTGGCGCTGCCCGCCCGCTTCGGCCATGCCGCGCTCGACCGCGCGGCCGCCGAGCGCGAGGCCTGGCGCTGGCTCGAATTCACCGGTCTTGGCGCCAAGGCGCAAGCGACGCCGGACGCCCTCAATCTGCACCAGCGCAAGTTCCTCGAGCTCGCGCGCGCGCTCGCCTCGCGATCGGACCTGCTGCTGCTCGACGAGGTGCTGTCGGGCCTGACGCCATCCGAGATCGACGATGCGATCCGGACGATCCGCACCATCCGCGATCTCGGCGCCACCATCGTGTTCGTCGAGCATGTGATGCGCGCGGTCATGGAGCTGACCGACCGCATCGTCGTGCTCAATCATGGGCGGGTGATCGCCGAGGGCTTGCCCGCGGAGGTGATGCGCCGGCGCGAGGTCGTCACCGCCTATCTCGGAAAGCCGCATGCTTGAGGTCGAGCACATCCGGGTGTCTTACGCCGCCGCCGTCGCGCTGTGGGACGTCTCGCTCGCCATCGCCGACGGCGAACTCGTCTGCGTGGTCGGGCCGAACGGCGCGGGCAAGACGACGCTCATCAACGCCATCGCCGGAATCAACCGCATCGATGCCGGTGCGCTCCGCATGAACGGACACAGCCTGACCGCGCTCGCAGCCAACGCCTTCTGCAATCACGGCATCGCCCTCGTTCCCGAAGGCCGCCGCCTGTTCGTCGGCATGAGCGTGCGCGAAAATCTCGAGCTCGGCAGCTACCGCTCGAGCGCGCGCGCAAACCGGCGGGCGTCGCTCGACCGGGTGCTGTCGATTTTTCCCGTTCTCAAGGAGCGGCTCGACGCGCCGGCCGGCGTTCTGTCCGGCGGCCAGCAGCAGATGGTGGCGATTGCGCGCGCGCTGATGGCCGAGCCGCGCCTGCTGCTGCTGGACGAGCCCTCGCTCGGCCTCGCCCCCACCGTCGTGCTCGACATGTTCGACGTGGTCCGCGAGATCAATCGCATGGGCGTGGCGGTGCTGCTCGTCGAGCAGAACGTCGCGGTGGCGCTGGAGATCGCCGCGCGCGCCTATGTGCTGGAGGAGGGACGCATCGTTGCGGAAGGACCGCCCAAGGACCTGGCGCAGCAGCCCCATATCCGCCGCGCCTATCTCGGCGAAGGCTGATCAGAGTTCGCCGCTCACAGCGGAGAGCCGTGGCCGCGGCGCCGTGCCCCCCTATCGTCATGCAGCGCAAGCGGCGCGGTCGTTTGACTTCACTGCCGTCATGCTCCGCGAAAGCGGAGCATCCAGTATTCGACTGGACCTTGCATCGAATTTCCGAGCCCGGGGGTTACTGGATCATCCGCTTGCGCGGATGATGACAATCACGGGATTGAACTCATAATCAGCTGAAGTAGAGGCTGCGGACGACGCTGGAGGAGCGCAGCGCCTCGGCCTGATCGGCGGCGACGATCCGCCCGCGCGCGAGCACATAGCCGCGCGAGGCGACGCGCAGCGCCATCTCGGCGTTCTGCTCGATCAAAAGGATCGTCCGTCCCTCCGCGTGGATCGCCTGCAGGATGTCGAAATATTCCCGGATCAGCTTCGGCGACAGGCCGAGCGACGGCTCGTCCATGATCACGAGTTTCGGCTCGCCGACCAGCGCGCGCGCGAGCGCGACCATCGCCTGCTCGCCGCCCGAGAGCGTGCCCGCCACCTGGCCGAGGCGCTCCGCGACGCGCGGGAACAACCGGCCGATCGCCGCGAGCCGCCCGCTCAGGTCCGATCCGTTCGGCCGGACCGCCTCGTGACCGAGCCGGATATTGTCCGCGACCGTCAGTCCGGGGAACAGCCGGCGTCCCTCCGGAACGAAACCGACGCCGAGCCGCGCGATCCGCTCCGTGCCGGTCGCGGCCACGTCCGCGTTCATGATCCGCACCGTACCCGCGACCGGCGCGATCAGCCCGGCGACGGTCTTGAACAGCGTGCTCTTGCCGGCCCCGTTGGGTCCGAGCACGCAGACGATCTCGCCCGCGCCGACATCGAGGTCGATCGTCGCGCAGCATGGGGACGCCGCCATAAACCGTCGACACGCCGCGCAAGGTGACGCTCACGACGCCGCGCTCCCGAGATAGGCTTCCTGGACGCGCGGATTGCGCCGCACCTCCTCGAAGGTCGCGTCGGCGATCTTGCGCCCGTAGTCGAGCACGATCACGCGTTCGGGCAGCGCCGCCACCAGCCGCATGTCGTGTTCGACGACGATGATCGACAGGTCGGAGCGGTCCGCCTTGACCTTGCGGACATCCTCGATCAACGCGTCGGTGTCGCGGTCGTCCATGCCCGCGGTCGGCTCGTCGAGCAGCAGCAGCTTCGGCGCGCTCGCCAATGCGCGGGCGATTTCAAGGCGGCGGCGGTCCGCCTGCGCCAATTCGCTTGCCGGCCGCTTGCGCTGGTCGAACAGATTGCCGCCGACCCGCCCGAGAATGTCTTCCGCAATCGCCGCCGCCTGCGCGAGTTCGCGACGCGACTTCGACGGGAGGAGCAGCGCCTCCAGCACATTGGTGCGCGTGCGCGTGTGCAGGCCGAGCACGACATTGTCGAGCACCGAGAGATCGCCGAACAGCCGGCTCGCCTGGAAAGTCCGCGCGATGCCGCGCGCGACGATCTCGTGCGTCGGCCGTCCCGTGATGTCCGCGCCGTTGAACCAGACGCTTCCGTCGGTCGGGGCATAGACGCCGGTGACAAGGTTGAACAGCGTTGATTTCCCTGCGCCGTTCGGCCCGATGACGGCGACGATCTCGCCCTTCCTCACGTCGATATCGACCTGGTCGAGCGCAACCAGCCCGCCGAATCGAATGGTCAGTCCGCGGCCGCGCAAGACGGGTTCGTCCATCGCTACGGCCCGTAATTGCGCAGCCGCTGCGGCAGCAGGCCCTGCGGACGGATCATCAGGAAGGCGATCACGACAAGCCCGTAGAACAAGAGGCGATAGTCGGAAAATGCGCGCAGCTTCTCCGGCAGCAGCGTCAATAGAAACGCGCCGACAATCACGCCTGCGACATTGTCCATCCCGCCGACGATCACCATCGTCATCAGCGTCACCGAGACCAGAAAGGTGAAATTGTCCGGCGCGATGTAGCTGATATAGAACGCGTAGAGGACGCCGGCGAAGGCTGCGAGAAACGCATCGACCGCAAACGCCAGCACCTTGAACCAGACGACGTTGATCCCGACCGCGCGCGCCGCCACCTCGTCCGCGCGCAGCGCATTCCAGGCGAGCCCGATGCGGGAATTGTGCAGCCGCTTGGCGACGACGACGGCAAGCGCGAGCAGCGCAAGCGACAGATAATAGAAATTGACCTGGAACGGCAGCCGATGGCCGAACAGCTCGAGCGGCCGCGCGAAGCTGTATCCGAACAGCGTCGGCGCCGGAATTCCGATCAGGCCCTGGGGGCCGCCGGTCCATTCGAAATTGTTGAGAAGCTGGTGGATGATCACGCCGCAGGCGATGGTGACGAGCGCGAGATAGCTGTCGCGCGTGCGCATCGACGGCAGGCCGATGATGAAGCCGAACAAAGTCGCCGCGAGCGCCGCGAAGGGCAGCGTCGCCCAAAAACTCCAGCCGAAATTGAGCGCGAGCAGCGCCGAGCAATAGGCGCCGATTCCGTAGGTGGCCCCCGTCGCGAAATTGGGGATGTTGGCCGATCCGAGCTGGAAGTTCAGCGCGATCGCGAGCACCGAATAGATCAGGCACATCACGAGCAGATGGATGAAATAGGTGTTCTGGCCGAACAGCAAGGGAAAGCCGAGAACGATGACGAGCCAGACGACCGCCGCGGTCACGCGCGCCGTGCGGAAGGAACGGACCACCACGCCTTCCGCCTGCGGGTAGCGTTCGAGCGCGAAGAACACTCCGGCGAGCAGCGCGAGCAGCGCGATCACCGCGATCGTGCCGTTCGCCACCATGAAGGCCCACAAGAAGGCGGCGATCCCGATGCTGACGCCGAGCACGACGCCGTGCGCCTGGACGGCCGACAGCGTCCTTGTCGGCCCCGCTTCGGCTGGGGCGATGTCGGCTTTCATGATGCGCTGCGCCCCAAACCCTGCGTCCTCACACCTTCTCGGGGACGGACTGGCCGAGCAGGCCCGCCGGACGAAACACGAGCACGAGCACGACGAGCAAAAAAGCGACCACCAGCCGATAGGCGGCGCCGTCGGGCACCGCGGCTTGCACCATCGTGTCCAGACCGGCGAGCACCAGGCTGCCGATGATCGCGCCGGTCATGTTGCCGAGCCCGCCGATCACCGCGGCCGAAAAACCGAGC
This sequence comes from uncultured Alphaproteobacteria bacterium, assembly GCA_963712435.1. Classification (GTDB taxonomy): domain Bacteria; phylum Pseudomonadota; class Alphaproteobacteria; order Rhizobiales; family Xanthobacteraceae; genus Rhodoplanes. Next base: position 162,126 of record CAVQIB010000022.1, on the reverse strand, counting down.
AGCCCGGCGATGATGCCGAGATCGAAGCGCATCAGCCCGACATAGCTCGCATAGAAAACGCCGGCGACCGCTCCGGTCACCGAAGCGATGAAAAACGTCACCTGGAAAACCCGGTTCGGATTGATGGCGAGCATGCGCGCCATTTCGATGTCCTGCGACACGGCGCGGATGCGCACCCCGAGCCGGGTGCGGTAGAGCAGCAGGGTCAGCGCGGCGACGAGCAGCACCGTCACGCCCATCATCGCGACCACGAGCCAGGACAGCGCGGCTTCGCCGAAGGTGAGCGCGTTGCCCTCGATGAGCAAGGGAAACGGGTGCGGGTTCGAGCCGTCGGGATACAGGATGCGGATGAGTTCGCGCAGCACGATTCCGAGCGCGACCGTCGCGACGAGGGCCATCATCGGCGGCGCGGTGCGGAAGCGGCGGATCAGCAAACGGTCAAGCAGAATCCCGAGCATGCCGACGGCGAAGATCGCCACGACGATGGCGAGGAACAGGCCGGCGCCCGGCGCGAGCGCGCCCAGGCTCGCGAACACCGCCATGGCGATGAACGGCGCCGTCAGGGCGACGTCGCCATGCGAGAACTGAATCACATTGATGACGCCGAACAACAGACTGAAGCCGATGGCGAGCAGCGCATAGATCGAACTCAGCGCCAGCCAATTGATGATCTGCTGTACGATCTGCTCCATCCGCGCTCGTCAACTTTCTCGCTGCGAAATTGAACTTCATCCTCCCCCGCATCGCGGGGGAGGAAAAGGAGGAGACTTGGCGTTCACATCTTCACCCACTTGCCGTCCTTGACGACATAGAGCGAGATCGCAATCGGGACCTGCGTCTGCCCGTTGGCGTCGAACGTCGTCTGGCCGAGCACGCCGTCATACTTGATGTCGCGGATCGCCTTGGCGAGCGCCGTCTTGTCGGTTGCGCCGAGCCGCTTCATCGCGTCGACGAGAACGCCGACCGCGTCATAGGCGAACATCGTGTAATGGCTGGAGGGCTCGGCGAATTTGTGTTCCTGATAGGCCTTCACCATCGCCTCGGCTTTCGGATTCTGCTGCGCCTCGCGCACGCCCGCGATCGTGCCTTCGGCGGAATCGCCGGCGATCTCGACGAATTTCGGATCATAGATGCCGGATATGCCGTACATCGGGATGTTCATCCCGAGTTCCTTCATCTGCTTGCGGACGATGCCCGCCTCGGTGATGACGCCGCCGAAATAAAGGCCCTGTGCGTTCGCCGCCTTCAGCTTGGTGAGGATCGCGCGGAAATCCGTGGTGCCGACCGGCGCGGCGTCGGCCGCAATGATCTTGCCGCCCGCCTTCTCGAACAGCTGCGTGAACGACTGCGTGTTCTGCTTGCCGTAGTCGCTGGTGTCGGAGAGGATGACGAGGCTCTTCACCCCCTGCTTGGCGATCGATTCCGCAAGCGGCGCGTTCTCCGCGACGAGCGTCGGCGTCACGCGGGTGACGAAGGGCAGGTTCTGCTCGGTGACGCGCGGGCTGATCGCGCCCCAGATGATGAACGGCACGCCGGACCGGTCGAACACCGGCGTGGTCGCGAGCGCGACCGGGCTGTTCCAATGGCCGATCGCGCCGACCACGTCCGGGTCGTTGACGAGCTTGAGCGCGGCGTTGACGCCGGTCGGCGGGTCGGACGCGTCGTCGAGAATGACCGGTTCGATCTTGAACGGCAGGCCGGCGGCATTGGCATGCTCGACGGCGAGCAGGAAGCCGTTGCGCGCGGCGAGGCCGTGATGCGCATTGCCGCCGCTGAGCGGGCCGATGAAACCGATCTTGACCGTCTTCTCCTGCGCGATCGACGTGTCCGGACCGGCGAACAGCGCGGCCAACGCGACGGCCGAAGCAACCAGAAGCCTGCGATTGATAACCATGGAAGCCTGCTCCCTTGTGAACGAGCGCACCGACCGGGCGAGCCCGGCCCCGCGCAACCCTGATCGAACGTTCCGCAACTCTTCACCCTGCCCTTTGCAGCGATAGGCGATGATTCAGCACTGTCGATATCGGCTCGGTGCGGCACATGCGTCTATTCCGCCGCGATCGGCGCTGTCCCACCCGTCTCGCGCGCAGTCAGCGCACGCACGATTTTTTCCGGCGTGATCGGCAGATCGTAGATGCGCACGCCGATCGCATCGGCGACGGCGTTGGCGATGGCGGGCGCGACCGGGGTCAGCGCCGGCTCGCCGATCCCTTTCGCGCCGAACGGTCCGAGGCCGCTGCGCGATTCCAGAATGATCGATTTGACCTTGGGCACGTCGAGCGCCGTCGGAATGAGATACTCGCTGAAGGACGGCGTCATCAGCTTGCCGTCGCGGTAGATCATTTCTTCGGTGAGCGCATAGCCCTGGCCCTGCGCCGCCCCGCCTTCGATCTGGCCTTCGACCGCCGCCGGATTGATGCACTGGCCGACATCGTGACAGGCGACGCTTTGCACGACCGTCACCTCGCCGGTCTCGATATCGACGGCGACCTCGACCGCATGCGCGCCGAATGTGTAATCAGGATGCGCCTGGCCCTGCCCGGTCTCCGGATCGAGCTTGTCGGTGAACGGCGCCCGGAAGATCGCGAGTTCCTGGCGCTGGATCCCGTCCGCCGCGCAGATTCGCGCGAGTTCGGCGAGCGGCATCGATCGTCCGGAATTGTCGAGCACCGAGACGCGGTCGCTCGCAAGCTCGATGTGATCGGGCGACGTGTTGAACGCCTGCGCCGCCCGGGCGACCAGGCGGTTGCGCACGGCCTCGGCCGCGACGCGCACCGCGTTGCCGGTCATGTAAAGCGCGCGCGTCGCCGTCGTCGTGCCGGCGAGCGGGGTGACCGCCGAGTCGCTGTTGTAGACGACGACGTGATCCATGGTGACGCCGAGAATCTCGATGGCGATCTGCGCCAGCGCCGACGCCTGGCCGGCGCCGATATCGGTCACGCCCGAACGCACGACCACGGTGCCGTCGACCTCGACGCCGACCCACGCCTCCGACGTATCATGCAGGAAGGTCAGCCGGCCATAGCTCTGCTGATAGGCCGCGAGCCCGCGCCCGTAGCGGATCGGCCCGTCCGGGCTCTTCGTCTCGCCGAGCGCCTTCCACGCGAGCGCCGCGCAGCGCTCCGTCCAGATTGCGCTCGGCAGCGTTACGCCGGTCGCGATCGGATCGCCCGTCTTGAGATAGTTGCGCCGGCGCAGCTCCAGGCGGTCGAGCGCGAGCGCGCTCGCGATCTCGTCCATCTGCTGCTCGTAGGCAATGCAGGCCTGCGCCGCGCCGAAGCCGCGGAACGCGCTCGTATACATGTTGTTGGTCGCAACCGACACCGCCTCGACGCTCAGATTGTCGATCCGATACGGGCCGGGCGCCGCCACCGCGGCATACAGCAGGACATAGGGACTGAGATAGACATAAGCGCCGGCGTCGGAGACCATGCGGACATCGAGCGCCGTGATCGTCCCGTCCCGCTTGATCCCGGTCTTGTAGGTCATGGTGAAGGGATGCCGCTTGCCGTGGCCGACGAACGAATCCTCGCGGGAAAACTCCAGCCGCACCGGCCGGCGCGTCTGCTTGGCGAGCAGCGCGAGATAGACCTCGACGGTGATGTCCTCCTTGCCGCCGAAGCCGCCGCCGACCATCGCGCCCATGAATGCGCACTTTGTTGTGCGGCACGCCGATCGCGTCGGCGATGAAGCGGAAATGCTCGATCACCTGGGTGGAGACGCGGATGTTCACCACGTCGTTCTCGTCGATCCAGGCGAGGCCCACCTCGGGTTCGAGGAAGGCGTGCTCGATGAACTGCGTCCGATAGGTGCGTTCCACCACGCGATCGGCCGCGGCAAAGCCGCTCGCCGCATCGCCCTTCCTGATCACGTGACGGGCGACGATATTGTCCTCGCCCTGCACGAGCGGGGCGCCCGGCCGCATCGCCTCGATCGGGTCGAACACGCCGGGCAGCGGCGCAAGCTCGTATTCGATGAGCGCGAGCGCGCGCTCGGCGATGTCGGCGGTTTCCGCGGCGACCAGGGCGAGCGGCTCGCCCTGGTAACGCACGCGCTCGCGCACGAGAATCTGCTGGTCGGTCTTCAGCCGCGCCTGGCCGGTCTGGCCGGGAATGTCGGTCGGCGCGAGCCGATCCGGCAGTTCGTTCGCGGTGAGCACGCACACGACGCCGTTGAGCGCGCGCGCTTTTTCGACATCGAGCCGCACGAGCCGCGCGCTCGCCTGCGGACTGCGCAGCGCTTTCGCATGCAGCATCCCGGGCAGAACGTAGTCGCCGGCATAGGGCGTCTTGCCGGTCGCCTTGCCGGGCGCGTCGGTGCGCACCAGCGGTTTTCCGACCTGGTGGAAGACAACGTTCGGTAAGGCTGCGGTCCGGTCCGCCACGTCAGTCATGGCGCGCCTCTTGTGCCCGCATCGTCGCCGCCGCGTCCTGAACCGCCTCGAACACTTTCGCGTATCCCGTGCAGCGGCATAGATTTCCGCCGAGTTCGCGCCTGATCTCGTCCTCGCTCGGATCCGGATTCACGGAGAGCAAGGAATGTGCCGCTATCAGCAGGCCGGGCGTGCAGTAGCCGCACTGGATCGCACCCTTCTCGATGAAGCTCTCCTGCAGCGGATGCAGCCCGTCGCGGGAAAGCCCCGCGGCGGTGACGATCTCGCGGCCCTCGGCGGTCCAGGCCAAGGTTAGACAGGCATCGACCGCGACGCCATCGAGCAAAACCGCGCATGCGCCGCAGTCGCCTTTCTCGCAGCCGCGCTTGACGTCGACGAATCCAGCGTCCCGCAGCGCCTCCAGCAAAGTGCGATGCGCCGGCGCGGCGGTCTCCACCGACCGGCCATTGACCTTCAACGTGATGATGCGTTCCGCCGACATGCTGACAATTCCTCACCCGAGCCGATCGGCCGCCTGGCCGACGAGGCGGCGCGTCAGCACGCGCACCATGTGCCGCCGGTACTCCGCCGACGCGCGGATATCGTCGATCGGGCGGCTTTCCTCCGCCGCCGCGCGCGCGGCCGCATCGATCAGCGCCGGCGTGAGCATCTCGCCCTCGAGCATGGCTTCCGCCCGCTGCGCGCGTATGACGATGGGCGCGACCGCCCCGAGCGCGATGCGCGCGCGCGTGCAGCGCCCACCCTCGACGGCGATCGTCACCGCGACGCCTGTGACCGTGATCGCATCGCCTTTGCGGCGCGCGAGCTTGTAGAAGACGTTGTACGCGCGCTCGGGCGGCCGCTTCCAGGCGATGGCGGTGATCAACTCGTCAGGGCGGCGCACGTCCGTGCGGTAATCGACGAAGTAGGATGCAAGCGGCAGGATGCGCTCGCCGCGCGCCGACATCAGCGTTATTTCGGCGTCGAGGCTGAGCAGCGGCGGCACGAGATCGGCCGCCGGCGAGCCGCAGGCGATATTGCCGGCGACGGTCGCGGTGTTGCGCACCATCTGGCCGGCAAACACCGCCGCCGACTGCACGAGCGACGGCGCGGTCGCGGCGATCTCCGGGCGCCGCAGGAGATCGGTCACCGTGGTGCGCGCGCCGATTTCGATGCGGCCGTTCGCGGCGGCGACGCCGCGCAGCTCTGCGAGGCGATCGAGCGAGACGAGCTGCTTCGGCGCGAGCCGCTTGGCGCGCAGATCGACCACCACATTGGTGCCTCCCGCGAGCGGGATCGCGCCGTCGGCGGCGAGCAGCTGCAACGCCTGCGCGCAGTTGCCGGGCATCGCGAGATCGAAGCTTGCATCCATGACGTGGCGCTCCGCCGTCAGATCCGCGCGGTGACGCATTTGATGCGAAAATACGAGCTTAGCGCGGCAAGCCCCTTCTCGCGTCCGAAGCCGCTGTTCTTGACGCCGCCGAACGGGGTCGCGACTCCGCCCGCGAAAAACTGGTTGATGAACACCTGTCCCGCCTCGATGTCGCGCGCGAAACGCAGCGCCTTGGTGATGTCGGCCGTGTAGATGCCGGCGACGAGCCCGTAGGGCGTCGCGTTCCCGACGGCGATCGCCTCCTCGGGCGTATCGACCACCTGGACCGTGAGCACCGGCCCGAAAATCTCCTCCTGCGAAACCGGATCGGCGACGGCTGCCCGGTCGAGGATGGTCGGCGCGAAGAAATAGCCGCCTTCAAGGCCCTTCACCGTCGCCGGGCCGCCGCCCACCGCGATGTCCAGCCCGCGCTGGCGCGCGTCCGCGACAAAGCCGCTGACGCGGGCGCGCTGCTTCTCGGACACGAGCGGACCAATCGGCGCATCGTCCAATCCGTGACCGAGCGCGAGCGTCTTGGTGCGCGCGACCAGCCGCTCGAGCATGGCGTCATGCACCCGCCGCTCGACCACGAGCCGCGAGCCCGCCGAGCACACCTGCCCGGCATTGGTGTAGATCGCCTTGAGCGTGCCCTCGACCGCGGCGTCGAGATCGGCGTCCGCGAGAACCACCACGGGCGACTTGCCGCCGAGTTCGAGCGTCACCGATGCGACGTGGTCGGCGGCGAGCTTCATCACCGTCTTGCCGGTCGCGACCGAGCCGGTGAAGGTGACATGCGCCACGTCCGGATGCGCGCAGAGCGGCGCGCCCGCTTCGGGCCCGTAGCCTGTCACCACATTATAGACGCCGGCCGGCAGCCCCGCTTCTTCCAGCAGGTCCGCGAGCATCAAAGCGGTCAGCGGCGTCTGCTCCGCGGGCTTGACCACCGCGGTGTTGCCGGCGGCGAGCGCCGGCGCGACGCCGCGGGCGGTGGTCACCAGCGGGAAGTTCCACGGGATGATATGCGCGGTCACGCCGACCGGCTCGTGCAGGGTGAAGGAAATGTAATCCGGACCGAGCGGGATCGTGTCGCCCTGCAGCTTGTCGGCCATCCCGGCGTAATATTCGAAATAGGCGGCGGTGGTTTCAACATCGACGAGCGACTCGCGCAGCGGCTTGCCGCTGTCGAGCGTTTCGACGCGCGCGAGCCGCTCCCTGTCGCGGCGGACGAGCGCTGCGGCGCGGACGAGGATGCGGCCGCGCTCGGCCGGGCTGACCGAGCGCCACGCGCCGGCGAGCGCGCGTTTCGCGCTATCGACGGCGCGATCGACGTCCTCGGAACCGGCCTGCGGGACATCGGCGAAGGCCTGCCCAGTCGCCGGATCGACCGTCTCCATGCGCCCGCGTCCGACCGCGTCCACACGTTCGCCGCCGATCACCATGCGCCGCGGCAGATTGGGCGGCGTGTTCCACCGCTCGATCTTATTCATGGCCGGCTCCGTTAAGCTTTCCGCGTTCATTCATTTCGATACTCGCCTGCCGCAAGGGCTCGTTTCCCGGGCGCAGCGCAGCACGGAGCGAAGCGGCGCGCTGCGCCGCGTGCGGGACGCGCGCCCAATGCAGGTCCGGAGGCAAGCGTTGAACTTCGGACCCTACACATCCCAGCCGCCGTCCACCGCGAGCTCCTGGCCGGTGATGTTGCGGCTTTCATCGCTGCACATGAACAGCACGGCATTGGCCACGTCCTGTATCGTGGTGACGCGCTTGAGGGCCATGTCCTGCACATACTCCTCATACACCTGCTCGTAGGTCCAGCCGCGCACGGCCGCCTTTTCGCGGCACAGCTTCTCCATGCGCGGGGTCTCGACGATGCCCGGGCAGACGGCGTTCACGTTGATATTGTACTTCCCCGCTTCGAGCGCCGCCGTGCGCGTTATGCCGCGCACCGCCCATTTGGACGCGCTGTAGGCCGTCCGCATCGGATAGCCGCGCAGTCCCGAGGTGCCGGCGATGTTCACGATCTTGCCGCTGCGCCGCTCGATCATCGCGGGAAGGACATGCTTGATGGGCAGGAACGTCCCCCGCACATTGGCGTGGATCGTATAGTCGAAATCCTCGACGCCGATGTTCTGCAGCGGCGTTTCGATCGGCCCGGTCACGCCGGCGACATTGACCAGGATGTCGATCTGTCCGCCGAACGCCTCCCGCGCCTTGTCCGCCATCGCCTTCACCTGGGTTTCGACGGTGACGTCGCAGCCGTGAACGAAAGCCTTGCGGCCCAGATCGATCACCTGCCGCGCAACCGGGGCGAGCGCCTCGACGTCGCGCGCGGTCAGGAACACGTTCGCGCCCTCCCGCGCCAGCGTCGTGGTGATCGCGCTTCCCATTCCTTTTGCGGCGCCGGTGACGATCGCGTTCTTGTCTGCAAGCCTCATCAACGTGCTCCGCCCTCTTGTTCGTCCGCGGCGATGTCCGGCGGCCCGTAACCGCCCCCGCCGCAGGTCTCCACCACCACGAGGTCGCCCTCGCTCAGTCGGATATTGGCCTTGCCCGACAGCTCGAACATGCAGCCGTCCGCCTTGGTCACCGTGACCCGGAACGGCGCGCCGGGCTCGCCGCCGTGCAGGCCGTAGGGCGGAACGAGCCGCCGTTCGAACATCGAGGTGACGGATATGTCGGGGGCCATGATCCGATAGGCGCGACAGAGGCCGTCGCCGCCGCGATGCCGGCCGCGTCCGCCCGAGCCGGGCCGCAGCGCCTGCCGCTCGACCCTGATCGGGTATTCGGCCTCGATCACCTCGGCCGGCGTGTTCATGACATTGGACATATGCACGCGCAGCGCCGGCATGCCGTCCCGGTCGAGGCGCGCGCCTTCGCCGCCGCCATGGACCTCGTAGAGCGTCGTCCACATGCCGTCGCGCCGTCGTCCGGCGAACAGGATCAGTCCGGACGTGGTCGGCCCGCCCGCGCTCGCCCGCCCCGGCAGCGCCGGGTCGAGGGCGCGGAACACGGCGTCGGCGATCCGCTGGGATGTCTCGTGATTGCCGCCGACCACCGGCTTGTCGATGCCGGGATTGAGCACGGAGCCCGGCCGGGTCACGATCGTCATCGGCCGGTAGCAGCCGCCGCTCGGCTGGATGTCCGGCCCAAGCAGGGCCTTCATGCAGTAGAACACCGAGGCCGCCGTGATGAAGGGCGTGGTGTTCACCGGACCGCGCGTGGCGTCGTCGCTCTCGGAGAAGTCGAACAGCGCCTCGCTGCCGGAAATCGTCACGCGCACGCGGATGGCGATCCGCTCCTGTCCGGAGCCGTCGTCGTCGAGCCAGTCCACGCCGTCGTAGACGCCGTCCGGCACGGCGGCGATCGCATCGCGCATCTGCGCCTCGGCGCGATCGTGGATCGCCGCGATCGCCGCCATCACGATGTCGGCGCCGTGCTCGGCGAAAAGCTGCTGCAGCCGCTCGTCGGCGACGCGGGTCGCCGCGAGCTGCGCGAGGATGTCGCCCTCCCGCTCGGCGGGTCCGCGCACATTGGCGAGCACGAAGTCGAGCTTCTCGCGGTCGACGCCGTCCGCCGTGGCGATCCGCAGGGGCGAAATCCGCAGGCCTTCCTGCCAGGCGTCGGTCGCGTTCGGGACATAGCTGCCCGGCAGGGCGCCGCCGATGTCCGCCCAATGGGCGAGCGACACTGCGAAGGCGCGGATCATGCCGTCCGCAAACACCGGGCGGATCGCCTTCACGTCCGGCAAGTGATTGCCGCCCACCTCGGGCAGATTGAGAAGCCAGACATCGTCCGGGCGCAAGCGCTCTTTCGGCACGCGCTTGAGGAATTCGCGCACGGTGAAGCTCATGACGCCGAGATGCATCGGCACGTCGCGCCCCTGCGCGACGAGGAACGCCGTCGGCGTCGGTCACCGCGGAGGACAGATCGCCGGCTTCGCGCAGCAGCGGCGAGCGCGCCGAGCGCATGACGATCAGGGACATTTCCTCCGCAATCGAGGTGAGCCCGTTGCGGATCACTTCCAACGAGACGGGATCGACGCCGACGCTCATGCCGCCCGATCCTCGCCGCTCATGACCGCCCGGCCGACCGTGATGACGAGATGCCCGCGCGCGTCCGCCGCCGCCGTCGCGCCGGGCGGGACCACCACCGTCGAGAACGCGTCCTCGATCACCGCGGGGCCGCGCACCACGCCGCCGGGCACCATCGCCGCGCGGTCGAGCCGCTGCGTCATCTGCTCGCCGAGCTGGTCGAACACGCAGGGGCTTGCATTGGACCGCGCCTCGCCGCGCGCCGCAGGCCGCGCGACGGCCGGAATGTCCGCGCGCGGCGCGGCGACCCGCATCCTTATCGCGGTGAGCTCCCACGGCTCGTCGGTCGCAAAGCCGTACAGCCTGCGATGCTGCTCGAGGAAATCCCGCCCGAGCCGCGCGGGATCGGAAAAGTCCGGCTGGACGATCTCGATCGCATAGCTCTGCCCGTGGTAGCGCACGGCGGCGGTTTCTTCGACCGAGAGCGCCTCCGGACGATGGCCGGCCGCGATCAGCGGCGCCGCGAGCCGCGCCCGCAATCGCTGCCGCGCGTTGTCGATCGACCCGACATCCCAACGCTCCGCCGGCATGCGCAAGGTCTGCTGCTGCGAATAGCCCATCTGCGCATGCACGCAGCCCGTCGCCGAGAACACGCTCGATTGCGCCGGGACGATCACCTGCGCAATGCCGAAGGCGCGCGCGACCGCCACCGCGTGCATCGGACCCGCGCCGCCGAATGCGATGAGCGTGCAGCGCCGCCCGTCGATGCCGCGTTCCACCGTCACCCGCCGCAGCGCGCGCACCATCGCCTGGTTCGCCACCCGGACGATGCCCAGCGCGGCATCGAGAAGCTCCATGCCGGACTTCGGCCGCGAGACGTGCGACCGCCGCGCGCGCCGCGCGCTCGTCCAGCCGCAGCTCATTGCCGTAGAGCCGATCGCGATTGAGATAGCCGAGCAGGAGATTGGCGTCGGTCACCGTCGCGCGCGTCCCGCCGCGGCCATAGCAGGCCGGACCCGGTTCGGCGCCCGCGCTTTCGGGGCCGACGCAGAGCGCGCCGCGGTCGAACGAAGCGATCGATCCGCCGCCGGCGCCGATCGATTCGACGGCGACCATGGACTGGCGCAGCGGATGATCGTCGAGCTTGCGGTCGCTCGCGATCTCCGGCCGTCCCTGCGAGACGAGACAGACATCGGTGGTCGTGCCGCCCATGTCGAAGCTGATCGCGTGATCGAGCGCGAGTTCGCGCGCGACCTGCGCGGCGGCGGCGACGCCGGCCGCAGGCCCCGACAGAGCGAGCGCCAGCGGCAGGTCGCGCACGGCCGCGGGCGAGGCCATGTCTCCACCCGAATGGAACAGATGCAGTCGCGACTGCGCCGGCTTGCGCGCGTCGAGGCTGTCGAGATAGCCCGCCGCCAGCGGCATCACGCTCGCGCTCAGCACGGTCGTCGCCGTGCGCTCGTATTCGCGCGCCTCGGGATTGATGCGGTTGGAGACGGCGACATAGGCGAAGCGCTCGCGGACGCGGCTGGCGAGGCGCTCCTCATGCGCCGGATCGGCGTAGGCGTGCAGCAGGGAAATGGCCACCGCCTCGACGTCGATGGCCGCGAGCGCGCCGATCAGCCGGTCGATCTCGCTCTCGGCAAGCGGCCGCAGCACGTTTCCCTGGTGATCGAGCCGCTCGTCGGCCTCCAAGCGCCGTTCTTCCGGAACGAGCGGGATGAGCTTCGGCAGAAGATCGAGGCGATAGAGATGGCGCCGGTTCTGGCGGCCGATGGCGAGCGTGTCGGCGAACCCCGCGGTCGCGATCAGCGCCGTCCGCGCGAAGTCCGCCTGGACGATCGCATTGGTGATCATCGTCGTGCCGTGGACGAGATCGCCGACCTCCGCCCACTCCAGCCCCACCGCCGCGAGCGCCGCCAAGAGGCTCGCCACGCGATCGCCGGACCGCGTCACCACCTTGCCGGTGCGCGTCTCGCCGCACGTCCGGTCGACCGCGACGACATCCGTGAAGGTGCCCCCGATATCGATCCCGACCAGCCAGTTGGCGGGGCTGTCCATCGCCGTGTCCGTCACGCGCGGCCGAACTCTTTCGCCGCGTCATCGAGCGTGCGTTCGAAACGATCGAACATGTCGTCGATCTCCGCCGCGGAAATGATGAGCGGCGGGCAGAGCGCGATCGTGTCGTTGACCAGCGCGCGAACGATCAGGCCGTGCTCGAGCGCCCGGTTCATCGTCCAGGCGCCCACCTTCTGCTGCGCATCGAAACTGCGCTTCGCCGCCTTGTCGGCGACGAGCTCGACCGCGCCGACAAGACCCGCGCAACGCGCCTCGCCGACGAGCGGGCGGTCCGCCAGGCGCTCGATCCGGCGGGAAAACTGCGGGATGAGCGCACGCACATGCGCGCCGATGTCGCGCTCGTCATAGATGCGCTGCGTTTCGAGCGCGACGGCGGTGGGAACGGGGTGCCCGGTATAGGTGAAGCCGGTGCCGAAAGTGCCGAGCCGGCGACTGCCCTCGACCACCGCCTGATAGATTTTCTCCGACAGCATCACGGCGCCGATCGGCTGATAGGCCGACGAGAGCGCCTTGGCGAGGCTGATGAGGTCCGGTTTCAGGTCGTAGGTCTCGCAGGCGAACATCCGTCCGGTGCGATAGAAACCGCTGATCACCTCGTCGACGATGAACAGAATGTCGTGCTGCGCGAGAATGGGCTGAATGCGCTCGAAATAGCCTTTGGGCGGCGGGATCACCCCGCCCGCGCCGAGAAACGGTTCGGCGATGAAAGCGGCGACCGTGTCCGGCCCCTCGCGTTCGATCAGCGCTGCGAGATTGGCCGCGAGCCGCTCGCTGAACTGTTCTTCGGATTCGCCGGGCTCCGCGTAGCGATAGTAATGCGGGCAGTCGGCATGCAGGATGTTGGCGATCGGCAGGTCGAACGCCTGCTGCGCATAGGCGAGCCCGGTCAGGCTGCCGGCGGCGACGGTGATGCCGTGATAGGCGCCCTTGCGCGCGATGATCTTCTTCTTGTTGGGGCGGCCCAGGATGTTGTTGTAATACCAGACGAGCTTGACCTGGGTGTCGTTCGCCTCCGAGCCGGAATTGGTGAAAAACACTTTCGACATCGGCACGGGCGCACGGCTGACGAGATAGTCGGCGAGCTCGATCGCCGGCTCGACCGCCTTGTGCGAGAAGTTGTGGTAGAAGGGCAGCGTATTGAGCTGGCGGGTCGCCGCATCGACCAGCCGCTTCTCGCTGAAGCCGAGCGCGGCGCACCACAAGCCGGACAGCCCCTCGATATAGCGCTTTCCCGCATCGTCGATGACGTAAATGCCCTCGCCGCGCACGAAAATATGCGGGCCGACGGTTTCGTGCAGGTGCGCATTGGTGAACGGGTGAAGATGGCCGCGAATGTCGCGCGCATGCGGCGAGTTGACGTTCAAGGTCACAGCGCTTGTCCTCGCCGATCCAGCGAAATCACGAGCGGGGTCCGTTTCGGTCGCGCCGGACCTCGCTCAGCCGCTCTTGCGTAGTCGAGTTCTCCGGCCGCAAACCGGCTCCCGCCTTGTCGGACCATGCACCCGGATCGTTCCACTGCCGAGAACCCTTTTCGAGCAAATCGATATTCCCAGCAGGGTAACTGCAAACGCTCCGCCCCGGAGCGCTTCCAGCCCAATTTCTCTTGTTCCATTTTCCGGAACTTTTTTCTAGAATTCGCCAATTCAACAAACTATGCGCGATCGAGTCAAGGCGGCGATGTCAGCCGCGGGCCGGTTTCCGGCGTTTGTTCCTGGAGGGAGCATTGAGCGCTGATGAGGGCGTCCTCGGCCGCTATGCGACGGTGCTCGACGCCGTCGCCGCGAGCCCCAACGGACTGATCCTTGCCGAGATCATGCGCGCGACCGAGCTTCCGCGCGGGACGGCGCATCGCTTGATCAATTCGCTCCTGCGCGTCGGCTATCTCGAGCAGCGCGAGAACCGGAAGATCTACGTTCTCGGCAACCGCCTGATCCGCTTGCTGCATATGCGGCTCGCGGGGGAGACGCTGGCCGACCTGTCGCGGCCCGTCCTCGCGCCGCTCGCGGAGCGCTTCAAAGAAACCGCCTTCCTCGCCAAGCTCGACGGCGACCTCGTCGAGTCGGCGGCGATGGTGATGCCGGAACGCGACCGCCATTCCTATGTGCAGCCGGGCCGCGCCATGCCCTTGCATGCGGCCGCGTCCGCCAAGGCGATCTTCGCATTCCAGGACGAGGCGTTCCTCGCCCGCGCCTTGCAGGAAAAGCGCGTCGCCTTCACGCCGAAAACCCGGACGAAACGCAAGGACGTGCTCGCCGAACTCGGCCGCGTGCGCCGCGACGGCTTTGCCGTGTGTCTCGACGAGCTGGATCCGGGCGTGTCGAGCTATGCCTGCCCGGTGCATGTCGCCGGCAGCGTCATCTACAGCGTCGGCCTGGTCGGGATCGCGCAGAACCTGCAACGGTTCCCGGTCGAGACGATCGTGTCCGCGCTGCGCGACGCGGCAGACACTCTGAGCGGTCGACTGGCGGGATCGGCGCGCGACGCAAAGCTCAACGGTTGAGGCGCAGCGGCTTCAATTATAGTCCTGATAGGTCTTCTTGGGGTCGCCGCCGACCCGCTGGAAGCCTTCCAGCGCCGACTGGTAGTCCCTTCGTATCGACATGGCTCGCGCGTAGCACCCGGCGGCCTTCTCCTTGTCGCCGGTGCGCTCGTAAACAAGCCCGCGGCTGGTCCAGGCGCGATGATTGTTCGGGTCGATCTGCACCGCATCGTCGAAATCGCCGGCCGCGGCCTTCAGGTCGTTGATGGCGAGATAGCTCAGCCCGCGCGCGACGAACGGCTCCGCCTGCTGCTGCGACAGCCCGATCGCCGTCGAGAAGTCGTCGATCGCGAACTGGTATTGCCGCTGGCCCTGGTACAGCAGGCCGCGATTGTAATAGGCCTGCGCATTGTCCGGCCTAATCTGGATCGCCTTGTTGAAATCCTGCAGCGCCTCGAGCAGTTGGCCTTTGTCGCGCTGGACCATGCCGCGGCCGACATAGGCGACGGCGTAGGAGCCGTCGATTCCGAGCGCGCGGTTGTAGTCGGCGAGGGCGGGATCGAGCTGGCCGAGCTGGCGATTGGCCAGCGCGCGATTGGCGTAGGCCTGCGAATAGTTGGGATCGAGCGCGACCGCCTTGTCGAAATCGGCGAGCGCTTCCTGATAGCGGCCCGACTGGCCCAGCACCGATCCGCGCATATTGTAGGCCTGCGGATCGTTCGGGTTCTTGCTGACGACGTCGGTGAGCGAGGCGAGATTGGCGGGCGACGCCGCCGAGGTCGGCTCGTCGACCAGGCCTCCCGGCATGTTCATGATCGACGAGCAGCCGCCGAGCGCAAGCCCCGTCAGCGCGACGATGCGGCTAAGGCCGATCTGGCCAGGGCGCGCCAGCCGCTTGGTCATGGTCTCCTCGCCGGCGGTGTTCGCGAGCCTCGGGTCTCGCCCGAAGCGAATCGAATGCTCGATCAATGAATACAAGGAGAAAGGAGGCAAACTTGCGGCTGGCGGTCAAACCCCGCGGCGAGACCAGGTCCGCCGCGTCCGTCTCGCGTCGCCGGCCGTCAGCGGGCGGCGCGCGGAGGACCGCTGCCCGGTCGACCGGCGCCCGGGCCCCCGAGGCGCGGCGCGGGCTTCGGCTTGCCGGGAATGAGGCCTTCCCGCTGCGCGCGCTTGCGCGCGAGCTTACGCGCGCGCCGGATCGCCTCGGCCTTTTCGCGCGCTTTGCGTTCGGAGGGCTTCTCGTAATGGCCGCGAAGCTTCATCTCCCGGAAAATGCCCTCACGCTGCATCTTCTTCTTCAGCGCCTTGAGAGCCTGGTCCACATTGTTGTCGCGAACGAGTACCTGCAAGCTTAGTCCTTTCGAGTTCTGCTGTTTGAGCGGGCACGGCACGAACCCGCGGTCGCCATAAAACGATCGCGCGCGCCGCTCCAGTTTGCAGCGATTTAGCAGAAACGCGCTGCGGAGTCCATCATACCCGGCAATCGGCGCACAATCGGCGCGGCAGGCGTCCGTCCGCGTCTCCGCACGGACACAGCCGGCGGCCTATTCGTCGAATATGCGCGTCACATGTCCCATCTTGCGGCCCGGGCGGACAGACGACTTGCCGTAGAGATGCACCGACGCCCCTGGCACGGCCAGCCACTTCCGGTACTCTTCGACCTCCGCCCCGACCAGATTGACCATCTCCGCGCGTCCGCGCCGGATCGGGTTTGCGAGCGGCCAGCCGGCCACGGCGCGGATATGCTGCTCGAACTGCGAGACCGAGCAACCGTCGATCGTCCAGTGCCCGGAATTGTGCACGCGCGGGGCGATTTCGTTCACCATGACGGCGGGTCCGGTCCCGTCCGCGACCACGAACATTTCGACCGCCAGCACTCCCGTATAGGCAAATGCATCAGCGATACGGCAGGCGATCCGGCGCGCCTCTTCGGCGAGCGCGGGCGAGATCGCCGCCGGAACGCGCGACACTTTCAAAATGTGGTTGCGGTGCTCGTTCTCGGCGACGTCGAAGCAGGCGGTTTGGCCGTCGAGACCGCGCGCGACCACGACCGATATTTCACGCTCGAAGGCGACATAGGCTTCGAGGATCGCCGGCTGCGCGCCGATCTCGCGCCAGGCCGCCTCGGGATCGTCGCCCGCGCGAATGGTCGCCTGGCCCTTGCCGTCGTAGCCGAACCGCCGGGTCTTCAACACCGCCGGCCGGCCAAGCTCCTTCAAGGCGCGCGCCAGCGCTTTCGGGGAATCCACCGCCGCGAAAGGGGCCGTGGGGATGCCGAGCGCGGCCACGTAATTCTTTTCCACGAGCCGGTCCTGGGTCGTCGCCAGCACCTGCGGGTCGGGCAGAACCGGCTTGCGCGCGGCGAGAAAAGCCGCCGTCTCCGCCGGGACGTTCTCGAATTCATAGGTCACGAGATCGACATCGTCGGCGAAGCGATCGAGCGCGGCCTTGTCGGTATAATCGGCCTCCGTCACGCGGCGGACCACGTCGAAGGCGCAGGAGAGCGGTTCGGGACAAAGCACATGACATTTGAAGCCGAGCCGCGCGGCGGCGAGCGCCAGCATGCGGCCAAGCTGTCCGCCGCCGAGAATGCCGATGGTCGCGTCCGGGTCGAGCGGGCGCGCAGCAAGGGTCACGGGCGGCTCTCCTCGGCGGGCTCCTCGGCGACCGCTTCGGTCTGCCGGCGCCGCCAGGATGCAAGCCGCTGCGCGAGCGCCGCGTCGCTGAGCGCAAGCACGCTCGCGGCGAGCAGGGCCGCATTGATCGCGCCGGAGCGGCCGATTGCGAGCGTTCCGACCGGGACTCCCGGCGGCATCTGAACGATCGAATAGAGCGAGTCGACGCCCGAGAGCGCCTTAGAACTCGATCGGCACGCCCAACACCGGCAGCGTGGTGAGCGCGGCCGTCATGCCGGGAAGGTGGGCCGCCCCGCCCGCGCCCGCGATGATGACCTTGAAACCGGCCTCCTGCGCGCCGGTCGCGAACGCATAAAGGCGCTCCGGCGTGCGGTGTGCGGAGACGATCCGCGCCGCATAGCCCACCGCCAAGGCGTCGAGGGTCTCGGCGGCGTGCTGCATGGTGGCCCAGTCCGACTGGCTGCCCATGATGATCGCCACCGGTCTTTCCGTCATCGGATGCTCGGATGCGCGGCCGTTCGAATTCTCTTTGCGCCGCAAGATGAAGGCGAACTTATAGGAACGCCCGGCCGGGTAGCAAGGTCGGCGAAGGCAGGCGGCGACGGATGCGCCGGGACCGGCGCGGGAGGTCCGGACCCTAGGCGATAATGTCCGGGGTGAGCTGATCTTCGATGAAAGTGATGCGGTCGCGGAGCCACAATTTGCGTTTTTTCAGCCGCTGCACCTGCAGGATATCCGAGCCCGGCGCATCCTGCAGCGCCGAAATCGCGGCATCGAGGTCGCGATGCTCCTGCCTGAGGCGCGCGAGCTGCGACCGCAGCTCCGCTTCGTCGTCATCCGTCATTGCGCCGCCGCACGTGGCCGCGATCGATCTGCGCCAGCGAAATGGCGACTCCGGCCCGACAACTTGTATCGCCTGAGCCGCGCGGTTTTTCAAGCCAACCTCCCCGCGCGGCGCGTACGCATTTTTTGTGTCGCACAATCAAACGCAGTCGACTCGATTCTGAAAATATGGCAAATTACCTAGGCTGGGAAAACTGACATGAGGAGATTTGCCTTATGGCCACGCTCGAGCTTGCAGAACTCGAACAACGGCATCGGATGTTGGAAGCCGAACTCATGGAGATGCGCCAACATCCATCGGTAGATGATCTCCAGTTGGTCGAGTTGAAGCGGCGCAAGTTGCAAGTAAAAGACGCCATTGCTCGTTTGCGAGAAAAGACTAGCCTTCACTAGACTGGCATCCGCCGACGACGCCAAGCTGTAAGGTCCCAAAATTCTGCGGAAATCTGCCGGCTCGCGGCCACGGGCCGGCAGTTGCATTTTGCCCCGCCTTACCTTTGCCCTACGGCGCGGGCCGGCGCCTGCCGAACACCCCCGCCGCGACCTTTCTTGCATCCCCGCCCATGCCCCTTATTCGTTGATTCCGCTCGGCTAATAGCCAGTGTCGACCAAAGAGGGATCGCCAGCGCCCTTGCCAACACCCCTTAATTGAGCACAATCGCTGCAACTTTTTTGCTCATCAAGAACACCGTCCCGGCCTGCCCGCGCGAAAGGGCTGCACCGGGAGCTTCACCAGGGAGGAAAGCGCACGTGACGACATCCGCTATGTCTGTTGAGTCCGCCAAGCGGGCGAGCGCGCGACCTGCGAGCCGCTACTGGGAGGTCTACGAACGCGCCAAGACGGATCCGCTCGGCTTCTGGGGAGACGCGGCGGCAGAGATCGACTGGTACGAGAAGGCGACCAAGGTCTTTGATCCGAGCCTCGGCGTGTACGGGCGCTGGTTCGTCGGGGCGGTGTGCAACACCTGCTACAACGCGGTCGATCGCCACGTCCTGGGCGGCCGCGCGGCGCAGCCGGCACTGATCTATGATTCTCCCGTTACCGGAACGAAGAAGACCTTCACCTATAGCGAGCTCCTCACCGAGGTGAGCACGCTTGCGGCGATGCTGAAAGACTTCGGCGTCGGCAAAGGCGACCGCGTCATCCTCTATATGCCGATGGTTCCGGAGGCGCTGTTCGGCATGCTCGCCTGCGCCCGCATCGGCGCGATCCACTCGGTCGTGTTTGGCGGCTTCGCCCCCAAGGAACTCGCGACCCGCATCGACGACGCCAAGCCCAAGCTCGTGCTGTCGGCGAGCTGCGGCATCGAGCCGGGGCGCGTCATCGCCTACAAGCCGATGCTCGACGAAGCGATCCGGCTGGCTCAAGCAAAACCCGAGACCTGCATCATCCTGCAGCGTCCGCAGGTTGCGGCCGACCTGACGGCTGGCCGGGACCATGACTGGGGCGAGCTGCGCGCGGCCGCGCTGAAGGCCGGCAAGACCGCCGAATGCGTGCCGGTCGCCGCCACCGACCCGCTTTACATTCTCTACACGTCGGGCACGACCGGAATACCGAAAGGCGTGGTGCGCGACAATGGCGGGCACATGGTCGCGCTCAAATGGTCGATGAAGAACCTTTACGGGGTTGACCCCGGCGAAGTCTATTGGGCGGCCTCCGATGTCGGCTGGGTCGTCGGCCACAGCTACATCGTGTATGCGCCGCTGTTCCACGGCTGCACCACGATCCTGTACGAGGGCAAGCCGGTCGGCACGCCCGACGCCGGCGCGTTCTGGCGCGTGATCGCGGAGCACAAATGCGTGACGATGTTCACCGCCCCGACCGCCTTCCGCGCCATCAAGAAGGAAGATCCGCAGGGCAAGCTGCTCGGCCAGTATGATCTGTCGAAATACCGCGCCCTCTTCCTCGCCGGCGAGCGCGCCGATCCCGACACCATCGTCTGGGCCGAGAACCTGCTGAAGGTGCCGGTGATCGATCACTGGTGGCAGACGGAGACCGCGTGGGCGATCGCGGGCAACCCGGTCGGCCTCGGCCAGCTCCCGGTGAAGCACGGCTCGCCCACGGTCGCGATGCCGGGCTACGACGTGCGCATCGTCGACGAAGGCTGCCATGAGCTGCCGGCCAACACGATGGGCTCGATCGTGATCAAGCTGCCGCTTCCGCCCGCCAACCTGCCGACGCTGTGGCAGCAGGACGACCGCTTCCAGGAAGGCTATCTCACCGAGTTCCCCGGCTACTACAAGTCGGGCGACGCCGGTTTCCATGACGAGGACGGCTACCTCTACATCATGGGCCGCACCGACGACATCATCAATGTCGCCGGGCATCGCCTCTCCACCGGCGGCATGGAGGAGGTGCTATCGAGCCACCAGGCCGTCGCAGAATGCGCGGTGATCGGCGTCAAGGACGAGCTCAAGGGCGAAGTCCCGTGCGGCTTCATCGTGCTGAAGTCCGGCGTCAGCCGCTCGCCGGCCGAGATCGAGAAAGAGATCGTCGGCATGGTGCGCGAGAAGATCGGCCCGGTGGCGGCCTTCAAAATCGCCATCACCGTCTCGCGTCTGCCGAAGACGCGGTCCGGCAAGATCTTGCGCGGAACCATGAAGAAGATCGCCGACCACGACGCTTGGACGATGCCGGCGACGATCGACGACCCGGCGGTGCTCGACGAGATCGGCACCGCCCTGAAGAAGCACGGGGTCGGATAGCCGACCGAAGCTGCGCCGGCCGCGCCGATCGAGCGGGGCCGGCGCTTTGCCGCCGTCCTTCAAGGCGGCAACCGGTCGAGAGAGCCGCAAATAGCGGGGGCGCGTTCGAACCGACAAACGTCTCGCGCGTTCGTGCAAGGAGGTGACCACCATGCTCGATCGGCGTCAGCCCTCCACTTCGGCGTATGACGGCGCAGGCCCGCTTGCGCTTCCCCTCAGTCCCGGACTGGCGGATGCGATGCTGCTGCTCGCGCGTATCCTGCTGGGATACATCTTCGTCCTGAGCGGCTGGGGCAAGCTGATGGGCCTTGCGGGCTTTGCCGCATCGCTCGAACGGCAGGGCGTCCCGGCGAGCTACGCTTTCGCGATTATCGGCGCGGCGGTCGAATTCGCCGGCGGACTTGCGCTCATCATCGGAATCGCGACCCGCTATGCCGCCTTGGCGCTGATCGTGTTCACGCTTGCGGCGACCGGCATCGCACATCGTTTCTGGGAATTCGACGAGGCCGCCCGGCGGGGGCAGGCGATCAATTTCAACAAGAACATGGCCATGGTGGGCGGATTGCTCGCCATGTTCGTCGCCGGCCCGGGCGGGTTCAGCTTGGACCGGCTCTTCGCCTCGCGACAACTCTGACGCCGCCGTTCCGATCTGCAGCGCCGCGCGGCCGTCAATCGGCTTACATCCCGCGCGGCTTTGCGCGCGTGGTCGCCGGCGCGGCGAGCGGATCATCCGGCCACGGATGCTTCGGATAACGCCCCCGCAGTTCGGTGCGGACCGCTGCATAGCTTCCGCGCCAGAAGGCGGGGAGATCGCGGGTGATCTGCACCGGCCGCTGCGCGGGCGACAGGAGCTCGATCACGAGCGGAACCCGGCCGTCCGCGACGGTCGGGTGGCGGTCGAGCCCGAACAATTCCTGCACCCGGATGGCAAGCTTCGGCCCCTCCTCGGCCGCGTAGTCGATCGGCACGCGCGAACCGGACGGCGCGGCGAAATGGGTCGGCGCGTCGAGGTCGAGCCGGCGGCGCAGATTCCACGGCAGCAGACCATGTAGGGCGGTCGACAATTCATCTTCACCGAGCTGATCGAGCGCCGTCTTGCCGGAGAAAACCGGCGCGAGCCAATCCGCCGCCGTCGCGGCGAGCGCCCTGTCGGAGAGGTCCGGCCAGTCCTCCCCTTCATGCCGGCGGAGAAAGGTCACTCGGTCGCGCCACTGCGTGAGCGCTTTGCTCCACGGCAGCCGGTCGAGCCCAAGCCCGGCGACGCTGCGGGAGAGCAGCCGCGCCGTTTCCTCGCTCGCGGCGATCTTGGTCGGCCGCTCGGCCAGCGCGAGCGCGCCCAGACGGCGGGTCCACCGCCCGCGCAGGCTGGCGGAGGCGGGGTCGAAGCTCACCTCCTCGCCCTCGATGATGCGGTCGCCGAACAGCGCCTCGATCTCCGCCAGCGCAATCGGAGCGGCGAGCAGAACCCGGCTTTGCGCGGCGCTCCCGGCCAGCTCGGCAACGGCGATAAACGTCTCGCGCGCAAGCGGCGCGGCTTTGTCGATATTGGCCCCGCGCCCGCTCGCGAGCAGGAACGCGCCGCCCTCCCCTCCCCGATTCTTCGCGAGCCGATCGGGAAAGGCGAGCGCGAGAAGCGCGCCAGCCGACACAACAGAGCCGCCTCCCCCAGAAAGGGGGAGGTCGGCGCGCAGCGCCGGGAGGGGGTCGGAAGCGGCGCGCGACCCCTCCCCGGACCATCTGTGATGGTCCGACCCTCCCCTTTCAGGGGAGGGTGAGTTCATTGGAGATCGCTTTGCCGTCCGCGCGAGCGCCGCGGCGCTCGCGCGCGCGGTCTCCGCCCAGCGCTTCGCCATCGCGCGCGCATCCTCGGCCCGGCGCGAGCGATCGCGGCGAAGCTCCGCGACCCTGGCGCGCAGGTCGATATCGTCGCCTCCGAGGCCGCGTTCGGTCAGCACGAGCGCGATCTCTGCGGCAAGCGAGGCAGCGCCGAGCCGAGCGCCGTCGAGCGCCATGCGCGCGAGCCGCGGCGGCAGCGGCAGCGCGCGCAGCCTTTGGCCGACCTCGGTGATCCGTCCGTCGGGGTCGATCGCGCCGAGCTCGCGCAGCAAGGCCTTCGCCTCGGCCAGCGCCGGTTCGGGCGGGCGAATCGAGAAACACGAGCCGGCGCGGATCGGTCACGCCCCAATGGGCGAGGTCGAGCACGAAGCCCGAGAGATCGGCGGCGAGGATTTCCGGCGTCGCATAGGCCGCGAGCGACATGGTCTCCCGCTCGTCCCACAGCCGGTAGCAGACGCCCGGCTCGGTGCGGCCGGCCCGCCCGCGCCGCTGGTCGGCGGCCGCGCGCGAGACGCGCACGGTTTCGAGCCGCGTCAGCCCGAGATCGGGCTCGTAGCGCGGAACGCGCGCAAGCCCGCGAGTCGACCACGACGCGCACGCCTTCGATGGTGAGCGACGTCTCGGCGATGGAGGTCGCGAGCACCACTTTGCGCCGGCCCGCAGGAGCGGGCGCGATCGCGCGGTCCTGCGCCTCGGCGTCGAGCGCGCCATAAAGCGCAACGACGTCGATGGCCGGATCGCGCAGGCAGTCCCCCAGCAGTCGCTCGACGCGGCGGATGTCGGCCGCGCCCGGCAGGAACACGAGCAAGGAGCCCGGCTCGGCGCGCAGCGCCCGCAGGACGGCGTCGGCGACCTGCGGCGCGATCGGCCGGGCGGCGTCGCGGCCGAGATGGCGGGTCTCGACCGGGAAAGCGCGGCCTTCGCTTGCGATCACCGGCGCGTCGCCCAGATGCGCGCCGATGCGCGCGCCGTCGATCGTCGCCGACATGACGAGCAGCTTGAGATCGTCGCGCAGGCCCTGCTGGACGTCGCGGGCAAGCGCCAAGCCGAGATCGGCGTCGAGCGAACGCTCGTGGAACTCGTCGAACAGCACCGCCGCGACCTCGTCGAGGGCGGGATCGTCGAGCACCATGCGCGTGAAGACGCCCTCGGTGACGACCTCGATGCGGGTCTTGCCCGACACTTTCGAGCCGAAGCGGACGCGATAGCCGACCGTTTCGCCGACGCTTTCGCGAAGAGTCGCCGCCATGCGCGCGGCGGCCGCGCGCGCGGCGAGCCGGCGCGGCTCGAGCACGAGAAGCTTTTTTCCCGCCGCCCAGGGCTCGCCGGCGAGCACCAGCGGCACGCGCGTTGTCTTGCCGGCGCCGGGCGGCGCAACCAGCACGGCCGAGTTCATGCGTCGCAAGCGCCGCCGTGAGGTCCGGCAGCACATCGTCGATCGGCAGCGGGTCGGCGAATTGCATCGGTGCCTGTTGTGTGCGTGCGGGGCCGGCAGCCTTCAGGTTGCCAACGGGCGGTCCTGGTTCCACATTCGGCTTAACAACGCTGTTCAGAGCCGTCCATGACCGCACCCCATCCCGGCGCTCCCAAAAAAGGCGACCACGTCTTTCTCATCGACGGGTCGTCCTTCGTGTTCCGCGCCTATTTCGCCATGTTCAAGGCGGCGCAGAGCCGTGGCCGCTCGTTCACGCGCTCGGACGGGCTGCCGATCGGCGGCGTGCTCACCTTCTGCAACATGCTCTGGAAGATTCTCCGCGAGGGGCTGAACGAGGTGAAGCCGACCCATCTCGCGGTCGTGTTCGACTATTCCGGCAAGAGCTTCCGCAACGAGATCTACACCGAATACAAGGGTCACCGCCCGGAGCCGCCGGACGAACTGATCCCGCAGTTCCCGCTGATGCGCGACGCGGTGCGCGCCTTCGGCCTCGTTCCGATCGAGCAGGAGGGATACGAGGCCGACGACCTGATCGCGACCTATGCGCGCGTCGCGCGCGCGGCCGGCGCCGACGTCACCATCATCGCCGGCGATAAGGACCTGATGCAGCTCGTGCGCGACGGCGTCATGATGTACGACCCGATGCCCGGCAATGAGCGGCGCATCGGCCGCGCCGAGGTGATCGAGCGCTTCGGCGTGCCGCCCGAAAAGGTCACCGAGGTGCAGGCGCTGATCGGGGATGCGACCGACAATGTGCCGGGCGTGCCCGGCATCGGCGTCAAGACGGCGGCGCAGCTGATCGGCGAATATGGCGACCTCGAAACGCTGCTCGCGCGCGCCCCCGAAATCAAGCAGGAGAAGCGGCGGCAATCGTTGATCGAGTACGCCGAGCAGGCGCGCATGTCGAAACAGCTCGTGCTGCTGGACGACCAGGTCGAGCTTGCCTGCCCGCTGGACGAATGCCGCCTCGACGGGGTCGATCCGAACAGGCTCGTCGCCTTCCTCAAGGCGATGGAGTTCAACACGCTGACGCGGCGCGTCGCCGAGGCGACCGGGATCGACCCCAACGAGGTCGAGGCCGATCCAAGGCTGCGCCCGGGCGGAAGCGCAGTCGAGGCTCGCCATCGCCCGCACCCGTGGAGGCAGAGGGTGCTCCCCAGCGCAGCGGGGAACCGGGTGAGGTGCTTACGCCGCGGCAAGGGGAGCTCCCCCTCACCCGGCCGGCTTCGCCGGCCGACCTCTCCCCGCAGAGGAGAGGTGAAAGGCGGAAGACCTCGTTTGCTCCGGGTCCGGGCGGAACCCCGGTCACCCCGCAGAACCTCGTCGCCGAGCGGATGGCGGAAGCCGCGCGCACCAGGATCGACCGCGCGCGCTACGAGACCATGCTCGACGGCGACATGCTCGCGCGCTGGATCGCGGCGGCGAGCGAACAGGGCTTTGTCGCGATCGATCTGGTCACCAGCTCGCCCGATCCGATGATCGCCGAAATCATCGGCGTTTCGCTCGCGCTCGGCCCCGACCAGGCCTGCTACATTCCGCTCAGCCACCGCGCCGCGAACGACCTGCTCGCCGGCGGCGGTCTCGTGCCCGGCCAGGTCCCGATCCGCGACGCGCTCGCGCAGCTCAAGCCGCTGTTCGAGAGCAAGGGCGTGCTCAAGATCGGCTACGATCTGAAGGGAGACATGCATGCGCTCGCGCGCCACGGCGTCGCGCTTGGCGCATTCGACGATGTGCAGCTCATGTCCTATGTGCTCGATGCCGGGCTCGGCGGGCATTCGCTGACCGAGCTTGCGTCGCGCCACTTGCAGCATTCGTCGCTCGCGCTCGCCGACATCGTCGGCAAGGGCCGCACGCTCGTTCCCTTCGAGCACGTCGAAATCACCCGCGCCTGCCCCTATTGCGCCGAGCAGGCCGACCTTGCGCTCCGCCTGTGGCGGCTGTTCAAGGCGCGGCTCGTCGCCGAGCGAGTCAGCACGGTCTACGAGACGCTCGAACGCGCGCTCGTGCCGGTGCTCGCGCGCATGGAGCGGCGCGGCATCTCGATCAATCGCGAGGTGCTGTCGCGCCTCTCCGGCGAGTTCGCCCAGAAGGCGGCGGCGCTCGAGCACGAGGCGCAGGCGCTCGCCGGCGAGCCGTTCAATCTCGGCAGCCCGAAGCAGCTCGGCGACATTCTGTTCGGCAAGTTCAAGCTGCCCGGCGGCAGGAAGACCAAGACCGGGGCGTGGTCGACATCGGCCTCCGTGCTCGACGACCTTGCCGAAGAAGGCCATGCGCTGCCGGTGAAACTCCTCGAATGGCGGCAGCTCACCAAGCTGAAATCGACCTACACCGACCAGCTGCCCGCCTATGTCAATCCCGACACGGGCCGGGTGCACACGTCCTACGCGCTCGCCGCCACCACGACCGGGCGGCTGTCGTCGGCCGAACCGAACCTGCAGAACATCCCGATCCGCACCGAGGAGGGGCGGAAAATCCGCCGCGCTTTCATCGCCGGCGCCGGCATGAAGCTCGCCTCCGCCGATTACTCGCAGATCGAGCTGCGCCTGCTCGCCGAGATCGCCGACATCGTGTCCCTCAAGCGCGCGTTCCGCGAAGGGCTCGACATCCACGCCATGACCGCTTCGGAAATGTTCGGCGTGCCGGTGGCCGGCATGCCCGGCGAGGTGCGCCGCCGGGCCAAGGCGATCAATTTCGGCATCATTTATGGAATTTCCGCTTTCGGGCTTGCGAACCAGCTCGGCATCCCGCGCGAGGAAGCCGGCGCCTATATCAAGAAATATTTCGAGCGCTTCCCCGGCATCCGCGACTTCATGGAGACGAGCAAGGAGTTCTGCCGCAGGCACGGCTATGTCGTCACGCTGTTCGGCCGCAAGTGCCACTATCCCGACATCGCCGCCTCGAACCCCTCGGTGCGCGCCTTCAACGAACGCGCCGCGGTCAATGCGCGTCTGCAGGGCACCGCCGCCGACATCATCCGCCGCGCGATGATCCGCATGGAGCCGGCGCTGGCGAAGGCGAATCTCTCCGCGCAGATGCTGCTGCAGGTGCATGACGAACTCGTGTTCGAACTGCCCGAGCAGGAGGTTGCGGCGACGCTGCCGGTGATCAAGCGGGTGATGGAGGACGCGCCGATGCCGGCGGTATCGCTCACGGTGCCGCTGCATGTCGACGCCCGCGCCGCCGATAACTGGGACGAGGCGCATTGATTCGGACCGCACGCCCGGCCGCGTCGCACCGGTGAACATGATGAGCGGTTTCGGCGACTGGCCCGGCTTCGACAGTCCCGCCGGCGTTGCAGCGCTCGCGATTGTCGCGCTGTGGAGCCTGTTCTGGAAAGGTCTGGCGCTCTGGCATGCCGCGCGGCGCGGCGAGGCGTTGGTGGTTCGTCGCGATTCTGCTCATCAACACGCTGGGACTTATCGAGATTTTCTACTTGTTCGGATGCGCAAAACTGACGCGCGCCGCGCTGTTCAGCCGCGCCGGGCGGTAGAAGCAGCCGCCACACTCGCCTTTCCGCGCCTCCATTTCGCCCCAGTGCATGCTATGTTCGCCTCTGCTCCGCGCCGGCGGCGGGAACCGGTGGCGTCAATATGAGGTCCCGACATGGCCAGGCGTCTGACCGCCTCCTTGCGTGGGTTTGCCGCCGTGGCGGCGCTTGCAGCGCGGCGACCGCGATGCAGGCGGCGCCCGCGGTCGCGCATCCGCATGTCTGGGTCACCATGACGAGCGAGCTCATCTATGCGCCGGACGGATCGGTCACCGGCGTCCGGCAGGCCTGGACCTTCGACGACATGTACTCGGCCTTCGCGACGCAGGGCATCGAATCGAAGACTAAGGGCGTGTTCACCCGCGAGGAGCTGGCCCCGCTCGCCGCCGAGAACGCCACCTCGCTCAAGGAATTCGAATTCTTCACCTTCGCCAAGCTGGACGGCAAGAAGGCGGCCTTCGGCGAGGCCACCGACTATTCGGCCGAATACAAGGATTCGCTGCTGACGCTGTATTTCACCCTGCCGCTCACAGCCCCGGCAAAGGCGCGTGCGATCGATCTCGAAGTCTACGATCCGACCTATTTCGTCGACTTCAGCTTCGCCAAAGAGAATCCGCTCGTCCTGAAGGACGCCCCGCCGAATTGCCAGTTCGCGCTCAAGAAGCCGAACGACGCCGAGGTCAACGCCAAGATTCAGAATCTCGGCGAAGCGTTCTTCGCCCAGGCCGACTCGGCCAATTACGGGGCCATGTTCGCCAACAAAGTCTCGGTGAAGTGCCCGTGAGGCGAGGCTTCATTCACCTCGCCCCGGCGGGGAGCGGTGTGCGCAACTGGCGCTCCGCATTGCTGCTCCTCGCGATCTTATCGGTCATCGCCGTTTCAGGCGTGTTCGACGCCGCGCTTGCGCAAACGTCGCCATTCGGCGGGGCGCGGCCGGCGCCGCCGCAGCCCGAGATGGGCGGCCTCATCGGCTGGCTGCTCGCCAAGCAGGCCGAGTTCTACCGCGCGCTTTCGGGCCTCATCCGCGCCGCCAAGACAGACGGCAGCGCCGTGTGGGGCCTGCTCGGCGTCTCCTTCCTGTACGGCGTGTTCCATGCCGCCGGTCCCGGGCACGGCAAGGCCGTGATCTCCTCCTATCTGCTCGCGAATGAGGAAACCTGGCGGCGCGGCATCGCACTCTCGTTTGCCTCCGCGCTGCTGCAGGCCGTGGTGGCGGTCGCGCTGGTCGGCGTCGCCGCATTCGCGCTGAACGCCACCGCCAAGAGCATGAACGACGCCGTCCGCGTCATCGAGATCGTGAGTTACGCCCTGATCTCTCTCGTGGGTGCGCGCCTCACCTGGGTGAAGGGCCGCGCCTTCCTCCAGGCATTTAACGCGTGGCGCATGGGCAAGGCCGGCTTCGTCCGCGCCGAGCCGGCGCATGTCCACGCCGGGCACGCTCACGCTCACGCGCGCGCCGAGACGCACGCCCATGGGGCATGCCGGACACGCGCACGCCCACGCCGCACACCATGATTGCGGACACGCGCACGATCCTGCGCACCAGCATGACGACCATTGCGGCCATTCGCACGGGCCTGAGCCGGAACAGCTCGCCGGCCGCGGCGGCTGGCGACGCGGATTGACTGCAATCATCGCCGTCGGACTGCGGCCCTGCTCGGGGGCGATCCTCGTCCTCGTCTTCGCGCTGGCGCAGGGCCTGTTCTGGGCCGGCGTCGCCTCCACCTTCGTGATGGGGCTCGGCACCGCCATCACCGTCGCGGCGATTGCGACCTTCGCGGTGGCGGCGAAGAGCGTGGCGAAGCGCATCGCCGTCCATCGCGCCGGCGGAGGCGTGCTCGCGATGCGCGCCATCGAGGCGGCCGCGGCGCTCGTGGTCCTCGCCTTCGGCCTCGCCCTGCTTGCCGGCTATATGGTCACCGAGCGGATGATCTAGCCGCGCGCTGCGGTCCGGCGGCTCCGATCCTCGATCGTTCGGGCTATGGACGATCCGCCGCATAAGCCCGCCACCCTCGCCATCGGGTGTTTACTGGATGCCCCGCCTGCGCGAGGGCATGACCACTGAGGGTGGGTTGGTTGATCCAAGGCAAAATCGTCACCCACCGCATCGATTGCGGGTCATGCCGAACTGTGCTTTTTCGGAATGGCCTGTTCCCTGGCGATAGGGTGGTGCGCAAATGGGTGAAAGCTTGAATGCCTCCTGCTGCATTGTGGGCGGCGGGCCGGCCGGGATGATGCTTGCATTCCTGCTCGCGCGCGCGGGCGTCGACGTCGTCGTGATGGAGAAGCATGCGGACTTTTTCCGCGACTTCCGCGGCGATACGATCCACCCGTCCACGCTGGAGCTAATGCACGAACTCGGTCTGCTCACCGAATTCTTGAAACTGCCGCATCAGAAAGTGCGCACGCTGAGCGCGAGCATCGGCGGCAAGCAGGTCACGGTCGGCGACTTCTCCCATCTCCCCGTGCAGTGCCCTTACATCGCGTTCATGCCGCAATGGGACTTCCTCAATTTCCTGGCCGAGCAGGGCAAACGCTATCCCGCCTTCCGGCTGATGATGCAGACCGAGGCGACCGACCTGATCGAGAAGGGCGGCGTCGTGGTCGGCGTGCGGGCGAAAACGCCCGGCGGCGAGATCGAGGTGCATGCGCCGCTCGTGGTCGCCTGCGACGGACGGCACTCGACGATGCGCGCCCGCACCGGCTTTGCGGTGGAGAATCTCGGCGCGCCGATGGACGTGCTGTGGTTCCGCCTGCGGCACGAGCCCGGCGATCCGGAAGACAGCCTCGGCTTCTTCAACGCCGGATCGATTCTGGTGACGATCAATCGCGGCGAATACTGGCAATGCGCCTTCGTCATCCCGAAGGGGTCGTTCGACGAGCTGCGCGCGCGCGGGATCGAGCAGTTCCGCACCGGCATCGTGCATATCCAGCCGCACTTCGAAAACCGCGTCGCGGAACTCGCCGACTGGGACGCGATCAAGCTGCTCGAAGTGCGCGTGGACCGGCTGAAGCGCTGGCACAAGCCGGGACTTCTGCTCATCGGCGACGCCGCGCACGCGATGTCGCCGGTCGGCGGCGTCGGCGTCAATCTGGCGATCCAGGACGCGGTCGCCGCCGCGAATGCGCTCGCCGGGCCGCTGCGCTCGGGCGCGGTCGGCGAGGACGTGCTGAGCCAGATCCAGCGCCGGCGCGAGCTGCCGACGATCATCACGCAGCGCATGCAGCTCGCCGTGCAGAAGCGCGTGATCGGTCAAGTGCTGGCGACGCGCGCTCCGGTCAAGCCCCCGGCGTTCCTCGAGCTGTTCAGTAAGTTTCCGCTCCTGCGCCGAATTCCGGGGAGGCTCATCGGCATGGGCGTCCGCCCGGAACACGTGCAAACGCCCGCCGTCGCGTGACGCGCTGAAACATCGTCAACGGGTGGACGTCTCGTCGTCATTACCGCAAGGCGGAGTCTCGGCCTCGCGATTTCCAAAATAAGGCGGTATGCGTGCTGGAGGCGCCGTCGCGCGGAGCATGACAGAGGCGGTCACTTCTCCAACCGTTCGATGAACCATTTGAGGATGCGCACCCAGACCTCGTCCTTTGTCACGGCGTCTTCGATGCCATGTTCGAGATTGGGATTGTCGTTCACCTCCATGACGACGACCCCGCTCGCGGTCTCCTTGAGGTCGACGCCGTAGAAGCCGTCGCCGATCGGCCGCGCGGCGCGCACGGCGAGATCGATCACCTCGGGCGGCGTCTGCTCGAGTTCGAAGGTCTTGAAGCCGCCCTCGCGCGCGGTCCCGTCCGGCCGGTGCTTGACGATCTGCCAGTGGCCGCGCGCCATGCGATACTGGCAGACGAACAGCGGCTCGCCGGCAAGCACGCCGATTCGCCAGTCGAACTCGGTGGGAACGAATTTCTGCGCGAGCAGCAGGTCGGTCTCCTCGAACAGCTCTTCGGCGACGCGCTTGAACTCCTCCGCGCTGGAGACTTTGTGAATGCCGCGCGAAAACGAGCCGTCGGGGATTTTGACGACCAGCGGCAGGCCCAGTTCGTCGATCGCGCGCGGCAGGTCGGCCACCTCGGCAATCATCACGGTGGGCGGCGTCGGCACCTGATTCTGCCGCAGCAGCTCCATCAGGAACACCTTGTTGGTGCAGCGGATCATCGAGATCGGGTCGTCGATAACCGGCATGCCTTCCTGCACCGCACGCCGCGCGAACCGGTAGGTATGGTTGTCGATCGACGTGGTCTCGCGGATGAACAGGCCGTCATACTCGGCGAGTTCGGCGAGCTGGCGCTTGGTGATCGGCTCGATGTCGACCGACATCTTTTCGGCGATGCGCGCGAGATGCTTGATCGACCCCGCCGAGGAGGGCGGCAGTTTCTCGTTCGGATCGTACAGAACCGCGATGTCGTATTTGGAGACGCTGCGCGCCTTGGGATCGCGCCAGTCGCGCCGCGTGTGCTCGTGGAGCGACTCGCGGAAGAACGTCGCTTCGCCATTGGAGAGGCGGGTGAGGTTGCGCGGCCTGATGCGGTCGATCGACAGCCAGGCCGCGCTCGTGTCGAGGGACACTTCGAGCGCCGGGCAGCGGAACCAGTCGAACAACAGCCGGCCGAACGGCTCGAACCGCGCGTCCCGCGCTATGCCGAAGCACACGAACAGCTTGAACTCGCCCTCCGGCTGGAAATCGGTGCGGCGGGCGCAACGGTTGAGCTCGTCCTCGAGCTCCGGCAGAGCGTGCTCGTAGAGCTTCGACTCGCGCAGCTCCAGCATGGTTTCGACGGTCGGCATGACCCGATGGCCGCGCGCCTCCGCGAGCAGCGAGGCGTAATAGCCCTTCGACTGGTAGGCATAGGAGCGCGACAGATTGACGAGCTTCGGCCGCGCCGTCTCGAACAGCCGCGGACGGACGAGATACTCGCTCGTGGTGATCACCTTGTGCGGCGTTTCAGCGTTGGGAAAGTCCCGGGGCTGGTCGACCAGAATGACCCAGCCGGTCATGGCGGAAACCCTTTCCGAATGAGGATCGTGGCTCCCAGATGATCGCGCCCGCACCGTGTCATGCGCATGAAGGCGGGCCAGGGAACCGCGTAGGTTTCCGGCGCCAGCGCACGCCCATGCTCGTCCCGCGACGCGGCCGGATCGTGCACCAGCACGAAGCGGTCCTCGCGCCCGAAGACGAAAACCCAGTGCGGCTGTCCTCTCGGGGTCATGTGGTAGCCAGAGACGAGCACGATCGCCGCGGCGCCGGCGTCGAGCGCGGGCATCACGACCGATTCGCCGGCATATGTCAGGTGGACGGCGAGCCCGCGCGCCTTCGCCTCCTCCGCGAAATCGTCTTGAGTGATCCGCATCACGCGCCGCTTTTCGGCCGACTGCACGGTGTCGAGGAAATAGGGGCCCGGCCGGGTCACGAAAATCTCGGACGACAGGCCATGCCGTTTGAGGGCAATCGCCATGCCGAACGGTTCGCATCCTCCCGGACCCGAAGACATAAAGATCGTCGTCGCCTCGCGCCAGAGCCGGAACTCCATCACCGGCGACGGGGAAAACGCGCGATCGGCCCACGCCAGCGCCATCAACAGGCAGGCCGGACCGCACGTGAAATCGGTGGTCTGATGGAAATAGGGCGGCGCATCCGCGAGCGTCGCCAGCCGCGGCGCGAGACGCTTCTGGAAGCGCAGCGCATGGCCGCGGTCCTTGTAATATTCGTGATGGCGGCCGAACTCGGCGTACCCCGCTTTGCGATAGAGGGAGATCGCGCGTGCATTGTTCTCGTGCACTTCGAGGCGCAAATATTGGCAATCGCGCGCGATCGCCGCCGCCTCCGCCGCCGCGAGCAAAGCGGGTCCGACGCCGCGCCCGGCGCAGTCGGGATCGACAGCGATCGAGTAGAGCCGCGCCAGATCGCTGGTGCGGCGAACCAGCACGACCGCCGCGCCGCAGAGGCGGCCGCCCTCCTCGGCCGCAAGCACCACGGCCGTTGGAGAGAGGAGGAAGCGGCGCACGGTCCGCCGCGACATGCGGTCGGTCGCGAAGACCTTGTTCTCGAGCAGGAGGACGGACTGAAGATCGGCGAGCGAGGCGACCCGCGTGGCGATAGCCGACGGCGCCCGCGCGGTGGGCCCACCCCGTCTGCGGGACGCCGCATCGTCACGGAGGTTTGAGCGCATGATCAAAGCTGAGCTATGCGACTTCGCAGGTCTCGATGCAAGTTGCGGCACGGCGCGCCGAACGTTCGCACAGGACTTGGTTATTGTGTAACCGATCGCCCACCGCCATGTCAGGCGAAATCCAGGACTTATGCTGATGTCGCTCGCCGCCGAGATCAAGTCCCCAGCGCAAGCGGCCGAGACGGCGCCCCCGCATGTGGTGCTGGACATCGGCGGCATGACCTGCGCCGCCTGCGCGACACGCGTCGAAGCGGCGTTGCGGCAGGTTCCCGGCGTCGGACAGGCGAGCGTCAATCTCGCGCTCGAACGCGCCGACGTCGGCCTTCGTTCCGCCGCCGTGACGCCGTCGCAGCTCGCCGAGGCGGTCGAGCGGATCGGCTACCAAGCGCGCCCGCGCGCATCCTCGCTCGCCGAACGCCGCCGCGAGGAACAGGAGCGCGAGGCCGGGCGCGCGGATGCGGAACGGCGTCAGCTCGTGCTGCTCGCCGCATCGGCCGCGCTCACCGCCCCGCTCGTCCTGCCGATGATCGCCGCGCCGTTCGGCCTGCATCTGCATCTCAACCCATGGATCGAGCTTGCGCTCGCCACCCCCGTGCAATTCATCATCGGGGCGCGCTTCTACCAGGGCGCCTGGAAGGCGCTGCGCGCCTATTCCGGCAATATGGACGTGTTGGTCGCGCTCGGCACGTCGGCCGCCTATGCCTTCAGCGCCTATATGGTGCTCGTGCGGGGCGGCGAATTGGCCGGGCACCTCTATTTCGAAGGCGCCGCCGCGGTCATCACCTTCGTCATGTTCGGCAAGTGGCTGGAGGCGCGCGCCAAGCGCGGCACCACCGCCGCCATTCGCGCGCTCATGCGCCTGCGGCCGGAGCGCGCCGTCGTGCAGCGCGACGGCCGGGAAATCGAGGTCGGGATCGAGGAGGTCCGGGCAGGCGATCGCGTCGTCATCAAGCCGGGCGAGCGCTTCGCCGTCGACGGGACGATCGTCGCCGGCGAAAGCGAGGCCGACGAATCGCTGGTCACTGGCGAGAGCCTGCCGGTCGTCAAGCGCGAGGGCGACCGCGTCACCGCGGGGGCGCTGAACGGCGTCGGCCGCCTCGTCGTCGAGGCGATCGCGGTCGGAGAAGACACGACGCTTGCCCGCATCATCCGCATGGTCGAGAACGCGCAGACCGGCAAGGCGCCCGTGCAGCGGCTGGTCGACCGCGTCTCCGCCGTGTTCGTTCCGACCGTGACGGCGATCGCGCTCGGCACGTTTCTCGGCTGGCTCGCCGGCGGGCATGGGTTCGAAGAAGCCCTCATCGCCGCCGTGTCGGTGCTGGTGATCGCCTGCCCCTGCGCGCTCGGGCTCGCGACCCCGGCGGCGCTCGTCACCGGCACCGGCGCGGCGGCGCGGGCCGGCATCCTGATCAAGGACATCGAAGCGCTCGAGCGCACAGCCACCGTCGACACGGTCGTGCTCGACAAGACCGGCACCCTCACCGAAGGCAGGCCGGCCCTCGTCGACGTCGTATGCCTGCCCGGAGTGGAGCGCGACGCCCTCCTCCGGCTCGCCGGCGCGGTGCAGGCGGGGAGCGAGCACCCGCTCGCCAAGGCCGTGCTCGCCGCCGTCGCAGGCGTGGCGCTGCCGAAGGCCGACCGCGTGCAGGCGCAGATCGGGCGCGGCGTCACGGGCGTCGTCGACGGCCGCAGGATCGCCATCGGCAGCCGCGAACTGATGCGCGAGCTCGGCGTCGGTCTCGCCGCGGTGGAGCCCATGCTCGAGCGAATCGAGCAGGAGGCGCGGACGGCCGTCGTCGTGGCCGCCGACAAGCAAGCGCTCGGCGTGCTCGGCATCGCCGATCCGGTCCGCCGCGAGGCGGCGGAAGCGGTCGCGCTCCTGTCCGGCCAGGGCGTGCGGACGGAAATGCTGACCGGCGACGTTGCGCCGGTTGCGCGGGCGGTCGCCGAGACGCTCGGCATTGCAAGTTACCGCGCCTCGGTGAAGCCCGCCGACAAGGAGGCCGCCGTCTCCGCCCTCAAGGGCGAAGGGCGTCACGTCGCGATGGTCGGCGACGGAATCAACGACGCGCCGGCGCTCGCGGCGGCCGATGTCGGCTTCGCGCTCGGCACCGGCGCCGATGTCGCCGTGGAGGCGGCGGGGGTGACCCTGATGCGGCCCGATCCGCGCCTCGTCGCCGCGTCGATCGACATCGCCCGGCGCACCGTGCGCAAGATCCGGCAGAACCTGTTCTGGGCCTTCGTCTACAATGTCGTCGGCATCCCGCTCGCCGCCCTCGGATTCCTCACCCCGACGCTTGCCGGCGCGGCGATGGCGATGTCCTCGGTCTCCGTGGTCGTGAACTCGCTCTGGCTCAAGCGCTGGCGTCCCGCCTTGGCCGAGAACGGCGAGCGCTCCGCCTGAGCGGACGCTGCACGGCGATTCCAGGCATCGATCGACGATGGGTTTGCGCGGCTTACGTGTTCGCGCGAGTCGGATGCGCCAGAACAGGCGGATCGCTGGCGCGTCGCTCCGCTGAAACGCAATAAAGGGCGCGGCGCGGTTGTCCGTGATAAAATTGTGATATTATAACAATTGTCTCACGATCCTCCGGGCCAGCCATGACGACGCATCATCATCCTCCGGACCACGCGCATCCCTCGCCGACCGTTCCGCCGTCGCTGATGCGGCTGTCGCTGGGCGGACGGCTGCTCGCGGCGGGCATTGTCATCGCCTGTATATGGGCGCTCGTGCTGTGGGCGATCGCATGAGGGAGCCAGTGGCGGCGCAGCTCGCATTCCATGATCTCACGCTCGGCTATGACCGCCACCCGGCCGTCCATCATCTCGACGGCGCGGTTGCGCGCGGCGCCCTGCTCGCGGTGGTCGGCCCGAACGGCGCCGGCAAATCGACTTTGTTCAAAGGCATTGTCGGCATCGTCCCGACGCTCGCGGGCTCGATCGATCTCTGCGGCCTCGACCGGCGCGAAGTGGCCTATCTGCCGCAGGCGCCGGATATCGAGCGCTCCTTCCCGATCCATGTCTACGACTTCGTCGCCATGGGGCTGTGGCGCAAGACCGGCCTGTTCGGCGGGATCGGGCGCAAGGAGCGCGACCAGATCCATGCCGCGATCGCCGCCGTCGGTCTGAGCGGGTTCGAGCGGCGGCCGATCGGCAATCTGTCCGGCGGGCAGATGCAGCGCGTGCTGTTCGCCCGGCTGCTTCTGCAGGATGCGCGGCTCATCATCCTCGACGAGCCGTTCAATGCGATCGACGCGAAAACCGCCGCCGATCTGTTCGACCTCATCCGCCATTGGCACGCCGAGCAGCGCACCGTGCTGGCCGCGCTGCACGACCTCGATCTCGTTCGCGCCAACTTCCCCGAGGTGCTGCTGCTCGCGCGCGAGCCGATCGCGTGGGGCAGCGCAGGCGACGTGCTGACCGGCGAGAATCTCGCGCGCGCGCGGCGCATGTGCGAGGCCTTCGACGAACGGGCGGGCGAGTGCCGGGTCGCCGCCGAATGACGTCTCCCTTCACGCTCTCCCGCCGGGGGTCGCCCGCGCCCGAGGGTGAGTGCCGCCCTGGCCAGCCGGACGGACCCGCATGTACGACCTCCTGATTGCCCCGTTCGTCGAATTCGAATTCATGCGGCGCGCTCTCGCGGGCGCCGTGATCATCGCGCTCGGCGGCGCGCCGGTCGGCGTGTTCCTGATGCTGCGCCGGATGAGCCTGATGGGCGACACCATGGCGCATGCGATTCTTCCCGGCGCAGCGATCGGCTTTCTCCTGTCCGGCCTCAATCTGTTCGCGATGACGGCCGGCGGCCTGATCGCCGGGCTTGCGGTCGCGCTGTCCGCAGGCGCGGTCGCGCGCCTGACGCAGCTCAAGGAGGACGCCGCGCTCGCCGCGTTCTTCCTCGTCTCGCTCGCGCTCGGCGTCACCATCGTGTCGATGCGCGGCACCAATGTCGACCTCCTCAATTTCCTGTTCGGCAGCGTGCTCGCCCTCGACAACGAGACCTTGCTGCTGATGGCGGCGATCACCACGCTCTCGCTCGTCGTCTTCGCCGTGATCTGGCGGCCGCTCGTGCTCGAATCGGTCGACCCAGGCTTCCTGCGCTCGGTGAGCCGGGCGGGCGCGCCGGCGCATATCGCGTTCCTCATGCTTGTCGTGATGAATCTCGTCGCCGGCTTTTTCGCGCTCGGCACCGTACTGTCGGTCGGCATCATGATCGTGCCGGCCGCTATCGGACGATTCTGGGCGCGCGACGTGAGCTTCATGATCCTGGTCGCGATCGGCGCCGGCGTTTTCTCCGGCATAGCCGGGCTGATCGTGTCGTTCCACGCCGGCGCCCCATCCGGCCCGACCATCATCCTGGTGGCCGGCGCGATCTATATTCTCTCGGTGCTGTTCGGCCGGGTCGGCGGCGTCGTGCCGCGCCTGTTTCCCGGACGCCATCTCGAGGCGTGATCGAAAAAGAGGTTCTCCGGGCGCGATTTTCGTTTTACCCGGCTGAAATTCGCTTCTAATTTGCGGGATGACCAGCAAACAAGATCTAAGCGAAGTCGCCGGCGCCGCGCCGCCCGTCCCCGAGCTCCGGTTGCGCGCCCTCCAGATGGTTCTCACCGAGAACGGTTGCTTGGAGCCGGCCGCGATCGGCGCCCTCATCAACACGTTCGGGAGCCGGATCGACCCGAACTCAGGCGTGCAAATCGCGGCATTGGCGGAGCCCGACCTGCCAGTGGCGCAAGTGGGCGGCCAGGCCATGCTCGCGATCCCGCGCAATGGGGATGGTCCGGTGTTTCGCGAGAGCTGGGAGGTTGTCGCCTTCGCGCTGGCGATGGCGCTCGCGGAGCGCGGCGCCTTCACCTGGGCCGAATGGGCCGAGGTCTTCGGCGGAGAGATCATGCGCGCAGGCGAGGCCGGCGAGCTGGACAAGGACGCGCCCTATTATCGATGCTGGCTCGCAGCGCTCGAACGGATGGTCGCAAATAAGGGTCTCGCGGAGCCCGCAACTGCGGCGCGCTAGCGAAGTGGCATGTCTGCCAACAAATCTCCTTCATCCAGCAGCCGCAACTCGCCGAAAGCCAATAACCGCCCCAACGCGATGCGCCGAATCGGAACTTCGGCTGGCGTCTTCTGATCCGCCCTGGTCGCTCCGCGCCCCAGCGGGCGAGCCGCATATCCCACACTGACATCTTGTGGAAAAGCGTTACGGGTGACGGGTGTTGCTCTCACGCCACCATTTCGCGTTTTTCCTCGGCAAATGAGGAAACTGCGGATGACAGAACGAACACGCTAGCTCATTTCTCTACGTTGGGGCGTTAGTGGGCGCGCTGGGCGGGCGTCGGGGGAGCTCATTGCCGGCGGTCGCTGCGCCACGACGACATGGAGTAAGAGTGAGGGAAACACTAATTCGATTGGGGGTCAGCTCGATCCTGTCCGGGATCGCGGCGGTGTCATTGGGGTTCGTCCTCAAGTCGCCAGCGATGCATCCGGGTTCAGCAGACGCCGGATTGCGCGTCGAGCAGCCGCGCATCTCCGTTTTCGAGGAGGCGCTCCCCGACATTGTCCGGCTCCCACCGCCGGTCGAATCAGAACCCCCGTCCAAAGACGCGCGCGTAGCAAGCCTGGGACCGAACGTCGGATCCGATGCTCTCACCAACGAAGAACCTGTCGCCAACGAAGAAGATGCTGTCGCCAACGAACAGGAACTCGCTGGAGGCCATACCTGCATCGGGGTGGTGGAATGAGTCCTTCGACGAAAGTTTTCCCGGACTGGCCACGCGGGAGCTTGCGACCGACATGGATTTTCTTTCGCTGCGGGATGACGACAGCCGAACCGCGATCTACGACATAACGGCGCGTGCGGTCTACCTGCCCAGCGGGCGCAGGCTGGAGGCCCATTCCGGCCTCGGCAGCCTCATGGACAATCCCCGCCACACGCGCACGAGGATGCGGGGAGCGACCCCACCGAATGTTTACAAGCTCTCTTTGCGGGAGCGACTATTCCACGGCGTTCGCGCCCTCCGCCTCACTCCCCTGGACGAGAGCAAGATGTTCGGCCGCGACGGCATGCTCGCCCATTCCTACCTGCACGGTCCCAGCGGCCAGTCGAATGGATGCGTGGCCTTCAGCAACTACCCTGAGTTCCTGAATGCGTTTCTTAACGGCGAGGTCACCCGCCTGGTCGTTGTCGAGGGTCTTGGAGCCCCGCCACAGCCATGGGTAGCCTCGGGATTGCTGCCGGAAGCCGCCAGGATCCTTTCCACCTCATCCGATCGCGTCGGCCAATACGTCTCCGCCGACATTGACTGACGCTGTGGCCGAGGCGCCCTGCAGGCGTTCCTGAACCGTTGGCCTGCCAAGAAGAACTCGCCAGCGCGCGACCCCGCCAATGAGCGGGCCGCGCGAGCGGCCTGACGGCTCGCGCCGGCCCTCGCGCTCCGACCCATGCGCGCCTATGTTAGCCTCAGCATTGGAGTGGCAGCATGAATTCTCCGACCATGTCCCTGATCGATCGGGCCGGTCTCGACCGGTCGCGCGTCGTGCACCTCGTCTCTGGCGGCCTGGAAGGCGCCGACGACGGCGAGCTGTTCCTGGAATATCGCCAGTCGGAGATGCTCGTCTTCGATAATTCCCGCCTGAAACAGGCGACCTACAACACAACGCACGGCTTCGGGCTGCGCGCGGTGAAGGACGATGCGGTCGGCTACGCGCACTCGTCCGACGTGTCCGAAGCCGCAATCGCCCGCGCGGCCGATACGGTCCGCGCTGTCAAAGGCGGGTATTCCGGCAGCGCCGCGGTCGCGCCGACCCGCAGCAATGCTCGCCTCTACACCGACGCCAATCCGCTCTCCGGTCTTGCCTTCGAAGACAAGGTGAAGCTCCTGGAGGCGATCGACGCCTATGCGCGCGCGAAGGACCCGCGGGTGCGGCAGGTGACGGCGAGCGTCGCCGCCTCCTGGCAGGTGGTCGAGATTCTCCGCGCGGACGGCGAGTCGTACCGCGACATCCGCCCGCTCGTGCGGGTCAATGTCTCGATCGTCGTCGGCGACGGCGCGCGGCAGGAAACCGGCAGCCACGGTTACGGCGGCCGCGACATCTATGACGGTTTCGTCAGCGGC
The DNA here is from genome assembly GCA_963712435.1 of uncultured Alphaproteobacteria bacterium. GTDB lineage: Bacteria > Pseudomonadota > Alphaproteobacteria > Rhizobiales > Xanthobacteraceae > Rhodoplanes. The sequence continues at coordinate 121,582 of CAVQIB010000022.1, read as the reverse complement.
GACGCCTGGCACGGCGCCGTCGACGACGCCGTGCGCCAGGCGCTGGTGAATCTAGCCGCCGTGCCGGCGCCGGCCGGCGAAATGGACGTGGTGCTAGGCCCCGGCTGGCCGGGCGTGATGCTGCACGAGGCGGTCGGGCACGGGCTCGAGGGCGACTTCAACCGCAAGAAGACGTCCGCCTTCGCCGGATTGATGGGCGAGCGCGTCGCCTCGAAGGGGGTCACCGTGGTCGATGACGGCACGCTGGCCGCGCGGCGCGGCTCGCTCTCGATCGACGACGAAGGCACGCCGACCCATCGCACCGTCCTGATCGAGGACGGCGTGCTCGTCGGCTACATGCAGGATCGCCAGAACGCGCGCCTGATGGCCATGTCCCCGACCGGCAATGGCCGGCGCGAAAGCTATGGCCATGTGCCGATGCCGCGCATGACCAACACGTTCATGCTCGCGGGCGACCGCGATCCCGGCGAGATCCTCGCTTCAGTCAAGAACGGGCTCTACGCCGTGAGCTTCGGCGGCGGGCAGGTCGACATCACCTCCGGCAAATACGTCTTCCAGTGCACCGAGGCCTACAAGATCGAGGACGGCAAGATCACCGCGCCGGTGAAGGGGGCGATGCTGATCGGCAACGGGCCGACCGACCTCAACCGGATCACGATGATCGGCAACGATCCCGCCCTCGACTTCGGCGTCGGCACTTGCGGCAAGAACGGCCAGGGCGTGCCGGTCGGCGTCGGCCAGCCGACGCTGCGTATGGATCGCATCACCGTCGGCGGCACCGGGTGAACCGCCACTTCAACGCGGGATCTCAATGGCGGACAGATCGTCGGGGATCGAACGACGGGAATCGGGTCGCGCGGCGCAACGCGCCGGCCTAGGACGGAGCCATGACGCCGCGCCCGCTCACCATGGCCCCCGTCGACTGGCTGATGCTGCTCGCTTTGTCGATCCTCTGGGGCGGCGCGTTCTTCCTGAACAAGCTTGCGCTCGTTGAGGCGCCGCCCTTGACCGTGGCGCTGGCGCGCGTCGGCGTCGCCGCGGCGATTTTGCTCCCCATCGCCTGGATGCGCGACGAACTGCGGCCGCTCCGCGCGGCGTGGCCGGTCTTCCTGACGCTCGGCCTCGTCAACAGCGCTGTTCCGTTCGCGCTGATCGCCTGGGGCCAGACGCAGATCGCGAGCGGGCTTGCCTCCATCCTCAACGCCACGACGCCGCTGTTCGCGGTCGTCATCGCGAACGCCACGACCAAGGACGACAAGCTCACGCCCGGCCGCGTGGTGGGGCTCGGCTGCGGATTGATCGGGGTCGTCGTGATGATCGGCCCCGGCGCGCTGACCGGCCTCGGCCTGCATGTCGCCGGGGAGATCGCCTGTCTCGGCGCGGCCGCCCTTTATGCGACCGGGACGGTCTATGCGCGGCGCTTCCGCGGCTTTGCGCCGAATACATTCGGCGCCGGACAGACCGCCGCGGCGACGCTGCTGCTGCTGGGGCCGGTCGCAGTCCTCGATCAGCCATGGACGCTCCCCGCTCCGTCCCTGCAAACGATCGCGGCGCTGGTCGGGCTCGGCGCGTTCTCGACGGCGCTCGCCTATCTGTTGTATTTCCGCGTGCTCGCCCGCGCCGGCGCCACGAACACGTCGCTCGTTACCTTTCTCATCCCGGTGAGCGCCATTCTCTTGGGGGTGTTCGCCTTGGGAGAGCGGCTCGAGCCGCATCAGCTCGCCGGCATGGCGGCGATCGCGGCCGGGCTCGTCGCGATCGACGGCCGCGCCGCGCGCGGCCTCGCCGCCTGGCGCGGCCAGCGCGAGCAGGATCGCGCGAGCGACCGCACTCCCACCTGATTTGCACTGCCGGCCGCCATCGCCGCGCAATCCTGAATTGATTTCGGCGCTGCGGGTCGAACGAAATGCCTCGTCCGAGGCACCCATGCGCGCACTGAGTCAAAACCGTGTGAGGCGCATGTTCAGGGATGCGGTGGAAGCGCAGGCTCTGTGATAATGGTCACAGTCTTCGCCGGTGGCCTCGCTACTCTGACGCAAAGGCAAGAACGCCTGGCAAAGCCGGAGGATTACAATGACACGTTGGCAGAAGTTCGCAGGCGCCGTCGCCCGCCTCGCGCTCGTGGGCGGCGTCGCGCTGTCCCTGACCGCCCCCTCGCTCGCCCAGAGGCCGACCGAGGATCAGATTCTGAATGCGTTGAAGCCCGCGCCCGCGCTCAAGACGCGGGGGCTCACGACCGAGCAATCGCGTCGGAGTGTCGACGAGCAGCGCTTCATCAACAGCATCCGCACGATCAAGACGCGCCAGCTCACGCTCGACGAACGGCAAAGGGTCTCCGACATCGCGCGGAGCAAGCCGAGCATCGATCTCGAGGTCTATTTCGACTACAACTCTGCGGCGGTGTCCCAGCGCGCCGAACCCGACCTGATGGCGCTCGGCAAGGCCCTGACCAATCCGGACCTGAAGGGAAGCGTGTTCCTGGTCGGCGGGCACACCGACGCCAAGGGCGGCGATCAGTATAACCAGAGGCTGTCGGAGCAGCGGGCAGCCGCGGTGAAGCGGTTCCTCAAGGAGAAGTTCGACATTCCCGACGATACGCTGGTGATCGCCGGTTACGGCAAGGAGCAGCTGAAGAACGGGTCGGAGCCGTTCGCCGCGGAGAACCGCCGCGTTCAGATCGTCAATCTCGAGCAGAAAACCGCCGGCCGGTGACCGGCTTCCCGGTCGCCGCGTCCGGTGTGTGCCTCGGCCGGTCCTCATGCCCGCGCCTCGCGCGGGCATGAGCTTTAGGCGTGGCCGCGAGCGGCCGGCCTTGACTCGTCGCGCTTTCAGTTTCCCTGGAAGATGGGGGACGCTTTTTTGACGAAGGCCTCGTAGGCGCGTTCGTAGTCCTTGGTCTGCATGCAGATGGCCTGCGCCTGGGCTTCCGCCTCGATCGATTCGTCGATGCCCATGCTCCATTCCTGATGGATGCAGCGCTTGGTCATCGCGTGGCCGAAGGTCGGGCCGTCGGCGAGCGACTGCGCCATCGCCTGCGCCTCGGCGAGCACATTGGCGGGTTCGCACAGCCTGTTGAAGAAGCCCCAGCGCTCCGCCTCCGCGCCGTCCATCACCCGGCCGGTGTAGAGGAGTTCGGCCGCGCGCCCCGCCCCGATGATGCGCGGCAGCATGTTGCACGCCCCCATGTCGGCGCCGGCGAGCCCCACCCGCACGAACAGGAAGGCGACCTTCGCCTTCGCCGTGCCGAAGCGCAGATCGGAGGCCATCGCCAGAATCGAGCCCGCGCCCGCGCAGATCCCGTCGATCGCCGCCACGATCGGCTGCGGGCAGGCGCGCATCGCCTTGACGAGATCGCCGGTCATCCGCGTGAACGCCAGCAGCCCCGCCATGTCGTCCTTGCGCTGCATCTCCACCAGCGGCCCGATGATCTCGTGCACGTCCCCGCCCGAGCAGAAATTGCCCCCGGCGCCCGCGATCACCACCGTCTTGATGTCGTCGGCATAGACGAGGTCGCGGAACGCGTCGCGCAGCTCCGCATAGGATTCCAGCGTCAGCGGGTTCTTGCGCTCCGGCCGGTTGAGCGTCACCGTCGCCACCTTCCCCTCGCGCCGCCACAGAAAATGCTGCGGCTTGAAGTCAGCAAAGTCCACCCGCGCCGGGCGGAACCGGTCGGCCGTCGTGCCTGTCATCGTCGTCTCCTTGCGTGCATGTCCGGATTGGAAAACATTTCGGCTTCCGCTCCTCCGTGACGGGAGCGGTTCAACTTCATCCTCCCCCGCGCAGCGGGGAGGATGAGTCGCCTACCCCGCAAAGGTGAGCCCGCCGCTCACGCTCAGCACCTGCGCGGTGATGTAGTCGGAGCGCGGGCTCGCAAAGAACAGGATCGCGTCGGCGATCTCGCGCGGCTCGGCGAACCGCTTGAACGGGATCGCCTTGAGAAACGCATCCAGCATCTTCTCCGGCCGCGACCGCAGCATCGGCGTGTCGGTCGGTCCCGGGCACACGCAATTGACGTTGATCGAATGCCGCGCCACCTCGCGCGCAAGCGACTTGGTGAACGCGATCACCCCGCCCTTCGCCGCCGCATAGGCCGTCTCCCCCGAACTTCCCACCCGCCCGGCGTCGCTCGCCACATTGACGATCTTGCCGCGCCCCGCCGCGATCATCCCCGGCAGCAGCGCCTGCGTCAGATGCAGCGTCCCGCCCAGATTGATCGCCACCACCTGGTCGATATAGCCCGGCTTGTTCGCCGCAAACGCCTCCACCAGGCTGAAGCCGGCCGCATTCACCAGAATGTCGAGCCGCGGATGGCGCTCCAGCACCGCCGCCGCGCAGGTCGCGGATCGAGTCCGACGCCGACAGGTCGATCGACACGAACTCGACCGCAAGCCCCTCCTGCTCCGCCGCCCGCGCAACCGCCGCGCCCCGCTCCAGATCGATGTCCGCCGCAATCACCCGCGCGCCCGCCTGCGCAAACGCCAGCACCGTCGCCTTCCCGATCCCCGACGCGCCTCCCGTCACCAGCGCAACCTTCCCCTCAAGTCTCATCAACCCGCTCCCTTCTTTACGCGCGCGTCGCCCGCCTGGCCGGCGAGGAACGCTGCCACGCGTTGTTGCGTCTCTTTGTTGGTCAAGAGCCGCCGCGTCACTTCCAGCTCGTCGGAAAAGCCGCCCCGGCCGGGCTCGCCCGCCGCAGCCATGCAGGCCTTGCACCCGATGAGCGCGGCGACCGGAAGCTCGGCGATCCGGCGCGCGATTTCGCGCGTGCGTTCGACGAGCTCCACCCGCGGATAGGCCCACTGCACGACGCCGAATTCGCGCGCGGTTGTCCCGTCGAGCACTTCCGCGCCGAGGATCAGCCGCGCCGCGGCGGACGGCCCGCACAGCCGCGTGAGCCGCTGCGTCCCGCCGGCGGCGGGGATCAGGCCGAGCCGCGCCTCCGGCAAAGCGATCTTTGCTTCGACCGCCGCGACGCGCAGGTCGCAGGACAGCGCGAGCTCGAGCCCGCCGCCCATCGCGGCGCCGCCGATTTCCGCCAGGGTCACGCGATCGATCCGCTCGATGCGGGCGTAGAGCCGCTGGATACTCGCGACAAAGGCGTACATCCGATCGGGCCCGTCCGCCATTTGCATGAAGGCCTGCACCTCTCTGAGGTCGGCCCCGGCGCAGAACACCTTCTGGTCGGAGCGCAGATGCAGCACCTTCCAGTCGTCGCGCGCGGCCAGCGCGTCGAGTTCGGCGTCGAAGCGGCGCATCCACTCCTCGCTGATCGCGTTGACCGGCGCGCGGCTGAGCGTCAGCGTTGCGACCCCCTCGGCGATGGTGAGCGCGAACATCAGCGAATCCTCCCCTGCCCTTGGCCGCCGTTGTCCGGCGACGTATCTACTCGGCCGCCGGTCCCTGCGCGGTCGCCCGCGCTTTCAGCATGTCGCGCGCGATGATCACCTTCTGCACCTCGGTCGCGCCCTCGTAAATGCGCAGCGCGCGAATCTCGCGGTAAAGCGCCTCGACCTTGACGCCGACGCGCACGCCATGCCCGCCGAACAGCTGCACCGCGCGATCGATCACGCGTTGCGCCATCTCGGTCGCGAACATCTTGGCGAGCGAGGATTCGCGCGTGATGCGCGCGGCGCCTCTGTCCTTCGCCCAGCCGGCGCGATAGATGAGCAGCGCCGAGGCGTCGATCTCGGCCGCGCTGTCGGCGAGCGAGGCCTGCGTCATCTGCAGGTCGCCGAGCGGCGCGCCGAACAGCATGCGCGTCGCGGCGCGGTCGAGCGCTTCGTCGCAGGCGCGCCGGGCGAGGCCGAGCGCGGCCGCTCCCACGCTGGAGCGGAAAATATCGAGCGTCGCCATCGCCACCTTGAATCCTTCGCCCGCCCGGCCGAGCCGGCTCGCGAGCGGAATGCGGCAATCGCTGAACCGGATGGTGGCGAGCGGGTGCGGAGCGATCGTCTCGATGCGTCCGGCCACCGTCAGCCCCGGCGCATCGGCGTCGACCACGAAAGCCGACAGTCCGCGCGCGCCGGGCGCTTCGCCGGTGCGCGCAAACACCACATAATGATCGGCGATGCCGCCATTGGAGATCCAGGTCTTCAGCCCGTCGAGCCGCACATGCGCCGGGCCGTCGGGCGTCGCCGTGGTGGCGAGCGCGCTCACGTCGGAACCAGCTTCCGGCTCCGACAGCGCGAACGCGGCGAGATGGCGCCCCGCGCAGACCGGCGGCAGATACTTGGCCTTCTGCTGCTCGGTCCCGAACAGCGAGATCGATCCGGTGCCGAGGCCCTGCATGGCGAACGCGAAATCGGCGAGGCTGTCGTTCCAGGACAGGATTTCGCGACCGAGGCAAAGCGTGCGCACGTCGAGGCTCTCGGACAACCCCCCGTAAGCGGCCGGGATCACGGCTCTGAGCCAGCCCGCTTCGCCGAGGGCTCGGACCAGATTGCGGCAGGAGCCGTCGGTGTCGTGATGATCGACATGCTGTCCGACCTCGCGGCGCGCCCATTCCGCGAGGCCCTGGGCGAAGCGCCGATGCTCTTCGTCGAAAAACGGCCACTCCAGATGCGCGAGATCCATGCCTCAGGCTCCCTCCGCCCGCCGGTCATTTTGCAGCAGACCGGCCTCTTATGGGCGGCTCACGCCCCATGCGAGCCGCGTCTTTCCCGGCCTTCGCCTTCGACGGGGATTGCTTGCTCCACCTGCCCAGGCGCTTCCGCCGCCGGTCGAGCATATCAGAAATAAAAGCATTTCAGTACTTAATTACCTCTTGCCGCGGGCATTGCAAGCGGCAGGGCTCGGTGTACGGTTTTGCGATCGTGAAGGAACATAGCACCGCCTGCGGTGTTGTGGGGCATAAGCCGCAGGGATGGGAGGCAGCCATGCAACGCGTCGCGTCCGCCGGTTTACTGCTCGCCGCGATTATCATGCCCAGCGCCGCCAGCGCACAAGCGGACGCCGAGCACAAGCTCCGTGCGGTCGCCCAGGCCGAAAAGGCGGAGCCGAAGCAACGGACCGAAACCAAGCCCTTCGATCCGCACGCGGCGCACGCGCCGAGCGCGCCTGCAGCGACGGCGAAGCCGTGGTACGACACGTCCGGGCTGCCGATGCCGTTCCTGTCGGATGACCTCGGCACGCACCGCTATCCCGTGGCGGCGAATGACGACGCGCGGGCCTTCTTCGACCAGGGGCTGATACTCGCCTACGGCTTCAACCATCTGGAAGCGCTGCGCGCCTTCAGGCACGCCCAGCAGCTCGATCCCAATTGCGCCATGTGCTTCTGGGGCGAGGCCTATGTGCTCGGCCCGAACCTGAACCTCCCGATGGAGAAGGAGGCCGCGCCGATCGCGCGGGCCGCCGCCGCGAAGGCGGTCGAGAAGGCGGCCAAGACAAGTCCCAAGGAACAGGCCCTTGCCGCCGCGATGCTCGCCCGCTACGCGGAAACGGGCGAGCGCGCCGCGCTCGACCGGACCTATGCGGACGCGATGCAGGGCGTCGCGCGCGCATTTCCTGACGATCCCGACATCGCGACGCTCGCGGCGGAATCGCTGATGCTGCTGTCGCCATGGGACTACTGGAGCGAGGCGGGCCGCACGCCCAAGGAGCACACGCCGGCCGCGGTGCGGCTGCTCGAAGGGGCGCTGGCGAAGAGCCCGAACCACGTCGCCGCGATCCACTTCTATATCCACCTCGTGGAAGCGTCCGACCGGCCGGAACGCGCCGAGCCCTACGCCGACCGGCTGCGCGGCGCCGTGCCCGGCGCGGGCCACCTCGTGCACATGCCCTCGCACATCTATCTGCGGCTGGGCCGTTACAAGGACACGCTCGACCTCAACAAGGATGCAGCCGAAGCGGACGAGCGCTACATCGCCGCAAACCCCGGCGTGCAGGGTCCGTATCCGGCCATGTATTACCCGCACAATGTGCATTTCCACATGACGGCTGCGCTGATGGCCGGGCAGGGCCAGGAGGCGCTGCAATCGGCGGAGAAACTGGCCGGCCTCATCAGCGACGACGCGGCGCAGGCGATCCCGCCCGCCCAGCCGATCAAGCAGGCGCCCTATTTCATCCACGCGCAGTTCAGCGATCCGCAGACGATCCTCGCTTTGCCGCAACCGAACGAAAAGCTGCCCTTCGTCGTCGCCGGCTGGCGCTATGCGCGCGGCGTCGCCCAGGCCCTGCTCGGAAACGCGAGCGGCGCGGAGGCGGAAGCCGACGCGATCCGCACGCTCGGCGCGCAGGATCACGGCGCCCTGGAACAGGCCGCCGTTCCGGCCAAGGGCATTCTCGCGATCGCCGAAAACGTGGTGCGCGCAAAGGCGGCGGTGGCGCGCGGGGATCGCGAGGCGGCGCGGCGGTTCGCGGAGGCGGCCGTGAAGGCGCAGGACGAGCTGCCCTACATGGAGCCTCCTTTCTGGTATGTGCCGGTCGACCAGACTCTCGGCGCGATCCTGCTGAAGAACGGCGATGCGCCCGCGGCAGCCGCCGCCTTCAAGCAGGCCTGCGCGAAGGCCCCGCACAGCGCCTGGGCGATCTACGGACTGATGCAGGCGCAGTCGGCGGCAGGCGACGCCGCCGCCGCAGCGGAAGCGCGCGGCCGGTTCGAGAAGGCGCGGGCCGGCGGTTCGCAGGAGCCCTCGCTCGACCGGATGTGATCCGCCACATGTCATTGCCGGGCTTGATCCGCCTTACGCGGTCAGCCGCCAGCCTACGGACGGTCACCGCGCCGGGACGGCGAAGCGGGCGAATTCCTGCACCACCCGCTCGTAGACGGGCCGCTTGAACGGGATGATCAGCCCGGGAAGGTTGGCGACCGGCTCCCAGCGCCACTCGACGAATTCCGGCTTATGCCCGCCGGCGGGATGGGCGATGTCGATCTCGCTCTCCGCCCCGGTGAAGCGCAGCGCGTACCATTTCTGCGTCTGGCCGCGATAGCGGCCGCTCCAGGCATGGCCGATCAGTTCGGCCGGCAGGTCGTAGGAGAGCCAATCCGCGATTTCGCCGAGCTTCTCGATCGAGCGGATATTGGTTTCCTCATAAAGCTCGCGCAGCGCCGCCGGCCAGGGGTCCTCGCCCGTGTCGACGCCGCCCTGGGGCATTTGCCAGACATGCGTTTCGTCGACATGCTCCGGACCGTCGATCCGGCGTCCGATGAAGGCCCGTCCCTCGCCATTGAGCACCATCACGCCGACGCAAGGGCGATAAGGCAGGGTTTCCATGCGGGTCCTCTCGGAGGTCATGTCCAGGCTCGGGTTGGATTGAGGCGAGCGGCCGCCGGAGGGGAGCATGGCGCCTCGCTCTGGGGCTTGGGTTCGGCGGAACTTATCTAGTACAGCGCTTGAGGGCAAACTGCGCCCGCGCTTCGAAGCGGGCGCGCGACAGGACGAGATGGAAGAGCCGAAGGAAAACATCGAGCCGGACATCGAGCTCCCCGACGACGAGGAAGAGCCGAGCCTGCCCGATCCCGTCGAAGTCGAGGCCGAGGCCGAACTCGCGGCGAGCGACCCGGCCACGCTCGGCGCCGGCCGCGCGATCATCGCGCAGCATGCGCGGTTCGCGCCGGCCGCCCCCGGCGTCTACCGCATGAGCGCCGCGAGCGGCGACGTGCTCTATGTCGGCAAGGCGAAGAACATCAAAAAGCGCATTCTCGCCTATGTGCGCCAGGCCGGACATACGGCGCGCATCGCGCGCATGATCGCGGCGACCGCGGCCATCGAATATGTCACCACCGCGACGGAAACCGAGGCGCTGCTCCTCGAGGCCAACCTGATCAAGCGACTGCGGCCGCGCTTCAATGTGCTGCTGCGCGACGACAAGTCGTTTCCCTACATCATGATCACGCGCGACGGCTGCCGCCGCTGATCTGCAAGCATCGCGGCGCGCGCAACCGCGAGGGGGATTATTTCGGACCCTTCGCCGCCGTAAGCGCCGTCAACCGCACCATCACCGCGCTCGAGCGCGCCTTTCTCATCCGCTCCTGCTCGGACGCGGTCTATGAGAGCCGGACGCGGCCGTGCCTGCTGCACCAGATCAAGCGCTGCTCGGCGCCCTGCACGGGCGAGATCTCCCACACCGACTACGCAAGACTGGTGGCGGAGGCGAAGGCGTTCCTGTCGGGCAAGAGCCGCGCGGTCAAGGAGGAACTCGCGGCGGAGATGGACCAGGCGGCGGCCGCGCTCGACTTCGAGCGTGCGGCGGTGCTGCGCGACCGTCTCGCCGCGCTGTCGGCGGTGCAGGCGCGCCAGGGCATCAATCCGCGCGGGATCGAGGAGGCCGACGTGTTCGCCGTCCACCAGGACGGCGGGTTCACCTGCGTCGAGGTGTTTTTCTTCCGCGCCGGCCAGAACTGGGGCAATCGCGCCTATTTTCCCAAGGCCGATCGCGCGCTTCCCGCCGAAGCCGTGCTCGCCTCGTTCCTCTCCCAGTTCTACGACGACAAGCCCTGCCCGCGGCTCATCCTGCTGTCGCACCGGCCGAAGGAATGCGATCTCCTCGCCGAAGCGCTGTCGCTCAAGAGCGGACAGAAGGTCGAGATCCTCGTTCCCCGGCGCGGCGAAAAGAAGGAGCTGGTCGACCACGCCGCGGCGAATGCGCGCGAAGCGCTCGGTCGCAAGCTCGCCGAAGGCAGCTCGCAGCAGCGGCTGCTCGCCGCATTGGCGGCGACCTTCGGCCTGCCGCGGCCGCCCCGCCGGATCGAGGTCTACGACAACAGCCACATCCAGGGGACGAACCCGGTCGGCGCCATGATCGTCGCCGGGCCGGAAGGCTTCCAGAAGAACCAGTATCGCAAGTTCAACATCCGCTCGACCGCGCTCGCGCCGGGCGACGATTACGGCATGCTCCGCGAGGTGTTCACCCGCCGCTTCAAGCGGCTTCTGGCCGAAGCGCCGCGCGCCGCCGCCGATGCTGACCGGAAGGATGATGCTGACCCGAAGGATTTAGGCGCTCCTGCGCCTCGGCCCGGCGCACACACCCTCCCCGACCCGCGGACGGTGGAGGCGATAGGCGAAAGCGGCTCCCCTCTCGAGGGGGACGCAGGTCGAAGCGAGAGCGGCTTGCCACCCCGCCGCGGACGAGGTCCAGCCGTCCGATCCTCTCCTGTCAGGTCTTTCAGGGCGAGATTGATTCCGGCGATGACCCCCCCTCTCCCTGGCCCGATCTCGTGCTGATCGATGGGGGCCCGGGTCAGCTCGCCGCAGCGGAGCAGGTCCTGGCCGGTCTCGGCATCGGCGGCATGCCGCTCGTCGCCATCGCCAAGGGGCCCGATCGCAACGCGGGCTGGGAGTCCTTCCACATGCCCGGGCCGGGCGCCGTTCCGCCTGCCCCCGCGCGACCCGGTGCTCTACTTTGTCGAGCGGTTGCGCGACGAGGCGCATCGCTTCGCGGTCGGCTCGCATCGGCAGCGGCGCAAGCGCGACATTCGCGAAGGCGGGCTGCAGGACATTTCCGGGGTCGGGCCGGCGCGCAAACGCGCGCTCTTGCGGCATTTCGGTACGCTCAAGGCGATCGAGCGGGCGTCGCTCGGCGACCTGTCGCAAGTTCCCGGCGTGAGTTCGGAAACGGCGCGGCGAATTTACGAGTATTTTCACGAGCCCTCCCGCTGAATCAGACTTTTCCAGACAACGGAGCCGCCCGAGGGCTGTTGCGGAAGCGGCCAAGCGGCTATCTTACCCGCCATGGAGATCGCGACGTCGAGCACTGTGCGGCCGCGGACCTTCGCGCTGCCTAACACGCTGACCTATGCGCGCATCGCTGCGGTGCCGCTGGTGGTGGCCTGCATGTATTGGCAGGACATCCTCCAGGGCGGGATATGGCTGCGCTGGGTCGCGCTCGCTCTCTACATCACGGCGGCGGTCACCGACGTTCTCGACGGCTATTTCGCCCGGAGCTGGGGCCAGCAATCGAACTTCGGGCGCATGCTCGATCCGATCGCCGACAAGCTGCTCGTGTCGTCCTGCCTGCTGATGCTCGCGGCCGACGGAACCATCCGCGGATGGTCCCTGTGGGCCGCGATCGTCATCCTCTGCCGCGAAATCCTGGTGTCGGGCCTGCGCGAATATCTCGCCGAGTTGCGCGTCAGCGTTCCGGTGACGGCGCTCGCCAAGTGGAAGACCGCGCTGCAACTCGTCGCTGTCGGCTTCCTGCTCGCCGGCAATGCGGGCGACCAATTGATCTCCGCCGCGGTGGATTTGGGCTTTCCGATCGTCACCTTTGTCGGGCTGACGCTGCTTTGGGCGTCGGCGCTGCTGACGCTCTACACCGGCTACGACTATTTCCGCGCCGGCCTGCATCACCTGACCGACGATTGAGCCGGACGAGGACGCGACGACGTGAAAGTTCTGTACTTCGCCTGGGTGCGCGAGCGCATCGGAAAGACCGAGGAGGCGATCGAACCGCCGGCCGGCGTCGGGACGGTCGGCGAACTGATGGTCTGGCTCGCAGGGCGGGGCGAGGAATATGCGCATGCGTTCGCGCATCCGACATCGGTCCGCGCGGCGATCGACCGCGCGCATGTCCGGCCGGACGCGAGCATCGCCGGGGCGCGCGAGATCGCGTTCTTTCCGCCGATGACGGGGGGATAGGGGAGCCCGCATGGCGACGATTCGCCTGCAGCGCGAGGATTTCGACGCCGCCGCCGAGACCGCGGCGCTTACGCGCGGGCGCACCGATATCGGCGCGGTGGTCACCTTCACCGGCGTCTGCCGCGGCGCCGACGGCGACGAGCCGATCGCAGCAATGACGCTCGAGCATTATCCCGACATGGCGGAAGCGGAGATCGCACGGCATGTCGCCGAAGCGGAAAACCGCTGGTCCCTCCTCGGCGTCACGGTGATTCATCGCCATGGCCGGCTTGTTCCGGGCGACAATATCGTGCTGGTCGCAACCGCGGCGGCCCACCGCGGGGATGCTTTCGCCGCGGCAGAGTTCCTGATGGACTATCTGAAGACCCGCGCGCCGTTCTGGAAGCAGGAGGAACGGGCGGGCGCAACCGCCTGGGTCGCCGCGACCGAAGCCGACGATGCGGCGGCGCACCGATGGGCCGCGCCTGCCGGCAGCCGCGACGCGGCCGAATGACCGCGCGCCGCGCAAAGAAGCCAAAGCCGTCGACTTGCCCGCCCGGAGGACCGCTGCGCCCCAGCCTGCCCGCACCCGACGAAAGATAATCGAGCCGCATGCCGATGAAGCAACCTGCCCTTGACCCACGTCAAGGCCGAAGCCAGCGCAATCCGTCCTCTCCGCCCTGCAGGAGCGCGGGGATCACGCCGGAGTTTCGATGACCAAGAACAGAAACAAGCTGGCGGGCCTGCTCGTCAGCACGATCGGCATCGTCTACGGCGACATCGGCACGAGCCCGCTTTATGCGCTGAAGGAGACCTTCGCCGGCCACCATCCGATTCCTGTGACGCCGGACAGCGTCTTCGGCGTGCTCTCGCTCGTGTTCTGGACGGTGATGCTGCTGGTGACGGTCAAATATGTCCTCATCATCATGCGGGCGGACAATCACGGCGAGGGTGGCAGTCTCGCGCTGCTCGCGCTCGTCACCGAGCTGACCCGCGGCTCGCGCGCGGCCTATCCGCTGACGCTGCTCGGCATCTTCGCCGCCGCCCTGTTCTACGGCGACAGCATGATCACGCCGGCGATCTCGGTGCTCAGCGCCGTCGAGGGGTTGGAGGTCGTCGCGCCCGAGCTGAAGTCCTATGTGATGCCGATCGCCGCCGTGGTGCTGACCGGGCTCTTCCTCATCCAGAGGAAAGGCACCAGCGCGGTCGGGATGATGTTCGGCCCGGTGATGTGCCTGTGGTTTGCGACGCTCGCGGTGACGGGCGTCATCAACATCCTCGATGCGCCCGGCGTGCTGGCGGCGGTCAATCCGATCTATGCCGCAGATTTCATCATGGCCGAGCCCTTGCTCAGCTTCTTCGCACTCGGCTCGGTGGTGCTCGCCGTCACCGGCGGCGAGGCGCTTTACACGGATATGGGCCATTTCGGCCGCTTCCCGATCCGGCTCGCCTGGTTCCTCTTCGTGCTTCCCGCGCTGATGCTCAACTATTTCGGGCAGGGGGCGCTTCTTCTCAACGATCCCGTGGCGGTTCAGAACCCGTTCTTCCGGCTCGTCCCGGATTGGCTGGTGCTGCCCATGGTGGGGCTCGCGACGCTGGCGACGGTGATCGCGTCGCAAGCGGTGATTTCCGGCGCGTTCTCCGTCGCCAGCCAGGCGGTGCAGATGGGTCTGCTTCCGCGCATGGTCGTCGTCCACACCTCGCACGAAGAGGAGGGACAGATCTATGTGCCCTTCACCAATCTGACGCTCTATCTGTCGGTGATCGCGCTCGTGCTCTGGTTCCAGTCGTCGAGCAATCTTGCCGCCGCCTACGGCATCGCGGTCACCGGAACCATGATGATCGACACCATCCTGGTGACGTTCGTGATGCTTCTGTTATGGCGCTGGCACTGGGCGGTCGTGGCGCTCGTCTCCGGCACGTTTTTGCTCGTCGATCTCGCCTACTTCACCGGCAATATCATCAAGGTGTTCCAGGGCGGCTGGTTCCCGCTGTTCGTCGGCTTCCTCTCCTTCACGGTGTTGACCACCTGGAAACGCGGCCGCGAACTGGTCCGCAAGCAGCTCGTCGCCAAATCGGTGCCGCTCGTCTCCGTCATCAACTCGCTCGGCCCGCATGTCGCGCGTGCGCGCGGCACCGCCGTATTCATGACGGCGACGACCGAAGGCGTGCCGGCGGCGCTGTTGCACAACCTCAAGCACAATCAGACCGTCCATGAGCGCACCATTCTGACGACGGTGATGACGGCCGAAACGCCCTACGTGCCCGAGGACGAACGGATCACGTTCACCGATCTCGGGAGCGGTTTCTACCGTCTCGTGATCCGCTACGGCTTCATGGAGACGCCCGACATTCCGGCGGTGCTCTCCGCCTGCAAAGGCTATGGATTTAAATTCGACTTGATGAAGACGTCGTTCTTCTTGAGCCGCGAGACCATCGTGCCGAGCCTTTATCCCGGCATGGCGCGGTGGAGAGAACTGCTCTTCGCCTATATGGCGCTCAACGCCACCACGGCGATGAAGTTCTTTAAAATTCCGACCGAACGCGTGGTCGAGCTCGGCACGCAGCTCGAGATCTGAGCCCGCTGCGCCCGCGCGATGCGCCGTTGTCAGGAGCCGTCGAGCGTAGCTTCCAGTCCGGGTCAGCCCGGCCGCATCACGCCGCGGCGGCCTTGCCTTTAGGCTGCACCTCGGCGTGGTAGTCTTCCATCAATTGCTTGGTGATCTCGCCCGGCGAGAAGCGCCAGTCGGCGATCTCGGACACCGGCGTCACTTCCGCCGCGCTGCCGGTGATGAAGCATTCGGAAAACTCGCCGAGCTCCGCCGGCCAGATGCGGCGCTCGACGACCTTGATCCCGCGGCGGCGCGCAAGCTCGATCACCGTCTGCCGGGTGATCCCGGCCAGGAAGCAGTCGGCGATGGGGGTGTGAATGATCCCGTCCTTGACGAAGAAGATGTTGGCGCCGGTGCATTCGGCGACGCGGCCCTGCCAGTCGAGCATCATCGCGTCGGCATAGCCTTTGCGCTCCGCCCGGTGCTTGGAAATGGTGCAGATCATGTACAGCCCCGAGGCTTTCGCGCCGGACGGCGCGGTCGCCGGATCAGGGCGGCGGTATTCGGCGAGATCGAGCCGGATGCCCTTGAGCCGTTCGGCCGGGTTGAAATAGCTCGGCCACTGCCAGCTGGCGATCGCAAGATGAATTGCATTGGTCTGCGCCGACACGCCCATCATCTCGGACCCGCGCCAGGCGACGGGACGGAGATACGCGTCGCGCTGTCCGTTGCGCTCGAGCACGAGCCGCTTGGCGGCGTCGATCTCCGCAACCGAATAGGGGATTTCGAAATCAAGGGCCTGAGCGGAGCGCTTCAGCCGCTCCGAATGCTCGGTGCACTTGAAGATTTGCCCGCCATAGGCGCGCTCGCCCTCGAACACGGCGCTTGCATAATGCAGGCCGTGCGACAGCACATGCAGCTTCGCGTCCGACCACGGCACGATCTTGCCGTCAAACCAGATGAAGCCCTCAAGTTGATCGAATGGAACGGCCATGGCAATCCTCCCTGGCATCCCGTCGGAACGGTTGCGACCGGCCCCGTTCTTGCGGCTTTTGCGTCGCGGGGAAAGTCCCGATATGTTTGGCGCGGTCATGAGAGCGCGCTTTCCGATGGCAAGGCAACAGCCCGCGCCGATGCCTGTCCCGGCGAATGGGAACCGGGTTCCCGGCGGAAATGCGACCAGACCCCGCGACAATCAACCGTTTCCCGCTTCCGCCGCACGGGACCGCTTGCGCCAGACCGTTTCACTGAACGCCGTTGAAACGTAACAATCGAACC
Organism: uncultured Alphaproteobacteria bacterium; assembly: GCA_963712435.1. Classification (GTDB taxonomy): domain Bacteria; phylum Pseudomonadota; class Alphaproteobacteria; order Rhizobiales; family Xanthobacteraceae; genus Rhodoplanes. Next base: position 105,198 of record CAVQIB010000022.1, on the reverse strand, counting down.
GAAATATGTCAACATGGCTGACATAAATCTGAGACCCGATACGTCCCGCCCCGCGGACCTGCAGGCCAGTCCGGCGGGCGCGCCGCCCGAGCCGGTGTGGGACATCATCGAGCTCATCTTCTTTGCCTATCGCGACTTCGTCAGCGATCCCGACAGCGTGCTGACCGCTTTCGGATTCGGCCGCGCGCATCACCGTGTGCTGCATTTCGTCAACCGCAATCCCGGACTGAAAGTTGCGGAGCTGCTCGAAATCCTGAGAATCACCAAGCAATCGCTCGGACGCGTGCTTAAGCAGCTGGTCGACGAGGGCTATGTCGAGCAGCGCGAGGGCGCAACCGATCGCCGGCAGCGGCTGTTGTTCGTGACGCCGAAAGGCGCAGCTCTGGCCATGAAGCTCGCAGGTCTGCAGACCCAGCGCATCGCCCGCGCATTCGCGGAACTCGGACCGGAGGCGCATGCCGCGGCCAGGCGCTTCCTCATCGCCATGATCAATCCTGACGCGCGCGCCGACGTGCTCGACTTCATCAGCCGTCCGGGCCGTCGGCAGTGGCCGCGATCGTGACCGAGGAGCGCGGCATGCCGGTGGCCCCTGTCGCCCTTCCCGACGACGCGCCGCATCTCCTCGTCGTGGACGATGATCGGCGCATCCGCGATCTGCTGTCGCGTTATCTCAACGCGGAGGGCTACCGCGTCACCACGGCGGAAAACGCCGCCGACGCCCGCGCCAAGCTGGCCGGCCTGAGTTTCGATCTTCTGATCCTCGACGTGATGATGCCGGGCGAGACCGGCTTCGATCTCGTCAAATCGATCCGCGTCACGTCGAGCGTGCCCATCCTCATGTTGACCGCGCTGGCGGAGAAGGAGCACCGCATCGGCGGGCTCGAGATCGGCGCCGACGATTACGTCGCCAAGCCGTTCGAGCCGCGCGAGCTGTCGCTGCGGGTGGCGAGCATTCTGCGGCGAACTCAGCCGGCGCCGGCGCCCATTCCGGAGCAGGTGTGCTTCGGGCCGTTCGTGTTCGACAATATGCGCGGGGAACTGCGCCGCGGCGACGAGGTCATCCATCTGACGGACCGCGAACGGGAGATGCTGCGCATGCTCGCAGCGGCGCCGAACGAGACGGTGTCGCGCCTCGCGCTCGCCGGCAACGGCGCCGCCCCGGGCGAGCGGGCGGTGGACGTGCAGATCAATCGCCTGCGGCGGAAAGTCGAAACCGACCCCGCGAACCCGCTCCTCATCCAGACGGTGCGCGGGATCGGCTACCGGCTGGTGGTGGCGACGACATGACGAGCATCGATATCGGCCTGTCGCATTTGCGCTCGGCGGCGGACCGGTTCGCGGCGGTCTGGGAGCGCATCGGCCGCTGGCTGAAGGGGCTGATGCCGAGCGGCCTTTACGCCCGCGCGGTGCTGATCATCATCGCGCCGATGGTGATCCTCCAGTCGGTCGTCGCCTTCGTCTTCATGGAGCGTCACTGGAACACGGTGACGCGGCGGCTCTCGGCGGCGGTGACCCAGGACATCGCGGCGCTGATCGAGGTCTACAGCCTCTTCCCGCAGGATTACGACCAGGCGCAGCTTCGCCGCATCGGCCAGCGGCTCGGCCTCGTGGTCGACATTCTGCCCGGAACCGAGCTGCCCCCGATCGGCCAGAAACCGTTCTTCTCGCTGCTGGACCAGGCCTTGTCGCAGGAAATCCGCAAGCAGATCCGCCGGCCGTTCTGGATCGACACGGTCGGGCGTTCGGCGCTGGTCGAAATTCGCATCCGGCTCGACAACAGCGTGATCCGCGTCTTCGCGCCCCGCAACGCCGCCTATGCGTCGAACTCGGAAATCTTCCTGCTGTGGATGCTCGGCACGTCGCTGGTGCTCATCACCGTCGCGATCCTGTTTCTGCGCAACCAGATCCGCCCCATTCTGCGGCTGACCGAAGCGGTCGAGAATTTCGGCAAGGGCCGCGACGTGCCGAGCTTCGGGCCGCGCGGCGCGCAGGAGGTGCGGCGCGCCGCGCTCGCCTTCATCGAGATGAAGCGGCGGGTCGAGCGCGCGATCGAGCAGCGCACCACGATGCTCGCCGGCGTCTCGCACGACCTGCGCACCGTGCTGACGCGGTTCAAGCTCGAACTCGCGCTGTTGGGCGACGGACCCGAACTCGACGCGCTGAAGAAGGACGTCGACGACATGGCGCGCATGGTCGAGGCCTATCTCGCCTTCGCGCGCGGGGACTCCGGCGAGCAGGCGGAGCCGACCGACATGGCCGCCTTCCTCGACGAACTGAAGGCGGACGCCGAGCGGCACGGCCATCGCACCTCCGTCGACTTCCACGGCTATCCGGTCGTCACCGTGCGCCCGCATGCGTTCAAGCGGTGCCTCGGCAATCTCGTCTCCAACGCCGCGCGTTTCGCCGATGCGATCTCCATCACCGGGCGGCGCGACCATCGCTGGCTCACCATCACGGTCGACGACGACGGACCGGGGATCCCGGCGCCCTTGCGCGACGAGGTGTTCAAGCCGTTCCTGCGGCTCGACGATTCGCGCAATCAGAACGAGGGCGCGGGGGGAACCGGGCTTGGCCTTGCGATCGCGCGCGACATCGCCCGGTCGCATGGCGGCGACATTTCGCTCGGCGACAGCCCGCTCGGCGGCTTGCGCGCGACCGTGCGCATTCCGGTGTGACGCAGAACGCCAAAGCCGAAGGGTGCGAGGCTGAGAGTGCGAAAGCGGCGTCCCGCGGACGCGGCTTCGATCAGGACGGCCGGCGGCGCGGCGCGATCAGTCGGGCCAGCTCGCGGCGGGCGTCCGGGCGGCTCGGCGCCCGCGCCTTGATGCGGATCGCCGTCCGGCTGTTATAGGTCGGAACAAACAATCGCGCGGTGCGGGCGAGACCCGTCCCCGTTCGGGCGGACAGCGGCGAAACGGTCAGCGAACGCAGCACACTCAATGACATCGAGGCCCCACCCGGTCCTGAACCGAGGCCTCGACATCGCCCGAGCGGACTGGAGCGGGCGAAGGGATTCGAACCCTCGACCCCAACCTTGGCAAGGTTGTGCTCTACCTCTGAGCTACACCCGCGCGCCCCGGCGGCGAAGCCACCGGGGGCATTCGTACCTAAACCGGACCGTCTTGGCAACCGATGGCGTCCCGACCGCTCCTCGGACCCTCGTCGAAGCGGCCGGCCAGGCCGCGACGGCGCCACTCAGAGTGGGGTTGACGCGCGCGCCCGGCAAGGGTCCTGTGGCGCGGATTTCCCTGACAGACGCCGCGCCCATGCCCGCAACCCCGGACGAGTTGTTCGCCTTTCTCGATCGCCTGCAGATCGCGCATCGCACCGTCAGCCATCCGCCGCTGTTCACGGTCGAGGAATCGCGCCGCCTCCGCGGGCAAATCCCGGGAGGGCACACGAAAAATCTCTTTCTCAAGGACAAGCGTGGCGCGCTGCTGCTCGTCGTCGCGCTGGAAGACGCAGCCATCGACCTGAAATCCTTGCACCGCCGGCTTGGCGCCGGCCGCTTCTCGTTCGGCTCGCCGGACCTCTTGCGCGAAACGCTGGGGATCGAGCCGGGGTCGGTCACGCCCTTCGCCGCGATCAACGACATCGCGCGCCGCGTCGAGGTCGTGCTCGACCAGGCCATGCTGAGCCACGACACGCTGAACTGCCATCCGCTCGTCAACACCATGACGACCGCGATCGGACGGGAGGACCTCGTGCGCTTCCTTGAAGCCACCGGCCATCCGCCGCGCATAGCGCTGGTCTCGGCGGGAATGACGCAATAGACTGGCTGAAACGGCCGCGATTGCAACCGGGTCGGCGCTCCCCATTTATGCGGGAGTGTGGGGTTCGGCGCTAAAATCAGGGAATTTGCATGATTCAGGACGGCGGAGCGGCGATCACCGCGGACGGTCTCGTCAAGGATACGACAACCCAGAGCTTCAAGAAGGACGTGATCGACGAGTCGCGCCGGCAGCCCGTGCTGGTGGATTTCTGGGCGCCCTGGTGCGGCCCCTGCAAGCAGCTCACGCCGCTTCTCGAAAAGACCGTGCGGGCGGCCAAGGGCAAAGTGAAGCTCTGCAAGATGAACATCGACGAGCACCCCGCCATAGCCGGGCAGATGGGCATTCAATCCATTCCTGCGGTCGTCGCGTTCGTGAACGGACAGCCGGCCGACGGCTTTCTGGGCGCGCTGCCGGAAGGCCAGGTCACGGCCTTCCTCGAACGTCTGACGCAAACCAAGCTCGGCGGGGAGGAGCTCGATCTGTTGAAGGCGGCCGATGCGGCTCTGGTCGAGGGCGACGCCGCCGGCGCGGCGCAGACCTATGCGCAAGTGCTCGCCGACGATCCGGCGAACATCCATGCGCTCGCGGGTCTCGCCCGCTGCTATATCGAGACCGGCGCGCTGGAACAGGCCAAGCAGACGATCGCCATGGTCCCCGCCTCCAAGCACAACGAGGCGCCGGTGGCCGCCGCGCGCGCCGCGCTCGAGATCGCCGAGCAGGCCGCGGCGCTCGGCCCGATCGCCGACCTCGAAAAGAGGGTCGCCGAGAATCCCCTCGATCATCAGGCGCGGTTTGATCTTGCGCTTGCGCTCAACGCCAAGGGCCGGCGGATCGAGACCGTCGACCACCTTATCGATATCGTCCGGCGCGACCGCAAATGGAATGACGACGGCGCGCGCAAGCAGCTCGTCCAGCTGTTCGAGGCTTGGGGGCCGACCGACGAGGCGACCGTCGACGGCCGGCGGCGGCTCTCCTCGATCCTGTTTGCGTGAGCATGGATGGGGCTGGTATCGTTCAAGATGAGGCTGGTATCGTTCTGATGCGTGATGCAGTCCGTGGCGACGGAGACCGTCAATGCCTATGAACGCGGTCTATCGTGGACCCGCGGATCTTCCTGCCACAATCCCGATCTTTCCTTTGCCCGGCGCGCTTCTGCTGCCGCGCGGGCAGATGCCGCTCAACATTTTCGAGCCGCGCTATCTCGCGCTCGTGGACGACGCGTTGCGCAGCGGCCATCGACTGATCGGGATGATCCAGCCGGACACGGCCAATCCGGGACCGGACGAGAAGCCGAACCTGTACAAGGTGGGATGCGTCGGCCGCATCACCCAGCTGGCCGAGGCGGGCGATGGACGCTACCTGGTCCAGCTCACCGGCGTCTGTCGCTTCCGGATCGAGCACGAACTGTCCGTGACCACCGCCTACCGCCAATGCCATGTCGCCTATGCCCCCTTTGCCGACGATTTCGTCGCCCGCAAGGGCGAGAAAGCGGTCGACCGCAAGTCGCTGTTGTCGGCGCTGAGCGATTTCCTGAAGGCGAACAAGCTCAAGGCGGACTGGGACGGGATCGAGAAGGCGCCCAATGAGGCGCTGGTGAACGCGCTTGCGATGATGTCGCCCTACGGGCCGGCGGAGAAGCAGGCCCTGCTGGAGGCGCCCGACCTGAAAACCCGCGCCGAGATCCTCGTCGCCGTCACCGAGATCGAACTCGCCAAGGGGCAGACGGACGGCGAGCCGCCGCTGCAGTAAGTCCATACAGCGCATCTCCAAGGACGTCGCAGGCAACGAGGCAGACAGTCTGCTGCGCTCCAGCGCCGACGTGATAATCTGGCTGCGTCACGACCATCAGCATTGGACAAGGCAATGACGTCACCTAGCTCAGAGCGCGCGGCCGGCACGGTCAATCCCAAGCTCCTGGAAATCCTGGTCTGTCCCCTGACCAAGGGGCCGCTTGAATATGATGCGGAGAAGCAGGAGCTGATCTCGCGTTCGGCCAAGCTCGCCTACCCGATCCGCGACGGCATCCCGATCATGCTGGTCGACGAGGCGCGCCGGCTCGACTGACATTTCTCCACAAAGCAAGCGCCAAGCGCCGCCGCGGGGACTGGAACGATGCTCAAAGTGTGGGGCCGCAAAACCTCGGCCAATGTGCAAAAGGTGATGTGGGCGATCGGCGAACTCGGCCTTGCCTGCGAGCGCATCGATATCGGCGGTCCGTTCGGCAAGAACCGCGAGCCCGACTATCTCGCGATGAACCCGAACGGACTCGTGCCGACGCTCGAGGAGGACGGTTTCCACCTCTGGGAATCGAACGCGATCGTCCGCTACCTCGCCGCCAAATTCGGAGCGGGCGCGCTCGACCCTGCGGATGCGCGCGCGCGGGCCGTGGCCGGCCAATGGATGGACTGGCAATTGACGGTGGCGGGTCCGGCGATCTTCCCGGTGTTCTGGGGGCTCGTGCGCACGCCGCTCGAGCAGCGCGACCCCAAGGCGATCGACGCCGGCAAAGCGAAGACCGCTCGAGGCGATGGGCATCCTCAACGCGCAGCTCCTGAAGACCGCCTATGTGGCCGGCGACGCTTTCTCCTGCGGCGACATCCCGGTCGGGATCATTGTCCACCGCTTCGTCACCCTCGTGCCGGACCACCCGGCGATGAACGGGCTCGAGCGCTGGTATGCCGATCTGTGCGCGCGCCCCGCCTTCCGCGCGCATGTGACGGAGATACCGCTCGTCTGAATCGGTCCGGTTGAGGACGCCCCGCGCGCCAGCCCGGCGATCAACTACAGCGTCTCGCCGCGCAGCAGCTTGGGCACGTCGCCGGTGAGGCCGGCCGCCTCGCGGATGAAAAAGCCCTTGAGCGCAGGCATGCGGTCGACCAGGCCGAGGCCGAGATCGCGCACGAGCCGCAGCAGGTCGGAGCGGTTGGAGAACAGCCGGTTGAGGCCGTCGGTGGCGACGCCCATCGCCAGCGTGTCGAACCGCCGCCAGCGCTGGTAGCGATCGAGCACATCCGCGCCGCCGGGATCGAGGCCGAGCCGCGCCGCGTCGGCGACCGTTTCGGCAAGCGCCGCCGCATCGCGCAGGCCGAGATTGAGGCCTTGCCCCGCGATCGGATGGATGCGGTGCGCCGCATCGCCGATCAGGGCCAGCCGGTCGCCGATGAACGAGCGGGCGACCCCGTAGCCGAGCGGATAGGCCTGGCGCGGTCCGACCACCTGCAACTCGCCGAGATGCAGTCCGAAGCGCTTCTCCAGCTCGGCATGAAACTCCGCATCGGGCAGTGCGATGATGCGCGCGGCCTCCGCATTCTCTTCGACCCAGACGAGCGAGGCGCGATTGTTTTTCAGGGGCAGGATCGCGAACGGCCCGGCGGGCAGGAAATGCTCGATTGCGCGGCCCTGGTGATCGCGCGTATGCGCGACCGTCGCGACGATCCCCGATTGGCCGTACTCCCAGCCGACCATCGCGATCCCGGCAAGATCGCGCAGGCGCGAGCGCCCGCCATCGGCGGCGACCAAGAGCCGGGCGGACAGGCTGCGACCATCGCCGAGGGTCGCAGCGACGCGCTCCGGGCCGGCGGCGAACGCGACCACGGAGGTCCCGGCCAGCGCGACGCCTTCATCCCTCGCCTTCGCGACGAGGGCCGCGAGCAGCGGCCCGTTCTCGATCATCTGCGCAAACGGCTCGCCCGGCTCGACCTCGCCGCCGAAGGTGAGAAAGACGGGGCGGACGGCGTCATCGAGGCGGCTGTCGGTAACGACCATGTCGACGATGTCCTGGGCCTCGGACGCCACCGCCTGCCACACCCCGATCGTTTCCAGAAGGCGGCGCGCCGCCGCCGCGATCGCGGACGCCCGGGCGTCGACCGCCGGACGCGCCAGCAGCGGGTCAGCGACCGTGACCGCGAACGCCGGCCCGAGCGCCTGGCGGAGCGCGATCGCCAGCGCAAGCCCGGCGAATCCGGCGCCGGCGATAAGAATGTCGGTTCGCTCGCCTGTCATGTCGTTCCCGGCAGCGGCGCGGGTTCATCTCGATTGCCGCACAGACCGCTTTAGCAGCCAAGCCGGGCGATGGCGAGCGTGAGAGTAATCGCGGCCGCGGCAGCGTGAATGCCGAGACCGCGGCCCGCACGAACAGGATGCCGGAGCCGCGCGGCCATGGCTTGACTTGGTCTGTGCACGGGCGTCTGTGGCAAGTCTTCCTTCCGCGGTGCGCCGTTTCCATCAAAATGGGTTTTCGTTATGCCCACAGCCGTTCAGGACCTGCTTGCGCTCCTTGATCTCGAGCCGCTTGAAGTCAACCTGTTTCGCGGACGCTCGCCGCAATCGGGCTGGCAGCGGGTGTTCGGCGGGCAGGTGATCGGGCAGGCGCTGGTCGCGGCCTGCCGCACGGTCGAAGACGTGCACAAGACGCCGCCTCATTCCCTGCATGCCTATTTTTTGCTCGCGGGCGATCCCAAGGTTCCGATCATCTACCAGGTCGACCGCATCCGCGACGGCAAGAGCTTCGCGACGCGCCGCGTGGTCGCGATCCAGCACGGCCACGCGATCTTCTTCATGTCGGTGTCGTTTCAGCGCATCGAACCGGGGCTGAGCCATCAGTTCAAGATGCCGCAGGTGACGGCGCCGGAGGACCTGCCGACGGACTCCGAGGTGAGAAAGAACATGCTGCGTCAGATGCCCGCCCCGGTGCGCGCCTATTTCGAACGGGAGCGCCCGATCGAGCTGCGTCCGGTCGAGTTCGACCGCTATCTCGGCCGCAAGGACCCGGAGGGCCAATTCCACCTCTGGATACGCACGACCGGTCCGCTGCCGGACGATCCGGCCATTCATCAATGCGTGCTGGCCTATGCCTCCGACATGGCGCTGCTCGACGCGGCGATGATCCCGCACGGACGCACGCTGTTCGAAAAGTCGATCGTCGCGGCGAGCCTCGACCACGCAATGTGGCTCCACCGCCCGTTCCGGGCCGACGACTGGCTCTTGTATGCGCAGGACAGCCCGAGCTCCAGCGGCGCGCGCGGCTTTGCCCGCGGCCTGATCTTTTCGCGCGACGGGACGCTGATCGCCTCGGTTGCCCAGGAAGGTCTCATCCGCGAGCGGACCAGGTAGCGTACGCTTCTCCCATAGAACATTTTCGCGGGAGAAGTTTCGGAACGGCCGCGAAAGCAAGGCGACGCTGCTCTCTTGGCGGAAACGCGCCGCTTGGCTTAGAGTGCAATGCAGTATAGAGCGACGTTAAAGCTGCCGCCGCGACAAGAGCGGGACCGGCCGCATATATCGAAGGGGGCACCCGGCATGAAACTCATCATCGCGATCATCAAGCCGTTCAAGCTCGACGAAGTCCATGACGCGCTCAACCGTCTCGGTATCAGCGGCATGACCGTGACCGAGGTGAAGGGCTATGGGCGGCAGAAGGGCCATACCGAGATCTATCGTGGCACCGAATACGCCGTCAGCTTCCTTCCCAAGGTTCGCGTCGAGGTCGTCGTCCCTGACGAACAGGTCGATCAGGTTGTCGAGGCGATTATCAGCACCGCGCGGACCGGCCAGATCGGCGACGGCAAGATTTTCGTCACGTCGATCGATCAGGCCATTCGGATCAGGACGGGCGAGACCAATAACGAAGCGCTCTGAATCAGAAGGCGCCTCGATTTTCGAGGCGCGGCTCTGCCTATTTCTTAGGCGCTGTTCCCGGCAACTGGGCTGATTGCCGCCATTCTGTGCAGCCGTGCCGGTGAATTACGGATGCGGTTGCCCGCGGACCTTGCACCGCCCGCCCCGCCTCAAACAAACCCCTGCATTAACAATGACCTGGTGCTGCGTTGCACAATTGGCACGCGGCTTGATTCGTAGTCTGCGGCAATGCCTGCGGGGGGCTATCTCGCGTGCGGCGCCGTGTGATTTTAGCCCAACCTCGAACGAGAGGCTCTAGCGGGGATGCAACAATGAAAATGGTCACGGCTATCATTAAGCCATTCAAAGTCGACGAGGTCCGCGATGCGCTCACCGCGATCGGCATTCACGGAATGACCGCCACGGAGGTGAAGGGCTATGGGCGGCAGAAGGGCCACACCGAGATCTACCGCGGCACCGAATACGCCGTGAGCTTCCTGCCGAAGGTCAAGATCGAGATCGCCGTGCCCGCGGCGCAGGTCGACAAAGTGGTCGAGACCGTGATCGCCGCAGCCAAGACCGGGCAGATCGGCGACGGCAAGATATTCATTTTCGGCATCGACCAGGCCGTCCGCATTCGCACCGGAGAAAGCGACGATGCCGCACTGTGACGCCCGCCTCTCAATGAGTTCGGACAGGAGAAAAACCATGACATTCAAAAAATCGTATCGTGCGGGGCTCGCCGTGCTGGCTTTGGCGATGCTGGCGGCCACGTCGGCCTTCGCCGACGAGCCGGTCGTCAACAAGGGCGACAATGCCTGGATGATGACCTCCACGGTGCTCGTGCTCTTGATGACCATCCCGGGCCTCGCGCTGTTCTATGGCGGCCTCGTCCGAACCAAGAACATGCTCTCGGTGCTCGCGCATGTGTTCTACACGGTGTGCATCGTGACCCTGATCTGGATGATCTACGGCTACAGCCTCACCTTCACCGGCGGCTCGCCTTACATCGGAGGGTTCTCGAAGCTGTTTCTCTCCGGCGTAACCACCGACTCCAAGGCGGTTACCTTCTCGGCGGGCGCCAACATTTCCGAACTCATCTATATCTGCTTCCAGATGACCTTCGCCGCGATCACGCCGGCGCTGATCGTGGGCGCGTTCGCCGAGCGCATGAAATTCTCCGCGCTCGCGCTGTTCATCCCGCTCTGGGTGACCTTCATCTATTTCCCGATCGCGCACATGGTGTGGTACTGGGCCGGACCCGACGCGATCGTCGATGCCACCGCTGCCTTGGCCGCGGCGACTGACGAAGCCGCAAGAGCGGCTGCGCAAGCCAAGCTCGACGAAGTCATGGCCGACGCCGGGCAGATCTTCCTGTGGGGCGCGATCGATTTCGCCGGCGGCACGGTGGTGCACATCAACGCCGGCATCGCCGGGCTGGTTGGCGCGCTCATCGTCGGCCCGCGCATCGGCTTCGGCAAGGAACTGATGCCGCCCCACTCGCTGACGCAGACCATGGTCGGCGCCTCGCTCCTGTGGGTCGGCTGGTTCGGCTTCAACGCGGGATCGAACCTCGAAGCAACCGGCACGGCCGGGCTCGCGATGGCGAACACCTTCGTCGCCACCGCCGCCGCGGCGCTGTCCTGGATGTTTGCCGAATGGATCGTGAAGGGCAAACCCTCGCTGCTCGGCGCGCTGTCGGGCTGCATCGCGGGGCTGGTCGCGGTGACCCCCGCCGCCGGCTTTGCCGGCCCGATGGGCGCGCTCGTGCTCGGCCTCGTGGTTGGCGTGGTCTGCCTGGTCTTCTGCTCGGCGATCAAGAACGCGTTGGGCTACGACGACGCGCTCGACGTGTTCGGCATCCACTGCGTGGGCGGCATTGTCGGCGCGCTCGCGACCGGCATCCTGGTCAGCCCGCTGCTCGGCGGCACCGGCATCTTCGACTATGTCGCCGGCAAAGTCGCGGACTACGACATGATGACCCAGCTCACCGCGCAGGCCAAAGCCGTGGGGACCACGCTTGTGTGGTCGGCGGTCGGCTCGGCGATCCTCTACAAGGTCGTCGATCTGATCGTCGGGCTGCGGCCCACTCCGGAAGCCGAGCGCGAAGGACTCGACCTCGCCGATCACGGCGAGCGCGCCTACAACTACTGAGGCTTCGTCCTGCCGCCTCTCTTGGGGAGGGGTTTGGGGTGGGGGCCCTGGATTTTCCTCCACCAGGGCCCCCTTCCCCGAACCCTCCTCCGAGGAGGAACGGGGTTTGCGGCACGCAACCCGACCAGCGCAGTTACCGGAGGGGGTTGGAACCGGCGCCACCCCTTCCACCGAGAGGCCCCGACGGCGCGTCGGGGCCTCTTTCTTATTGGCGGCGCTAGACATATCGACGGTGGCGGATCGAGCCGCGATGGTTAATCGCGCCTTAACCTCGAACGCCCTATGGTAAGCCCAGCAAAACCGGGCCCGTCCTGCGCCGCCGCCCCAACCGATGTCCATGACCAGCGCCGAACTCGAGCCCTCATTCGCGACCGGTCCGGCCGACACGCGCTCGCCCTTCGTGCGCACGGCCGAGCTCCTGGCCGGCATTGCGCCGGGCCGGCCGCCCATCAACCTCTCGGTCGGCGAACCGCAGCACCCGGTGCCCGGTTTCGTCGGCCCCGTGCTCGCGTCCGATGTCGCTTCGCTCGGCCGCTACCCGCTCGGCAAGGGAACCGATCGCTTTCGCGCGGCCGCGGCGGCCTGGCTCGCGCAACGATACGCCTGCCGCGCATGCCCGATCCGGCGAGCGAGGTGCTCGTTCTCAACGGGACCCGCGAGGGACTGTTCCTTGCCGCATTGGCGGCGAAACGCTTCGTCGGGCCGCGCGCCGGTCCGCCGGCGATCCTGATGCCGAACCCGTTCTACGCCGCCTATCCGGCCGGCGCGGAAGCCGCGCTGTGCGAGCCGGTCTACCTGCCGGCGACCGAAAGAGACCGGCTTCCTCCCCGATCTCGATGCGCTCGACGAAGGGCTGCTCGCGCGCACCGTCGCATTCTATCTCGGCTCGCCGTCCAATCCGCAAGGCGCGGTCGCCGATCTCGCTTATCTGACGCGGCTCGTCGCGCTCGCGCGGCGCCACGGCTTTCTCGTGTTCGCGGACGAGTGCTATTCGGAAATCTATACGCGCGCGGCGCCGCCCGGCATTCTGCAGGCCGCAGGGCCGGATTTCGCGCAAGTCGTCGTGTTCCAGTCGCTGTCGAAGCGCTCGAACCTGCCGGGCCTGCGGGTCGGCTTCGCCGCGGGCGATCGCCGGCTTCCTCGCCCGGTTCCTCGATCTGCGCAATGTCGTTGCGCCGCAGGTGCCGGTGCTCGCCCAGGAGGTCGCGGTCGCGGCCTATGCGGACGAAACGCATGTGGCCGAGAACCGCCGGCTCTATGCGCGCAAATTCGACCTCGCCGACGCGATCATCGGCGCGCGTTTCGACCATCGGCGACCGGCCGGCGGCTTCTATCTCTGGCTCGACGTGTCCGCCGCCGGCGGCAGCGAAGCGGCGACCGTGACGCTGTGGCGCGACGCGGGCGTGCGCGTATTGCCCGGCCGCTACATTGCGCACGACAAGGCCGACGGAACGAATCCGGGCGCCGACTACATCCGGGTCGCGCTCGTCCAGGACGAAACCATCACCTCGGAGGCGTTACACCGCCTCGCGGCCGCGCTTGGCTGAACAGGATCGGGCGGAGCGCCGATGTCCACACTGCAGCATCGTTTCGGGCTGGTCCCGGCCATGCCGGATGAATTCCGCGCGGCGATCGTCCGCCGCATCAAGCAGGCGCTCGGCCTGACGCTCACCGGCGTCGCGGCGCTCGGCGCGGGCGCGCTCGCGACTTGGTCGGTGAAGGACCCGAGCCTCAGCCACGCGACCAGCGCGCCGGTGCGCAACCTGCTTGGCGTGCCGGGGGCCATCTTTGCCGATCTTTCAATCCAGCTGCTCGGGGTGGCGGCGATTGCGCTCGTGGTTCCGGTCGCCGCCTGGGGCTGGCGGCTGCTCAATCAGCGGCGGTTCGACCGCGAGGCATGGCGGGTGGTCGCCTGGATCATCGCCGTCCCCTTCGCCGCGGGATTGGCCGCCTGCCTGCCGCGCAGCGCCGCCTGGCCGCTGCCGAGCGGCCTCGGCGGCGTGGTCGGCGATGCGCTCCTGCGATGGCCGGGCGCGCTGTTCAAATCCCTCGGATGGAGCGGGTTTCACCTGCCATTGGGAATTGTTTTCGGCGCGGTCGCGGCGGCCGCGATCGGCGTCGCCTGCGGCTTCGGCTTCGCCAGGCGGCAAGATGATGTTCTTGCGGACAAGCGCTTGACGGAGCCCGTCGGCGACGTCGAGCGCGCCTCCATTTCGATTGGCCTTGTCGTGCATGCGGCGCTCAGCCTCAAGGCGCGGCTGATCCGCGCGACGAACTGGGCGCACTGGGCGCTGGCTCGCTTTCCGGGCCTGGCGCGGGTTTTTCCACAATCCGCCGGCGGCCGCATCGAGCCACGTTTCGCCGAGCGTCCGCCGGGCGTGGCCTTAGCTGAGCCGGAGGACGCGTTCGACGAGGAGGATGCGGACGAGGACGCCGGCGATGCGAACGCCGGCGATGCGAATGCCGCCAAGCCGGCGCGCGCGAAGTCGGGCGCGCGGTCCGCGCGCAAGCGCGCCAAAACCCGCTCGCCAGCCGACCAGTACGAACTTCCCGCGCTCGGGCTTCTCAGCGCGGCGAAAGCCTCCGAGCGGTACGCACCAAGCGTGGACACGATCGAGAGCAACGGCGCCGCGCTCGAGAGCGTGCTCGGCGATTTCGGCGTGCGCGGCGAAATCATCAATGCGCATCCGGGACCCGTCGTGACGCTCTACGAACTGGAGCCGGCGCCGGGCATCAAGTCGTCGCGCGTGATCGGCCTCTCCGACGACATCGCCCGCTCGATGAGCGCGGTGTCGGCGCGCGTCGCGGTGATCCCGGGACGCAATGTGATCGGCATCGAATTGCCGAATCCGACCCGCGAAAAGGTCTATCTGCGCGAGCTCCTGGCGGCCGACGAATTCCGCGATTCGACCGCGCGACTCCCGCTCTGCCTCGGCAAATCGATCGGCGGCGATTCGGTGATCGTCGATCTCGCGCGCATGCCGCATCTGTTGATCGCCGGCACGACCGGGTCGGGCAAGTCGGTCGCCATCAACACCATGATCCTGAGCCTGCTCTACCGGCTGCGGCCGGACCAGTGCCGGCTGATCATGGTCGATCCGAAAATGCTCGAACTGTCCTCCTATGACGGCATCCCGCATCTGCTCACGCCGGTCGTCACCGATCCCAAGAAAGCGGTGGTGGCGCTGAAATGGGCGGTGCGCGAAATGGAGAACCGCTACAAGAAGCTTGCCAAGCTCGGCGTGCGCAATATCGATGGCTACAATGCGCGGCTCGCCGAAGCGCGCGCCAAGGGCCAGCCGCTCTCGCGCACGGTGCATACCGGTTATGATCGCGCGACCGGAACGGCGATCTACGAGACCGAGGAGCTCGACCTCGAACCGTTGCCCTATCTGGTCGTGATCGTCGACGAGATGGCCGATCTGATGATGGTCGCCGGAAAGGACATCGAAGGCGCGGTGCAGCGGCTCGCCCAGATGGCGCGCGCCGCCGGAATCCACGTGATCGTCGCGACCCAGCGCCCCTCGGTGGACGTGATCACCGGTACGATCAAAGCGAATTTCCCGACCCGGATTTCCTTCCAGGTGACTTCGAAGATCGACAGCCGCACCATTCTCGGCGAGCAGGGCGCCGAGCAGCTGCTCGGCCAGGGCGATATGCTGTATATGGCGGGGGGCGGCCGCATCAGCCGCGTTCACGGGCCGTTCGTCTCCGACGACGAGGTGGAAAAGATCGTGCGCCACATCAAGGCGCAGGGCGCGCCGCAATACCTCGAAGACGTCACCGCAGAGGAGGAGGGGGATGGCGAGGCGGTGTTCGACGGCTCCGCGATGGGATCGGAGGGAGGCGACATCTACCAGCAGGCCGTGCAGATCGTCATGCGCGACCGCAAGGCCTCGACAAGCTACATTCAGCGCCGCCTGCAGATCGGCTATAATCGCGCCGCCTCGATCATGGAGCGGATGGAGCATGAAGGCATCGTAGGCCAGCCCAACCATGCCGGAAAACGCGAGATTCTGGTGGAAGGCGGCAACGACGAAGACAGCGCCTGACGGCTCGTTTATGATCCGCAACATGTGAGTCGCGAAAACGCCATAGACCTGGACGAATTCTCTTCCCTGCCCGTGGCAAAAATCGGAGACGGATATGCGGACCTTGGGGGCGATCGTGCTGAGCGGCGTCACGGTTTTTTCCGTTACGTCGATCGCGGCGGCGCAATCGATACCTGTTCCCGTTCCGTCCCCCAAAAAGGAGGCGGCGCAGAACAATCAGGCGCGCCCGCCGGGCTCCCCGACCACGACCGGGACCGTCACCGCGGCGGTCGCAGCGAGCCCCGGGTCAGGGTTCGACGGCGGGCAGCGGACGCTCGCCGCTCGGGCGAGCGGCTATCTCTCGAGCGTGCAGACGCTCACCGGCAATTTCATCCAGGTCGGCCCGGATGGCGGGCGCACCGAGGGACAGTTCTATATCCAGAAGCCCGGCAAGGTGCGCTTCGAGTACAGCCCGCCGAGCCCGATCGACGTCATCGCTGACGGATCGTCCGTGGTGGTGCGCGACCGCAAGCTCGCGACCCAGGATCTCTACCCGCTGTCGCAGACGCCGCTGCGCTATCTCCTGGTCGAAAAGATCGACCTCCTGCGCGACACCAATGTCGTCTCGGTCTCCGCCGATGACGTATTCGTCACCTTGGTGATCGAGGAAAAGCAGGTGCTCACCGGCACGCACCGGCTGATGATGATGTTCGGCGCGAAAGACTTCCAGCTGCGCCAATGGACCGTCACCGATCCGCAGGGCTATGAC
The DNA here is from genome assembly GCA_963712435.1 of uncultured Alphaproteobacteria bacterium. Lineage (GTDB taxonomy): Bacteria > Pseudomonadota > Alphaproteobacteria > Rhizobiales > Xanthobacteraceae > Rhodoplanes. The sequence goes on along the minus strand of CAVQIB010000022.1, from coordinate 88,855 downwards.
ACGACCGTTGCGGTCTACAACCTCGATCAGAAGAAAAAGCCCGACCCGGACCTGTTCAAGATCAATTACGAGCGCATGCTCCAGTAGGCTGCTTGGACGCTCGCGCCGGAACGAGGGCTCAGGGTCGACGTTGACTTCCGTATTCCGTCACCAACGAAGTCATGTCCCCTCATGTCCACGACCGAAATCGTCCTTCTGATCATTGTCGCCCTCGGCGTGCTCACGCCCGTCGTGGTCGTGCTGACCGCGCGCCTGGCGGAACGCCGTCATCCGCCCATCGGGCAGTTCATCGACGTCGACGGGGTGCGTCTGCACTATGTCGAACGGGGCGACGCGCAGGCCCCCGCAGTGGTGCTGTTCCACGGCAATGGCGCGATGATTCAGGACCTTGCGGGCGCCGGACTCATCGACCTGCTGGCGCAGCGTTACCGCGTCATCTGCTTCGACCGGCCCGGCTTCGGCTATAGCAGCAGGCCGCGCTTTCCGCTGATGACTCCGGACGCGCAGGCCGCCCTGTTCGACGCTGCGCTCGACCGTCTTAATGTCCGCAACCCGGTCGTGTTCGGCCATTCCTGGGGAACCCTGGTCGCGCTCGCGCTCGCCTTGCGCACCCCGCAAACGCAGCGTCCGGTCAGGGGCTTGGTGCTCGCCGCGGGCTACTACTTCCCGACCGCGCGCCTCGACGTGTGGATGGTGTCCGGTCCGGCGATCCCGATCATCGGCGACATCATGTGCTATACGATCTCGCCCATTCTCGGCTGGCTGCTGTCCCGCAAGGTGATCCGGACGCTGTTTGCGCCGTCCGAAGTGCCGCAGGCATTCACGGATCAATTCCCGCTCTCGCTCGCATTGCGGCCCTGGCAGTTGCGCGCAACCGCCGAGGAGTCGGCGCTGATGATTCCGGGCGCCGCACGCCTGCAGGGGCGCTATCGGAGCTTGTCCTGTCCGATCGTCATTTACGCTGCGACCGGCGACGCGATCGTCGAGGCGGAGCAGGCGCCGCGCCTGCATCGCACCACCACCGCCTCGAAGCTGCACATGGTGCCGGATACCGGGCACATGCTGCACTACGCCGTTCCCGAGGAGATCGTCGGCACGATCGACGACATGGTGGCCTCGGTGCGGCTCGTGGGCTCGCCCCGGCTCGCGCCGAGCGCGACCGAACGCGAACAAGAGCGCGCTGCCGCCCGGGCCCGCCGCCATGCGCGCTGAGCCGCGCGACTGAAGGGCGCCGCCCGCAGCGCGCAAGGATGCTGTGGGCCGTGGGCCGGCGGCCTTGCTCCCGTGCCGGAATGAGGTATCACAAGACGTATCGCCACCCTCGCCAAGCGGACGATGCGTCTCACCGTCACCACCTGGAACATCAATTCGGTTCGGCTGCGGATCGATCTCGTCGCCAAGTTCATCAAGGCGACGCGGCCGGACGTGCTCTGCCTGCAGGAGACCAAGTGTCCCGACGACCGCTTCCCGCTGAAGCGCTTCGCGCGGCTCGGCTACCCGCATGTCGCGCTCAACGGGCAGAAGGGCTATCACGGCGTCGCGGTGATCTCGCGCCTGCCGTTCGAGAGCGTCGACGCGCGCCACTTCTGCGACAAGCAGGACTGCCGCCACGTCGCCGTGACCTTCGGCGAGCGGGCGGGCCTGAGCGATCCGGCCGTCCTCCACAACGTCTATGTGCCGGCCGGCGGCGACGAGCCGGACCCATCGATCAACGTGAAATTCGCCCATAAGCTCGCGTTTCTCGACGAGATGCGGATCGCGCCGAACCTGCGCGCGGGGCCGACGGAGCGCGCCATTCTCGTCGGCGACCTCAATGTCGCGCCGCTCGAACACGACGTGTGGAGCCACAGGCAGATGCTGCGCGTCGTCTCGCACACGCCGATCGAGTGCGAGAAATTGACTGCGGCGCAGAGCGCCGGCGCGTGGGTCGACGTGATGCGCAACTTCGTGCCGGAGTCGGAAAAGCTCTACACCTGGTGGAGCTATCGCGCGCTCGATTGGGAGGCGTCAGACCGCGGACGACGGCTCGATCATGTGTGGGCGAGCCCGGCGCTCGCCGACCGCGTCACGGGGATGACGGTCGCGCGCGCCGCCCGCGGCTGGACGCGGCCCTCCGACCACGTGCCCGTCACGGTGGCGGTCGAGATGTGATCGCTCGAGGCACGATGTCAGAACGCAGACTGTCGCCTGTCGTCGCCCCGAGGCTGAAAGGCCGAGGGCGCGAGCCTTTCACGCGACCGAGGCCCGCGGCCCTTCCGGCGTCCATGTCTGCCCGATGTCCGCGTCCGTGGCCCAAGCGACGAACCGCGCCGCCCGTTCGTCGCCTTCCTCGGGCGCCCACTCCGCAAACTCGTTCGGCCGATAGGGCCCCGGCTTGACCTCGATGATGACGGTGTCGGGCTCATGCACCACGCAGGTGTGCCACGCCGACACCGGAATCTGAACCATCGGCGAGGTGCGATCGAGCCGGCTGCGGCTCAACACCTCGCCCGCCTGGCCGAGGATCAGAATGTCGGCCGTGCCGCTCTGCAGGATCAGCAGCTCCCACTGGCGCGAATGGCGATGCGGGCGGACATAGGTGCCGGGCTGCGCAGCAATGAGCAAGCGTTGAACTTGATCGTCCGGCCCCTCATGCAGCAGAAGATGTGAGCGGCGGCGCGGCGCGTTGGCGGCTTGCTCGGTCAGCAGGCGCAACTCTGCGGCGTCGACAAGACGCACGGCGCTGTCCGGTTGGGCGCTTTTCGTCATGTGCTTCGTCCCATCATCTGGTGAAATCGACCGGCGAAAGGAAATCTTCATGCTGTGCCCGGCACTTTGCGCCCGACGCCGCGAATGTCCGGCCTGAGCGGGCGCGGGGAGCGTGATCGATCTCCCGACGATCGTCCTGATGCTGCTTGCCGGCCTGCTTCACGCATCATGGCATTCATTGGTCAAGTATGGTTCGGACCAGGTCCTCGTCCTCACCGGCATGGGACTCGTGGCCGCCATGGTCGCCGCCTGCGCGCTGCCGTTCCTTCCCGTTCCATCGGCCGCCGCATGGGCCGTGATCGTCGGCTCGGTCTTCCTGCATGTGGGCTACAAGCTCGCCCTCGCCCGCTCCTACGTTCTGGGCGATCTCGGACAAGCCTACCCGCTCGCGCGCGGCTTCGTCCCCCTGTTTTCTACCATCATCGCGTTCGGACTGCTCGGCCAGTCGCCGGCCGCGGGTCAAATATTCGGGATCGTCCTCGTCTCCCTGGGGCTGATCTGGCTTTCGGCCCATTCGATCCGCGGCGGCGTCGATCGTCGCTTGTTCCTAGCTGCGCTGGTCGCGGGCGCGACCGTCGCGGGCTACTCCGTTGCGGACGCCTATGGCGTGCGGCTCGACGGCGACTGGGCCAGCTTCACCGCCTGGCTGATCGTCGCCGACACCATCACCTTCTCGCTGCTGAGCTACGCGATGCGCGGCCCGCAGCTGTGGCGCGACCTTTGGCGCTTCCGCGCCAAGATGGTGGTCGCCGGCCTGCTCGGCGTGGTGTCCTTCTCCGTGTTCCTGTGGGCGCTGAGCCGCAGTCCGGTCGGGCCCGTGTCCGCCTTGCGCGAGAGCAGCGTGCTGTTCGCGACGCTGATCGGCATCGCCGTGCACGGGGAGAAGCCTTCGCTGCACAAGACCATCGCAGTCGGATTGATCGCGGCGGGGCTGATCACGATCGCCGCCATGCGATGATGCGCGAGCGGAGACCGCGCCCGGATCGCGTCACGATTCAAAAGTCTATTCCTCGATCGGTTTCTCGTTCGCCTTCGGCCAGTAAGTGCCGAAGCTCCAGAGATTGCCCTCCGGATCACGGCACGCGAAGTCGCGGCTGCCGTAGTCGGTGTCGTGCAACGCCATCTCGATCTTGGCGCCTGCCGCCTTGACCCGGTCGTGGAGCGCATCCGGATTGTCGACGGCGACATAGAGCGCGTCCGTGCGGCGGCCCGCGAGGTCACCGACCAATCCGCTATAGGCGTCGTCGCGGTTTTGGCCGAGCATCAGGATCGACGATCCGAAGGCGAGTTGCGCATGTTCCACCACGCCGTCGCGGCGATAAACCACGTGCTCGGTGAAACCGAGAACGTCCTTGAGCCAGCGGATCATCGCCTCGGCGTCTTTGCAGCGCAGCGTCGGGTAGATGCGGGGCGCTTCGATCCGGGTCGTCTCCGTCATCGAGGCCTCCCCCGTCAGCGGCTGTTCGCGACGAGCGCGAACACTGCGCCTTGCGGATCGGTGCACTGCACGATCCAGCTGCCGCCTGGCACCTGAAGCGGGCCGGTGAGGACTCCGCCGCCATTGTCCTTGACGCGCGCCACAGCGGCGTCCGCCGCGGGAACATTGAAATAGAAGAGCCAGACCGGCGAAGGAATTCCGTCCGGCTTGTTCATCATGCCGCCGATCGGTTCGCCGCCGGCCGCGAACAGCTGGTAGACGCCCATCGAGCCCATGTCGACGGCGTCCGCCTTGGTCCAGCCGAACTGGGCGGCGTAGAAGTCGAACGCACGCGGCCAGTCGGACGCATAGAGTTCGCGCCAGCCGACATGACCCGCCGTTCCGGCGGGTGCAGGGGAATCGTCGGCGCCCAGGGGCGTGAACAGCATGAAGACGGCGCCCTGCGGATCGGCGACGACGGAGAAACGGCCCACATCCGGGATATCGTCGGGCGCGCGGTAGACCGCGCCGCCGGCTTGGCTCACCCGCTGGGTCGCGGCGTCGACATCGTCGGCGCCGATATAACCGAGCCAGCCGGGCCGCCCGCCCGCCGCGCTCACCTCGGCGGGCAGCGGCATCAGGCCGGCGACCATCTTCTCGCCGGCGCTCATGATGATGTAGCGCATATCGCGCTGACCGGCCCATTCCTGCGCATCCCAGCCGACGACGTTGCGCGTAGAACGCCTTGGCGGCGTCGACGTCGGTGGTCATCAGCTCGTACCAGACGAACGCGTTCGGAGAGGTGGGCATCGTCACGCTCCTTTGCTTGGCGATTTTGCGCGGCACTCGGTCAGGTGGCGCCGACGCAGAGTTTGCGCAATGCGCCGATGTCGGGCTTGGCCATCTTGAGACAAGGCATGATCCGGGACATAAGGCCTACTCCCCGGAATCGAACAGGACTTCGAAGCCGCCATAGATCAGGCGCTTGCCGTCGAACGGCATCTCTTGCCCGGGAGAGAGCCGCGGATCGGACATGACTTTCTTGTTCGCCTCGTCGCGCACGGCTTTCGACGGCCAGACGATCCAGGAGAACACGACGTTCTCGCCCCCCTCGGCCTTTACCGCGCCCTTGAAATCGGTGACCTTGCCGTCGGGCACGTCGTCGCCCCAACACTCGACGACGCGCAGAGCGCCATATTCCTTGAAGATGGGCGCCGCGCGGCTGGCCAATTCAAGATAGGCCTCCTTCTTTTGCGCGGGCACCGGAATGACGAATCCGTCGATGTAAGTCATGAGATGTCTCCTTGGCTGTCCGACGATTGCTTCAAGCGGCCGCGGTCGCATTACCCGGCCGCCGCGTCATCCACATCGGGCTTCCGGATATGGCCGTCTTTGATCCGCAAAGCCTCGGCCATACACAGGGCGCTCTGTTCTCAGTGAGATGTTTGATCTTGATAACCGTGTCTGTTATGATTTGCAACAATGACGTTAAAAAAAATAACTAGCAAGGCGCCGGCACCCTCCCGCCGCCGCTATGACGACGCCTGCGGGTCAGCCCATGCGCTCGAAATCATCGGCGAGCGCTGGGCGCTGCTCGTCGTTCGCGAGCTCCTGCTTGGCCCCAAACGATTCAGCGACCTGCGCGCCGACCTTCCGGGAATCAGCGCCAACATCCTGACCCAGCGGCTCGAACAGCTGGAGGCGGCCGGGGTGCTCACCCGGCGCAAGCTGCCGCCGCCCGCGTCGGCGCAGGTCTACGCGCTGACCCCCTGGGGCTATGAGAGCGAGCCGATTCTGCAGGCGCTCGGGCGATGGGCGACGCGGTCTCCGGCGCACGACCCGAGTCTGCCGCTCAGCGCCGTTTCCCTGATGCTTTCCTTCCGTACGATGCTCGACCCCGCGCGCGCTCGCGGCATCGATGCGCGCATCGGCTTTAGGCTCGGCGCGGAGACCTATATCGCCCGACTGAAAAAGGGGCGGATCAAGGTGGCGCGAGGGAGTTTGGAATTGGCCGACGTGATCTTCACCGGGACGACGTCGGCGCTCGCCGCCGCCGTTTACGGCGGCGAGGCGCTGAGCGCGCTCGCAAGCAAAAAGGCTCTGTCGATCGCCGGCGACCGCGCGCTCGCCGACGGGTTCGTCACGCTGTTTCCGCTGCCGCCCAAGATCGAGCGCACGGCCGGCGATTGACACGGCGCTCCTGGAACCCGACATGCTAAGTCTAGCGCCTCAGAAACACGCCGACCGCGGAATTCTGAACACAGCTTTCGACGGCGGACGCAAGATGCGCGGTGAGGGAAGCCCGGAATGGCGAAACGATCCGGTTCTCATGACGCTGGCCGCCGCGCTTTCCTCCGGCAGGCGGCGCTCGGGGCAGCGGCGTCTTGTGCGCCTTTCGGCGCGATCGCGGCGCAGGCGGCCGAACCAGCGAAGGAAGCGCGCATGTCCGACGAACTGACCGCCGATGAGCTCCGCACGCTTCTGAAGCTCGAGCCAAACGCGACGTGCGGGTTTGTGCGGGAGTCCTATGTGAGCAAGCTGTCGGTCGCGGCTGGCGGTTTGCCGCCGCCATTCGCCAATGAAAGGCCGATGGGATCGGCGCTCTATTTCATGGTGACGCAGACCGCGCCGGTGCGGCTGCACCGCATTCGCAACGATCAGCTCTACCACTACTATCTCGGCGATCCGCTCGAAGTTTTTCTTCTGCACGCCGACGGCGCGACCGAGCGCGTCGTGGTCGGTCCGGACCTGCGGGCCGGCGATCGTGTGCAGCTCCTCATTCCCGGCAATACCTTTCATACGGCGAGGCTGATGGGGCGTCGCCGCTGGTTTCTCGGAGCGAGCACCGAGTGGCCGGGAGTTGTGCCGGCCGATGTCGAGATCGGCGATGTCGAGGAGATGGCGGGGAAGTATCCCGCGCTTGCCGACACGCTGTGCGCCATCGCGGCATCCGTTCGCGTGAATTGAGCCGGCGCGGTCTTGCGGTCGGCATTGCGCCGAGCTCGTTGCCGCGGTGAATAGCGAAGCTATCGGCAGGGCCGAACATGCATCCAAACGAAGATTTCTTGCGATACACGCATGATTCGGTGTTTTCCTGGTATCAGCAAGGCGACGCCAAGGCGCAAGTCATTCTCGGCTTCACGGGCGTATTCTTGTCCATTCTCGTCGGCGCGTTGGTCGCCGAATACATGAAATCGGGGGTCTCGGATGCGAAGCTGCACGGTGTGGAGCTTCTCTTGTTCGTTGTCGCGGTGACCTGTCACCTTGGAGCCGTCGTCCTATCCACGGCCGCGCTGTGGAGCCGCGGCGTGTTCGGACCGAAGAAGATCGGAATCGCCTTCTTCGGGAATATTGCGAATTATAAATCCGCGGACGATTTCGCAAACGACGTGCGCTCGCAGGTCTCGGACGGCCTCTATGTCGACGATCTCGCGAGGAACATCTTCGTGCTGTCCCGCAATACGCGCATCAAGCATCGCCTCATCGATGCGGCGTCCGTGTCATCCGGGCTGGCGCTGTTTGCAACCATGTCGTTTGGTCGTCATCCTGCTGATCAAACCCCTGTGGCCATAAGACCGCCGCGTCCGTCGCAGCGGAGCAACCGTCGGGCAGCCGATCGCGTCGCACCGTTTCTGCCGAGGGGTAAGCTGCGGAGCCAAGCCGTGTATACCGAACGACAAAAAGAAATCCTCGCGGCGATCACGCGAGGGCTTGCTCTGCCGCAGCCCGCGACCGACGCGGTTCAGGTCGAGCAGTCTCCCGGCTATATCGATTTGGTCGTGGAAACGCACGACGTCGCAGTCGCGCTGATGGGAGCCATCGGCGCCGCGGTCGCTGCGATCGGCGAGCGGCGCGGCCTCGGCCGTCAGCGGGTGAAAGTGGATCGCCGGCACGCCGGGTTGCTGTTCAACGAGGTCGCCTACTTCTTCCAAAGCGGCTGGCAGTTCGACATCAGCGCAGTCCACACGGCGGTGAACGGCTTCTATCGCACCCGCGATGACCGGGAGATCGTCTTCAACGGCGCTTATCAGCATTTGCGCGACGGCATTCTCCGTTTTCTGGATTGCCCGAACGACCGGGACGCCATCGCGCAGCGCGTCGCGCGCCACGACGCCCAGCCGCTGGAGGACGCGCTTTCCGCCCGCGGCCTTTGCGCGGCCGTGGTTCGCGCTCCCGAGGAGTGGCGCGCGCACGCGCAAGGAGCGGCCATTGCTGGACGCGCCGCCGATCGAACTCCTCCGGCTGGCGCGATGGCCCGCAAGTCCCCTTCGAGCCGGCCGCGGCGCGGCCGCTCGAACGGCTGCGCGTTCTCGACTTCACCCATGTCGTCGCCGGGCCGACAATCGGCAAGCTGCTTGCCGAACACGGCGCCGACGTCATCCATTGCCGTTATCCGTACCTCGACCACGTGCTCGGATTCGACATCGACACCTCGTTCGGAAAGAAGAACGCCTATCTCGACCTGCGCTGCGATCGCGATCGCGCGCGTGCGCTTGAACTCGTGCGCGGGTGCGACGTATTCGTGCAGGGTTTCCGCTGGGGATCGCTCGCGCGGCGCGGATTCGGTCCGGAGGATCTGCGGCGGATCAACCCTCGTCTGATCTACGTGGACGTCAATGCGTATGGCTTCCAGGGGCCCTGGGCCGAGCGCCGCGGCTGGGAGCAGCTGGCGCAGGCGGCGACCGGCCTCGCTGCCCTGCATAGCGCCAGGCTGGGGACGTCGGCGCTGATTCCCGCCTATTTCAACGATTATGGCTGCGGCTGTCTCGGCGCACTCGGCGTGCTGGAGGCGCTGTTCCGACGCGCCGAGAAGGGCGGCGGCTGGATCGTGCGCGTGGCGCTCGCAAAGACCGCGATGCTCGGTGCGCGCTTTATCGCCAACCGCGAACCGCCCGTTCCCATCAATGCGGCCGACCTCGATCGCTATCTGGTCGATCAGGACTCCCCGATCGGCCTGCTGACGCGGGTTGCGCCGGCGATCCGCTTGGACAAGACGCCGGCCTATGTCGAGCGCGCCGGCAGCTTTCCGGGCTCGTCGACGCTCGACATTGGTTGGGATCCCGATCGTCTCGCGCCGCACGCCGCGCCGCACCGGCCGACCTCGATCTTTCGTCTCGGCCTGGCCCATTTTCGCGGCCCGCAGGTTCTATAGCGCGTGATGTTTCGCCTTGGATCGATCATCCCACCCTCAGGGGTCATGCCCCGCTCAGGCCGCAAGCGGGCGATGAAGCCGGGAACTGGTCGATTCGAAGCCAATTCCATCGCGCTGTAAGCGCGCAGCGAGCGTCTCGGAGCGGTTTGAGCGTATGAATCCTGCGCGCGCCAGCAGTGCGAGCGGCCGCTTCCCGCTCGGCCCTGTCGCCGAAACCGCTTCCGGCTGCTCCGACGATCAGGTCGCGGCCACGCGGCGGCGGCGTATCTGGCGGCGGCGGAACGCACGCAGGCGCGCCGGCAATCGCCCCCACGACCGACGCTTGCGCTCACGCGCGGCCGGCATGAGCCGCTGCACGAAAACGAAGAACACCGGCACCATGGCGAGCGCCAGCACCACCACGGCGATCATGCCGCCCATCACGCCGGTTCCGAGCGCCTGCTGGCTCTTGGCGCTCGCGCCCGACGCAACCACCATGGGGGCGACGCCGCACACGAAGGCGAAGCCGGTCATCAGAATCGGGCGGAAGCGCAGGCGGGCCGCCTCGATCGCCGCCTCCGCAAGCGGGACGCCGCGCCCGGTCAGCTCACGGGCGAAGCTGATGATCAGGATGGCGTCCTTGGCGGCGAGCCCGATGATGGTGATCAGCCCGATCGTGAAATAGACGTCGTTCGGCATGCCGCGCATCATCACGGCGGCGACCGCTCCGAGCATGCCAAGCGGGACCACCAGCAGGACCGCGATCGGGATCGTCCAGCTCTCGTAGAAGGCGGCGAGCACCAGGAACACCACCAGGGCCGAAAGGGCGAGCAGGAGCGGGGCCTGCGAGCCGGCGGCCTTCTCCTGCAGCGACTGGCCGGTCCATTCGAAGCCGAAGCCGCGGGGCAGCGCGGCGGCGAGCCGCTCCATCTCGGCGATGGCGTCGCCGCTGGTGTAGCCCGGCCGCGCCGAGCCGCTGATGCGGACCGAGGGGTAGTAGTTGAAGCCGATCGCCTGGGTGGGGCCGACCGACCATTTCACCGTGGCGAAGGAGGAGAACGGCACCAGTCGCCCCTGGCTGTTGCGGACGTTGAACGCGAGCAGGTCCGACGCCTGCATGCGCGCCGCCTGGTCGGCCTGCACGATCACCCGCTGCATGCGCCCGCGGTTGGGGAAGTCATTGATGTAGGACGAGCCGAGATTGGTCGAGATGGTGCTGTTGACGTCCTGGAAGGTGACGCCGAACGCCGCCGCCTTCTCGCGATCGATCACCAGTTCGACCTGCGGGGCCGGCGGCAAGCCTTCCACGTAAACGTCCTGCAGGACCGGGCTTTTGCGCGCCGCCATCGAGCAGTTGGTCTTTCGCCCGCATCAGCTCGGCATAACCCTTCTGAGCGCGGTCCTGCAGGCGGAAGCTGAAGCCGCTGGAATTGCCGAGATTGTCGATCGGCGGCGGCTGCAGCGCGGAGATCTTGGCGTCGGCGACGCCCGCGAGGCTGCGGTTGACGTCGGTGACGATCGCCTCGGCCGAATCGCCGCGCCCGCGCTTCGACCAGTCGTCGAGCGTGATGAAGGCCTGCGCCGTGTTCGGTCCTTGCCCGAGGAAGCTGAATCCGGTGAGGAAGGTGACATTGTCGACCCCCTGCCGCTGCAGCAGGAACTGCTCCACCTGCTTGACCGCTTCAAGCGTGCGGTTGAACGAGGCGTCGGGCGGGGTCTGCACGTCGGTGGTGATGAAGCCCTGGTCATCGACGGGCAGGAAGCCGGCGGGCAGCCGCACGAACAGCCAGCCGAGACCGATCACCACCGCGACGTAGAGCAGCATCAGCCGGCCGGTGCGCCGCAGGGTGAAGCGCACGAAGCCGCCGTAGCCGTCCCTGGTCCGATCGAGCCCCCGATTGAACCATCCGAACAGGCGGTTCGCACCGTGGCGGCCGGGCGCGACCGGCTTCAGGATGGTCGCGCACAGCGCCGGCGCCAGCGACAGCGCCATCAGCGCGGAAAAGGCGATCGCCGATATCATCGTGACGGAGAACTGGCGATAGACGATGCCGACCGAGCCTGGGAAGAACGCCATCGGGACGAACACCGCGATCAGCACCAGAGTAATGCCGACCACCGCGCCGGTGATCTGCTGCATCGCCTTGCGCGTCGCCTCACGCGGCGGCAGCCCCTCCTCCACCATGATGCGTTCGACGTTCTCCACCACAACGATGGCGTCGTCGACCAGGATGCCGATCGCCAGCACCATGGCGAACAGGGTCAGCATGTTGATGGAGAATCCGGTCGCCAGCAGCGTGGCGCAGGCGCCGAGCAACGCCACCGGCACCACCAGCGTGGGGATGATGGTGTAGCGGATGTTCTGCAGGAACAGGAACATCACAACGAACACCAGCGCCATGGCTTCGGCGAGCGTGGTGAGCACCTTCGCGATCGACGCCTCGACCACCGGGGTGATGTCGTAGGGAATTTCGTATTTGATGTTGGCCGGGAAAAAGGTCGCGAGCTCCGCCATCTTGGCGTGCACCGCCTTGGCGGTGGCGAGCGCATTGCCGGTCGGGGCAAGCAGCACGGAAAGTCCGGCGGTCGGCTGGCCGTTCAGCCGCGTGGTGAACTGGTAGCCCATGCCGCCCACTTCGACGCGGGCGACGTCGCGCAGGCGCACCGTGGAGCCGTCCTGGTTGGCGCGCAGCACCACGGCGCCGAACTCGTCGGCCGAGGCGAGCTGGCCCTTGACCAGCACCATGGCCAGCACCTTCTGCGACGGGCGGCTCGGCTCTGCGCCGATGCTGCCGGACGCCACCTGGGCGTTCTGCGCCTCGATCGCTTTCGTCACGTCGTCAGCGGTCAGGTTGTAGCCGACCAGCTTGTTGGGATCGATCCATACGCGCAGCGATCGCTCGGTCGAAAACAGGGTGGCGCGGCCGACCCCCGGGATGCGGCGGATTTCGCCCAGCACGTTGCGGATCATGAAATCGCCGAGCCCGACCTCGTCCAGGCTGCCGTCCGTCGAGCGCAGCGTGACGATCTGCAGCACGGCGCTCGAGGCTTCCTCAATGAGGATGCCTTGTTGCATCACCGCGCGCGGCAGTCGCGCTTCAACCCGCTTGATGCGGTTCTGCACCTCGACCGAGGCCATGCTCGATTCAGTGCCCGGCACGAAGTTGGCGACGATCTCCACCTGCCCGAGCGAATCGCTGGTCGACTCGAAATTGAGGATGCCGTTCGCGCCGTTCAGCTCCTCCTCGATCAGGCGGGTCACGCTGTTGTAGAGATTCTCGGGCGATGCGCCCGGGTAGCTCGTGCTGATCGAGATCGATGGCGGAGCGATGATCGGATACTGCGCGACCGGCAGGAACGGCAGCGCCAGCACGCCGCCGAGGCAGACGAACAGCGCCAACACCACCGCGAAGATCGGCCGGTCGATGAAAAAGCTCGGCATCCGATCGTCCGATCAGCGCGTGACGGACGGCGCCTCGCCGGCGGGCGTCCCGGCCAGCGGCGCGGCGGCGGCCGTGGACGTCCGAAGCGGCCAGGGCATCGGGTCGACCAAGTCACCCGGCGCAAATTTCTGGAAACCTTCAACAATCACGCGGTCGCCCGGCTGTACGCCCTCGAGCACGAGCCACTGCTCGTCGACCACGCGGCCAAGCCGCACCGGCTTGGCGAAAGCCCGATTGTCCTCGCGCACCAAGTAGAGCCGGCTGTCGCCGGTCTCGTCGCGCTGGACCGCCTGCTGCGGGACCGCGAGCGAATCGCCGTCGATGCCCTGCTCGATCTGCACGCGCACATACATGCCCGGCAGAAGCTCGTTTTTCGGATTGGGGAACTCGCCGCGCAGCGTGACCTGCCCGGTGGTCGGGTCGACGCTCGCGTCGGAAAACAGCAACCGGCCGGGATGGGGATAGACGGCGCCGTCGCCGAGCACGAGTTTCACCTTGGCGGCGTCGGGCGTGACATGCTCGAGCGCCCCACTCTCGAAATCGCGCCGCAGCTGCTGCACCTCCTCGACCGATTGGGTAAAGTCCGCATAGACGCGGTCCAGCTGCTGCACGGTCGCGAGATGGGTGGCCTCGCCCTGTCCGACGAGTGCGCCTTCGGTGACCAGGGCGCCGCCGACCCGGCCGCTGATGGGGGAACGAATGCTGGTGTAGCCGAGATTGAGCGTGGCGCGCGCAACGTCCGCCTTGCGGGCGGCGACGTCGGCCTGCGCCTGCCGCCACGCCGCCACCGCGGTCTCATATTGGACCTGCGAGGCGGCCCGGCCGGTTAACAGCTCCTCCACCCGCCGCGCCTGCTTCTCCGCTTGTTCATGCACCGCCTCCGCCTTGGCCAACGCCGCCTTCGTAGCCTCGAGCTCCACTTCGAACGGCTTCGGATCCACCCGGTACAACACCTCGCCCGCCTGCACGTCGGCGCCTTGCCTGAACGCGCGCTCGACCACGATGCCGGGGACGCGCGCGCGCACCTCGGCTATGCGCACGGGCGCAATGCGGCCAGGCAGCTCGCGCACATAGGGGCGTGACGCCGGTTCCAGCGTGACGACGCCGACGCGTGGCCGAGCTTGTTCGGGCGTCGGTACGGCGGTCGTCTGGGCCTCGCTACAGGCCGCGAGGCCAAGCGCGGCCAAGAGGGCCGCCGCCAGCCGGATCCGATGTTTCTCAACCTTCATCCCGTCGTCGCCTCCAGGTTCAAGTGGTCGATGAGCACATAGAAACAGGCCGGGAATCTGCGAGAAAAGGCCCGGATGCTGCGGCGCATCAAATGTGAACTCGAAGCTTGGCTGTCGGTTCATTCACATGTTGGTCAGGGCGGTCTTCGCACCGTGCTTTCCGCCGCTCCGTTCGAAGCGGCCGTGGCCCTGTTGGTTACGCAAAGTCACCTATGTCCGTTACCGTTCTATTAACAGCCGTTCAGAGTACAACTAAACTAACGGTGAATTTGGGCCGAGTTTTGGTTCACGATTGCGCGGCCGGAGCACAACGCGCTCGCTCCGAACGAGCGCGGAGGTCGTCGATCGGGTCGCCGACCATCGCCGTGAGCGGAACGAACGCTCACTCCTGCGCCTGATCCCGTTCGGGGTCGAGCGTCGCGCGCACGCGAGAAATCTCCTCGGCCGTTTCCTCGGCGCGGTCCGCCATGTGGTCGCGCAGGCGCTGCGCCGCCTCCGGAAACCCTTCCAGCGTCTTGCGAAACAGGTGGCGGGAAATGCGCATCACGGTCGACGGCTCGGCCGCGGTCGCCGTCACCGGCCGCGCGGTGTCGATGATCAAGGCAAGCTCGCCCAACAGCACGCCGGGGCCGGCCATCATCGCCGCTGGCTCGTCGGAGTCGCCCAACCGCCCGCCCGCGGGCGCTTCGAGCTGGAAAGCCCCGTCCTGGATCACATAGCCGCAGTCGGCCGGATCGCCGGCCGCGAACAGGACCTCGCCTTCGTCCAGCGCGCGGCTCTCGCAGCCGATGGCGAGGATGCGCAGCGCATTAGGCCCGAGCAGGCGAAAGGTCGGAACCTCCTCCAGGCAGGCGATGTCATCTTCAATGCTCATTCGGGCGGCCGCCGGTCATGGCACGAGCTTGTAGCCGCCTGCCTCGGTCACGAGGATCGCCGGATTCCCCGCGTCGCGCTCGATCTTCTGGCGCAGCCGATAGATGTGCGTCTCGAGCGTATGCGTCGTCACGCCGGAATTGTAGCCCCAGACCTCCTGCAGCAGCACCTCGCGCGACACCGGTTTCTGTCCGGCGCGGAAGAGGAAGCGCAGGATGGCGGTTTCCTTCTCGGTCAGCCTGATCTTGTTGCCCTTCGGGCTGATGAGTAGCTTGGAGCTCGGCCGGAACGTGTAGGGCCCGATGGTGAAGACCGCGTCCTCGCTCGCCTCGTGCTGGCGCAGCTGGGCGCGGATGCGCGCGAGCAGCACGGCAAAGCGGAACGGCTTCGGCACGTAGTCGTTAGCGCCGGATTCAAGGCCGAGAATGGTGTCGGAATCGGTGTCGTGGCCGGTCAGCATGATGATCGGCGACTTGAACCCGTTCTTGCGCATGATGCGCACCGCCTCGCGGCCATCAATGTCGGGCAGGCCGACATCCATGATGACGAGATCGATCTGGCCGGCCTTGGCGACCTGAACGCATTTCGCCCCGGTGTCGACCGCGATCGGTTCGAACTCGTCATGCAGCGACAGCTGCTCCACGAGGGCTTCGCGCAGCTCCGTCTCGTCGTCGACAATCAGAATCTTGCGGGCATTCGACATGGCTTCGGCTTTCAGGGCGTGTCGCGAAGCAGACGCGATTCGCTGGACGCCCGCGACCCTGCAAGAATAACAGAGCGAAATCCGATTCGGCCCGAAATCAATCCGCTTGGACGCGGGAACGCCCAAATCGCGACACAACGCGAAGTAAAACATTCGGTGGCAAAAGAGCAAGCCTGGATGGTTCATCGCCGGGAAAACACAACCTCAATGTCAACGGGCCTTGGGCGAAGGCGACCGGCCCGGGTGACGGTCACGGTGGGCGTTGGAGACCGGAGCCGGGGATTGCTGGTGGCGGGTCCATTACGTCTGCAGGTGGCGCTCGGGCGGGCCGGCGTCAAGGCGAACAAAGTCGAAGGCGATGGGGCGACGCCGCGCGGCTGCTTCCGGCCGCTGCGGGTGTGGTGGCGCGCCGACCGCGGCCCGCGGCCGCGCACGCGCCTGCCGGTGCGCCGGATCGGCCCGGCCGACGCCTGGTGCGAAGACCCGGCCGACCGCCGCTACAACCGGCCGTTCCGGCTCGCCGAGGGCGCAGCCGGCGATCGGCTGTGGCGCAAGGATCACCTCTACGACCTTATTGTCGAGCTGGATCATAATACGCGCCCGCGCGTCGCCCGCCGCGGCAGCGCCGTGTTCATCCATCTCGCGCGGCCAGGGCTCAAACCGACCGCCGGCTGCATCGCCCTTACCGAGCAATCATTGCGGAGCCTCATCGAAAAATTTTCCAAAAGCACTAAAATTGAAATAAAATAAATATCCTCAATAGGATGCGTCCATTCAGCCTACAATAAATTAATCATGTTTTGCATTTTTCTCTTGACTCACTTAAATTGTGTGGTGATTCGCGCTTGGCCGCCCCTGGGCATCCCCTAGGGGCTGACCTGCCCCCGTTCTTCGGACCACCGGTTATCTGACTCTGCCCGGTGATCCGGGCCCGACGTGGGCGCCGGTTCAGGCACTCTGCAACATCACCTGCGACGGAGCAACGGGCCGGGCTGCGGAGACCTCAGATATCGCAGCAGACCGGCCCGTTGGTTGCGCGCCGACCGACCTCCGCAAGGTCCTGGAACGGCTCACGCGCAAGGTCCGAATCCTGATTCATTGATTGCCGACGCCGTTCGGCGGAGCGGCCGGCGCTCGCCGAAAATCGCCGTGCCGAGCCGGACATGGGTCGCCCCGAACCGGATCGCGACCGGAAAATCCGCGCTCATGCCCATCGACAGCAGGCTCAACCCGTTGCGGCGGGCGATCTTTGCGGTGAGGGCGAAATGCGGGGCGGGCGGATCGTCGAACGGCGGGATGCACATCAGGCCGGCGATCGTCAGCCCGTAGGTGGTCGCGCAGGCGCGCAGGAACGCGTCGACATCGTCGGGCAGCACCCCCGCCTTCTGCGGCTCCGCCCCGGTATTGACCTCGACGAACAGCAGCGGGCGCCGGCCCTGCCGCTCGATTTCCTTGGCGAGCGCCGCGCAAAGGCTCGGCCGGTCGACCGAATGGATGGCGTCGAACAGCGCCACCGCCTCGCGCGCCTTGTTGGATTGCAGCGGGCCGATCATATGCAGCTCGATGCCGGGTTGCTCGGCTTTGAGCGGCGGCCATTTCGCCTTCGCCTCCTGCACCCGGTTC
Organism: uncultured Alphaproteobacteria bacterium; assembly: GCA_963712435.1. GTDB lineage: Bacteria > Pseudomonadota > Alphaproteobacteria > Rhizobiales > Xanthobacteraceae > Rhodoplanes. Next base: position 71,688 of record CAVQIB010000022.1, on the reverse strand, counting down.
TCGCCGAACACGCGATGGCCGGCGGCGATCACCGGGCGGACGGTATCGGCGTCGAACGTCTTGGTCACCGCGATCAGGCTGACGCCGGCGGGGTCGCGTCCGGCCTCGGCGCAGGCCGCCGCGATCTCGCGCTTGACGGCGGCGAGCCGCTCGGCGGGCGCGTCGCCGGACAGGGTGGCGTCCCCGGGATCAGGCCGCATCGGAAGGCCACCCGCCGCTCATTCCCGCGCAAGCGGGAATCCGAACCTGTTCAACGCCCGCGGGTCGGCGCGGGGACGGAGAGGCGCGGAAATCTTCCTCGCCGAACCCAGCCTTAAGCTTTTGCTCGGATTGACCCGTCGCCACGTTCATGTCCTAGTCGCGTGCTCTTTCGCCCGGCAAATCTATCGCAAATACACATGACTAACGACCGCTACAATGCTCGCGAGGCGGAGCCGCGCTGGCAGAAAATCTGGGACGAGCGCGGGATCTTCAAGACCCCGAACGACGACCCGCGCCCGAAATACTACGTGCTCGAGATGTTCCCCTACCCGTCCGGGCGCATCCATATGGGCCATGTGCGCAACTACACCATGGGCGACGTGGTGGCGCGCTACAAGCGGGCCAAGGGCTTCAACGTGCTGCACCCGATGGGCTGGGACGCCTTCGGCATGCCGGCGGAGAACGCGGCGATGGCCAACAAGGTCCATCCGCGCGAATGGACCTACGCCAATATCGCCGCGATGAAGGCGCAGCTCAAATCGATGGGCCTGTCGCTCGACTGGGCGCGCGAACTCGCCACCTGCGACCCCGCCTATTACAAGCACCAGCAGCGCATGTTCCTCGACTTCCTCGCGGCCGGGCTGGTCGAACGCAAGCAGTCGAAGGTCAACTGGGACCCGGTCGACCAGACCGTGCTCGCCAACGAGCAGGTGATCGACGGGCGCGGCTGGCGCTCGGGCGCGCTGGTCGAGCAGCGCGAGCTGACCCAGTGGTTCTTCAAGATCACGGCGTTCGCCGAAGAGCTCCTGACCGCGCTCGACACACTCGACCGCTGGCCGGAGAAAGTGCGCACGATGCAGCGCAACTGGATCGGCCGGTCGGAGGGCCTGTCGGTCCGCTTTGCGCTCGATCCGGCGACGACGCCGAACGGCGAGGGCGAGCTGGAAATCTTCACGACCCGCCACGACACGCTGTTCGGCGCGAAATTCCTGGCGCTGTCGCCCGACCATCCGCTCGCGGCGGCCGCGGCTGCGAACGAATCCCGCGCTCGCCGCCTTCATCGCCGAATGCAAGCGCATCGGAACCGCGCAGGAGGCGATCGACAAGGCGGAAAAGCTTGGCTTCGACACCGGCATCCGCGCCATTCACCCGTTCGACGCCGGCTGGACGCTGCCCGTCTATGTCGCCAATTTCATTCTGATGGACTACGGCACCGGCGCGATCTTCGGCTGCCCGGCGCACGACCAGCGCGACCTCGACTTCGTCAACAAATACGGGCTCGGCAACACGCCGGTCGTCTGCCCCGAGGGGCAGGACCCGAACAGCTTCGTCATCACCGACACGGCCTATGACGGCGACGGGCGCATGATCAATTCGCGCTTCCTCGACGGCATGACGATCGACGAGGCGCAGGAAGAGGTGGCGAAGCGGCTGGAAGCCCCCCATCCCTCCCAGCAAGCGGGAGCGGGCGGGGTCGGGAGCAACCGCCCGGTCGCGCAGCGCCAGGTGCAGTACCGGCTGCGCGACTGGGGCATTTCCCGCCAGCGCTATTGGGGCTGCCCGATCCCGATCATCCATTGCCCCGCCTGCGGGGTCGTGCCGGTTCCCGCGCGCGATCTGCCCGTGACGCTGCCGGACGATGTCAGCTTCGATCGGCCGGGCAACCCGCTCGACCATCATCCGACCTGGAAGCACGTGGCCTGTCCGCAATGCGGCGGCCCGGCGCGGCGCGAAACCGACACCATGGACACCTTCGTCGATTCGTCCTGGTATTATCGCGCGCTTCAGCGATCCCTGGATCGAAACGGCGCCGACCGACCGCGCCGCGGTCGATGCTTGGCTGCCGGTCGACCAGTATATCGGCGGCATCGAGCACGCGATCCTGCACCTGCTCTACAGCCGCTTCTTCACCCGCGCGATGAAAGCGACCGATCGCGTCGGCTTCGACGAGCCGTTCGCCGGCCTGTTCACGCAAGGCATGGTGGTGCACGAGACCTATCGCACCGCGGACGGCGCCTACGCAGCGCCGACGGAGGTCGCGATCGTCCCGGACGGCGAGGCGCGCCGCGCCACGCTCGTTTCGACCGGCCAGCCGATCGAGATCGGCCCGATCGAGAAAATGTCGAAATCCAAGCGCAACACGGTCGATCCCGACGAGATCATCGCCGCTTTCGGGGCCGACACGGCGCGCTGGTTCATGCTGTCCGACTCGCCGCCCGATCGCGACGTGATCTGGACCGAGGAGGGCGTCAAGGGCGCGTCCCGCTTCGTGCAGCGGGTCTGGCGGCTTGTGCGGGAGGCCGCCGACCTTCGGCCGTCTGCGACGGTTCCGGCGTCTGAATTCGGTCCGAGCGCCCTGCAGATTCGCAAGATCGCGCACCGCGCGCTCGCCGCCTACAGCGCCGATGTGGAACGGCTGCGGTTTAATCTCTGCGTCGCCCAGGTCTATGACGCTCTAAACCGGCTTGAAACGGAATTGCGGGATGCTTGCGGGCCGCAGGAAAAGGCGCCCGATCCCGATGTGAGCAGCGCCCTCCTTGAGGCGGCCGAAATCGTGGTCCAGCTTATTGCCCCGATGATGCCGCATCTCGCCGAGGAGTGCTGGGCCGCGCTCGGTCACGAAACGCTGGTTGCGACGACGCCGTGGCCGGTGGTCGAGCCCGGTCTCTTGCTCGACGACGCAATAACGCTGCCCGTCCAGGTCAACGGCAAGAAGCGGGCTGATGTCACCGTGCCACGCCAGGCCGGAAAAGAGGAAGTCGAGGCTGCCGTTCTCGCTCTCGATGCGGTAAAAAGGGCGCTGGATGGGAAACCGCCGAAGAAGGTCATCGTCGTTCCGCAGAGGATCATCAATGTCGTCGCCTGACCGACGTGCTGTCCTCGCTCGCGCCCTGCGGCTTGCCGGGGGGTTCGGGGCGGCGGTTCTCGTTGCCGGCTGCTTCCAGCCCCTTTACGGGGAACGGACGCTCGACGGCGGACCTTCGATCAAATCGGCCCTCAAGCAGGTCGAAGTCGACCAGATTCCGGCCCCGAACGGGACGCCGGAAGCGCGTATCGCCATGGAGCTTCGCAACGCGCTCCTGTTCGACCTGGCCGGCGTTGCGCCGCTGCCGCCGACCCATCGGCTCAGCATCCGCATCACCTCCAACCGGGTCTCGATCATCGTCGACACCCGCACGGCGCGGCCGGATGTGGAGAATTACGGGCTCACGGCGACCTACAGCCTGGTCGACCTGAAGACCGGGCGGCCGGTCGTCACCGACCAGACCTTCACGCGGGTCTCGTACGACATTCCGGGCCAGGAGCAGCGGTTCGCGCGCCAGCGCGCCTTGCGCGAAGCGGAGACGCGCGCCGCCGAAGTCATCGCCACGAACATCAAGACGCGGCTTGCGTCCTATTTCGTCGCCGGGACCTGAGGCGAGCGCGAATGGCGGCGCTCAAGGGCGCGGAGATCGACGCCTATGTCGCGCAGCCGGACGCCCGCCGCATCGCGCTCGTCTATGGCGTCGACGCCGGGCTCGTGCGGGAACGGGTCGAGGCGCTGCTTCGCGCCGCGGTCGACGATCTGGCCGACCCCTTCTCCCTCGTGCGCATCGAAGGCGATATGCTCGCTTCGCATCCTGCGCGGCTGCTGGAGGAGGCGCACACGGCGCCCCTGTTCGGCGGACGGCGCGCGCTGTGGGTCAAGTCTGGCGGTTCGAACATCGCGGGGGCCGTCGAAGCGCTCCTTGCCGATCCCCCCGAGGCCGATTGCCGGGTGGTCATCGAGGCCGGCGACCTGCGCAAAGGGGCGCCGCTGCGCGCGCTGCTCGAGCAGGCGAAGGGCGGGGTGGCGCTCGCCTGCTACGCTGACGGCGAACGCGAACTCGCGCGCGTCATCGCCGAGGAGCTGCGGCCTGCCCAATTGTCCATCGCGCCCGATGCACAGGCCTTGCTGGTTTCTCTCCTCGGCGGCGACCGCCAGGCGTCGCGCAACGAGATCCGCAAGCTCGCGCTGCACGCGCATGGCAAGGCGCGCGTCGAAGCACGACGATGTCCTCGCGGTCGTGGCGGATGCGTCGCTATTCGCCGTGGATTCCGTGGTGGATGCGGCCTTTGCCGGGCGCGTTCAGGCGCTCGACAGCCAATATGCGCGGGCGCGCACGGGCGGCATAACCGCCGGAACGATATTGAGCGCGGCGGCGCGGCAGGCGGCGCAACTGCATCGGGCGCGATCGGAGATCGAAGCCGGCGGCAGCATCGCCGACGCTATCCGGGCAAGCTTCCGGCCGCCGCTCTTTTTCCGCCGCGAACCGCTGGTGAAGGCGGCGCTCGCCGCCTGGACCGCCGCCCGCCTCGAACGGACCATGGCCCGGCTCGCGGAGGCAACGCTTGCGGCGCGCCGCTGGCCGATCGCCGCCGAGGCGACGACGCATCGCGCGCTGCTTTCAACCGCGATGACCGCGCGGGCCGCGGTATAGGTCAGTCCCTTCGTGCATCCGCAGCTGGCAGGCCGGCATCCGTCACGCCCGCCGCGACTTGCCCAAGCACCCTACCCCGCCCGCTCCAGGCGCCGCAGCACGTCTTCGAGCTGGTCGAGGCTGCGGTAATGGACATGCAGCACGCCGGAGTCCCCCTGGTGCACGATGCTGACGGTCAGTCCGAGCGCATCCGACACGCGCTTCTCCAAGGCGAGCGTATCCGCATCCTTGACGACGCCCGCACGCGGACGCCGGGCTGACGGCTTTCCCTCCCGCGCTGCGCGCTGCTGCGCGAGGGCTTCGACCTGACGGACATTGAGGCCGCGCTCGACGATGTCCTGCGCGAGCTCGGCGGCGTTGTCCTGCCCGATCAGCATGCGCGCATGCCCGGCGCTCAGCCGGCCGGCGTGAATATGCGCCTGCACGGCGTCCGGCAGTTTCAACAACCGCAGCGTGTTGGCGACATGGCTGCGGCTCTTGCCGACGGTCTTAGCGACATCGTCCTGGCTGTAGCCGAACTCGTCGACGAGCGACTGATAGCCCGCGGCCTCCTCCAGCGCGTTCAGGTCGGCGCGCTGGACGTTCTCGACGATGGCGATCTCCAACGCCTGATTGTCGTTTGCCTCGATGACGAGGACGGGAATGTCGTGAATGCCGGCGCGCTGCGCCGCGCGCCAGCGCCGTTCGCCCGCGACGATCTCGAAATTCTCGCCGGAGCCGCGCAGCGCGCGCACGAGAATCGGCTGGATGACGCCGCGCTCCTTGATCGAGGCCGCGAGCTCCTCGAGCTCGGCCTCCGGAAAATTGCGCCGCGGATTGCGCGGATTGGGCCGCAGGAATTCGATCGGGACGCGCCGCGCGCCCGGTGTGCGATCCGGCTTGGTCGGGGCGTCCGTATCGGCGTCGCCGAGGAGCGAAGCAAGACCGCGACCGAGCCGGGAACGCGGACCATCTGCCGCCATCGCCGCCTCTCCTGAGAATGGTTTCACGAGACCTCCGGAAGTTCGCCAGTACGCGATAATAAGCCGTGCCGCCTCTCCGTCGCTGCGCTCCGCTCCTTCCCGCTGGGAGAAGGGTCAGGAGGGGCAGCGTCCAACGGATGCTCAGCCCGCGAGCCGTTCGATCATCTCCCTTTCGCGCTGGATCACCTCGGCCGCGAGCCGCAGATAGGCTTCGCTGCCGGCGCATTTGAGATCGTAGACGAGCACCGGCTTGCCGTAAGAAGGCGCTTCGGACACGCGCACGTTGCGCGGGATGACCGTGTTGTAGACGCGGCTGCCCATGAACTGGCGCACGTCGGCGACCACCTGGTCGGACAGATTGTTCCGCGCGTCGTACATGGTGAGCACGATGCCGTGGATCGCGAGCGCCGGGTTGAGCGTCGTTTTCACCTGGTTCACGGTCTTGAGAAGCTGCGACAGGCCTTCGAGCGCGAAGAACTCGCACTGCAGCGGCACGACGATCGCATGCGCGGCCGCCATCGCGTTCACCGTGAGCAGGTTGAGCGAGGGCGGGCAGTCGACCAGCACATAGGTGAACGCCTCCCCCTGATCGGCCGCGAGCGCGGCGAGCGCATCGCGCAGCCGAAGAGCGCGGTCGCGCATCTGGCCGATCTCGAGCTCGGCGCCGACGAGATCGATCGTCGACGGCGCGATCGACAGCCTGGGGACGGCGGTCGCAAGGACGGCCTCGCGCAGGGTCGCCTGCCCGATCAGCACGTCATAGGTGGTGAAGCGGCGGCTCTTGCGATCGATGCCGAGGCCGGTCGAGGCATTGCCCTGCGGATCGAGATCGATCACCAGAACGCGCTCGCCGGCCGCGGCGAGCGCGGTGCCGAGATTGATCGCCGTGGTCGTCTTGCCGACGCCGCCCTTCTGGTTGGCGATGGCCAGAACGCGCGCGCGGCGTTGCGGCTCGGGATGGGCGTGCTCGGCGGGAAACGGGACGATCTCGCCGCTGGGGTCTTGCGCCGCCGCCAGCGGCTTCCGCTGCAGCCGACGGTTCCTCCGTGGCCCGCGGTTCGTCTGCGGCGGGGGGGTCGGCGACGACGAGGGCCGGTTCGTCCGGGCCCGGCCATGCCTCGCCGGCCTGCCGTTCGGCGTCGCCCGGTGTCTCGGCCAAGGCTTGCGGGGGCGGACATTCGTGTGAGTCGGGCGGGTTGGACATGGCGGTTTACCTTCGCGCGGGCGCGGGCGCGGCGTGCGAGCAAACGACGCGAACCGAGGCCGGCCGTACCGCTCGTTCGCACCGGTGCAGCGGATCAGTCGCCATCATGGGCGCGGCTCCAGCGTCCGCACGACAAGGATGCGGCCTGCCCGATCAGTCTTGCTCTGGACCAAATCGACATCCATATCCCAATATGTAGCGGCTTCTGTCAATTCAGCCTCAACATCTTGTCCCTTGAGCAGCAGGCCGACCGCTCCTTTTTTCAGCAACGGCGCGACAAGGCTGGCCAGTTCAGGGAGCGGCGCGAGCGCCCGCGCGGTGACGACATCCGGCGTCACTGATTCGCGCTTCGTAAAGTCCTCGATTCGCTCGCAATGGACAATGGCAGGAATGGTCAGCGCGCGTATGACTTCACGCAAAAACGCCGCCTTGCGGGCATTGCTCTCGATCAGATGAACAACCGCGCCGGATTTTTCGGCGAGCGCGCAAGCAAGCACGAGTCCCGGAAAACCGCCGCCCGAGCCGAGATCGACCCAGATGCGCGCGTCGGGAGCGAGCGCCAGAAGCTGCAGCGAATTGGCGATATGCCGGGTCCACAGGGTGGGAATCGTTGACGGGGCGATCAGGTTTGTCTTCGCTTGCCACTGGAGCAGCAACGCGACGAACCGCTCCAGCAGGCGCTCTGTTTCACGTGAAACAGGCGCGATCCGCAGGGCCGCGGCGCGGTTCTGTCCGCTGCGGCCCGACTGTGCGTTCGTGACAGGCCTCGCCATGCTGCGTCGTCGTTGGATGGGAGCGGGGTCGGCGGCCGAACCCGCGGACGGCCGTCACCTACCTGTACCGCAGATCGATCTGCGTTCCGAGCCTCTCCCAGCGCCGATCCACTGTTCTCATCCTTCGGCCGCGGCTTTGCGCGTGCGCCGTGGCTTCCGCAGTTGCGACGCCAGCAGCGTGAGAGCCGCCGGCGTGACGCCGTCGATGCGGCCGGCCTGGCCAAGCGTCCGCGGCCGGACGGCGGCAAGCTTTTGCCGTACCTCGTGCGACAGCCCCGAAACCGCGGCGTAATCGAGATCATCGGGCAGCGCGAGCGCCTCGTCGCGGCGGTAGGCTGCGATGTCGGCCGCCTGCCGGTCGAGATAGACCGAATACTTGGCGTCGATCTCCAGCTGCTCGGCGATGGCCGGCGCCAGCGCCGCCAGCTGCGGCCAGATGCGGATCACGTCAGTCATTCCGAAATCCGGGTAGGAGAGCAGATCGAAGGCGGTGCGGCGCTGCCCGTCCTTCTTCAGGGCGAAGCCGAACCGCTCGGCTTCCGAGGGCGTGACCGACACGGAGCGAGCATAGTCGCGCGCCGCCGACAAGGCCTGCATTTTCGCCTGGAACCGGCCTGCCCGCTCCGATCCCACGCACCCCAACGCCAACCCCTTCCCGGTCAGGCGCTGGTCGGCATTGTCGGCGCGCAGCGTGAGCCGGTACTCCGCGCGCGAGGTGAACATGCGGTAGGGCTCGGTCACGCCGCGCGTCACCAGGTCGTCGATCATCACGCCGAGATAGGCGTCGGAGCGGTCGACGACGAATTCGGCGTCCGCCGCCTGCGCGCAAGCGCTGCGTTCAACCCCGCGACCAGGCCCTGCGCCGGCCGCCTCCTCGTAACCGGTCGTGCCGTTGATCTGGCCGGCGAGGAACAAGCCCTTCAGCCGCTTCGCCTCGAGCGTCGGCGAAAGCTCGCGCGGATCGACATGATCGTATTCGATCGCGTAGCCCGGCCGGGTGATGCGCGTTCGCGCGAGGCCGGGAATCGTCGCGACCAGAGCGAGCTGGACGTCCTCCGGCAGCGATGTCGAAATGCCGTTCGGATACACCGTCGTGTCGTCAAGTCCTTCAGGCTCCAGGAAGATCTGGTGCCCGTCGCGTTCGCCGAAGCGCACGATCTTGTCCTCGATCGAGGGGCAGTAGCGCGGCCCGCGGCTTGCGATCTGCCCGGAATACATGGGCGAGCGATGGACGTTCGCGCGGATGACGGCGTGCGTCGCCGCGGTGGTGCGGGTGATCGCGCATTCGATCTGCGGATTCGTCGATGCGGTCGGTCAGCGCCGAGAACGGCTCGGGCGGGTCGTCGCCGGGCTGGCATCTCGAGGCGCTGCCCAGTCGATGGTGCGGCCGTCGAGCCGCGGCGGCGTGCCGGTCTTGAGCCGGCCGAGCGCGAAGCCCAGGCCGTTCCAGCGTGCGCGACAGGCCGAGCGCCGGCGCCTCCCCGACCCGCCCGGCCGGAATCGTCCGTTCGCCGATATGGATCAGCCCGCGCAGGAAGGTGCCGGTCGTGAGCACGACCGCGCCCGCGGCCAATGTCGCGCCCGTCGGCGAGGACAACGCCGCTCACCCGGCCCTCGCCAGTGCGTCAGGTCGTCGGCCTCGCCTTCGATGACGGTGAGGTTCGGCGGTCTCGCGAATCGCCTGCTGCATCGCCGCCGCATAGAGCTTGCGGTCGGCCTGCGCGCGCGGCCCGCGCACCGCCGGTCCCTTGCGGCGGTTCAGCACGCGGAACTGGATCCCGCCGCGGTCGGCGACGCGGCCCATCAGCCCGTCGAGGGCATCGATCTCGCGCACCAGATGGCCCTTGCCGAGCCCGCCGATCGCCGGATTGCACGACATCGCGCCGATCGTCGCGAAGCGGTGGGTCACCAGCGCGGTGCGCGCGCCCATGCGCGCGGCCGCCGCCGCGGCCTCACAGCCGGCATGGCCGCCGCCGATGACGATGACGTCGAAACGCAAGTCCATGCGCGGATGAGATTCCGATCGGCCTCGGTGTTTCACGTGAAACAACGCAGGAACGCGACGGCAATGCGCCACTATCATTTGCCGATGCAGAAATCACGAAAGATGACGTCGAGGACGTCCTCCACGTCGACGCGGCCGACGCAGCCGCCCGAGCGCGCGGGCCGCCAGCCGCAGTTCCTCCGCCACGATCTCCTCGCGATTGACCGGCGGTTCGGCCAAGGCGCGGTCGAGCGCGGCCAATGCCTCCTGCAGCGCCAGGCGGTGGCGCTCCCGGGTGACCAGGACCGGTTCCGCGCTGCCGAGGAAGTCCGCAGCGAAGCGCTCCAGCGCGGCCAGCAGTTCCGCCAAGCCCGCGCCGGTATGCGCCGACATGGCGAAGGACCGGCGAGCATCGGACGTCGATATTTTGCCCGGTATGGTTTCCGATTGGTGAATCCGCTCCCCGGCAAGGTCGATCTTGTTCCGGACCGTCCAGATCGGCGCTTTGCTGACGTCGGCCGGCGCGGCGGTCGGGAACCCCTCCCCGCCCGCCGAGGCGTCGACCAGCCACAGCACCAGATCGGCGCCGCGCCGCGCGCGCCCGCGCCCGCCGCACCCCCTCCTGCTCGACCGGATCGTCGCTTTCGCGGATGCCGGCCGTGTCGAGCAGCGTAACGGGCAGCTCCGCCGAGGTCGAGATGAACCTCGATGATGTCGCGTGTCGTGCCGGCATAGGGCGAGACGATCGCCGCCTCGCGCCGGGCGATCCGATTGATAAGGCTTGACTTTCCGGCATTGGGCGGACCTGCGATCGCAACCACCAGGCCTTCGCGCAGGCGTTCGCCGCGGCGCTCGTCCGCCAGCGCGGCCGCGATCTCGTCCCGCAGGGTCCGCGCCGCCGCCCAGCGCCGGCGCGATCAAGTCTTCCGGGACATCGCCTTCGTCGGCAAAGTCGATGCGCGCTTCGACCAGCGCCAGCGCGCCGATCAGCCCGGTCCGCCAGGCCTCCGCGCGATCGCCGAGCCAGCCTCGGAGCTGGCGGAAGGCCTGCCGCCGCTGCGCCTCGGTGTCGGCCGCGATCAGATCGGCAAGGCCCTCCACCCGGGTGAGATCGAGCTTGCCATTGTCGAACGCACGCCGGGTGAACTCGCCGGGCGCCGCGGGCCGGCAATGCGCGACGCGCCCGAGCGCCGCGAGCACCGCCGCAACCACCGCCCTGCCCGCCATGCAGGTGAAGCTCCGCCACGTCCTCGCCCGTCTCGCTTCTCGGCGCCGGAAACCACAGCGCGAGCGCATCGTCGACGACGTCGCCGCTGTCCGGATCGCGGACGCGCACAAGCGCGGCCTCGCGCGGCCTCGGCAGACGGCCGACGAGCGCCGCGAGCGCCGCCCCCGCCTGCGGGCCGGATATGCGCACGACCGCGACCGCCGCCGGCGGCCGGCCCGACGAGAGCGCGAAGATGGTGTCTTGATCTCCGGTCATGCGCGCTACAAAGCACGATCAAGGCAGCAAGTCCGGCATTTACCCTGCCTCGTCCGCATGACCGAAACAGCGGCCGATCCCGTGCTTCTGACCACCGATGCCGATTTCCGCATCTGTCGTCGGCACGGCCGACAGGCCATTCGGTGCGTTTCGCCCGCCTGAGCGTCAGGCAGCGTCAATTCGCCATCCTAACGCGGCGCGCGCGGCGCTTAAATCTGCCCCGACCGAGAGGGCAGAGCTCATGACCGCCACCACGACGCACGAAAACCGTCTCGCCCGCGAGACCAGCCCGTACCTCCTGCAGCACAAGCACAATCCGGTGGACTGGTGGCCGTGGGGCCCGGACGCGCTCGCCGAAGCGCAGAACAACCGGCAAGCCGATCCTGCTGTCGGTCGGCTACGCCGCCTGCCACTGGTGCCATGTGATGGCGCACGAGAGTTTCGAGGACCCCGCGACCGCGGCGGTGATGAACGAGCTGTTCGTCAACATCAAAGTCGACCGCGAGGAGCGGCCCGACATCGACCAGATCTACATGGCGGCGCTGCACCATCTCGGGCGAGCAGGGCGGCTGGCCGCTCACCATGTTCCTCACGCCGGGCGGCGAACCGGTGTGGGGCGGCACCTATTTCCCCAACACGGCCCGCTATGGCCGCCCCTCCTTCACCGATGTGCTGCGCGAGATCGCCCGGCTGTTCCGCGAGGAACCGCAGCGCGTCGAGCAGAATCGCCAGGCGCTGATGGACCGGCTCGCCGAGAAAGCGCAGGCCGAGGGCCGCGTCTCTCTGAGTCTCGTCCAGCTCGATCGCATCGGCGCGCAGTTGGCCGGCGCCATCGACACGCTCCACGGCGGGCTGCGCGGCGCACCGAAATTTCCGCAGTGCTCGATGCTGGAATTCCTCTGGCGCGCCGGCCTGCGCGCGGACGCACGCCAGCGCGCCGATGACCCCCTCCCGACCTCCCCCGCCAAACGGCCCTCTCGATCTCGTCGCCCTCTCGCTCGAACGCATGTGCGAGGGCGGCATCTACGACCATCTCGGCGGCGGCTTCTCGCGCTACTCGGTCGACGAGCGCTGGCTGGTCCCGCATTTCGAGAAGATGCTTTACGACAATGCGCAGCTTCTCGAGCTGCTGGCGCTCGCGCATGCCCGCACCGGCCACCCGCTGTTCCGCCAGCGCGCGATCGAGACGGTCGGCTGGCTCGAGCGCGAGATGACTCACCGCGGAGGGCGCGTTCTGCGCGTCGCTCGACGCCGATTCGGAAGGCGAGGAGGGCAAGTTCTATGTCTGGTCGCTCGCGGAGATCGAAAGTCTCCTGCCGCCGGACGACGCGCGCTTCTTCGCCGAGCGTTACGACGTCACGGCGGCGGGCAATTTCGAGGGCCATAACATCCTCAACCGGCTGGGCCGCCTCGATGATTTCGCGCGCGCGCGGCCGGACAAGGCTTCGCCCTCGCCCGTTCGATGCGGACGAGACAGAGGCTGCGCGGCTTCGCGAGACGCTTCTGGCCGCCCGCGCGCGCCGCGTCCGGCCCGGCCTCGACGACAAGGTGCTGGCCGACTGGAACGGGCTGATGATCGCCGCGCTTGCCAATGCCGGCGTTCTGCTCGACGAGCCGCACTGGCTCGCGCTCGCCGCGCGCGCTTTCGACTTCATCGCCGCCGCCATGACCCGCGGCGACCGGCTCGGCCATTCCTGGCGCGACGGCCGGCTGCTGTATCCCGGGCTCGCGTCCGACTTCGCCGCCATGATCCGCGCCGCGCTGGCGCTGTTCGAGGCGACCGGGCGAGCGCGCCTATCTCGACCAGGCGCGTCGCCTGGCAGCACGCGTTCGACCGGCACTATGCCAATCCCGCGACCGGCGGCTATTTCCTGACGGCCGACGACGCCGAGGGCCTGATCGTGCGACCGGAGTCGACGCATGACGACGCCACCCCGAACCCGAACGGCGTCGCCGCGCAGAACCTGGTCCGGCTCGCCGTGCTGGCCGGCGACGACGCCTGGCGCGCGCGGGCCGACAGCCTGTTCGACGGCCTGATGCCGATCGCCGCCGCCAACCTGTTCGGCCATCTGAGCCTGCTGAACGCGCTCGACCTGCGTCTTCGCGCAGCAGAGATCGTTATCGTGCGCGAAGGACCGCACATTGACGCCCTCGTCGCTGCAGTGCAGCACATCCCGTTCACGACCGCATCGCTGCTGCGCGCGCAGCATCGGCTGACCGGCTGCCCGCCGCGCATCCTGCGCAGGAGAAAATTGCAGCGGCCCCGAACGGGGCGCGGCGTTCGTCTGCGTCGGGCGAGACGCTGCTCGCTGCCGGTCACTGACCCCGAGCAGCTCGCCGAGACGCTCCGATCGATGCGCGCGTAGTCTCCGGACCTCGGCATCAGAACGCACCGGACTCTCAGTGCGATCGCCCGTGGGAAAACGGCGATGACGCCGGGAGTTGCTCGGCTCGTCGCGCTGTAGTCCGGAACAGGTCCTCCGCCGGCCTCAGTCCCGCGGCCATTGCGCGTCGCCGATGCCGCCAACGTCGGCGCGGAGCGCCGGCGTCGTCAGGTGTTCATCGACTCGAAGAACTCGCCGTTGTTCTTGGTGTTGCGCAGCTTGTCGAGCAGGAAGTCGATCGCGTCCATCGTCCCCATCGGATTGAGGATGCGGCGCAGCACGTACATCTTCTTGAGCTGGTCGGGCGCGGTGAGCAGCTCTTCCTTGCGGGTGCCGGAGCGGGTGATGTCGATCGCCGGGAAGATGCGCTTGTCGGCCACCTTGCGGTCGAGAATGATTTCCGAATTGCCGGTGCCCTTGAACTCCTCGAAGATCACCTCGTCCATGCGGCTGCCGGTGTCGATCAGCGCGGTCGCGATGATGGTGAGCGAGCCGCCTTCCTCGATATTGCGGGCGGCGCCGAAGAAGCGCTTCGGCCGCTGCAGCGCGTTGGCGTCGACGCCGCCGGTCAGCACCTTGCCGGATGACGGCACGACGGTGTTGTAGGCGCGGCCGAGGCGGGTGATCGAATCGAGCAGGATCACCACGTCGCGGCCGATGCTCGACCAGGCGCTTGGCCTTCTCGATCACCATTTCGGCGACCTGCACGTGGCGCGAGGCCGGCTCGTCGAAGGTCGAGGAGATCACCTCGCCCTTCACCGAGCGCTGCATGTCGGTGACTTCCTCCGGCCGCTCGTCGATCAGCAGCACGATCAGATAGCACTCCGGGTGATTGGCGGTGATCGCGTGCGCGATGTTCTGCAGCAGCACCGTCTTGCCGGTGCGCGGCGGCGACACGATCAGGGCGCGCTGGCCCTTGCCGATCGGCGCCACGATGTCGATGACCCGCGCGGACAGATCCTTCTTGGTCGGATCCTCGTACTTCCATCTTCAGCCGCTCGTCGGGATAGAGCGGCGTCAGGTTGTCGAAATTGATCTTGTGACGGATCTTGTCCGGGTCCTCGAAATTGATCGTGTTGACCTTGAGCAGCGCGAAGTAGCGCTCGCCCTCCTTCGGGCTGCGGATCTGGCCCTCGATCGTGTCGCCGGTGCGCAGGCCGAAGCGGCGGATCTGCGAGGGCGAGACATAGATGTCGTCCGGACCGGCAGATAGTTCGCCTCCGGCGAGCGCAGGAAGCCGAAGCCGTCCTGCAGCACCTCGACCACGCCTTCGCCGATGATCTCGACGTCCTTCTGCGCAAGCTGCTTGAGGATGGCGAACATCAGCTCCTGCTTGCGCATGGTCGAGGCGTTCTCGACCTCGTGCTCTTCGGCAAACGCCAGCAATTCGACCGGAGATCTTGGTCTTGAGGTCCTGTAGCTTCATTTCCCGCATACGGGTGATTCCTGTCCGTCGAGGGGAAAAACCGATCGACGCTCAAAAGGGGGAAGTCGCAGATCTTGGGGGCGAACGGGCTTACGCCTCTAATCCCGATGCGCGATTGGTCCCGACCGGACCCTGCTCGATCACATCCGCCTGCGTTCTAGGGAGGTCTACACAACATAGGTAAAGACCGCGGCTCACGCAAGAGCAGGACGCGGTCTTCCACTACATTGGTCTGACGACAGCCAGCACGATGACCGCGATGGTCAGCAGGACGGTCGCCGCATCGACGGCGATATAGGATCGGACGCCTCGCCCCTGTGCGCCTTCAGCGGAGCGCCGGACCACGCCCACCACCCAGCCATGCACGCCGGACAAAATGAGAACCAGAGCAAGCTTCGCGTGCAGCCATGGGCTCGAAAACCAACCGCCCCGCCAGGCGAGCCACAGCCCTATGCCCCATGTGATCACCATCGCTGGATTGACGACGAGCTGTACGAGCCGCTGCTCGATCGCGATCAACACCGCCGCTTGCGGCGATTCCGCCTCGGTGCGCGCATGCCAGGCGAACAGGTAGATGACGCCGATCATCCCGCCCATCCAGGCGAACACCGCGACAAGATGAAACGCCTTGAGCCACAGATACATGCTGAGCGGCGCGAGCACCCCGAGCGCGCCCGTGACAAGCAGCGGCGCGGCAAGTCCAATGGCGGCGCGCACCACGATCCTGCGCTTGTCGCCTGACGCCGGCTGCGCCTGCACGAATTACCGGCCTCGCACCCGGCGCAGCATCTGCTCCACATGCGCAATCGGCGTTTCGGGCAGAATGCCGTGACCCAGATTGAAGATGAAAGGACCCGCGCTGAACGCGGCAAGCACGGCGTCGACCTCGCGGTCGAGCGCTTCGCCGCCCGCCAGCAGGACCAGCGGATCGAGATTGCCCTGCACGGCGGTGCGGCTCTGCACCGCCGTGCGAGCGAACTTGCGGTCGATGGTCCAGTCGAGACCGACCGCGTTTACCTCCACCTCGTCGACATAGCGCACAAGCGAAGCGCCCGCTCCGCGCGGGAAGCCGATGATCCGCGCGCCGGGTATGCT
Source organism: uncultured Alphaproteobacteria bacterium (assembly GCA_963712435.1). Classification (GTDB taxonomy): domain Bacteria; phylum Pseudomonadota; class Alphaproteobacteria; order Rhizobiales; family Xanthobacteraceae; genus Rhodoplanes. Next base: position 55,716 of record CAVQIB010000022.1, on the reverse strand, counting down.
CGACCGCACCCCCGCGACAATTTTCCGCATCGGCTCGATGCACCAGCTTTCGAATTCGTCGGGCGGCAGCACACCAGCCCACGTATCGAACACCTGAACCGCATCAACCCCGGCCCTGAACTGCGCGACGAGGTAGGCGATCGAGGCCTCCGTCAACGCATCGATGAGGCGACTGAAGCTCATGCGATCCCGATAGGCCATCACACGAGCGGGCGCCTGATCCGGTGTTCCCTCCCCCGCCACCATGTAGGTCGCGACCGTCCACGGAGCTCCGCAAAATCCGAGCAAGGCGACATGCGGCGGCAACGCCGCCTTCACCAGCCCGATCGTCTCGAAGACCGGATCGAGCGCGCTCAGACGCAAGCCTTTTGCGAACCCGCCGACATTGCCGCTGTCGACCAGCGGCGCAAGGCGCGGTCCTTCGCCGGCCACGAAGCTCACCGTTTGGCCAAGCGCATGCGGCACGACGAGGATATCGGAAAACAGAATCGCCGCATCGAAATCGAACCGCCGGATAGGTTGCAGCGTGACCTCGGCCGCAAGCTTCGGCGTGAAGCACAGGTCGAGGAAGCTGCCCGCCTCTTCGCGCACCGCGCGGTACTCCGGGAGATAGCGCCCCGCCTGCCGCATCATCCAAACGGGCGGAACCTCGGATCGTCGTCCAGCGAGAACATCGAGAATCATATTCGGGTTCGGAGCTCCATCTCTCAAACCAAAACAATCAAGAGATTCTTAATTGTTGAGTCTGTTGGGGGCGGGAAAAGACTCATAACCGGCTCTGCACAAGAGCGGAACGCTTTCGGCTCGGTTACCCACGCAATCTCACCTATAGCCCGGTTTGAGCCGGACGAGACAATCCTCGATCTGGCCGGAGCTTAGCTCGCAATTTCGCGTCCTTCCCTGCGCCATTGCCGCTATTCACAGCAAGGGAGTATAACGCGGGTCCGACTGTCCAGCCTTTGTGAATATGTGGGTGGGATGGACCAGATGGAGGCCGCGCCCTCCCCCGTCGCGCGAATGATGCTCCTTTGTCCCCAGCCATGCACAGTCGATCATAGGGAACGATGACCGCGAAACCGTCGAGCTTCTTCCACCTGCATCTGATTTCGGATTCAACCGGAGAGACCCTCGTGACCGTCGCGCGCGCCGCGCGGGCTCAGTACACGAACGTCTCCGCCGTCGAGCATGTGTACCCGGCGGTCCGCAGCAACAAGCAGCTCGACCAGGTTCTCGCAGGGATCGAGGAGGAACCGGGCGTCGTGCTCTATACTCTGCTCGACGAGACGCTGATCGGACGGCTCGAGGACAAATGCCAGGACCTCGGACTTCCCTGCCTGTCGATTCTCGGTCCGGTCCTTCAATTGTTTCAATCGCATCTCGCGACCGAATCGACCCAGCGAATCGGCGCGCAGCATGTGCTCGAACTCGGAGTATTTCCGGCGCATGGATGCGCTGAACTACACGATGATGCACGACGACGGCCAATTGACCGACGATCTCGAACGGGCCGATGTCGTGCTGGTCGGCGTATCCCGCACCTCGAAGACTCCGACCTCGATCTATCTCGCCAATCGCGGGGTGAAGACCGCGAATGTGCCGCTCGTCCCGGGTGTGCCGATTCCCGCCCATCTGGAAGCACTGGAGCGGCCGCTGGTGGTCGGGCTCTACGCCAGTCCCGAGCGCATCGTCCAGATTCGGCAGAACCGGTTGCTCGGGCTCAATGCCGGCCAGGAGGATGGCCAATACGTCAATCGCGAAGCCGTCGCCGAGGAAGTGATATTCTCCCGCCGGTTGTGCGCCAAGCACAACTGGCCGATTATCGACGTCACCCGGCGCTCGATCGAAGAGACCGCGGCCGCCGTCATCGCTTTGTTGCGCGAGCGCCGGCGGCAACCGGTAGCCTGATCGCCCGTATACTCGCACTGGTTTGGCTTCGTCATGCTGTGGCTTGCGGCGCATCCTCTGGTCCTCGCGTCGCGCAGTCAGGTCCGCCGCGCCGTGCTCGAGGCGGCCGGCATTCCGGTCGATCCGATCGCGCCCGATCTGGATGAACGGGCGGTCGAGGCGCGCGCGGGTCCGCTCGGCGCGACCGACGTGGCGCTGCTGCTCGCGCGCGCGAAGGCGCGCGCGGTCACCCCGCCAGCGCCTGGCCGCTTCGTGCTCGGCGCCGACCAGACGCTTGCGCTCGGACATGCCCGTTTCACCAAGCCGGTCGATGTGAAGGCGGCGCGCGAGCAGCTGCGTGCGCTCAGCGGGCGAACGCACGAGCTCTGTTCGGCGCTCGCCGTCGTGAAGGACGGGGAGGTGCTTTTCAACCATTGCGAAGTGGCGCGCATGACCATGCGCCCGCTGTCCGATCGGTTTCTTGACGCGTATCTCGACGCCGCCGGACCGGCGGTCACGACCAGCGTCGGCGCCTATCATTTGGAAAAGCTCGGGATCCATCTCTTCGAGCGCATCGAAGGGGACCATTTCACGATCCTCGGGCTTCCGCTCATTCGTCTGCTTGGATTTCTTCGCCGGGAAGGCTGCCTCGCCGGCTAGCGGCGCACGCACGAGAGGATCGGCCAGCGAAGGATAGGGAGTTGCCCAAGATGATCGTGATCGGCCTCACCGGATCGCTCGGCATGGGCAAATCGGCGACCGCCCTCCTGTTTGCCGAAGCCGGCGTGCCTGTGCACGACGCCGACGCGACCGTGCATCGGCTGTACGAGGGCGACGCGGTAGAGCCGATCGAAGCGGTCGTTTCCCGGCGTAACGCGCGACGGCAGGATCGATCGGGAGAAACTCGGTCAACGCGTGCTGAACGACGCGGCGGCGCTGAAGCGGCTCGAAGCGATCGTCCACCCGCTGGTCCGCCGCGAAGAGGAGCGCTTCCTGGCCGAGGCGGAGGCGCGTGGCGCTCGCTGCGCCCTGCTCGACATTCCGCTGCTGTTCGAAACGGGGGCCGATCAGCGCGTCGATATCGTCGTCGTGGTGTCGGCGCCGTTCGAGGAGCAGCGCCGCCGCGTGCTGGCGCGCCCCGGAATGAACCCGGAACGGTTCGAAAGCCTGCTCGTCAAGCAGCTTCCCGACGCCGAAAAGCGCCGGCGCGCCGATTTTGTCGTGGATACATCGCAGGGCTTCGATTCCGCCCGAGCCCAGGTTCGTGCCATTCTGCAAACTCTGGAGAGAATGCCGAAGCGGCGCACATGATTCGCATTCGGGCGAGCAAATCCCCGACGAACCGCCGGGCTCCGGCCTGATCGGCGCGATCGCAGGCGAGTTTGCGCACGAGCAGGTGACCAGGAATGCTGCGGGAGATCGTGTTCGATACGGAAACGACGGGTCTCGATCCCTATCAGGGGCATCGCCTGGTCGAGATCGGCTGCGTCGAGCTCGTCAACCGCATCCCGACCGGCCAGATATTTCACTGCTATTTCAACCCGGAACGCGACGTTCCGGCGGAAGCCTTCGCGGTGCATGGGCTCTCCAGCGCTTTCCTGAGCGAGAAGCCTCCGTTTGGCGAACTTGCCGGCGAACTGCTCGAGTTCTTGGCCGACGCCCCGCTGATCGCGCACAATGCCGCGTTCGACTTAGGCTTTCTGAACGCCGAGCTGGAACGGGTGAAGCTCCCGCCCATCGCGCGTGCGCGGCTCATCGACACGCTCTTGCTCGCACGGCGCAAATACCCCGGCGCGCAGAACCGGCTCGACGATCTCTGCGTGCGCTTCCGGATCGACAATTCGCGCCGCACCAAGCACGGCGCCTTGCTCGACGCCGAACTCTTGGCCGAGGTCTATCTCGAACTGATCGAGGCGCGTCAGGCGCAGCTCGGGCTCGAGACGGCGGCGAGTGCGCCCACCGCCGCCACGGCGACGGCCGCCGCGCCGCCGGTTCGTGCAGTCGCCCTGCTGCCGCGTCTGTCCGTCGAAGAACGGGCGGCGCATCGCGATTTCGTCACGACGCTGGGACCGCAGGCGATCTGGCTCGATTATCTGCCGAGTTCCGCCGCCGAGGCCGGCCGCGACGCGGCGGCCAAGGCCGGCTGACATCCGCGATCAACAGGCGGACGCCGAATCGGTCGGAGGGCGTCGGCTTAGGTCTGCGGCGCGGGAGCGGGCGGCGCCTGCTGGCCTTGCAGGCTCGCCATTTTCTGCTGATACAGCGCCACGAAATCGATCGGATCGAGCAGGAGCGGCGGAAACCCGCCATGGATCACCGCGCTCGCGACGATTTCGCGCGCGAAGGGAAACAGCAGCCGCGGGCATTCGATCATCAGGAGCGGGGGGATGTTTTCCTGCGGAATGTTCTGCAGCCGGAACACGCCGGCATAGAGCAGGTCGAACCCGAACAAGGTCGAACCGGTGACCTCGGCCTTGCCTTCCAGCTTCAGCTCGACCTCGAAATCGGTATTCGACATCGGCTTGGTGTTAACATTGATCTGCACGCTGATCGTCGGTTGCTGCGGCGGCTGCATCAACGCGCGTGGCGCGTTCGGATTCTCGAACGAGAAATCCTTAACGAATTGGGCGAGGACGTTAAGGGAAGGTCCCGCCGGGGGTTGTTGCGGTCGGGCCGGCGTATCCCCGCCATTTGTGGTCGTGGACATGTGGTCTCCTTGCCACGTTCCTGGTGACGCGCCAGCGGACGCCAAGCGCCGAAGCTGTGGCTAACACAGCCGCCCTGATGCGACAAGGAGCCTCGCCACGGGACGGATGAAGCCGGAGCACCACAATGCTTCTTGCGTTTTCGCGCGATGAGGGTTGGCGAGGCAGGCTCTGTGGGATAAGCTCGATTAGGTGGGCCGAGCGGCGGCTGCCTCTAGAATGAAGACGCGGGCGTGCCTAGATCACTGCAGCGGAACCCGCGTGATCGACACGTGTTGGCCCCAAGTGGCTTGCCGATCCGTCCTGACCTCTGTGAGAGCGTGTGAGACGTGTTCGATATCTACACAATCATATTCTTGGCGTTGGCCGTATTCATCTTCTTGCGGCTGCGGAGCGTTCTGGGCCAGCGAACCGGCCGGGAACGACCGCCCTATGACCCGTTCTCGGCGCGCGACGCGGTTCGCAATGCGCCGAGCGAGAAGGTGGTTGCGCTTCCCCGCGCGCGGCCCCGACGAGCGTGGCCAAACCGGCCGAGCCGAGTGAACCGGCCGATCGCTGGAAGGACATCAGCCCGCCCGGGCACGCCTGTCGCGGACGGGCTGCAAGCCATCGTCGCGCAGGACAAGAGCTTCGATCCACAGCATTTTCTGACCGGCGCGCGGGCCGCCTACGAAATGATCGTGACCGCTTTTGCGGACGGCGATCGGCGCGCGCTGAAGAATTTGCTCTCCAAGGAAGTGTATGACGGATTCGAAGCGCCATCCGCGAGCGCGAGGCGCGGAAATATCGGGCGGAGACGCGGTTCGTATCCATCGACACCTGCGAGATCATCGGAGCCGAACTCCGCGCCAAGACCGCCCAGATCACGCTGCGCTTCGTGTCTCAGCTCATCTCGGTGACGCGCGATCGATCGGGCAAGGTCGTCGACGGCAACCCCGAAAAGGTGACCGAAGTGACCGACGTGTGGACCTTCGCCCGCGACGTGTCCTCTCGCGATCCGAACTGGAAGCTCGTCGCGACCGAAGCCGGCCATTAGTTTTCTCCGCGGGGGAAGCGATGAGCGCCGTGCTGCTGCGCGGAGTGAATGTTGCGGCCGCGATCGCCCTCATTTTGGGCGCGGCTGGCCCGCTCGAGGCGCGGCGCGCCTCGCCCCATCCAGCGCGGCAAGTTGAGGCCCCGATCACCGATCCGCAGCGTCCGAATGACCCGGGACCGCTGCGCATCCCCGACTCGCAGCTCGAGCCGATTGATTTTTCCGATCTTCCCGACTGGGCGGTCGACGACCATGCGAGCGCGTTCGCCGCGTTCCTTGCGAGCTGCCGGCCGATCGTGCGCACGACCGCGGAGGATACGCGTCCCGTTCTGCCGGCGCTCGTCTCGGTATGCCGCCGGGCGCTCGCCGACCGCTCGCTCCGGGGCGACGGCGACAAGGCGCGCCTGTTTTTTGAGCAGAACTTCCGTCCGTTGCGGATCGCCAAGCTCGGGGAAAGCGCCGGCTTCCTGACCGGATATTACGAGCCGATCGTCGACGGTTCGCGATTCCCGACGCGCATATTCAGCGTCCCGCTGCATCGACGCCCGCCTGATCTGGTCGCCCCGGGCGCTCCGCCCAAGGCGAGCTTTCCCAACCGGGGCCGCGTCGTTCGCGTCACGAGCAGGGGTGACAACGTTCCCTATTTCGACCGCGGCGAGATCGAGGACGGCGCGCTTGACGGGCAGCATTTGGAGGTCTGCTGGATCAAGGATCCGGCCGAGCTGCTCACGATTCAGATCCAAGGGTCGGCCCGGGTTCGGCTGGAAGACGGCGTCATGCTGCGAGTCAATTATGACGCGCATAACGGCTACCCCTACACCGCGGTCGGCCGCGTGCTGATCGAACGCAACATCATTCCGCGCGAGGAAATGTCGATGGCGCGCATCCGCGAATGGATGATCGCCAATCCCGAAGAGGCGAAAGAAGTGCGGCGGCAGAACCGGTCTTATGTGTTCTTCCGGATCGTCGGGCTGACCAATGATCGCGAGCCGGCCGGAGGGCAGGGCGTACCGCTCACGCCCGGCCGTTCGATTGCCGTCGACCGGGCGCTGCATGTCTATGGGACGCCGTTCTTCATCGACGCCGACCTGCCGCTCGCGGGGGCGCGATCGGCCGATCCGTTCCGCCGCACCATGATCGCGCAGGATACCGGCTCCGCCATTGTCGGGCCGGCGCGGGCGGACCTCTATTTCGGGGCAGGCGACGACGCCGGGCGCGTGGCCGGGCGCGTCCGCCAGGCGGGCCGATTCGCCATGTTGGTGCCGCGCGAGATCGATCCGGTCGCAGCGGGCGCGCGCATGCCGCTGCCGCAGGTCCGCCCGCCGCCTGAGCCGGAGAAGCCCACCAATACGGTGGCCCGCGCCAAGCGTAAGGCCCTGCCGGCTTCGTCACGAAAAATTCGCCGGTCGAGGGCAGTTTATTGGTAGCTCGAACTTACTGATAGCGTCGAACGCTGAGGATTCGCAGGTGATCGGCGATGAAACGCAAGCTGACCGACGACGAGCGTCGGCTGTGGGCGGCCGCCATACGCGCGGTGCGCCCGTTGCGGCCGGGTGTCGGCCCGAGCGAGCCGCCGCCGCTCACGCCGACGAGCGCAAGCGAGCATAAAGACAGCCTGCCGCGCAAGCTGCTGGAACAGAGCCGGCCGAACCGCCGTGACGCGGCGTTCGCGCCGCCGCTCGCTTCGCTTGCCCGTCGCGACAAGCAACGCGTGGCGCGCGGCCATTCGCCGATCGATGCGCGCCTCGATCTGCATGGCATGACCCAGGCGCAAGCGCATGCGGCGCTGCTCGCCTTCGTGCGCAATGCGCAGGCCGCCGGCGACCGGATCGCGCTGGTCATCACGGGGACAGGGTCGCGCGCGGCGGATGGCGAGCGCGGCGTGCTGCGGCGGCAGGTGCCGCTGTGGCTCGATCTCCCGGAATTCCGCCGCTATGTGCTGGGGCTGGGAACGGCCAGCATCGCGCATGGCGGCGCCGGCGCGCTTTATGTGCGGCTGCGGGGGAAGCGCGTCTGATCGCCTCGAGCGATACTGCGGAGAGGAACAATCCGCGGGGAGGGGCCGTTATCGACGCTCGGGCCGCATCGCCGAGAGCATGACACGTCATCAACCGTGCCGGTTCTGCGGGCCGCCGAGCGTTTCGGAGACCGGCACGAACCGCCCGTCCGGGCCGATCATCTGCAGCAGGCCGGTGCGGATGTCGAAATGGGAGCCCCACAATCGGAGGCGACGCGCTTCGACCGCCTCGCGCACCCACCGGAACGACATGAGGTTGTCCATCGACAGCCGGACGATTTCCTGCTCGCAGGCCTGCTGGCGATCATGCGGATGCGCGCAGGCGAGCGCCCGCTGCCGCGCCGGCTCGCCGATCTTCATCCATTGCCCGACGAAATCGCTCACGCTCGATGGCGCGCCCTCGAGCAGCGCCTGCACGCCGCCGCACGAACCGTGGCCGAGCACGATGATGTTCGGCACATGCAGCGCGCGCACGGCGAATTCGATCGCCGCGCTCGTCCCGTGATAGGCCGCGTCGGGGGCAAAGGGCGGGACCAGGTTGGCGACATTGCGCACGACGAACAGCTCGCCGGGCGCCGCGTCGAACACCATGCTCGGGTCGACCCGGCTGTCCGAACAGGCGATCACCAGCGCCTGCGGCTCCTGGCCCTGCGCGAGGCGCGCGAAGCGGTCGCGTTCGCGCGGCCATTGCTCGGACCGGAACCGCCGATATCCGTCGATCAGATTTTCCACGAAGGGCCCCCATGCCGTGGCACGCAGCCGAGTGGCGCGCCGCTATGAAGCGCACGTTCCAGCGAAACTGAAGCGGTCGCGGCTGCGTCCAATCGTCCGATCAAAGAATGAACCGGCTGAGATCGGCGTTCTTGGCGAGATCGGCCGACCCGGCTGTTGACGAAAACCGCCGTCGATTTGCACCGTCTCGCCGTTGCGGTCGGGTGCGGTGAAGGAGATGTCGTCCAGCACGCGCTCCATCACGGTCTGCAGGCGGCGCGCGCCGATATTCTCGACGGTCGAGTTCACGAGAACCGCGACATCGGCGATCGCGTCGATCGACGTCTCGGGTGAATTCGAGCGTGACGCCTTCGGTCGCGAGCAGCGCGACATATTGCTTGATCAGCGACGCCTCGGTCTCGGTGAGGATGCGCCGGAAGTCGTCGCGCGTGAGCGGCTTCAGTTCGACCCGGATCGGCAGGCGGCCCTGCAGCTCGGGCAAGAGGTCCGACGGCTTCGAGAGGTGGAACGCGCCCGAGGCGATGAACAGGATATGGTCGGTCTTCACCGCGCCGTGCTTGGTCGAGACGGTGGTGCCCTCGATCAGCGGCAGAAGGTCGCGCTGCACGCCCTCGCGCGACACGTCGGCGCCGGACCGGCCCTCGCGGCCGGCAATCTTGTCGATCTCGTCGAGAAAAACGATGCCGTTGTTCTCGACCGCCTTGATCGCTTCCTGGACCAGCTGGTCCTGATCGAGCAGCTTGTCGGACTCCTCATTGATCAGGATTTCGTAGCGATTCCTTCACGCTGACGCGCCGCGTCTTGGTGCGGCCGCCGCCGAGCTTGCCGAAAATGTCGCCGATCGAGATCGCGCCCATCTGCGCGCCCGGCATTCCCGGAATCTCGAACAGCGGCATGCCGCCGCCGGAGGCCTGCACCTCGATCTCGATCTCCTTCTCGTCCATTTCGCCGGTCCGCAGCTTCTTGCGGAATGTCTCCTTGGTCGAGGGGCTCGCGTTCGCGCCGACAAGGGCGTCGACGACGCGCTCCTTGCGCCGCGAGATGCGCGCGCGCCTGCACCTCCTTGCGTTTCTTGTCGCGCGCGAGCGAAATGCCGACTTCGACAAGATCGCGCACGATCTGCTCGACGTCGCGCCCGACATAGCCGACCTCGGTGAACTTCGTCGCCTCGACCTTGATGAAGGGCGCGCCCGCGAGCTTGGCGAGGCGGCGGGAAATCTCCGTCTTGCCGCACGCCGGTCGGGCCGATCATCAGGATGTTCTTCGGCATCACCTCCTCGCGCAGGCGCTCGTCGAGCTGCAGGCGGCGCCAGCGGTTGCGCAACGCGATCGCGACCGCGCGCTTGGCGTCGCCCTGGCCGATGATGAAGCGGTCGAGTTCGGAGACGATTTCGCGGGGAGAAAAGTCGGTCATGAGGTGCATACCATCAACAAAGCGAGCCCATCCGGCGTATCGACCAGGCGATCCGGCTGGAAGCCGGCCTTTCGATAGGCGCGGACGGCGCGGGCATTGGCCGGATCGGGATCGGTGAGCACGCGGGGCGTTCCTTCCGCCAACAACCGCGCGATGAATGTCCTTATGAAGGCGGAGCCGTGTCCGCGATCGATCATGTCGGGCTCGCCGATGAACTGGTCGATTCCGCGCGTTCGCGGCGGTTGAGCCCCGAACGGCGAGGGCGGCCAGGCGTCCGGATCGTAGCTCTGGATGTAGCCGAACAAACGGTCCTCGCTCGCCACGATGAACTGGTCCATCGCCGGATGGTCCAGGTCCTCCCGGACCAGCTCGAATTGCTCGTCCGGGTCGCCCCACCATGCGCTCACATGAGGCTCCGCCAGCCAGCGGCGGATCAGCGGCAGGTCTTCGGTCGACATCGGTCGGAAACTGTAGACCCGCCGCGCCATGGTCAGGCGGCCTTCAGCGTCTCGACCACCACCTTCTCGTTGGTGTAGACGCAGATCTCGGCGGCGATCGCGAGCGAGCGGCGGACGACCGCCTCGGCGTCGAGCTCGGTGTCGATCAGGGCGCGCGCCGCCGCGAGCGCGTAATTGCCGCCCGAGCCGATGCCCATCACGGCGTTCTCGGGCTCGAGCACGTCGCCGGTGCCGGTGAGCACCAGCGAGACCTGCGCATCCGCGACGATCATCATCGCTTCGAGCCGGCGCAGATAGCGGTCGGTGCGCCAGTCTTTCGCAAGCTCGACCGAGGCGCGCATGAGCTGGCCGGGATACTGCTCGAGCTTGGCCTCGAGCCGCTCGAACAGGGTGAACGCATCGGCCGTCGCGCCGGCGAAGCCGCCGATCACGTCGCCCTTGGCGAGCCGCCGCACCTTCTTGGCGTTGGCCTTGACGATGGTCTGGCCGATCGAAACCTGGCCGTCGCCGCCGACGGCGACTATTCCGTTCTTGCGGACGGTGAGAATCGTGGTGCCGTGCCAGAGCCCGGCCTGAGTGCTTTCCATCAAAATCGAAACCTCGCGCCGGCGAGATTTAAGGACTGATTCCGTCCGATGCAAATGGTGAGATGGCTCCCGCCACGGGAAGGGCAGGGGAGGGGACCGGATCCGCCCGCACTTGCGCCATCGCGATGCTGCGGTGGCGAAAAAGCACATGCCCTGCTACAAGGCGCGCCAATCGGAACGAGAGGCCGCGATGCGTAAGGCTAGCGTGAAGCGCACCACCAAGGAAACCGAGATCGAGGTCGCGCTCGACCTCGACGGAACGGGGGCCGCCACGATCGCGACCGGGATCGGCTTTCTCGACCATATGCTCGACCTGCTGGCGCGCCATTCGCGCATCGATCTCATGGTCAGGGCGAAGGGCGACCTGCATATCGACCACCACCACACGACCGAGGATGTCGGGATCACGTTCGGGCAGGCGGTCAAGCAGGCGCTCGGCGACATGGCGGGGATCACCCGCTATGCCGATGTGCATGTGCCGATGGACGAAGCCTTGACGCGCGTCGCGCTCGATATTTCCGGCCGGCCCTTCCTCGTGTTCAAGGTCGTGTTTTCGCACGATAAAATGGGTACGTTCGACACCGAGCTGGTGCGCGAATGGTTCCAGGCCTTCGCAATGAACGCCGGCGTCACGCTGCATGTCGAGACGCTGTACGGCGCGAACGATCATCATATATCGGAGTCCTGCTTCAAGGGACTGGCGCGGGCGCTGCGCACCGCCGTCGCGGTCGATCCGCGGGCGAAAGGCGAGGTGCCCTCGACCAAAGGAACATTGGGTGGCTGACGCCGTTGGCCGTCGCTCGGTCGACGGGAACAGACACGGGACACGGCCCTGGGCAGGGGAGGGGGCTGCGCCGGCCGCTCGGGCTTCGGACCTCATCCCATGCCGGCGCCCTTGGCCGGCCCGGTGCGCAGGACAATCAGCGCGCGAGCGTGACAACCGACGAGGCTAGTAGAATGGCGGTCTATTCGGTCCTGGAACCGCCGGACCGGGACGGCGGGCGCGACGGGGCGGAGCGTTTCGTCTTCGTACGCGAGGGGTTCAGTTGGGCGGCGTTCCTCTTTGGCGCGCTGTGGATGCTGTGGCGCCGGCTGTGGCTGGTCCTTCTCGGCTATATCGTCCTCATAGCCGGGCTCGAAGTCGTGTTCCGGCTGCTTGGCGCCTCGATCGGACCCCGTATCCTGACCGGCTTTCTCATCGCTCTGCTGATCGGCCTCGAGGCGGGAACCCTGCGGCGCTGGACGCTGGTCCGCCGTGGCGGGCGCGATCACGGCATTGTCGTCGGCGACGATCTGGAAGCCGCCGAGCGGCGCTTCTTCTCCGCCTGGACGGCCACGCCGGGAGGACGCCGGTGAGCGTCGCCATCGTCGACTACGGATCGGGCAATCTGCACTCGGCCGCGAAGGCGTTCGAACGCGCGGCGCGCGAGAGCGGGCATGATGCTCCGATCGTCGTCACGCGCGATCCCGACGTCATCCGCGGCGCCGAGCGTGTGGTTCTTCCCGGGGTAGGCGCGTTCGCCGATTGCCGGCGCGGTCTCGACGCGGTGCCCGGCATGGTCGAGGCCCTGCACGAGACGGTGCGCTTGAAGGGCCGGCCCTTCCTCGGCATCTGCGTCGGCATGCAGCTCATGGCCGAGCGCGGCCGCGAATACGAGGTGACCGAGGGGTTGGGCTGGATCAAGGGCGAGGTCGATCGGATCACCCCGGGCGATCCGTCGCTGAAGATCCCGCATATGGGTTGGAACACCCTCGATCCGGCGCGCGATCATCCCTTGCTCAAGGGCATTGCGCTGGGAGCGCAGGGGCTGCACGCCTATTTCGTGCATAGCTTTCACCTGAAGGTCGCCGATCGCGCCGACCTCGTGGCTGAGGCCGACTATGGCGGGCCGGTCACCGCGATTGTCGCGTGCGAAAGCGCCGCCGGCACCCAGTTTCATCCGGAAAAGAGCCAGCGCCTCGGGCTCAGGCTGATTGCCAATTTTCTAAGCTGGACGCCGTGACGCCGCTCCCTTATGCCCGGAGAAATCGTGATCCTTTTTCCCGCCATCGACCTCAAGGACGGCCTGTGCGTGCGCCTGCAGCAAGGCGACATGACGCGCGCGACCGTGTTCAATCGCGATCCCGCGCAGCAGGCGCATATCTTCGAGCAGACGGGCTTCGACTATCTGCATATCGTCGATCTCGACGGGGCTTTTGCGGGCCGGCCGGTGAACGCGTCGGCGATCGAGCGCATTCTCGAATCCGTCGGGATTCCGGTGCAGCTCGGCGGCGGCATCCGCGACCTCGCGACCATCGAGAGCTGGCTCGACAAGGGCGTCACGCGGGTCATCATCGGCACGGCGGCGGTCCGCAATCCGAAATTGGTGAAGGAAGCCGCCAAGGCGTTTCCCGGCCGGGTCGCGGTTGGACTCGACGCGCGCGACGGCATGGCCGCGGTCGAGGGCTGGGCGGAGAGCGCGGACCTGCCGGCGCTCGACCTCGCGCGTCGGTTCGAGGATGCCGGCGTCGCCGCCATCATCCATACCGACGTCGCGCGCGACGGCATGCTCACCGGCCTTGATCTCGACGCCTCGATCGCGCTCGCCCAGGCGATCTCGACGCCGGTCGTCGCCTCGGGAGGGCTTGCTTCGATCGAGGATGTCAAACGCCTGGTCGCGCCTGGCGCAAAGAAGCTTGCCGGGGCGATCGCCGGCCGGGCGCTCTATGACGGTCGGCTCGACGCCTTCACGGCGCTGCAAGTGATCCGATCGGCGCGGGCCGCCGAAGGACAGTCTCGTTTATGACCGCCGTCCGCCAGTTCGGGATTGCCTCTGCGCTGATCGGCGGACCCGTCGCGGGCGTCGGATTTCTGATCTGGATGGTCCTCGCCGCCTTCGCCTGGGTCGTGCGGCGGCGGCGGCTGAAAGACTGAATCGAAGTCATGTTCAAAGTCCGCGTGATCCCCTGCCTCGACGTCAAGGACGGCCGCGTCGTCAAGGGCGTCAATTTCGTCAATCTGCGCGACGCCGGAGACCCGGTGGAAGCGGCGATCGCCTATGACGCGGCCGGCGCCGATGAACTGTGTTTTCTCGACATCACCGCGAGCCACGAGAACCGCGGCATCATCCTCGACGTGGTGCAGCGGACCGCGGAAGCCTGCTTCATGCCGCTCACGGTCGGCGGCGGGGTGCGCACGATCGACGACATCAGGGCGCTGCTCGCCTCGGGCGCCGACAAGGCGTCGATCAATACCGCGGCGGTGAATGATCGCGGTTTCGTCCAGGAGGCGGCGGAGAAGTTCGGCGACCAATGCATCGTGGTGGCGATCGACGCCAAGCGCGTGTCCGCTCCGGGCGAGGCGGAACGCTGGGAGATCTTCACCCATGGCGGCCGCCGGCCGACCGGCATCGACGCGGTCCACTATGCCAAGGAGGTGGTCGCGCTCGGGGCGGGCGAAATCCTGCTCACCTCGATGGACCGGGACGGAACCCGGCAGGGCTTCGACCTCGCGCTCACCCGCACGATCGCGGATGCCGTCACCGTTCCGGTCATCGCCTCGGGCGGGGTCGGCACGCTCGACCATCTCGTCGAAGGCATCCGCGACGGGCATGCGACGGCCGTGCTCGCCGCGTCAATCTTCCATTTCGGCGAATATACGATCCGCGCCGCGAAGGACTATATGGCCCAAGCGGGCCTGCCCATGCGCCTCGATCCGTGAAGGATCCCTTCCCCGCGGCCACCCGGAGATGCTATTGCCCCGCCATGCCAAGCTTTACCCTGCACGATCTCGAGCAACGTGTCGCCGAGCGCGCCAAGGCGGGCGCCGACGCGTCCTACACCCGCAAGCTGCTCGACCGGGGGCCGGCCTATTGCGCGAAGAAGCTGGGCGAGGAGGCGATCGAGACGGTTTTGGCGGCGATCGGCGAGCGGCGCGACAGAGTGATCGCGGAATCCGCCGATCTGTTGTATCATCTTCTCGTCCTGCTCAAGGCGCGCGGTATCAAGCTCGCTGAAGTCGAAGCCGTGCTTCAATCCCGAACATCTCAGTCAGGTTTGGCAGAAAAGGCCGCACGCAAGGAATAGTGACCCGATGGATCAAGTAATCGAGCTACCGTCTGAGGATCACCTTTCTCCTTATCGTATCTTTTCTAGGCTTGAGTGGGCGGCGCTGCGCGAAGACACGCCAATGACCCTCAAACCGCGTGAGGTCACGCGGCTGCGCTCGCTGCATGACCGGCTGGACATGGACGAGGTCCGGGAGATTTACCTCCCCGTATCGCGCCTGCTCTCGCTCTATGTGGCGGCGACCCAGCGGTTGTTCCGGGTTCAGCAGCGGTTCCTGAACACCAAAGACGCCAAAATGCCCTATGTGATCGGCGTCGCGGGCTCGGTCGCCGTCGGCAAGTCCACCACGGCGCGCGTGCTGCAGGCGCTGCTCGCGCGCTGGCCGAATACGCCCACGGTCGATCTGATCACGACCGACGGCTTCCTGTTCCCCAACGAGGTGCTCAAGCGGGACGGCCTGATGGAGCGCAAGGGCTTTCCGGAAAGCTACGACGTGTCGGCGCTGCTGCAGTTTCTGTCCGACATCAAGGCCGGGCGGCGGAAAGTGCGCGCCCCCGTCTATTCGCATCTCATTTACGACGTTCTGCCGGACGAGTGGATCGAAATCGATCGGCCCGACATTCTCATTGTCGAAGGGGTCAATGTGCTGCAGGCCGGCCGGCCGCCCAAGGACGGCAAAGCCGTTCCCTTCGTCTCGGATTTCTTCGACTTCTCGGTCTATCTCGACGCCGACGACACTGTGCTGCGGCGCTGGTATGTCGACCGCTTCCTCGCCTTGCGCGGCACGAAATTCGCCGACCCCAAGTCCTACTTCCAGCGCTATTCCAAGCTGAGCGATGTCGAAGCCGTGCACACGGCGACCTCGATCTGGAACCGGATCAATTTGGTCAACCTCTACGAAAACATCCTGCCGACCCGGCAGCGGGCCGACCTGATCCTGAAAAAGAGCGCGACCCACGCGGTGCAGGAGGTCGCACTCCGCCGCCTGTGATTTTGGTCGCACCGTTTGCGGCGCGACCGTCGCCGGGCCGCTAACTCTTGTCAGGCGAGTATCCGGCGCTCGCGCCGGGCGGCGTTCCGCTCGAAGAACAAGGCCTGGCTGACCACGGCGGAGACGGTCGCCGGCTGGAACGGTTTGGCGATCAGGAAGGCCGGCTCCGGACGCTGGCCGGTGAGGAACCGCTCGGGATAGGCCGTGATGAAAATCACCGGCACTTCGAACGTGTCGAGCAGCTCGTTGACCGCATCGAGCCCGGAACTCCCATCCGCAAGCTGGATATCGGCGAGAATCAGGCCGGGCCGCTTCTTCTTCGCGATCGCGACCGCCTCCGCATGCGTGCGGGCGATCCCGATCACGCGGTGGCCGAGGCTCTCCAACAGGCCTTCAAGATCGAGGGCAATGAAGGTTTCATCCTCGATGACGAGCACATCCGTGGCGATATCGGTGGCGAGCTCGCGTCCGGCCTCCTCGACCAAAGAGCGGAACTGTTCTTGATCCACGCCGAGAATTTCGGCCGCGTCATCCTCGGAAAACCCTTCCAGCGAAACGAGGAGAAACGCTTGCCGGGCCCGCGGGGTAAGGTGCCCGAGCCGCCGCTCCGCCGGGCTATCGGATTCGATCAATTCCGCCGAACTCGTTCACCGCCAGCGAATTCCAGATGGCCGCGAACAGCCGGAACAGGGCAACCTTGGGGTTGCGATCTTCATCGAGAATCTTCGGCTCCTTGATCATGGCTTCGAGGGTTGCGGCGACATAGGCGTCGCCCGAGTTCTGGCTCCCGGTAAGCGCGCGCGCATACCGGCGCAGATACGGAATGTGATGAGCTACCAATTGCGCAGACGACAAGCTTGTTCTCCCCGTATCCTTGCGGGCCTTAGGCCGAACACTTTGAACGCAGCATACACATAAAAGTTCCATTAGCTGGAACTGTGGCAAGTTTCGGGAGTTGGATCACAGTTTCGAGGGGTCCGGCTCCCCGTCCGGAGGGTGGGTCGGTGTGAGGAAGTGATGAGAGAACGAAAACAGCCTTTAGAGCCGGAAGGGATTTTGGACGTGCAACCCAACTCAGTCAGGACCGGCCCTGCACTGAACCGCGATATTCAGACCAAGATCGGCCAGCAGCTGCGCGCCATCTATGACGATGTCGTGGACCAAGGCGTACCGGACAGGTTCGTCGAACTGCTGCGCAATCTGGAGCGGGAAAAGGGCAAGGGGGACAGAGGCGACGAGGACTCGACCGAATGAGCCGTGATCCCTCTGTACGCGACGCGATGCTTGCCGCCGTGCCGAGTTTGCGCGCGTTCGCCATATCTTTGGCCGCGAATGTCGATCGCGCCGACGACCTGGTGCAGGAGACGCTTCTGCGCGCCTGGGCGAACATCGATTCGTTCGAGCCGGGCACCAACATGTCGGCGTGGCTGTTCACGATCCTGCGCAACCTGTTTCGCTCGGAATACCGCAAGCGCCGGCGCGAGGTCGCCGACAGCGACGGCTCCTATGCCGACAGCATGAAGACGCAGCCGGAACAAAGCAGCCGGGTCGAGTTCGAGGAATTTCGCGAGGCCCTGGCGAAGCTTCCCGGCGATCAGCGGGAAGCGCTGATCCTGGTCGGCGCGTCGGGCTTCTCCTACGAGGAGGCCGCCCTGATCTGCGGATGTGCGGTCGGCACCATCAAGAGCCGAGTGAACCGGGCGCGGACGCGGCTCGCGGAACTCCTTTCGATCGAGAGCATCGAGGATCTCGGGCCCGATCGCGAGCTGCGCGCCGTCTTCTCCGGCAGCGGCGGCAGCTGACGGCCGAATTCCAGCCGGCGGCCGATCTGACGCCCGGCGCTCCTCCGGCCGCGCCAGCCTGTCGCCCAGGGTCCGGCCGAACCAGCCTACAAAGGGTTAGCGGCGCCGTCGCGGCGGATCGACCTGCCTGCGGCGGACTTGTCATATTTCCGACGCCATTGCGGCTTGCTTGAAGCGCACGGGATGTCTCCTGCCGGGCGAATCGAATAGATATTCGGCGCGTTCGCGAGATCGTGGGGAACTCATGCGAATTCGGCTTGGCGCGGCTCGGTGCGCGGCCATGGCGCTTGCCGCCATTTGGCTCATGCTCGTCTTTGCCGCGCCGATCGGCGCAGAGACGCCGGACCCGCCGCCCAACCCGGGGCTCGACGCCGCGCGAACGACGCTCGACACCGCGAAGTCGACCATCGACGAGATCGAGCAGACGCTGCAGGCCGAGGTTCTCGACGAAACGCTGGTCGAGATCAGGCGTCGCGTGACCCCGTTGCGCTCGGAGCTGCGCGACACGATCGGGACGCTGGAATCCAACCTCAATGAAATCGTCTCGCA
Organism: uncultured Alphaproteobacteria bacterium; assembly: GCA_963712435.1. Taxonomy (GTDB): domain Bacteria; phylum Pseudomonadota; class Alphaproteobacteria; order Rhizobiales; family Xanthobacteraceae; genus Rhodoplanes. Next base: position 37,497 of record CAVQIB010000022.1, on the reverse strand, counting down.
CCTCAAGCAGCTCGGCGACCCGCCGGAATCATCCGACACGCCGGAAGATCCCAACATCGTCGCCGAACGCGAGCGGCTGACGAACGAGCAGGGCGAGTTCGAATCGACCCTGAAGAATGCGCGCTACATCGCGACGCGCGCGGACGACGTCAGCAACAAGGTCAACGATCTCCGGCGCGGGCTGTTCACCCGCGAGCTGTTCGCGCGCAGCGTCGGACTGGCCAATCCAACCTTCTGGAGGGACGTTTCCGACGCGCTGCCCGCCGAAGCGGCCAGGATCGGACAGCTCCTGCGCGCCTGGTGGGTCTTCGCCCTCGATACCGGCGGCCGGGGCGGATGGATCGGCGCCGCCGTCACCCTGGCCGGGTTCGCGCTCGCGGCCATCCTGCTGATGCGTTGGTGGCGCGGCCGCCTGACGGACCAGGCCCCGACCACCCGGTTTCATCGGGCGTCGCAGGCGTTCTTCGTGATGCTCGGCGATGCGATCGCGATGCCGGCGGCGCTGACCGTTTGCGTGCTCGTGCTGGAGAACTACGGGCTGATGCCCGCCTGGATCCGCAATATCGGCGTGGGCGCGGCGACGGCGGTGGCGACCGCCACGTTCGGCCGCGGCGTCGCCAATGCCTTGTTCGCGCCGCGCCGGCCGCAATGGCGGCTGTTCGCCTGGAACGACGTCGAAGCCGCCCGCCTCGCCGCCCATCTGACCTGGAGCGCGCGCGTTCTCGGGCTCGCGATCTTCCTCAACCTGATGCACAAGACGACCGCCGCGCCGATTTCCTTGACGGTTGCGACGAGCGCGGTGCTCGCGTTTGCCGTTGCGGCGATAGGGGCGCATTTGATCTGGCGCACCACCGCCGGAACCGGCGCCGCAGCATCGACCGGCCCCGGCCAGCGCGGCTTGCGCGTTGTGCTGATCGTCGCCGTGATCGCGATCGCGGTCGCGCTCGCGGCCGGCTATGTCGCGCTCGCCGCCTTTCTCGCCGGCCGGCTCATCGTGGCGCTTGCGCTGGTCGGCGGACTGATCATCGCCGACGCCTTTATCGACGCGCTGTTCACCGAGAGCCTCGCCGGAGACAGCGAACGCGGGCGGGCGGTGGCGGCGCTGCTCGGCGTCTCCCGGCGCGGCCTCGACCTGCTTGCCACGCTTTGTTCGGCGTTGACGCGGCTCACCCTCGTTATTCTCGCGATCCTGGCCGTGATCGGCCCGTGGGGCGTTTTCGCCGACGATATGTTCGCGGCCCTCGCCGAGGCGGCCTTTGGCTGGAGCGTCGGCGGGGTGACCGTCTCGATCCATACTCTGATCGGGGCGATTGCGATTTTGCTGCTCGGCGTTCTCGCGGTGCGCGGAGTCCAGCGCTGGCTGTCGGCGAGCTTCCTTCCGCGCACCGCCCTCGATCCTGGTCTGCAGCACTCGATAACCGCGCTGTTCGGCTATGCCGGACTGATCGCCGTGCTCTCGGCCGTGATGGGCGCGTTCGGCATCGACATGCAGAAGATCGCGCTGATCGCCGGCGCGCTCTCGGTCGGCATCGGCTTCGGCCTGCAATCGATCGTGTCGAACTTCGTGTCCGGCCTGATCCTGCTCGCCGAACGTCCCATCCGCGTCGGCGATCTCGTGAACGTCAAGAACGAGGAGGGCATTGTCCGCCGCATCAGCGTGCGCGCGACCGAAATCGAGACGTTCGATCGCGCGAGCGTCATCATTCCCAACTCCGAGTTCATCACCGGCGTCGTCAAGAACTGGACGCACGCCAACACGCTCGGCCGCATCACGTTGAAAGTGCGCGTCACCTTCGCGAGCGACGTGGAGAAAGTGCGCGGCCTCCTCGCCGCCTGCGCGCTCGAACATCCGTCGGTGCTGCGGACGCCGCCGCCCGGGGTGTATCTCATAGCCTTTGGCGATATCGGGCTCGACTTCGAGCTGCGCTGCATCCTCTCGAATGTCGAGAATGCGCTTGCAACCAAGAGCGACCTGCACGTCGCCGTGCTTCAGCGCTTCCGCGACGCCGGCATTCGCATTCCGCAGCCGGGCCACGAGGAAATCGTGCCCGGCCTCTCCTCCCTCAAGCAGACCGGATGAACCGGGATCCGCGCATGTCTCGACGCTTCATCGCCCCGCGCGCGCCCTTCATCGCACTGGCTGCGGCGGCGGCGCTGCTTGCCGCCTGCGCCGGCGACCGCGATCCGCCGTCCGGCGAACCGAGTTTCTACCGGAGCCTGGCCGGACCGAATGTCGAACTCGACGCGGGAACCGCCGCCTCGATGATCTCCGGCTACCGCCGCAACAACGGGCTTGCGCCCGTCGAGATTGATTCCGGGCTGATGCAACTCGCGCAGCAGCAGTCGCGCGTCATGGCGGAAAGGAACAAGCTCGGCCATGACGTGGGCGGCGATTTCAAGACCCGCTTGACGTCGGGCGGCTATGGCGGCCGGCTCGCCGTCGAAAACGTCTCCGCCGGCTATCACACGCTGGCGGAAGCGTTTTCTGGATGGCGCGATTCTCCGCCGCATCGCGCCAATATGCTGCAGAACGGCGTCACCCGCATGGGGATCGCCGCGGTCTATGCGCCGACATCGAAGTACAAGGTGTTCTGGACGCTGATCCTCGCCGCTCCCGACGCTCCGCGCGGCTGACCTGAAGCAGAAGCAGATCACCCGCGCGAGGGTGTCTCGCGCGGCTGATGTCGGCCGGGGGTGCGCCGCAGGCTTACTTCGGCTGCGGGGTCTTGTCCGTGCTCAGCGGCAGGATCGGCAGCTCGACCCGGGGCTGCTCGCCGGTGAGCGTGATGAGGAAGGCGGTGATCGCATCGACTTCCTTGTCGGACAGCTTGGCGCCGAGCTGGCTCGTCGCCATGACCGCGACCGCCTGCTTGAGGTCCCACACCTTGCCGGAGTGGAAATAGGGACCGGTCAGCGCAATGTTGCGCAGCGGGCCGGCGCGGAACATGTAGTCCGCATCCGCCGTCTTGGTGACCTCGAAGCGCCCGCGGTCCTTGGCCGGCAAGATCACGGCGCCGGGCTTTTCGACCACGCCGAACGGGTAATACTCCTCGCCGCCGAGATTGACGCCCTGGTGGCAGGCGACGCACCCCTTGTCCATGAACAGATGCAGTCCCTCCTTTTCCAGCGCGGTGAGCGCGGCGACATTGCCTTCCAGGAACTGGTCGAAGCGCGAGGCGGGCGTGATCAGGGTGGCCTCGAAGGCCTCGATGGCCCTGGCGAGATTGTCGAAGGTGACCGGCTGGGCCTCGTTGGGAAACGCGGTCTTGAACTTGGTCACATAGGTCGGGATGCTCAGCAGAGTATCCTCCACGACCTTGGGCGTGTTGTTCATCTCGACGCCGGCCTGGATCGGGCCCTTGGCCTGCGCCTTGAGGTCGGCCGCGCGGCCGTCCCAGAACTGCGCCTTGTTGAACACGGCGTTGAGCACGGTCGGCGCGTTGCGCGGACCCTTGGCCCAGCCGTGACCGATCGAGGTCTCGAGATTGTCGTCGCCGCCCATCGACAGATTGTGGCAGGTGTTGCAGCTGATCAGGTGGGAGCCCGACACGCGCGGGTCGAAGAACAGCATCTTGCCGAGGTCGACCTTGTCGCGTGTGACGGCATTGTCTTTCACCGCCGGCACGATCGAGGGGATCGGCTTGAAGTAGGTTTGCGCGTCTTTCAGGAGGGCCTGATCGTTCGCCAAACCGGGCGCGCTGGCGAGGGCGATCATCGTCGCCGCCAGCAAAAGTCGCTTCATGGTCTGCTCCATCTTGCTTTGTTATTCGGAGGTCAGCAGTGAAACGAGCTAGCAAGAATGGAGTAACCGCAGCGCCGCGTTGCGCTAAATCAACGAATCCATGCATTGGGCACATGGCGGCACGACCGCAGCCGATGCGGTTCTTTTCGCCAACGGAAAGCGCAACCAGCGCGAGCAGGCAGCACAGGTTCTGCGCCAAGCCGTAAGGACGGTCGCTCGACCCCGCGTGTGCACCTATAGTGCGGTGATTGGACTTGATTGGCTGGCGGCCAAGCGTGCCCAGCCGAGGAGGAGCGCTCCATGACCCTTCGCATTCTCTGCCCGCCCGGCTGGAAGCCGCCGATCGGCTATGTCAACGGGATCGAGGCCACGGGCCGGCTCGTCTTCATCGCGGGCCAGGTCGGATGGAACGCCGCGCAGGAGTTCGAGAGCGAAGACCTTGCGCCGCAGTTCGAGCAGGCGCTCGCCAATGTGCTCGCGGTGCTGAACGAAGCCGGCGGCCGGCCGGAACATATCTGCCGCATCACCGCCTTCTGTTGCGACAAGCAAGCCTATCTCGCCGCCCGGCCCGCGCTCGGGCGCATCTGGGGCAAGCTCATGGGCAAGCACTTTCCTTGCATGAGCATGATCTTCGTCTCGGACCTGCTCGACAGCCCCGGCAAGATCGAACTGGAAGCGACCGCCGTCATTCCGGTGTGAACGGCGTGGCCGGTTTGCGGAACGCCGACCTCGCCCGGCGGGGCGATCGGCCGGGCTCAAACAGACGCCTGGTCGGCTCGGCGGCTCAGTATTTGCGGAACTGCGGCGCGCGTTTTTCCTTGAAAGCGGCGACGCCCTCTTTCGCTTCCGGCGTTCCGTAGAATAAACGCACCGCCTGCATTCCCAACGCGCTGATCCCCCGGATGGAATCCGTATCGGCATTGCACGCGCGCTTGGCGATGGCGATGGCGGTCGGGCTGAGCGCGAGTATTTCCCGGCACCAGCGCTCGACTTCCGCGTCGAGCTCGGCATGCGGGACGACGCAGTTCACCATGCCCATAGCCAGCGCCTCCTGCGCGCTGTAGCGGCGGCACAGAAACCAGATTTCGCGCGCCTTCTTCTCGCCCACGACGCGGGCGAGATAGGCGGTGCCGAAGCCGGGATCGACGGAGCCGACCCGCGGCCCGACCTGACCGAACACGGCGTTCTCCGATGCGATCGCGAGGTCGGCGACCGTCACGAGCACATTGCCGCCGCCGATCGCAAAGCCGTTGACCCGCGCGATCACCGGCTTCGGCACGTCGCGCATCAGCCCGTGCAGCTCCTCGAGCGGCAGCCCGATGGTTCCGCGCCCGCCATAGCCGCCCTCATGGGTCCCCTGGTCGCCGCCTGTGCAGAAGGCCTTGTCGCCCGCCCCGGTGAGCACGATCACCCCGACCGAGCGGTCCCATCCGGCCTTGTTGAACGCATCGATCAATTCGTCGCAGGTGCGGGCGCGAAACGCATTGTATCGGTCCGGCCGGTTGATGGTAATTCGCCCGATCCCTTCATGAATCTGTAAAGTAATGTCTGAATATTCTTCCATACTCACCTCCATTTGGAGCGCTGTAGACGCTTTGTTTCGTTGTTGAGGTCGGGCGGGCGTCGCGGCTGCGGGCGGGCGAGAATGCGACAATTCCCACAATGCTTCAATCAAAACGGAGTGCGTTGATTCCCGACAAGAAACTGGGGCATGATCGAACAAATTCGGGCCGAGGTCGGCCGCGGATTGCGAAAACAAAATAGCGGCGGTGCGCGTCGCAGGCTCAGCGATGAGCGGGTAGGAAGCGAGACGAGTTCACGTGCTGGAATTTCATTGTCGACCTGCAGACGCGCGCCGTAACGCGCGCGCGGCCTGTCTCCCGCCGCAATGGGAAAGGAACGACGCCCGATGAGCGCGACCCCGGCGCCGCTGCTCGCGGCCGAGCGGATTTCGCTGCGGTTCGGCGGCGTGCGCGCGCTCACCGATGTCAGCTTCTCCGTCAATCCGGGCGAGCTGTTCTCGATCATCGGGCCGAACGGCGCCGGCAAGACCTCGATGGTGAACTGCATTTCCGGCCGCTACCGGCCGAGCGAAGGCCGCATTCTCTATCGCGGGCGCGACATCTCGCGGCTGAAGCCGAACTCCCGCGCGAGCCTCGGGATCGGGCGCACGTTCCAGAATCTTGCGCTGTTTCACCACATGACCGTGCTCGACAACATCATGATCGGCCGCCACCATCTGCTGAAGAACAATTTCATCACGGGCTCGCTCTATTGGTTCACGGGAGCGCGCCGCGAGGAACTCCGGCATCGCCGCAAGGTCGAGGAGATCATCGACTTTCTCGACCTGCAGGCCGTGCGCAAGGCGGTCACCGGAACGCTGCCCTACGGCTTGCGCAAGCGCGTCGAGGTCGCCCGCGCGATGGCGCTCGAGCCGCAGCTCATTCTCCTCGACGAGCCGATGGCCGGGATGAATCTCGAAGAGAAGGAGGACATGGCGCGCTACATCGTCGATCTCAATGAGGAGCACGGGATGACCGTGATCATGATCGAGCACGACATGGGCGTGGTGATGGACATTTCCCATCGGGTGATGGTGCTCGATTTCGGATGCAAGATCGCCGAGGGCGAACCGGCCGCCGTGCTCGCCGACGCGCATGTGCGGCAGGCCTATCTCGGCGAGCACGATGAGCCTGCGGCGGCCGAGCTGCAGGCGCGCAGCGGCGCGGAGGCCGATGCATGATGGACTACGCCGCGCGGGTCGCCGAGGCCGATACGTTTCCCAAGCTCCTTCGCCTCAACGCGAGGGAGCACGCCGGGGACGTCGCGCTGCGGGAAAAGAATCTCGGCCTGTGGCGGAGCTTCACCTGGGCGGATTATCACGGCCGCGTGCGGGATTTCGCGCTCGGACTGGCGGAGCTCGGCATGGGGCGCGGCGACGTGGTCGCGCTGATCGGCGACAACCGCCCCGATTGGATCGCGGGCGAGATCGCCGCGCACGCCGTCGGCGCGATGAGCCTCGGCGTCTATCGCGATGCGCTCGAGGAGGAGGTGGCCTATCTGCTCAATTACGGCGAAGCGAAGCTGATCTTCGCCGAGGACGAGGAGCAGGTCGACAAGCTGCTCGGCCTCGGCGACCGCGTTCCTGATCTGCGCCACATCGTCTATGCCGATCCGCGCGGCATGCGGAAATACGACGATCCGCGCCTGATCGCGGCCGAAACGCTGGCGACGAAGGGACGCGAACGCGCCGCGCGCGAGCCCGAGCTCTACGATCGCCTGGTCGACGCGACGACCGCGGACGCGATCGCCATCCTGTGCACGACGTCGGGCACGACCGCGCATCCCAAGCTCGCAATGCTTTCCGGCGGGCGCATCCTGCGTCACTCGGCCGTCTATCTCGCGAGCGATCCGAAGGGACCGGACGACGAATATGTCTCGGTGCTGCCGCTGCCGTGGATCATGGAGCAGATCTACGCGCTCGGCAAAGCGCTGGTGTGCCGGATGAAGGTCAATTTCGTCGAAGAGCCCGAGACGATGATGCACGATTTCCGCGAGATCGCGCCGACCTTCGTGCTGTTCGCCCCGCGCGTATGGGAATCGATCGCCGCCGATGTGCGCGCCCGCGTCATGGACGCGTCTGCGCTCAAGCGCGGCCTCTACGATCTCGGCATGAAGGCGGGCCTCTCGGCGCTCGCGCACGGGAAACGCTCCGCGCTGGCGGACATTCTGGCCTTCCGCGCGCTGCGCGACCGGCTCGGCTTCACGCGGCTGCGCTCGGCGGCGACCGGCGGCGCCGCGCTCGGCCCGGACACGTTCAGCTTCTTTCGCGCGATGGGCGTTCCGCTGCACCAGATCTACGGCCAGACCGAGACGCTCGGCGCCTATACGATCCACCGCCCCGACGAGATCGATTTCGACACGGTCGGCACGCCGATGGACAAGGGGATCGAGGTGCGGATTCTCGAAGCCGACGCGAACGGGGTCGGCGAGATCGTGGCGCGCCATCCCAACATGTTTCTCGGCTATTTCAAGAACGAGGAGGGGACCGCGGCCGATCTGCGCGACGGCTGGATGCAAACCGGCGACGCCGGCTATTTCAACGACAGGGGCCATCTCGTCGTCATCGACCGCCTGAAGGATCTCGCGGTGACGGCGCACGGCTATCGCTTCTCGCCGCAATATATCGAGAACAAGCTGAAGTTCTCGCCCTATATCGCCGAGGCGATCGTGCTCGGCGCCGGCCGCAGTCTCCTCGCCGCGATGCTCTGCATCCGCTTCTCGATCGTGTCGAAATGGGCGGAGAAGAACCGCCTGTCGTTCACCACCTATACCGACCTGTCCTCCCGCGACGAGGTCTATGCGCTGGTGCGCAAGGAGGTGGAAACGGTGAACGCCTCGCTGCCTCCCGCCCAGCGCATCGCCAAGTTCCTCCTCCTCTACAAGGAGCTCGACGCCGACGACGGCGAGCTCACCCGCACGCGCAAGGTTCGCCGCAACGTGATCAACGAGAAATATGCCGACATCATCGAGGCGATCTATGCCGGCACGAGCGAGATCGACGTCGACACGGTCATCCGGTTCCAGGACGGCGCCACCCAGCGCATCCGCACGAAACTCGCCGTGGTCGACCTCGAACCGGGGTCGGCGCCGGCCGTCGCGATGGCCGCGGAATGAGCTGGCGTGCGAGATCAGGATGATTGGTGCACCAGCGAATGCCCCCTCCCCAACCGTCCCCCGCTCGCGGGGGAGGGAGTCGAGCGAAGTGAGACGGGAGGGGGCAGTTCACGGATGCCGCGCCCGCCCTCACCCGCCCTTGCGATTAGTCGGAATAGGTAGACTTCGGACAAGCCGATGAACACAGAGCTTCTGATCCAGCTTCTCGTCAACGGCCTCATCGTCGGCACGCTCTATGGCGTCGTCGCGATGTCTTTCGTGCTGATCTACAAGGCGACGCAGGTGGTGAACTTCGCGCAGGGCGAATTCCTGCTGATCGGCGCCTGGGTGTGCTGGTGGCTGCTCACCAAGTACCAGCTTCCGTTCTATCTCGGCATGCCGATCACGCTCGTCTTCATGTTCGCGTTCGGCGTGGCGCTGCAGGTCGTGGTCCTGCGGCCGCTGGTGGGCGAACCGATCATTTCCGTCATCATGGTGACGATCGGGCTGTCCACGGTGTTCCAGGCGCTGATGAAATGGATATTCGGGACGAATCTGCAGCCGTTTCCGCAGGTGTTCACGGTGCAGACGGTGAAGGTCCTCGGGCTGCAGTTTCAGAGCGTCTACCTGCTGAGCCTCGTGGTCTCGCTGGCGATGATGGCGGGCATGGCGTGGTTCTTCCGCGCCACCAAGCACGGCCTCGCCATGCGCGCGACCGCGTTCGACCAGCAGGTGGCGCAGTCGCTCGGCATTTCGGTCGAGAACGTGTTCGCGATGGCCTGGGCGATCTCGGCCGTCGTGTCGGCGGTGGCGGGGGTGGTGGTCGCGGTGGTCAACGGCGTGTCCGCCGGCCTGTCCGCCTACGGCATCAAGGTGTTTCCGGCGGCCATTCTCGGCGGGCTCGACAGCATCGGCGGCGCGGTTCTGGGCGGCATCATCATCGGCCTTCTGGAGAACGTCGCCCACTTCGTCGACAGCCAGTACCTGCACTGGGGCAATCTCTACGAGGTCGCGCCGTTCTACGTGCTGATCATCATCCTGATGATCAAGCCCTACGGCCTGTTCGGCACGCGCGACATCGAGCGGGTGTGAGGATTGCACATGACGAGCCTCCTTCCGGCCGGCGATTTCCGCACCACCTACGCGGCCGACACCACGATCTTTCCCACCGTCACCAGCCGCAACTGCGCGATCGCCGGCATCGCCTTCATGTGCCTGGTTCCCTTCATGCTCAGCCAGTATTGGCTCAGCATCTTCATCCAGATCGGCTATTTCGGCATCGCCGCGATCGGCCTCAACATCCTGGTCGGCTTCACCGGCCAGATTTCGATCGGCCACGCCGCGTTTTTCGGGTTCGGCGCGTTCACCTCCGCCTATCTCAGCACGAAGATCGGCATTCCCGCTTTCTTCGCGATCCCGCTCGCAGGAACGGCCACGGCGCTGGTCGGCCTCGTGTTCGGATTGCCGGCGGCGCGCCTGAAAGGCCTCTACCTCGCGATCGCAACGCTCGCCGCGCAATACATCCTGCTCGATTTCTTCTCGCGCGCCGACTGGTTCACCGGCGGCATCGTGCCGGCGAGCGCGGCCCCGTTCACGCTGTTCGGCTACACGCTGCGCGGCGACCGCCAGTACTACTATGTCGTGCTCGCCTATCTCGTCGCGAGCTATCTGCTGGTCACCAATCTGATCCGCACGCGCGACGGCCGGGCCCTCGTCGCCATTCGCGACCACTATCTCTCGGCCGAAATGATGGGAATCAATCTCACCAAGTACCGGACGCTGTCGTTCGGCCTGGCGGCGTTCTTCGCCGGCGTCGGCGGCGCGCTCTATGCGCACTATCAGCAGGTCGTGTCGAACGAGGGGTTCGGCATCGATCGGTCGATCGTGTTTCTCGCGATGGTCATCATCGGCGGGGTCGGCTCGGTGATGGGCACGTTGATGGGCACGGCCTTCATGGTGCTGCTGCCGGAAGCGATGGAGTGGATCAGCGCCCTGCTGCGCGGCGGCGCGATCGACCGGGCGCTCGCGCTCAACAACAATATCGCGTTCCTGCGCGAGATCGCCATCGGGCTCGTGATCGTGCTGTTTCTCATCTTCGAGCCGGACGGGCTCGCCCATCGCTGGCGGCAGATCAAGGCCTATTGGAAGCTCTACCCGTTCTCGCATTGAGGTCAGGACGGGCGGAACGGTTCGCGACCTCGAAAACAACACGGAGGAAAACGTTCATGCGATTGATCACGATACTGCGCGGCGCCTCGGTGGCGGCGCTTCTTGCCGGAATGGCTGGCGCGGCGAATGCCCAGAAGGTCACCGTCGGACAGCTCGCGGATTTCTCGGGCGCCACCGCCGATGTCGGCGTGCCGTTCGGCCAGGGCGTGGTCGACGCCATCGCCTGGGCCAACAAGAAAGGCGGCGTGACGGTCGACCTCGACACCGTCGACTACGGCTACCAGGTGCCGCGCGCGGTCGCGCAATACAAGAAATGGTCCGGCGCCGACAACAAGGTCCCGGCCATTCTCGGCTGGGGCACGGCGGACACCGAGGCGCTCGCGGGCTTCATCGCGCAGGACCAGATCCCGTATATTTCCGGGTCGTATGCCGCGGCGCTGACCGATCCGACCGGGCAGAGCGGCAAGACGAAGCCCGCGCCCTATAATTTCTTCTATGCGCCGAGCTATTCCGATGCGCTGCGCGCCATGCTGACCTGGGCGGCGCAGGACTGGAAGGCGAAGGGCAAGACCGAAAAGCCGAAATTCGTCCATATGGGCGCGAACCACCCGTATCCCAACGCACCCAAGGAAGCGGGCGAGGCGATCGCGAAGGAACTCGGCTTCGAGGTGCTGCCGCCGGTGCAGTTCGCCTTCACGCCGGGCGACTACACCGCGCAATGCCTGACTTTGAAGAATGCCGGCGCGAACTATGCCTATCTCGGCAACACGGCGGGATCGAACATCGCCGTGCTCAAGGCCTGCAAGAACATCGGCGCCGACGTGCAGTTCCTCGGCAATGTCTGGGGGATGGACGAGAACGCGGCGAAGGCGGCGGGCGACGCGGCGGACGGGGTCGTGTTTCCGCTGCGCACCGCGGTGCCGTTCGGGGGCGACGCGCCCGGCATGAAGAACGTGATGGAGATCTCGAAGAACTCCGACCCGTCCGGCAATGTCTATCGTCCGGTTCACTATGTCGCCGGCCTGTGCACCGCGCTCTATTTGAAGGAGGCGATCGACTGGGCGGCGAAGAACGGCGGGGTCAACGGCGCGAACGTGAAGAAGGGCTTCTACCAGACGAAGGACTGGGTCCCGGCCGGCATGGAAGGCGTGTGCAACGCCTCGACCTGGACGGAAACCGACCACCGCCCGACCACGAATGTCGATCTCTATCGCATCAAGGTGACGGGCGCGACCGACGCGCCGCTCAACGAACTCGTCAAGAACGGCGCGATCAAGCTCGAAAAGGTGACGACCGTCGAATCTGCCGCGCAAGCCCGACTGGCTTGGCTGGTGAGCCCGGGAGCGGCCTCCCCCGGCGCGCTCGCGCAGGCGCGAGCGCTGTAACCATATGTTACCGGCTGCCCTGTGGCCTAGTTCACTCGCGCGGCCGGGACCATGCGCGACACTCGCGCGAGTGAACGGAGCAGCCGTCACCGCCTGCTTCTGCCCTCCTCATCCGGGGAGGGCAGGGGGAGGGGTTACGCCGCGATGACATGAACAGCACGCTAGACCATTCGCCTGATGCGTCCTCGAATGCCGGGGAGGAGAGAGCAAGCGGCGCGCCGCTGCTCTCGGTGCACAACATCGAGGTCGTGTACGACGAGGTGATCCTCGTGTTGCGCGGGCTCAGCCTGAACGTCCCGCGCGGGGCGGTCGTGGCCCTGCTCGGCGCCAATGGCGCCGGCAAATCGACCACGCTGAAAGCCATTTCCGGGCTGCTCAAGACCGAGAACGGCGCGGTGACGCGCGGCGAGATCCTGTTCGACGGCGAACGGATCGACGGCGGCGATCCGGTGGGGATCGTCCGGCGCGGGATTTCGCAGGTGATGGAAGGCCGGCGCATCATCTCCGACCTCACCTCGCTCGAAAACCTGCGCCTCGGCGCCTTCACCCGCCGCGACAAGGAGATCGCCCGCGACATCGACATGGTGCTCGGCTATTTCCCGCGCCTGCGGGAGCGCACCGGTCTCGCCGGCTATCTCTCCGGGGGCGAGCAGCAGATGCTCGCGATCGGGCGCGCGCTGATGGCCCGGCCCCGGCTGATCCTGATGGACGAGCCGTCGATGGGCCTCTCGCCGCTGCTGGTGAAGGAGGTGTTCGGCATCATTCGCGACATCAATCGCGATCTCGGCGTGACGATTCTCCTGGTCGAGCAGAACGCGCGCGCGGCGCTCTCGGTCGCGAGCTACGGCTACATCATGGAGCAGGGCAAGGTGGTGCTCGACGGCGCCGCCGACGAGTTGCGCGACAACGAAGACGTCAAGGAATTCTATCTCGGCGGCGCGGGCGATCAGCGCCGCAGCTTCAAGAACCTCAAGAGCTTCAGGAGACGCAAACGGTGGCTGTGAGGGCGGCGGCCGACGCGGAATTCGACAGGCTCGAGCGGCGCAGCGTCGATGAGCGCGAGTCCGCATTGGTGGCGGCGCTGACGAAGCTGCTCGCGCACGCCAAACAGACGAGCGCCTATTACGGAAAACTGCTCGCCGACGTCGCGCTCCGCGACATCAAGGATCTGGGCGCGCTCGCGCGTCTCCCCGTCACCCGCAAGACGGCGATGAAGGCGCTGCAGCAGGAAACGCCGCCGTTCGGCGGGCTGGAGGCAACCCCGATGGCGCGGCTTGCCCGCGTGTTTGCGTCGCCGGGCCCGGTGTTCGAGCCGGAAACGGTCCGCCCGGACTACTGGCGCTACGCGCGCGCTTTGTGGGCGACCGGGCTGCGCCCCGGCGATCTCCTGCACAACTGCTTCGCCTATCACTTCACGCCGGCCGGCGCGATGATGGAAACGGGCGCGCTTGCGCTCGGCGCGGCCGTTTTTCCGGCCGGCACCGGGCAGACCGAGCTGCAGGTTCAGGCCGCGGCGGCATTGCGTCCGGTCGCCTATGCCGGCACGCCCGATTTCCTGCGCACCATCCTTGAACATGCGGACGCGCAGCGCATCGATCTCTCCAGTTTCCAGGTCGCCCACGTCACCGGCGGCGCGTTTCTTCCCGATGCGCGCGCGTTCTACGCCCAACGCGCGATCGACGTGATGCAGAGCTACGGAACGGCGGAGATCGGATTGATCGCCTACGAGAGCGCCGCGCGCGAGGGGCTGATCGCCGACGAGGGCGTGATCCTCGAGATCGTCGAGCCGGGCACCGGCACGCCGGTCGAGGACGGCGAAGCCGGCGAGGTGCTCGTCACCGTCCTCAATCCCGATTATCCGCTTATTCGGTTCGCGACCGGCGATCTGTCCGCGATCCTTCCGGGCGAAAGTTCGTGCGGACGCACCAATCGGCGCATCAGGGGCTGGTTGGGCCGCGCCGATCAGACCACCAAGGTCAAGGGAATGTTCGTGCATCCGCATCAGATCGCGGAGGTGGTCCGCCGCCATCCGGGCGTCGGCCACGCGCGGCTCGTCGTCAGTCGCGACGACGGGACCGATGTGATGACCCTGCGGATCGAAGCGGCGGGCGCGGGCGACGATCTCGCGCGCGCGGTCGAGGCGAGCGTTCAGGCCGTCACGCGGCTCAAGGGGCGGGTGGAAGTCTGTCCCGCCGGAAGCCTGCCGCGCGACGGACGCGCGATCGAGGACGCGCGCGACTACGGGAAAGGGTCATAACGCGGCTGCGAGTTGCCCGCCTCCATTGCCGGCAGGCAGCGCCGCGGCCCACGCGGACGAACTCCCCGCATCCTCTCGGATCACGTTCGACAGCGCTTCGGCGGCGGTCTTGAGCGAGGACACGACCTGAACCGTCGGCGAGTCGCCGAGCCGATCCGCGAGGCCCACGAGGCCGAGGCTGTAGACCACGCCGGCGCCGTCGATCCGGATCGGACAGGCATAGCTGAGGACGCCGGGATCGAGTTCCTGATTGCAGATGGCGAATCCCTGTTCGCGGATTTTCGCCAGTTCGGCGGTGATTTCCTGTTCCGATATCTTCGTCCGCGCCGTGAATTGCGCGTGCGGCTTGGCTAGCACATCATCGACCAGCTGATCGTCGGCGAATGCGAGGATCGCCTTCGCGGACGCCGCAGCATGGAACGGCATGCTGCGCCCCGGATGGACGAAGGCCTGCCGCTCGCCTTTCGGCGGAGCGACGGCCACGGTTTCCACCTCGTCACCCTCCAGCTTGGCGATGAAGGCGGTCTCGCCGAAGTCGGCGGCCAGCTGGTCGAGGATCGGCTGCGCAAGCTGACGGATCGTGCGGCGGGGCATGCCGACGCACAGCAGGCGCAGCAAGCGGGGTCCCAGTACATAGTGCTTGCGGCGCTCGCCCTGCGCGAGAAAGCCCACGTGCACAAGCGCGTGGACGAGCCGATAGACGGTCGCCTGCGGGAGGCCCGTGCGCTGGCCGATCTCGGTCAGAGGCAGGCCGCTCGCGGCTTGCCCCACGGTGTCGAGGACCACGGCATACCGACTGAGGATTGCGCAGCCGCCATGCGGACTCCGCGTTCTCTGTTTTTCAGTTGCGTCAGCCTGTGACATAGCTCCAAGCTCGATTAATTCGAATTTCGGAATTGTGATTTCGAGTTACGAAAATTTGAAGCCAGATCGGGATTTTGTCAAGTTCAGTTTCCAGCATGGGTGGAGCATCACGATCGAGGCGACGAAGGGCTGTGCGCTGGCGGTTGCTTTGTTCCGCCAGACCGCGCGGGGGCTGCGCGAGCTACCGCCCTGGGCCGGTTGGCGCCGATCGGAGGACGCAAGCGATGCTGCGTGATTTCGCGCAAAAAGTGTTTGCTCCGGCTTTGTCCCGCCGGCCGCGAGCCGGCCGGAGCCTGAGCCGCTGCGCGGCTTTTGCCCGTGCCGCCCGCACCGTCGCGGCCACAGTGCTTCTCCTCCTCGCCCAAGCCGGACTTGGCGCGTCGGCGCAGACGAATCCCGAGCTGCGGGATCGGGTCGAGGGACATTTGCGGCCGTGGCTCTCGGACGGCGCGGGTGTGGCGGTCGTCGTGCGCGACCAGGGACGCACCACGTTCCTCGAATTCGGCTTCGCCGATCGCGAAACCAGCCGGCGGGTTTCGCCCGACGCCATTTTCAACCTTGCCTCGGTCGGCAAGCTCTTCGCGGCGACATTGCTCGCCCAGGCGGTCGAGCGGGGCGAACTGCGCCTCGACGATCCGGTCGCGAAATACGTCACCGAGCTTCAGCGCGGCGGCGACATCCGCCGCGTCACGCTGGGGCAGCTTGCAAGCCACAGCTCCGGTCTGACGCGGGGACCCGGCGAATACGAGCCCTGGCATCGCGGCAAGTACAGTCTGCCGGATTTCATTCGCTACCTGAACGCCTGGCGCGCCGATCCCGGCCACGAGCCGGGCCGACAGAGCATCTATTCGAACGGCGGATTGGTGCTGCTGCGCCTCGCGCTCGAACGCCGCTTCGGCATGCCGTTCGCCGTGCTGATGGAGAGCCGCATCCTCAAGCCGCTGGCGATGGACTCGACCGCGCTCCCGCTTCCCGCCGCGCTGAAGCGGCGCGCCGTGCAGGGCTATGGCCCGGCGGGCCGGCCGATCGGCCGACCGGGCGAGCAGCAAGGCATTCTCGACTTTCGCAGCGCCGGCCAGATTTATTCCTCGGCGCGCGACATGGCCTCGTTCCTCGCCGCCAATCTCGGCGAGCTGCCGGACCAGGGTCCGCTCGAGCAGGCGATGAAGTTCGCGCAGCAGCCGGTGTTCACGGTCGGTCCGCGCTTGACGCAAGGACTCGTCTGGCAGCGCCTGCGCAATGACGGCGTGACGATCGTCGACAAGAATGGCGGGCTCAACAACACCTCCACCTATATCGGGATGATCCCCGACAAGGGGCTCGGCATCGTGATCCTCTGCAATCGCGGCAAGGCGCCGGCGACCCGTCTCGGCCGCGACATTCTGCTGACGCTTGCGCACGCGCGCGGTCCGGCGATCGACGAGGGCGGGGACCCGGAGTGAGCTGCGCGCACCGCCGCTCAGGGCGCGCGCGCGGCTGCCTGCACCGGTCGCAACGCTTCGTTATGCGAATGAACGATCGAGCGCCGCAGCGTCGAGGGAGGCTGCGGTCCGCGGGCATTCGAGAGAACGGATGTCGGACTCGCAATCGCGGCGAAATCCGGATATCCACACTACACAGCGATCTTGCGATTTTCCGGCTCGATCGAGCCTTATCCCTTGTCCCTCATTGATTGGAGCCATCAATGGCGCGAGCGAAGCCCAAAGCACCACGCACTTGGACGACCGACGACGTGCGCGCATTGAAGACCTTGGCCAAGCAGAAAACCCCGATCGGGAAGATCGCCCGCACGCTCAAGCGGACCGAAAGCGCGACGCGCCAGAAGGCCTATTCGCTCGGCGTCGCCCTGACCTCTCGCTGACAAGTCGGGCCACCCCAGCAGCGCTGGGGGCCAACTGTCGCGGATAGATCGATCCACCCATTATCCGGCGTCATTTCCGCAACCGCGGTGACAGAGCGGGCGGCGCAGCGCTTCCGGTGATTGCTGGATGTCTGATTCACCCTCCCTTTCAGGGGAGGGTGAATGTCAGGCTGCGCGCGCCCTACGCCGCCTGGCTCGGGACCTTGTCCTCCACGATCCGGACGATGTCGGTCATGATGCGGTTAAGCTCGAAATCCTTCGGCGTGTAGACGGCGGCGACGCCGGCGTCCTTCAGCACGGCTTCGTCGTCGGGCGGGATGATGCCGCCGACCACGACCGGCACGTCGTCGAGGCCGGCCTCGCGCATCTTGGCCACCACTTCCTTCACGAGCGGCATGTGCGAGCCGGACAGGATCGACAGCCCCACGACATGCACGTTCTTGTCGCGCGCAGCCTTGACGATGTCGTCCGGGGTGAAGCGGATGCCCTCATAGACCACGTCCATCCCCGCGTCGCGCGCGCGCACCGCGACCTGCTCGGCGCCGTTGGAATGGCCGTCGAGGCCCGGCTTGCCGACCAGGAATTTCAGGCGGCGGCCGAGCTTGCGCGACACCCGGTCGACCTCGTCGCGCAATTCGTCGACGCAGCGCGCGTCGTTGCGCGCGGCCGATGACACGCCGGTCGGGGCGCGGTACTCGCCGAACGCATCGCGCAGCGCGAAGCCCCATTCGCCGGTGGTGACGCCCGCCTTGGCGCAGGCGATCGAGGGCGGCATGATGTTGCGGCCCTCGCGCGCGGCGCGGCGCAGCTCGTTGAGCGCCTGGTCGACCGCGGCCGCGTCGCGCGCGGCGCGCCAGGCCCGCAGGCTGGCGATCTGGTTCTGCTCCACCTCCGGCGGGATGGTGATGATCGAGCCTTCGCCGGTCGGCAGCGGCGACGGTTCGGTCTCGATGAACTTGTTGACGCCGACCACGGTGCGTTCGCCCAGTTCGATCTCGTCGACCCGGCGCGAATTGCTCTCGACGAGCTGCGCCTTGAGGTAGCCGGTCTCCACCGCCTCGACCGCGCCGCCCATTTCGAGGATGCGCCGCAGCTCGTCGCGCGCCTCGGTCTTCAGCTCGTCCACCTTCTTGGCGATCGCGGGCGAGCCGTCGAAAATGTCGCCATAGTCGAGCAGGTCGCTTTCATAGGCGAGGATCTGCTGCGCCCGCAGCGACCATTGCTGGTCCCAGGGCCGGGGCAGGCCGAGCGCCTCGTTCCAGGCGGGAAGCTGCACGGCGCGGGCGCGCGCTTTGCGGGACAGCGTCACCGCCAGCATCTGCAGGAAGATGCGGTAGACATTGTTTTCCGGCTGCTGCTCGGTCAGGCCGAGCGAATTCACCTGCACGCCATAGCGGAACAGGCGCTGCTTGGGATCGGTGATCGCGTAGCGCTCGCGCCAGGATCTCGTCCCACAGCTCGACGAAGGCCCGCATCTTGCAGATTTCGGTGATGAAGCGCATGCCGGCATTGACGAAGAACGAGATGCGGCCGGCGCAGTCGGCGAACGCGCTGCCCTCGACCACGCCCGAGGCCTTCACCGCGTCGAGCACGGCGACCCCGGTCGCCAGCGCATAAGCGAGCTCCTGGACCGGCGTCGCGCCCGCCTCCTGCAGGTGATAGGAGCAGACATTCATCGGATTCCACTTGGGCGCTTCCTTGGTCGTGAACAGGATCACGTCCTTGATCAGCCGCATGGAGGGGCCGGGCGGAAACACATAGGTGCCGCGCGAGAGATATTCCTTGATGATGTCGTTCTGGATCGTGCCCTGGAGCTTGTCGCGCGAAACCCCCTGTTCGTCGGCGACCGCGATATACAGCGCGAGCAGCCACGCTGCGGTCGCGTTGATGGTCATCGAGGTGTTCATCGCATCGAGCGGAATGCCCTCGAACAAAGCGCGCATGTCGCCGACATGACTGATCGCGACGCCGACCTTGCCGACCTCTCCGCGCGCGAGCACATGGTCGCTGTCATAGCCGGTCTGCGTCGGCAGGTCGAAAGCGACCGACAGCCCGGTCTGGCCCTTGGCGAGGTTCTTCCGGTAGAGCGCGTTCGACTCCTTCGCGGTCGAATGACCCGCATAGGTCCGAATGATCCAGGGTTTGTCGCGCATGATGCGTCCCTTCAGCCTTTTCTAACGTCGGATCAAGCCGATAATCAGCAGGAGTATGATCGCGCCGATGACCGCGTTGATGATTTCACCGAGCGTCCCGCCCCCGATCATGATGCCAAGCTGCGGCAGCAGCCAACCGGCGATCAGCGCTCCGACGATCCCGACGATGATATTGCCAAACAGGCCGAAGCCGTAGCCGCGTACGATCAGGCCGGCCAGCCAACCGGCGACGCCGCCCACGATCAGCCAAATAATGAGTCCCATGGTCTGCCCCTTCCGCGAAAGGCCCGGTCGGTCCGTTGCGCAATGCAAAATAACGATAGCGCAAGCCGACGCCGCCGCAACCATCTTTTCTTGTCGGCGCGCGGACGGCGCAGCGGCCGCACCGGGCGGATCGACGCGGACCGGAATAGCCCGGCGCCGGAGCGACAAACCGCGCCTTGGGCGGTCGGAACACGCGCATGAGCCGCGCGCCCCAAGGATGATCTTTCGCAATGTTGCCGGATGCCGGAACCGCCTATAGTCCGCACGATCTTTGTTGCGATGCATCACACGCTGGGGCAGAGTAGGGTTAAGTTGCCCTCGCTTCAGAATTGACCGGAGGACCGCCATGTCGGTTGCGGCCAAGCTCACCACGCCTCAAAAGACCAAAGACCTGTACGACATGGGGGAAGTTCCCCCGCTCGGCCATGTTCCCGCGAAAATGCATGCCTGGGTCATCCGCAAGGATCGTCACGGTCCGCCCGAAAGCTCGATGCAGCTCGAAGTCGTTCCGACCTGGGACATCGGCGATGAGGACGTGCTGGTCTATGTCATGGCCGGCGGCGTGAACTACAACGGCGTGTGGGCCGGCCTCGGCATTCCGATCTCGGTGATCGACGTCCACAAGAACGCCTATCACATCGCCGGTTCGGACGCGGCCGGCATCGTCTGGGCGGTCGGCAGCAAGGTGAAGCGCTGGAAGGTCGGCGACGAGGTCATCGTCCACTGTAACCAGGACGACGGCGACGACGAGGAATGCAACGGCGGCGACCCGATGTTCTCGCCTTCGCAGAAGATCTGGGGCTATGAGACGCCGGACGGCTCCTTCGCCCAGTTCTGCCGGGTGCAGTCGCGCCAGCTGATGACCAAGCCGAACCATCTCACCTGGGAGGAATCGGCCTGCTACACGCTCACGCTGGCGACCGCCTATCGCATGCTGTTCGGCCATCCGCCGCACACGCTCAAGCCGAGCGACAATGTGCTGGTGTGGGGCGCCTCGGGCGGCCTCGGCGTGTTCGGGATTCAGCTCTGCGCCGCGGCGGGCGCCAACGCGATCGGCATCATTTCGGACGAGTCGAAGCGCCAATATGTCCTCGATCTCGGCGCCAAGGGCGTCATCAACCGCAGCGAGTTCAAGTGCTGGGGTCAGTTGCCGACGGTGAATACGCCCGAATACGACGCCTGGACCAAGGAGGCGCGCAAGTTCGGCAAGGCGATCTGGGACATCACCGGCAAGAAAGACGTCGACCTCGTGTTCGAGCACCCGGGTGAGGCGACCTTCCCGGTCTCCACCCTCGTCGTGAAGCGCGGCGGCATGGTCGTGTTCTGCGCAGGCACCTCGGGCTACAACATCACCTTCGATGCGCGCTATGTGTGGATGCGCCAGAAGCGCATCCAAGGCTCGCACTTCGCCCACCTCAAGCAAGCCTCGGCGGCGAACCAGTTCGTGCTCGACCACCGCATCGACCCGTGCATGAGCGAGGTCTTCACCTGGGAGCAGATCCCCAGGGCCCACCAGATGATGTGGAAGAACCTGCACAAGCCCGGGAACATGGCGGTGCTCGTGAACACGCCGCGCACCGGCCTGCGCACGCTCGAAGACGTCATCGAGGCAAAGAACGAGTGAACATGGGCGGCGGGCGCGCCGCAAGCCGCCCTGCCCCCGCGTCACGCGCTGGGGGGCGTCGCGCCGCGCATGCCGCTCAGTCGATGAGCGTGCGCAGATTTGAGCGGAGGGTCTCGCGCGCCTTGCGCTGCGCGGCCTCGTATTCGCTCGGCGCGAGAAACTTCGGCTGATAGTCGGGCGGGGGTGCGACCTCGTAGGTTTTTCCGAGGCCGTCTGCAGGAGTCACCTGCTTTACGTTTCCAGCCGCAAGGCCAGCCTGCATCTGATCGAGGCCGTCCCGACAGAGGACGTCGTCATCCTTCCGCAGCGGTAGGGTGTCGCGCTCGATCGCAAGGGCCAGATCGACGACCTTCGCCTTCAGCTCGGCGGGCTGCGCCTTGAGAAATTGCAGGATCGGCCGGTTGTTCTCGATGAGCTGGTCGACCCGATGGGAGGGGGCGGATGGATCGGCGCATTTGACGCCGTCGATCGCGATGAGCGCGAACGTATAGAGCGTGAACAGCCCGGCCGTGACCCGCAGGTCCTTCATCGGGTCGCGAGCCTTCGCCTGCTGTCCGGCGGTCCAGAGGTCGCGCGAGTAAAGGAATCCGAGCAGCGAACCGCCGCCCGCCAGGAGCTTCGCGCGCATCCACTCCAGATTCTGCGCGAATTGATCGCCGGTCTTGGCGTGCGAGAGCGCCGCCGTAAGCGCGCTCCAATCGCGCGCGGCGAGGAGCGCGTCGAGCCGCTCGTCCGAGAGCGCGCTGTCGCTCGCGGACGGACTCTCGCCCGCGGCCTGCCCTTTCACCGCATCTGCGGCCGCCGGATGGGCGAGCAGGATGGACAAGACGGCGGCGAGCGCGAAGCGCGTCAGCCAGGGCCTGGGCATCATGCCTCCTGATGGTGGACCGAGCGGATACCGGTCCATGGACCGTCCGCCTCGACGGAATTCGGACTAGCGCCGGATCAACGTCCCCGCGCCGTGGTCGGTCAAGAGCTCGAGCAGCACCGCGTGCTCGACCTTGCCGTCGAGAATGACCACTCCCTCGACGCCTGCTTCGAGCGCGTAGATGCAGGTCTCGACCTTGGGGATCATGCCGCCGGAAATGGTGCCGTCGGCGATCAGCCGCCGCGCCTCGGCGACCGACAGCTCCTTGATCAGCGTGTGCGAGCGGTCGAGCACGCCCGGCACGTCGGTCAGCAGCAACAGCCGCTTGGCCTTGAGCGCGCCCGCGACCGCGCCGGCGAAGGTGTCGGCATTGACGTTGTAGGTGCCGCCCGCAGCCGCCGCCGCGACCGGCGCCAGCACCGGGATCAACTCGCGCCCGAGGATCTGGTTCAGCACCATCGTGTCGACTTTCTCCGGCTCGCCCACAAACCCGAGATCGACGATCTTCTCGATGGCGGAGCCGGGATCGACCACGGTGCGGCCGATCTTGCGCGCCAGCACCATATTGCCGTCCTTGCCGCACAAGCCGACCGCCTTGCCGCCCGCCTCGTTGATGAAGCCGACGATCTGCTTGTTGATCGAGCCGGCGAGCACCATTTCCACGATCTCGATGGTCGCGGCGTCGGTCACGCGCAGGCCGGCTGCGAATTCCGACTTGATGCCGAGCCGCTTGAGCATGTCGCCGATCTGCGGCCCGCCGCCATGCACGACCACCGGATTGATCGCGGTCTGTTCGAGCAGCACGATGTCGCGCGCGAAGCTGCGCGCGGCATGCTCCTCGCCCATGGCGTGACCGCCATATTTCACCACCACGACCTCTTCGTCGTAGCGCTGCATGTGCGGCAACGCCTCGATCAGGACATGGGCGATTTCGTGCGGGGCCACGGGCATGTCAGCATCCTCGCGGGCGGAATGTCGAACGGGACGGCGGGGTACCAGAGCGCAATCTCGCGCGCGCTTTTAAAGCATTTTCCGGTCGAGTGGAAACCGCGCGTGAATAGTCGCGGTCAGGCTCACGCGCCGCGCGACAGTCCCGCAACCGCCGCAACGGCGAAGGCGAGCCAGCTCGCGATCATGATCGCGCCCCCGGTCGGCGCCGCCATGGGAAACAGCCGATGGCCTGCAAACGCCCGCAGCGCGATGTCGCCGGCGAACAAGAGCGCGCCGAGCGCGAGGCCGAACAGCGCAATCGCGCCGAGCGGCCGCCATATCATGCCGGAGTTCAGAACGGCGACGCCGCCGAGCACGGCCGCCGCATGCAGGGAGAGCATGTAGCCTGCGCTGTCGAGGCCTGCATTGGCGACGGCGTGCGCCGAGGCGGCCGCAAGCACGACCCCGCCAGCGCCCATCAGCCCCGCCAGAACGACAAGCAGTCCTGTGGCCATGACTTACCTCCGTCCGGCGTGCTCGGCCACCAGTTTTGCGACGGCCGCGCGGAGCTCGGCGATGCCCGACCCTGCGCGCGCGGAGGTCGCGAGCACCTCGGGAAACGCAGCCTTCCGCTTTGCGAGCGCCGCGGCGGTTTTTTCCATGCAGTCGGCGAGCGCTTCCTCGGCGACCTGATCGGCCTTGGTCAGCACGACCTGATAGCTCACCGCGGCTTCGTCGAGAAGATCGAACACGGCCTCGTCGGGGCTTTTGACGCCGTGGCGCGCATCCACCAGAACATAAACGCGAGCGAGGTTGGCGCGACCGCGCAGATAGGCGCGGATCAATGCGGTCCAGGCGGCGATCTTCGCCTTGGCGGCGGCGGCATAACCGTAGCCCGGCATGTCGACGAGCTTCCAGCGATCGGCGGCGGAAAAGAAGATCAGTTCCTGCGTGCGCCCGGGCGTGTGCGAGATGCGGGCGAGCGCATGCCGGCCGGTGAGCGCATTGACGAGGCTCGACTTGCCGACATTCGAGCGCCCGGCGAAGGCGACCTCGATCCCGCGCGGCGGCGGCAGGGCGGCGACCGAGGCGGCCGCCGACACGAAACGCCATTCGCCGGCGAACAGCTTGCGTCCTCCGGCGATTTCTTTCGGGCTGAACGACGGCTCGGACATGAGCGGACCTGCTCGCACGCCGTCCGGCAAACCGGTCACTCCTGCGTCTTGCGCTTGGAAATGAACGATTTCACGTTGTCCCACAGCTCGATCTTGACGCCGTTTCGCCGCATGATCACCGCCTGCTGGATCACCGAGAGCGTATTGTTCCATGCCCAGTAGATCACGAGGCCGGCTGCGAAGTTCGCCAGCATGAAGGTGAAAATCACCGGCATCCAGTCGAAGATCATCTTCTGCGTCGGATCGGGCGGCGCCGGATTGAGCTTCATCTGCACCCACATGGTCACGCCCATGACGAGCGGCCAGGCGCCGATATGCAGGAATGCGCCGATCACCGGGATGATCGTCGGATCGAACGGGATCAATCCGAACAGGTTGAAGATGTTGGTCGGATCGGGCGCGGAGAGGTCCCTGATCCAGCCGAAGAACGGCGCATGGCGCATCTCGATCGTGACGAACAGCACCTTGTAGAGCGCGAAGAACACGGGGATCTGGATCACGATCGGCAGGCACCCTGCGATCGGATTGATCTTCTCGCGCTTGTACAGCTCCATCAATTCCTGCTGCTGCTTGACCTTGTCGTCCGGCCAGCGTTCGCGGATCGTCAACATCTGCGGCTGGACCGCCTTCATCTTCGCCATCGATGCGTAGGACTTGTTGGCGAGCGGGAAGAACAGGATCTTCACCAGCACGGTGACGATGAGGATGGCGACGCCGAAATTGTGGGTCCAGCGGAAGAAGAAATCGATCACCGTGAACATCGGCTTGGTGATGAAATAGAACCAGCCCCAGTCGATCAGGAGTTCGAAGCGGTTGAGCTTGAGGTTCTTGTCGTAATTGTCGACGACGCTCACCTCCTTGGCGCCGGCGAACAGCCGGCCGCTCGCGCTCACGGTCGATCCCGGCGCGACCGTCACCGCATCCAGCAGATAGTCGGCCTGATAGCTCTTCATGTTGTTGTGCGAGCCGGCCGAGAAGCGCGCCTGCAGATGCGCCTTCGGATCGGGCAGCAAGGTCGCCGCCCAGTATTTATCGGTGATGCCGAGCCAGCCATTGGTGATGTTGAAGTTTATCGCCTTCTTGTCGTCGATGGCGCTGTAGGTCACCTCCTGCAGGCCCTGATCGCCCAGCACGCCGATCAGCCCTTCGTGCAGGATGTAGTAGCCGAGCGTCTGCGGCGTGCCATGGCGTGAGACCAGCGCATATGGGTAGAGCGTGGTGGGCGCGGCCCCGGTATTGGTCACCTCGTCCTGGACGGTGAAAAGGTATTTGTCGTCGACGCTGATGGTGCGCCGGAAGGCGAGGCCTTCGCCATTGTCGTAGACGAGCGTGATCGGTCGGCCGACGCTCAGCGGTCCCGCGCCCTCCTGCCGCCAGAGCGTGTCCGCGCCAGGAAGCTTGAGCGGCGGCCCCCCGGCGCCGACCCAGCCGAATTCGGCATAGAAAGGATGCGGCGTGCCGGAGGGGGACAGCAGCACGATCGCCGGGGAATTGGGATCGACGGTCTCGCGATAGCGAGTCAGCGCGACATCATCGATGCGCGCGCCCCTGAGCGCGATCGATCCCTTGATGCTCGGCGTATCGACGGCGACCCGCTCGCCGGCGGCGAGCGCGGCCGCGCGCGAGCGCGGATCAGCTTGCGCCGGCGTCGGCGCGCCTCCCGGCGTCGGCGCAGAACCCGGAGTCGGCGCGCCTCCCGGCGTCGGCGCAGAACCCGGCGTCGGCGCGCCGCTTGAGGCTTGCGGGGCGGGTTGGGTCGGGGCGGGCTGCGACTGCTGCTGCGTCTGCTGCTGCCGCTGCAGGGCCTCCTGGCGTTGCTTCTCCATTTGCGGCATGCCGAAGAAATACTGCCAGACGAGCAGCACGACCCCCGACAGGATGATGGCCACTATCGTATTCTTATGATCGTTCATTGCGTGCTCTCGCCGACGGCCGGCTTCGTTGTTTGCATCGGCGCAGGAATGGGCGCTTTCTTGTCCGCGCGGCGGCCCCGATGCACGCGGGCCAAGGCGGCGAGAAAGTCCGCGCATAAGCGATCGAAGGGCAGGTCGAGCGCGGCGCGTCGACCGATCAGTACGTAGTCCTTGCCGGAGTGCAGCCGGCCCGCGGCGGAAAGCCGCACGATTTCGCGCAGCCGGCGGCGAACCCGATTGCGCTCGACCGCCGAGCCGACCTTGCGCGACACCGTGAAGCCGACCCGCGGGGGACCGGCGTCGTTGCGCTCACGCGCCTGCAGAATGAGAGCGAGCCCCGGAGCCTTTGCCCCGGCGGCGGCGGCGAGAAAGTCGGACCGCTGCTTCACGCGCTCCATGGAACCGAAGTCCGGCCGACATTGTCGCCGTCACGCGCTGAGCCGCTTGCGGCCGCGCGCGCGCCTGGCATTGATGACCCTGCGGCCGCCCTTCGTCGCCATACGGGCGCGAAAGCCGTGTCGGCGCTTGCGCACCAGTTTGCTCGGCTGATAGGTCCGCTTCACGGGCTTCGTCTCCGCATTTCGTGCTCAAGCGTTCGCGCAGACGCCGGCGCCTTTCGGCAGCATTTCGCAGATCAACTCTGTCGCGGATCGCGCGTTCGGGAAAGTTCCGCGGCTTATACGGGAGGGGCCTGTTCGCGTCAATGCAAGTCGGCTGCGGGCAAGATTGCATCACGCGGCCGCGAGGCATGATCGGGCGCTTGTCAATTCGCGGTGAGATTGCGCTCCCGCACGGGGGTCGCCGTTACATAGAGCCGCTATAGAACGAAGACCCATCAAGCCGTAGAGCCTCGCTCCTCCCGACTCCGTCGTGAAAGGCGTCCTCAATCCGCGATGACCGCGACACCCGCTCCTCCGGAGCGCGCCAATGGGCGATGATTGCGCTGCTCGCGGCGATCGTGTGCGCAAGCGTGCTGGTGTTTGCGACGGGCCTGCATCGCGAGTTGTCGCTCGCGACCCTGATTCGCCACCGCGCGGCGATCGACGCCTTTGTCGCCGAACATCCGTTGGCGGCGTTCGTCGGCTTTGTCGCTCTATACATTGGCGCGGTCGCGCTATCGATCCCCGGCGCAGCGTTGCTCACTGTGTCCGGCGGCCTGCTCTTTGGTCCGCTTGCCGGCGGGCTCGGCGCCTTTATCGGGGCGACGACAGGCGCCTCCCTGATCTTCCTCATCGCCCGATCGGCGCTCGGCGGATGGCTCGTCAAGCGCGCCGGCCCTTTCGCGGAGAAGCTCGCCGACGGATTCCGCCGCGGCGCCTTCAGCTACCTCTTGTTCCTTCGGCTCGTGCCGCTTTTCCCTTTCTGGCTTGTGAATATCGCGCCGGCTTTGTTCGGGGTCCGCCTTGCGGTGTTCGTCGGCGCAACCGCGCTCGGGATCATCCCGCTCACCTTCGCCTTCGCGCTGTTCGGAGCGGGCCTCGACAGCGCGATCGCGGCTCAGGCGTCCGCCTATCAGGCCTGCCTCGCGGCCGGGCGCGAGCCTTGCACGATTGATTTCGACCTGCGGCTCGCCTTGACGCCTGAATTGATCGCCGCTCTGGCCGTGGTCGGAGTGGTTGCCCTGGTTCCCCTCGCGGTCAAGCGGTGGCGTGCGGCGCGCGGGCGCAACGTTGCATGACGATGAACCCGAGGGGCGCCCCCGCCGTCCGGAATGTGACCTCATTGGTGAAAGGCTGCCGACCATGGCGGAACTGCTCAGACCGGATATTTGCGTGATCGGGGCCGGGTCGGGCGGTCTTTCGGTCGCGGCCGCCGCCGCTGCGTTCGGCGTTCCCGTCGTCCTCGTCGAACAGGGCAAGATGGGCGGCGATTGCCTCAATTACGGCTGCGTTCCCTCCAAGGCGCTGATCGCAGCCGGCAAGCACGCGAAATGGGTCGCCGACGCGCCGCGCTTCGGCATCCATGCGGGCGCGCCCGCGATCGACTTCGCGGCAGTCCACGCCCACGTGCATGGCGTGATCGCGGCGATCGCGCCGACCGATTCGGCCGCCCGATTTACCGGGCTTGGCGTGCGGGTGCTCAAGGGCCGCGCCCGCTTCGCCGATGCGGACACGGTCGTCGTCGGCGAGACCGAGATCAAGGCGCGCCGCTTCGTCGTCGCGACCGGCTCGGCGCCTGCCGTGCCGCCGATTCCGGGGCTCGCCGAGACGCCCTATCTCACCAACGAGACCGTTTTCGACCTGACGGACGGCCCCCGGCGCCTCGTGGTGATCGGCGGCGGCGCGATCGGGCTGGAACTCGGCCAGGCGTTCCGGCGGCTGGGCGCCGCGGTCACCGTGATCGAAGCGGCGGCCCCGCTCGGCAGGGACGACCCGGAATGCGCCGCCGTCGTGCTCGAGACGCTGCGCGCGGAGGGCGTGGCGATCCGCGCCGGGCAGTCGGTCACAGCGGTCAGGCCGCCCGATGCTGCGGGCGGAGACATCGCCGTCACAGTCAAGACCGAGCGGGGCGAAGAGACGGTCTTAGGATCGCACCTCTTGATCGCGGTCGGGCGACGGCCGAACGTGGACGATCTCGGCCTCGACCGCGCCGGCATCGCCTATGGGCGGAGCGGGATCGTGGTCGACACAGGCCTGCGCACCACCAACCGCCGCGTCTACGCGATCGGCGATGTGGCCGGCGGGCGGCAGTTCACCCATGTCGCGAACTACCATGCCGGCCTGGTCATCCGGAACGCGCTGTTTCGCTTGCCGGTGCGGATCGACGAACGGGCCATCCCGGCCGTGACATTCACCGACCCGGAGCTTGCCCAGGTCGGGTGGACCGAGGCCGAGGCGAAGCAGCGCGGCCTCGCCATCAACGTGCTCAGATGGCCCTATCACGAGAATGATCGCGCGCAGACCGAGCGGCAGACGCACGGCCATATCAAGGCGGTCACGAGCCGGCGGGGCCGTGTCCTCGGCGCCACGATCGTCGGCGCGCATGCCGGCGAGTTGATCGCGCCTTGGACGTTCGCGGTCAGGAAGCGCTTGACGGTGCGCGCTTTTGCCGAGCTGACGGTCGCCTACCCGACTTTTGCCGAAATCGGGAAACGCGCCGCCGTCAGCTCTTATTCGCGCAGTTTGACGAATCCGCTTCTGCGGCGCATTATCAGCCTGCTGCGCCGCCTGGGGTGACGGACGCTGGTGCAATTGCGCGGATGCCGGAACCGACGAATTCCTTGATCGCGCGTGACCCGGGCCAGCGCAGGAAGCGCTTTGGCCTGTCGGGTCGATTGCTCGTGCTCACGATTCTGTTCGTGATGCTGGCCGAGGTGCTGATCTACGTCCCGTCCGTCGCCAATTTCCGCCTGAGCTGGCTCAGCGACCGGCTGGCCGCCGCCCACACGGCCGCGCTCGTGCTCGACGCGGCGCCGAGCGGCATGGTTCCGGAAAGCCTTGCCCGCCAGATCCTCGCCAGCATCGACGCGCGCGCGGTCGCGATGAAGACGGGCCAGCAGCGCAGCCTTCTCGCCACCGCCGAATGGCCGGCGGGCGAGGTCGTGCAAAACGTCGACGTGCGCGATGTCTCGCCGTTCCGGGCGATCGTCGATGCGTTCGACATCCTGCTCGTCGCCCGCGACGACGACCTTGTCCGGGCGGTCGGCCCGGCGCCCAGGGGCGGCGAGTTCGTCGAGGTGGTGCTCGCGGTCGGCCCGCTGAAGCAGGCGATGTGGCGCTTTTCCCGCAACGTGCTGCTGCTGTCGCTGATCATATCGGCGATCACGGCGGCGCTCGTCTATCTCGCATTGCACTTCCTCTTCGTGCGCCCGCTGCACCGCATCATCGCGAACATGACGACGTTTCGCGCCGATCCCGAAAATCCGTCGCGCATCATTGCTCCGTCGCGCCGCGCCGACGAATTGGGCGTGGCCGAGCGGGAGCTTGCCGCCATGCAGCAGAACCTCGCCTCGATGCTGGCGGAACGCTATCGGCTCGCCGCGCTCGGGCTCGCGGTTTCGAAGATCAATCATGATCTGCGCAACCTGCTCGCCTCCGCCCAGCTGATTTCGGACCGGCTGAGCAATATCGACGATGCGCAGGTGCAACGCTTCGCGCCCAAGCTGATGCACGCGCTCGAGCGGGCCATCGCCTATTGCGAGTCGACATTGTCTTACGGGCGGGCGCAGGAGCCGCCGCCCGATCGCAAGCTGTTTGCGGTCGAACAGCTGGTCACCGAAGTGCGCGAGTCGGTCGGCCTTGCGCCGGACGGACCGATCGGATGGGTCGAGGCGATCGAGCGCGGCCTCATGATCGACGCCGACTATGATCAACTCCTGCGGGTGCTGATCAACATGGTCCGCAATTCGATTCAGGCGCTCGAAGCGCGCGCGCCCAACGAGCCGACCCGCGATCAGATCAGGATCACCGGCCGGCGCGAGGGCGCCGTGGTCGTGCTGGAATTATCCGATACCGGGCCCGGCCTGACGACGCGGGCGCGCGAGCATCTGTTCGAGGCGTTCCAGGGCTCCACCCGCGCCGGCGGGATCGGCCTCGGCCTTGCGATCGCGGCCGAGCTGGTGCGCGCGCAAGGCGGGGAAATCCGGCTGATCGAGGGGACCATCGGCGCGACGTTCCGGATCACCATTCCGGACCGGGCCGTGGAACTGAAAAGCCGGCGCGATCAACGGGCGCTGGCCTGAGCCGATCACCCGGCCGTGGTCGAAGCTACATCGCGCCGGGCCGGCCGGCCGTTTCCAGCGCGCCGAACAGCTTGTGGGAATTGGGCGCGGCAAGTCTCGGGCATGCGCGCGCCCGGCGTGAGCGGCGCTGCTGCCCCCCGGGCGCGACGGCGCGAGCGGCTCGGATGCGGCCGCCTCGGGGCGGGCCGCCAAGCCTTGCCAAGCCGCGCGGCGCGCTATAGCTATGCCGCTGCCGCCGCGATTTCCCGTGTGAACGGCACGCGCCCGTAGCTCAGCTGGATAGAGCACCAGACTACGAATCTGGGGGTCAGGAGTTCGAAATCTCTTCGGGCGCGCCAACGATTTCAATGGCTTATGAGGAGCGCGCCGTTCTAAACCGAAAATTAAAACGGTGATTAGAACGGTGAAATTCCGGGGCGCCTTCCGAGCCGGACGATAAGCGCACCGCACCGTCTTTCTGTTCCCTGGCGCGCACCCCGGCAGCCGCTCAGCAACATGGCGATGCTGGCGTTGATCGAACGGATGGTCGCGCCGATCTGTCGGCGCACCGCTTTCGATCGATCTTCCGCGACTGGCGCGCGAGCGCACCGATTTCCCCCCAAAGTTGATGAGATAACGCTCGCGCATACAATCAGCAGCAGGCGGAAGCGGCTTATCGGCGTAGCGATTTGTTTCAGAAGCGCACCGCGCTCATGGAACAATGGGCGACGGATCAACGGCGACGACCCAGCTGATTTTTCCGATGCGGCAGGCCCGATAGAAGGCGGCATCGCGCGGCTATCGAAGCGCCAGCCGGTTCGCAGCGTTCCTAGAGGAAGAGTTCGGGCGGCGTTCGCCGTGACGGGTTGGTAGGCTCGAGAGAGACTCCCGGCCGGCCCGTCGCGGAGAAGACCCATGACCAACATGGAAATTCTGGACGGCCGGCGTGAGGTCAGCGGCGGCTACAAGGTGGACGTAAGCCGCGGCGAGCGCGTGTCCCGCGTTTCGTCTGAGTGGTTTTCGCGGCCGGCGGACGAGCGATTCTTGTCCTTATCCGACCTGTTCGCATCTGTCCGCGGTCGCGCCGAGCGCAGCCGGACGCGGACCGTCGAAAGCGCCGCCATCCGCGTCGAGGCGAGCCGCGACAATTCCGACCGCCTGACGCTCATGCTGCCGGACTCCGAAGCGCCGGTCGCGCCCACGCACTGGAGCTTCGGGCAACTCGCCGCGCTGGTGGGCGCTCCCGCCGCTTATTTGCGCCAGCTCCCGGCGCCGCTCGCCGGCATCAACCTGCAATACGGGCTGACCTCGCATCGGGCCGAGCAGGTCAAGACCCTCGAGGCCGACAACGGCCGGGTGGAGCTCCGCGCCGTCACGGGCCCGGACTATGGTCGCATCTACGATCATGAACTCGTCGAGGCCGTGCAACGGATCGCCGGCGACGGCGTGGGCGACACGCGCTGGAAGGTGCCCGGCGTCCTCGACTGGTCGACCGGCGTCTACAACCCGCGCGTCGACGTCACCCGCGACACGACGACCCTCTACGCCTCCGATCGCGACGTGTTTCTGTTTCTCGTGGACGACCTCAACCCGATCGAGGCCGGGCGGCTGCCCGACGGCTCACCCGACCTCTACTTCCGGGGCTTCTACTGCTGGAACTCGGAGGTCGGGCGCGAAGACGCTCGGCATGGCGAGCTTCTATCTCCGCGCCGTCTGCCAGAATCGAAACCTCTGGGGCGTCGAGGACTTCCAGGAGATCACCATCCGGCACTCGAAATACGCCGCTTCGCGCTTTGCGACCGAGGCGATGCCGGCGCTGACGCGTTTCGCGAACTCCAGCCCCGCGCCGTTCGTCAACAGCATCAAGGCGGCGCGGACGCAGATCGTCGCCCGCACCGATGAGGACCGCACCGACTTCCTGCGCAAGCGCGGGTTCTCGAAGGCGGACACGACCAGGATCATCGAGACGGTGCTCGCCGAGGAAGGGCGCAAGCCCGAAAGCGTGTTCGACTTCGTCCAGGGCATCACCGCGGTCGCACGCGACAAGACGCACCAGGACGCGCGGCTGGACCTGGAGGCGCAGGCCAAGAAGCTCCTCGACCGCGCTGCCTGACGACGTGCGCTTCGCGCCCACTCCGCGTCTGCGTCTCATCGTCTGGCGGCTCGCCCCTTCCGAGGAAGAGGCGGGCCGCAGCCTTCGTGACGGGTTGAGGGTCGGGAGAGAGGCTCCCGGCCGGCCCGTCATGGAGAACCCCCATGTCGAAGTCCGCCCCGAAGGTCGCGCTCTCCGCCTCGCGCGACATCCCCTTCAACCGCCTCGTCCTCAGCCAGGCGAATGTCCGCCGCATCAAGGCCGGCATCGCCGTCGAGGAGCTGGCCGAGGACATCGCCCGCCGCACCCTGCTGCAGAGCCTCACCGTCCGTCCCGTGCTGGACGACGACGGCCGCGAGACCGGCATGTTCGAGGTCCCCTCGGGCGGCCGGCGCTACCGCGCGCTCGAGCTGCTCGTGAAGCAGAAGCGCCTCGCCCGCACCGCGCCGATCCCCTGCATCATCCGCACCGAGGGCATCGCCGAGGAGGACAGCCTGGCCGAGAACGTGCAGCGTGCCCCGCTGCACCCGCTCGACCAGTTCCGCGCCTTCCAGGCCCTGCGCGAGCGCGGCCGCTCGGAGGAGGAGATCGCCGCGGCCTTCTTCGTCTCGGTCGGCGTCGTCCGGCAGCGGCTGCGCCTCGCCGCCGTCTCGCCGCGCCTCCTCGACCTCTACGCCGAGGACGGCATGACGCTCGAGCAGCTGATGGCCTTCACCGTCAGCCCCGACCACGAGCGCCAGGAGCAGGTGTGGGAGGCGCTGCAGCGCTCCTACACGAAGGAGCCCTACCAGATCCGCCGCCTGCTGACCGAGGGCGCCGTCCGCGCCTCCGACAAGCGCGCCCGCTTCGTCGGCGCCGAGGCCTACGAGGCGGCGGGCGGGCTGATCCTGCGCGACCTGTTCCAGCCCGACGATGGCGGCTGGTGGCAGGATGCCGGGCTGCTCGACCGGCTCGCGCGCGAGCGGCTGGAGCGCGAGGCCGAGGCGATCCGCGCCGAGGGCTGGCGCTGGGTCGAGGCCGCGCCCGACTTCCCCTACGGCCACAACTACGGCCTGCGCCGCCTGGCCGGCGAGGCGCAGCCGCTGAGCGAGGAGGAGACGGCGCGGCGCGAGGCGCTCCAGGCCGAGTTCGACCGGCTGGAGCAGGAACTGCGCCGAGGCCGATCGAGGTGCCGGAGGAGACCGACCGGCGCCTGGCCGAGATCGAGGAGGCGCTCGCCGCCTTCGAGGACCGGCCCGTCGCCTACGATCCCGAGGAGATGGCGCGCGCCGGCGTCTTCGTCAGCATCGACGGCTCGGGCGCGCTGCGCGTCGAGCGCGGGCTATGTCCGGCCGGAGGACGAGCCGCCGGTCGCGGCCGAGCCGGAGGAGGAGCAGGTCGGGACCGACCAGCCCCAGCCGATCCGGAGACGGAGGGCGAGACCACGGCGAGCCCGACACCGGCACGGCCGCCCCGCCCGACCGAGCCGCCGGAGGAGGACGAGGGCATCCGCCCGCTGCCCGACCGGCTGCTGACCGAGCTCACCGCGCACCGCACCCTCGCGCTGCGCGACGCGCTCGCCGCCGATCCGCAGACGGCCTTCCTCGCCGCGCTGCACGCGCTCTGCCTGCGGCTGTTCTACCGCTACGGCCTCGACTCCTGCCTGGAGATCGAGCCGAAGAGCGCGCTGTTCTCCGCCCAGGCGCCGGGCCTCGCCGACACCGCCTCGGCGCGCGCCATCGAGGCCCGCCACGCGCGCTGGCAGGCGCAGATGCCGACGGAGCCGGGCGAGCTCTGGCCGGTCCTCGCCGGCTTCGACGCCGACAGCCGCGAGGCGCTGTTCGCGCACTGCGTCGGGCTGACGGTCAACGCGGTGCACGAGGCCTACAACCGCCGGCCCAAGGCGATCGCGCATGCCGACCGCATCGCCGAGGCGGTCAGCCTCGACATGGCCGCGGTCGGCTGGCGGCCGACGGCGGAGGCCTATCTCGGCCGCGTCACCAAGGGCCGCATCCTCGCCGCCGTGCGGGAGGCGCGCGGCGCGCGGGCGGCGGAGCGCATCGCCGGCCTGAAGAAGGCGGAGATGGCGACGGCCGCCGAGGAACTGCTCGCCGGCACCGGCTGGGTGCCCGAGCCGCTGCGCACGCCGGGCCAGGTCTTCGCGGCGGTGGAGCCGGAGACCGAGGCGGACGCCGGAGGGCGAAGCGGAATCGGCGGCCGAAGGCGGCGAACCGGCCATCGCCTCGGCGCCGCCGGCCGAGGACACTGAGGCCGCGGCGATCCCCACCGCCGCGATCGCCGCCGAGTAACCGGCCTCCCTGCACCTCGCGGGCCCGTCGCAAGGCGGGCCCGCATCTTCATGGAGGGACCGATGCGCGAGGATGCCGCCGCGCTCGCGCGCCGCCTGGCCCGCAACGCCGAGGCGGTCTGCCGCCACTACCTCTCCAACGGCCGGCGCGAGGGGCGCTGGTGGACCGTGGGCGATGTCGCGAACACGCCGGGGCGCAGCCTGTTCGTGCGGCTGCACGGGCCGGAGGCCGGTCGCGGCGCCGCCGGGAAGTGGACCGACGCCGCGACGGGCGAGCATGGCGACCTGCTGGACCTGATCGCCCGGGCGCGCGGCCTCGACAGCCTGCGCGACGTGCTGGACGAGGCGCGGCGGTTCCTGAGCCTGCCGGCGCCACAGCGGCCGGAGCCGCGCGCGCCGGTCGCGGCCGGCTCGCCGGATGCGGCGCGTCGGCTGTTCCACGCCGGGCAGCCGATCAAGGGCACGCTCGCCGAGACCTATCTGCGCGCGCGCGGCATCACCTACCTGGACGACCTGCCCGCGCTGCGCTTCCACCCGCGCTGCTACTACCGCGCGGACGAGAACGCGCCGGTCGAGACGTGGCCCGCGATGCTCGCCGCGGTGACGGACCTCGACGGCACGATCACCGGCGTGCACCGCACCTGGCTCGCGCGCGACGGCAGCGGCAAGGCGCCGATCGCGACGCCGCGGCGCGCGATGGGGCGGCTGCTTGGGAATGGCGTGCGGTTCGGCGTGGTGCAGGATGTCGTCGCCGTCGGCGAGGGCATCGAGACCATGCTGGCCCTGCGCTGTGTCCTGCCCAAGCTGCCGATGATCGCCGCGCTATCGGCGAGCCATCTCGCCGCGCTGGTGCTGCCGCCCGGTCTTCGCCGCATCTACATCGCCCGAGACAACGACCACGCCGGCACGCATGCTGCCGAGACCCTCGCCGACCGTGAGAGTCAATCCATCGAGACCCTCGTGCTGCGCCCACGCGCCCGCGACTTCAACGACGATCTCCGCCAGAATCCTGCCGAGTTGGCTGCGTGGGTACGCGTCCAGCTCGCGCCGGAGGATGTCGGGCGCTTCCTTCGACGTTGAGCTGCCCCGCCTCAGTCGGGAGCTGTCCCTACCGTTTCTCCGACGGGAAGCCTGTCAGGGTGCGCCCCCACCGGAATAGGCGTTGCGCGGCGGCCTTCGAGAGGGCGATCGGGCCGGAAGCGGCGCTCTGCCCTCCCAACGGCGGCGCCGGCCGGTCCCGACGCGTCGCGACCGCGCCAAATTCGTGCGGAGATCGCAACTGACGCGGGCCATTTCTCTCACGAAAGCACGACCGCGCGGCGCCGTCCTCCGCTGTGCTGCGGCCCTCCGGCTGCGCCTGCGGGTGCGGGTCGGTGCCACCCCCGGCGGGGTGATCGCCACGAAGGCCGCGATGGGCGCGGCCAAACCGAGCGAGGACCCCGCCCATGACCAACCGCCGCTTCCCCCTGACGCCGACCCCACCCCCGACGCGTCCGCGACCGCGCACCTCCTCGACGAGCTCCAGCTCTACGGCCACCGTCCCTTCGAGGACGAGCCCGACCCCCGCCCGCTGCCCGAAGCCAACCGTCTGCAAGGCGCCATCGCCGACATTTTCGACGCACTCGTGGCGACGCTGAGCGACACGCGCCTGGAGCCCGACCTCCCCGATCTGCTCTGGTCGGTGGTCAACGTGTTCACCGCGGGATCGACCGTATCGAACCGTACCTCGACGCCAACGAGACCGACCAGCGGCACAGCCAGCGCGAGCAGGACGGTTCCGAGGTCCGCTGTCGAGCTGGGAGCGCCTCGTCGCCCAAGGGCCTCACCCTCATCGAGCGCCGCAACGCCTTCGAGTTCATGCGTGACGCCGCCGTCGAACACTACGAGGACCACACCGGCGAGGCTTGGCGCCCGCGGTCGGGGTCGACTGGGCTGAAGCCGCCGCACAACGACCGCCGCGATGATCGACAGTCGCGATTTCCTGCGCGCGGCGCCGCGCCGAGACCGAGCCGCTGCTGCCGTAGGGCGCCGAAGATCGCCTTCGCCGGCGGGGTCGAGTGCAACGATCACCATCGCATCTGGGCCGCACTCGACCGGGTGCGAGCCAAGCACCCGGAGATGGTGCTGCTGCATGGCGGCACGCCGAATGGCGCCGAGCGCATCGCCGCCTGCTGGGCCGGACCCCCGCAAGGTCCCGCAGATCGTCTTCAAGCCCGACTGGGCCCGCCACGCCAAGGCCGCGCCGTTCAAGCGCAACGACCAGATGCTCGAACGTCTGCCGATCGGCGTCATCGTCTTCCCCGGCTCGGGCGTCACCGACAACCTGGCCGACAAGGCGCGAAGCTCGGCATCCCCCTGTTCGACTTCCGAAAGACCGGCGGCGCGTAGCGCCGCGACGGCCAAAGGCGGATCGTTGCATGCGGCTTGCCACGCCTTCGTCACGTCGCAAGCGCCGCGTCGGCTTCATACAAGCCACCACAGATTGGCGGCCCCGGGATTCCTCGCGGGCGCCCTCTTCCGGATGACGTCACCGCACAGATCGCGAACATTCCCGCCGCCGCCATCACGATCGACAGTCGCCGCACGTTCTTCATCGC
>CAVQIB010000021.1:0-305820 GCA_963712435.1 uncultured Alphaproteobacteria bacterium | reverse complement strand
CGTCGAAGGAAGCGCCCGACATCCTCCGGCGCGAGCTGGACCCGCAAAGAACACGCCAGCGCCTTGCGACCAAACATGCGGAGATCGCCGTTGAAGTCCTCGGCAATCGGCGTGAGCGTCAGCGTCTGGATCCCGCTTGCCTCGGCGTGCGCGGTCAGCGCCTCGGCTGCGAGACGGCCGGCATGGTCGTTGTCGCGCGCGATGTAGAACCGGCGCAAGCCGAGCTGTAGCGCAAGCGCGGCGAGGTGGTTGGCGGACAGCGCCGCGATCATCGGGAGTCGCGGCGCATTGCGCAGCGGAGCGACAGCACCGTCTCGATGCCCTCGCCCACGGCGAGGATATCGTGCGCCGTGCCGAACCGGACGCCGTTTTGCAGAAGCAATCCCATGGCTCGCCGTGGGGTGGCGACGGGAGCTTTTCCGGCGCCGTCATGCGCGAGCCATGTGCGGTGGACGCCTGTCATCGTGCCGTTGGTATCGGTGACCGCGGCAAGCAGTGCCGGCCACGTGTTGCGGGAGGCGCCGTCGCCAGCACGGTAATAGCAGCGCGGATGGAAGCGTAGCGCGGAGAGAATTCTGGAGATAAGTGATGCCGCGGTGCCGGAGATAGGCGGCGGCGATAGTGCCGTCAATCGGTCGCGCCATCTCGAACAAGCGCCGTGCCGCTTCCCGGCGAGCCCGTTCGGGGCCGGAGCCGCTGCACTGGCGGATCGTGCCGCGACATGCTCAAGAAGCGGCGTGCCTCATCAACGACTTCCCGGGTCGTGCCGAGACGGCACGCGCCGCGGATCAGGTCGAGAAGATCGCCATACTCCGCGCTGGCGGCGTCGGTCCAATGGCCCGCCGCCCCCTTGCCGTGATCGGCGCCGTTCAGGCGGACGTAAAGGCTGCGGCCCGGATTGTTGGCGAGATCGCCGACAATCCAATAGCGTCCTTGGCGATGGCCATTGGAGAGGTAATGCCGACACACCGCCTCGGCGTCGCGCGCGAGCCGGCGCGCCAGATCGGCGATGCTTTCGGTCATAGCTGCCTCCCACAGAGAAGGGGCGCTGCCTCCCACAGAGAAGGGGCCCACCAACTTGGCGGGCCCAGAAGCTCAAAGGAGGTCGTGTTATTCGGCCGCGACCGTCCCGGCCGCGGCGGACGGATCGGAAGCTTCGTCGCCGGCGTCGAACTCGTCCATGGCCGATCCGCCGCCCTGCGCATCCGATTGCGCTTCGCCGGCCGCGTCCAACGCCGGGTCAGGTTCGATGCCGGGCGCAAAGGTCTGGCCTGGCGTGCGCAGCGGCTCGGGCAGCCAGCCGGCGCCGATCAACAGGTTTTCGGCGGCCTTGGCCATCTCCGCCTTCTTGAGGGGGCGAATGCGCTCGGCCGCCATATCGCCTTTGGCCTCCCGCACCGCCTCGACGATGCGGCCCTTGGTGATCCGACCGAGGAAGTTGTCGATCGTCGGCCGCCAGCCAACCGTCGCCATGTCGAGGGCGACCGCCTGTGCGATCCGATCGGCATGCGCGATCGCCTTCGGCCGCCGGTTGTAGGTCTCGGAGACCGCGTTGACGGTGAGTGCGACACAGTGTGCGAACAGGCTTTGGCGGCTGTCGCGATCGAACGCCGTGAGCGCATCCCACAGCGCGCCCGGCTCCTTGGGAAGCTGGGCCGCCCATGCGGCGTGCCGCGCGTCGATCGCCTGCGCGAACGCGGTGTCGGCGAGGCCAGGAGCCTGCGAGCCGAACATCGGGCTCTTCGGCTCGATCTCGAGACAGGTGTCGAGGGCGTAGCGGTAGAACAGTTTCAGGCACAGCACGTGCAGCGCCGCAACGAAGGCTGTGTCCGAAATCGTTCGCAAGCGCATTCCGCAGCGCCAGGGTGCGGTGAGCGGTGAGCTCGGTGACCAGCCGGTCGGGAATCGGCCGCACGCCTTCATCCTCTTCGCTCGGCTCCTCCGACGCGGCATCCACCTCAGCCAAGGGATCGTTGTCCGGAGCAGGAGCCGTGCCGGCCCCGGTCTCCTCGGCGGCGCCGTCATCCGTGGCGGCCTCCGACGGCACGACCGGCGGCTCGTCTTCCGGCCGGACATAGCCCCGTTCGATCCGCAAGGCCCCCGAGCCGTCAATGCTGACAAACGCGCCGGCGCGAGTGATCTCGGCCGGGTCGAAGACGACAGGACGCTCCTCAAGGGCCGCGAGCGCCGTCTCGATCTCAGACAGCCGCTGGTCGACCTCCTCAGGGATCTCGTTCGCTTCGGCGTAGCTCTCCTCGAGCTTGTCGAACTCGGCCCGGAGGGCGTCGTGGGCGGCCGTCTCCTCCGCGGTCAGCGGGCGCTGCTCGCCGGCGAGACGGCGGAGATTGTAGGTGTGGCCATAGGGGAAGTCGGGTGCGACCTCGACCCATTTCCAGCCTTCGGCGCGAATGGCCTCCGCGTCACCGTCGAGCTTTTCCGTGACCAACCGGTCCAGCAGGCCAGGGTCCTGCAGCCAGCCGCCGTCATCCGAATTGAAGAGGTCGCGCAGGATGACCCCGCCCGCGAACTCATAGGCCTCAATGCCGACGAATTGCGCCCGCTTGTCGGACGCCCGCACCGCCCC
Organism: uncultured Alphaproteobacteria bacterium; assembly: GCA_963712435.1. Classification (GTDB taxonomy): domain Bacteria; phylum Pseudomonadota; class Alphaproteobacteria; order Rhizobiales; family Xanthobacteraceae; genus Rhodoplanes. The sequence continues at coordinate 303,236 of CAVQIB010000021.1, read as the reverse complement.
TTCCGTCAGCATCCGGCGGATCTGGTGGGGCTCCTTGGTATAGGAACGCTGCAGGGCTTCCCACACCTGCTCCTGACGCGCGTGGTCGGGATTGACGGTGAACGACATGAGCTGATCGAGGCTCATGCCGTCCTCGGCATAGACTTCGAGCAGTGTCGTCGATACTGCGGCGAGACGCAGCCGCTGGCGCACCACCGCGACCGAGACGAAGAACGCCGCCGCGATCTCCTCCTCGGACTTGCCCTTCTCGCGCAGCGTAAGGAACGCACGGAACTGGTCGAGCGGATGCAGCGGCGCGCGCTGGATGTTCTCGGCGAGGCTGTCTTCCTCGGCGAGGCCGTCCGTTCGCACCACGCAGGGGATCGGGGCGGTGCGGGCGAGCCGCTTCTGCTTGACCAGGAGTTCGAGCGCCCGAAAGCGGCGGCCTCCGGCCGGAACCTCGAACATGCCGGTCTCGGCGCCCTTGTCGTCGAGGATCGGCCGGACGGTGAGGCTCTGCAGCAGCGTGCGGCGGGCGATGTCTTCCGCAAGCTCCTCGATCGAGACGCCCGCCTTGATGCGGCGGACATTGGCCTGGCTCAGGACCAGCCGGTTGAACGGGATGTCGCGCGAACTCGAGAGTGCGATCTTCGCTACGGACTTCGGCATTGATCATCTCCGCGACGGGCCGGCCGAGAGCCTTCCTCTCAACTCCTTGAACCCGCACGAAGGTTGCGGCCCGCCTCTTCCTCGGAAGGGGCGAGCCGCCAGACTGAGATGCAAATTCGAGTTGGGCGAAGCGCAAAGTCGTCAGGCAGCGCGGTCGAGGAGTTTCTTCGCCTGTGCCTCCAGGTCCAACCGCGCGTCCTGATGCGTCTTGTCGCGTGCGATCGCGGTAATGCCCTGGACGAAGTCGAACACGCTTTCCGGCTTTCGCCCTTCCTCGGCGAGCACCGTTTCGATGATCTTGGTCGTTTCCACCTTAGAGAACCCGCGCCTGCGCAAGAATTCGGTCCGGTCCTCATCGGTGCGGGCGACGATCTGCGTCCGCGCCGTCTTGATGCTGTTCACGAACGGCGCAGGGCTGGAGTTCGCGAAACGCGTCAGCGCCGGCATCGCCTCGGTCGCGAAGCGCGAGGCGGCATACTTGGAGTGCCGGATCGTGATCTCCTGGAAGTCCTCGACGCCCCATAAATTTCAATTCTGGCAGACGGCGCGGAGGTAGAAGCTCGCCATGCCGAGCGTCTTCGCCCCAACCTCCGAGTTCCAGCAGTAGAAGCCCCGGAAGTAAAGGTCGGGTGAGCCATCGGGCAGCCGCCCGGCCTCGATCGGGTTGAGGTCGTCCACCAGAAACAGAAACACATCGCGATCGGAGGCATAGAGGGTCGTCGTGTCGCGGGTGACATCAACTCGTGCGTTGTAGATGCCCGTCGACCAGTCGAGGACGCCGGGCACTTTCCACCGCGTGTCGCTTGCGCCGTCGCCGGCAATTCGTTGCACGGCCTCGACGAGTTCATGATCGTAGATACGACCATAGTCCGGGCCCGTGACGGCGCGGAGCTCCACCCGGCCGTTGTCGGCCTCGAGGGTCTTGACCTGCTCGGCCCGATGCGAGGTCAGCCCGTACTGCAGGTTGATGCCGGCGAGCGGTGCCGGGAGCTGGCGTAAATAAGCAGCGGGAGCGCTCACCAGCGCGGCGAGTTGCCCGAAGCTCCAGTGTGTGGGCGCGACCGGCGCTTCGGAGTCCGGCAGCATGAGCGTCAGGCGATCAGCATTATCCCGGCTCGCCTCCACGCGGATCGCGGCGCTTTCGACGGTCCTGGTGCGGCTGCGCTCGGCGCGGCCGCGGACAGATGCGAACAGGTCGGATAAGGACAGGAATCGCTCGTCCGCCGGCCGCGAAAACCACTCAGACGAAACGCGGGACACGCGCTCGCCGCGGCTTACGTCAACCTTATAGCCACCGCTGACCTCGCGCCGGCCGTTCAGAATCTCCATGGTCATGGAATGTTCTCCGCGACGGGCCGGCCGGGAGTCTCTCTCGACCTACACAGCCCGTCACGGCGAATGCCGCCGAACTCTTGCTCGCTTCACGTCGTGTTTCTCGGACCCGCGGACCTTGAATGCCTCCGGTCCCAGCGCGCGCAGTAAGATTCCACCAAGAGGGATCGGGGCAGTTACTCACGAGCACAGGCGGCGGCCGAAACGCGCAAGTTTTTACGCTATGCGCGCGTGCGCTTCGGCTCTCTTCTCCGCGATATCAATTTCGAAAGCAGCCGATGACCGACAACTCGTCGCCTTGTGCCGGATTGCGGGAAACAATCCCGATGTGGATGTTGCACGCACAAGGGGTGTTCTCGGCGATCGATGGCGTTATCATGCGACGGCGGCCAGAGACTGTGACCCGGCTCGGTGAGCCGCAGGTGACCCAAGCATTGCATACCGGGGCTGGACCCGACTGGCGGCTCGTCCAATTGGTGCGTGTCCTCGCCAGACGGGCGGCGCGTCAGTGGTATGCAGAGCAGGTCGAGGCTCAGCGGCAAAAAAAGGAGACCGGGCTGCCTCCGATCTGACGATTAGGGAGACCACTCCATGAAGATCGCGATCTACGCCCGTTACTCGACGGATAACCAACGCGCTGCTTCCATCGCCGATCAATTCCGGGTTTGCCGGGAGCATGCCGAGAAGCAAGCGTGGATAATCGTTGAGGAGTATTCCGACCAGGCCATCAGCGGATCGACGCTGATCTTGCGCCCGGGAATTCAGGCGCTGGTGGAAAACGTGCTCCGCGGCCGCTTCCAGCTCGTACTCGCCGAAGCGCTCGACCGCCTGAGCCGCGACCAGGAGGACATCGCCGGGCTCTATAAGCGTCTGCGCTTTGCGGGCGTGCAGATGGTGACGCTCGCAGAAGGTGAAATCTCAGAACTGCATGTCGGGTTGAAAGGCACAATGAATGCCTTGTTCCTTAAGGACTTGGCCGACAAGACCCGGCGCGGTCTGCGTGGACGCGTCGAGGACGGCAAGTCGGGGGGAGGAAACAGCTACGGATATGAAGTCGTGAAGCTGTTTGCGCAAAACGGCGAGCCAATCCGAGGCGATCGCACGATCAATGAGGGTGAAGCCGAGGTCGTCACGCGAATTTTCCGTGGCTATGCCGCCGGGAAGTCCGCCAAGCGGATCGCCATGGAGCTCAATGCAGCCGGCATTCCCGCGCCGGGTGGAGGCGATTGGGGCTTCAGTACGATCAACGGCAATGTGAAGCGTGCCAACGGCATCCTCAACAACGAAATGTATATTGGGCGCATTGTTTGGAACAGGCAACGGTTCGTGAAGGACCCCGATACGGGGAAGCGCGTGTCGCGCCCGAACCCTCCGGAAGAGTGGATCATCAAGGACGTACCGGAACTTCGGATCGTGGATGACGAGCTCTGGAAGGCTGTGAAGGCGCGCCAGCGAGCCATCAAAACGACGCGCACCAAAAAAGGGATTGAAGTCGAGAACCACTTCCGGGATCGCCGCCGGCCAAAGTACCTCTTTTCTGGGCTCACGCGATGCGGGTGCTGCGGTGGCGGCTACACGATGATTTCGGCCGATCTTGTCGGCTGCGCGGCTGCGCGCAACAAGGGCACCTGCTCAAATCGTGTCAACATCCGCCGGGATCGGATCGAGGGTCGTGTGCTGAACGCGTTGCGGAACCGGCTTATGGACCCGGAGCTGTTCGCTGTCTTCTGCGAGGAGTTCACGCATGAGGTGAACCAAGCCCGTATCGAGGCGCGCACGACGCTTGACGCGGCTCGGCGGGAAATCGTTCGCATTGACCGCGATCTCGACAGGCTGTTGAAGCTTATTCTTGCGTCAGACGATGTCGAGGCCTCCAAACGCGTCATGAAGCAGATGAAGGCTCTCGAAGATCAGAAAGAAGGGTTGGAGCGAACGCTCGACGATGCGGACGAGCCGCCTGCCTTGCTGCACCCCGAAATGGCGGGCTACTACCGTCAGCAGGTCGCTGAGCTCCATGCCGCCCTACAGGAGGAGAACGATGCGAGGCGCATGCATGCTGTCGAGATCCTGCGCTCGCTGATTGATCGCATCGTTTTGACGCCAGAGGACGGGGAGCTGAAGATCGACGTGGTCGGCGACCTCGCTGGGATTCTGACCATCGCCACTAAAGCAGGAGGCTCAGCCGGTCGGACGGTCGCCGGGCAAGACGGGGGAGCACGCAGTCTTAGGCATCTCAATCCCTACAAACACAAAGGCCGCCCAAGCGGAGCGGCCAGTGCGTGCGAGCTGATTTCGCAATTTGAGATGGTTGCGGGGGTAGGATTTGAACCTACGACCTTCAGGTTATGAGCCTGACGAGCTACCGGGCTGCTCCACCCCGCGTCAATTTGATTGCAGGCGCGCCTGCATGACGGTTATCTAACAATTGCCTTCGCCGATGGGAAGCCCGCTCTTGCACAAAGTGCATCTACCTTCCGATATGCCCTCCGGAACGGCGAGTCCGCCGAAGCGCCCTGCCTTGCGGCAGAACGCAGGCGTGCCCGACACGCTGCGCGCGGTCGCCCATGACGTGATCGCCGAAGCGCGCGCGGCGATCAACAATCCCGACGACGCCGTCGCGGTGCACGATTTCCGCAAGGCGATGAAGCGCTGGCGCGCGTTTATCCGTCTGCTGCAGCCCTATCTGGGCGACGAGGGGCGGCGCATGCGGCTGGAGGCGGCGGCGCTCGCGCGCGGGCTCGCCGGAGCGCGCGACGCCCGCACGGCGCTCGACGCGCTGGACGATCTCGGCAAGAACAAGCTGTCGCCGCGCTCGCTCGCCACCCTGACCGCCCGGCTCGAACTCCTGCGCGTGGAGGCCGAGGGCAACACGGTCACGCCCGAAGCGCGCGGGCGAATCGACGCGGTGATGGCCGCCGCGGGCGAATCGGTGAAGTTCTGGCCGCTCGCAACCTTGGGTTATCGGGAGATCGCGGCCGAGCTGGCCGACGGTTATCGGCGCGCGCGCGACGCCGTTCCGCGCGACTGGATGGCCGCCGATCCGGAGACGCTGCACGAACTGCGCAAGCGCGTGGTCATTCACCGCTACCAGATGGAGATCATCGAGCCGCTCTGGCCGCGTTTCGCCCAGTTCTGGGTCGGCGAGGCGCAGCGGCTGCGCGACCGGCTCGGCCACCATCAGGACCTTGTCACTTTCGTCCAGCTCACCGCGCCGCATCAGGCGCTCGCGCGCTGGCGGTCGCGACTGACCCCGCTGATCGCCGCGCGCCGGGCCGACCATGTGCATGGGGCCGCGCGCCTCGCCAAGCGGTTGTTTGCCGATCCGCCGAAAGCGTTCCGCCGCCGCCTGCTCACGCTGTGGGATCCCGAGGCGCAGCCCGCCTGACCGAGCAGCTTTTGGCCGGTCGCGCGGAACACGCGCCTGTTCCGACGTTTGTCCCCATTGGGTCGCGCCTTGATGCGCCCGCCTTCCGCCGCCGCGGAGTTTCCGCCGGGAGAAGGGGCCATGCGATGACGCTCGATGCGGACGAGTTGATGTTGCGGCTGGGCGCGGCCGCGCTTGCCGGCGTCCTCATCGGCCTCAACCGCGACCTCAAGAACAAGCCGATCGGCATGCGCACGCTCGGCCTCGTCGCGCTCGGGAGCGCCGTCGTCGTCGTCGCGGCCATCCAGTTTCCGGGCATGGCCGAGCACCCGGACGCGGCGAGCCGCGTCATTCAGGGCGTCATCCAGGGAATCATGACCGGCATCAGCTTCATCGGCGCCGGCGTCATCTTGCGCGACGCCGCCCGGCAGACCGTCGAGGGCCTGACGACGGCCGCGACGGTCTGGGTGACGGCCGCGCTCGGCATCGCCTGCGGTCTCGGCGCCTGGCGCACGGTTGGGGTTGCGATCGCGCTGAGCTTCATCCTGCTGGTCGGGGTGCGCTGGATCGAGCGCCTCGCGCCGAAGGGCGATGCGTGACGCCGAACGCAAACGATCCTTTGTCCTGCAGGCGGACACAACCGTCCCGACGTCACGTCGACTTTGTCGGCACGACGAGATGGAAGAGCTTCAGCTCCGCGCCCTGGTCGGCCGCGATCGTCGCCGTCTCGGCCGGCCCGAGATAGATGCCCGCGCCCCTGCCCACGTCATAGGACTTGCCGTCCAGCCTGATCGTGCCCTTGCCGTCCATCAGATAGACGAGCTGGTGGCGGTCGCCCGCCTCCGGCGAGAACGTCTCGCCTGGCTGCAGCCAGCGCAGCGCGCCGCGCCCGTTCCTGGCGCCGCACAGCGCCTCGCTCAGAATCTCCGTCACCTCGCCCTGCCCGCTCGAGGGCTTGCGCGGCAGCGTCGCCGTTTCGATGAAAGTCAGCGGCATCGTCCCTGCTCCTGTCCCGGCGAGCGTTCAGGTCTGGACCCAGACGCGCCCGTCGCGGCGCTCCCAGCGCAGATCGTCCGGCGTGCCGTCCAGGATGGTCGTCTTGAACCGGTTCGGCGCCTGCCATTCGAAATAAAACAAGGGCTCCGTCGCGCGCAGCCGGTGCTTTTCTTCGGCCGGGATGAAGACGAGATCGCCCGGCCCGACCGCGCGCACCCCGTCCTCCGACTCAACCGTCGCCTTGCCGTCGATGATGAAATAGAAGTGCTCGCAATTGGCGTGATAGTGATAGGGCGACGCCGCGCCTTGCTTGTAGTGCATCACGCCCGCCAGCATGGCGTCGATATGCGCCAGTTCCTGATTGACGAAGAAGGTGCGTTCGCGCCCGGGAACGACCGACACCAGCGACGGCAGCTCGTCCTCTTTGAAAATATAGGCCATGGCATTCCTCTCCCGTGAAGCCGACGCTGAAAACTTACGCTCGCGGCGCGCGTCCTGGCGGCCGTGCGGCGTGCGCGGCTTTCGTCAGTCCGCCGGCATTTTGCATTCCTTGTAATAGGCGTCGTGGTGATCCTTCGCGATCACCCCGCGCAGCGCCATGATCAGCCGCCCCTTCTCGTCCTTGACGATCTCGGTCAGATAATAGGTCTGGATCGGGAAATGGTTGGTGTTGAAGCGGAAGCCTGGGCGCAGCGTCTCGAACGGCACGGTCTCCAGCGCCTTGCGGAACGCCTTCTTGTCTTCGATCTTGCCGCCGATCGAATCGAGCGCGGCGGCGATCAGGCGCGCGCCGTCATAGGCCTGCGCCGCATTCGGAGAAGGAATGCGGCCGTACTCGGCTTCGAAATCGGCGACGAATTTCTTGCTCACCGGGTCGGTGAAGGTCTCCGCCCAGTAGAGCGATGCGAACGCGCCGAGCGCGGCGTCGCCGATTCCCGGCAGCACGGTCTGATCGAGCGAGGGTCCCGGCCCGTAGAGCGGGATGTCCTCCTTCAGTCCGGCCTGGGAGTATTGCCGCACGAAATTGATGCCCATGCCGCCCGGATAGAAGAAGAACACGCCGTCCGGCCTCTTGGCGCGCAGCTGGGCGATTTCGGCGGCGTAGTCGAGCTGGCCGAAGCTCGTATAGATCTCGTCGACGATCTCGCCTTTGTAGTAGCGCTTGAAGCCGCCGATGAAGTCCTTCCCGGCGGGATAGTTGGGCGCCATCACATACATGCGCTTGACGCCCTTTTCCTGCACATGGATGCCCATCGCCTCGGCGGTCGAGTCGTTCTGGTGCGAGACCGAGAAGAAGTGCGGATGGCACTGGCGCCCGGCGAGCAGCGACGGCCCGGCATTCACATTGACGAGGAACGTGCCGGAATCGAGCACGGGCTTGGCGAGCGCGAGCAGCACATTGGAGAAATTGATCCCGGTGACGATGTGCACGCGGTCGCGCTCCACCATCTTGTCGGCGATCTGGCGACCGACATCGGGCTTGGCCTGGTCGTCGCCCTGGATCAGTTCGACCGGCCGGCCGCCAAGCTTGCCGCCGACGCTTTTCAGGCCGAGCTTGAACCCGTCGAACAATTCCTGTCCCAGTCCGCCGGTCGGCCCGGAGAAGGTCGAGATGAACCCGATCTTGATCGGCTCCTGCGCCCTGGCCGGCGGCGACACGATCGCACCGAGAGCGACCGCTGCGACGGACGCAATCACCTGGTGTATTCTCAACTTGCTCTCCTCATTTCTGACCCCGGCCTTGGCGGCCGACCGGGACTTGCGTCCCGTCACGGTGAGACTCCATGCCCCGTGCAGATCATAGGCGCGCGAAAGCCGCGGCATCCTTTGAGAAAACATGCGGCAACGGGGGCGAATGTCAATCGCGCCTCGCCGCGTGCGGGACGGCGCCGGCCGCGACTTGAAGCTGCGCATGGCCGCAAATCGTCTCGTCTTGAGAAAACGCGCGCGGCCGCGCCGCAAGGATTCTCCGATCGCGGCCGGTCGCTGCGCCTCGATCGCGCGCAATCGCCCGCCGAGGGCATGAACCCCCGCGCTGGTTCAGACATCGACCGAGTTCGCCGCGCCAACCTGCGCCTGCAGGCGGATGAGGAAGCCGAGCAGCGCCTTGCGCTCGCTCGCCGAGAATCCCTCAAGCAGCTTTTGTTCGCGCGCAATCGCGAGCTTCACGATCCGGTCGTGCAGCGCGACGCCGTCGCTCGTCAAAGCGATGACCTGCCGGCGCTGATCGGCCGCGTCGGGCCGGACCTCGAGCAGGCCGCGCCTTGCAAGGTCGTGCACGCTGCGGCTCACCGCGGCCTTGTCGAGCCCGGTCGCCGCGCAGATGCGGGCGGCGGAAATCCACGGCTCGGCCGCGACCAGCGCCATGATCCGCCAATCGGTGATGCCGACGCCGAAGCGCGGCCGATAGGTCGCCGAGGCGCTCGCCGATATCTTGCCGGCGAGATAGGTGAGATAGGCCGGAATATAATTGTCGAGATCGAGCGCATGCGGCGACGCGCGCGCGGCGTCTGGCGTCGGCTGCGCGGAGTCGGGCCGGTCGCTCATCGCTCGGGCGGACATGGCGACACGCACGGAAGCGAGATGTCGAAATCGTCGGCGTCGGGAGCCGAGGTCGGCGGGTCCGCGACGCCGAAACGCTCGGACGCAGTCGCCGCCGCCCAGCACTCGCCCTTCACCACGAGGCGGACCTCGCGCAGCGCGCCGGGGTCGGCGAACGGCGAACGGTCGAGCAGGATCAGGTCAGCGCGCTCGCCGCGCGCGATCCCGGCCGACGCCATGCCCCACAACGCGCGCGGCCGGCTGGTCGCCGCCTGCAGCACGGCCGCCATCGGCAGGCCGGCGCGCAGGAGATGCAGGAGCTCGTCGATGAGCCCCGCCCCATGCGCGACGCCCGGGCTGCCGGCGTCGGACCCGGCGATGACCGCCACGCCGAACTCATGGGCGAGCGAGACGTGCTCGGCATGGGCGTCGAGAATGCGCGCGAGGTTTTCGATCGTCTTCCGGTCCCAGCCGGAATGCTGGGGACAGGCCCATTGGAACATGCACTGGCGCGAAGGTGGGAACCCAGGCGATCTCCTTGTCCGCCATGCGGGCGAGGATGTCCCGGGTCATGAAATACCCGTGCTCGATCGAGTCGACGCCCGCGGCCACAGCGACGTCGAGTCCGGCAAGCCCGCTGCAATGGGCGAAGGTCTTGCGGCCGCGCGCATGCGCCTCGGCGACGATCAGCGTCAGTTCGTCCACGTCGAACTGCGGCGCGCCCGGAACGCAGCCTGCGGCGAAATCGACGACGCCGGTCAGGATAATCTTGATGTCGTCGCTCGCGCGGCAAAGCTCCGCCACCGCCGACCGGAGATCGTCCCCGCCCGCCACATCGTTGCCGATGAAGCCGCCATAACGTTTCGCCCGCTTGAGCGCCGCGCCCGGCGAGCGCAGGACGATCGGCGCATCCGCGCGCGCGGCAAGCTCGTCGCGCATGGCGTGGTTGACGCCGTAGCGGTCGCCGGCGTCGCGCACCACGGTGACGCCCGCGCGCGTGCATCCGGCGAGATTGGCGCGCGCCGTCGCGAGCTGTTCGACGGGGCCTGCGGCGCGGCGCGCATTGCGCGCGCCCGCATCGACGAGCGCGCCGTCGAGAAAGACATGCGCATGCGCCTCGACGAGACCGGGCATGAGAAAACCGCCCGTGACATCGGCGGCGACGACGCCCGGCGCGACGCGGTCGACCTGAGCGATCAGGCCGCCGTCGATCGTGACGAGGAAGGGGCCGCTCTCGCGCAGCGCCTCGCCGTCGAAACAGGCGTCCGCCAGGATGCGCCGGACGGCCATTGTTGGTCACCCATCAATTGCGCACGCAAGCCGCGCGAAGCACAGGGTCCATTCAGCATGCGCCGAGTTAGTTGACAAGTCAACTATTATGGTTTAGGCTGAAACAATTCTCCGCAATCGCGACTGGGCCGGGGACCGGACGCGTCATGGAAGCGCTGCGCCATTGGAGCGTGCGGCATGCCCGCGGACTGAAGCGCCTCTACGACGCCTTCTCCCGGCGCGCTCCGGCCGCCGCGCCGCTGCTGCGCCAGATCGGCGTAGCGCGCGCCGAACGTCTCCTCGCTCCGCTCGAACGCGCGGCCAAGGGCCTCCTGTTCGACTGCACGATGTGCGGACAATGCGTGCTCTCGTCGACCGGCATGGCGTGTCCCACCAATTGCGCGAAGCAGATGCGCAACGGGCCGTGCGGCGGCGTGCGGCCCGACGGCGGCTGCGAAGTCGTTCCCGCCATGCGCTGCGTGTGGGTGGAGGCGGTCGAAGGGCGCAATCGCATCGCCGACGGCGCCGCGCCGCCGCTGCTCGCCCCGATCGATCACCGCCTGCATCGGCGCTCGAGCTGGGTTCAGGTGATCGGCGGCGGGCTGCCGCAGCCGATCGCCGAGCGGCCGGCGCCGCGCACCGGCGACATGCACGCGTTCGAGCGCGCCTGCCGCTCCGGACGCTTCGTCGTCACCGTGGAGGTCGCGCCGCCCGATTCGGCCGATCCGGCCGCGCTGGTCGAGCGCGCGTCCCGCTTCAAGGGCCTGGTCGACGCCATCAACATCACCGACGGTGCCGGCGGCAATTGCCACATGTCGAGCGTGGCGGCGTCCGCCGTTCTGGTCGCGCACGGGCTCACGCCGGTGTGGCAGATCGCCTGCCGCGACCGCAACCGGATTGCGATCCAGGGCGAACTGCTGGGCGCGGCCGCGCTCGGAATCCGCAACGTGCTGTGCCTCACCGGCGACGATGTGAGCCAGGGCGACCACCCGGAAGCCAAGCCCGTATTCGATCTCGACGCCGTCTCGCTGCTGCGCGTCGCCCGCACCATGCGCGACCGCGCCGCCTTCACGTCCGGGCGCAAGCTCGACGCGCCGCCCAATCTGTTCCTCGGCGCGAGCGTCAACCCGTTCGCGCCGCCGCACCGCGACCGCATCGCCAATCTCGCAATGAAGGTCGAAGCGGGGGCCGAGTTCATCCAGACCCAGTTCTGCTTCGACATCGATGTTTTCGCCGCCTTCATGCGCGAGGTGCGCGCGCGCGAGCTGCACAAGCGCTGCGCCATCATTGTCGGGGTCGGCATCCTCAGCACCGCGAGAGCGCTGCGCTGGATGGCCGAGCATGTGCCGGGCGTGCACATCCCCGAGCCCCTGCTCGCCCGCATCGGCAGGGCCTCCGACCAGAAGGCGGAAGGCAAGCGGGTGCTGATCGAGCTGATCCACCGCGTCGCCGCGATCGACGGCGTCGCCGGCGTGCACCTGATGGGCCACAAGAACGAGCGGGTGCTGGCCGAGGCGATCGACGAGGCGAAGCTGCGCGCGCAAGCGGAGGCCGAGCCGCTTCGCGCCTGACGCCAATCAAAACGACCAAAAAGGGGGAAAACCATGAGCGAGATGACGGACCAGGAGAAACAACTCGTCGAGTGGCTCGCCGACATGAACGAGGATGACGGCTTGGCGCTCGCCAAGCGCATGCTGCTGGAAGAGAACGCCGACCCGATGCGCGTGCTCGCGCTGTGCCGCATCGCCATGGATATCGTCGGCAAGCGCTTCGCCGAGGGCGAATACTTCCTCCCCGAACTGGTGCTCGCGGGCGAAATGCTCGAAACCGTCGGCGCAATCGCCAAGCCGCTGATCAAGCAGGGCGCCGGCGGCGAGCCGAAGCGCTTCGCCCGCGTGCTGATCGGCACCGTGCATGGCGATCTGCACGATATCGGCAAGAACATCGTCACCTTCATGCTCGACATCAACGGCTTCGAGGTGAAGGACATCGGCGTCGACGTGCCGGTTGCGACCTTTCTCGACGAGATCGACGACTTCAAGCCGGACGTGCTCGGCCTGTCGGGCTTCCTCACGCTTGCCTTCAACTCGATGAAGGAGACGATCGACGCGATCGCCAGGCGCCGGCCTGCGCGACAACATGAAGATCATGATCGGCGGCGGCCAGATCGACGAAACGGTGCGCGCCTACACCGGCGCGGACGCGTTCGGCACCAGCGCGGTCGACGCCGTGACCCTGTGCAAGGGCTGGGCGGGGGTCGCCGCATGAACGCGCCGCAAGCCTACACCCAGACGCCGGAAGCAAAGGCCGCCTATGACGCGCGCTGGCAGCGCGTGATGGATTGCGTCGCCCTGCGGCAGCCCGACCGCATGCCGACCACCATGATGGCGACGTTCTGGCTCGCCCGCTATGGCGGCATCAGCTATCGCCAGCTGATGTACGACTACGAAAAGACCAAGGAGATCGCCGAGCGGGCGATCCTCGAATTCGAGCCCGACGCGCCGCAGCCCGATCGTGCTCGCCATCGCCAGCGGGCCATCGCTGGAGGCGGTCGGCTACAAGCAATTGCAGTGGCCGGGGCATGGCGTGCGCGACGACCAGCCCTACCAGTATCTCGACCGCGAATACATGAAGGCGGACGAGTATGACGAGTTCCTGTTCGACCCGACCGGCTTCTACCTGCAGAAATATCTGCCGCGCATCGGCGAAGCGTTCGAGGGCCTCGAGGAGATCGCCTACTTTCCCGGCCTGCAATATTTTCGGCTGCATCGGCGCGCTGCGCAGCTTCGCCCGGCCGCGCGTGCGGGAGGCGCTGGAGCGGCTGATCAAGGCCGGCGAAGAGGTCGAGCGCTGGGGCGACCATCATGCCGACTTCACCGCGCGCATGGCGGCGCACGGGTTTCCCGATGTCCTATATCAGCACGTCGATTTCCCCCTACGATCTCGATCGCCGACTATTTCCGCGGCGCCACCGGCATGATGAAGGACCTGTTCCGCAACAAGGACAAGCTGCTCGCTCTGCTCGACAAGGCGGCGACCTTCCTGATCCGCCAGACGCTCGCCGCGGCGAAGGTCTCCGGCCATCCGATCGTGTTCATCCCGGTCCACTGGGCGCCCGACGCCTTCATGTCGCCGAAGCAGTTCGAGACCTTCTGGTGGCCGCCGTTCCGCAAGATGCTGCTCGGGCTGATCGACGGCGGAATCATCCCGATGCCGCTGTGGGAGGCCGACTGCACCAAGCGGCTGGAGACCATCCGCGACATCCCGGCGGGCAAATGCATCTACTGGTTCGAGCGCACCGACATGGTGCGCGCCTTCGAGGTGCTGGGCGACGTCGTCGCGCTGCGCGGCAATGTCTCGCCGTCGCTGCTCACCACCGGAACGCCGGAGGAGGTCGACGCGGCGGTGCGCCACCTCGCCGAAAACGTGTTCCACAAGGGCGGCAAGCTGATCCTCGACGGCGCGTTCGGCATCCCCGACGAGACGCCGGTCGCGAATGTGCGCGCGATGTTCGCCGCGGCCCGCAAATACGCAAGCTGAAAGGCGGGCCATGCCGAACGCCGCCGCACGAGCCTTGCTGCGCGAAGCGGCCGAGACGGGGCCGGGGGTCGCGCGCGCGCGGCTGCCGAATCGCTTCCGCCGCGCGGCGCACCAGATGGTCGAGCGCGACGGGCTTGTCGCGCCCGCCTTTCGCTTCGCCATCGTCGATCTCGAACGGCCGGCGGCGGCGACCCTGCATGCCGGCGGCATGAGTTTGCATGCGCCGCGCCTTCTCCCGGCGGCGGGCGAGCTGACCGCGCTCGCCTGCGGGGTGGCGACCATCGGCGCGCGCCTCGAGCAGCGGGTCACCGCTTTGTGCGCCGAGCGCCGCGTGTCGCTCGCGCTCGCCCTCGACGCGCTCGGCAATCACTGCCTGCACGTGCTGTCGCGCCGGCTGCAGGACCGCATGCTCGCAGCCGCGCGCAATCGCGGTCTTGTGCTTGCGGGAGAATTGCGGCCGGGCGATCCCGGTCTCGCGCTCGACGGCGCAGCCGACGGTGCTGCGCCTCGCGGACGCCGGCGCGATCGGCGTAAGCGTGACGCGCGGGCTCCTGCTGTATCCGCTCAAGTCGATCTCGCTCGTGCTCGGGGCCGGCCTCGGCTTGCCGCCCGCCCATTGGTCGCGCTGCGACGACTGCCGCTCGCGCCCGACATGCAAGTTCATCGCGCGCGCAGCCGAACCCGCGCGCGCGTGAGCGCAAGCCTGGCCGAAGGAGCCGCATGCCGCATCGCCCGCCAGCCGCTTCCGCAGGGTCCGCGCCTTCGCATGCGCTGCGCTTTCCCGAGCTCGACCGCCTGATCGTCGCCCGTCCGGGGGAAACGATCTTCCAGTGCGCGCGGCGCAGCGGCCTGCGCATCATCGGGGCGTGCGGCGGGCGCGGGGCGTGCGGCGCCTGCGCCGTGCGGATCGCCGAGGGCGTGGTGGAGCATGTCGACGGCCGGCCTTTGCCGCCGCGCGCGGCAAAGAACGGCGGCCGGGCGCGCTGGGTGCGCTCCTGCCAGGTCCTCCCGCGCTCCGACTGCACCGTCGAGGTCGAACCGCGCTCGCTCGCGCCGATCGTGCGGGCGGAGGCCGACGCCGGCCCAAGCGGCGAGGCGCTGCCGTTCGATCCCGTGGTGATCGGCTTTGACATCGCGGTTGCGCCGCCGACGCTGCGCGATCCGCAATCCGACGCCGATCGCGTCATCGGCGCCTCGCCCGTGCCGATAACCGCGATCGACCTTGCCGCCGCCCGCGCAGCTGCCCGGCCTGCTGCGCGCATCCCACTGGTCGGCGCGCATGCTTCTGCGCGAGGGCGAGGCGATCGCCTTCGCGCCGGCCGATCGGCCGACGCTCGGCCTCGCCGTCGATCTCGGCACCACCAATGTCGCCGGCTTCCTCATCGATCTGGCGACGCGGCGCCCGCGTCGCGAGCCTCGGCATCGAGAACCCGCAGGTCGGCTGGGGCGCCGACGTGATCAGCCGCATCAATCACGCCATCCGCGACGCCGGCCGCGGCCGAGGAGCTGCGCGCCGCCGCGGCCGCCGCCATCAACGCGCTCGCGCACGATCTCTGTCGCGCGGTCGGATCGCGGACGACCGACATCCTCGATGTGACCGTGTGCGGCAACACGGCGATGCACCATCTGCTGCTCGGCCTGCCGGTGCGTCAGCTCGGCCGCGCCCCCTTCGTCGCCGCCCTGCGCGAGGCGATCGACGTGAAGGCGCGCGATCTCGGGGTCGCGGTCGCGCCCGGCGCGTATGTTCACCTCGCGCCGAATGTCGGCGGCTTCGTCGGCGGCGACCATGTCGCAGCCCTGCTCGCGACCGAGCCGCTATGGGCGAACGCAGCAGCCGCGCTCGTGATGGATATCGGCACCAACACCGAAATGTCGCTCATTCATCGCGGCGAGATCGTCACCGCCTCGTGCCCGTCGGGGCCGGCCTTGGAGGGCGGCCACATCTCCTGCGGGATGCGCGCTGCCGAAGGCGCGATCGAGCGCGTCGCGATCGCGCCAGACGGGATCGAGATCGGCGTGATCGGCGACAAGAAGCCGGTCGGCCTATGCGGCTCGGGCGTGCTCGACACGGTCGCTGCGTTGCGCGGCGCCGGCCTGCTCGACGGCGGCGGCCGGCTTGTCGCGCGACACCCGGCCATCCGCGAAGTCGACGGCAGGCGCGCGGTGGCGCTTGCGCCGGACGTGCATTTCACGCAGGCCGACATCCGCGCGGTGCAGCTCGCCAAAGCGGCGATCCGCACCGGCGTCGAACTCCTGCTGCGCATTGCGGGCCTCGACGAGAGCGCGATCGAACGCGTCGTCATCGCCGGCGCGTTCGGCGGCTATATCGACGTGCGGAGCGCGCTGGCCGTCGGATTGCTCCCCGCTTTGCCGCCGGAATGTTTCTCCCAGGTCGGGAACGCCGCGGGCCTCGGCGTGCGGCAGATGCTGACCTCCCGCACAGCGCGCGGGCGGGCGCGCGCGCTCGCCGGGCGCTGCCGCTATGTCGAGCTCAGCACGCGCGCCGATTTCCAGAAAACCTTCATGCACAATATCGGCTTCAGGAAACCCAGCGGGGCGCGGAGAGCATCGTGACACAATCGGGCGGATTCAACCTCATCGTGGTGGGCGACCGCATCAATCCCGGCTTCAAGAGCGTACGGACGCTCGTCGACGCCAACGACCTCCCCGGGATTCAGGCGCTTGCCGTCAAGCAGGTCGAGGCGGGCGCGAGCTATCTCGACGTGACCATCGGCCCGCGCGCGGTGAACGACTCCGCCTTCATGATCGAGGTCGTCCGCGCCATCCAGGCGGCCGTCGCCGTGCCGCTGTGCTTCGACTTTCCGACCGCGGCGGTGCAGGCGGTGTGTCTGAAGACCTACGACCGCGCGCGCGCCGGCGGCGCGCCGCCGCTGGTCAATTCCATCACCGAGCATCGCTGGGACCTGATGGATCTCTACGTGCCGCTCGGCCCGTTCAAGGTCATCGTGATGGCGTCCGAGCGGGTCGAGGACGGCGTGCCCAAGGCCAACAAGACCGCCGAGGAGATCATCGCGACCGCGCGGCGCGCGGCGCTGCGCCTCAAGGCCGACTACGGCCTCGCGATGGACGACATATTCATCGACATTTCGATCAGCGCGGTGGTCGCCGACACGACCGGGCTGCATCGCGCGACGCTCGCGGCGATCGCGTGCGATCCGCGCCGACCCGGAGCTTGCGGGCATCCACATCATGGGCGGGCTCACCAATATCGGCCAGCAACTGCCGGTGAAGGCGGCCGACGGCTCCGATCTGAAACTGTCGCTCGAATGCGCCTTCCTGACGCTTGCGACGCCGCTCGGCTTCGACGCGGTGCTGGCGACGCCCTGGCGTCCCTATCGGCCCCTGCCGGACGACAATTACATCCTCAGCGCGTACCGGAATTTCCTCGAGCAGACGGGCAGCAATGCGCTGCGCGCCGTGCGCAAATTCTACAAGGCGTGACGGCGTCGCCGGTGAGGCCGGGAGGCAAGCGGCGCGGGCGCCCCGCGCCCCAACCCTCCCTGGCTTGCGGGGGGAGGGAGTCGCGCACAGTGCGATGGGTGGAGGCAAAACTGATCGCGTGCGCGGACGACTGAGACCTTCCCTTTGACATCGATCAACGACGCTTGTTCCTGCCGCAGTGAAAATAGTTTAAATTTGAACTAGTATCGGACGCCGGGGAACGCCGATACGTGATCCGCCGCGCAATGAGTCAATGAAAGCCGGCCGGCGGCGCAATCAATTCTCGGAGAGGAGCATTTATTGAGTGTCGCGGGCGACGCGGCGGACTGGCAAAATGCACAATATACGGCCCCGGGCGCCTTCCAAGGGCGTCAATCGGGAACAAGCCGAAGCAGGGAGGAAGGCATGACAAGGCTGCTCATGGCCGCGGCGTTCGCGGCGGCTCTCACCGTAACCGCGTCGGCGCAGGAGCCGATCAGGATCGGGTTCGTCTCGACCTTTTCGGGCCCGAGCGGGGGCCTCGGCCAGGAGCTGCTGGACGGCTTCAAGCTCGGCCTGAAGAAACTCGGCAACAAGCTCGGCGGACGGCCGGTCGAACTGATCCAGGGGGACGACCAGGCGAAGCCCGATGTCGGCCGGCAGGTCGCCGACAAGATGGTCGAGCGCGACCGCGTCCATATCCTCACCGGGGTCAACTTCTCCAACGTGATGCTGGCGCTGGCGAAGCCCGCGCTCGACGCCGGCGACGTTCGTGATCAGCGTCAATGCCGGGCCGTCGCAATATGCCGGCCTGCAATGCCATCCGCACTACTTCACCGCCTCGTTCCAGAACGACACCGCGCCCGAGGCGATGGGCATCTACATGCAGGGCAAGGGGATCAAGCGCGTCTATCTGATGGCGCCGAACTACCCGGCCGGGAAGGACTTCCTCGCGGGCTTCAAGCGCTACTTCAAGGGCGAGATCGTCGACGAGGTGTATACCGCCTTCGGCCAGCTCGACTATGCCGCCGAAATCGCCCAGCTGCGCGACAAGAAGCCGGACGCGGTGTTCTTCTTCTATCCGGGCGGAATGGGCATCAATTTCGTCAAGCAATACGCGCAGGCCGGACTGAAAAAGGACATTCCGCTCTACGGGCCGTCCTTCTCGCTCGACCAGACCGTCCTGCCGGCCATGGGCGACGCCGCGGTCGGCGCCTTCGCCTCGACCTTCTGGACCGAGGGCTTCGACAATCCCGCGAGCAAGACCTTCGCGGCGGATTTCGAGGCCGAGTATGGCCGCATCCCCTCGCCCAACGCGGCGCAGGCCTATGACGCGGCCTTCATCATCGACGCCGCCCTCAAGGCGGTCGGCGGCAAGATCGAAGACAAGGCGGCGTTCCGCAAGGCGCTCGAGACCGTGAAATTCGATTCGGTGCGCGGCAACTTCAAGTTCAACACGAACCACTACCCGATCCAGGACTTCTACCTCGCCGAGATCGAAAAGGACGCAAAGGGGCGGCCGGTCATGGCGAAGCGCAGCCTGATCGTGCGCGACCATGCCGACGCCTACGCCGAAGACTGTAAGATGCCGGCGAGCTGACCGGGAGGAATTCCCATCGCCTGATGCAGCTCGGGCGCCGCTCGGTGGAGCGGCGCCGCCGTCCCGGACCGGAGCGCGGGAATGTCCTTTGCGTTGATCGTCGAGCAACTGCTGAACGGCATCCAGTTCGGCGTCATGCTGTTCCTGATGGCGGCCGGGCTGACGCTCGTCTTCGGCATCATGAACATGATCAATCTGGCGCACGGCTCGCTCTATATGGTCGGCGCGTTCATCGCGGCGGCGCTGATCCCGTTGACCGGCAGCTTCGTTCTGGCCGTGCTGATCGCGCTGCCGCTCACCGGGCTGGTCGGGGCGGTGTTGGAGATCGGCCTTCTGCGCCGCTTCTATGCGCGCACCCATCTCGATCAGGTGCTGGTCACCTTCGGCCTGATCCTCGTGCTCAACGAGATCACCCGCCTGATCTGGGGGCCGGTGCCGGTGCCCATGCCGCTGCCCGACTGGCTGTCGGGCTCGGTCGAATTGTTCGAGGGCGTGCGCTATCCGACCTTCCGGCTCGCGATTCTCGTGGTCGGCGCGGCCGTCGCGATCGGCCTTTACATCGTCGTCGTGCACACGCGCGTCGGCATGTGGGTGCGCGCCGGCGCGAGCAACCGGCCGATGGCCTCGGCGCTCGGCGTCGACGTGCAGCTCGTCTTTTCCGCTGGTGTTCGCGGTCGGCGCGGCGCTCGCGGGGCTCGCCGGCATCATGGCGGGCCCGGTCTTCGCCGTGCAGGTCGGCATGGGAGAGCCGATCCTCATCCTCGCCTTCGTCGTCACCGTCATCGGCGGCATCGGCTCGATCCGCGGCGCGTTCGTGGCCGCTCTCCTGATCGGCGTCGTCGACACGTTCGGGCGCGTGCTGTTGCCGCCGGCGCTCGGCAGCATGGTGATCTTCATCCTGATGGCGGTCATCCTGGCGCTCCGGCCGCAAGGGCCTGTTTCCGGTGCAGAACTGACCATGCGCGACATGACGCAGCCAAGCAGAGCGGACCGCGCCCAGTGGCTCATGCGCCTTCTCCCGATCGCCGTTCTGCTTGGCCTGCTCGCCTTGGTGCCGCCGATCGCGCTCGCTCATCGACGATCCGTTCCTCATCAAACTATTCACCCGCGTCATCGTGTTCGCGATCGCCGCGGTGGCGCTCAACTTCATTCTCGGCTTCGGCGATCTGGTAAGCCTCCTGCAGGCGGGCTTCATCGGGGTCGGCGGCTACGTCGTCGCGATCCTCGCCTCGCACGAATTCAACGCCGAGCCGATCATGGCTGGCCGCTCGCGTGGGACGGCACGACCAATCTCGCCATCGCGCTGCCGCTCGGCGCGCTCGCTGCGGGCGTCGTCGCGGTGTTGACGGGGCTCGTCTCGCTGCGCACGAGCGGCGCCTATTTCATCATGATCACGCTCGCCTTCAACCAGATGCTCTATTACTTCTTCGTCGCCCTGCAGAAATATGGCGGCGAGGACGGCCTGCAGATTCTGGGCGCCCTGCACCTCGCCGGCGTCGATGTCGCGCAAGCGCGTGCCCTTCTATTATCTGTGCCTCGCCGTGCTCGCGCTGACGCTCTTGTTCTTCGACCGCCTGGTCGCGAGCCGCTTCGGCATGGTGATCCGCGCGCTCGGCGCAGAACGAGCGCCGCGGCGTGGCGCTCGGCATTCCGCCGCTGCGCTACAAGCTGCTCGCCTTCGTCATCATCCGGCACGGTCGGCGGGGCTCGCCGGCGGCCTGCTCGCCGCCAGCCAGCAATTCGTCAGCCCGGCCGACATGGCCTGGACGCGCTCGGGCGATATCGTCGTCGATGGCCGTGCTGGGCGGCCTCGCGACGGTGTGGGGCCCGGTGGTGGGCGCGGCCGTGTTCCTGGTGCTGGAGCTCGTGCTCTCCTCCTTCACCATTAGCTGGCAGCTGCCCTTCGGCATCCTGATCATCGTGATGATCACCTTCCTGCGCGGCGGGCTCGCCGACCTCTGGACCATCGCCGTGCGGCGCAAGCGGCCGGGAGCGGGCTGATGCGCGACGTCCTGCTCGAAGTGTCCGGCGCTGCACCAAGCGGTTCGGCGGGCTGGTCGCGACCAATGACCTGACGCTGGCGGTCGAGCCGGCGAGACGCATGCGATCATCGGCCCGAACGGCGCGGGCAAGACCACGCTGATCGCGCAACTGCAGGGCGAGCTGCGCTCGGACGACGGCTCGATCCGTTTCAACGGCCGCGACATCACGCGCGAACCCGCCTATCGGCGCGCCGCGCTCGGCATCGCGCGCTCGTTCCAGATCACGTCGATCTTCCCGAAATTCTCCGCGCTCGCCAATGTGGCGCTCGCCGTCCAGGCGCAGGCAGGGCCACAGCTTCCGGTTCTTCGGCGCGGGCGGCGAGCGATCCGGCGCTGCTCGAGCCGGCCCGGCAGGCGATCGCCACCGTCGGCCTGTCGGATCGCGCCGAGACGGATGGCGGAGAACCTCTCGCACGGCGAACGCCGGCAGCTCGAACTCGCGATGGCGCTCGCCATGCGGCCGAGCCTGCTCCTGCTCGACGAGCCGATGGCCGGCATGGGCCGGCAGGACGGCGCCACGCATGACGCGGCTTCTCGCCGATCTGAAGCGCGCACTACACGATCGTGCTGGTCGAGCACGACATGGACGCCGTGTTCTCGCTCGCCGACCGCATCAGCGTGCTCGTCGCCGGCCGCACCATCGCGACCGGCGCGCCGGACGAGATCCGCACCGATCCGACTGTCCGCGCCGCCTATCTCGGGCACGCAAAAGGACTGACGCATGCTGCTCGATGTCGCGCGATCTCGAGAGCTGCCTACGGGCTGAGCCAGGTGCTGTTCGGCGTCTCCTTCTGCATCGGCGACGGCGAGGTCGTGACGCTGATGGGGCGCAACGGCATGGGCAAGACCACCACCGTGCGCTCGCTGATGGGGCTCGTGCGCGCCGCATGCGGGCGAAATCCGCTTGCGCGGCGAACGCGTCGACGGCGCTGCCGCCCACCGCATCGCGCGCCTCGGCCTCGGCCTCGTGCCCGGAGGGCCGGCAGATCTTTCCCAATCTGACCGTCCGCGAAAACCTGCGTGATGGCGGAGCACCGGCCGCGGCCGGGCGCGAGGCATGGACGTTCGAGCGCGTGATCGACTTTTTCCCGCGCCTTGGCCGAACGCATGACCAATGCGCGGCAATCAACTCTCCGGCGGCGAACAGCAGATGCTCGCGATCGGCCGCGCGCTGATGACCAATCCCGGCGCTGCTGGTGCTCGACGAGGCGACCGAGGGTCTCGCGCCGGTCATCCGCGAGGAAATCTGGACGCGGCTCCACGACCTGAAGAAGACCGGCCTCTCGATCCTCGTCATCGACAAGGAACTGGAGGCGCTGTGCGCGCTTCGCCGACCGGCACTACATCCTGGAAAAGGGCGAGGTCATCTGGACCGGCTCGACCGCGGAGCTTGCCGCCGACAAGGAGCTGCAGGACCGCTATCTCGGGGTTTAAGAGACCCGTAGCCTGCGACGCTCGGTATCAATGACGCCCGCGCAACCCTGACGGGGCCAACGATTGGTTTACGTAAACTTTGCCTGAATGGCTATGGCGGCGGCCGGCGAATTATTCTCATGAAGCTGGCATGGACCACGCTTCGCCCACGCAACCCTGACGGGCCCAACGATTGGTTTACGTAAACTTTGCCTGAATGGCTATGGCGGCAGGCCGGCGAGCTATTCTCATGAAGCTGGCATGGACCACGCTTCGCCCACGCAACCCTGACGGGCCCAACGATTGGTTTACGTAAACTTTGCCTGAATGGCTATGGCGGCAGGCCGGCGAGCTATTCTCATGAAGCTGGCATGGCCCCACGCTTCGCCTGCGCAACCGTGACGGGCCAACGATTGGTTTACGTAAACCTTTCCTGAATTTGCCATGGCGGCACGCCTGGCGCGCTTATTATCCTCGCGCGGGTGTGGCCCACGCTTCGCTTTCGTCGCCATGGCGTTGATAAAGGTTAATGCTTCGAGCCACAACGGCAGCTAACGCCGGCCACCAATGGATCAGAGCCGGCACTCCCAAAAGCCAAGTCAAAGACGTTAAGGCGGCGACGATCAATCCAATCCGCCGCCTCCGATCGGCGGCGCCTAATTTACGCGGGCGTTACTCTTGAGAGTGTCAGCGGTCTTGAACACGTTCTCGTCCTTCGGCTCCCGCGTGGCCGGCAGGTCCAAAGTCGCCGGCGCGGACGACCTGGGGAGCGGCCTGTGAGCCCGATAAATCTCGAAGATATACCAGGCGGCGATGGCGACGAGGACGATAGACGCTTGGTATCTGGGCAGAATCAGCCAGACCGCGATCAGCACCACAGAGATCGTGCAGGCCTTTCCGAGCTTCTCGTTATCGCCGAAGATTTCGACAAACCGGTCCCAGTTTCGGCGATCCATGAGCGGCGCCGTGTATCGGTCGAGGCCGAATCTCGTCCATGCTTCCGGAAAACCGAGCTTATAGGCCCAGAGCATGAAAAGGGCGATCGCGAAAGCGATCAACGCCATTATAGCCCCGAGGGGCCCGGCGGCGTATCCGATGACGACCATGAGGCCGACAACGAAAGCAAGTATCCAATATGGCATTTCAGGAACCTTTCCTTTGTCCCTCCGCCCCCAATAGGATCGGTCGATCCTAATGTAGGCCCCCGTTACGGTAAAGTAATGGAAATGCAGGACAACGGTTCCGCCACACGCTGCGGATTGCGTTAATCGCCTCTGCCGTCGCGCGCCGAGCCGGGCAGAATCCGTGGGAATGCGGCATAACGCCGATCATGTATTCGGCGTTCGGTCGATCAGACCGGCAATCGATTTTGGCTTGTCGTGATCGCGGCGCGTGCGGACGCGCTCGTTAAAAGGCTTGGCTTGAGTGGTATGGGGTCGCAAGCGCCCGTAAGAGGGCGTGCAGATGAGGCGCAAGAAAGCCCTCAGTTGCGTTACCGTCGGGAGAACAGCCGCCGCGCGGCGTCGCACGCCCGCAGTAGCGCTGCCGTGTCCAGCTTCGTCGTCGCCGCGACGGTCTGCAGCAGTCGCGCGATCTCCTCGTTCGACAGTCCGTCGACCAACCGGGTCAACACGTCGCGCTGGCGCGAGGTGAGTCGTGTCAGGTCCGCTTCGGTCTTGATCATGGGCAGCACCTCGCAGGGCTGCCGGACGTTACGTCTCCAGGGTTAAGGATCGATTGAGCGGGCCGTCAGAATCTGACTAGTCCGCCCGGCGGATCGCGACTTGACGAACCTCATGTCAGTCGGTCCCGACTTGACGAAACTCATGTCCCGCAAAGCTGACGGTGCGCTCATTCGACAGCGCCGCCGATGTGTGTCGCGTTGGCGAATTTCGAGGTCTGCATGGACGAGACCGGAGACGGTGGCAGGGAGGCCGAAGCCAATCGCATCATTCTGACCCGGCTGGGCACGCTGGTCGATGCGTCATACGCGCTGAGCTTCGCCCTATCGCTTGCGCTTGCCTCTTCTCCTCCGGGCGAGCTTTCCCACGAAGAGATGAACGCGATCACGGACCTGTCTTATAAAATCCTGACCAATCTCGGGGAGATGAGAGAAATCCTCGGTCAGGCTTCGTCGTGACCGCCATCGCGCGCCCGCGTCGCGCAGCGCCCCGATGCGCCCGCGCCACCTCTCCCTGCGCTAATTCGTCGCGCCGCCGGAGGGGACGGAGGAAGACCCGTTCATGAGGAGGCTTGCGCGCAGCGCCGCCTCCGTCCGGTTTCGCACGCCGAGTATCCGCAACAGTGCGGCCGCATGGATTTTGGTCGTCGCTTCAGAAATGCCGAGCGTCCGCGCGATCTCCTTGTTCGACATGCCGCGCGCAAGCAGCGCCAGGACGTCGCGCTGGCGGCGGGTGATTTGATGGACTTCCGTTTCTTGCGTCCGGACCGGGGCGAGCGTCGCTGAGCGGCGACGTCATCGAAATCGTTCAACGCGATGTGCTTGGTCGAGGTGCTCCGCGTCAGAAGCGTCAGAACTTCGCGCTGGCGATGCGTGATCATCCGGAATTGACGTTGGCGATCGTGACGAGACACTCCGGAACACAAATCCGACCGGAAAGAACATAGCTGATCGACGCCAGTATTTCGTGATCGGGCTGAAGCTTGGAGATGAACCCGCTGAATCCCGCCGCCAGACTGCGCAGGATATCGACGCGATTGTTCGTCGCGGACAGCGTGACAAGCCGCGTGTCGGGCGCGTTGTTGCAGGCAGATTTGAGCAAGTTGAACGACGGCGACCGGCAGAGTTCGAGGTCGATCAGAACGAGCTGGACGCCTCGGTCGGATCGAATATGAACGACGGCTTCGGTCATGCTGCCCGTCTCGAGCACCTCGACATTGGTGAAATTCTCTTTGATCAAGGCGCAAAAGCCCATGCGATACAGGCTATGCTCGCCAACGACGAGAATTCGGGGCATAGGGGCGTCGCCTCCTCTACTCGGCATAACGCACACCAATTGTTGGGTCGCGCTACGCTCAGCAAAGGTGACCAGGCGGACGATGGCCGCCCGGGCCCTGCGGTATTAGTTCGTGGCCAAGGGTTATAGTAATACTACCACTAGCCCGATTAGAAGAGGTCACATTTTTGCCACAGGCGTGTACATTTACGCCACAGACGGGCCGGCCGCTCGCATGACAGATCGGCGTTTTCGCAGCCGAACGTGATTCCCGCGCATCGATGGCTCACCGAGCCGGCGACGGCGGCGGAAACCGCTTGAGCGCGGCGATCACCTCGGCGTCGCTGACCTGGCGGAAATCGGCGTAGAAGAAGCCGATCGCGCCGAAGTCGGCGTAATCCTCGAGACACACGACGTCGTCCGCCTCTTCGCGCATGGCGGCGAGCGTCTCGGTGGGGGCGACCGGCGCCGCGAGGACAAGCTTCTTCGGGCCGCGCAACCGCAGCGCGCGCAAGGCCGCGCGCGTGGTCGCCCCCGTCGCGATCCCGTCGTCGACGACGATGGCGACGCGCCCGGCAATGTCGACGCGCGCGCGCGCGCCGAGATAGCGGTCGCGCCGTCGCTCGATCTCGGCAAGCTCCTCGGCGCAGACGGCCTGCAGGTCCTCCTCGCTCACGCCGGTGAGGCGAATCACGTCTTCGTTGCGCACGACGATCGGCGCAGCGCCGTCGACCACGGCGCCCATCGCGAGTTCCGGCTGGATGGGAACGCCGAGCTTGCGCACGAGCACGAGGTCGAGCGGCGCGTCGAGCGCGGAGGCGACCTCGGCCGCCACCGGCACGCCGCCGCGCGGCAGCGCCAGCACGACGGGCCGCTCGTCCTTATAGGCGGCGAGCGCAGCGGCGAGCTTGCGTCCGGCATCCGCGCGGTCTCTGAACGGCATTGGCGATCCCCCAGCGATGTGACTTCGAACCGACCCGCGCAGCGATCACACCGCGTCCACCAGCAGCACGTCCAGTTCCTTGAGCGCTGTCCGGGTCGCGGCCACCGAATTGTCGACATCGATGCCGCGGCAGCCCTCCTCGATCACCACCACGTCGAAGCCTGCCCGGCGCGCGTCTTCGGCCGAATAGCGCACGCAGAAATCGAAGGCGAGGCCCGCGATGAAAACGCGCGAGAAGCCGCGTTCGCGCAGATAGCCGGCCAGGCCGGTCGGCGTCTTGTGGTCGTTCTCATAGAAGGCGGAGTAGGAATCGATGTCCCGCCGGAACCCCTTGCGCAGGATCAGCTCGGCATGCGGGACTGCGAGGTCGGGATGAAACGCCGCGCCGGCGGTGGCCTGCACGCAGTGGTCGGGCCACAGAATCTGCGGCCCGTAGTCGACGGTGATCGCCTGATAGGGCGCGCGTCCGGCATGGGCGGAGGCGAAGGAGAGGTGGCCGGCGGGATGCCAATCCTGGGTCAGCACGACATGGCGGAACAGCGCCGCGTGGCGGTTCACCGCCGGCACCACCTCGTGGCCCCGCGCGACCGGCAGCGCGCCGCCCGGGCAGAAGTCGTTCTGGACGTCGACGACGACGAGAACGTCGTCGTCGCTGATGACAATCGGTCTGCTCATGGTCGCTCGCTCCGTCTCGGACCGCTCTATTCGATGTCCGGCCGTTGGCGGGAGCCTTGAGCCAGATCAACGTTTCGGGCAAGCACTTGCGCAAGCATCTGGCGTTATTCCTGAGCCCCGATCGATCCGCCCAGCGCGGGCGCGCCGGGGCGTGTGGATGATGTCGTCGTGACCTCCCTCGCGCTTTTCGCCCTGAACGCAACGGCCGATCTCGGCCAGACGGTCGCGCGCGAACTGTGGGTCTCGCTCGCCCCGCACGAGGAACGCGAGTTCGAGGACGGCGAGCACAAAGCGCGCCCGCTCGAATCGGTGGCGGGCGCCGACGCCTATGTGATCCAGAGCCTGCACAGCGGTCCGTCGCAGAGCGCCAGCCGACAAGCTCGTCCGGCTCCTGTTCTTCATCGGCGCGCTGAAGGACGCGGGCGCCGCGCGGGTGACCGCGGTGACGCCCTATCTCTGCTACGCGCGCAAGGACCGCCGCACCAAGCCGCGCGATCCGGTGACGACCCGTTATCTCGCCGACACTGTTCGAAGGCGTCGGAACCGACGGGATCGTGACGCTCGACGTGCACAATCCGGCGGCGTTCGAGAACGCCTTCCGCTGCCGCACGGTCACGCGACCGCGGCCGCCGCTGTTCGTCGACTATGCGAAGAGGCTCGCGAACGGGCCGCTCGCGGTCGTCTCCCCCGACACGGGCGGGGCGAAGCGCGCGGAGCTGTTCCGCGAGGCGCTGGAAAAGGCGCGCGGACGAACCGATCGGGAAGGGCTTCGCCGAAAAGCACCGCAGCGCCGGCGTCGTATCGGGCGACCTGTTCGTCGGCGACGTCGCGGGCGCCACCGCGCTCGTCATCGACGACCTGATCAGCACCGGCACGACGCTGCGTGCGCGCCGCGCGCTCGGCGCGCCAGGCCGGCGCCCGCCGCGTGCTCGCGCTGGTGACGCACGGCCTGTTCATGCCGGGCGCCGAGAAGGCGATCGCCGATCCCGCGCTCGACCGGCTCGTGGTCACCGACGCCGTCCCCGCCTTCCGGCTGAACTCCGCGGCCGCGCGCGACAAGATCGAGGTGCTGCCGGTCGCGCCGCTCCTGGCCGAGATCATCCGCCGATTGCACGAGGGCCGCGGCCTCACCGACCTGCTCGTCCTCTGAGCAGCGCGTCGAGCCGGCGCGCGTCGGCCAAGACAAGACGCAGATAGGCGCGCGCCTGCGCCGGCCACTTGTCCGGCGTGCGCACGTCCTTCTCGAACAGATGCGCGACCGCGAGCCGCGCCCGCAATGTCGCACGCTGGCAGCGATAGAAGGCGAACAGCTCGGCCGGCGGCGGATTCGGCAGTGCGCGGGTCAACCGGCGGCGCAGATAACGCGCCGACCCACGCGCCGCCCAGCCGCTCGCATTCCAGCGCGAGAAAGGCGATCTCGTCGAACGGGTCGTTGGCCCGCAGCCGGTCGTTGAACTCGAGGCAGTCGATGATGCGCGGCGTCCTTGCCGAGCCAGATATGCTCCGGCCGCAGATCGCCATGCGCGTCGACGATATGGCCGCCCGGCGGCGCGCGCGGCGAGAAGCGGCCCGCAGCGGGCGAGAAACCGTTCCTGCACGCCGTCGACAAGGCGGACGAGGCCGGCCGGAAGTCGCGCGCGCGGATCGGAGAGTGCGCGGCGATTGTCGGCGAGGCTCTTGCGCCAGTCGGCGAGATGCGCCTCTCCCGTGATGCGCACGCGCGCGGCGCGCCGGTAGAAACCCGCCAGCAGCGTCACCAGCCGGTCGAGCGCGCGTTCGTCGACCTCTCTCGCACCGATCAGGCAGTCGAGCATAGAGCGCTCGTCCAGCCGGCGCATCACGACGAGCCAGTCGACCGCCTTGCCGCTGCCGGCAAGCGCAAGGCCCCGCCGCATCGCGGTCAACGGAAGCACGTCGACATAGACGTCGCCCGCGAGCCGGCGGTTGAGCCTGAGCTCGGCGCGGCAGGCGGCCTCGCGCCGCGCCAGCGTCGAGAAGTCGAGATAGGGAAACCGCACCGGCTTTTTCAGCTTGTAGACGCGCGGCCCGGCGAGAAACACCCAGGACATATGCGTCTCGCGCACGACCACCTCGTCCACACGGTGCGGATAGGCGTCGGGACGGCTGAGGAACGCGACCTTGTCCGCCACGCTCGCCGTGGGCGCCGCGCAAGCGGACATGCCCGCGCCGTCGGCGAGCGCTTCAGCCGGGTCATCCAAAATCATTCGCGCGCGAACGGACGCCCCGCTCGCCTCCGCCGCGACGGGACGAGCGGGGCGCCCGGACCGTCGCTTATTTCGTGCCGATGGTAATCTTCTTTTCCGGCTTCTGCGCCTCGGCCCCCTTCGGCAGCGTGATCGTCAGCACGCCATTGTCGAAACTCGCCTGGATCTTGTCCTCGTCGATCCCTTCGGGGAGCTCGAACGAGCGCTGGAACGAGCCGAACCGCCGCTCCGAAAGATAGTAGTCCTTTTCCTTCTCCTCCTTTTCTTCTTTTTTCTCGCCCTTGATCGTCAGCACGCCGTTTGCAAGCTTCACGTCGATATTGCTGGCGTCGATCCCGGGCAGTTCGGCGGTGATCTCGTATTCCTTCTCGCGTTCACAGACATCGACCGCGGGCGCCTTCCCCCAGCCTTCCTCGAACGGCCAAGCCGGCCGAACGTCGAGCATCGATCGGCTGGTCGGACGCCACAGACCGAGTCCACGGCCGAAATCCTCGAACATGCGATCGACCTGCCGGCGCAGCGACTCGAACGGCTCCCATTCGCGCGGCGCTTTCCGCTCCGGGGCCTGTTCTTCCTTCTTAAGTGCGATGTTGCCTTTGCCTTCAGCCATGGCGCTGCTCCTTATTCCTCCCCCGGCTGCAATACGTACCGTCCAAACGATAAGCCGGCGTGACCGCCGGCCATTGAGGCCGATCAAAAAACCGCCGCGCCCGGACCGGGTCCTCCGGCCAACACGCGCGTCAATCGCCTCGCGCGTCCGCCGCGTTCAGCCCTTGATGCAGATGACCGGCCTGACCAAGGCGACCCGCCGGGCGAGGCCCGCGTGCTCGGCCGCGCTTCCACCATCGCGCCCACGTCCTTGTAGGCGCCGACCCCCGCAGGGATGTCGCGATAAAGCTGGTCGGCGAGGTCTTTCTGCACGGGCCGGAGGTCGCGCGCGGTGAGCCCGGTGAGCATCGTGCGCACGCCGCAGGAAATGTCGAAGCCGACGCCGCCCGCCGAAACGACCCCGCCCTCGCCGGGGTCGAATGCCGCCACGCCGCCGATGGGGAAGCCGTAGCCCCAATGCGCGTCCGGCATCGCATAGGACGCTTTCACGATGCCGGGCAGGCGCGCGACATTGGCCGCCTGCTCGTAGACCTTGTCGTCCATCGCGCGGATGAGCTCCTCATCCGCAAAGAATGACGGCCGGCACGCGCATGCCGGCGACCGGCTCGATCCGCCATGCGGTCGCATCAAGCCGGGTGAACCGAGCCGGATCCATGACCCGTCAGGCGGTCAGACGTCGACGATGCATCCGGCCGACCAATGGCCGCTCGCGTCGCGCGCCACCCGAAGCTCGGTCATGGTCGCGGCCTTCGGCTCGCAGGCCGGAGCGTGCCGCGGCTGGATGCTCTCGCCCCATGCCGTTCCGTACAGACGCCGCCCCATGATGCTCACCGAGAACCGCCCGAACAGCATGCGGCGCGCCGCCATCTCGTAGATGATCGCATCGAGCCATTCGACCAGCAGCAGATCGTTGTCCGGCGCCTCGCAAACGACCGTGACCGCGATTTTCGGCACGACCGGCACTTCGGTCACGACGGCCGCGAGCGCGAGCGCCGCCTGCTCGAACGCCTCTTCGAGGCTCGGGCCGTAGCCGCGCACGCCGATATCGGCCCCATGCGCGAAGTGTTCCCAGCCGAGACCGCCGACCGGGCCCTTCAGGGTCACTGCTTCCGCATGAACGCTCGCCAAGTTTCCCATAATTGATCTCCGTCGCCGCAATGGCTGTCGCGCCGAGTGGCCTCTCGGCGGAGGTCCTGTCCGTTTTCACGTCTTGCCGCAGGCTCTATTCCGCCCTGCGGCCCTCTTTGCGCCTCAGGAGGAGGCGGCTCGATCGATGCCCCGCGACAAACCGGCGACCAGCTTCGCGGTGTGGGACATCATTTCCTGGCCGAACGACCAGAAATCCTTGCATTGCGCGTTGAACGTCTCGAACTGCCTGCGGGCGTAGCGCGTCCACACGCCGATCGCGTCGGGCAGCGACTTCGCCGCCGCCAGTTCGGACGCCACGTCGAAGCTCGCCGTCAGATTCACGCGAAACGCCTCGATCATCCTGGCATGCAGGCCGGAGAAATCTTCGACCGCCTTGGAGGAGCTCTTTTCCACGACCTCCGTCATCGCCCCGGTTTTCGCCCGGAGGCGCTCATAAACGTCCTTGATCTGATCGAGGCTCGACACGGCGGCGTCCCTGACCCCTTCGGGAATATCGATGTGCGGGGCATGCATCGGCGTATCGGCGCCGGCGTCCGTCTGCTCTGCGTTCATGTACGACCTCCATGCGCCAGCGCGCGGCCGGCGCTGCGTCGGCACGGATCTCAGGCGTGCAGCCGTTTCAAAGCTTTGCGATTGGTTAAAATGATACGCCGGCAAGTTGGCACTGAGATGGCGGCTGCCGTCTCGAGTTGCGTAAGCGTGCGCGAAATCGTTTCGATCGTGAGGCCGAGATAGTCGGCGATGTCCTGGCGCGACATCGGCAGGTCGATCGCGTCGGCCTCCGCCATGCGCTCCGCCATTTCCAGCAGGAAGCAGGCGACGCGCTCCTGCGCGCTGCGGATCAGGAGCAGCATATGCTCCTGTACGCGCTGCAGTTCCTGCGCGGTCAGCGTCCACAGCAGATGCGCGATCTTGTGGTCGGAATCGGCCAGCGCGATCAGCGCGCTCCGCTTGATCACGAGCAGCGTCGACTTGCCGATGGCTTCCGCGGAGCAGTAGTGGGCGTCGCCGACGCCGAGCCCGAAGACTTCGCCGGGCAAATAAAATGCGCCGATCTGACGCCGCCCGTCGGTCAAGACCTTATAGGTGCGCGCCGCTCCCGCGACGACTTGATAGACGTAATCGGCCGGCTCGCCTTCGCCGAAGATTTCCTCGTTGCGCACGTAGGACACCGGCACGCCCATGTCGGCGAGCGAGCTCGGGTTCACGCGGTTGGGATCCAGAGCGGGCCGACGGCGCAATGGCTCGGTCGGGTGGCTCAGGCCGATGGTCTGTGCATTTTGCATCAGCATGGCTTAGGCTCCGCCATAAGGACCACGACCATAAAGCCAAGTTATGGACGCGGAGCCGCCGCGAAAACTCGTGTTGTGTCCCTAAGTAAACCCCCGGAGGCGCGCCGCGCGGCGGCCAGAACGGGAGCATCATCGATGTCCGGCTTCGAGCTCCGCTCGTCCCGAACGCGCATTGCGCCGCCGCTTGAGGACGCCGCGCCGGGGATCAAGCGCGCGCTCTGGTATGTAATTGCCGTCGCCCTGGCGCTGACGGGCTTCACGGTTCACCTGCTCGTTTCCTCGCTCACCGCTGCGGAGGCGGACCTCGTCTTCATGGTGCCCGCCATCCTGGTGGCCGGGGCGCTGGGCGGACTGGGCCCGGGGCTTCTGGCGACCGCGCTGTGCATCGCCGTGCACCTGCTGCCGCCGATGGGTTCAACGGCCTATTCCGGTCCCGCCCTCATCACCGCTGGCGCTTTCGCCGTGATCGGGGTCGGGATGGCGGTGTTTGGCGAATGGCTGCGCCTTGCCCGTCTGGACGCCGCGGGGCGCAGCCAGGACCTGTTGGCGCGGGAAGCGCACCTGCAGTCGCTGCTCGCGACCGTTCCCGACGCCGTCGTCATCATCGACGAAGACGGCGTCATGCGCTCGTTCAGCGGCGCCGCCGAGCGGCTGTTCGGCTATACGGCCGGCGAGGCGATCGGGGAGAATGTGCGCATGCTGATGCCCTCGCCCGACCGCGAGGCGCATGACCGCTATATCCGCCGCTACCTGCAGACGGGCGAGCCGCACATCATCGGCGTCGGGCGCGTCGCGGTGGGCGAGCGCAAGGACGGCTCGACCTTTCCGATCGCCCTCTCGGTCGCCGAGATGGCCTCCAACGGCCGCCGATTCTTCACCGGCTATATCCGCGACCTCACCGAGCGGCAGGAGACCGAGGAGCGCCTGGAGCAGCTCCAGTCGGAGCTCGTGCATATTTCGCGGCTGACCGCGATGGGCGAGATGGCCTCGGCGCTCGCCCACGAGCTCAACCAGCCGCTCTCGGCCATCGCCAATTATCTCACCGGGTCGCGCCGGCTGCTCGGCGAGCCGTCCGAGGAGAACGTCCGCCGCGTGCGCACGGCGATCGATGCGGCCGTGGAGCAATCGCTGCGCGCGGGCCAGATCATCCGCCGCCTGCGCGATTTCGTGGCGCATCGCGAGCCGGAGAAGCGCATCGAGAGCCTGAGAAAGCTGATCGAGGAAACGAGCGCGCTCGCGCTGGTGGGAGCGAAGGAGCTCGGCATTCGCGTGCGGCTGCGCTTCGAGCCGGCGATCGACCGGGTGATCGTCGACAAGGTGCAAATCCAGCAGGTCCTGGTCAACCTGATGCGCAACGCCGTCGAGGCCATGGAGAGCTCGGATCGCCGCGAGCTCACCGTCACCACCGCGCTCGGCCCGGACGGCGTAGCGCTCGTCGAGGTCGTCGACACCGGCTGTGGGATCGTCCCTGACATGGCCGACCAGCTGTTTCTGCCGTTCGCCACGACCAAGCCGCTCGGCATGGGCATTGGACTCTCGATCTCGCGGACCATCATCGAGGGCCATGAGGGACGCATCTGGGCGGACGCCAACCCTGGCGGAGGCACGGCGTTTCGGTTTACATTGCCCGCCTTGGTGGACGAGGAGCTCGGCGATGTCGGCTGACCCGGTCGTTCATGTCATCGACGATGACGAAGCGGTCCGCCGGTCGCTCGAGTTCCTGTTGCACAGCGCCCAGTTCAAGACCCGGACCTACGAGACGGCGCTCGCTTTCCTCAACGCGCTGCCGGACATTCCGTCCGGCTGCATCGTCACCGACGTCAAGATGCCGGAAATGAGCGGCGTCGAGCTGCTGCGCCACCTGCGGCAGAAGAACCTGCGCATGCCGGTCATCATCATCACCGGGCACGCCGATGTGCCGATGGCGGTCGAAGCGATGAAAAGCGGCGCCGCCGATTTCCTGGAAAAGCCGTTCGACGACGAGGTCCTGCTGAGCGCGGTGCGATCGGCGGTCGCCGCGGTCGAAAACACGTCGCAGCGCGAGATCGAGCGGGCGGAGCTGCAACAGCGCTTCGCCTCCCTGTCGCGGCGCGAGCACGAAGTGCTGGACGGGCTGGTCGCAGGCAAACCGAACAAGACCATCGCATTCGATCTCGGCATCAGCCCGCGGACGGTAGAAATCTACCGCGCCAATGTCATGACCAAGATGCGCGCGGTCAGCCTGTCCGAACTGGTGCGCATGACCTTGATCGCCGACCTTGCGCCCGGTCAAGCATCCGTGAACCGATCGGCAATCTGATGACGCAGGCGGCGCTTTTTGAGCGGCGTCAAAGCTTTTGCGCGGCCATGTCGTTTGCTGGCGCGCACAGCCTGGCCAACAATTGCGGGCGCGGCGCGGATTGATGTTCGGACCGCCGCGGTAGGTTACGCGATCGATATCGTCCAGGCGCGAGACACGGCCATGGCGCAGAACGAGCAGAGCGCAGGTCAGACGCCGACGATCCTCGTGGTCGAAGATGACGCCAGCCTCCGCCAGTCCCTGCGGTTCTGGCTGGCGGTCGAGGGCTTCGCCGTTCGCACTTATGCGCAGGCGGGCGAATTGCTCGGGGTCGCCGACCTGCCCGAGCGCGGCTGCCTCGTCATCGACTACTATCTTCCCGACATGACCGGGCTCGATCTCATCACCCAGCTCCGCAACCGCGAAGTCGCGCTGCCGGCGATCCTCATCACGACGAACCCCAGCACGATCGTGCGGCGGCGCGCGGAGAAAGCCGGCGTTCCGATGATCGAAAAGCCGCTGCTCGGCGACAGCCTCATCAACGGCATCGTGGCGGTGCTGGCGCGCTTGACCGACCACCCGTCCCCGTGAGGGCTGCTGCGCGCAGCGCGGAGGCGGCGTGATGGTCGGCGAAGTCCGCGATCGCGCCTCAGGGTCGGCCGAACACCCCGCGCATCCGGATGACGCCCCAGACGATCGGGTTCCATTTCCGCCATACGCTCGCCGCCTCCTTGGACAGGACGCCGGGCATGACCTCCGGCGGCGCGCCGAACGCCTCCGGCATGCGCTTGGAGAGGTCGGGGTCGCCGAGCACGTTCCAGCGCGATGCGCCCCCCATCAGCGGCGACGAAATCGCGTACACGACCCGGCTGATGCGGGTCTCGCGCACGGGAAACGAGCACATCGGACAGGGTTCGACGATCGTGTAGAGCGTGCAGCCTTGGAGATTCGTGTTCCCCGTCGCCCGCTGGGCCTGCGATATGGCGAGGATCTCCGCGTGCCGGGTCACGTCGCCGTCGCGGGTGACCTGATTGGTCGTCTCGGCGATGACGACGTCGTCCCTGCAGATCATCGCCGCGAACGGCAATTCACCGGCCTTGCCCGCCGCCCTGGCCAGGTCGAGGCATCTGCGCATCATGCGCATCTCGACCGGTTCGGCGGTGGTTTCGTCCGCGCGCGCGACATCCCCGTCCGGGGCCCGGCCGCGCGCAGCCGCCCCCCCGAACGGGCGGACGGCGCGATCCCAGAACAGCCGCGACCACCCGCCCAGGCGCGGGCGGAAGGCGCGAAAGCGATCCAGCCCTTTGAATTGGGGCGACTCCAAGTACGATCTGATACGATGGCTCACCGACAATAGACGCTCACCTTCTCTCGTGGCGGTTGTTGCGGGATGGACGATCGACGCGGCATTCTCGCATTTTCGGCGGAGGCGCACGCGGGGCATTGGCGATCGCCGCGCGCCCGGCGCATTGACGAAGTGGAACGATCAACCTAGTCACGCAGAAGTTTAATGGGCGTACGTAGAACGCTCTGCAGTCGTCATCATAGGAAAAACGACGATCATGGATCAATGGGCAGACGGCGCCGCTGGTGCAACGGCTAGTCAAGGCGGCGCGCTGGGACGCCGAAGCGCGCCGCACGGCCGGTTCCGCCGGTTGTTGCGGGCGGCGATTCACTTCTTGTCCTATCATTTCATCCTGCGGCGGCAATCGACCCAGGTCACGCACGCCGCCGGTTTTCGCCTGACGGTCCGACCGACCGTGTTTCACCCGCGCTATTTCATCAGCAGCGAGTGTTTTGCCGAGTTCATCGACGGGCTCGACCTGAGCGGCAAATGCGTAATCGATGTGGGGACCGGGTCGGGCATCCTCGCGCTTGCCGCGGCGCGCGCGGGCGCCGACTATGTCGTGGCCGCCGACATCAACCCGAACGCGGCCCTCACCGCCGACGAGAACGCGCGCGCGAACGGCTTTCCCGCGGTGAGCGGCGTGTGTTCGAACCTTCTCGCGGCCTTCGCGCCCCGCCCCTTGTTCGACGTCGTCCTGTCGAGCCCGCCCAAGCATGCGGGCGAACCGCGCGACCTTGCCGATCGCGGCTGGCACGCCGGCCCGAGCTATCGCGACGTCGCGGCGTTGTTCGAGCAGGCGCGCGCGCGGCTGAAGCCGGGCGGCCGGATCTACGTCATGGTCTCCTCGGATTCCGATCTCAATCTCCTCGGCCGATTGATCGAGGAGGCCGGCCTGCGCGCCCGACTCGTCTCGGAGCGCTCGATTGTGATCGAGTCGCTCATTATTTATGAACTGACCGCGCGTTGATCTCGGCAACCCAAGGGGGCTCGCGCGGGAGCGTCTGCGCCGGCCGCCGATTCCGACGCGGATGTGGCTTGCGGTGAATTCCGGCGTTGCCTGTCGCGACCAAGGCGCAGGCAACGGGCGCCGCCGCCCCCGCCGGCTCAGTCGCTCATCATAACAGAACAGAGATCAGCATGACCCGTCCGCCTGGTTCGCCTCCGCCCAATCCGCTCCTTTCCGGGCTTGCGGGACGCTGTCCGCGCTGCGGCGAGGGGCGGCTGTTCCACGGCTTTCTCACCATCGCCCCCAAATGCGAGGTTTGCGGCCTCGATTACGGCTTCATCGATGCGGGGGACGGGCCGGCTTTTTTCGTCATGACGTTTTCGGGTTTCGTGGTCGTCGCGGCGGCGCTTATCGTCGAGGTGCTATACCAGCCGTCCTTCTGGGTGCATGCGGCGCTCTGGCTGCCGCTGATCCTGATCACCACGCTCGGGCCGATCCGCCCGCTTAAAGGCCTGCTGATTGGCGTTCAGTATCGCCACAAGGCTGCGGAGCAGCAGTTCCGCTCCGATCGCGCCCCATGAAGGCGGTCGAGCCGCTTCGCGCCGAGCGCCGCGGTCTCCTTCTGCCCGGCCTCGTGGCGTTCGCTGGTTTCCTTTTCCTGCTCGGGCTGGGAACCTGGCAGCTCCAGCGCATGGCGTGGAAGGACGGGCTCATCGCCACGCTGACCGAGCGGCTCGCCGCTGCGCCCGCGCCGCTGCCGGACCGTGCACAATGGCCGCAGCTCGCGCGCGACGATGTCGAATTCCGCCGCGTCGTCTTTCCGGCCGAATTCCTGCACGATCGCGAAGCGCTGGTCTATTCGGTCGTATCGAGTTTGCGGGCGAACGCACCGACCGGCCCCGGCTTTTCCGTGTTCACGCCCGCCCGGCTCGAAGACGGCGGAATCATCATGGTGAACCGCGGATTCGTGCCGGAGGCGCTGCGCGATCCCAAGACGCGCGCCGAGGGAGAGGCCGCCGGCGCGGTCAACCTCGTGGGCGTCATCCGCTGGCCGGACGCTCCGTCGATCTACGCGCCCGCCCCGGACCCGGACCGAAATCTATGGTTTGCCCGCGACGCCATCGGGATCGCCGCCGCCAAGGGCGTGGACGCCGCACCCTTCTATATCGATCTGGAAGGACCCGCGCCGCCCGGCGGATGGCCGCAGCCGGCGCGCCTGCGGCCCAATCTGCCAAACAACCATCTACAATACGTGGTCACGTGGTACGGCCTTGCGGCGGCGCTGCTCGCCGTGTTCGTCGCGTGGGCGATCCGGCGACGCCGATCGGGCGCCGCGCTGAGCTGGACTCGAGCCCGCAGGCCGGCGTCCGCCGACCTCAATAGTCGCGCAGGAGCCGTTCGAGATAATCGAGCTCGAGCTGCGGCCGCAGCGGATCGGCGAAGCGGCGGCGGAGTTCCTCGAGAATGCGTCGCGCCCGCTGAATGTCGATCTCCCCGGGCACCTTGACCGTGGTGTCGTCGCCGTAATCGCGACCGCGCAGCGGCCGGCCGAGCGGATCGGTGTCCTGCTGCGCGCGCCCTTGCCCCATGCGGCCCGGCTGGTACGGCCCCGGCCCCTGCCCCATCTGCTGCTGCAATTGCTGGGCGAGGCCCTG
The DNA here is from genome assembly GCA_963712435.1 of uncultured Alphaproteobacteria bacterium. GTDB lineage: Bacteria > Pseudomonadota > Alphaproteobacteria > Rhizobiales > Xanthobacteraceae > Rhodoplanes. The sequence goes on along the minus strand of CAVQIB010000021.1, from coordinate 264,973 downwards.
AGCGCCCCGGCGCAGCGCTTCGAGCGCGCGGCCCTGACTGTCGACGGCGCCGTCGGCGTCCTTCCCGCCGAGCGATTTGGCGGCGTCGCCCATCGACTCGTCGGCCCGGCCGAGCGGATCGCCCTGCTGGCCCTGCTGACCCTGCTGGCCCTGCTGGCCCTGCTGACCCTGTTGGCCCTGCTGACCCTGCTGGCCGTCCTGCGGCTGGCCCAAGCCGCGCTGGCGGAGCTGCTCCATCAACTGCTTGAGCTGGTCGCGCAGCGCCTGCTGATTCTGCTGCAGCTCGCCGAATTCCTTCGGGTCGCCCGGCTGGTCGCCCTGCTCGCCCTGTTGCCCCTGGCGCTGCTGGCCGCGTTGGCCGCGCCGCTGGTCCTGACCCTGCTGGAAGGTGCGGTCGCGCAGCTGCTGCTGGCGGCGGATCATGTTGCCGAGCTCGTCAAGCGCCGACATCATGTCGTCATCGCCGTCGTCGCCGGGCATGCCGGGCCGGGCCATCTGCAGGTTTTCCAGCATCGACTGCAGCTGTTCGAGCAGTGCGCGGGCGGCGTCCTTGGCCCCGGAGCGGGCGAGTTGTTCGAGCCGGTCGAGCATGCTGCGCAGGTCCTGCGAGCGCAACTGGCGGGCGTTGGGATCGAGCGGGCGGGCGAGCTGCGGGTTCTTGCGCATTTCCTCGGCGAGCGCCTGCAGGAACTTGTCGAGCGCGGCGCGCAGCTCATTCATCAGCTGCTTGATTTCCTCCTCGCTCGCGCCGCGTTCGAGCGCCTGACGCAGACGCTCCTGCGCCGCGCGCAGCTGCGCCTCGGCATCCGACACATTGCCGTCCTCGAGCTGGGTCGCGAGCGCCCACAGCTCCTTGACGACCTCGCGCAGATCGTCATCCGACTTGGCGCGGGCGAGCTGCCAATAGATCGAGCGCAGGGCGACATAGACGCCCGTCTCGGGCGTATATTGCTCCGGCGCCATCGCCAGCGCATCCAGTGCGATCGTCACGCGGTCGCGCGCATCGGCGTCGAGCGCGAGCTCGCGCCGCTGCTCGATCAGGGCGCGCGCCAGCGGCTTGACGAAGATCCGCTCCGGCAGGCGCAGCTCGAACGGGACGCTCCGCCCCTCGTTCTTCGCCTCGTCGCTGGCGATCAAGGTCATGATCACATCGGCGCCGGCCCACGGGTTCTCGGTGAGGTCCTTGGTGGTCTGGCCGACGCCGTTCTTGGTCCGGGTCTGCGGAAGCACGAGCGGAAAGTCCGGCGCCTCGAACAGAGCGCGCCGCGACACGGTCGGGTTCGCCGCCTTCGGCGCAAAGGCCGCGCGCGCCTCGACAACTTCGTAATCGTCCTCCAGCCGGTAGGAGAGCTGGAGCGCGCCGCGCGCCTGTTCCTCGGGATCTTTCGCCAGGGCGATCGTCGGCGCGTGGTCGGGAACGGCGTTGAACGCCCAGACGAGGTCATGGCCGACGCCGCGCAGCGCCGCCGTCCCGTGATCATTGATCGTGAACCGGCGCTCGTCGGCCCCGGCGGGCGTTTTTGCCTGCGGATCGCCGCCGCTCTCCGCGAGGCCGCCCGCGACGGCGATGTCGAACCGCGTGTCCCCGCTCGCGCGCACCACCAGCACGCTGCCGGCCGGAACCGACAGCGGCGCTCCGGCGTGTGCTTTCGGTTCGCCCGGACGCACGCCCGGCAGCATCACCGGCGGCCGGCCGGTATAGACCGGCGGCGAAACCCACGCATCGAGACGGAAGGCGGCCGGCGTCACCACGCCCTGCCAGTCGAACGCGGCGGCGATCCGCCGCACGCGCTGGTCGCCCGCGCCGAAGAAGGCGGCCACGCCCAGAATGAGCACGAGCGCGCGCAGCGCCGCCGGATCGCGCAGGGGAAGATGCGGCGACGGCCACCCCGCCCGCAGCGCGCCAGCGGCGGCGAGCGAGCGCGCGATATGGCTCTGCCAGAGCGCGAGCGACCAGGGGTCGCTTTGCGGGGCTGCGATCGTGTCGGCCGCGGCGGTCGCCGGCCGATGCGCGAGCCCGGAATTGCGGTCGAGCCGGCGCAATCCTTCGGCGATCGACGGAAAACGAACCCGCGCGAGCGGGATGAGGGCGGCGAGGAGAAGCAGGCCGAAAAGGGCGACGCCGATCAACCGGCCGGCGGGCGGCAGCTGCAGCCACAGGCCGAGCCACGAGGCGGCGAGGAACACGCCGACCGCCATCGCCGGCAGCGCCAGCGCGGGCCACAGCCGTTCCCACAGCAGGGCCCAGCGGGCACGCGTCAGGGCGGGCTCGATGACGGCCGATGGCCGGGCGCGGCCGGCGTCGCCCGCCCGCTTGGCCTTTTGACGCAAACTGGTCTTCCAGGTGCGAATTCGTCAGTCTCCGGCGTTTTTCCCGCGATCTGATAACACGCAGCCGGCGCAATCTGGCAGCCGGCCGCGGCTGAATTGCGTCCTTTCACGCAGATGTCAGATGGGGCGAACTATGCACTTTGCGGGCCACGCAGAGCCCTCACGCGGAGGCAGACAGCCACGGCGGCAGGCGGTCGAGCGCGATCAGCGCGTCCACGTCCAAGCGCGGGCGCACCAGCGCCCATTCGGCGTCCTTCACCATGACTTCCGGGACGAGCGGGCGCGTATTGTAGGTGCCCGCCTGCACCGCGCCATACGCGCCGGCCGACATGATCGCGAGGAGATCGCCGGGGGCGGGCTCGGCCATCTCGCGGTCGAGCGCGAGGAAGTCGCCCGAACTCGCAGACCGGTCCCACAAGGTCCACGAGCAGGCGAGCGGCGCCGGGAAGCGGCTCGCGCACTGGCCGGATGGCGTGATGGGCCTCGTAGAGGGTCGGGCGGACGAGATCGTTCATCGCGGCGTCGGCGATGACGAAGGTCTTCGCCTCCCCGCGCTTCACATAGATCACGCGCGTGACCAGAATTCCGGCATTGCCGACGAGAAGCCGCCCCGGCTCGAAAATCAGCCTGCAGCCGAGCGCGCGGGTCGCCCGCTTGACCACGGCGGCATAGGCCTCCGGATGCGGCGGCTCGTCGTCCTCGTCGCCATAGGGAATCCCGAGGCCGCCGCCGAGATCGATATGCTCGATCGCATGGCCGTCGGCGCGCAGCATGCGCACGAAATCGGACAGGAGCGCGAACGCGTCGTCGAACGGCTGCAGCTCGGTGATCTGGCTGCCGATATGCATGTCGACCCCGACCGCCCGCAAGCCGGGGAGCTTGGCCGCGCGGGCATAGACCTCGCGCGCGCGGCTGATCGGAATGCCGAACTTGTTCTCGGATTTGCCCGTCGCGATCTTGGCATGCGTCCTTGCGTCGACATCGGGATTGACCCGGAGCGACACGGCGACGGTCCGCCCTTTGCCGACCGCGATCGAGGACAACCGATCGAGTTCGGGCTCCGACTCGACATTGAGGCACAGAATGCCTTCGTCTACGGCGGCGGCGAGTTCTGCCTCCGTCTTGCCGACGCCGGAGAACATGATTCTGTCCGCCGGAATGCCGGCCTGGCGCGCGCGTTTCAATTCTCCCCCGGAGACGACGTCGGCGCCGGCGCCGAGCCGCGCCAGCGTCTTGATCACCGCCTGGTTGGAGTTCGCCTTCATGGCGTAGCAGACGAGCGAGGGAACATCTGCGAACGCGTCCGCGAACACCCGGTAGTGACGCTCGAGCGTCGCCGTCGAGTAGCAGTAGAAGGGCGTGCCGACCGCGCCGGCGAGCCGAACGAGGTCGACCGCCTCGGCGTGGAGCACGCCGCCGCGGTAGGTGAAATGGTGCATCGGCGGCCTTGGCTGAAGCGCTTCTCAGCGCGGCGGCGACTCCGCCGATCCATACAGGACCAGCGGGACGCTTTGCGATACGAGCGCCGCGGCCGGCCTGTCAATTGAGAAGCGGGTCAAGCAGAAATCGTCGATCGCGCGGGGGCGGCGGCGGCGGAGCGGCCTGCGTCGGCGGCAGGCGCCAGGAGGGCTGGCCCGTCGGCTCCACGGCGGCAGGCGCGGCGCTCGCCGAGGGTGGATCGAGATCGGACTTCCGGCCGCAGCCGGCAAGGCCGAGCGCGGCGAAGAGCCAGAGCATCAGCAACACATGCGCGAACCAGCGGTCACCCCAACGCATACAGCCGCTCCCCCAGAATCCGGCGCCAACATAGAGCATATCGCATGAAAGTGCGACCACCCGCGCAGGACGGGCCGCCGCCTGCGGCGATGCGACCGCCTGACGCGGTTCGGCAAGACCACACCAGAACCGGTCGACGAGATTGAGGCAAGCTGCGGTAGCATGCTGCCTCAACGGAGAAATAGAAGTAAATTCATCAACTTGGATCGTAAGCCCGCTTTGTCGGCTGGGGGAACCAGGCATCGGCCGCGCTGTTGACCAAGTATGCGGCCGAGCGGGCCGTACAGCCATCCACAACAGGGCAGGAGCAATACCATGAGTTTCACGAAAAACGCCGTGCGCGCAGGAATTGTCGCTTTGGGCGTCGCGGCGTTCGCAACCCCGGGCTTCGCGCAGGGCACCGGCGCCGGCACGGGCGGCGCGTCCAACACCCCGACCGGCAGCAACCAGAACCTTCAGGCGCAACCGGGAACCGCTGACACGGGCGGCACTTACGCGCCCGGCAGCTCGTCGGGCGGAATGTCCGGCAGCGGCATGTCCGGCAGCCGCATGTCCCCCGGCACGACCGGCGCCGCGCCGGGCAGCCGGGACGCCCCGTCGAGCCAGACGGACAACGCTGGCCCGAAGGGGAATATCGGCGGCAACTGACAATCGCGCGACAATCGCGCGACCAGCCCGGCGCCAATCGGCTGACGCTGGCGCGCTGATCTGACCCAAAAAGCCGGTGGTCCCAAATTAGCCTGGGGCCGCCGGCTTTTTATGCGGCGAGTGTCTCGCCGGCTTTTACGTTGCGCCGAGAGTCTTGAGCCAGCGCGTGGCTTGCGCCCGCACGTTCTTGGGGGCGGCGCCGCCGAAGCTCGACCGCGTTTTCACCGCGTTCTGGACGGTCAGCACCCGCTGGGCGCGCGCGTCGATGCGCGGCTCGACCGCCTGCATTTCCTCCAGAGGAAGCGCCTCCAGCGAAACGCCGCGCTTCTCGGCCGCAGCGACGATCCGTCCCGTAATGTGATGGGCCTCGCGGAACGGAATCCCCAACTCCCGCACGAGCCAGTCGGCCAGGTCGGTCGCCGTCGAGAAGCCCTGGGCGGCCGCGGCCTCCATGCGCGCCGTATCCGGCCGCATGTCGCCCACCATGCCGGTCATGGCGACGATGCATAGCGAGAGCGCGGAGAGGCCGTCGATGGCGGCTTCCTTGTCCTCCTGCATGTCCTTCTGATAGGCGAGCGGCAGCCCTTTCATCACTATCAGGAGCGTATCGAGCGACCCGACGATGCGCCCGGTCTTGGCGCGCACGAGCTCCGCCGCGTCGGGATTGCGCTTCTGCGGCATGATCGACGAGCCGGTGGTGAAGGCGTCCGACAGGACGAGGAAGCCGATCAGCGGCGAGGTCCAGATCACGATCTCCTCGGCGAAGCGCGACAGGTGCACCGACGCGATCGCCGCCGCCGAAAGCGCCTCCAGCACGAAGTCGCGATCGGAGACGGCGTCAAGCGAATTCGCGGCGGGCCGCGCAAATCCGAGCGCCTTCGCCGTCATCGTCCGATCGATCGGAAACGAGGTGCCCGCAAGCGCCGCGGCGCCCAGCGGGCACTCGTTGAGACGCCGGCGCGCATCGGCGAAGCGGCCGCGGTCGCGCCCGGCCATCTCGACATAGGCGAGCAGGTGATGGCCGAACGTCACCGGCTGCGCCGGCTGCAAATGGGTGAAACCGGGCATGATCGTGTCGGCATGGGCGAGCGCCTTCTCCGCCAGCGCCCGCTGGTAGCCGGCGAGCAGCCCGTCGATGTCGTCGATCGCATCGCGCACCCACAGCTTGAAATCGGTCGCGACCTGGTCGTTGCGCGAGCGCGCGGTGTGCAGGCGGCCCGCGGCCGGGCCGACCAGCTCATGCAGCCGCGCCTCGACATTCATGTGAATGTCTTCGAGCTCGCGCTTGAAGGCGAACTGGCCGCTTTCGATCTCGGCGAGGATGGCGTCGAGGCCGCGCGCGATCGCCTTGCCGTCCTTGGCCGAAATAATGCCCTGTTTGGCGAGCATCTCCGCGTGGGCCTTGCTCGCGGCGATGTCCTGCCGGAACAGCCGCCGGTCGACGTCGATCGAGGCGTTGATCTCCGCCATGATGGCCGCCGGCTCGCTTGTGAAGCGGCCGCCCCACATCTTATTACTCATGGCATGTCCTCGGATCCGCTCATGACCGACACTCCTCGAGAGCCGCGCAGCCGGTCGCGCCGCGGCCTCGCGCTCGGGGCCGCTGGCCTGCTCGCCGCCGTCGCGGTCGTCGGCGCGGTATACGGCCTTCGCGGAATTGCGCGCAATCCGCAGGATGCGGCCTGCGGGCCGGCCGCCGACCTTGCCCGCCGTCTCGCCCCGCTCGCCCGCGGCGAAATTGCCGCGCTGGTGGTCGCCGATCAACCGCGCCGGCTGCCGCCGCTCGGCTTCAAGGACGCGGCGGGAGCGCCGAAAACGCTTGCCGACTGGCAGGGCCGCACGGTTCTCCTCAATCTCTGGGCCACCTGGTGTGCGCCCTGCCGGACGGAAATGCCGGCGCTCGACGCGCTCGAACGCGAACTCGGCGGCGCGCGCTTCGAGGTGGTCGCGGTGAATATCGACACGCGCGACCCTGACAAGCCCAAAGCCTGGCTCGCCGAGGCGGGAATCAAGGACCTCGCCTATTACGCGGACCCGAGCGCCAAGATTTTCCAGGACCTCAAGCTGATCGGCAAGGCGTTCGGCATGCCGACCACCCTGCTGATCGATCCCGCGGGCTGCGAAATCGCCTCGCTCGCGGGCCCGGCCGAATGGGCGAGCGCCGACGCGCTGGCGCTGCTGCGCGCCGCCCTCGCCGGCGAGACGCCGCGCGCCGCCGGCGGTTCCTGAAAAGGCCGCGCGAGATCGACGCGCTCGGGCGCGGCCGGCCTGCCGGGCCTTCGGATCACGCTTTCGGCGTTACTGAAGCCGGCGACTAGACCGTGACCTGCGTGCCCACCTCGACCACCCGGCCAGTGGGTATCTGGAAATAGGTCGTTGCGTCGTTCGCAATTCGCGTGAGAGCGATGAACAGCCGGTCCTGCCAGCGCGGCATTTCCGAGCGCGCGGCGGCTTTCAGAAGCCGGCGGGAGAGAAAGAACGAGGTCGACATGATATCGAACTGCCAGCCGAGCTTGCGCGCGATGGCGAGGGCGCGCGGCACATTGGGCGACTCCATGTAGCCAAATCGCAACGTCACGCGCGAAAAGGTCTCGCCGATCGGCTCAATTCTGACGCGCTCCTCGGGCGCAACACGCGGCGTCTGCGCGGTGAGCACGCTCAGAATCACGTTCTTCTCGTGCAGGACCTTGTAGTGTTTGAGGCTGTGCATCAACGCGGTCGGCGCGCTCTGCGGGTCGGAAGTGAGGAAGACGGCCGTGCCGGGCACGCGGTGCGGCGGCTTCTTTTCCAGCATCGCGACCAGCGCTTCGAGCGGCGTCTCGAGCCTGCGGGTCTTTTCCAGGAGAAGCCTGTTGCCGTGATGCCACGTGTACATCACCGTCGAGAGCGCGGCAGCAAAGGCGAGCGGCAGCCAGCCGCCTTCGACGAATTTGAGAAGGTTGGCTGCAAGAAAGGTCGCGTCGATGATGAGGAACGGCGCAATCAGCAGGCCGGCCAACAAAGGCGACCAGCCCCATACGCGCCAAATGACCACGAAGGCCATTGCCGCCGTCACGACCATGGTGCCCGTCACCGCAATTCCATAGGCGGAAGCAAGCGCGCTCGAGGTTCGGAACAGGCCGACCAAGAGCAGGACGCCCAGCAGGAGCGCCGTGTTCACGAGCGGCATGTAGATCTGGCCTTCCTGTTCCTCAGAAGTGTGGCGCACGTCGAGCCGCGGCAGGAGCCCGAGGGCGATGGCTTGGCGCGCGAGCGAATAGGCGCCGGTGATCACCGCCTGGCTCGCAATCACGGTCGCCGCCGTTGCAAGAACCACGATCGGCAACAGCATCCAGTCCGGAAAGAGCAGGAAAAACGGGTTTTCGATCGCCTCCGGATGCGCCAGCACGAGTGCGCCCTGGCCGAAATAGTTGAGCACGAGCGAAGGCAGGACAATGACAAGCCACGCGGTCTGGATCGGCGCGCGGCCGAAATGGCCAAGATCGGCATAAAGCGCCTCGGCGCCGGTCACCGCAAGAAACACGGCGCCGAGCGTGACGAAGCCGATCAATCCGTGTTCGAGGAGAAAGGAAATTCCGTAGGCGGGATTGATCGCCGCCAAGACGCTCGGATCATCGGCGATATGCGTCGCGCCGGCCACGCCGATGACGATGAACCACACCGTCGTGATCGGGCCGAATAATGTGGCGACGCTCGCCGTTCCGCGCGACTGCACCGCGAATAGCGCGACAAGAATAAGCACCGTGAGCGGAACAACGGAGTGTTCGAAAGCCGGCGTGACGATCTTCAACCCTTCCATGGCCGACAGAACGGAAATTGCCGGGGTGATCAGCGCATCGCCGAAAAACAAGGCCGCGCCGAGAATGCCGAACCAGAGTATGACGCGCGAATCCTTGCCGATGGCGCGCTGCGCCAGCGCCATCAAGGTCAGCGTGCCGCCCTCGCCGTTGTTGTCCGCACGCAACAGAACGAGCACGTATTTGCACGTGACGATCAGGATCAAGGCCCAAAGAATTCAGCGACAGCACGCCCAGCACCGCCGCGCGGCCCACCCCGCCGCCGCCGGCCGCGACGAGCGCCTCGCGAAACGCATAGAGCGGGCTCGTGCCGATATCGCCGTAGACGACGCCGATGCTGCCGAGCGTGAGCGCAAAGAACCTGTTGGGTGCAGGTGCGTGCGGCGCGGCCGGGTTCGAAGATTCGGTTCTTTCAGGAGTCAAATTGTCTTGGGCCATGCGTGTCCGGCCAAGCAAGGGCAGCGACTGTCAAGGCTTGAGGGGGAAAGCGTCGCAGGTTGTCGGCGCTATATTCGCGGCGCCTGCTGGGTGCATCCTGGCGCGGTAGGGGCTTAAGCATAGTCTCCTTATCGCACGAACGCGAGGATTGGGAATCCGGATTATCCCTCCTTTATGAGATTCCTATATCTCCGCGACTCCGTCGCTCTCGAATTCCTATGCAGTCATTGGCACGTCACTGACCGTGCGGCGCCGCCCGCTCGAAAGCGCGCTTTGCGGCGCCGGGCATTTTGAGCCGGATCAATGCGGTGCGCCGCTGCGCAGAGAAGGTGCGGCGGCCGCTGAGAGGATCAACCATGCTGGACATCGTCATGCTGGCCATCGCGGCCGGGTTCTTCGCCGTTTCCGTGGGCTACGCCTACGCCTGCGAGCGGCTCTGAGGAGAGTGTCATGACCGTCGATTATCTGGCTCGGCGCGGCGGTGACCGCCGGCCTGCTGATCTACCTCACCTACGCTTTGCTGCGTCCCGAGCGGTTCTGAGAGGCGCGCCATGACCATCAATGGCTGGATCCAGATTCTCCTTTATTGCGGCATCGTCGTCGCGCTCGTGCCGCCGCTCGGCTGGTATATGACGCGCGTCTTCAACGGCGAGCGCACCTTCCTGTCGCTGATCTTGCGGCCGGTCGAGGTGGCGCTCTACCGCCTCGGCGGCGTCGACGAAAAACGCGAGCAGGACTGGCTGACCTACACGGTCGCCATGCTGCTGTTCCATGTCGGCGGGTTCGCGATTCTGTACGCGCTGCTGCGCCTGCAGCAGGCGCTGCCCTACAATCCGCAGGACATGGCGGCCGTGCCGCCCGAACTCTCGTTCAATACGGCGGCGAGCTTCCTCACCAACACCAACTGGCAGAACTACGGCGGCGAAAGCACGCTCTCGTACCTGGTGCAGATGCTCGGGCTGACGGTGCAGAATTTCGTCTCGGCGGCGACCGGCATTGCGCTTGCGGTCGCGCTCACTCGCGGGTTTGCGCGCGCGTCGGCGCAGACGGTCGGCAATTTCTGGGTCGACCTCACCCGCTGCACGCTCTATGTCCTGCTGCCGATTTGCATCGTGGGCACGATCGCGCTCGTGGCGCTCGGCGTTCCGCAGAATCTCAGCGCCTATACCGAAGCAACCACGCTGGAGGGCGCAAAGCAGGTGATTGCCCAGGGGCCGGTCGCCTCGCAGATGATGATCAAGCATCTCGGCACGAATGGCGGCGGCTTCTTCAACGCCAATGCCGCGCATCCGTTCGAAAACCCGAATGCGGTGACGAACCTGATCCATATCGTCTCGATCTTCGCGCTCGGCGCCGCGCTCACCAATGTGTTCGGCCGCATGGTCGGCGACCAGCGCCAGGGCTGGGCCATCTTCGCCGCCATGGGCGTGCTGTTCATCGCCGGCGTTGCGATCGCCTACTGGGCGGAAGCCGCCGGCACGACCGGGTTGAATGCGCTCGGCCTCTCCGGCGGCAACATGGAAGGCAAGGAGGTCCGTTTCGGCATCCTCGGCTCGGCGCTCTTCGCGGTGATCACCACCGCCGCCTCATGCGGCGCGGTGAACGCCATGCACGACTCCTTCACCCCGCTCGGCGGTCTCATTCCGCTATTTAACATTCAGCTCGGCGAGATCATCGTCGGCGGCGTCGGCGCGGGCCTCTACGGCATGCTGCTGTTCGTCGTCATCGCGATCTTCGTCGCCGGGCTGATGGTCGGCCGCACGCCGGAATATGTCGGCAAGAAGATCGAGGCGCGCGAGGTGAAAATGGCGATGCTCGCCATTCTCTGCCTGCCGCTGATGATCCTCGGCTGGACCGCCGTCGCCGTGGTGATCCCCTCGGCCGTCGCCTCGATGGCCAATCCCGGCCCGCACGGCTTCACCGAGGTGCTCTACGCCTACAGCTCGCAGACTGGCAATAACGGCTCGGCCTTCGCGGGGCTCACCGGCAACACGCCGTTCTACAACCTGACCGGCGGCGTCGCGATGCTGGTCGGGCGGTTCTTCGTGATCATCCCGGCGATGGCGATCGCGGGCTCGCTCGCCGCGAAGAAAACCGTGCCCGCCTCGTCGGGCACCTTTCCCACCACCGGCGGCCTGTTCGTCGGCCTGCTCGTCGGCGTGATCCTGATCATCGGCGGGCTCACCTTCTTCCCGGCGCTCGCGCTCGGCCCGGTCGTCGAGCATCTCGCGATGCAAGCGAACATGCTGTTCTGATCGACCGGCTTTGGAGCAACGACCATGGAATCCTCAGTCCTCCGCAAGCGCGCGCCGGCGTCGGCCCTGCTCGACTGGAAGATCGTGTGGCCCGCGATCGGCGCCTCGCTGCGCAAGCTCGACCCGCGCGCGCTCGCGGCGAACCCGGTCATGTTCGTGGTGGAGATCGTGGCGGCGCTCGCCACGCTCCTCTTGGCGCGCGATCTCTTCACCGGCGCAGACCAATTCGCCTTCACGCTGCAGATCGTCATCTGGCTGTGGTTCACCGTCCTGTTCGCCAATTTCGCCGAAGCGGTGGCCGAAGGCCGCGGCAAGGCGCAGGCCGATGCGCTGCGGGAAACGCGCACGCGGACCAAGGCGAAGCGCCTCCTCATTCCGGACAACCACGAGCTCTTCGAGATCGCCTGGGCGGAGGAGCTCGCGGCGGGCGATCTCGTGCTGGTGGAGACCGGCGACGTCATCCCCGGCGACGGCGAGGTGATCGAGGGCATGGCCACGGTGAACGAGGCCGCCATCACCGGCGAGTCGGCCCCGGTCATTCGCGAGTCGGGCGGCGACCGCTCGGCTGTGACCGGCGGCACCACCGTCATCTCCGACAAGATCGTCGTGCAGATCACCGCGTCAAAGGGATCGTCCTTTCTCGACCGCATGATTGCGCTGATCGAAGGCGCGCAGCGGCAGAAGACGCCGAACGAGATCGCGCTCAACATCCTGCTCGCCGGCATGACCATCATTTTCGTGTTCGCGGTCGCGACCATTCCGAGCTACGTCGCCTATGCCGGCGGCGCGGTGTCGATCGTCGTGCTTGTCGCCCTGTTCGTGACGCTGATCCCCACCACCATCGGCGCGCTTCTGTCGGCGATCGGGATCGCCGGGATGGACCGGCTGGTGCGTTTCAACGTGCTCGCCATGTCGGGACGCGCGGTCGAAGCCGCGGGCGACGTCGATACGCTGCTGCTGGACAAGACCGGCACGATCACGCTCGGCAATCGCCAGGCGACGGCGTTCCGGCCGATCGACGGCGTGCATGAGCAGGAACTCGCCGACGCGGCGCAGCTTGCCTCGCTCGCCGACGAGACGCCGGAAGGCCGCTCCATCGTCGTGCTCGCCAAGGAGAAGTACGGCATCCGCGGCCGCGAGCTCGCGGAACTGCGCGGCAAGTCGATTCCGTTCACCGCGCACAGCCGCATGAGCGGAATGGAGGTCGGCGGCTCCTGGGTCCGCAAGGGCGCGGTCGACGCCATTGTCGGCTATTTGAAGGGCTTGCAGGCCGCAGGCCCCGCGGACGGCGGGCGCCCGGTCGCGCTGAGCGCCGAAGCGTTGCGCGAACTCGAGGCGATTTCGGACGAGATCGCAAAGAGCGGCGGCACGCCGCTGGCGGTGGCGAAGGACGGCCGGCTGCTCGGCGTCATCCACCTCAAGGACATCGTCAAGGGCGGCATTCGCGAGCGCTTCGCCGAGCTGCGGCGCATGGGCATCCGCACCGTCATGATCACGGGCGACAATCCGATGACCGCGGCGGCGATCGCGGCGGAGGCGGGCGTCGACGACTTCCTCGCCCAGGCGACGCCCGAGGACAAGCTCAAGCTCATCCGCGACGAGCAGGCCAAGGGCAAGCTCGTCGCCATGTGCGGCGACGGCACCAACGACGCGCCCGCGCTCGCGCAGGCCGATGTCGGCGTCGCCATGAACACCGGCACGGTGGCCGCGCGCGAGGCCGGCAACATGGTCGATCTCGATTCCAACCCGACCAAGCTGATCGAGGTCGTCGAGATCGGCAAGCAGCTCCTGATGACGCGCGGCGCGCTGACGACGTTCTCGATCGCCAACGACGTGGCGAAATACTTCGCCATCATCCCGGCGATGTTCCTCGCCTTCTATCCGCAACTCGGAGCGCTCAACATCATGGGCCTCGCGAGCCCGCAGAGCGCGATCCTGTCGGCGATCATCTTCAACGCGCTGATCATCGTCGCGCTGATTCCGCTCGCGCTGAAGGGCGTCGCCTATCGGCCGATCGGCGCCGGCCCGCTGCTGCGGCGCAATCTGCTGATCTACGGCCTCGGCGGCGTCATCATTCCGTTCATCGGCATCAAGGTCATCGACCTCGTCGTCACCGCCCTGCACCTCGCCTGAGGAGGACGCCATGCTGAGCGAAATTCGTCCCGCCATCGTGATGATCGTCGCCCTCACCGCGATCACCGGGCTCGTCTATCCGCTCGCCATGACCGGGATCGCCGGCGTGCTCTTCCCGCAGCAGGCGCAGGGCAGCCTGATCGAACGCGACGGCAAGGTCATCGGCTCGGCGCTGATCGGCCAGAGCTTCACGAGCGACCGCTATTTCCACGGCCGGCCGTCGGCGACCACCGGCCCGGATCCCGGCCGACCCGACCAAGACGGTCGCCGCGCCCTACAACGCGGCCAACTCCAGCGGCTCGAATCTCGGTCCGACCAACAAGGCGCTGATCGAGCGCGTGAAGGGCGACGTCGAGAAGCTGAAGGCGGAGAATGCCGGCGCGCCGGTTCCGATCGACCTCGTGACCACCTCGGGCAGCGGGCTCGATCCGCACATCTCGCCGGAGGCGGCGCTGTTCCAGGTGCCGCGCGTTGCGAAGGCGCGCAACCTGCCGGAAGATCGCGTGCGCCAGCTGGTCGGCGCAGCACGTCGAGCCGCGCGTCCTCGGCATCCTCGGCGAGCCGCGCGTGAACGTGCTGGCGCTGAACCTGGCGCTGGACCGCGCGGCGGCGCGATGAGACTGGCCGCCCGAGCCGGCCTAGATATGGCGCTGATGGCGGATCAGACGCGACCCCGACCAGCGACCCTCGCCGGAGGCCCTGCTCGAAGCGGCGCGGCGGGAGGAGAAGCCGCGTCGGCAAGCTCAAGATTTTCGTCGGCGCGGCGCCCGGCGTCGGCAAGACCTACGAGATGCTGCAGACGCGCCCGCGCCAAGCAGAAGGACGGCGTGGACGTCGTCGTCGGCGTGGTCGAGACGCATGGCCGCAAGGAGACCGAGGCGCTGCTCGAAGGCCTCGAAGTCATCCCGCGCAAGCACATCGACTACAGCGGCCAGTGCGCTCGACGAGATGGACCTCGACGCGATCATCGCGCGCCGCCCGCAGCTCGTCCTGGTCGACGAACTCGCCCACACCAACGCGCCGGGCAGCCGCCATCCCAAGCGCTATCTCGACGTCGAGGAGCTGCTCGACGCGCGGCATCGACGTCTACACCACCGTCAACATCCAGCACATCGAGAGCCTGAACGACGTCGTCGCGCAGATCACCCGCGTGCGCGTGCGCGAGACCGTGCCGGACTCAGGTGTTCGACCGCGCCGACGCGATCGAGCTGGTCGACCTGACGCCGGACGACCTGATCCAGCGCCTCAAGGAGGGCAAGGTCTACGTTCCCAAGCAGGCCGAGCGCGCGCTCGAGCATTTCTTCTCGCCGGCCAACCTGACGGCGCTGCGCGAGCTGGCGCTGCGCCGCACCGCCGAGCGGGTCGACGAGCAGCTGCTCACGCAGATGCAGGCGCGCGCCATCCCGGGACCGTGGGCCGCGGGCGAGCGCGTGCTGGTCTGCGTCAGCGAGGACCCCCGCGCCGCCGGTCTCGTGCGCTACGCCAAGCGCCTGGCCGACCGGCTGCACGCGCCGTGGATCGGCGCTTGTACGTCGAAAGCCGCCGCGGCGCGCAGCTCGGCGAGGAGGAGCGCGACCGCATCGCCGACACGCTGCGGCTGGCGGAGGCGCTCGGCGGCGAGGCGGTCACCATTCCCGGCGGCGGCGACAGCGCATCGCCGACGACGTGATCGCGCTACGCGCAGCGCCAACAACATCACCCAGATCGTCGTCGGCAAGTCCACCCGCTCGCGCTGGTTCGAGATCCTGCACGGCTCGGTGGTGCACGACCTCGTGCGGCGCGCCGGCAACATCAGCGTGCACGTCATCGCGGGCGACGACGCTTGAGGGCGAGCCCGGTCCCGAAGACGGCGGTCAGACGGCCGAGAAGCGCGAGCCCTTCGATCCGCGGCCTTATGTGATCGCGCTGCTCGCGGTCGCGGCGGCGCTCGGACTGGGCCTGCTGATCCAGCCCTGGTTCGGCATCGAGAACGTCGACCTCGTCTTCCTCACCGCGATCGTCGGCGATCGCCGTGCGCTTCGGGCTCTGGCCGTCGCTGTTCGCCAGCGTCGTCGTCGTCGCTCTGCTACAATTTCTTCTTCCTGCCGCCGATCTACACCTTCACGATCGCCGATCCGACCAATGTCGCTGCCTTCTTCTTCTTCAGCGTCATGGCGATTCTCGTCTCCAATGTGGCCGCGCGCGTGCGCACGCAGGCGGTCGCCGCGATGAGCCGGGCGCGCACGACCGAGTCGCTCTACGCCTTCAGCCGCAAGCTCGCCGGCGTCGGCACGCTCGACGATGTGCTGTGGGCGACGCGCCTATCAGATCGCCCTGATGCTGAAGGTGCGCGTCGTGCTGCTGCTGCCGGAGAACGGCTCGATCGCCGTCAAGGCCGGCTATCCGCCGGAGGACACGCTCGACGAAGCCGACCTCGCGGCGGCCAAATGGGCCTGGGAGAACGATCGCGCCGCCGGGCGCGGCTCCGACACGCTGCCGGGCGCCAAGCGGCTGTTCCTGCCGATGCGCACCGGGCGCGGCGCGGTCGGCGTGGTCGGCATCGACAGCGACAAGCCGGGCCCGCTGCTGAGCCCGGACGAGCGCCGGCTGCTCGATGCGCTTGATCGACCAGAGCGCGCTCGCGATCGAGCGCGTCCATCTCGTCGAGGACATGGACCGGGTCAAGCGGACGATCGAGACCGACCGGCTGCGCTCGGCGCTGCTGACCTCGATCTCGCACGATCTCAAGACGCCGCTGGCCGCCGTGCTTCGGCGCGGCCGGGACGCTGCGCGATCTCGTCCAACGCGCTCTCCGAGCCGCAGAAGGCCGACCTGCTCGCGACGATCATCGACGAGGCGGAGCGGCTCAACCGCTTCATCGCCAACCTGCTCGACATGACCAGGCTCGAGTCCGGCGCGGTCGTGCCGAACAGCGCCGCTGCACGACCTCGGCGAGATCGTCGGCAGCGCGCTGCGAGCGCGCGAGCAAGATCCTCGCCGAGCCACCGGGTCGAGGTCGAGCCTTGCGGCCGACCTGCCGATGCTCGAGATCGACGCCGTGCTGTTCGAGCAGGTGCTGTTCAATCTGCTCGACAACGCCGCGAAGTATGCGCCGCCCGGCACGACCATCCGCATCCGCGGCTGGCGGGACGCATCGCGCCGTGTCGCTGCAGGTCCTCGACGAGGGCGAGGGCATTCCGCCGACCGACCTGGAGCACATCTTCGACAAGTTCTATCGGGCGCAGAAGAGCGATCACGTGCGCGCCGGCACCGGGCTGGGGCTCGCGATCTCGCGCGGCTTCGTCGAGGCGATGCACGGCACGATCACCGCGGCGAACCGCACCGACCGGACCGGCGCGGTCTTCACGATCACGCTGCCGGTCCCGGCCGCCGCCAAGCGGCTGGACACCGCCGCATGAGCGCCGCGCCGCTCAAGGTTCTGGTCATCGACGACGAGCCGCCCATCCGCAAGCTGTTGCGGATGGGCCTGAGCACCCAAGGCTACGCAGGTCCTCGAGGCGCCGAACGGCAAGACCGCGCTCGAGCTGCTTGCGCGAGAAGCCCGATCTGGTCATCCTCGATCTCGGCCTGCCGGACATCGACGGGCTCGATCTGCTGCGAACCATCCGCGGCGCGCAACGAGGCGTGCCGATCGTCGTGCTGTCGAGCCGCGGCGACGAGGCCGGCAAGGTGCAGGCGCTCGATCTCGGCGCCGACGACTATGTGACCAAGCCGTTCGGCATGGACGAACTGCTGGCGCGCATGCGCGCGGCGCTGCGCCACCAGCTGCAGGTCCACGGCGAGCGGCCGGTCTTCCGCGTCGGCGACCTGTCGGTCGATCTCGTGCGCCGCATCGTCAAGGTGCGGCGACGAGGAGGTGAAGCTCTCGCCCAAGGAGTACGATCTTCTGCGCGTGCTGGTGCAGCACGCCGGCAAGGTGCTGACGCACAAGTTCCTGCTGCGGGAACTGTGGGACGAGCCGACCGACGCGCAATATCTGCGCGTCTATGTGCGGCAGCTCCGGCAGAAGATCGAGGCCGACCCGGAGCGCCCGCAGTACATCCTGACCGAGACCGGGCATCGGCTACCGCCTGCGCGCACCGGACGGGTAGGGCGAAACATTCGCCGTTGATCCGCCATGCTAAGCGCTTGGATGTATTTGGTGGGCGCACAAGGACTCGAACCTTGGACCCGCTGATTAAGAGTCAGCTGCTCTACCAACTGAGCTATGCGCCCGCACGCCCGTGCACCGGGCGCGCGTCCTTAGCAAACGGGCCGGCCTCTGTCCAGAAATGCGCCGCGACGCAATGCCGGTCCGGGTCGCTCCCGCTTGCACGCTTCCGCTTGCACGATAACGGAACGGCAGGCCGTGGCTCGCGGCGGGGCTGCCGTTTCCGCAAGGCGTCGGCGGTTGGGTCGCCGCGATGATCGACGGTGATCGACGCCACGGAGAGCCCATCAAGTCACGAGACGCGCCTTACTCTGAAATGACGCAGGCCGCCGGGCGAACCCGACGGCCTGCGCGGCCCGGCGATCTCTGGGGGCATGGGGGGACTTGCAGATGACCGCCCGGCCATTCCTATACGTAATATCGACGCCTCCTAGATCAGAAGGGTTTCACCCTCAAAAGCGTTCCTCGTCGGCGCCGCCGCTCCAACCGCCGCGGCCGCCACCCCCCCCGCCGCCGCCTTGCGCATCGTCGCCGTCGTCGCGCTCGCCCCAGCCTGAGCCCTGTCCCATGCCCGGTCCGGGACCACGTCCATAGCCACGGCCTTGCTGGTCGCCGCCACCTCGATCTTGCCAGCCCCCGCGCTGACCCATGCCCGGGCACATGCCGGAACCCATGCCGGGACCGCGGTCGCCGCCCCAGTCGCGCGAGCCGCGCGGACCCATTCCGTAGCCCGGGCCACCTAACCCGCCGCCGCCGCCGTCGCGCCAGCCCGAACGCGGGCCCATGCACCCGCCGGCGCCAGGCCCGTAGCCCCGACCCTGCCAACCGCCGCCGTCACCGCGCCCCATGCCGTAGCGGCCGTGATAATCGCCATGCCAGCCGCCGGGTCCGCGCCCGCCATCGTCATCGCCGCGCCCACCGCCGCCGCCGCCATCGCGCCCGCCCGCCGCGATGCGGTTGCTGAGCCGCGCGAGGCGCGGATGCCACGCATAGATTTGGTCCATGAACCGGCGCTGCTGGTTCTGGTCCAGGCTCTGGTAAAGCGGGACCGCCGCGTCGGCGAGACGCTTCATCCCGTTCACGCGGCGGCTCGCGAAGTCCGCCCAGGTCTGGAAATTCTCGACCGGATTGTCGCTGCGCTGCTGGGCGCTCTGGTCCCGCCAGCGCTCGGAGCGCACCCGCGCGAAATCGCGATAGGCCTGCTCGAAAGCCGGCCAGTTCTTCTCCTGGTCCGCCGTCAGGGAGAGACGGGCGCGCAGTTCGGCGATGTGGCCCTCGGCCGTGGCCAGCGCATCGCTCTGCCGCTGGGCGGCGAGGCTCTGCTGCGTCGGCGCAGCCTGTTGCTGCGGAGCCGCCTGCTGCGGCGCGCTCTGCTGCGGCGGCGAGCCCTGCGGGGCGGGCGAAACCTGCGCCGACGGCGGGCTGGGTTGTGGGGGGCGACCCTGTTGCGCAAACGCCACGCCTGAGCCCGTAAGCGCGAGCGCGACCGTGCCGACGAGCATCGATTTCAACATGCGGCTCTCCATCACTAAAAGTGAAAACGCTAATTCAACAAATGAACAGCCGCAAGTTACACTTACGTAAACATTAAATTTCGGTCATTTTCGAATTCGATAGGGCATAAAACCTCCATTCTATTTCATCCGTTGCTGACCGCCCCGTTTTCTCCGGACGAAATCAACGGTATTATTGTCATCCTGGGCGGCGATCGCTCGTCGCCCCGCGCGAGCACTTGCACCGGGCGAAAACGTTCACAGGAACGTGACCCCGTTTGCGAGCAACCTTTTCAGGCTTCCGCCGTTGCTCGGTTCGCACGGGGCAACGTCGTGTTTTTACTCGCAAACAAGAGAACTCACGCACTGGGTTGGGGATTGAACCGAGGCGCTCGTTGCGGCGACCAAGCGAAGGTTCGATCATTGAGGGGTTTTGTAATGACCAGCAACGCGTCGGCGGTCGCTGCGGGCGACCACATCAATCACGTCAAAGTCGTCGTGCTCGCCCTTCTGGCGTCGCTCATCATCATGATGATCGGCATCACCGCGCGCGCGACGGACGACACCAATGGCTACGGCGTCGTCATGGTCGGAAACACCGGGGCGGGCCCGGATCGCGCCATCGAGTCCACGCACTGACGGACATCCGCCGCCGCCGCCCGGCTTCGTCCGTCTTCCGTTCCCATTGCCGCTGAACCGCGCCCGAACACTTAGCCGCGCAGGTTTAGCCGGCGCAGGCGAAGTCGGCCGGAGGCGGCGTCAAGGCGAACGCGTCGGCGGCACCGCTTCCAAGAGCTTTCCGGAAAACAGCACCGGTCCGGTCGCCGTTCCGGTCGGCGAGCCGCCCTCCGGTTCAAGCGACACTGCGAAGGTCGCGGTGCTGATCGTGTTTCGATCATACGCCGACAGCGCCGGCACCTGCGTGAACTCGCCCGCGCCGATCAACCCGAGCGAGCGCGGCGACGGATACTTGTCCGAGACGAGCCAAAGCTCATAGCTCTTGCCGGCCTGCTCCTCGGCGGCGACGCGGCGGACGGTCAGGTTCCGCTGGGCGAGATCGACCGTCATGATGAAGGCCGGCGCGGTCGGTCCGCTCTGAAGAACGGCGACGAACCGGCTGGGCGACGGAACCTCGACCGTGCGCACCACCTCGCGGGTGACCTCGACCGTCTCCACCCTCGGCTGCGGCCGCAGCGGCTGCGGCAGGCGCTCGGGCGCGACCGCGGCGGTGACCACCACGCCGGCGAGCGCCGCCGCAAGCGCGCCGAGCCCGAGCGCGCCGCCCCGCCAGCGCTGCATCCGCCGGGTCAGATCGACGACATTGGCCGGCTCCGCTTCCGCACGCGGCGCAGAGGATGTGAGAAAGCCGGGCAAGCGCATCTCGGCGGCGGGGGGCTCGATTTCGGCTAGCCGGCCCTGGATCGCGATCCACAGTTCGGGCGGCGGGGGCACTGGATCGACCATCGCATGCAGTTCGCCGAGCCGCCGCTCCCAGTCCTGCACCAGGGCCGCGAAACCGGGATCGGAGCGAATCTGTTCCTCGGCCTGTTCGCGCTCGGCGGCGTCGAGGGTGCCGAGCACATATTCGGCCGCAAGACCGCCTCTATCCTCGTCCGCGGTCATGAATCCAGGCACTCCCGAATGTCGGCCAGCGCGCGCCGCAGCTGGGTCTTGACCGTATTCACCGGCCGCTCGAACTGCACGGCGAGCTGGTCGCGGCTCACGCCGGTGTAATAGGCGAGCAGCACAAGCCGTTGCCGGTCGGGTTCGAGCCGGCCGAGGCAGGTAAGCAGCCGCTTGAGCTGCTCGCTCGTCTCGCGGCGCGCCAGCGGGTCGGCGGTTTCGGCTGCTACGGCCATCACCTCCGGTTCCTCCTCGATCGAGGCTTCGGTTCGCTTCCGCACGACATCGATGGCGCGGTTGCGGGCGATCGAGACCATCCAGGTGATCGGCGAGGCGAGCGCGGGATCGAACTTTCCGGCGCTCGACCAGATCTTCAGATAGGCCTCTTGCAGGACCTCATTAGCAAGGTCGGGACGGCGCAAGATACGCAGGACAATTCCGTAGAGTTTCGCGCGCGTCGCCGCATAGAGGCGCTCGAACGCCGTCTGGTCGCCTTTGGCGACCGCGGCCAAGAGCCATACGAGTTCCGCCGATGTCAGCATCCGTCTGGCGCCCAGCCCATGCGCCCGCATCCCCATCTGGGTTGATTATGGTGCGAATACGTGGCGGCCGAAAGATGGCTCGTGCGCGCGGTCCGATTCCGGACCGCCGTGTTCTTCCGCCCGCCCGCACGTCGACGCCCGGATCAGCCGAGGGCGCCCCGCATCCGCAGCACGCCGATCGCGTCGAGCTCGGCCTGCTCGCGCGCTCCTTCGGCGGTGCGCTCGCGCATCTGGTCGCGCTCGCCGAGCAACTCGACCTTTTTCAGCTCCTCGAGGGATTCCTGCAGCGCCGTCTGCGCGCGATCGAGCTGTCCCGCGAGTTCCTCGGCTGAACGCTTGAGATTCTCGCTCCGGCCGAGCGCCGCCCGCGCATAGGTCGAATAGGCGAAATGCGTCGGATCGTGGTTTCCCGTGCGCTCCTGCTCGGCGTGGATTTCGCGATCGAGATCGCCGGCGATACGCTCGAATTCGGCGATCATCGCTTCGATCTGCGCGACTTTTCGCCGTTTCTCATCGACCTGAAACTTCTTCAGCCGAATAATCGAATCGCGCGACTTCATCGACCTGTACTCCCCCAGACGCCCGCGAGGGCGACCCCAGCTTGAAGCGGCGCCGCTCGTTCAGGCGCAACTCGGGCGATTGTGGCGGCACAGTGTTAGTTTTCGGTTTCCGCAATGACTTGTGCCAATGCGGTTAAAAAGCGCCCGTTCCGCACGCTCGGAGCAGCGCCTGAGATCGGCGTTTCGCCCGCGCCGTCGCTGTAACCGGCGGCATGAAGGGTCCCTGCGGAACGGCCGGCGCATGGTCGGCGGCCGGCGGCGCTCCCCGCGCGGCGCATTTTCGCTCCGGATCGTGTCGCACCTGCAACAACAAGCTTAACCGACGGAAACCAAAGCTAAACCTTTAACCTTGTATTTACCCGAAGCGTTAATGATTGCATCACCGTCCTGCGGGCCGAAGGCATGGCTCGGTAAAGACGGGAGTGATTCGTTCAGACCGGTTAACGCCGGTTTCTCAAGTGGGACGTGAGCGGTCGAGTGCATAAAAAACTCAGTTCGGTGCAATGTCTTAAGCCGGTCGTGGCAAATATATCAGGCCCGGGCTTGCGCACACGAATCATGTTTTGTTAAGCATCGTTCGTTAACGTTTCGAATCGGTTGGAGTCCAAAGCGTATGGCAAGGCCGCCAGACTGGCTGGCCACCCTCAATCCGACGCGGCATGGAAGGGGACTGGCATGCGCGTTCTACTGATCGAAGACGACACCGCGACCGCGCAATCCATCGAGCTGATGCTGAAGTCGGAGAGCTTCAACGTCTATACGACCGATCTCGGCGAAGAAGGCGTCGATCTCGGCAAGCTCTACGATTACGACATCATCCTGCTCGACCTCAACCTGCCCGACATGTCCGGCTTCGAGGTGCTGCGCGCGCTGCGCGTCTCCAAGGTCAAGACGCCGATTCTCATTCTATCGGGGCTCGCCGGCATCGAAGACAAGGTGAAGGGGCTCGGATTCGGCGCCGACGACTACATGACCAAGCCCTTCCACAAGGACGAGCTGGTCGCGCGCATCCATGCGATCGTGCGCCGCTCCAAGGGGCACGCCCAATCGGTGATCCAGACCGCCGACCTGATCGTCAATCTCGACACCAAGACGGTGGAGGTGAGCGGCCAGCGGGTCCATCTCACCGGCAAGGAGTACCAGATGCTGGAGCTCCTGTCGCTGCGCAAGGGCACGACGCTGACCAAGGAGATGTTCCTCAACCATCTCTATGGCGGAATGGACGAGCCGGAGCTGAAAATCATCGACGTGTTCATCTGCAAGCTGCGCAAGAAGCTCGCGAACGCCTCGAGCGGCCGCAACTACATCGAAACGGTGTGGGGCCGCGGCTATGTGCTGCGCGAGCCCGCGGAGGACGAAGCGCGGATTCCCGCGTGAGGCGATCGCACGCGCCGCAGACCCAGATCGGAGAGTTCTCCGGGAGCCGACAGGCTCTCTCCCCCCGAACTCGGAGATTTCCGGCCCCCGCCGCCAATGGCGGGGTTTTGTTTTTGCCCTGGCGTCGAAATCGTAGACCAAGCAGACCTTTGCGCGCGCGGTCGGCGCGGCTAGTGCGTCTCAGCCAAGCCTGCCCTCGGACTGATCCGGCGCACGGGAACTTAGAAGAAATCGATCCCGCAACAACAACTTGCGCGAATTCCGATTCCACCGGAAGGCGATTCGCTCTAGTCTCGCTCGCCTCGGGCAGCGCCTTGAAGGCGAGCTTTGCTGCCTTGCCTGCCGACGAGAATTGGTGAGAGCGATGACGAAGACCCCGCAGGCGGACGACGACATCCGATTAGGCGAGGACGCGCTCGATCTGGAACACCAAGGCCAGATCGATCTCCTGCTGGCGGTCGAGGCGGAGCTGCGCGGGGGCGCCGATCAGGCGCAGCTTGCCACGCTGCTCGACCGGCTGATCGAGTTCACCAACATCCATTTCATGAGCGAGCAGCTCGTGATGCGCCAGCAGGCCTATCCCGGACTGCCGGCCCACGCGGCCGAGCACGACCGGCTGATGGACCAGATGCGCGAGTTCCAGACGCGCATCGCCGCGGGCGAGCGAGCCCTCACGGCCGCCGACCTCACCATGTTGCGCGAGTGGGTCGTGCGCCATATCCGCTCCAAGGATGCGGCCTTTGCCCACTATCTCGGCGAGATGGCGACCGCGCCGCCGGCGCCCGGAGCGCAGGCGAGATGAAGGCGCATCGGGCCTGCCCCGCTGCAGCGGCCATCGACGCCAAGGTGAGCGAGGCGATCGCCGTCGCGGTGCGCGCACCGCGCCAAGTCGTCCACCCGCGGCCGCTCCGCGCTCGCATCGCATGGAGCGAGGCGATCGCCATCGCGGAAGGCGTCGCCCGGAGTACCCCCGCCCCATCGCTTCCGATAATCTCGCCGCCTTGTCGGAATCGGAGGGAGCTGCGCGTGGCGACGACCATCTTCAATGCCCTGTTGCCGATCGTTCTCACGCTGCTCCTCGGAGTTGTGGCCGCCTGGCAGCACGACTTCGACCAGAAGCAGGCGGACGTCCTCAACCGCATGGTCCTCGTCTATGCGCTGCCGCTCATGCTGTTCGCCGGCATTGCGGCGACGCCGCGCGACCAGTTGGCGGGGGACGCCACGCTCCTCGCGCTCATCGTGTTCTGCCTGCTCGCGAGCTATGTCGCGCCGTTGCTGATCGCCCGCTTTGTTTTCGGCCGCGATCTGATGACCTCATCGCTGCAAGCGCTCGCGATCGGCGGCCCGTCGGTCGCCTTTGTCGGCCTGCCCGTGCTCGGCTACCTGTTCGGCGCGACGGCGGCGACCATTCCCGTCGTGATCAGTGCGCTCGTGCTGGTGGTGGTGCAGATCCCGGCGACGCTGATCCTCCTGTCGCGCGGCGCCGCCAAACGCGGCGACAAAAGCGGGCCTCCGCAGACTGTATTCGGCTACGTCCTGGCGGCGTTCAAGCAGCCGATGGTATGGGCGCCCCTCTTGGCTTTCGTATTGATATTATTGGGCATTGCAATCCCGGAACCGCTTCGGCAATCGATGAATTCTGCTCGGCCACGCCACGGGCGGCGTCGCGCTGTTCGCCTCGGGCGTGATCCTTTACAGCCAACGCGTGTCGTTCAGCGCGCCGACGATCATCACGACGGTGGCGCGCAACATCGTCGTTCCGGCGCTCGCCTGGGGGCTCGCCGCGGCGCTCGGCCTAAGTCCGGAAATCCAGCGGGAGGCCGTGCTCACGCTCGCCATCCCCACGGCGGTGATTTGCGTCATCCTTGCCGTCCAGTACCGCGTGGCCGAGCAAGAGATGGCGTCGACCCTCTTCCTCTCGAACATTCTCTCGCTGCCGACCATGGGGGCGTTTATCTGGCTGCTCGGAACCTGATGCCGCCTTGCGCGCACTAAGGTGCAGGACGGCGCGGGCGCAAAGCAGGTGCTTATCCGAGGGGCCTTGCCCAGGGCGGCGCTCGCCCGCACAGGCGGGTTCGCAGGAAGGCGGGGCAAAGTTGTTCTTGTTCTGGTTAACGCCGCACCGCGGGGCTGCGCCCCGGGCGAGTATGACAAACACAATAATGTTCCATCACAATATATTTTCCGATTAAGAGAATTTTTACTTGGCCGGGCACCATATGCCCACAATGCTTTGCGACAGATTCCAAGCGAAACGGCGAATTGGTTCGGACTTTGTCAGTGTTATGAAAGTCCTCATGCGTGCTTTTGTGTAGGCGTCCTGTTCGTTTCACTTTTCGCTCACTACGATCCTTCACTAGCACATGGGGCTTACATGAAAACCGCAGACCAGCGACTCCCGACTTCGGATTATTCGCCGTATGAGGCGTTCTGGGAGGGGTTCGTCGACTATCGCCACGGCCTGCAGCGCAATCCCTACGAGGCCGTCCCTGCTCAGGGTGTCGAAGCCCACGCGTGGGATCGCGGCCGGGAAGCCAGCATCAGGGTCACGGGGGCCATCGAGAAGGTGTAGGCGCGGCCGAGAGCCCCGTCTAAACGGGCTGGGCCGCTTTGGTTCGGCCCCTCAAAATCGCCGGGAGGTCTTGCCCCTCCCCGCTCCATGCGCCCCGCAAGCAGTGTCTCAACTCGAGCCACCGCTCATCCGGGGTGCGTCATGCGTCGGCTGGCGCTCGCAACCGGGTTCGACCCCCGGCGGCGGCGCCTGCGGCGCATCCGGGTCAGCGCGCGGCGACGATGATCGCCTCGCCTTCGCTCGCGATCGTCACGCTCAATCCGCAGGCCTTCGCCAGCAATCCGGTGTAAAACGGCTGGATTGCGTGCGCATCGATCGTTTGCCCCTCCTCGCCGCCGGCCACGAGGACGGCCATCGCCTGCGGCACCCGCGAATTCAGTCCGCAGGCTTCGATACGGAACCCGAGGCTTTCGCCCTCCCCGATTGGATCGACCGTCAAAACCCCGCCGCGCGGGATCGCATGGCCCGCCACGAGCAGCAGATTGAGCAGGAGCTTCACCCGGTTCTTCGGAAGCAGCGCCCGCGGCAGCCCCCAATTGATCTTCACCTTCTCGTCCTCGAGCGCGCCGCGCGCCACCTTTTCCGCATCGCCGAGATCGACCTGGGCGCCGGCCGAGCCCGCCGCGCCGAAGGCGAGCCGGCAGAACTGCAGGCGGGCCGACACGGTCGCCGCGCTCTTCTTGATCAGATTGAGGGCGAAAGCCTTGGTCTCCTCATCCTCCGCGTCTTCGTAGACTTCCAGTCCGTTGACGATCGCGCCGGAGGGGCTGATCAGGTCGTGGCACACCCGCGAGCAGAGCAGGGCGGAAAGATCGAGCGACTCAAGCGCGGCGCTGGGCATTCCATGCGTCTCCGCTGTGGATGATGGTTTGGTGGACGGCGCCCGCGCGGCGGCCGCGCCGCCGGTGGCCTTGTGTGATACACCGCCCCTCTCAATCAACGCAAACGACTCAGGCTGGGAGACGATATTTCGATGCATGGAATTGATCCTGCTCTCGTGAAGGCGCTGACCGGCCTCGTCTCCCACGCGGGAAGAGCCATCCTCGACATTGCGCGGGATCGGCTGGCGGTCCGCGAAAAGGCCGATCTCAGTCCGGTCACGGCGGCCGACATCGCCGCGCAAACCGTCATTCTCGACGGGCTTGCCAAGCTCTTGCCCGGGATCCCCGTCGTCTCCGAAGAACTGGCCGACCGGCAGCCGGCGATCGGTGATGGCGCAAGCTTCATTCTGGTCGACCCGCTCGACGGCACGCGGGAGTTCATCGCCGGAAGGGACGAATATACCGTTAATCTCGCGCTTATTGAGGCGGGACAGCCGGTTTTGGGCTTCGTTTTCATCCCCGTCCGCGGCCTGCTCTATCGGGGCGGCCGCGGACCGTTCGCCGAACGGGTTCGCCTTGCGGCCGGCATGCCGCCCGAATCTGCTGCGGATGGCGCGCCGCTGCGCACCCGCCCTGCCCCGGCCAGACTGGTTGCTGCGGTCAGCCGGTCGCATCTCGATCCCGCCACCGAGTCGTTCTCGGCAGGCTTCCGGTCGCCGAGCGCGTCGCCTCCGGCTCCTCGCTGAAGTTCGGCCTGCTCGCCGAGGGCGCAGCCGATGTCTATCCCCGCCTCGCCCCCACCCATGAATGGGACATCGCGGCCGGACACGCGGTGCTCGCCGCCGCGGGCGGAACCGTCGTCCGCCCGGATGGCGCAGCGCTCACCTATGGGCACGGCGAACGGAAATTCCTCGTGCCGGGCTTTGTTGCGTGGAGCGATCCCAGCGCTGCGCAATAAAGCGCGCCTTCCGCCGACCCGGCGGAGCGGTCGGACCGCCTCCCCTGTGAGTTCCGCCGCGTTCGCGTCATAGTCTTGCTGGAACCTGTGATTCGGGCGGCCGTCGGCGGCGCGAGCCTGCCGTGGTGCGGGTGACGCTCGACGGCGAAATCTTGGGGTGGCAAGCAATGGACAAAGCCTTGCGGCTGGTTGCGATCGTCGTTTGGCTTGTGTGCTCCGGTCCGCTCGCGGCGCTTGCCCAGGAGACGCCGCAGCCGGCGCGTCCCAGCGGCTTTGCGCCCAACGAGATCGTCGCGGCCGGGCATCGGTTCTTCGGCGGCGTGTCGCGCGGGCTCGCGACCATCGTCGAGAAGGCGGTCAGCCAATGGGGCCTCCCGAACGGCTATGTTCTCGGCGAGGAGGCCGGCGGGGCGTTTTTCGGCGGCCTGCGCTACGGCGAAGGCGTGCTTTACACCAAGAACGCGGGCGACCTCCGCGTCTTCTGGCAGGGCCCCTCATTCGGGTGGGACTTCGGCGGCGAGGGCGCGCGCACCATGATGCTCGTCTACAATCTGCCCGCCACCGAGGCGATCTATCAGCGCTTCGCCGGAATCGAAGGGTCGGCCTACTTCATCGGCGGGCTCGGCATGACGGCGCTGACCGCCAACAATGTCGTGGTCGTACCGATCCGCTCGGGCGTCGGCCTCCGCCTCGGCGCGAGCATCGGCTATCTCAAATTCACCCCGCAATCGACCTGGAACCCGTTCTGATCGCCTCGCGCCGGCGGGCGACCGGCCGCCCTGACAATTATTGCGTGAGCGACGGCGTTTTCGGCTAGTCTCCGGCCGAGAAAGCGCGATTTCGCGTTGACCGTGTTCCGCGCCGGAAGACCACCATACGATGTCAGGCTTTCCGGTGCTGTTTGAGCGGAGGCATTCCACGTGATCGAACAGCTGATGCTCTTCGCGATCGGGTTCCTGGTTGCGAGCCTGTTCAATCTGCTCTTCGTTCCGCTGGTCCATAATCGCGCCGTGCGCCTGACCATGCGCCGGCTCGAGGCGGAAGCGCCGTACTCGATGGCGGAAATCCAGGCGGAGAAGGACCAGCTGCGCGCCGAGTTCGCGATGTCCACGCGGCGGCTGGAGATGAGCGTGGAGCAGCTCAAGGCCAAGACCACGGCCCAGCTCAACGAACTCGGCAAGAAGTCGATGATGATCGAAAAGCTCAAGCACGAGCTGGACGAGAAGACCGCGGCGGTCGCTGCGCTGGAAGAGAGCGAGAATACGGCGCGCGAACAGCTCCGCACCACCGAGCAGGAAGATTCCGTCAAGACCAACCGGATACAGGACTTCGAGCAGGCCCTCACCGGCAAGGAGAACGAACTCGCCAAGCTGACCGCCGCGCTCAGTCAACGCAACGCCGCCAACGACAACCAACGGCTCGAGATCGCCGCGCTGAAGACGCAGGCCGAGGAGCACAAGGCGCAACTCGAGATCGCGACGAAGGGCCTCAAGGAGACCGGCGCGCGCCTGGAGACCGCGCGCAAGGCGGCCGAGGCCGCCACACAAGAACTCGCCAAGGAGCGCGCCAAGGCGACGAGCTTCAGCACCCGCATCGCTCAACTGGAACGCCAGCTGGCCGCGCAGACCGCGGACGCCGAAGCGCTCGGCAAGCGCGTCCAGGAACTCGAGGAGCGGCTGACCGAGCAGGCCGGCGGCGAGGTCGATGGGCTGGAGACCCTGAAGACGGAAAAGGCGCGGCTCGAGCAGGAGCGCGACGTGGCGCGCGAGGAAGCCGCCCGGCTCACGCGCGAGGCCGCCTCGTTGCGGCAGGCAAAAGAGGCGACCGGGGCCGCCGAGCGGGCGGAGAATGCGCTGCTGCGCGAACGCATCAGCGATATCGCCGCCGAAGTCGCGCGTCTTACGCTCGCGCTGGAGGGGCCGGACTCTCCGATCGAAGCGATCCTCGCCGACGAAAAAACCAGCGGTCCGCCGGCTGCGGCCGGCGCGAACGGGAGTTCGCCCGCCGAAGGCGACGCGGCGCAGGCGTCGCGCGGGGATCTGGGCGAGCGCATTCGCGCCTTGCAGAGCCGCGCGTCGCGACCCTCCCCCGCGCCCTGAATTTACAATCACGCCTACAAGATGGACCGGAATGCCGAGCGGCGGGACAGAAGCCGTCGGGCTATTTCACCACGCCGGAAATGCAGCACGGCCTTGGCCGCGGCGTCTTCAGCCAATCCTTGAGGAAGCAGCGCGCGATCGGACCGAGATAGCCGGGCCGCACATAGGTCCAGGCGCGGCAGCGATTGTCGGCTTCGCACGCGGCCTTGCACCACTGTTCGGATGCGCCGGACGGCGCTTCGAGCGATCGATAATCGCCGCCGGCGCGATCGATGCCGTATTCGTCGCGCATGTCGCGCGGGACGATCACGCCCGCTCCCTTCACGCCGGATACGCAGCAGCTATCGGCTGCGCGCGGCGGGACCTGCGACTTGAGCCAGCAGGTGGCGCCATGCTCCTCGGTCGGGTAGGCGAAGCTCCAGGCGCGGCAGCGCGCCTCGCGCTCGCATCGCGCAGCGCACGCGGCCGGATCGGCCGATCGCACCGGGAAACTTGCATAGTCGCCGCCCTTGCGGTCGAACCCGATCTGGGCGCGCGCGGGACCGGCGAGCAGAACGAGAACGGCCAGACAGGCGGCAAGCGCAGCAACGCATCGCATAATCGATTGTTTGGCCCTCGATCCACGCCCCTTGAATGCTCGTTTACCGGAAAAGCGGGACTCCGAACAGGCAAAGCGGACGCCTGCACAATGGCTCGCCGCAGCGGTGCGCGATCCGTCGAATGTCAGTAGACGTATTCGGTGAATACCGGGTCGACCGAGCCTCCCCACCGCCCGTAGAAATTATCGAGGAGCTCTTCGGCGGGAGTGCGGCCGCGGGCGACGATTTCCTGGAGCGGTTCGAGATAAACCGTCTCGTCCCGTCCGCCGGAAAACCGGGCGCGGCGGGCAAGGCCCGCATCGGCAAGGTCGACGCATTCCCGCGCGAGATCGAGCGCCGTGCGCTCGCCGATCGTCGCCCGGAAGCCGAGGCGAGGCACGTCGTCGCGCAGCCGCTGGCGCTCCTCCGCGCTCCAGTCCTTGACGATGTCCCAGGCGGCGTCGAGACAGGCCTCGTCGTAGAGCAGCCCGACCCAGAAGGCGGACAGCGCCGGCAACCGACGCGTCGGATTGGCGTCGGCGCCGCGCATTTCGAGATAGCGCTTGAGCCGCACCTCGGGGAAGATCGTCGAGACGTGATTGGCCCAGTCGGAGATGGTCGCGCGCTCGCCCGGCAACGCCTCGAGCCTGCCCGCGAGCAGGTCGCGGAACGAGCGGCCCGCCACGTCGTGGTAGATCTCGCCGCGCTTGACGAAATACATCGGCACGTCGAGCGCATAGTCGACCCAGCGCTCGAATCCCATGCCGTCCTCGAACGCCCACGGCACCATGCCCGAGCGATCGCGATCGGTGTCGCGCCAGATTTCCGAGCGGAAGGACAAGAAGCCGTTCGGCTTGCCGTCGGTGAAGGGCGAATTGGCGAACAGCGCGGTCGCGATCGGCTGCAGCGCGACCGAGACGCGCAGCTTCTTGACCATGTCGGCTTCCGAGGAGAAATCGAGATTCGTCTGCACCGTGCAGGTGCGGTACATCATGTCGAGGCCGAGCCGGCCGACCTTCGGCATGTAGGCGGTCATGATCCGGTAGCGCCCCTTCGGCATCACCGGCATCTCGGTGCGCGACCAGGTCGGCGCCATGCCGAGGCCGAGGAAGCCGATCCCGAGCGGGGCTGCGACCTCGTGCAGCTGGGCGAGATGCGCCATCAGCTCGCCGCAGGTCTGATGCACCGTCTCGACCGGCGCGCCCGACAGCTCGAACTGGCCGCCCGGCTCCAGCGAGATCGCGCCGCCGCCGGTCACGTCGACCAGTCCGATGATGCTGCCGGCCTCCATGATCGGCTCCCAGCCGAGCAGCAATTTCATGCCTTCGAGCAGGGCGCGAATGCCGCGGCCGCCGTCATAGGGCAGCGGCTCGTGCCGGCCGAAGGTGAAGCCGAATTTCTCGTGCTCGGTGCCGATCCGGAACCGCTCGCGCGGCTTCACGCCGGCCGCAAACCACGCGACGAGTTCGTCGCGCGATTCGAGCGGCGTCATATCCACCACGTCACGAGCCATGAGGGGGTCCGGATGAGCAAATGCGGGCGCGCGCGACCTTACACACCCGCAACGAAAGAGCAATCGAGGGCCCCGCGGGCGGTCCACACCGCCCATCGCGCTGCGCCAGTAGCTTACTCATTGGCCCGCGCGTGTGACGGCCGCGGCGCGCCGAACGCGCCGGCCCGCGGCGTGAAGGATTATTTTCTTGCCACGTTCGTGCGCTAGCCTCGCTTCGCCCTCCTGGAGGGCGGCGAAGCTTTACCTGCGCGCGCGTTGTGCTACAGGCTGCGCGCAAGGGATATGATGGATTGATGTGAGTGAAACGCGCAATGACGTTGCGGCGCGTGGTGTTGTTATCGGTCGTGCTGGCGCCGCCGCTCTGCGGCTGCGCGGCCAATCTCGATCTCGGACTCCTCTACGCCGCTCCCGGCAAGTACGATTACCTGCGCTGCGAGGATTTGCCCGCGCGGCTCGCGGCGTCCATCGCGCGCGAAAAACAGCTTGTCGACCTGATGAACCGCGCCAACCAGGACGTCGCCGGGCCGGTCGTGAGCGTCGTCACCTATTCGGCCGACCTCGCCCAGGTGCGCGCCGACCAGAAGGTCTTGCGGCAGGCCGCGGTCGACAAGAAATGCGGCAATATCGAGCCGCCCGGAGCGAAGCCGCAATAGGGCATCTTTCTCGAGGGCATCTTGCTCGTCACGCTGCGCGCAGGGCGGCCGGTTAGCCGCTCACGGCTGGCGGCTGAGCAGGAACACCGCCTGCTCGCCGAACAGGTTCCAGAACCACCAGGGCGCGTCGATCTTGAGCGGCGTGCCCCACGGATCGAGCGCCACCGCGCGCTTCATCCTCGCCCCCACGAGATGGCACAGCTCGTTGAAGTCCTTGATCGTGCAGAAATGGATGTTGGGCGTGTCGAACCAGGTCTCCGGCAGGTTGGCCGTGCGCGGCATGCGTCCGCGAAACATGATCTGCAGCCTGATCCGCCAATGGCCGAAATTGGGGAAGGACACGATCGCATGCCGGCCGATCCGCAGCATGTGCTCGAGCACGATGCGCGGGCAGCGGGTCGCCTGCAGCGTCTGCGACAGGATCACATAGTCGAAGGCGTCATTCGGATAATTGGCGAGGTCGGTGTCGGCGTCCCCCTGCACCACCGCGAGGCCCTTGGCGACGCATTCGTTGACGCCCACGCGCGACAGCTCGATGCCGCGGCCGTCGACGCCGCGCGCCTCGAGCAGCCGCAGGAGCTCGCCGTCGCCGCAACCGACGTCGAGCACGCGCGACCCCGGCTCCACCATCTCCGACACGAGCAGCAGGTCGACGCGCGCGCCGCCGGGGCCGCGAACGGCCTCCGCCATGGTGAGATCGCGGGTGGGACGGGTCAGCATGCGTCAGTGCGCTCCTGAGCATCGTGCCGGAAGCCGGCATTCACCTCGCCCCGGCGGGGAGAGGTCGGCGAGAGGCGCAGCCTGCGAGCCGGGTGAGGGGGAGCATGACTCCCCCTGAAATACGCCCCCTCACCCGGATCGCTGCGCGATCCGACCTCTCCCCCGCGGGGAGAGGTGGGACTGGCGAACGCAGCCCCGCGTGGATGCAAGAAGCGCGGCGTCGCGCTGCATTTTCCGGCGCGCCCGCAACGCGCGGCTGAGCTCTCGTCGCGCCCATTCGCTTTACCCCTGCTTCAGGCCGCGCGCGCGGCCGGCCGAGTCCAAGAAACCGCGCACGATCGCCAACAGCTCCGGCTCGTCGACCAGGAACGCGTCGTGCCCCTTGTCGGTCTCGATCTCCGCGAACGACACGCGCGCGCCGCCGGCATTGAGCGCGTGAACGATGGCGCGCGAATCGGTGGTCGGGAACAGCCAGTCGCTCGTGAAGGAGATCACGCAGAAGCGCGTGCGGGTCCCCTTGAACGCGTTCGCGACGATCCCGCCGTAATCGGCGGCGAGGTCGAAATAGTCCATCGCGCGCGTGAGATAGAGATAGCTGTTGGCGTCGAACCGCTCGACGAAGGTGGAGCCCTGGTGACGCAGATAGTTCTCCACCTCGAAATCGGCGTCGAACGAAAATGTCGGGTTGTCGCGATCCTGGAAGCGGCGGCCGAACTTGCGGTGCAGGGCGGCGTCCGACAGATAGGTGATGTGCGCGCCCATGCGCGCCACCGCGAGACCGCGCGACGGATCGGCGCCTTCGACGATGTAGCGTCCCTGCCGCCAGTCGGGATCGGCCATCACCGCCTGCCGGCCGACCTCGTGGAAGGCGATGTTCTGCGCCGAATGGCGGGTCGCGGTCGCGAGCGGCAGCGCCGAGAACACGCGGTCGGGATAGCTCGCGCACCATTGCAGCACCTGCATCCCGCCCATCGAGCCGCCGGCGATCGAGAACAGATTGCGCGATGCCGAGGTGATCGAGCAGCATCGCCTGCGCCCGCACCATGTCGTGGATGGTGATGACGGGAAAATCGAGGCCCCACGGCTCGCCCGTTTGCGGGTTGGTCGAGGACGGGCCGGAGGTGCCCATGCAGCCGCCGATCACGTTCGGGCAAATGACGAAATAGCGCTCCGTGTCGATCGGCCGGCCGGGGCCGACCATGGTCTCCCACCAGCCCGGCTTGCCCGTGACGGGATGGATATTGGCGACATGCTGATCGCCGGTGAGCGCGTGGCAGATCAGCACGGCGTTCGAGCGCTCCGCATTCAGCGTGCCATACGTCTGATAGGCGATCTGGAAGGGCGCGAGTTCGACGCCTGCGTCGAGCTTGAGCGGCTTGTCCGCACCGAACAGGACAAAAGGCGAGCGCGGCCGGTCCGATTCGCCGACGCGATCCGGCGCATTGTGTTTTGCGGACGACCAAACGCTGTTCATCTCTGGCTCGCCGATCGGTCAATATAGGTGACTGCTCGTACATTCGGCCACTGTCATGGCGCGGCCGGCCTAGATAGACCAGGCGGCCCGCGTCGCCCAAGGTTTTCTTTGCGTTGGCGTTAACCGCGCATTATCAATGATATAGATGGCGCGAACGCGCAACCGACGTCCTGACGGAGTCGCTCTGCCATGGCCGGTCCCGATCCCTCTCTGGTTGCGCTGCGCGCCGAAATCGACCGTATCGACGCGGCGATGCACGACCTGCTGATCGAACGCGGCGAGATCATCGGCCGGCTCATCGCGGTCAAGCGGACGGCCGAGATGGGCTCGGCGTTCCGCCCGGCGCGCGAGGCGGAGATGATGCGCCGTCTGGTGATGCGCCATCGCGGGATTCTCCCGCTCGACACCGCCGAGAGCATTCTGCGCGTCATCATCGCGACCTTCACCTACATCCAGGCGCCGTTCCGGCTGCATGCGGACCTGTCCGACCGGCGAGGCGGCGATGCGCGACTCGGCGCGCTTCCATTTCGGCTTCACCGTGCCGTTCGAAGGCCATCTCGGCGCGTCCGGCGTCATCGACGGCGCTGTCGGCCGCGCCCGGCGATCTCGGCCTGGTGCCGGCGACCGCCGCCTCCGCCGGCGCCTGGTGGGCCGGCCTCGAACCGGCGGATGCGCCGAAAATCATCGCCCGGCTTCCCTTCATCGAGCGCGCCGACCACCCGGCCGGCCTGCCCGTCTTCGCGATCGCCCGCCCGCACCCGGACGCGGTGGTGCGGGACGAAGCGACCGTGTGGAGCGTGCGCGTTTCGGGATGGGGCATGAAATCGGCGCAGGCGCTCGCGCTCGCCGCCGAGGTCGTCGCCGTCCCGGAGGGGCCTTCGACGGCGCGACTCTGCTCGTCTCGCTTCCCGCCGGCCGCTCGATCGGGGAGATCACGGCGGCCCTCGTGGCGGCGGGCGCCTCGGTGCGCGCGCATACCCTCGTCGGCAGCCACGCGACCCGCTATACCGTGTCGGCGGACGGCGCCTTGGTTCCGGCCGGACGCTGAACGGCCGACGATTCCCACGCGTCATGCCCGCCCCTGTCGCGGGCATTCACGTTCTTTGCTTCAACGCAGGGCCGAAGCCGTGGATGGCCGGGACAAGCCCGGCTCCACGGAGATAGCTCAATGGATATTGAAGGTTAGAGATGTCTTCGTCCCGTCCCGAACCGCGCCCCGGCGTGCTCAAGATCAAGCCCTATGTGCCCGGCAAGAGCCACGCGCCCGGCGTCGCCAAGGTCCACAAGCTGTCCTCGAACGAATCGCCGCTCGGCCCGAGCCCGCAGGCGATCGAGGCCTATCGCGCGCTCGCCGAGCATCTCCAGGACTATCCCGACGGCTCGGCGACCGCGCTGCGCGAGGCGATCGGCGCGCGCCTACGGGCTCGATCCCGACCGCATCGTCTGCGGGGCCGGATCGGACGATCTCCTCAACCTGCTCGCGCACGCCTATCTCGCCGACGGCGACGAGGCGATCCACCGAGCACGGCTTCCTGGTCTATCCGATCGCCACCCTCGGCGCCGGCGGCGACGCCGGTGGTCGCGGCGGAAAAGAACCACACCGCCGATGTCGACGCGATCCTGGCCTGCGTGACGCGAGCGCACCAAGATCGTCTTCCTCGCCAATCCCAACAATCCGACCGGCACCTATCTTCCCTTCGACGAGGTCAAGCGCCTGCATCGCGCGCTGCCGCCGCACGTCCTGCTCGTGATCGACGCGGCCTATGCCGAATATGTCCGCCGCAACGACTACGAGGCGGGCATCGAACTCGTCGCGACGAGCGACAATGTCGTCATGATGCCGCACCTTCTCGAAGATCCACGGGCTTGCGGCGCTGCGGCTCGGCTGGATGTACGGGCCGGCGCATGTGGTCGACGCCGTGCAACCGCATTCGCGGGCCGTTCAACGTGAATGCGGCGGCGATCGCCGCCGGCATCGCCGCGATCGAGGACGCCGCGCATGTCGAGCGCGCGCGCGCCCACAACGAGCGCTGGCTCGCCTGGCTGACCGAGGAGATCGGCCGGCTCGGCCTCGCGGTCACGCCGAGCGTCGCGCAACTTCCTCCTGATCCATTTCCCGCCGAGCAAGGGGCGCACGGCGGCGGAGGCCGACGCGTTCCTGCTGCGCGCGCGGGCTCGTGCTGCGCCAGGTCGCCGTCTACGGGCTGCCGCACGCGCCTGCGCATGACCGTCGGCGGCGAGGAGGCGAACCGGCTCGTGGTCGACGGCGCTGCGCCGAATTCCTGGGGAGGCGCAAGTGCCTGATGGCCGAGCCCCCGTCTTCGAGACGCCTCGCGCTGATCGGCATCGGCCTGATCGGCTCGTCGATCGCGCGCGCGGCGCGCGCGCAAGGGGCTCGTGCGCAGCATCGTCGCGACCGCGCGCTCGGCCGCGACCCGCGCGCGGGTCGCCGAACTCGGGCTCGGCCGATCAGGTGGTCGACACGAACGCCGCGGCGGTCGCGCGGCGCCGACCTCGTCATCCTGTGCATGCCGGTCGGGCAATGCGGCCGCGTGGCGGCGGAGATCGCGCCGCATCTCGACGCCGGGCGCCATCCTCTCCGATGTCGGCTCGGTCAAAGGCGCCGTGGTCGCGACGTCTCCCCGCACGTGCCGACGGATGTCCATTTCGTTCCCGCCCATCCGGTCGCCGGCACCGAGTATTCCGGACCGGACGCCGGCTTTGCCGAGCTGTTCATCAATCGCTGGTGCATCCTGACGCCGCCCGAGGGCGCCGACCCGACCGCCGTCGAGAAGCTCGCGGCGTTCTGGACGCGCGCTCGGCGCCAATGTGGAGACGATGCCGGCGGACCACCACGACCGCGTGCTGGCGATCACCAGCCACGTGCCGCATCTCATCGCCTACACCATTGTCGGCACCGCCGACGAGCTCGAGGCAGGTGACGCAGCTCGGAAGTGCTGAAATTCTCCGCCGGCGGCTTTCGCGACTTCACCCGCATCGCCGCCTCCGATCCGACCATGTGGCGCGACGTCTTCCTCGCCAACAAGGACGCGGTGCTGGAAATGCTCGGCACGCTTCAGCGAGGACCTGTCGCAGCTCACCCGCGCCATCCGGCGCGGCGACGGCGACGCGCTGTTCGACCTGTTCACCCGCACCCGGGCGATCCGCCGCGGCATCGTCTCGATCGGCCAGGATGCGGAGGCGCCCGATTTCGGCCGTCCGCATGACAGGCTGCCGCCGGTGCCCCGCCCCTATGCGGGTGAGGAGGACTGAACGATGAGTCGCCACTCGCCTCGCCCCGTTGGGGAGAGGTCGGCGATCATCGAGCAAAGCGAGATGCGCGCCGGGTGAGGGGGACGATGACACCCCCTTGAGGACATGGTGACCGCAGAGGAGTGATCGCGGAGTGATCCCCCTCCCCCAACCCTCCCCCGCAAGCGGGGGAGGGAGTTGCGCGCAGCGCGGCGGGAGGGGGGTCTGTGGCCGAATGGCCTAACGGGCCGCGATGTCCCGTGGTTCAGGCGCTCTTCTTGTTCTGCCGGTTGCTGACGAGGTCGTCGACCACGGTCGGGTCGGCGAGCGTCGTCGTGTCGCCGAGATTGCCGAAATCGTCTTCGGCGATCTTGCGCAGGATGCGGCGCATGATCTTGCCGGAGCGCGTCTTCGGCAGGCCGGGCGAGAACTGGATCATGTCGGGCGAAGCGATCGGGCCGATCTCCTTGCGCACCCAGGCGACGAGTTCGCTGCGCAGCGCCTCGCTCGGCTGCTCGCCGGTCATCAGGGTGACATAGGCGTAGATGCCCTGCCCCTTGATGTCGTGCGGGAAGCCGACCACGGCCGCCTCCGAGACTTTCGGATGGGCGACCAGCGCCGACTCGACCTCGGCGGTGCCGAGGCGGTGGCCGGCGACATTGATCACGTCGTCGACGCGGCCGGTGATCCAGTAGAAGCCGTCCTCGTCGCGGCGGCAGCCGTCGCCGGTGAAGTAGCGGCCGAGATAGGTGGAGAAATAGGTCTGCACGAAGCGCTCGTGGTCGCCATAGACCGTGCGCATCATGCCGGGCCAGGCGTCGGCGATGCACAGATTGCCGCTGCAGGCGCCTTCGAGCGGCTTGCCGTCGGCGTCCACGATCTGCGGGATGACGCCGAAGAACGGCCGCGTCGCCGAGCCGGGCTTGAGATTGGTCGCCCCCGGCAGCGGCGTGATCAGGATGCCGCCGGTTTCGGTCTGCCACCAGGTGTCGACGATCGGGCAGCGGGCGTCACCGACGACGCGGTAATACCACTCCCAGGCTTCGGGATTGATCGGCTCGCCCACCGTTCCGAGCAGGCGCAGGCTCTTGCGCGATGTCTTTTTCACCGGCGCGTCGCCCGCCTGCATCAGCGCGCGGATCGCCGTCGGCGCGGTGTAGATGATGTTGACCTGGTGCTTGTCGACCACCTCCCAGAAGCGCGACATGGTGGGATAGTTCGGCACGCCCTCGAACATCATGGTGATCGCGCCGTTGGCGAGCGGCCCGTAGACGATGTAGCTGTGCCCGGTCACCCAGCCGACGTCGGCGGTGCACCAGTAGATGTCGCCGTCGTGATAGTCGAACACGTATTGATGCGTCATCGCGACATAGACGAGATAGCCGCCGGTCGTGTGCAGCACGCCCTTCGGCTTGCCGGTCGAGCCCGAGGTGTAGAGGATGAATAGCGGATCCTCGGCGTTCATCTCCTCGCACGGGCAGTCGGCCGGCACGGTCTTGGCGATGTCGTCGTAATAGACGTCGCGCCCCGCCTGCATGTTCACCGCCGCGCCGGTGCGCCGCACCACGATCACGGTCGTGACATGGCCCGCCGCTTTGTCGGCGGCCGCGTCGGTGTTCGCCTTCAGCGGAATCTTGCGGCCGCCGCGGATGCCCTCGTCGGCGGTGATGACCACGGCCGAGCGCGCGTCCTCGATGCGGCCGGCGAGCGAGTCCGGCGAGAAGCCGCCGAACACGACCGAGTGGACCGCCCCGATGCGCGTGCAGGCGAGCATCGCCACCGCGACTTCGGGGATCATCGGCATATAGATGGTGACGCGGTCGCCCTTCTTGACGCCGCGCGCCTTCAGCACATTGGCGAAGCGGCAGACATCGGCGTGCAGTTCGCGATAGGTGATCGTCTTGTCGTCCTTGGGATCGTCGCCCTCCCAGATGATCGCCGTCTGGTCGCCCCGCTTGGCGAGATGGCGATCGAGGCAGTTATGCGCGACGTTCGTCGTGCCGTCTTCGAACCATTTGATCGACACTTTGTGCGGATCGAAGGAGGTATTCTTGACCTTGGTGAAGGGCTTGAACCAGTCGATCCGCTTGGCGTGCTCACCCCAGAAGCCGTTCGGATCGTTGATCGAGCGCTCGTACATTTGCTTGTATTTGGCGTCGTCGATTAACGCGCGCTTCGACCATTCGGCCGGCACTTCATACACTTTACCCGTCATGCTGGTTGCTCCCTCCAAGCGGCGGATCTATTGGCAGTTAGGACCTGCCCCGCAGCGATATTCGTTTCCTCGTCCGTCATTATGCTCAGCGCACGCGGCGCGACAAGGCGGGCGCCCTTACACTTTGGTCGCGGGGCTCGGGCGCTGTCGCCGCCGGGCGCGAGATGAGAAGACCTGGCGACTATGGTCCGGGCACGTGTACAACAGTCGCCGCGCCCGATACAACAACGCAGCATGCGCGTTCCAAGTAACAGCAGAAATCCCCTTCGAACGGAAAGGATCGAGGGAGGGGTTCGGAAAGTCGAGACCCGCCCCTGATCCGCCGACACGGTGTTCCGCCCGCCGGTCTCCCTGTCGCAAGGCGAGACCATCCAGTGCTTCCACGACCGCGGGGTCGCGCCTGAGCCTCACCGCCATGGGTGTCCGCACGATGACCGACAGCGTCAAATATCTCCTGCCCGAGGACCGCATTCCGCGCGCCTGGTACAATATCGCGGCCGACCTGCCCACGCCGCCGCCCGCCGTGCTGCACCCGGGAACGGGACAGCCGATCGGCCCCGCCGACCTCGCCGCGATCTTTCCCATGCCGCTCATCCTGCAGGAGGTGGCGAGCGAGCGCTGGGTCGAGATTCCGGAGCCGGTGCGCGACGTCTACAAGCTCTGGCGCCCGGCGCCGCTGCACCGGGCGGTGCGGCTCGAACGCGCGCTCGATACGCCGGCGCGCATCTTCTACAAATACGAAGGCGTGAGCCCGGCCGGCAGCCACAAGCCGAACACCGCGGTGGCGCAAGCCTTCTACAATCGCGAATCCGGCATCGCCAAGCTCGCGACGGAAACCGGGGCCGGCCAATGGGGCTCATCGCTTGCCTTCGCCGGCGCGCTGTTCGGGCTCGAAGTCAAAGTCTACATGGTCAAAGTCAGCTATCAGCAGAAGCCGTACCGGCGCGCGCTGATGGAGACCTATGGCGCGACCTGCATTCCTAGCCCGAGCAAGGAGACGGAGTCCGGCCGCGCCATCCTCGCCGCGAATCCGGATTCGCCCGGCAGCCTCGGCATCGCCATTTCGGAGGCGGTCGAGGTCGCGGCCAAGAACGCCGACACCAATTACGCGCTCGGCAGCGTGCTCAACCACGTGCTCCTGCACCAGACGGTGATCGGCATCGAGGCGATCGAGCAGATGGAGATGGCCGGCTGCTGGCCGGACGTGGTGATCGCCTGCGCCGGAGGCGGCTCGAACTTCGCCGGCATCGCCTTCCCGTTCCTCGGCAAGAAGCTGCGCGAGGGGACGGACATTCGCGTGATCGCGGTCGAGCCGGCCGCCTGCCCGACGCTGACCCGCGGCGTTTACGCCTACGACTTCGGCGACACCGCGCATCTCACCCCGCTCGTGAAGATGCACACGCTCGGCTCCCAATTCGTGCCGCCGGGATTCCACGCCGGCGGCCTGCGCTATCACGGCATGGCGCCGCTCGTGAGCCATCTCAAGGAGCTCGGCCTGATCGAGGCGCGCGCCGTGCACCAGACGCCGTGCTTCGAGGCGGGCGTCGCCTTCGCCCGCGCCGAGGGCATCGTGCCGGCGCCGGAAGCGACGCATGCGGTGCGCGTCGCGATCGACGAGGCGCTTGCGGCCAAGGCGGAGGGGCGCGCGCGCACCATCCTGTTCAACCTGTCCGGCCACGGCCATTTCGACATGCAGGCCTATACCGACTACTTCGCCGGCAAGCTCGAGGACCGCGACTACGACGAAGCGGCGCTGCGCGACTCGCTCGCTTCCTTGCCGAAGGTCGCGGCGTAGCGGAGCCGGCGGAGACGTCAGTGGCGCGGATTCTGGTCGCCGAGGACGAGGAGACGCTGCGGAGCCTGGTCGTGCGCGCGCTCGGCCAGGTCGGACACGAGGTCGTCGAGGCGGCGGACGGCGCGGAGGCGCTCGACCTGCTCGCGCGCGACCACGGCCGCTTCGATCTCCTGCTGACCGACATCCGCATGCCGCTGGTGGACGGGATCGCGCTCGCGCTCGCCGCCGGGCGCGACTACCCCGATCTCGTGATCCTGTTGATGACCGCCTATGCCGATCAGCGCGAGCGCGCGAACGGCCTCGACGCGCGCATCCACGATGTGATCACGAAGCCCTTCACACTCGCCGAGATCAAGGTCGCGGTGAACGAGGCGCTGGCCGCGCACAGCAAGTCAGGGCTGACGCCTTCCGGGAGAGCGTAGGGTCAGGCGTGCGCAATGTCGGTTGCGATGAAGTCGTCGCCCTTGAATAGCAGCGCCGCATCGTGCGCCTTGGCGCACGCGTAGGACAGACAGTCGCCGAAGTTCAGCCGCGCATCATGGCCGCGCCCTTTGCCGTAGCGCTCGAAGGCCGCGACGGCGAGATGAGCGATCTCCTCGGTGATCGGCACAACCTCTATCCGGGCTTCGCGCAGCAGCCGTGTCACCAGCCGATCGGCGACAGTCGGCTCAAATCCCATCAAGGTCGACAATCGCATTGCGGCTTCGAGGATGACGTGCCCGGCCGAGATCGGGGCTTTGGCCGTCTCCAGCTTTGCGGCGAATGTCGCCGCCTCCGCTTCCGACGCGAGGATGGCGATGATCGCTGACGTGTCGACGAAGATCACGGGTTGCCCCAGAGATCGTCAATCTCCTGTTCCTGCGGCTTGCGCCGCCGCGCAGCATCGCCGAGGCGCTCAGCCTCGCGGGCGATTTCGCGGAGGCGCTCGGGAAGGGGCCGTGCGTCACGGGCAAGCGCGCCTTGAAGCGCCTCGATCACCGCCTGGGTCATGCTCACGCCCCGGCGTTCCGCCAATTCCTTGGCGAGCTTTGCGGCGCGATCGTCCCGAATGTGCAAAGCCACGAGCACCTCCATGAAGCTCTACATGGCTGTCTATGCGTCTACACGATCGATATACACAGCCGCTCGCGCGTCAACAAGGCGCCCACCTTCTTGCAGGCACATGCCTGCTCTGCCGCAATTTGGGCGGCACTGTGGCGAAATTGTTTCACCTCGGATTTACTTTAATCACGAAAAGTCGAAGTCGTTGCTGGAACAAGATCAATTGAAGATTGTTCTTGGTGGGATGGTTGGGAGTTTGCGCGGAGGGCGCAGACGCCGGACACATTTGTGGG
The DNA here is from genome assembly GCA_963712435.1 of uncultured Alphaproteobacteria bacterium. Taxonomy (GTDB): domain Bacteria; phylum Pseudomonadota; class Alphaproteobacteria; order Rhizobiales; family Xanthobacteraceae; genus Rhodoplanes. The sequence continues at coordinate 221,866 of CAVQIB010000021.1, read as the reverse complement.
GGGATTATGGCACATCTCGCATCTCGTTCCGTCATTGTTGCGCTTGCGTCTTGCATGCTGGCCGGCGTCTCGGCGCCGACAGCGGCGGAGGCGCGGGAGGTCGTCGCGTTCCGCGACGCCAGTTACTCGGCCGGCACGGTCGTCGTGCGCACGAGCGAGCGTCGCCTCTATTACGTGCTCGGCGATGGCCGGGCGCTGCGCTACCCGGTCGGCGTCGGCAAGGCCGGCAAGCAGTGGTCCGGCACGACCATGATCAGCAGCAAGCAGATGCGGCCCGACTGGTCGCCGCCCGCGGAAGTCAAACGCGACAAGCCGTTCTTGCCGAATCTCATTCCGGGCGGCAGCGGGAAAAACCCGATGGGCGCCGCGGCGATGACGCTGTCGGGCGGCCAGTATGCGATCCACGGGACGAACATGCCGGGCTCGGTCGGCGGCTTCGTCTCCTATGGCTGCATCCGCATGTATAACGCCGATGTCGTCGATCTCTTCGGCCGCGTCGGCGTCGGCACCACGGTGGTCGTGACCCGCTGAAGGCTGTCGTCCTGAACCTGCGACATGGCTGGGCGACCGGTCCGGCCATGTCGCTCAGCGCCGCCCGAGCCCGTAAACGATGTTCTCGCGGGAAGGATCGAGGCGCTCCGACCGCACTACGGTCGAGATTCAGCACCAGCCGGCGCGGCGGCCGCCGTCGTAGCGGCGGACCACGCCCTTGGCGATGAGCGCCTCGGCGACGCTCGGCGTTGCGCGCGTCGCGACGGTCCCGAGCAGGCGGCCATATTTGTCGTCGCCCAGGTCGAGGATCGTCACGCCGCCCTCGGCGAGAATCGCCCGCAGGGCCCGTTGCGCGCCGCTTCCGCGCCAAGCCGCTCCGCCTCGCACGCCGCATGGAGTTCGGGCGCGTCGACCCCGCGCAGCCGCACCCGCGTCGTCACCCGGAAGCCCGGCTTGACCTCGATGCGCGCGTCGAAGGTGTCGCCGTCCACGACCTTGAGCACCCGGGCGGCGATCACCGCGGGCGCGCCCGCGATCGGCGGCGACGGGGCCCGATCGAGCGGACGCGACGGGCCGTCCCACCAGGACTTGACCGCGGCCCCGCCCAGCAGCGCCAGGGCGACCAGAAGCCCGATGACGGGCGATCGGCCGGCGCGGCCAGGCGAGGAATATTTGCGAGCTAAACGGAGCATATTCCTATATAGCCGATTCGCGCGGCGGCGCGCAAGCGCTGTTGCCGCTTCGTTCGCGTTCGGGCTGAGCGCTACATCCCCAAGGTCGGGCTGAGAGTTACGGCCCTGAGGTAAAGGGTCCGTTGCATCCTCTAGAAATCGCTGGCGATGCCCTTGATCTCCCAGTCGCCATAGCGGACCGGTTCGAGGCCGCCGCGGCCATTGAGCTCGGTCGGCCGCTCGGCGGTCTTGCGGTCGATCTCGGCGCGGCGGGCGGCGGCTTCGGCGAGCGCGCGCTCGGCCGCCGGGCTCAGCGGCTTGCGCTCGGCCTCGGCGGCCGGCGGTGGCGCGGTGAGCGCCGCCGCATCGGGCGGGCTCGCGGGGCGGTTCGCCGCCCGGGCATCCTCGGTTTCGCTCATGCGCCCAGAGACATCCGCCCGCGCGATGCGTCAACCGAAAAGACCGCGGCGGTCGGCCGCGCGATCATTGCTTGCGGGGGGCGGGCGCGCCTCCCATATGCACCGCCGATAGGGTCGGCCGATCGGCCGACCGCGACGAGGGACACGATGAACTACCTGAAAACGGCGATCCTGCTGGCGGGGCTGACGGCCCTGTTCATGGGCGTCGGCTACCTGATCGGCGGCCAGAGCGGCGCCATGATCGCGCTCCTGATCGCGGCCGCGATGAACCTGTTCACCTACTGGAACGCCGACAAGATGATCTTGTCGATGCACGGCGCGCAGGAGGTGGACGAGCGCACGGCGCCGGAATTCGTCGGCCTGGTGCGGGAGCTCGCGCAGCGGGCCGGCCTGCCGATGCCGCGCGTCTATCTGATGGACAATCCGCAGCCGAACGCGTTCGCGACCGGGCGCAACCCGCAGAACGCGGCGGTGGCGGCGACCACCGGCCTCCTCAACATGCTCTCGCGCGAAGAGATCGCCGGCGTGATGGCGCACGAGCTCGCGCATGTGAAGAACCGCGACACGCTGATCATGACGATCACGGCGACCATCGCCGGCGCGATCTCCATGCTCGCCCAGTTCGGCATGTTCTTCGGCGGCAATCGCGACAACAATAGCGGCGGAATGGGGATCATCGGCACCATCGCGATGGTCATCCTCGCGCCGATCGCGGCCATGCTGGTGCAGATGGCGATCAGCCGCACGCGCGAATACTCGGCCGACAATCTCGGCGCGCAGATCGCGGGCGAACCGCAATGGCTCGCCTCCGCGCTCGCCAAGATCGACAACGCCGCGCACCAGATCGAGAATGCGCCGGCCGAGCACAATCCGGCCACGGCGCATCTGTTCATCATCAATCCGCTGTCGGGCGCGCGCATGGACAATCTGTTCGCCACCCACCCGGCGACCGAGAACCGCATCGCGGCGCTTCAGCAGCTTGCCGGCCAGATGGGCCGGAGCGGGCGCAGCGGCTGGTCCGCCGCGCCGGCGGCCTCCGGCCGCAGCGGCTGGGACGCGGGCGCGCAAAGCGACGCCGGCCGGCCGAACGGACGTTGGGGCGATCGCGGCCAGCCGCGCGGACCGTGGGGCGGCGAGGACCGACCCGGCCCCTGGGGCTGAGCCTAGCCGATTTTCCCCGCTCTTCTCTCCCTCTCCTCTCGCGGGAGAGGGAGAGTCATCGCGTTCAGCGATGAGAGTTTCCTACCCCTGAGTTTTTTCTCCGATCTGCGCCTGGAGTGGCCAATGCGGCGCTCCTGTGCGTCGAACGAAACCGCAGCCTCTGCGTTTCCGTGACGCACGACCGTTTCATTTCGGAACAAATCAGCCGGCCTGTTTCTTTTTTACCGTTCTTGCGTGAATCGAGTCCGGTTCACCGCCTGTTGGATCGACCAGAAGCGACCAATCAGCACCGGAGTTCCGATGGGACGCGCCGTTCTGCCGACGCCGACGCTGGCTCCGGGTTTCGCGGCGCGCCGCGCCGCGGCCGACATTGTCGACGGCGTCCTGCATCGCGGCCGCGCGCTCGACGAGCAGCTCGACGGACCGTCCGCCTGTCCAGGGCTCGCGCTCCTCGCCGAGCGCGACCGCGCGCTCGTCCGCCGCATCGTCGCGACCGCGCTCCGGCGGCTCGGCACGCTGCGCCACCTGATCGCGGGTTGCCTCGAGCGCGGCCTTCCTCCCAATACGCCGCGCCTGGAAAGCGCGCTCCTGGTGGGCGCCGCGCAGATCCTGTTCCTCGACATTCCCGACCACGCGGCGGTCGACCTGTCGGTGCGCCTGGCGCAGGCGGATCGGCGTTGCGCCCGCTATGCCGGGCTCGTCAACGCCGTGCTGCGCCGGATCGCCCGCAGCGGCGTCGAACTGGCGGCCGGCCTCGACCCGGCGACGCTCGATACGCCCGCCTGGCTGCTCGAGCGATGGGTGCGCCATTATGGCGAGCAGACCGCGTGGGCGATCGCGAGCGCGCACGCGGCGGAGCCAGCGCTCGACCTCACCGTGAAGTCCGATCCCGAGCAGTGGGCGGCGCGCCTGCGCGGCCGCGTGCTCCCGACCGGCTCCGTGCGCACCGTGACCGCCGGGTCGGTCGCCCTGCTCCCCGGCTATGCGGAAGGCGCCTGGTGGGTGCAGGACGCGGCAGCCGCGCTGCCGGTGCGCCTGCTCGGCGACATTCGCGGCCGCTCCGTCGCCGATCTCTGCGCCGCGCCCGGCGGCAAGACCCTGCAGCTTGCGCTCGCCGGCGCCGAGGTCACCGCGGTCGACCGCCTCGAAGCGCGCATGGCGCGGCTGCGCGACAATCTGCGGCGGGTCGATCTCGCCGCGACGATGGTCGTCGCCGATGTCGAGACCTGGGAGGCGGGCCCGTTCGACGCCGTCCTCCTCGACGCGCCCTGCTCCGCGACCGGCACGATCCGCCGCCATCCCGACATTCCCTGGCGCAAGACCGCGGCCGACATCGCCCAGCTTTCCGCCTTCCAGGCGCGCCTGCTCGAGCGCGCGATCGGCTTGACGCGCCCGGGCGGCACGCTCGTCTTCTGCACCTGTTCGCTCGAGCCGGAGGAAGGCGCGGACCTGATCGCGGCCGCGCTCGACCGCGACCCGCGCATCCGCCGCAAGCCGATCGATCCGGCGGAGATCGGCGGCATCGCCGAGTTCGTGACGCCGCAGGGCGACCTGCGCACCCTGCCCTGCCAGTGGAGCGATCCGGAGCCGCGCATGAGCGGCCTCGACGGCTTCTATGCCGCCCGGCTAGAACGCTGTTGACGGGAAAAAGAACGATTCTTCTAGTTGGTTGCCCTTGGCGGGCCCTCGGTTATGGTGGGCGCGGCGCAGCGAACGGGCGGCGCCAGCGGAGGGACGATCCTCGATGCCCCGCGTATCGATCGCGGACCGCGGCAAATTGATTTGGCTCATGCTGCGCCGCGGTTTGGCCTATGCGGTGGGCCGGCTCGCGGCGCTTCGCCTTGTGCAGTTGTTCCGCTGGCCCGGCGCATCCGACCGGATCGTCATCGCCCCGCAGAATCTGCGCACCGCCGATCCGACTCGCGCGAGCGAAATCTATGCGGGCCGCTTCGCGCTGGCCGGCAAGATCGTCATATGCGACGGCCGCTCCCCCTTCGAGATGGACCCGCCGTCCGCCGAATGGGCGGAGGCGCTGCTCGGCTTCAACTGGCTGCGCCATCTGCGGGCGGCCGAAACGGCGATCACCCGCGCCAATGCGCGCGCCCTGGTCGACGAATGGATCACGCTGCAGGGGACCTGGCACTCCTTCGCCTGGCGGCCGGACATCGTCGCACGGCGAATCATCGCCTGGCTGACCCAGGCCACCTTGATCCTGCATGACGCCGATGTCCGCTTCTACCGGCGCTTTGTCCGCAGCCTGACGCGGCAAGCGCGCTTCCTGCGCGCAACCGCGGCCGCCGCGCCCGACGGGGTGCCGCGGCTGCAGGCGCATATCGCGCTCACCTATGCGGCCCTGTGCATGACCGGGCAGGTTCGCCATCTGCGCCACGCCACCGGCCGCCTCACCGCCGAGATCGAGCGTCAGATCCTGCCCGACGGCGGTCATGTGAGTCGCAACCCGGGCGCGGTGATCGAACTCCTGGCCGACCTTCTGCCGCTCAGCCAGGCGTTCAGCGCCCGCAACGTGCCGCCGCCCGCCCCGCTCCTGAACGCGATCGATCGCATGATGCCGATGCTGCGGTTCTTCCGCCACGGCGACACCACCTTTGCTTTGTTCAACGGAATGGGTCCGACCCCGCCCGACCTGCTCGCCACCATCCTCGCCTATGACGACGCGCGCGGCACGCCGGTCGCCAATGCCGTGCACTCAGGCTATCAGCGCATCGAGGTCGGCCAGAGCGTCGTGCTGATGGACACCGGCGGCCCGCCCGCCCTGACCCTGAGCGCGGAAGCCCATGCCGGCTGCCTCTCGTTCGAACTGTCCACGCGCGCGCAGCGCATCGTGGTCAATTGCGGGCTGCCCGCGACCGGGCGGGGGAACTGGCGGCACCTCGCGCGCGCGACCGCGGCGCACTCGACCGTGACCTTCAACGAGACCTCGTCCTGCGAATTCCTCGACACCAATCTGTTCCGGCGGGTGTTCGGAACCCTCGTTTGCGACGGGCCGCGCCATGTCTCGGTGGTGCGCGACCAGGAGAGCGATGCGATTCAGATTCGCGCCCTTCAGGACGGCTACGCCGCCCGCTTCGGCATCATCCACCAGCGCACGATCACGCTCTCCGGCGACGGCGCACGGCTTGACGGCGAGGATGTGTTCCGTCCCGCCCGCGGCGATGTCCTGTCCGGCAACGGCAAGGACGCGTACGCGCTGCGCTTCCATCTGCACCCTTCGGTGCGCGCCAACCGGCTGAGCGACGGCCATGGCGTCATGCTGACCCTGCCGAACAAGGACGTCTGGACGTTCTATGCCCCGGCCGACCGCGTCGAGATCGAGGAAAGCGTCCATCTCGCCGGACGCGACGGTCCGCGCCGCACGTCGCAAATCGTCATCCACGGACTGGCGCACAAAGCTCCGCGCCTGCAGTGGAGCTTCGCCCATACGCCGCAGCCGTCCGCCGGCGTCCGCCGCGGCCGCGAAGAGGAGCCGGAGCTGCCGCTCGGCGGCTGATCGCGCGCCGAGGCGGCCGGCTCAATGCGAGAGCAGCACCGGCAGGGGCGGATTGTTCAGAATGGAGTTGGTCGCCCCTCCGAGGATGAACTCACGCATGCGCGAGTGCCCGTAGGCGCCCATCACCAGAAGATCGAGTTCGCGCGCCGACGCGTAGTCCTCGAGAACGCGTCCGACGGAGCGGCCGGCGGCGTGCTCGACGTCGGGCACGACCTCGATGCCATGGAAGGAGAGATGCCGGGCAAGCTCGGCCCCCGAACGCCGCGTTTCGATCTCCTTTTCGTCCGTCACGGTCACCACCCGCACCGTCTTGGCGTTCTGCAGCAACGGAATGGCGTCGGCGAGGGCGCGCGCGGCGGGACGGCTGAAATCCCACGCGACCCCGATCCGCTCGAAGGCGCCGGACGCGGCGCGTTTCGGAGGCGTCGGCAGCACGATCACCGGCCGCCCCGCATGGAAGATGACGGTCTCGGCGATGAACTGCTGGAATCCCGCCTCGTGGCCGACGGGAATCAACGTCACATCGCTCAGCCGCGCATATTCGGTGACGATGTCGGGAACCTGGGCGTTCTCGCACGCCTCCACATAATGCTCGTGCGGCACGCCGCGCTTGGCGGCGGCGCTCTCGAACGCCTCGATGAGCGCGCGCGCGTTGGCGACGCTCTTGCGGTGCTCGGCCGCAATGAGGCCCTTGACGTCGAAAAGCGCCGGCGCGAGCACGCTGCCGGGAACGTGGACGATGATCTCGCAGGTGAGCGCCGCGATCCGGGCGCCCGAGGCCTGCGCGAAGGCGACCGCCTGGTCCACGGCCGCAACCGGAGTTGGTTCCGGGTAGCTGGTGAGCTGGAGCAAAACGTCCTTGAAAGCCATGAGATGATCCTCGGAACCGGTTTCTTTATTCGCGGAAACACCGGCTTTGCCGCTAGCCAAACGACTATCGCGGTTCCATGATACAGGTTCTTTCGCGTCCACATACCGACTAGATCAATGATCGATCAATTGCGCCCCGTTCGCCGCGCGCTTCTCTCCGTATCGGACAAGACGGGACTGGCCGATTTCGCCCGCCAGCTCGCCGCCCGCGGCGTCGAACTCGTGTCGACCGGCGGCACCAAGGCCGCGCTCGCCGATATCGGGCTCGCCGTTCGCGACGTATCCGACCTGACCGGCTTTCCGGAGGTGATGGACGGGCGGGTGAAGACGCTGCATCCCAAGGTGCATGGCGGCCTGCTCGCGGTGCGCGACAACGACGCGCACCAACAGGCGGCGGAAACGCACGGCATCGCGCCGATCGACCTGCTCGTGGTCAATCTCTATCCGTTCGAGGAGACGGTCGCGCGCGGCGCCGACGACGCCGCCTGCATCGAGAATATCGACATCGGCGGGCCGGCCATGGTGCGCGCCGCAGCCAAGAACCACGGCGACGTGACCGTGGTGATCGAGCCGCAGGATTACGCCGCCGTGCTGGCGGAGATGGCCGCGCACAAGGGGGCGACGACGCTCGCCTTGCGTCAGCGGCTCGCCGCCAAGGCGTTCGCGCGCACCGCCGCCTATGATGCGGCGATCTCGAACTGGTTCGCCGCAGACCCTGGGCGATCCGGCGCCCCCCTATCGCGCCGTGGGCGGGCGGCTGATCGAGGCGCTGCGCTACGGCGAGAATCCGCACCAGGCCGCCGCCTTCTACCGCACGCCGGAGGCGCGGTTCGGGGTCGCGAGCGGGCGTCAGGTGCAGGGCAAGCAGCTCTCCTACAACAACATCAACGACACCGACGCGGCTTACGAATGCGTCGCCGAATTCGATCCGGGCCGCACCGCGGCCTGCGCCATCATCAAGCACGCCAATCCGTGCGGCGTGGCGGAGGGCGCAAGCCTTGTCGAGGCCTATCGGCGGGCGCTGCTGTGCGACTCGGTGTCGGCCTTCGGCGGCGTCGTCGCCGTCAACCGCACGCTCGACCTGGACGCCGCCCGCGCGATCACCGAAATCTTCACCGAGGTGATCATCGCGCCCGACGCGACCGAGGAGGCGATCGGCGTCGTCAAGGCGAAGAAGAACCTGCGTCTGTTGCTCGCCGGCGGCCTGCCCGACCCGCGCGGGAGCGGCCTCCTCATCAAGTCGGTCGCGGGCGGCCTGCTCGCGCAGTCGCGCGACAATGCCGTGGTCGACGACATGACGCTCGAGACGGTCACCAAGCGGGCGCCGAGCGCGGCGGAGCTGGCCGACCTGATCTTCGCGTATCGGGTGGTGAAGCATGTCAAGTCGAACACCATCGTCTTCGCCAAGGATCGCGCGACCGTCGGCATCGGCGCCGGGCAGATGAGCCGGGTCGACGCCGCGCGCATCGCCGCCCGCAAGGCCGAGGACGCAGCGCTCGAAGCCGACCTGCCGGCGCCGCTGACGACGGACTCGGTGGTCGCCTCCGACGCGTTCTTTCCGTTTGCGGACGGGCTCCTTGCGACGGTGATCGCCGGCGCGACCGCGGTGATCCAGCCGGGCGGCTCGGTCAATGACGAGGAGGTCATCAAGGCCGCGAACGACCACAATATCGCGATGGTGTTCACCGGCGTGCGCCACTTCCGGCACTGAAGAAGGCGACTCGGGAAGCCCGTCCCGCGTCCGCCGGCGGTCGCGGCCCCGCCGCACGCGGCTTGCACTCGCATCCGCCCGGCGAGCGCGCAGGCACGGGAAAAAGCCGCTCCGCGAGAGGAGATCATCCATGGATGAGACGACCCACACATCGAAAGGCGGCAAGCCGCGCGCTCCGGCTGCGCCCGATCGCGGCGGCGAGCGCGAGCCGGCGATCGCGCTCGATCTGCCGCGCGCCGCGCTGAGCCCGGCGATGGAGGCGTATTTCAACAAATGCGTCGAGAAGATCGGCTTCGTCCCCAATGTGCTCGAAGCCTACGCCTTCGACATGGCGAAGCTCGAAGCCTTCGTGCCGATGTACAACGACCTGATGCTCGCGCCGTCGGGCCTGAGCAAGCTCGAACGCGAGATGATCGCGGTCGCGGTCTCGTCGCAGAACCACTGCTACTATTGCGTGGTGGCGCATGGCGCCGCCGTCCGCGCGCTCTCCGGCAAGCCGGAACTGGGCGAGCAGATCGCCATCAACTACCGCGCCGCGCCGCTCGATCCGCGCCAGCGCGCCATGCTCGATTTCGCCGTCAAGCTGACGGTCGCGCCCTGGACCGTCGTCGAAGAGGACCGCGCCGCGCTGCGCGCCGCGGGCTTCTCCGAGCGCGACATCTGGGACATTTCCGCGGTCGCCGCTTTCTTCAACATGAGCAACCGGGTCGCGTCGGCGACCGACATGCGCCCGAATCCGGAGTACCACACGCAGGCGCGATAGCGCAGAACGAAACGGACGTCGGCCGACCGCACCGCGGCCGGGTTTAGGCCCGATTGTCGCGCTAGAGAAACGATTCCGGACGGCGTTGCTTTCCTGTCGAACAGAGGCTCCACGAGACGGTCATGTATCTGCGCGCGATATCGGCTTCCTTTGCGCTTCTTGCGGTTGCGCTCGCCGTTGCGGGCGCGGGATTCGCCCGCGAAAAGTCCGTCGTCTCGAGCACCGGCGTTCCGCGCGCCGAAGCCGTGGTCGCGCAGCAAGGAATGGTGGTCACGCAGGAAAAGCACGCGAGCCGGATCGGCGCGGAGATCCTCGCCAAGGGCGGCAACGCGGTCGACGCCGCCGTTGCGGTCGGCTTTGCGCTCGCGGTGACGCTGCCGAAAGCCGGCAATCTCGGCGGCGGCGGCTTCATGGTGCTGCACCGGGCGGAGACGGGCGAGAACATCGCCATCGATTATCGCGAGACCGCCCCGGCGGCGGCGACCGCCGACATGTTTCTCGACGCGAACGGGAACGCCGACCCGGAGAAATCGCGCAACAGCGCGCTCGCGGTCGGCGTGCCGGGGACGGTCGCGGGCCTTGCGCTCGCGCATGCGAATTTCGGCTCGGGCCGGTTCACGCTCGCCGAGCTGGTCGCGCCGGCCGTCCAGCTTGCGCGCGAAGGGGTTCCGGTCGAGGGCGATCTCCTCGATTCGCTGCTGCTCGCGGGTCCGCGGCTGCAGCGCTGGCCCTCGACGGCGCAGATCTTCGCCAAGCCGGACGGCGCGAACTGGTCGGAGGGCGACCGGCTGGTCCAGGCGGAGCTCGCATCCTCGCTCGAGGCGATCGGGCGGGAAGGGCCGCGCGCCTTCTATGTCGGTCCGATCGCCGACGCGATCGTCGGGACCGTGCGCGAAGCCGGCGGCCAGATGACCCGCGTCGACCTGGAGAACTACCAGGCGATGATCCGCGAGCCCGTGCGCGGGACCTATCGCGGGCGCGAGATCGTCTCCATGCCGCCGCCCTCGTCGGGGGGCGTGCATCTCGTGCAGATGCTCAACATTCTCGAAGGCTTTCCGCTCGCCAAGCTCGGCGCGGGCTCGCCCGCCGCGCTGCATGTGATGATCGAGGCGATGAAGTTCGCCTATGCCGACCGCGCGGAGTTCTTGGGCGACGCCGACGTCGTCAATGTGCCGACCGAGCGTCTCGTCTCCAAGGAGTACGCCGCAGAACAGCGCGCCGGCATCGATCCCGACCACGCGCGCGCAGCCGCCAATATCCGCCCGGACAGCAGCGCGCTCGGGAGCGGCAACACCACCCATTTCTCCATCGTCGACCAGTTCGGCAATGCGGTCGCCAACACGACCTCGCTGAACTTCAATTACGGGCTGGGCCTCGTCGCGCAGGGCGCCGGCATTCTGCTCAACAATACGCTCGACGACTTCGCCGCCGAGCCGGGCGCGCCCAACGCGTTCGGGCTGATCGGCGGCGCCGCCAACGCGCCCGGGTCGGGCAAGCGGCCGCTCTCGTCGATGACGCCGGCCATCGTGCTCAAGGACGGACGGCCGGAACTCGTCACCGGCGCGCCCGGCGGCAGCCGCATCATCAGCACCGTGCTGCAGGTGATCGTCAACAGCATCGATTTCGGACGGCCGATCGCGGACGCGGTCGCCGCCCCGCGCGTGCACCATCAGTGGCGGCCCGACGAGGTGCTGGTCGAGCGCAGCCTGCCGGCGGCGACCATCCGCGCCCTCGAAAAACGCGGCCACGCCGTCAAGGTCGGGTCCATATTCGGCTCGGCGCATTCGATCGCGGTCACGCCCAAGGGCCTAGTCGGCGCGGCCGATCTGCGCGCGCAGGGCTCGCTCGCCGCGGGTTTCTGACCGGCGCGGAAGCAGAGCTCCCGGCGAGCAGGCGGGCAAGGGCGCGGCGCGGATGGCGGCGGCCATGCGCGTCTATGCCGCTCGCCCTCGCCCTGGGGGCCGCAAGGCGCGCCTGTTACTGTGCCTTCCGCGCCCGCCCGGTCCCTCTTCGCGCCTGCGCGTCGCCCAGCGATTGACGCAATGCGATCGTATCGGAGCCTACGGCAAGGCCGCGGCCGCAGGATGTGCGCCGGTGGAATACCCGCATGAATGAACGCGTAGTCGCAGGGGCGGCGCAGGGGACGCCCGACAGGCTGGTTCCGTTTCCGCGCGAGGCCGCCCCTCCGCCGCGGCCACCGCCGCGCAAGCGGACTTACTGGCGCGCCGCGGCGGCGCTCGGCCTGCTGATCGCCGCGGCTTCGATCGCCCTGTGGTGGAGTTTCGGGACGATCAGCCCGGCGCGCTACACCACCGCGGCGCTGACGCAGGGGCCGATCACCCGCACCGTGACGGCGACGGGAACGGTCAATCCGGAACTCACGATCATCGTCGGCACCTATGTGTCCGGCGTCATCCAGGAACTCTATTGCGACTACAATACCGAGGTGAAGAAGGGGCAGGTCTGCGCCAAGATCGACCCGCGCCCGTATCAGACCATCGTCGACCAGAGCAAGGCGAACCTCGCGATCGCCCGCGCGCAGCTCGAAAAGGACAAGGCCAACCTCACCTACACGAAGGTCCGTTACGAGCGCACCGTCCGTCTCGTGCAAACCAATGCGACGTCGCAGGACGCGGTCGACGCGGCCAAGAGCAATTACGAGCAGGCGGAGGCGCAAATCCTGTTCGACGAAGCCACGATCCAGCAGCGCCAGGCCGCGCTCGACGCCGCGCTCGTCAATCTCGACTACACGAACATCATGTCGCCGGTGGACGGCGTCGTCGTTTCGCGCAATGTGACGGTCGGACAGACGGTCGCCGCAAGTTTCCAGACGCCGACGCTGTTCCTGATCGCGACCGACCTGACCAAGATGCAGGTCGAGACCAATGTGAGCGAGAGCGACATCGGCGGCGTCATGGCCGGCCATCAGGGCGCGTTCACGGTCGACGCCTTCCCCAAGCGGGCCTTCCAGGGCAAAGTGAGCCAGGTTCGCCAGTCGCCGCAGACCGTGCAGAACGTCGTCACCTATAATGTCGTCGTCAGCGTCGACAATTCGGATCTGGCGCTGAAGCCGGGCATGACCGCGGCGGTGCGGATCGTCGTCGACGAGCGCGCCGACGTCCTCCGGGTCCCGAACCAGGCGCTGCGCTTCGCCCCGAGCGCGCCGGCCAGCGCCGCCGCGAACCAGCGGCCAGCCGCGGGCGGCGACGAAGCGACGCAGGCGCAGGTCTGGGTGCTGCGCCGGGGCGAGCCCACGGCCATCCCGCTCGTGCTTGGACTTGAAGACGACAGCTTCACCGAGATCGTGAGCGGAAACCTCAAGGCGGGCGACGAGGTCATCACCGGCGAGCAAATCGCCCCCGCCAGCCGGCCGGCGGCGCCGCGGCTGCGGTTCTGATCGGGGCCAGACGGACCGAGCATGCCGGCGCCGATCATCGATGTCGAACAGGTGACGCGGATCTACCGCCTCGGCGACGTCGACGTGCAGGCGCTGCGCGGCGTCAGCCTCGTCATCGAGCGCGGCGAATTCGTCGCCATCATGGGCTCGTCGGGGTCGGGCAAATCGACCTTGATGGCCATTCTCGGCTGCCTCGACCGGCCGACCAGCGGCGCCTATTTCTTCGACGGCGTCGATGTGGCGGGGCTCGCCGAACCGGAGCTCGCGCGCCTGCGCAGCGAGCGGCTCGGCTTCGTGTTCCAGAGCTTCAACCTGCTGTCCCGCACGAGCGCCCTCGAGAACGTCGCGCTCCCGCTGTTCTATTCGGCTGCGGCGCCGCAGAGCGAGGCGCGGCTGAAGCGCGCCACCGCCGCCCTCGATCTGCTCGGCCTCGGCGACCGCATGCGCAACACGCCGGCGCAGCTCTCCGGCGGCCAGCAGCAGCGCGTCGCCATCGCGCGCGCGCTCATCAACAATCCGAGCGTGCTGCTGGCCGACGAGCCGACCGGCAATCTCGACACGCGCACGTCGCACGACATCATGAAGACGCTCCGCGCGCTCAACCGCGAGCGTGGCGTGACCATCATCGTCGTCACGCATGAAGCCGACATCGCCGCCTGCGCGGACCGCGTCGTCACCATGCGCGACGGCCAGATCATATCGGACGAGCGACGGCCCGCGGGCGAGATCGCGCCGAAAGCTTCGCCGGGCGCAGCCGCGCCGGGCGATGCAACGCGTCAGCCGGGTTCGGAACAGGCCGCCGCGGGTTCGTTCGCCGCCGCCTGGGCGCTTGCGCTGATGATCCTGACCGCCGCGACGCAGGCGCTCGCGCGCAACAAGATGCGCTCGGCGCTCACCATGCTCGGCGTCTTCATCGGGGTCGCCGCGCTGATCGCCATGATGGCGGTCGGCCAGGGGGCGAACGAAGCCGTCCGCAAGCAGATCGAGAGCCTCGGCACCAATCTGCTGGTGGTCGTGCCGGGCGCCGCGCTGATGGGCGGCATGCGCGGCGGATTGGGCAGCGCCTCCACCATCACGGTCGGGGACGCCGAGGCGATCCGCCGCGAGGCCCCCGCGGTCGCGAGCGTCAGCTATCTCATCCGCCAGATCGGCCAGCTCCAATACGCCAACAAGAACTGGACCGCGGGCATCATGGCGGTCACCGCCAATTATCCGCCCACCACCAACTGGCAGATCGTCGCCGGTCGCGGGATTTCCGCGGAGGACGACAAGAGCGCCGCGCTCGTCGCCGTGCTCGGCCAGACCGTGTTCCGCCAGCTGTTCGGCGCGAACGCCAATCCGATCGGGGCGGTCATCCAGGCCAAAGGCGTGCCCCTGCGCGTGATCGGCGTGCTCGGCTCGAAGGGACAGACGCCGTTCGGAACCGACCAGGACGACATCATCATGGTCCCGTTCACGACCGGCGAGCGCAAGGTGCTCGGCGTCGCCGCGCCGAGCCAGGAGCAGGTCCCGCTCAACTGGGTCTATCCGCCGCCGCCCAACCCGTACAATTTCAAGCGTCGCCTGACCGGCTTCGTGAACCAGATCTACGTGCAGGCGGCGAGCGCGGCGCAGGTGCAGCCGGCGATCGCCCAGGCGACCGAGATCCTCACGCGCCGGCACCGCATCCGCGCCGGGGAGCCGAACGATTTCTCCGTCCGCAACCTGAGCCAGATCGCCGAGACGGCGGAGACCAGCAGCCGGATCATGGCGCTCCTGCTGGCCGCGGTCGCCTCGATATCGCTCGTCGTCGGCGGCATCGGCATCATGAACATCCTGCTCGTGTCGGTGACCGAGCGCACGCGCGAGATCGGCCTGCGCATGGCGATCGGGGCGCGCCGGCTGCATGTGCTGCTGCAGTTCCTCGCCGAGGCCGTGCTGCTGAGCGTGACGGGCGGGATCGCCGGCATCGTCATGGGGGTCGGCCTGTCGAAATTCCTCTCGCTCGTCGCCGGCTGGCCGGCGCCGATCGTCCCGGCCGCGATCGTCGGCGGGTTCGTGTTTTCGGCCGCGGTCGGCATCTTCTTCGGGTACTACCCGGCCCGCAAGGCGGCCGGCCTCGATCCGATCGAGGCGCTCCGATACGAGTGATCGTGCGCCTCCGCGCGCCCCTATCGCTTGATGACCGCGCAGGCGATCCGGTCGCCGGCGGCGCCGGCCGGCTGGCTCTTGTAGTCGTCCGGCCGGTCGTGGATGACCAGCGCGGTTCCATCCGGGCCGAACAGCGAGCCTTCGCGATCGGTCAGGGTCACGCCCGGATTGAGGACATTCGCGCCGAGGACGCCGTTGGTCGAAACCACGAGGTTCGGCATGTCGCCCGGATGCGGACCGCCCTCGACCAGGTAGCCGTGCTTCTTGCCGTGCACGTTGAAATGGCCGCCCGCCGACATGAACTTGTCGATGGCGTTGCAGACGCCCTTTTCATGAATGTGGAAGGCGTGCTCGCCGGTGGGAAGGCCGCGCAAGGCCAACGATATCAGCACGCCGCTCGGCGTCTCGGTGAGGGTCGCGTCGCCGATCGCCTTGCCGTCGGCGTTGATGAAGCTCGCGGTCGCCGTCAGCGGCTGCTGCGCAAGCGCCGAACCCGCAAAGGCTGCGGCAAAAAGCAAAGTGACGACGACCCGTTTCATGTTGCCCTCCTCGCGGTGCAGAAGCATCCGCCCTTATCCGACTCGCCTTTGCGAGAACTCATACCGCGCCTGCCGCGGCTCAGTACAGAGGCGGGATCTCGGTCAGCCGGAACGGGCCGAGCAGCACCGCGCCGTCGACGAACCGCAGCGGAACGGTCACGGCGCTCTTGCCTTCGAGCTCGGTGCGCGGCCCGAGCGCGTCCACGCCCGCCTTGGCGGCGGGCGCTCCGGCGCCGCCGCGCAGGACGCCGCCGAGCCCCGGCACCAGCCGGTCGAGCCCCGGCGCGAGCTTTTCGATCGCGTCCTGCGGCACGAGCTGCGTGACCAGCCGATCGACGCCGAGGGCGGGAAGGAGCTTCTCCGCATTGGCGATGGTGACCTGGAGCTCGCCGTCGAGCGCGCCGCGCGGCGAAAGCCCGAGCGATCCCGACCCGACGGCGACGACGTCGCCCTGCTTGATGCGCGCCCGGGTGATTTGGAGCCGGCCGTTCGCCGCCTGCAGCCCGCGCAAGGCGTCCGCCCAGGAGCGCGGCGACAAGTCCTTCAGCCCGCGCAGCACGCCCACGATATCCGCATCGAACGGCGTGGCGGCGAACTCGCCCAGGCGCGACGCCGAGGCCTGGCTGAGATTCAAGACAAGATCGAGCACGGGATTGTCGCGGGCGGAGCCGGACGCGATCCGCCCATGCAGTTCGAGCCGATTGGCGTTCGCCAGCATGCTTTGCGCGCCGCCGGAGACGCTCGCGAGCGCCATCTGGTCGATTGCGACCGACGCGCGCTCCGGATCGATCGGCAGCCCGCGCAGGCTCGCCTGGGCGAGCGACCATGTCAGCGACAGCGCGGGCGGCGCGCCCGCCTCGCCGATCGTGAGCGGCCCGATGAGCTCGCCGATCAGCAGCGTCGGCTGCCATACCTGCGCGACCGCGACGAAGTCCTTGGCCGCGAGCGCGGTCGGCCTTGCGCCGGCGGTGAATTGGGCGCTCGGATCGACGCAGCGAAGCTCGAACCGGAACGGAAAGCCGCTCACGCTTTGCTGGGCGCACCGATAGGTTCGCCCGAGCGCCGCCTCGCGCGCCTGCCAGCCTGCAAGCGCGGTCCCGGTCGCCGATTTGGCGTAGTACCAGAAGCCGCTCCAGCCGAGCGCGATGAGCACGAAAATCGCGATCGGCACGGCCACGATCCAGGGCCGTCGCCGCCGGCGCTCGAACGCGCCGGTGTGGTCTTGCTGCTTCACGCTGTGTCCTTTCGCACTTGCCGCCGGGCGGCCAGGCTGTTAGGCGAGCCTTGTGGCGGGCTGGTGTCAACCATCAGGCGCGATGATTTCGTTTGATAAGAGGCAATAATTGCGGCCCGATCTTGCCGTTCCGCGCGAACGCGGCGCCCCTCGACCCGCATGAGCGCCCCGATCGATCACGCCGACGAGGACCTCTGGGTGTTCGGCTACGGCTCGCTGATGTGGCGGCCGGGCTTCGCGTACACGGAGCGCCTGCCGGCCCGGCTGGTCGGCCTGCATCGCGCGCTCTGCGTCTATTCCTTCGTGCATCGCGGCACCCCGGAGAAGCCGGGCCTCGTGCTCGGCCTCGACCGCGGCGGCACCTGCCGCGGCATCGCCTACCGCGTCGACAAGGCGCTGCGCGCCGAAACGCTCGCCTATCTGCGCATGCGCGAGCAGGTCACCCATGTCTATCGGGAGACGCTGCGGCCGGTGACGCTCGCCGCGGCGCGCGACGGCGCGCGCGCCGTGCAACCCGAACGCGGCCTCGATGCCGGCGAGGCGCGGGTGACAGCCCTCGTCTATGTCGTCGACCGCAGCCATCCCCAATATGCCGGCCGGCTCGACCTCCACGCGCAGCTCCATCTCGTCCGGCAGGGGCACGGGCAATCCGGGCCGAACCGGGACTATGTGCTGGCGACCATCAAGGAGATCGAGGCGCAGGGCTGCTTCGACGCCAAGCTCCATCGTCTCGCCGAACTCCTGCAAGGCGTGCGCGAGACGCATGCCGCCGAGTGATCGGGGCGGCCGCCGCGCTCAGCGCGCGCGATCGGCGGACGAATGTGAAGCCGCCCCGCCGCCGCCCGCGGCCGGCGGCCCGGCCTCGCCCAGTTCGCGGCGGCCCTGCGCGACCAGCGCCGCCGTCGCCGTCTCGATGTCGCCCTGCAGTCGCCTGAAGAAAGCGCGGCGGTTGACCCCCGGCGGGATGGGATCGAGCACGTCGACCCGGATCGTGCCGGGGCGGCGCAGAAACCCGCGCCGCTCCCAGAACAGGCCGGAGTTGAGCGCGACCGGCAGGCACGGCGCCTGCCCGCCGGCATACAGGAACAGGATGCCGAGCTTGTAGCTCGGTTCGGCCTCGGGCGCACGCCGCGTGCCTTCCGGAAAGATGATGACCTGCCGCCCCTCGGCGAGCGCGGCGCGGAAGGCCTTGGTCATGGCGCCGAGCGCATCCTTGCCGGCGGCGCGGTCGACCGGGATCATCCCGGCCTTGCGCGCGAGCCGGCCGAACAGAGGAAGCCACATCAGCTCGCGCTTGAGGATGAAGGTCGGATCGCTGAACAGCGGCAGGAGCGCGAAGGTCTCCCAGGCGGACTGGTGCTTGGCGGCGACGAGCAGCGGGCCGGGGGGAATTTTTTCGAGCCCGCGCCACTCGACGCGGGTCCCGCAGATCACGCGCAGGAGCCAGAGATTGGCCCGCCCCCACGCCTTGACGACCGCCATGATGGCATGGCGCGGCATGACGAGCGTCGGCACGGCGGCAAGCAGCCAGACAATGAAGTTCACATAGAAAGCGAGATTGAACAGCGCGGAGCGAAAGACGACGGCGCCGGACATGCGGTTCACGCCTTAGCTGCGCGCTCCCGCGCGCGGGGGCAGGCCGGCGGACTCGATCGCCGGCTCAAAGCGGATGCGCGTCACCGCCACGATGTATTTCAAATACTCGGACATCAGCAGCCGGGCGTTGGACGCGTTCGACCACCACGGCTTGGCCCGTTTCTCGGTCACCACCGGGAACGGAATGAGGCGCACGTCGGGAAGGCGATGGGCGAGTTCGGCCATCGCTCTCGGCATGTGATAGCTCGACGTCACCACGACCAGCGAACGGAAGCCGCGGTTCAGGCTCCATCGCCGCGTCTCCACCGCATTGCCGATGGTGTTGCGGGCGGCATGGTCGAGGTCGACGCAGCACATGAACAGCCGTTCATAGTCCGGGGCCAGGCGCGCAAGCTCGCCCGAATGCGTCGTGCGGTTCACGCCCGTGATCAGGAGCCGCCGGCCGTGCCCGGAGGCGAGGAGCTCGACCGCGTCGACGACGCGCGATGCGCCCCCGGTCAGCGCGACGATCCCGTCCGCCCGCGCGGTCAGGACCACTTCCTTGCGCGGCACGCGCCAGGCGAACCACAGAAAGCCGGCCATGAAGCCCATGACCACGAGGCTCCCGGCCGCGACCAGGGCCACAAGCGTAAACCGCATCCGTGACCGGGCGGGGCGCGCCGACGGGTGCTCCCCGCCTGAGCCTCCGCCCGCGCCGTCCGGCGCCAGTTCTCGTTCGCTGACCGTCATCGGAAACGCGACCTCAGCGCAAGGATATCTCCAAATTTGACGGCGCAAAGGCCGAACCGACGCATGTGGGGCTTTCGCGGCCTCCGGTCAATCGATTCCGGCGGAGGCGGCGCTCAGGCGACCATCCGCAGCGTCGACTGCACCACCTGGCGGGAGGCGAAAGCGGTCACGGCGGCGACGACGAGGATCTGGAGGAGCACGGCGAGGTAGCCGCCCAAGCCGAGCGACAGGCCGCCGAACATGGCGGCGACGTCCTCGCCGCCGCCCGCGCCGAACACGCTGCCGCCGAGCAGGCCGAGCAGCAGGAACAGGGCGATCGCAGCGCCGCCGCCGATCGCCCCGCCCTTGAGGCCGAGCAGGAGAAAATGGCGCTGGAACTCGCCCGCAATGTAGCTGTCCTTCGCTCCGATCAGATGCAGCACTTCGACCGTCGCCCGGTTGGTCGCCATGGCCCCGCGGGTGGCGAAGCTCACCGACAGCACGGTCGCGGCGAGCACGAGGCTCAGGATTCCGAGCCCGATGATGATCGCGGTGTCGGCCATGGTCCGCAGCCGCTGGGCGAAGCTGCGGTGGTCGTCGAGGCTCGCGCCCGGGACTTCGGCCGCGAGCGCCGCGCGCAAGGCGGCGAAGTCGGGCGGCCGGTCGGGCGCGACCTGCACGACGATCAGGCGCGGCACCGGCAGGCTTTCGAGCAGCGCGCCGCCGCCGAGCCAGGGCTCGAGGAGCCGCGCCGACTCCTCCTTGTCATACGGCCGCACCGTGGTGACGCCGGGCGAGGCGCGCGCGATCTCGGCCGCCCGCCGCACGCTCGCTTCGAGGTCCTTGCCGGCGATGAGGCGCACCTGGATCGTCACCTCGCGGGTGACGTCGGTCTGCCACTCCGACGCCGCGACGACCACCATGAACACCGCGCCGAGGGTGAGCGAGGCGAGGAAGGTCATGATGGCGATGACGGACACGAGCGCGCGGCCGGCGATCGAATGCTTCGGCACGATCGCCGTCTCGCGCGGCCGTTCCCGCGGAATCCACTGCCGCAACCGCGCGGCGATCTCCGCCAGCGGCTTGATCTCATTCATACACGTGAATCCGTCCTTCGTGGATCACCAGGCGACGGGCGTCGTACTGGTCCATCAGCCCGATATCATGCGTCGCGATCACGATCGAGGTGCCCGATTTGTTGAGCTCGACGAACAGCCGCAGCAGCCGCTTCGCGAGGTTCGGATCGACATTGCCGGTCGGCTCGTCGGCGAGCAGGAGCTGCGGCCGCGCGATCACCGCGCGGGCGATGGCGGCGCGCTGCTTCTCCCCGCCGGAAAGCACCGGCGGGAGCGCGGCCATGCGCTCGCCGAGGCCGACCCAGTGCAGGAGTTCCTCGACCTCGTAGCGGTAGGTCGCCTCCTCGCGCCCGAGCACGCGCAGCGGCAGCGAGACGTTCTCGTAGGTCGTCAGGTGGTCGAGCAGGCGGAAGTCCTGGAACACGACGCCGATGCGCCGGCGCAGGATCGCAAGCGAATCCTTGTCGAGCGTGGCGACATCCTGGTCGAACAGCGTGATCAGGCCGCGGGTCGGCCGCAGCGACAGAAACAAGAGGCGCAGCAGCGAAGTCTTGCCCGCGCCGGACGGGCCGGTGAGGAACTGGAAGGAATGCGGCTCGATGCGGAAGGTCAGGTCGCGGAGCACCTCCGGACCGAGCCCATACCGCAGCCCTACATTCTCGAACTGCACCACGCCTTGCTCCGCTTGCCTCGTTCGATCCGCGCCGCCGCCCCGCGCGCCCCGCGCGAACGCCCAGCTTCGCGCCCCCGATCGGCACGCGCTCCTTCTACAGGCGCGCGCCCGTGTCCGGGAAGCCCACCGGGCCAGCCGCGCGCCCACAACCGGCGGCCCGGCGCGAGCGGCAAGCCTGGCGGCGCGAGCGGCAAGCCTCGCGTGCCCGGTCGCCCTGCCCGCCCCGTCCGACCGCTCGGGAGCGCCGCGGGAGGCCGGGGACATCGCGGCAGGCCGGGAACGTCTCGGCCGCCCGCGTGCGACCTCCCCGTCCGCGAACTGGGGTTTGGCGGAAAACCTGGGCGACGCAACGGCCAAGACTCCGCCAACGTGGTTTCCGCCGCGTTAACGAATGCCACGGCGCGCACGAAAACCTGCCCGCCGGACCGCCATAGGCGCGACGGACGAACAGAGGGGAGCAGGACGGAATAGCGCAGCGTATCCCGCCAAGTTCCATGTGCCAGGATGGCGGGTTATGCCATTGCCAACCCGCCCGACGGGCTGTGATGCCCCTCATCCTGAGGAGCCGAGCGCGCAGCTCGGCGTCTCGAAGGATGCGAAGCCAGATGGGCGCTTGGCTCTACATCCCTGAAATGCGCGGAGGCGGCCGCTCCCCGAACCACCCCTCATGGTGAGGAGCGCGGCGAAGCCGCGTTCTCGAACCATCCGTGAGACGCCCGCTGCGCGGGCTCCTCAGGATGAGGCTGCGGCGGACGACACGCGACCTCCGGTCGGCTCCTCAGGAGGAGGGGAAAGGCGGCCGCTCCCCGAACAACCCCTCATGGTGAGGAGCGCGGCGAAGCCGCGCGTCTCGAACCATCCTTCGAGACGCCCGCTGCGCGGGCTCCTCAGGAGGAGGCTGCGGCGGACGACTCGCGACCTCCGGTCGGCTCCTCAGGATGAGGGGAAAGGCGGCCCGCTCCCGAACAACCCCTCATGGTGAGGAGCGTCGCGAAAGCGACGCGTCTCGAACCATACTTCGAGACGCCCGCTGCGCGGGCTCCTCAGGATGAGGCTGCGGCGGACGACACGCGACCTCCGGTCGGCTCCTCAGGAGGAGGGGAAAGGCGGCCCGCTCCCCGAACAACCCCTCATGGTGAGGAGCGCGGCGAAGCCGCGCGTCTCGAACCATCCTTCGAGACGCCCGCTGCGCGGGCTCCTCAGGATGAGGCGGAGGCGCGAAAGCGGGCCCGAACGCCCGCCACAGCGTGTAGGGTGGGTTAGGCGCGCAGCGCCGTAACCCACCATCATGCCTTGCGGAAAACTCAGCCGGCGGGTTACGCGCCTTCGGCGCTAACCCACCCTACGGGCTGCGGCGCACGTCGCGCGCCACACTGCCGCCGCAAACTAGGATAATATTCCTGCACAGCCCGTCCCCACTGCGAGGGGCGTTTCGCGAGCGTCACGAGGCGCGGGGCGGGCGGCGGTGGCCTGTGCGGGGCGATCTAACGCCCGCGCCGCATGGGCGGCCCAAGCCGCATGGCCCTGGCGCGCCGCACCGCGCGTCACTTGGCTTCCACTGGCGGCGACGCCGGGCGTGGTCAGAACGCCGGCCGAGCGTCGTTTGGAGCCCATCAGCGGTGGATAGCAACGGTAAAGTCCACCGGGGGGCATGCGGAGCAAGCCCAAAAACACCGCGCGCGGGACGCCGGGACAACCGGCAAAGCCTGCGGCGACTATGTCCTGTGTGCTTTCCAACCACACCGCACACAGGGCTGCGGGGTTTGCGGCCCCGGCGTTCCGCGCGCCCTCGCTTCTGCGAGGGAGACTTGCGGCAAACCTCGGGCGCGTCGCGCCGCGAGAGCGCTTCTGCTTGGCTGGAGCACATGAACACGCGGCGACAGAAACCCCCACCCCTAACCCCTCCCCACAAGGGGGAGGGGAACAACAAGACCGCGACACAGGACGGCGAACACCGAGACCTGCGACGCAGGAGGGGAACAATGGCCCGGAGACGCGGGAGGGGAACAATGAGGCCCGGGGAGGCAGGCACGGCTGTCCAGTTCACACCGCCCGTCATGCTCCGCGCAAGCGGAGCATCCAGTAAACACGGCGGATGCGGTGAGGATTACGAGAAAGACCGGGGTTACTGGATCGTCCGCCTGCGCGGACGATGACAACAACCAGGTTGGCGACACCCGCACGGCCGGAAGTCGCCCCGCCCCTGCCCGCGTCGCCCTCCCCGCGGAGCGAACAGGGCAAGCGATCCGCTGCATGCGCCCTCCCCTCCCCACGCCGCCGCAAACGTCCTATAACGCGGGTGTCGGTTCACCACCGCTGCGGTTCACGACCGCTGCGGTCACCGCCGCCGCGGTTCACCGCCGTCCGCTTCACCGTCCCAGGCAGGACCCCACGCATGAACGCTCCCGTCACCCCGCCCACGCTCCCGCCCTACCGCCACAGCCCGCTGTTCCCGCTCGGAAAGGACGTGACGCCCTATCGCAAGCTGACGGCGGACGGCGTGCGCCTGGAAAAGGCGTTCGGGAAGGAGTTCCTCGTCGTCGAGCGCGACGCGCTGCGGCTGCTCGCCGAGAGCGCCTTCGTCGACATCAACCATTTCCTGCGCCCGACGCATCTGAAACAGCTGCGCAAGATCATCGACGACCCGGAGTCCTCCGACAACGACCGCTTCGTCGCCTATGATCTCCTGAAGAACGCCAATATCGCCGCCGGCGGCATCCTGCCGATGTGCCAGGACACCGGCACCGCCATCATCATGGGCAAGAAGGGCCGGCTCGTGTGGACCGACGGCGAGGACGAGGGCGCGCTGTCGGAGGGCGCGCGCGACGCCTACCACACGCGGAACCTGCGCTACTCGCAGCTCGCGCCGCTCTCGACTTTCGAGGAGGCCAACACCAAGAACAATCTCCCCGCCCAGGTCGAGATCTACGCCGAGGGCGCGGGCGACTACGACCAGGCCTACAAGTTCCTGTTCATCGCCAAAGGCGGCGGCTCGGCCAACAAGTCGTTCCTCTACCAGGCGACGCCGTCGATGCTGACGCGCGACCGCATCCTCGCCTTCCTCAAGGACAAGATCCTCACGCTCGGCACCGCCGCCTGCCCGCCCTACCACCTCGCGGTCGTGATCGGCGGAACCTCGGCCGAAATGACGATGAAGACGGTGAAGCTCGCCTCGGTGAAATATCTCGACGGCCTGCCCACCCAGGGCTCGGCCGACGGCCACGCCTTCCGCGATCTCGAGCTCGAGGCCGAGGTCCACAAGATGACGCAGGCGCTCGGCGTCGGCGCGCAGTTCGGCGGCAAGTATTTCTGCCACGACGTGCGCGTGGTGCGGCTGCCGCGCCACGGCGCCTCGCTGCCGATCGGCATCGGCGTGTCGTGCTCGGCCGACCGCCAGGCGCTCGGCAAGATCACCCGCGACGGCGTCTATCTCGAGGAGCTTGAGCGCAACCCGGCGCAATACCTGCCGGAGATCGACGAGACGCGGCTCGGCGGCACGGTGGTCAAGATCGATCTCAACCGGCCGATGAAGGACATTCTGGCGGAGCTCAGCCGGCGCCCGATCAAGACGCGGCTGTCGCTGTCCGGGCCGATGATCGTCGCGCGCGACCTCGCCCACGCCAAGCTGCGCGAGCGCGTGGAGCGGGGCGAAAGCCTGCCCGAGTATTTCCTGAACCACCCGGTGTATTACGCAGGCCCGGCGAAGACCCCGGACGGCTACGCCTCCGGCTCGTTCGGCCCGACCACGGCGGGGCGCATGGACTCCTTCGTGCACGATTTCCAGGCGCTCGGCGGCTCGATGGTGATGGTGGCGAAGGGCAACCGCTCCGCGGCGGTGCGCGAGGCGTGCAAGAAGCACGGCGGCTTCTATCTCGCCTCGATCGGCGGCGCGGCGGCGAATCTCGCCGAGCACTGCATCAAGAAGGTCGACCTGATCGAATATCCCGAGCTCGGCATGGAGGCGATCTGGCGCATCGAGGTGGAGAATTTCCCCGCCTTCATCGTCACCGACGACAAGGGCAACGACTTCTTCACCGAGCTCAATCTGGGGTGAGCGGATGCGCGCGCCGAGAGCCGCGTTCGGCAAGCGATCCGCCCAGAGGCGAATCCTACCGGCGGCTCTGGCGCGCGGCCGGCGCCTTCGACGGCGGGCCCGCGGACGGCGCGAAGTAGAAATCGTCGACCAGCGCGGAAAACACGGCCGGCACCTGCTCGCCGTTCGAGGCGCGCGCCACCATCACGCGGGTGCGGTTGAAAATGTGTTCGGCGGAGCCGCCGGACGCCCGGAGCTGGCCGATCAGCTCGTTGACCAGCAGGCTGTTCGGCCCTTGCGTGTCGTCGGCGACCTTGCCGGGCGCAACACCGTAGAGCACGAGCGTGCCCTCGGGCGCGGCGATCGGCGCGAGCCCGGAGGAGAAGCCGCGCAGGCGGCGCTCGAACGGGTTGCGCCGCGAGGCGTCGACGATGACGAGCTTGCGCTTGGCCCCCCGCGTATTGAGTTCGGCCACCAGCGGCTCGAGCGCGACGCCGTCGCGGCGTACATCCTCGGGACGCCAGATCTGCGCGTTGACGGGAATGAGGAAGCTTTCGCGGCCGGTCTGCACGCCATGGCCGCTGTAGAACAGGAGCGCGGTCGCGCCCGGCGTGATCTTCGCATCGAAACGCGCGAGCGCGCGCTCCATGCCCTGCTTGGTCAGGTTTTCGCCGAGTTCGACGTCGAAGCCGCGCCCACGCAGCTCCGCGGCCATCGCGCGGGCGTCATTGAGCGGCTGAACGAGCGGGGTCTCCTCGTCGGGATAGGCGGCGTTGCCGATCACCAGCGCGACGAGCGGGCCGCCGTCGCGTGACGGATCGGCGGCGGCGCGGCTCGGCTGCGGGTCTTGCGGCGCCGCCGCAGCCCTGCCGGTCTGGTCGGCAAGCGCCGCGACGCGCGTCTCGTCCGGGATGCTCGGAGCTGCGGCGGCGGGGCCGGCCTGCGGGCCAGGCGCGAGCTGCTGGCCGACCGCCTTGCGGATGACTTCGGCCGGCAGCAACGAAACACTCATGATGACAAGTGCAAGCGCGCCAGCGAATTTCGCTGTTCGCATGAGACCTCCAGATTGGAACGGCGAGGAGCGGTGTTTCGGCGAGCGAACCGCTCCGTTTCATTCTTGTTTTAGCGCGCGTGCAAACCGGTCTCCCGCCTCGCCCGCATGATCGTCAACGCGCCACATATAGAACTCGTCAACGCGCCAAATATAGAAAAGGTGCGTCGGCCGCAAGCATTACGAAATCTTGTCGGGAATGCGGCAGTCGGCGATCACGGAAAACGCGTTAAAGATCAGAGCTCCAAATGCCCGAACCAAGGAGAGACTACGGTTTCCACCCCAAATAGTTGTTCATACGTGACAGGCCCAATCCGATCTGAGCGATGTGCTTGGTTATACGGTGCCGCACGATGCAGACCATCCGGCCCAAGCCCTCGCTGCGCAATCCACCGCTGGAGCGAAACTCACGCCCCGCGCTGTCTGTTTGCGCCAAGGCGCCAACAAGCCGGGAGCCTGCCCGATATGGCGAGCGCCTGCCAAGTCCAGATGGGGGGCGTTCGTCAGAACGCAAATGTCACGAAGATTTGGCGACGGCTGATGTCGCTTTGCGGCTCGCCGCTCTCTGGATAACCCGCGAATGCGCCGCAATTCTTAGCAGGTCAGAGCCGATCCAGGAAGATCGGATTCATGCTGAGGGGGTTGGCCTTATCAGCCTTCGGAGCATGATGCGGATCATGGCGAGGCGGACGAAGGCGACGACGGTTCGGGCGTGGCGCTCGAAATCGCGCGACAGCCGGCGACATCGACTGACCCAGGCGAAGGTTCGTTCGACGATCCAGCGTTTCGGCACGACCTCGAAGCCGGTGGCGCCATCTCGCCGTTTGACCACTTCGATTGTCCAGGACCCGGTTTGCGCCGCGGCCGCGGCGGCTTTCGGCCCCTGATAGCCGCCGTCGGCGAAGATGCGTTCGATGAAGGGGAACTGGCGGCGGGTTCGCTGGTCGAGCACCAGCGCGACGCCGTCACGATCCTGGATGTCGGCGGGATGAACCGCGACGTTCAACAACAGGCCGAGCGTATCGACCAGAATGTGCCGCTTGCGTCCTTTGACCTTTTTTCCCGCGTCGTAGCCTTGCGGGTCCAGCGCAGAGCCCCTTTTTGAGCGGCCTTGCCGCTCTGGCTGTCGATGATGGCCGCCGTCGGACTGGCGTCGCGCCCGGCTTGCTCGCGGGCCGCCACGTAGAGGGCGTGGTGGATGCGCTCCAGCGCGCCCTCACGATCCAGCAGGATGAAGTAGGAATGCACCGTGCTCTTGGGCGGCAGGTCCTTCGGCAGCGCCTGCCACTGGCAGCCGGTCCACAGCACGTAGAAGATCGCGTTGAGAACCTCGCGGATGTTAACCGACCGCTTGCGGCCCCCCCGCCGCGCCGGCGGGATCATCGGCACGATCAACAACCATTCGGCGTCGGTGAGATCGCTCGGATAACGAAGACCACGTCGGTCCGCGGCAACTCGGTGTTCGGGCTTCCACATCGGCGGCTCCGCTGGCGAATCACGGAGACACCACGGAATCACAACCGATTCCCCCGAACTCAACAACTTCTCGGATCGGCTCTCAGGCCGCCGCCTTTGCGAGTTCTCGTCTTGCATCCAGAGCCGGGCCAGGCACGGCCGGTGCGAGGGCGTGTTTTTCCCGCCATTTCGGCCCGGGTCCGCGCATGTAATGGCGTTCGGGGCGATACGCGCCGAGGAGATCCTCGATGAGCGAGGTGAAGACCGAGGCGACCGTGCCGCCGAACGAACGAATGACGGGACCTGAGACGCTCATGACGCAATTCCGTCGGGTGACGGCCGTGCGTTCCGGATGTCGGTTGCCGGGCGCAAGCCGTTTGATTGCCACTCATCGTCGCGGCGAACCAATTAAGAATCGGTGCAGATCGTTGAGCAGGCGCGGTTTCTTGTTCTGTCGCGCAAATCGGCCGCGCGGTTGCCCGCCTGCGACACTCAGCCGCGATCAACGCTTCGCGCGCGGGGAAAAACATGAGCAAGTCAGAAAGTTACCGTTGGACTCCCGACGTCGTAAGTAAAACAAGCAGACACGCTGATGGAACTTAGTGGCCGCCAAATAGTTTGTTTACCGATCACAAGCCATCCGGAGTAAAAAAAATGAGAATCGCGCAGATCGCGCCGCTGATCGAAAGCGTTCCGCCGCGACTCTATGGCGGCACCGAGCGGATCGTCTCCTATCTGACCGAAGAGCTGGTCGCGCTCGGCCACGACGTGACGCTGTTCGCGAGCGGCGATTCGATCACGGCCGCCGATCTCGTGCCCTGCGTGCCGAAGGCGCTGCGGCTCGATCGCAGCCGTCCGCGATCCGATTCCCTACTACATGCTGATGCTCGATCGCGTGCGCGCAGCGCGCCGACGAGTTCGACATCCTGCATTTCCACATCGACCAGTTCCAGTTTCCGCTGTTCCGGCCGATCGCCGAGCCGCACGGTCACCACGCTGCACGGCCGCCAGGACCTGCCCGACCTGCATGCCGCTCTATGTCGGCTTTCCGCGACATGCCGCTGGTCTCGATCTCGAACGCGCAGCGCGCGCCGATCCCGAACGCGAACTTCGCGGCGACCGTCTATCACGGCCTGCCGGCCGACCTGCTCAGGCCGACCTTCGCACCCGCGCGGCGGCTATCTCGCCTTTCTCGGCCGCATCTCGCCGGAGAAGCGGCCCGACCGCGCCATCGCGATCGCGCGCGCGCTCGGCATTCCGCTCAAGATCGCGGCCAAGGTCGACCGCGTCGACGAAGCCTATTTCCGCGACGACGATCGAGCCGCTGCTCGACGGGCCGGGCGTCGAATTCATCGGCGAGATCAACGAGCGCAGAAGACGCGATTTCCTCGGCGAAGCGCAGGCGCTGCTGTTTCCGATCGACTGGCCGGAGCCGTTCGGCCTCGTCATGATCGAGGCGATGGCCTGCGGCACGCCGGTGCTGGCGTTCCGCTGCGGCTCGGTGCCGGAGATCATCGACGACAGGCGTCACCGGCGCGGATCGTCGACACCGTGGACGAGGCGGTTGCGCGCGCTTGCCGCGACGTGATCGCGCTCGACCGCCGCGCGGTGCGGCGGCGCTTCGAGGAGCGCTTCTCCGCCGACGCGCATGGCGAAGGACTATGTCGACGTGTATCGCTCGCTGCTCGAGCGTCGAGCACGCTGGTCGATGCGCCGCTCGGCGCCGTCCTTGTCGCCTGCCGAGTCGGCCCTGATGTCGCCGCACGCCCGAGGCGTCCAACTTGCTGAAGGCCAGGAGATATGCCGACTGAACCGGCGGCGATCGCCGGGTCGATGTCGAGCGTGCCGAGGAAACGCCGTTCTACATTCCGGCGACGGGTGCCTCGACGCGGCCGCGCCGCACGCTCAAGCACGGCGACACGCTTCGCCGTGTTCGACAGCCATGGCGACATCGGCGCGCTCCGCCGGCGGGACCGGACGGCATGTTCCATTGCGACACCCGCTATCTGTCGCGCCTCGAGCTGCTGCTCAACGGCATGCAGCCGCTGCTGCTGGGCTCGAATGTCCGCGACGACAATTCCGTTCTCACCGTCGACCTCACCAATCCCGACATCTATTTCGACAAGAAGCTCGTCCTGCCGAAGGACACGCTGCACATCGTGCGCACGCTGTTTCTCTGGCGACGGCACCGCGCTATCAGCGGCTTCGGCGTGCAGCAATCACGGCGAGCAGCGCGTTCGACGTTGCACCTTCTCGTTCGTCGTTCGCCAGCGACTTTCGCCGACCTGTTCGAGGTGCGCGGGATGCGGCGCGCGCGCCGCGGCGAGCAGCGACGCCTCGATCGACGGCGACGCCGCGGTCGACGCTCGAGTATACCGGGCCTCGACGGCAAGCTGCGGCGCACGACGGCTCGCTGTTCGATCCGGCGCCGGACGCATGCTCGCCAGCAACGTCGCCTCCTACGCGTTCGAGCTGCAGCCCGGACGAGCGCCGGTCGATCTTCGTGACGGCGAATGCGACCGCGGCGCGGAAAGCTCCGGACGCCGCTGCCGTTTCGCAAGGCGCATGCGCGCCGGCGTTCGCGCGATCGCAACGACGCAGTCGCGCGGCATCGCCACGGTCGACGACCTCGAACGACATCTTCAACGAGGTGCTGTGCCGGTCGATGGCCGACCTCGACGATGCTGACGACCGGACGCCGCAGGGGCCCTATCCCTATGCCGGCATTCCCTGGTACTCGACGACGTTCGGCCGCGACGGCATCATCACCGCGATGCGAGATGCTGTGGTGCGATCCCGCGCATCGCGCGCGGCGTGCTGCGGCGGCTCGCGGCCCATCAGGCGACGCGGCATCGATGCCGCAGTCCGATGCCGAGCCCGGAAAAATCCTGCACGAGATGCGCGGCGGCGAAATGGCGGCGCTGCGCGAGGTGCCGTTCGGTCTCTACTACGGCAGCGTCGATTCGACGCCGCTGTTCGTCATGCTGGCCGGCCTCTATGCCGAGCGCACCGGCGACGTCGAAACGCTGCGCGAGCTGTGGCCGCAACATCGAGGCGGCGCTCGCCTGGATCGACGGGCCGGGCGATCCCGACCGCGACGGCTTCGTCGAATATCACCGCGCGACCGAGCAGGGCCTGGCCAACCAGGGCTGGAAGGATTCGCACGACGCGATCTTCCATGCCGACGGCGCGCTCGCCGAAGGCCCGATCGCGCTCGTGCGAGGTGCAGGGCTATGTCTATGCCGCCAAGCGCCTGGCCGCGCGCGCGGCGCGCGACGCTCGGCACGCTATGATCGCGCGCGAGGCGCTCGATGCGGAGGCCGACGCGCTGGCCGAACGCGTTCGAAGCGGCGTTCTGGTGCGAGGACATCGGCACCTATGCGCTCGCGCTCGACGGCGAGAAGCGGCCGTGCCGCGTGCGGACCTCGAATGCCGGGCAGGTGCTGTTCACCGGCATTGCGCCGCCGGAGCGCGCGGAGGCGGTCGCGCGCGACCTGATGCGGCCCGCGTTCTTCTCCGGCTGGGGCATCCGCACCGTGGCGACGCGAGGAGCGCCGCTACAATCCGATGTCCTATCACAATGGATCGGTCTGGCCGCACGACAACGCGCTGATCGCGCTCGGGCTTCGCGCGCTACGGGCACAAAGCCGCGGTCGAGCGCGTCTTCCAGGGCCTGTTCGACGCCGCGTGCTACATGGATCTGCGCCGCCTGCCGGAACTGTTCTGCGGCTTCCAGCGGCGGCGCGGCCGCGGGCCGACGCTCTATCCGGTCGCCTGCTCGCCGCAGGCCTGGGCCGCCGCCACGCCGTTCGCGCTGCTGCAGGCGTCGCTCGGCCTCGAGTTCGATCCGACGAAAGCGAGATCCTGCTGCGCAATCCGCGCCTGCCGGCGTTCCTCGACGAGGTGACGCTCCGCAATCTGCACCTCGCCGGTTCGAGCGTCGATCTCGAACTGCATCGCCATGAGAGCGAGGTTTCGGTGCGGGTGAGCCGCCGCCAGGGCGAGGTGCATGTGGCGGCGGTGTATGGCTGAAAGCGCAAGGCGCGCGAGGGGAACCGAGCGAACCGCTGCGGCATTGCCACCGATCGCGCCACCGCCGAACGATGTGACGGACCATGCCGCAATCCCGGCCACGCTCTGGACTGCCCGCCGCCGAGAGCCCGACATACAAGCCGCCCCAGCCGCCGGGCCTCACGCCGGTGCTCGAGCGCAATATTGAAGCGCTGCAGCAGCGCGGCGCGCGCGAGTCCGCGGCCGCGAACCTCGAGGAGCGCATTGCCGAGAAGATCACCCGTTTTTGCGGCAGCATGACCTTCGTCTATCTGCACCTGGCGATCTACGGCTTCTGGATCATCGCAAATCTCGTCGCGATTCCCGGCGTTCCGCAGTGGGATCCATCATTCGTGGTGCTCGCGATGGTCGCGTCGGTCGAGGCGATCTTTCTTTCGACCTTCGTGCTGATCACGCAGAACCGCATGGCCGCCGCCGCCGACAAGCGTGCGAGCCTCGACCTGCAGATCAGCCTGCTCGCGGAGCACGAGATCACCAAGGTCGCGGCGATCGTCTCCGCCATGGCGGCGCGCATGGGCGTCGAAACCGAAGTCGACGCCGAGCTCGATCAGATCAAGCAGGACGTGGCGCCCGACGCCGTCCTCGACAAGATCGAGCAGGAAGGCCGCTGAGCCGTAGCAAGTTCAGCGCGGCCCGTGCCCGCTCGTCCCCACGCCTCATTCCCGCTGTCGCCGGTATGAGCGCACACGCGTCACGCCACCGCAACAAGCTTGAGCCATCGTGCGAGGAGCGCCCGCCTGCTTGCCCTTTGCCGGGCGCCTCGCTACATCAGCGTCGCTTTCCCCACAGACCGATGCGAGGACGAGGCGGCGATGGCCCGGCAATTCATCTACCACATGCAGGGTCTGTCGAAGACCTATCCGGGCAACCGCAAGGTGCTCGAAAACGTCAACCTGTCGTTCTATCCGGACGCCAAGATCGGCGTGCTCGGGGTCAACGGCTCCGGCAAGTCGACGCTGCTGCGCATCATGGCGGGGCTCGACGCGGAGTTTACCGGCGAATCCTGGGCGGCGGAGGGCGCGCGCGTCGGCTTCCTGCCGCAGGAGCCGCAGCTCGATCCGGACAAGACCGTGCGCGAGAACGTGATGGAGGGCGTCGCCGCGCAGAAGGCGATCCTCGACCGCTACAACGAAATCGCCATGAACTACTCGGACGAGACCGCGGACGAGATGACCAGACTGCAGGACGCGATCGAGGCGAAGGGGCTGTGGGACCTCGACTCCAGGGTCGACCAGGCGATGGACGCGCTGATCTGCCCCCCCGACGACGCCGATGTGACCAAACTCTCCGGCGGCGAACGCCGCCGCGTCGCGCTGTGCAAGCTGCTGCTCGACCAACCCGACCTTCTGCTGCTCGACGAGCCCACGAACCATCTCGACGCCGAGACCGTCGCCTGGCTGGAAGGGCACTTGCGCAACTATCCCGGCGCGATCCTGATCGTCACCCACGACCGCTACTTCCTCGACAATGTGACCGGCTGGATTCTCGAGCTCGATCGCGGGCGCGGCATCCCGTATCAGGGCAACTACTCCGCCTGGCTCACGCAGAAGCAGAAGCGGCTCACGCAGGAGGGCCGCGAGGAGGAGGCGCGGCAGAAGACGCTTTCCCGCGAGCAGGAATGGATCGCGGCCTCGCCCAAAGCGCGGCAGGCAAAGTCGAAGGCGCGCTATCAGCGCTATGAGGACCTGCTCAAGAAGGCGAGCGACAAGGCGCCGACCACCGCGCAGATCGTCATTCCGGTCGCCGAGCGGCTGGGGCAGAACGTCATCGACTTCGACGGCCTGACCAAGGGCTACGGCGACAGGCTCCTGATCGACGATCTCACGTTCAAACTGCCGCCGGGCGGCATTGTCGGCGTGATCGGCGCGAACGGCGCCGGCAAGACCACGCTGTTCCGCATGATCACGGGCCAGGAGAAGCCGGACAAGGGCACGATCAAGATCGGCGAATCGGTGAAGCTCGGCTATGTCGACCAGTCGCGCGACGCGCTCGACGGCAAGAAGAGCGTCTGGGAGGAGCTGTCCGGCGGGCTCGACATACTGCAGCTCGGCAAGCGCGAGGTGAACTCGCGCGCCTATTGCGGGGCCTTCAACTTCAAGGGCGCGGACCAGCAGAAAAAGGTGGGCTCGCTCTCGGGCGGCGAGCGCAACCGCGTGCATCTGGCGAAAATGCTGAAATCGGGGGCGAACGTGCTCCTGCTCGACGAGCCCACCAACGATCTCGACGTCGACACGCTGCGCGCGCTCGAAGAGGCGCTGGAGGATTTTGCCGGCTGCGCCGTGATCATCAGCCACGACCGCTGGTTCCTCGACCGTATCGCCACCCACATGCTCGCCTTCGAGGGCGACAGCCATGTCGAATGGTTTGAGGGCAATTTCCAGGACTACGAGGCCGACAAGATGCGCCGGCTCGGAACCAACTCGATCATCCCGCACCGGCTGAAGTACAAGAAGTTCAGCCGCTGAAAGCAAACGCAGCCCGCTTGGTGCAAACAGACTAGGGATCGGAGCAACGTCAGCTTCGCCTTCGCCCCCGCAGCCAGAAACGCGCAGCGGCAAAGGCCGGCGCTCGCAGCGCGCGTTCATGCGTCCGCAACAGGCTGTGATGCATCCCTCTCCGGTGCGGTCACCTCGACTTCCGGGAAATAGGCGGCATAGCGGGAGGGATCGCGCGTGAGCACGGCGAACCCTTCGATCGCCGCCTGCCCGCCGACGAAGACGGTTCCGGGTCAAGATTTTGAGCGGCGGAGGCCGTCCCGGCGTATCCAAGCCAGCAGTCACAGCGTGTCGCAGCCGACCCGTCGTCACCGAAGGGGTGAGACGCATTCCCTCGCAAGGTTTTGTTTACCGGACACGCTCCGTTGCCGATTCGTCTGGGCGGGGCGGAACGTGAACGCGGCCGAAGGGCGCGGCAAAGCCCTGCCGCACAGGCGCGCACGCGACGGCAACGCAATTAAGCCCTTTTTGGGCGGTCTCTCTTTGTTTCGGATTCGTCTTGCAGGACCAGAGCCGCAGGAGCACGCGCCGATGCCTCATCCGCTCCGCCGTTGGATGTCCGCCGCCGCGGCCGTCGCGCTTGCCGTCACCGCGCTGCTCGGCGCGGGATCGCCCGCGTCCGCCGCCGATGCCGCGTTCGAGGCCTGGCTGCGCTCGCTGTGGCCGGAGGCGGAACAGCTCGGCGTGTCGCGCGCAACCTTCGATGCCGCAACCCGCGGCCTGGAGCCCGACCTGTCGCTGCCCGATCTCGTCATTCCCGGCCGGCCCGACGCGCCCCCGCGCGGTCAGGCCGAGTTCGTGCAGACGCCGGCGGATTACCTGCGCGAGGCGACGCTGGCGAGCCTCGCCGCGCAGGGCCGCAAGCTGCTCGACCAGCACCGCGCCACCCTTCTCCGCATCGAGCGCGAGTTCGGCGTCCCGCCGCACGTCGTGCTCGCGATCTGGGGGCGCGAAACCGCGTTCGGCGGCTACAAGCTGCCGCACAGCGCGATCCGCGTGCTCGCGACGCAGGGCTTTTACGGCCGGCGCAAGGACATGTTCCGCAACGAGTTCCTGGTGGCGCTCAAAATGCTCGAAGAACGCCATGTCGCGCTCGCCGACATGCGCAGCTCCTGGGGCGGCGCGATGGGCATGACCCAGTTCCTTCCCTCGGAGTTCTACAAGCAGGCCGTCGATTTCGATGGCGACGGCCGTCGTGACATCTGGCGCTCGGTCCCCGATGCGCTTGCCTCGGCGGCAAAGCAGCTCGCGGAAAAAGGCTGGCAGCCGGGTAAGCACTGGGCCTACGAAGTGCGCGTCCCCGCTGGTCTCGACTGCACGATCGCCAATCCCGACTACACGCTGACGCTCGGCGAGTGGCGGCAGCGCGGTTTTGCGCCGGCGCGCGGCCGCAACCTCGACGCGGCCGAGCTCGGCGAGAAGGCGTCCCTCCTGATGCCCGCCGGAATTTACGGGCCGGCATTCCTCATTCTGAAGAACTACTACGTCATCAAGGACTACAACTTCTCCGACCTTTATGTGCTGTTTGTCGGCAATGTGGGCGATCGCATCGCCGGCGGCTCAGCCTTCGAGAAGCCGTGGGGCAAGGTCGTACAGCTTCGCTCCAAGGAGCTGGAAGACATGCAGCAGCGCCTGACCGCGCTCGGGCTCTACCACGACAAGATCGACGGTAAGGCCGGCATGCGCACGCGGCTCGCGCTCGGGGCCTATCAGAAGGCGAACGGGCTTACGCTGGATTGCTGGCCGTCGGCCGACGTGCTCGCGCATATGCGCACGCGCACGGCGCGGAATTGAGCGGCGGCGGGCGGCACGGACGGCACGATGCAAAACGGCCGGCTCAGCGAGCCGGCCGTTTGTTGTCGCGTTCAGCACCGATTCGGTCAAGGACAGAAGAAGCGCGGCCGCGAATAGCCCATGAATTCCCCGTACGGGTCATACAGGGGCCGGCGCGCCCAATAGCCGCCCGGGCAGCCGGCCGGATAGGGCGCCGCATAGGCCGGATAGGGCGCATAACCCCTGACCGGCGCATAGGCCGGCGGGGGAGGCCCAGCATACGCCGGCGGCGCGCCCGCGAGAGCGCCGCCAATGATCGCGCCGGCGGCAAGGCCGCCGATGATTCCTGCGGCGACGGCGCCGCCGCGCGGGCGCGCAAAGGCGTCGGCCGGCGCAAGCGTGAGCGCAGCGGCGACTGCCGCGGCAGCGGTTATGGCAGTCAGGGTCTTTCGCATTGGTCCCCCAAGTTGAACGATGCAACCGTCGCTCTGCGAGCGGCCGAAGGGCCGGACCAGCCGTCGTTCGACAGGCAGGTCGCGTTGCATGGTGGGAAAAAGCCCGGTCAATTTGTCGTTAGTTGGGCGAGCAGCCGCGGCGACAGACAAATAGCCGCCGCTAAGTCTTTGGCTGAACAACCGTTAACAACCCGAGACCGGCGGGCGCCGACGTGCCGGCGCTTCGGCGCAACCGGGCCTCGACACGAATGTCGGCGAAGGAGCGGGGGCGAGGCGGGCCGCCCTACAGAGGGTGCGGGCCGCGAACGACCTGGATATGGTTGTCGAGCGCCTTGACCCCTTCCGTTTTGGTCACGATGTCGGCGGCCTCGGCCGCCAGCGCCTTGTGGACAGCCGTGCCGGTAAGCAAAACGCGCCCGTCCGTGACCTTCGCCTCGAGCCAGCTGACGCCGGTTCCAAGGGTGAAGCGCTCGCGCAGCTTGGTGCGCAGGCGCGCCTCCAGAACGATGTCGTCCAGGAACGAGCGCGACAGGTCGGTTTCGCGGTACTCCGGACGTTCGACGAGGTCGCATATGACCTTCACGCAGGTGTCGATCGACACACGGCCGGTGTTGAGCACGACGTCATAAAGCAGCGCATCCTCGCGCTCGACTCCGCAGGTGACCCGCAACATGCGCTCATGCGCGGCGTCGTTGCGCTCGATTTCGGCGCGCGCGGCGACCCGGTCGACGCCGGTTCTGCTCATCACCGAGTTTTCCCGCACCTCGATGGGGGCGCAGACGCGAACTCGAACGACATGCGGCACCTTGCTCAGGATGACGCAAGCGCCCCAGCCGCGGATCAGAACATTCCCCTTCTGGGCGAGTTCGTAGACCTCTTCCGCCACATAGCTCGCGAGCTTCCTGCTGCCGATCTGCCAGCGTTCGAGCAGCGAGTCGCCACCTTCGAGGCGATGGTGGATGTCGCTCTCGCGCACTTGCATCTGCTCGGCCAAGTCATGTTCGACCAACTCATGCAGAATCAGCTTCAGCCCGAGTTTCTCGGACACGCGCAGCGCGACGTCCCTGCTGCCGCTTCCCATTTCCCGAGTCATCGCGATGACGGTCATGCTGTCCTCCTGCGGGTGCGCCCCGACCTCTCTCAGGCCATTTCGAGTAGCGCGACGGGCCGCCGGCAGACCGCGCACGATCCTCCGGCCGCTCCTCGCGGCTGCGTTCCTGGGCAAAGGTCTCGCTGCAACGCTGAACGCGCTGCCGAACGGCCGGAGAAAGCTCTCTCGGGCTGACGACCGTCCGGTGAGGCTACTCCCCTCTGACGAGGCAAGCGCGGTATTGTACGCCGACGCCGCGCGAATGGGAGTCACTCTTTCGTTGCGACACCGACAGGCGATTAACGGAAACAGGATTTCACGCGCTCGGCGGGACGCCGCGCGCACAGCCCGGAACAGGCGGCGCTCTCGGCGCCTGCTCACCCGTGCGCCGACGCAAGTCGATGGCTCGCGTCGCCCTATCGCCTATTTCAACTGATCGGCGACCTGATCGAGCGCGGCCTTGGCGCAAGCCTCGTCGCGATCGCCGCTCGGCGCGCCGCCGACGCCGACCGATCCGATCGCCTCATTGCCGACGCGGACCGGCAGCCCGCCGCCGAGGACGATGACGCCGCTGATATCCTTGAGCCCCGCCGCGCCGGGATTGCTTGCAATGAACTGGCCAAGATCGGTGGTCGAACGGCGCAGGGCCAAGGCCGTGTAGGCCTTGCGCCGGCTGGTGTCGACGGTATGGGGCGAGGTGCCATCGTCGCGCAGCACGACGACAACCTGTCCGGCCCGGTTCATCACCGTTGCGGTGACGCGGAACCCGTCCTTGCGGCACTGGTCGACGACGCCCTGTGCGATCGCCTGGGCAAGCCCGAGCGACATGTCTTTCACCGTGACCACGCCTTGCGCGGCGACGGGGCTCGACAAAGCCGCGACGCCTGCGGCCGCGACCCCCGCGGCCACAAGCATAGCCCTGAGCTGGAATGCATCGCGCATCGCTTCGCTTCCTCCTTGCGACGGCTGACGTTTCAACTTGCCGATCCGAACTGGATCATGTCGCTCTTGGTGATCGTCACCTGCGGAGCGATGCCGCCCGGCGCGTTTGCGAGATGCCAGGCGGTGTATTGCTCCGCATATGTGTTTTCAGCCGAGACGCCGTCGACGGGCAGAACGACCTTCAGCCCCAGGAGCGCCGCCGCTGCGGCGGTATTGAGCACGGCGCCGTGTGCCGCCGTCCCCGTCACGATCACCGTCGTGATGCCCTTGTCCTTGAGGATCTTTTCGAGATCGGTGCGGAGGAACTTGTTGGCGCCGGACTTGACGAACTGCTCGTCGCCTTGCGGCGCGACTTCCTTGAAAAGGTCGGCGGCGGTCGCCTGCCCGAACAGGCTGTGGACCACGAGCACGTTCTTGGCCCGCGCCGCGGCCGCGAGCTTCTCCACCTGCGGCAGGCTGGCGACACAGCGCGGCCGGGCGCCGCAATTCTGCTTGCCGAAATCGAGCAGGAGCAGCGCCGTCGTCTTCGGATCCAACGTGACCGGTTTGAGCTCCGGCGGCGATGGCGCCTTCACGTTCGACCAGTCCTCGATGATCGTTTGCGCCCGAGCGACGTGCGTCAGGGGGCTGGCGGCCAGCGCGATCGCAAGCATGGCCGAGCCGGCTCTCGTAAGACATTTCACCATGGTCATTGGCGCTTCCTTCGTTGGGCGATCCCGCATCCGCGCTGTTCCATTTCGGGGCGTATTTGACCATGTCCCGACCCGCCTCGCATCTTTGCGCGAATCACGATCACGCCATAGGCGACGCCGCACGGGCTGACGATGTGGTGATGGGGCGGGCAGTCCCGATTTGCGTGAGCTTGATCTGCGTCGCCAACGCGGCGAGTTTAGCGCGGGGCCACGCCGCTAAACCAAGCGCGCGCGCTCGAGACTGATCGCTTGCTCCGTGAGGATATTCGCCCGATGGATCGCGCCGCCTTGATCCGAGACGAAATCGCCAAATGGTCGGCCGACTTCGATTACCTGCTGGGATTGTTCTGTCAGGTGCTGGAAGAGGATCGCGCCGCGGATGTCGCCGAGTTCATCCGCCGGCGCTTCGCCCCTGCGGCCGCCGCCGCGCCCGCGGATGTTTTGCAGGCTAGTCCGGTCCAATGCTGCCAGGCGCTCTCGATCGCCTTCCAGCTCCTCAACATCGTCGAGGAGAACACGGCGAACCAGGTGCGCCGGCGCCCCGAGGGCCCGCGGCGCGAGAACGAGCCCGGCCTGTGGCGCTACAATCTCGCGGACCTCGCATCGCGCGGCTATTCGGAAGGCGAGGTGCGCGCCGCGCTCGATCGGGTCTCGTGCGAAGCGGTGCTGACCGCCCATCCGACCGAGGCCAAGCGCGCCACGGTGCTGGAACATCACCGGGCGATGTACCTGCTCCTGGTCGAACGGGAGAACCGCATGTTCACCGATATCGAGTTCGCCATCTTCGAGCGGCGCATGAAAGCGGCGATCGAACGGCTGTGGCGCACCGGCGAGATCTAGCTCGAACGGCCCGACGTGGGAGCGAAATCCGCAATGTTCTCCATTACCTCGAGACCGTCTTCCCGGACGTCGTCGAGCTGCTCGACCTGCGCTTCCAGCAGTCCTGGCGGGTGAGCTTCGGTTCGGAGCCGCCGCCCTTGCCGCGGCTCGGCTTCGGGACCTGGGTGGGCGGCGATCGCGACGGGCATCCCTTCGTCACGCCCGAGGTCACCGCGCGAATGCTCGACCGGCTGCGCTCGGGGGCGCTTCGCCTCCTGAAGTCACGCCTCGTGCAACTCGCGGCGCGCCTGAGCCTGGCCCAAGGGTCCGGAGTCGCTTCCGGCCGCCTTGCGGGAGAACATCGACGCGCTGGTCGCCCTGTTGGGTGACGCCAGCCGCCCCGCGCTCGAGCGAAATCCCGACGAGCCATGGCGGCAATATGTCAACCTGATGATTGCCCGGCTGGACCGCACGGAAGACGGAACCGGCGCGGGCGGACGGATACGAGTCGCCCGATCGGCTGGTTTCCGACCTGCGCGTTCTCGAAGACGCGCTGCGCGACGCCGGCGCGCCGCATGGCGCCGATGCCGACGTGCGGCCGCTTGCGGCGCAGGTGCGCGACCTTCGGATTCCACCTCGCGCGCGCTCGATATCCGCCAGAACAGCGCCTATCACGACCGCGCCATTGCCGGCCTGCTGGGCGCGGCGGGCGTGGAGCGGACCGACTACGAATGCTGGAGCGAAGAGGAAAAGCTGGCGTTCCTCAACCGCGAGCTGCGGACCCCGCGCCCCTTCACCGGCACGCACACGCGGCTCGTCCGACGAAGCGGCGGCGACTGTGCGCGCTCTTCCGCGCGCTGCGCGACGCACATCCTGCAATACGGTCCGGCGGGACTCGGCCCGTTCATCGTCAGCATGACCCGCGGCGTGTCCGACCTGCTTGCCGTCTACCTGCTCGCGCGCGAAGGGGGGCTGCTCGTCGACACCCCGGACGGCGCGGCGTGCGAACTGATGGTCGCACCGCTATTCGAGACCATCCGCGATCTGGACGCGAGCGAAGCGATCCTCGACGGCTTCCTCGCGCATCCCGTGACCCAGCGCACGCTCGACCACATCCGCCGCCGCGACCGCCGGCCGACGCGCGAGTTCATCGTGATGCTCGGCTATAGCGACAGCAACAAGGACGGCGGGATACTCGCCAGCCACTGGGGCCTGCACGAGGCGGAGGCGCGGCTTGCCCGGGTGGGACGCAAGCGCGGCGTCCGGCTGGAGTTCTTCCACGGCCGCGGCGGCACGATCGGCCGCGGCGCCGGCCCGATGCATGTGTTCCTCGACGCCCTGCCCTGCGGATCGCTGAGCGGCCGGATGCGCGTGACCGAACAGGGCGAGGTGATCGCGCAGAAATACGCCAACCGCGTCACCGCGACGTTCCATCTCGAACGGCTGCTCGCCGGCGTCGCCCGCACGTCGCTGCTGCACCAGTCCGGCGAGGCGCAGCCGCACCCGCTGACGCCGGTCTGGGAGGAGGTGGTCGGACGCAGCTTCTCGGCCTATCGCGCCTTGGTGGAGGCAGACGGGTTCGTCGACTTCTTCCGCCAGGCGACGCCGATCGACGCGATCGAGCAGAGCCGCATCGGCTCGCGTCCGCCGCGCCGCACCGATCAGCCTTCCCTCGCCGACCTGCGCGCCATTCCCTGGGTGTTCAGTTGGGGCCAGGCGCGCTTTCACCTGCCCGGCTGGTACGGCGTCGGCTACGGACTGGACTGGCTGCGGACCGAGCGGCCGGACGACTGGGAGGCGCTCCGCGACGCGCTGGGCGGCTGGGCGTTCCTCTCCTATCTCCTCCAGAACGTCGAGGCCAGCCTTCTGATGGCCGACCCCGACGTCATGAAGCTGTATGCCTCGCTGGTCGAGGACCGCGCGATCCGGGACGCCATGATCGAGCGGATCCTCAACGAATTCCAGCTCGCCCGCGACGGGATTTCGGCGCTGCTCGGCAGTTCCCCCGCCGACCGCCGTCCGCGCTTGTTGCGCACGCTGGAGCGACGCGCGCAGGGCCTCGCCTGGCTGCACCGCGAGCAGGTGCGCCTGCTCAGGACCTGGCGCGCGAAGCCGGACGAAGGCGCGCTCAGCCCCCTCCTCCTCGCGGTGAATGCGATCGCGATGGGGCAGAAGACGACGGGGTGATCCGCCGCTCGCCACGCCCGGTCGTCTAGCGCTCCGGAGCCGAGCCGTACTCGGCGTCCGTGACGTGCTCCATCCAGTCCACAGGCCGGCCGTCGAGCGATTCCTGCATGGCGAGGTGCTCCATCGCCATATCGGGCGCCGCCCCGTGCCAGTGCTTCTCGCCCGGCGCGAACCAGACGACGTCCCCGGCGCGCACCTCGCGCACCGGCCCGCCCGCGCTCTGCACGCGCCCGCTTCCCGAGACGATCACGAGGGTTTGGCCGAGCGGGTGGGTATGCCAGGCGGTCCGCGCCGAAGGCTCGAACCGCACCCACGCCGCCCGGATCCGGGCCGGCTCCGGCGCCTCGATGATCGGGTCTTGCCATACCGTGCCGGTGAACCAGTCTCCCGGCATCCGCTTCGACGCAATCGTTCCGCAGGGACGTATGTCCATCGCCTCGCCTCCTGTGCAGGCCACGCTTTCTAGGAGTCCCGCCGCGGCTCGGCGAGAGGTCGCAGGGTCGCGCCGCGCCGGAACCGCAGCGTCGCCGCCCGGTTGAGCTTGCGAAGGTCCACGACATAGCCAGAGAGAGTTCGAATGCAGCGGTCGAATTCACCGACGCGCGAGGCGGCGCGCGTGTTTGCAGGTCCGATGACGGTGGGTGTGGCGCTCGCGCTCGTGTTCGTCGGCGCGCTGGCGCTTGCCGGAGGACCGCAGCTGACGGCGTTGCTGTTCGGGACGGCGGACGGGCGCGGGGCGCTCATCCTGTGGGCGGCGCTGGCGGGCCTCTTCACCTGTGCGGCGTTAGCCACCTCGTTCAGCGTCGGCGACG
Source organism: uncultured Alphaproteobacteria bacterium (assembly GCA_963712435.1). Taxonomy (GTDB): domain Bacteria; phylum Pseudomonadota; class Alphaproteobacteria; order Rhizobiales; family Xanthobacteraceae; genus Rhodoplanes. The sequence continues at coordinate 179,043 of CAVQIB010000021.1, read as the reverse complement.
AGCAATCGGGACATCGGCGCGGCCGCGCACTCGCCTATCGCAGGATCGCGCCGCGGCGGCCGCGCTAAAGGCGCGGCCCGTACGTTACAGGGCACAGGGCACTCACTTCAAAGCGGGACCCTGTTCCAGAGCCGCCTGCCACTTCCGACGGTAGATCGACCGCAAGGTCAGCGGCCCCCATTTGATCTCGGCGATGCGCCAGTCCGCGCCGACCTTGAGCAGTTCCACGACGACCTGCTCCGGTTTGCCGAAATTGTTGAACTTGACGGTGCCGATCGCCTTCGCGCCGGTTTCCTTCACGTCGACCGAAAGATCGGTGATGTCCCAGCTCTCGCGGCCGACGAAGGGGTCGTTGCCCACCACGATCACGGCGCCCGGCCGGTTCGTCGCCCCAGTGTCATCCAGAATGAGCGAGGCCAATCCGGGCGAGAAGTACCGGCGGATCGCCTCCGCATCGGCCAGCGCTATCCCTTTCGCCGACTGAGCAGAGTTGCCGAGATACGCTTGATAGATGGTGGTCAGAAAGGACTTGGCGCTCGGCGGGACTCCTGCCTCGGCGGGACCGAGCGCGAGCACACTCGCAAGACCCAGAGCCAAAGCAAAGCGAGCAAACACATTTCTAAAATTCATCGAATCCCCGCAAAGACAGAAAAATAGCCGATCGTCGCCTCGCATCCTCGGAGCGGCTTCCGTTGATGAGTGGACGACCCGGCGGTTAGTAACGTGACCCCCGGAAAAAGGTTTCACCGATTTGCGTGTTTTCGATCACGAGCTCGCGAGCAGTCCGTTGCCGGCTTGGCTGCGAGCACTGTGGCCGCCGGACGACAGCCCGGAGAATTCGGCGCGCCTGGGTTGCTGCGCCCCGCCCCTCTGTGAAATGGTGGAGACGAGAAGGGTCCGGACCGAGGTTCCCGCGATGCGCAGGCTCGCCTTTGCCGTCGTCTTGTCGCTGCCGCTAATGACCGGCCCTGGCGGAGCCGGCGTTCTCGATACGTTGCAGTTCGAAGGCAATGACACCGGCGGGATCATCGCGTGGTCGCCCCAGGTCGATCTCATTTACCACCAGATCGCCGACATTCATTGCGCCGGCTACAACAAGGTCGCCCAGATCACGAGCGCTCATCGCTGGTTCGGGGACTACATCGCTTTCCGCTGTCATTTCCCCCGCGGCTATGATCCGCGCAAATGGAAGCTGTATGGCCCGCCCGTGCAGGTGCTCAATTAGCGAACGCGCCGCACGTCAGGCGTGTCGATCGCCGGCTGCTATTGCGCGGATGGCGCCGTAACCGGCGCGCAGTTGCGTCGGCCCTGCGCGGCGCAGTCGTCCAGGCGCCGCTGCTCGAGGAGAGCGTCGACCAGCCAGATGCCGATGCCGATGACGGCTGCGACGAACATGCCGATGACGATATTGTTGGTTCGGCGGTCGCTCTCGTCCTCCTCCTCGTCGTCGCCGGGTGGAGCCTTATTGGACATGCCCTGCAACTCCGACGCGATTCGACGAGGCTCAATCCGCTTAACGGCAAGACGGCGGGCGGCTACAGCGTGATGAACTGGCTTTGAATCGACCAACTCACCGCCCGCGCAAGCGGGCGATCCAGTAAGCACAATGCTTTTCGGTGATTAGTGGATGCCCCGCATGCGCGCCGCATGCGCGGGGCATGACCACTGAGGGTGGGATGATCCAAGGCGAAATCATCACTTCTAGGGTCCCATCGTCTCCTTCACCGCCGCCACCAGCTGCTTGAGGGTGAACGGCTTGGCGAGGAAGGCAAACTGGCCGCCCTCCGGCAGATTCTTGGCGAACGCTTCCTCCGCATAGCCGGATACGAAGATGATTTTCAAGCCGGGATCGCGGCGGCGCAGTTCCTTGAGCAGCGTCGGTCCGTCCATTTCCGGCATGACCACATCGGACACCACGAGATCGACGCGCTGGCCCGCCTCGATCAGCGCGAGCGCCTCGACGCCGTTGCTCGCCTCGCACACGGTGTAACCGCGTGAGGTCAGGCCGCGCGCATTGAGGCCGCGCAGACCTTCTTCATCCTCGACCAGCAGCACCGTGCCCTGCCCGGTATGGTCGGCCGGCGCGGCCTTCGCCGAATTGGCCAGCGCGGCCTGCCCGGCCGCACTCGCAATCTCCTCGGCGGTCGCGACATGCCGGGGCAGAAAAATTCGGAACGTCGTTCCCCGGCCGATCTCGGAGTTGACGAAAACGAAGCCGCCGGTCTGATTGATGATGCCGTAGACGGTCGAAAGCCCGAGGCCCGTCCCCATCCCGACCTCCTTGGTCGAGAAGAACGGCTCGAATATCCGGTCGATGATCTCCGGCGGAATGCCGGTGCCGGTGTCGGTGACTTCGATCAGCACATAGTCGCCCGCCGGCATGCCCTTGTAGGCGAGCGCGCGGCTCTCGTCCTCGCCGATATTCGTGGTGCGCAGCGTCAGCCGGCCGCCGTCCGGCATGGCGTCGCGCGCATTGACCGCAAGATTGACGATCACCTGCTCGAACTGGGAGAGGTCCGCCTTGACCGGCCACAGGCCGCGCCCGGGCTTGACCTCGAGGCTGACCTTCTCGCCGATCAGCCGCTTCAGCAGCATCGATATATCGGACAAGGCTTCGTCGAGATCGAGCACCTGCGGACGCAGCGTCTGGCGGCGCGAAAAGGCGAGCAGCTGGCGCACCAGCGCGGCGGCGCGGTTCGCGTTCTGCTTGATCTGCATGATGTCCTGGAAGGACGGGTCGGTCGGCTTGTGGGCGTTGAGCAAAAAGTCGGTCGCCATCATGATGGCGGACAGCACATTGTTGAAGTCGTGCGCGATGCCGCCGGCGAGCTTGCCGACCGAATCCATTTTCTGCGCCTGATCCACCTGCTTCTGCAGCGCGCGCTGCTCGGTCGTCTCCAGCGCGTAGACGATGGCGCGCTCCTGATCGATCTCGTCCTCGACGGCGGTCACGTAGAAACGCGCCCAACGCTCGCTCTCGCCGGCGAGCGCGGCGTCGACCGGCAGCACGTCGCCCTGCCCGCTCGCCGCCTTGGCGATCGCCGCCTCGACCGCCGGGCGGTCGCGCTCGGCGACGATGGCGAGGATGGAGCGACCTTCGGGCGGCGTCTCCTCGCCCTTGAGCACGCCCTGAAACATGCGCGCGAGCAGCGCATTGTTGCGGGCGATGCGCCCGACCCGATCGACCGTCGCAATCGCCATCGGCGTATTGTGGAAAAATCGCATGAACCGCACTTCGGCGGCGCGCTGCGGGTCGTTCCCGTCGTTGCGCGCGCGGTTGAGCACGAGCGTGCGCGACGGGCCGGGCGCGCCGTCCGCCGCGAAGGCGACCCGGTGATAGAGCCGCGCCGGCAGCGTCTTGCCGCCGCGCGTCCGGAGGTCGATGTCGAGCACCTCGGTCTTGACCTCGCCGGGACGCCCAACCGGGGCGAGTAGCGCGGCCCCGTCGCCGGGAAGAATGTCGGCAAGTTTCAGGCCGCCCGAGCCGACTTCGGTGAGATCGTAGTCGAGCCAGCCTGCGAGCGTTGCATTGACGTAGCCGATCTGACCCAAACCATCGACCGAGAAGAACCCGGCCGGCGCATGGTCGAGAAAGTCGATCGCGTCCTGCAGCTCCTGGAAAACACTTTCCTGCCGCTCCCGTTCGGGCGTGACGTCGGCCACGGTCCACACGGCCTGATGGGCGTCGGCGTCCCCCGTCCCGAGCGGACGGACGCGCAGCTGCAGCCAGCGCGCGGGCTGGCCCGCGACCGCGCTGACGCGCACCTCCTCCTGCAGGCGCCGCCCCTCGCGCGCCGCCTTGAGCAGGCGGTAGACCGCCTCCGACACGTCCGGGTCGCCGATAAAGGCGCGCTCGACCGGCCGGACATCGTTCAGGTCGTCCGCATCGACGAGACGGCAATAAGCGGCGTTGGCGTAGACGACGCGGCCGCTCTCGTCGGTGACCGCGATTCCCTCCAAGGCGTCGTCGAGCACGCGCCTGAAGGCCGGATTGCCGTCGCTGCCGCCGGCGACCCGCAGAATCCCCGCCGCCGCCGCAAACAGCGAGAACACCCCGACCATGCCGAGTACGGCAAGGAGAGCGAGCACGTAGGGCTCGGCCTGGCTGCGGCCGAGGAACATGAGGGCGGAGGCCGCGCCGATCAGTCCGATCGCGACCAGAAGCACAAGATGAATGCTCCCGCGCCGTTCGCCCGGAAGCGAATCCAAACCAGGTCCCTTGTCCAGCTCCTGCGTCGTCATCGGCCCTCGGTCTTGCCGCGCGCGGACGCCGCGAATCACTTTGCAACCAAATTTCATCTACCAAGATGCGCGGCCCGCGTCTTGTACAACGCGACCCGGGCGGGAGTCGGACAGGATGAGCCGACCGCCGCGCCACGACGCCGCCGGTGCGGGAACGGGTTCGAAGTTCAGTTCGCGGCCAGCGCGGATCAGGTATGACGCGCGACGGCGCCGGGCCGACGCGCCCATTTTGGGCTGTGGCGTGTTGCTTCAATGCAGATGGGGTGAGAGGCCGCTGCGCCCGCAAGCGCAACGGACCTCTCACCCTTCGCCCGCCACGTCTCCCCGCGTAACCACCATCAGGTCGACATCCAAGGGCCCTTCGATGCCTGCCTGCGCCGTATGGACAAAGATCGGAGCTCCGAACGGCGATGCTCGTTCGCCAAGACGGATGACCGCCTTGTTCATGACGGATATTGCCGGTTCTTGGTTAACGCCGGGTAAATGTCGGCCGCCATCCCAGCGCCATGAATCCGGCTTTAACTGATCGAGGGGCACAATCAGCGATTTACGGACTGCGGGCGACGCTTCCATTCCAGGGGCGACGCAGCAGCCCAAGCGGCGGGTCTGTGGGGGCGTTCACCTTATGATCTGCCGGGCGTTCACGCAACGAAGAGTCGGCGCCCGCTCTAAGCCGGACCGCGAATAAAGGATCGACAGTATGTTTGGCGACCTGCCGCTTCCCGCGAAATTCTTCATCGCGTTCGTCATCGTCCTCGCTTTGATCGGCGGCGTCGCCTGGCTGGTGCGCCGCTTCGGCGCCGGCGGACTGAGCGCGTCCAACGCGCGGGGCCGGCAGACCCGGCTGGGCGTGATCGAGGCCACGGCGGTCGACAGCCGGCGGCGGCTCGTGCTGGTGCGGCGCGACAATGTGGAACACCTGATCATGCTGGGCGGGCCGACCGACCTCGTCGTCGAGGCGAATATCGTGCGCGCCCAGGCGGCGGCGACGCGCGACGCGCCGGCGCAGCGTCCGCCGAAGCGCCCAGTTGGCCGCCCGTCGACAACGGCATCTGGCCCACCGTTCCTGAGCCCGCGGGCCGCCCCGGACGCGGGCCGGACCGGCCTTCCCTTCCCCAGCCGCTCGCCGACGAGCTGCCGCTGCAGCCCCATTCCGAGCCCTCCCCGCGCGTGCAAGCCGCCGATCGGCTGTCAGGCTTCAGCCCGGATTTCGGGCGCTCCGGCGGCCGCGTGGAGCCTCCGGCGCCCCGCGCCATGGCCGAATCGCCGCGGGGCCCGAGCGAGCCGCGGCGGCCGCTCGGCGCGCCGCCCCCCGGCTATCGGAGGAGGCGCAGGCGAGCGACCGTCATCTCACCGCAATGGCGCAGCAACTCGAAGCGGCCCTGCGCCGCCCGGGCGTGACCGCCCATGCGCGCGAAAGCGCAACGGCAGAGCCGCCGGCCATCCGCCGACTGGGCGGCGAGCCGCGTTCGGCCGCGGAAGCCTCGCGTTCCTCGCTGATGGAACGGGTCATGCAGTCCCGGGCCTCCGCCGCAGCCGCTCCTGCGCGCGCAAAGCCTGCGGACGCGCCGCCGCCGCCGAAGTCGATACGAGCGAAAACGTCGTTCCCGCGTCGGAGGACGCTCCCGACTCCGGCCCGCCGCCGGCCGCGAGCGCCGCCCCGCCGGCCGAGCCGCACGAGGAGGCGACCCAGCCGAGCGACGCCCCGGCGGAGACGAGCGAAGCCGCCGAGAGCAAATCGCAGAGCCTCGAGGACGAAATGGCCAATCTGCTCGGACGCGCGCCCGGAAAAGCGTGACGCGCTTTTTCGAGCCGGATGGCATACGGCGTCACCGGCTTCGACCCACACGAACCGTGATTGCCGGGCTTGACCCGGCAATTCATCTTTCTGAAATGTCAGCGCTTTTCAAACATGCATGCGCGGGTCAAGCCCGCCTATCACGAGTCGCGCCAGGATTCAGGCGGCGTAGTCGTTGCGGCCGGCTGCGCTAACTCGCCCCCAAGCGGGTCGGCGCCATACCGGTTCGGCCCGGGCGTCCCGCGCAGGCAGAACCAGAGCACCAGCAAGACGAGACCGATCCCGGTCAGGACGATCAGCATCCACCAGCCCGTGCGATCGATGTCGTGCAGGCGACGAACCGATACGGCCAAGCCGGGCAGGAACAGCGCGAGCGAGGCGAGACTGTGCAGCGGGCGAGCGTCGAGATCGGGGAAGAACGTCGCGTCGAGAATGGCCGCGGCGGCCCCGACGAGAATCGCGAACAGGGTCCAGTACCAGTATTCCGATCGCGCGGCGCGCCCGGCAAAGGTCGCGTAATTCTGGAATCCGGACGTAATCGCCTGCTGGAAAGTCATGTCCCCCTCCCGCTCACAAGGCCGCGCAAATTAGCAAGACTTCGCCGCCGGTTTACAACTCCTTTTTGCGAGACGGCGTTTCGCCCCCGGGCCGCACATCGGTGAGCGCCCCGGGGCCGGCGCATTCCGACATTGATTTTTCGCCGACGGCCTGAGAAGGACATTGCGCGCGCCCATCGACGCCGCGCGCTCAGCCATGACGTGACCCGATGGAGATCGATCCGCAGGCCTGGCGCGCGATGAGCGAAGCGGCCCTTCCGGTCATGCTCGGGACGATGGCCATGACGGCGGCGCTGATCCTGCTCCTGTTCCCGCTGCTGCGCCGCTACGCCCTGGCGCGGCCCAATGCGCGCTCCTCCCACACGATACCGACCCCGCAGGGGGGCGGGATTGCGGTGATCGCAACGACCGTCGTCGCCCTCCTCGGCGCAGCCTTCTCGATCGGCGGCGATGCGCTTGCGGGCAATCCTCACCTGCTCGCGGTGATCGCGGCGACGGTGGGGCTCGCCGTCCTCGGCATGACCGACGACATCCGCCCGATGGCGGCCGGACTGCGCCTGGTTTTTCAGGCGCTGGCCGTCGGGCTTGTCGTGGCCACCCTGCCGGCGGACCTGCAGGTCGTCCCGGCGCTTCCCTTCGTGGCCGAACGCGCAGCGCTTGCCCTCGGGCTCCTGTGGTTCGTGAACCTGGTCAATTTCATGGATGGGATCGACTGGATGTCGGTCGCCGAGATCGTGCCGGTCACGGCGGCCTCGCCATTCTCACCGGGCTCGGCGCGCTGCCGCCGCTCGGCGGCCTCGCCGCGCTCGCGCTGTGCGGGGCGATGCTGGGCTTCGCCCCGTTCAACCGGCCGGTCGCGCGGCTCTTCCTGGGCGATGTGGGAAGCCTGCCGATCGGCCTGCTGACGGGCTGGATGCTGGTGCTGCTCGCCGGCCGCGGACACCTCGCCGCCGCGCTCCTTCTGCCGCTCTACTACCTCGCCGACGCGACCATCACCCTTGCGCGGCGGCTCGCCTAGCGCGAGCGGCTGTGGGAGGCGCATCGCACGCATTTCTATCAACGCGCTCTCGCCAACGGATTCGATGTCGCCCAAGTGACCGGCCGGGTGTTTCTCACCAACATCGCCCTGGTCGCGCTCGCGGCGACGACGGTCGCGATCCCGTCCCCCCTCGTGGCGATGCTCGCGCTCGCAACGGGCGCAGCGTTGGTGGCGCTCGTGCTTGCGCGCTTCTCGCGTCCGCGCGGAAGCCGCGGCGCGCCGCATCGCGCCCGCTGACGCCGGCGCCGAACGGACGACCCGGCCACCGCATACCCGCACCTCACTCGCGCTTGTAGACGTCGTCGAGCCGCACGATGTCGTCCTCGCCGAGATAGCTGCCGGTCTGCACCTCGATCAGTTCGAGCGGGATGCTTGCCCGGATTGGCGAGGCGGTGCACCGCGCCGATCGGGATGTAGATCGAACTCGTTCTCGTGCACGGTCTGCACTGTCGTCGCCGATCGTGACCTCGGCGGTGCCGCGCACCACGACCCAGTGCTCGGCGCGGTGATGGTGCTTCTGCAGCGACAGCATGCCGCCGGGCATGCACGACGATGCGCTTGACCTGGAAGCGGTCGCCCGTGTCGATCGACTCGTAATAGCCCCATGGCCGGTGGCCGCGCCGGTGGTCGGTCGCCTCCGCGGCGCTTCGCTGCCTTCAGCTTGGCCGACCAGCTCCTTGACCTCCTGCGCGCGCGCGCGCGGCATCACCAGCACCGCGTCCGGCGTCGTCACGACCACCAGATCGCTCGACGCCGACCACGGCGGTCAGCCGGCCGTCGGCATGGACGACGCAGTCGTGCGCATCGACGGTCACGACCGGGCCGGACACGACATTGCCGGCGCGCGTCGCGCTGGCGCGATGTCGAACACCGCGTCCCAGCTGCCGATGTCCGACCAGCGGAAGCGGCCTTCGACCACCGCGGCGCGGTCGGTCTTCTCCATCACCGCGTAGTCGATCGACTTCTGCGGCGCGCGCGCGAACGCCTCGGCGTCGAGCCGCACGAAGCCGAGATCGATCGTGGCGCGCTGCGACCGCGGCCTCGACCGCCTGCGCCATCGTCCGGCTCGAAGCGCGCGAGTTCGGCCAGCAGCACGTCGGCGCGGAACAGGAAGTTGCCGGAATTCCACAGATAGCCGTCGCCGCACATAGCGCGGCGGCCGTCGCGGCATCCGGCTTTTCGACGAAGGCGTCGACCGCATGGCACGCCGTCGTGCCCGAGCGGCTCGCCGCGGCGGATGTAGCCGTAGCTCGTCTTCGGCGTCGGTCGGCGTGATGCCGAAGGTGACGATGCAGCCGGCCTGCGGCGGCCTCGCGCGCCGGCGACGCAGGCGGCGCGGAACTGCCTCGACGTCGAGAATGACGTGGTCGGCGGCGAGCGCCAGCACGACGGCGTCCGGATCGCGCCGCAGCGCAAGCGCGGCGCCGGCGGCGATGGCGGGGCCGGAATCGCGCCGCATCGGCTCGAGCACGATGGTCGCGTCGACGCCGATCTCCTCGGCCTGCGCGGCGCGCGAAGAAGCGGAAATCTCGGCCGTCATGACGATCGGCGGCGCGAACAGGTCGGCGTCGCTGCACCCGCGCAAGCGTCTCCTGGTAGGTCGAGCGCTCGCCCACCAGCGGCAGGAACTGCTTGGGCATCGCGTCGCGCGACACCGGCCACAGCCGCGTGCCGGCGCCGCCGGCGAGCAGCAGCGGGATGATCTTCGTTGCAGCCATGAGCGACCGTACACTTCCTGTTCGACGCTGCGCAACCTGGGGCTCGGCGCATGAGCCGCCAACGTCATTGCGGCTCGCGCAGTCCGGTTTTCGCCGCTTTGGCCGCGCCGGACGTCTTGCTGCGCTCGGACGCGCGCTCCGAGCGCGACAGAATGCTGGTCGTCGAGTGGCCGGGCACCACGTCGACCAGCACCACTTCACCGCCATTCGCCTCGACGATGTCGCGTCCGACCACCTGGTCAAGGCGATAGTCGCTGCCCTTGACCAGCACGGTCGGGCGCAACCGTTTGATCAGCTCGATCGGCGTGTCCTCCTCGAACACGACCACGAGATCGACGGCTTCGAGCGCGGCGAGCACGTCGGCGCGCGCGTGGACGCTCTGGAGCGGACGCCCCTCGCCCTTGAGCCGCCGGATCGATCCGTCGCTGTTGAGCCCGACGATCAGCCGGTCGCAGGCGGCGCGCGCCTCGGTCAAGAGCTTCACATGGCCGGGATGGAGAATGTCGAAGCAGCCATTGGTGAAGCCGATGCGCAGTCCCTGCGCCCGCCATTCGCGCGCCCGCTCGTCGAGGACGGCGGCGTCGAACACGATTTTTTCCTCGGAGGCGAGCGCGGCGGCGGGAAGAACGCGCGCGCGCAGTTCGAGCGCCGAGACGGTCGCCGTCCCGCGCTTGCCGACGACGACGGAGGCGGCGGCGTTCGCCCCGCGCATCGCGGTCGCGAAGTCCGCGTCCATGGCAAGCAGCGTGGCGAGCACGGCGACCACCGTGTCGCCGGCTCCCGAGACGTCGCGCACGCGCACCGGATAGGCGGGAACATGCACGGCGTCGGCGTCCGCGGCTTTCAGCAGCATGCCGTCTTCGCTCAGCGTGACGAGCACGGCCTCGCTTGCGACCACGCGCTGGAGCTCGGCTGCGGCCGCGGCGAGTTCGGCGAGATCGCGGACGGGACGGTGCGTCGCTTCCCCGAGCTCCTTGCGATTGGGCGTGATCAGCGTCGCGCCCCGGTAGACGGAGAAATCGAGCCCCTTCGGATCGACCACGACGACCTTGCCGAGCTTGCGCGCACGCTCGATCGTCGTGCGGATCAGGCGGGGCGTCAGCGTGCCCTTGGCGTAGTCGGACAGGACAACCGCTTGCGCGCGCGGCAGCGCCGCCTGCACGCGTTCGATCAGCGCGTCTTCGATTTCGGCGGAGACCGGCGTCGCCACCTCCCAATCGGCGCGCAGGAGATGGCTCGAATAGTGCTCCGAAACAAAGCGCAACTTGCGCACGGTCGGACGCTGCGGATCGACGACGAGATTCGACTCGATCAGGCCGGCATGGCGGGCAAGCGCCGCGCGCAAGGTTTGCCCCGCTTCGTCGTCGCCGACCACCCCGACGAAAAGGCAGCGTGCGCCGAGGCTCGCAACGTTGCAGGCGACATTGCCGGCGCCGCCGATCAGCTTCTCCTCGCGCTTGACCGCGATGACCGGGACCGGCGCTTCCGGCGAGATGCGGGAAACCTCGCCATAGACGAAGTCGTCGAGCATCAGGTCGCCGATGCAGAGCACGGTCTGCTCGGGCACCCGGGCGAGAAAGGTCGCGAAATCGAACATCGGTCCTGCCTGGCGAAGCGCGCCCCGCCTCTCACCGGTAGCGGTCGGGCCGGTCGAGGAACCCGGTCACATAACGCTCGACCGCGGTTTCGAGCGGCGTGAACGCGCGAGCATAGCCCGCCTTGCGCAGTTTCTCGACCGACCCTTGCGTGAAATACTGGTACTGATCGCGGATGGCGGCCGGCATCTCGACATAGTCGATGGCGGGCTTGCGGCCGAGCGCAGAGAACATCGCCGCGATCATGTCGCGGAAGCTGCGCGCCTCTCCCGTGCCGACATTGAACAGGCCGGAGACGCGGGAGGAATTCGAGGAACCAGCACAGCACTGCGACGGCGTCCTCCACATAGATGAAATCGCGGCGCTGATCGCCGTCGGCGATGCCTTGCCGGTGCGACTTGAACAGGCGCACCGTTTGGCCGTCGCGCGCATCCTGGAAGCGCTTGGCGATCAGGCTCATCATCTCGCCTTTGTGGTACTCGTTCGGCCCGAACACGTTGAAGAATTTGAGGCCGACCCATTGCGGCGGCATCGGCTCGCCGCGGCGCGCACGCGCGATGACGGCGAGATCGAACAGATGCTTGCTCCAGCCGTAGAGATTGAGCGGCCGCAACCGGCGCAGCGCGGGCAAGCCCTCGTCGTCCTCGAAGCCGTCCGAGCCGTCGCCATAGGTCGCCGCCGAGGACGCATAGATGAACGGCGTCTGCGTCTGCGCGCACCAGTCGAGCAGATGCAGCGACAGGCGGAAATTGGTGTCGACGACGCGGTCCCCGTCGCGCGCGGTGGTGTCGGAGATCGGCGCCGAGATGGATCACGGCGTCGAGCGTTCGGCCCGCGAGCCAGGGCAGCAGATCCTCGGGGGGTATGAAATCGGCCAGCTCGCGCTTTCCGAGATTGCGCCATTTCTCGTCGCAGCCGAGCCGGTCGTTGACCACGACGTCGGCGCGGCCCGCCTCGTTGAGGCTTGCCACCACATTCGATCCGATGAAGCCTGCCCCGCCCGTCACCAACAGCATCGCTTGCGCCCCACGGCCGCACCCGGCCGGCTCGCTACCCTTTGCCCCAGCAGGCCTCGCGGCGCAACACCGGTTCGCGCGGGCGCCCGTCATGCTGCCGCCACGGTCCGCGCGCTGGACTTCGCGGGCGCGGCGCGTTACCGCCTCATGACGATCGCGTTCCCCTTCCCATGCAAGAGCATCCATTCGCGCGGATGAACATCCATTCGTACACGTCCCCAGCGCAGGACACCGGCCGCGCCGACGCTCCGATCCTCATCGTCCCGTATATGTGGCTCGGCGACTTCGTGCGTTGCCATACGGTCGTGCGGCTGATCAAGGCGCGCGCGCCCGAACGCCCGGTCGACCTGCTCACCACCGCGACGGCGGCGCCGCTGCTCGATTACATGCCGGGCGTGCGCAAGGGGATCGTCTGCGACCTGCCGCGCAATCGCCTGGCCTTCGCCAAACACCGGGCGCTTGCGGCGCGGCTGCACGAGGAGGGCTATGGCCAGGCCTTGGTGATGTCGCGCAAGTGGAAGGCGGCGCTCGCGCCCTGCCTCGCCGGCATCCCGGTGCGCACCGGAATGTTCGGCGAATGGCGGCTCTGGCTCATCAACGATCTGCGCTTCGGCGAGCGCAAGCTTCCGCGCATGATCGACTGTTGCGTCGCCCTCGCCTTGCCGGACGGGACCGCCGCGCCCGCCGACCTTCCGCTGCCCGAGCTCGTCGTGCCGCCGGCGGAGCGGATCGCCTGGCGGGCGCGCCGCCGAATCGAAGAGGCCGCGTGGCCGGTGGCGACGCTTGCTCCGGGCGCGATCGGGCCCGGAAAGGCATGGCCGGTCGCGCATTATGCCGAGCTTGCGCGCGCGCTTGCGGCCGTGGGGGTCCATGTCTGGATCGTCGGCGGCCCGCGCGAGAAAGCGCCCGCCGCGGAGATCGTGCAAGCCGCTGGCGAGCGCGCCCGCGACCTCACCGGCGATGATCTGCGCGAGGCGATCCTCGCGCTCGCCTGCAGCGATGCGGTCGTTTCCAACGATTCGGGGCTGATGCACATCGCGGCGGCGCTCGGCCGGCCGACCATCGCCGTGTTCGGCCCGACCAGCCCGTGGCATTGGGCTCCGCTCAACCCCCTCGCCGCGGTGCTGGAGCCGCCGGCCATGGCTGAATGTCCGACCTGCGGGCGCAGCGGCTGCGCCGACGTCCGCCACCGGCGCACCGCCGACGTCGCTCCCGCGCGGGCGCTCGACGCCGTGCGCCAAGTCTTGAGTGGGTTCGCGCGTTGACCTCTGCCGCACGCGGCGATTTACCGTGGGCGCGCGGCCATCGACTCCCAGAGCGTACGATAGACGGCGACGATGTGGTCCGCCTCCGCCTCGATGCTGAACGCGGCGAGCACCCGCTCGCGCGCGCGCCCGCCGAGCGCCGCCGCGCGCTCCGGATCGCACATCAGCGGCTCGATCGCCCCAACGAGCGCGTCGACATCGCCGGGCGGAACGAGCAGCCCGTTCTCGCCGTCCATGACGACCTTGTCGGCTGCGCCTGCGCGCGCCGCCACGAGCGCGCAGCCGGCCGCCATCGCCTCGATCAAGGTGAGTCCGAACCCCTCGTTGCGCGAGGCGAACACGTAGACGGTGATCGCCTGGTACCAGCGCGGCACCTCCGCGATCGGCAATTCGCCGAGGAAACGCACGCGGTCGCCGACGCCGGCCGCCGCCGCCCGCCGCTGGAGATCGGCGGCGAAGGCGCGATGCTCCGCCGACACCCGGCCGATGACGATCGCGGTAAAGTCGGGGTGGCGCGGGAGCAGCCGGCACATCGCCTCGATGAAGACGTCGGTTCCCTTCTGCGCGCGGACGCGTCCGAACAGGCCGATGGCGTAGCGCCCCGGCAGGCCGGTCGCCGCAAACGCCGCCATACGGTCGGCCGGCGGCCTGTAAAGCTCGGTGTCGACGCCATGCGGTACGATCGCAGCGTTGCGATCGAGAAAGGACGCGGCGGCCTCGGTCGGCGAGATCACCGCATCCATCGCGGCGATCAGCCGGCGCGTGAGCGACGTGTGCCGGCGCTGCGCGGCCGAGGTGAAGATGAGCGCGAGCGGCCATCCAAGCTTTTTGAGCAGAAGGCCGGCCATCATCTCGTCGTTGCGCCGCGCGTGCCAGATGACGCGCCGCCCGCCGCGACGCGGCCGCCGCAGAGCCAGGAGATCGCGCAACGACATCTGCGCAATGCCGTCCGGCGCATGCCGCCCGAGCCAACCGGCGCGGACGCGTTCAGCGAGCCGGGGCGCGATCATCCGATTGGTCGCGGTGACGCCGGAATAGCGCCAGTGCAGATTGGGGACGATGACCTCGATTGCCTCCAACGCCCGCTGGTCCATAGTCCTCCCACCCGCACGGCAGCCCCGTCGCGGCTCTTAACGCGTGCGCCATGCCTTGTCACCTGAAGGGCTCGGCGCAACCTGGCCCCGAGCATGCGCGCGAACTCGCACGGTTGACGGCGCGCCGATAAACCGATCGAACAGGCAGAGAAACGGAACGCGACATGACGATCCTGGTCACCGGCGGCGCCGGTTACATCGGAAGCCACATGGTTCATGCGCTCGTCGACGCCGGCGAGCGCGTGGTCGTGCTCGACGATCTCTCGACCGGGTTCGACTGGGCGGTCGCGCCTGCTGCGGTTCTCGTCAACGGCGACACCGGCGATCAGGCGCTCGTCGCAGAGCTCATCGCCCGGCACGGCGTTCACGCGATCATCCATTTCGCCGCATCGGTGGTGGTGCCGGAGTCGGTCGCCGATCCGCTCAAATACTACCGCAACAACACCGCGAATTCGCGCAGCCTGATCGAGTGCGCGGTCAAGGGCGGCGTGCGCCGTTTCATTTTTTCCTCAACCGCGGCGGTCTACGGCAATCCGGCGCACGTTCCGGTGAGCGAGGACGACGCTCCCGCGCCGATGTCCCCCTACGGCTCCTCGAAGCTGATGACCGAGACCATCCTGCGCGACGCGGGCGCGGCGCACGGCCTCGATTACGTGATCCTGCGCTACTTCAACGTTGCGGGCGCCGACCCGCAATTGCGCACCGGCCAGTCGACGCGGACCGCCACCCATCTCGTCAAGGTCGCGGCCGAAACCGCGCTTGGCCTGCGCGACAAAATCGAGGTGTTCGGCACGGACTATCCGACGCCCGACGGCACCTGCATTCGCGATTACATCCACGTGTCGGACCTGATCGCCGCGCATGCCGATGCGCTCGCCTATCTAGCCGGCGGCGGCGCGCCCGCGATCTTCAATTGCGGCTACGGGCACGGGTTCTCCGTGCTCGACGTAATCGAGACGGTCAAGCGCGTCTCCGGCGTCGATTTCCGCGTCGACTACGGACCGCGCCGGCCGGGGGACCCGGCCGAGATCGTCGCCGCCCCGCGGCGCATTCGCGAGACGCTCGGATGGAAGCCGCGATTCGACGACCTGGCGACCATCGTCGCCCACGCGCTCGCCTGGCAGCGCAAGCTGTCCGAGCGGAACGCGTCCTGACGGGTCTCTCGGCCACAACCGCCGTCGCAGCCGCCCCTCCCCGCCGATCCCCGTGCAACCTCAGTCTCCCTTGCCGCGCTTCACACGCATGCGTTGGCATGCTACAAAAGGTTGTGCAAACGGGGGCTGAACGCCTATGATCGCCGCAACCTCAGCGGTCCAGCGACGTTTCCAACTCGTTCTCATCAAGCCGTCCCATTACGATGACGATGGGTATGTCATCCAATGGGCGCGCGCGATCATTCCTTCCAACACGCTCGCGGTGCTCTACAGCCTCGGGCGCGATGCGGCCGAGCGGGCCGTGCTCGGACCCGACACGGCGATCGACATCGTCGTGATCGACGAGATCAACCGGCGGGTCAAGGTCGATCAGCTTCTGTCGCAGTTCCGCCAGCATGGCGGGTTCGGCCTTCTGGCCATCGTCGGGGTGCAGTCGAACCAGTTCCCCCGCGCCCTCGATATCGCACGCCCGTTCCGCGCCGCCGGCGTGCCGGTGATGATCGGCGGCTTTCACGTGTCCGGCTGCCTCGCGATGCTGCCGGAGCTGCAGGCCGACCTCAAGGTCGCGCTCGGCATGGGCGTGAGCCTGTTCGCCGGCGAGCTCGAAGGGCGCATGGATACGATCCTGCATGACGCGGCGAACGGGACGCTGAAGCCCATTTATAACTACCTGAAAGACCTGCCGGCGCTCGAATCCGAGCCCACGCCGATCCTTCCCGCCACGCATCTGCGCCGGACCATCCAATCGCTCGCGAGCTTCGACGCCGGCCGCGGCTGTCCCTACCAGTGCTCGTTCTGCACCATCATCAACGTCCAGGGGCGGAAATCGCGCGGGCGCACGGCCGACGACATCGAGCGCACGATCCGCGAGCACGCGGCGCACGGCATCCGCCACTTCTTCATCACCGACGACAATCTCGCCCGCAACAAGGATTGGGAGCCGATTTTCGACCGGATCATCGCGCTGCGCGAACGCGAGGGCATGAAGATCAACCTGATGATCCAGGTCGACACGCTCTGCCACAAGATTCCGAATTTCATTGAAAAGGCGGCGCGCGCCGGCACCGACCGCGTGCTGGTCGGCCTCGAAAGCGTCAATGCCGCGAACCTCCTCGCGGCCAAGAAGCGCCAGAACAAGATCACCGAATTCCGCAAGATGCTGCTCGCCTGGAAAAACGCCGGGAGCATCACGACCGCGGGCTATATCCTCGGCTTTCCGTTCGACACGCCCGAATTGATTCGCGAAGACATCGAGATCATCAAGCGCGAACTGCCGCTCGACATCCTCGAATTCTTCATTCTGACGCCGCTGCCCGGCTCGGAGGACCACAAGGTCCTCTTCGAGAAGGGGGAGTGGATGGACGCGGACCTGAACCGGTACGACGGCGAGCACGCCGTCTCGAACCATCCCAAGATGAGCAAGGAGGTCTGGGAGGAGGTCTATCAGGCCGCCTGGAAGACCTTCTACACGCCCGAGCATATGGAAACGCTGTTGCGGCGCGGCGTCGCCGCGAATTGCCGGATGTCGCGGCTGACGGCGTTCCTTTACATGTTCTCTTCGTCGGTTCCGATCGAAGGGGTCCACCCGCTGCAGGGAGGCCTGCTGCGCCGAAAGCACCGTCTGGACCGCCGCCCCGGAATGCCGATCGAGCCTGTCTGGTCGTTCTACCCGAAGCTCGCCGCGGAGTTCGCCGTCAAGAGCGCGCGCGCGGTCCGGCTCGCGCTCTGGCTCAGCATGACCATGCGCCGCATCAAGAAGGACCCGAACCGGCTCGCCTACACCGATCTGGCGCTGACCCCGGTGACCGACGACGAGGAGGACAGGCTCGCCCTCTTCACCCACACCGACATCGCGCGCAACGCGGTGGAGCATGCGCGCAAGGTGTCCTACCTGACCGGCGGCAAGGGCGGCCACAACCCCGATGCGGTTCGCAGCAGCCCAGCCGCCAGCAGCGCCGCATGAGCTGGCCTGGCCGGATTTGCCGCGCCGCGAGCGCAGACGCAGAAGCCGCACGCGGATTGGCCTAAAGCGGCTTTAGCCTTTAGCTCGGCTGATTTAACCCACCTATCCTGCAGGGCGCGGGCGGCCGCCGCATCGCGATTGGCTCGGCCGAAGCCGGTTCTCACGCTGTCCCCGCTCGTCGCCCACGCGCTCGGCTGGGAACGCAATCCATGTCATCGGGGTGCGGCGAATGCGCGGCCCCGTCAGCCTTCGAAAATGACAATGAACTGAATTGGCGGTCGGTGGCCGCGAGACTACCATGTATCGCGCGGGACGATTTGATGAGCGCATTGGTGAAACCATGATCATACGAGCCGTGTTCATAATGCTGATTATCGCCCATGTGACCGCCGCTCCGGCGCGCGCTGAAGATGCGCTCGTCGCCTATCGGGCGATGAGTCTCGAAACGGCGGTCGAGCTTGCGACAGCCGCGCTCGCCGCATGCCGGCAGCGCGGCTACCAGGTGGCTGTGGCGGTGGTCGACCGCTTCGGCGTCACGCAGGCGATGCTGCGCGACCGGTTCGCCGGTCCGCACACGCCGCAGACGGCGGCAGGCAAAGCGTGGACGGCGGTCAGCTTCCGCACCAATACCAGCGATCTGGTCGCGGCGACCCAGCCCGGCTCGCCGCAGGCCGGCCTGCGCAGCCTTCCCCGCGTCGTCGTTCTCGGCGGTGGCGTGACGGTGGAGGCGGGCGGTTCGCTGGTCGGCGCCGTCGGCGTGTCGGGCGGACCAAGCGGCGAAGCCGACGACGCGTGCGCAAAGGCCGGCATCGAGGCGATCCGCGGCAAACTCGATTTGTGAGCGGACCGTGCGCCGGCCGATCCCACGCGCTATTCCGTCGATCGACTGACCGATTCCTTTTACGTCTTTTCGACATTCGGCGCGCAGGCGCGCCTTAAGCCGCTGACCTGAACGAGAACAAGGAGCTGTTTGCCGATGTCCGACATGTCCCGACGCAATCTCCTCGGCGCGACCGCCGCAGCAGGAACGGTGGCGGCCGCGTCCGCGGCCGGGCCCGCCTTTGCGCAGAGCGCACAACCGCCATGGGGACCGGGCCCTGCGCCCCTGCTCGACGCCGACCTGCCCTCGTTCCGCTATCCGCTCGGGGAAAAGTCCGCCAAGACCTTCGACGGCGGCTGGGCGAAGGAGGCGACGGTCGCGGAATTCCCGGTCTCGGACAAGCTCGCCGGCGTGCTGATGCAGCTCGCCCCCGGCGGTCTGCGCGAGCTGCACTGGCATGCGAACGCCGCCGAGTGGGCTTATGTGCTGAAGGGGCGCTGCCGGGTCACCACCATCGATCCGCAGGGCCGGTCGCAAATCGCCGATTTCAGTCCCGGCGATGTCTGGTACTTCCCGCGCGGTTTTGGGCATTCGATCCAGGGGCTCGGCCCGGAGGATACGCCTGTTCGTGCTCGTCTTCGACAATGGTTACTTCTCGGAGTTCGGCACCTTCAGCATCACCGACTGGCTCGGTCATACGCCCGCCGAGGTGCTGGCGAAGAATTTCGGCGTGCCGGCGCAGACTTTCGCGAACTTCCCCAAGCGCGAAGTCTATATCGCGAAAGGTCCCGTCCCGCCGCCGCTGCCGGCCAACCCCGCGCCCGGTTCGCTCGACGGCGGCCCGCGCACCCATCGCTACCAGCTCCTGGCGCAGCGCCCCGAGACCTTCGCCGGCGGCGCGATGCGCGTCGTGTCCGAGCGCG
Source organism: uncultured Alphaproteobacteria bacterium (assembly GCA_963712435.1). Classification (GTDB taxonomy): domain Bacteria; phylum Pseudomonadota; class Alphaproteobacteria; order Rhizobiales; family Xanthobacteraceae; genus Rhodoplanes. The sequence goes on along the minus strand of CAVQIB010000021.1, from coordinate 159,859 downwards.
AGTTTCCGATCTCCACGACGATGACCGGCGCGCTGCTGACGATCAAGCCGGGCGGCCTGCGCGAGTTGCATTGGCACCCGAACGCGGACGAGTGGCAGTACTATATCGCGGGCCGCGCGCGCATGACGGTGTTCGGATCGCATGGGCGCGCCCGCACCGAAGAGTTCGGCGCGGGCGATGTCGGCTACGTGCCGACCGGCTACGGCCACTACATCGAGAATGTCGGGACGGACGAACTCGAAGTCCTGCTCGCGCTCAACAACGGCGCCTATGAATCGATCTCCATCACCGCGTGGATGGCCGCCAATCCGCGCCTGTTGCTGGCGACAAATTTCGGCGTGCCGGAAAGCGCGTTCGAGAAATTCCCGCACCGCGAGGTCATCATGGCCGAAGGCAAACGGTGAGGAAATGGATTGTCTGTCCGCGCCGCCGCGCCCGAGCGCCGAGCGCAACCGACAACTCGCCCACGCATAGCCGAGACATGACCGCATGAGCGCCGACAGGACCTATGTGATCGATCCTCCCCCGCAGCCGGCGCTCTCCGTCGCCGGGACGGACAAGCTCTTCCCGGTGCGGCGCATCTGGTGCGTCGGGCGCAACTATCTCGAACATGTGCGCGAGATGGGCCAGGACGAGCGCGAGCCGCCGTTCTTCTTCGCCAAGCCCGCCGATGCGATCGTGCATGACGGCGCGACCGTGCCCTACCCGCCGCTCACCAAGGATCTGCATCACGAGGTCGAGCTCGTGGTGGCGCTCAAGGGACCCGGCCGCAATGTGAAGGCCGCGCAGGCGCTCGATCTCGTCTACGGCTACGCCGTCGGCATCGACCTCACCCGGCGCGACCTGCAGATGGCCTCGCGCGAACTCAAGCGGCCATGGGAGATCGGCAAGGCGTTCGACGCCTCCGCCCCGTGCGGGGCGGTCGCGCCCGCCTCCGCCATCGGCCATCCGAAGGCGGGCCGGATCGCGCTCACCTGCAACGGCAAGCTGCGCCAGGAGGGCGACTTGTCCCAGCTCATCTGGAACGTGCCGGAGATCATCGAGAAGCTGTCCGAGATGGTCGCGCTCGCGCCGGGCGACATCATCATGACCGGCACGCCCGCGGGCGTCGCCGCCGTCGCGCCGGGCGACCGGCTCGACGCCGACATCGCCGGCGTCGGCGACGCTCACCGTCACCATCGGGCCGCCCACGGCGTAAACACCTATTCGGCCACCTCTCCCCATGGGGAGGAAGCCCGTCCTCGGGCTCGGCCCGAGGATATCGAGTGAACCGAGAGGCGAGCCTTGTGAGGGAAACACCAGACTCTGTCGTAGCCCCCTCACCCGGAGCCCTCGCTACGCTCGGAACTCCGACCTCTCCCCCAAGGGGAGAGGTGTGATTCAAAGGTTCCGTCACCACGAACGCAATGCCCCCCTCCACTCCTCTCCCGCCCGCGGGGGAGGAGTTCGCGCGGCGGCGCGACGGGTGGGGGCATTCCTCGTCGCACAGGATCAAAGGCGCGGCTGCTTCACATCCCGAGATAGGCCTGCCGCACGCGGTCGTCCGCCAACAGCTCGGCGCCGGTGCCGGACAGCGTCACGCGGCCGTTCTCCAGCACATAGGCGCGGTCGGCGAGCTTGAGCGAGACGCGCGACGTTCTGCTCGACCAGCACGCAGGTGAGCCCTTCGCGGTTGAGGTCGCGGATCGTGCGCAGCACGTCCTGCACGATCGCCGGCGCAAGCCCGAGCGAGGGCTCGTCGAACATCACGAGATCGGGCGCGCCCATCAGGCAGCGGCCGATCGCGAGCATCTGCTGCTCGCCGCCGGACAGCGTGCCCGCCGTTCTGGCGCAGCCGCTCCGCGAGAATGCGGGAACAGGGCGAACACGCGGTCGAGCTGCGGCTGCGCGCTTTCGCCCGCGCGCGCGGCAGCATCGCGCCCATCTCGAGGTTCTCGCGCGACCGTCAGCGTCGGGAAGATCTGGCGGCCCTCCGCCACCTGGCCGATGCCGAGATTGCAGACGCGATGGCTCGGCCAGCCGGCGATCTCCGCGCCATCGAACGGATGCGCCCGCGCGCGGGCCGGCGCATGCCGGCGATGGTGCGGATCAGCGAGGTCTTGCCGGCGCCGTTGGCGCCGACGATCGCGACGATGCGCGCCCTGCGGCGACATCGAAGCGAGACGCCGTCGAGCGCCTGGGCGTCGCCGTAGAACACGTCGAGGTCGCGCACGGACAGCATCAGAACGCCGCCTCCGCGCCGAGATAGGACGTGATCACCGTGGGATCGCGCACGATCTCCTCGCGGCGTTCCCTGCGCGATCGGCGCGCCGTGATGGAGCACGAGCACGCGGCCGGCGAGCGCCATCACCGCGCGCATCACGTGCTCGATCAGCAGGATGGTCACGCCCATCTCGCGATTGAGGCCGCGCAGAATCTCCACCATGCGGTCGGTCTCGGTCGGGACGCAGGCCCGCCATCACCTCGTCGAGCAGGAGCAGCTTGGGGTCGGTCGCGAGCGCGCGCGCGACTTCGAGCCGCTTGCGATCCGGCAGCGTCAGCGCCCCGGCGACGACGGTCGCGCTTGTCGAGCAGATCGAGCCGCGCGAGCACGTCGCGTGCGTGGCGGCGCGCCGCCGCCACATCGGCCCGGTGCAGGAGCGCGCCGACGACCACATTGTCCTCGACCGATGAGCGCCGGGAAGGGCCGCACGATCTGGAAGGTGCGGCCGACGCCGAGCCGGCAGACCGCGTCGGCCGGCATGCCGTCGATCCGCTGGCCGCGAAAGGCGATGCGTGCCCTCGTCGGGCGCGAGCACGCCGGCGATCATGTTGAACAGCGTCGTCTTGCCGGCGCCGTTCGGCCCGATCACCGCGAAGATTTCGCCGGCGGCGACGATCGAAGCTCGCGTTGTCGACGGCGATCAGGCCGCGGAAACGCTTGCTGACGCCTGAGACCGAGAGGAGCGGCGTCACGGCTCATCGCTTCGTGAGTTCGAGACGACGCGCGATCCACGGCCATACGCCGGTCGGCGCGAGCGAAATGATGATCATCAGCGTGAGGCCGTAGAACAAGGCCTTGACGCCCGGCGCGTTGATGCCGAAGCGCTCGGTCGCCGCGATCAGGATTTCGCCGAGCGGCGTCAGGATGAAGGCGCCGATCACCGGACCGAAAATCGTGCCGAGCCCGCCGACGATCGGCGCCAGAATGAGCTCGATCGACCGGCCCATGTCGAACACCTGCGCCGGGAAACAGGTTGTTGTTGTAGAACGCGTAGAACACCCCGCCCACCGCCGTCATGCCGGAGGAGATCAGCACAGCCTTCATCTTGGCGCGGAACACGTCGATGCCGAGCGCTTGCGCGGCGATCTCGTCCTCGCGGATCGCGAGCCACTGGTAGCCGAGCCGGGCGCGCGAGAGCAGGGCCGTGATCAGGACGCCGGCCGCGGCGAGCACGAAGGCGAGGTAATAGAAGAAATGCTGGCCGCCGCGCAGATTCCACCATTCGCCGAGGCGCTTTTCCTCATACGGCAGGAAGAAGCCGCCCGCCCCGCCGGTGAAGGCGATGTGGTCGAAGCCGATGCGGGTGAACTCGGCGAAGGCGATGGTGAGCAGCGCGAAATACACGCCCTCGATCCCGAAGCGGAAGCCGAGCCAGCCGATCGCCGCCCCGAACGCCGCCGCCACCGCGACCGCCGGGAACAGGCCGAGCCACGGCCCGATCCCGAAATGCACCCACAAGGCCGCCGCCACATAGCCGCCGAGCCCGACATAGAGCGCATGGCCGAGCGAGAGCTGGCCGGCATAGCCCATCATCAGGTTCCAGGCCTGCCCGACATAGACGAAATAGAGGATCAGCGTCAGCACCGAGAGCAGATAGCGGTTCGCCGCGAACGGCGCGGCGAGGAGCGCGACAACGAGGACGGCCAGCAGCAGCTTGCCGCGCCGCGTCATGGCGTCCCAGAGCGCCCTCATGCCTGCCGCTTTCCCATCAGGCCCTGCGGCCGCAACACCAGCACGGCGATCAGCAGCGCGAACGAGAACATGCTCTTCATCGACGGCGCGACGAGGAAGCCGGCCAGCGCCTCGGAGACGCCGATCAGCACGCCGCCGACCAGCGCGCCCGCCATCGAGCCGAGCCCGCCGATGATGACGATGGTGAAGGCGAGCAGCGTGTAGGCGGGACCGAGGCTCGGGCGTCGCGTCGGCGATCGTCACCATCAGGGCGCCGGCCGCGCCGACGCAGGCGAGCCCGAGGCCGAAGGTGAGCGCATAGAGGCGCTTGACGTCGAGGCCGACCACGGCGGCGCCGATGAGATTGTCGGCGCAGGCGCGGATCGCCGTGCCGGTGCGGGTGTGGCGGAAGAACGCGAACAGCGCGGCCGCAACCACGACCGCGGCGACCGCCGCATAGATCCGCACCTTGTCGATGATGAGCGACGCCGATCAGATAGCTGTCGAACGAATACGGCAGATTGGCCGGCTGCGCATCGGGCCCGAAGATCATCAGCAGCCCGTTGACGATGATGATGGCGAGGCCGACCAGCAGGATGAACTGCTCATGCTCGGGCCGGCTCGACGAAGGGATTGATCAGCGCCGCCTGCAGCGCATAGCCGACGACGAAGAACGCGAGCGCGATCGGCGCCATGGCGATCAAGCGGATCGAGCGCCGAAGCGCCTTGAACAGGATGAAGGCGGCATACATCGCCATCACCGCGAACTCGCCATGGGCGAAGTTGACGACCCGCACGACGCCGAAGATCACCGACAGCCCGAGCGCCATCAGGCCGTAGACGAGCCCGGTCAGCACGCCCTGGATGACGACGTTGAGATAGATCGACCACATCGCGCTTATGCATGGGGGCGTCACCGGAGCGGCGATGCGAGCCGCCGCCGGATGACAAGGAACCGAACGGGTACCTCAGATCGACGCGGCAGCGCAACCTCGGCCGGCACGCCCGTCGTCATCCGAGAGTGCGCTGATCCAGAAGCCTTGGAGCCCTGGAACGCGGGATGCTCCTCTTCGGAGCATCCCGGCGTCAACCAGACAGCCTGCGCTTGCGCGGGGGACGGATCATCGGGCGATGAACCGTGCGCCAGCGCTCACCGCCGTCGCGTCGTCAACCGCCGCGATTCGACGATCGTCGCGGGCGGGCGCCGGTCTCACGTCCGCCCCTGCCACGGCGGCATCGGCAGCACCGGCGTCATCGTCGCCGCGACTCGGGCAGCACCACCGTCGGCGTGCGGTTGCGGTTCTGCATGACCGCGGAGCCGATATTGTTGTTCTGGCCCTTGTCGTCGAACTTGATCGGACCGCCGATCATCACGTGCTCGGCGATGTCGGTCGGCGCGGATCGCCGCCATCAGCTCGGGCCCGTCGGTCGTGCCGGCGCGCTTGAAGCGCGTCGGCGGCGATCAGCAGCGCCTCGAAGGTGAAGCCGACATTGAAGCAGTCGACGGCGAAGCGGTTGTTCGGATGGGCCGCCTTGAACGCCGCCTCCAGCGCCTGCGTCATCTTCGACTTCGGATTGGCCCAGGGCAGATTGTAGATCGCGATAGTCGGAGAGCGGCCCGAGCGCCTGGTAGAACTCCTCGTCGTACAGGCCGGGCGAGCCGGGCGAGATGATCGCCTTCGGCTCGAAGCGCTGGCGCACCATGTCGCGCACCAGCTTGATGGCGTCGGCCGACGCGCGTCACCACCAGCACGAGATCGGGATTGATCGCGCGGATCTTGCGTGACCTCGACGGCGAGATCCTGCGCCTTCGGATCGTAGGCGATCGACTCTCGACAAGCTGGAACGGCATGCTGCGCGGCCGGGAAGATGCGGTCCATCGCCTGCGCGCTGCGCGGTGCCGAACGTGTCGTTGGCGTGCAGGAACACCGCGGTCTTGAACTCGACCTTGGTCGCCGCCGATGAGGTCCTTGATGAGCCGCAGGCCGTTGGTGACGAGCTGCGCGCCGGTCTGGAAATTGCGCACCAGATACTTGTAGCCCTGCTCGGTGATCTGCGGCGCCGCGGCGATGTTGATCACGAACGGCACCTGCCGCTGCTCGCAGACCTGCGCGATCGCGAGCGTCGCCGCCGAATTCGAACGCGCCGACGATGCACTGCGCGCCGTCGTCGATCGCCCGCTCGGCCTGGGTGCGCGCGATGTCGACATTGGTCTCGAAGTCGACGTGGATGAGCTCGACCTGGTAGCCGTAGTCGGCGAGAACCTTCGGCGCGATCAGCGGCGCCGCGATGGCAGCTCTGCCCGGCGGCTGCGAGATAGCCCGAGCGCGGCAGCATGACCGCGATCTTGAGCGCCTTCGCTTGGGCGCGCACGATCGCCGGCGCGGCGAGGATGGCGGTCGCGGCGGCGGCCCCGCCCAAGAGACGGCGCCGGCTCACGCCGTCGCGGTTGTTCGAAATCATCGGCACTCCTCCGTTCCAATCGGGCCGGATGGTAGAAGGCTTCACCGGGATGGCGCAAGCGGCAGCGCGCGCGCCGCGCGAACCCGGCGCGCGGCCCTGCCCGACGCGCGTCGGCTCGATGGCCGTTGAAGCCTATGAACGGGACAGCGCCGCCTGCGGCCAGCGGAAATCGGCGATCGCCGCAAGGGCTTCGGGCTTGATCACGCGCATCGAGGCGGCCCGCAATTCGATCAAACGTTCCCGCCGCAATTGCTTCAGCGTGCGGTTGACGTGAACCACGCTGAGGCCGAGCGCATCCGCGATCATTTCCTGCGTGAGCGGCATCGGAACGAACGTGCCGGTGTCGAACCCGATCTCGTCGAGACGGTGACTGAGTTCGACCAGGAGGTGAGCGACCCGTTCATAGGCGGTCTGCCGGCCGAGCCGCACCACGTGATTGAGCAGGAAGGCGTCCTGACGCGCCTGCGCCGCCGCCCAGGCGCGGGAGAGCCCGGGAAAGCGCTTCGGCTCCACCGCCATCTCGAAGAGACAACCCGCGCTCGCGACCCGTACCGTCGTCAAGGTCAGCGCCGAGGTCGAAGCCACCGCGTTGAGCGCCGTACAATGGCCGAACAGATCGCCGGGCAGCAGGAAATCGAAGATCTGCCGCCGTCCATCGGCGAGCACCCGCAGACGGCACGCCCAGCCCGACAGGAGCGCCGCCGGCTTGCTCAAGACTTCGCCTTCGACATACAACTCGGCGCCCGCCGCGAGCTCGGTCGCCGCGGCGCTCGTTTGTCGGATGATCGACATTTCCTGATCGGACAGCGGGGCAAAGCTCGCCAGATGGCGCCACAGCGCTTCGTGGGGCTTGCGGTCGAATTTGCGACTCTTCACGAGATCCGCAGTCATCGCTAGTCCGGCTTGATGCAGACGCTTTGTTCAACGCGGCGGGCGCGAGCTAGTTCGCCCGGGTAACGCAGTTGCGAAGACATGCGGCGACACGAATTCGCCGCGTCCGGTCTAGAAACGTCAAAACGCGGATGTTCCGCTCGCCGCGGCGAACGAATGATCGTTCCAAGAAAACTCCGCGCGGATGTTTGAACAATTCGTGACGCACAAACCCGCACAAAAAATGGCGTCCGAGCAGCACCATCAATGCTGCGCGTGCTTTGCTGCAATGCCATATTTGTGCTGCGGTGCGGCCAATTCCGCTTTGTCTTGCGCGGCAAAAAAACATCGAAAAAACAGGAATTCCCCTGCGACATTTTGATGTCGTTGTTTCGATAAGGAAGGTGAAAGCACTGAATAGCTTTATAAAAAGGCAGTTCATTAACCTGCGGCAAGCTTCCGATTTTTTTTTTGCAAGGGAACGGAGTTCTTACCCGGCAATTCCGTTTACAGGCGGCTCCCAGAGACCGTGCAGTCCTCGGAGCACCTTACGGACCGCACCGATACAGCTGGCGCAGCGCGTTTGCTCAATTATCGGTCGGACTGAAACGCGGGATTGCGAGCCCTCGAGCGGCGGTCCCGTTTGCCCATCGCAAGAGGAGAAACGATCGATGTGTGACTACAGCCTACAGCATGTGGCTACACGAGCCGCGAAAGTGGGTGATCTGCTGGTGACCACGAAGTTCAACAACTCCATCACCCGCGGCTTTGCCGAGGTGGGCGAGCCGAACGTGGCGGTTTGCATTCTTCCGGGCACCGAGCTCGCCTTCGACCGCGACGTCGAATGCGATCATGCCTTGGGCTTCTTCCCGACTCGGAAGCTGCGCGAGCGTGTCGCCCGGTTCCGGCAGATCAACATGGACAACCCCTACGAGCATCATGATGCGCTCGAGTTCCCGAGCGGCCAAGTCGTTCTCCTTGACTCGGCTGTGCGAAGGCCAGAACGCGACGGTGCTGCAGCTGCCCGCGTCGGGCGTTCCGGAAGGCGCCGAGGGCGAAATCGAGGCGCAGGAGCCGAAGCGGCAGCGCGTCATCGTCTGACGCATCCCGCGTTTCGCTTCAAATGAGGGCCGCCGGGCACACCCCGGTGGCCCTTTTCTTGGCCGGCTCCGCCCGACGGGCCACGCCGGAGGCTGGGTCGGTGGACACTCTGGTAAGGAGGACACAATGACGGGCGGCTTATCGGGCATAGGACAGCGTTATCTGGCGTCGGCTCAATCCGTTCCAGCCGGCAATGCTTCGGAGCAGCGGTTGGCCTCGGACGACGTGATCGGCGCGGCCTGGAAATCCGACTGAAGAGACCATAGATATTCAGGCGTTGCATCGGCCGGGAGTCATCCATGCAAGGTCCCGTCGAGATCGCCTTTCACAATATGGAGTCATCGGAGTGGGCGGAGCGGGAAATCCGGGCCCATATCGCCGAGCTCGAGCGTATTTTTGATCGCATCGCTTCCTGCCGCGTGCGCGTGGACAAGCGCGCCAAGGCGAATGGCGCCTCGATTCCGCCGGTGGTGCATATCGAGATCGGAATCCCGGGCCGCGCCGACCTCATCGTCAGCCACGAACCGGAGCATCTTCAGCGCAAGTTCCAGCGGCCCGACCTGCAGAACGCGATCAACGAGGCGTTCCGCATCGCCGAACGCCAGCTGGTCGAACTGAAGAACCAGCGGCATGGGCGCACCAAGGCGCCGCTGCACGATGCGACCAACCAGCGCCTCGGCCAAGTCGCCGAGATGCAGGCGGAGCAGGATTTCGGCTTCCTGGTCACGTCGGAAGGGGCGCTGCTCTACTTCCACCGCAACAGCGTGCTCTCCGGCGACTTCGATTCGCTCTCCCGGGGAGACGAGATTTATTATGTCGAAGGGGTCGGCGACACGGGGCCGATCGCGACCAAGGTCCGCGTCAAGTCGGCCGCCTGACCCCTGCCGCGGCGAGCCGCGGGCATAAGCTGAAGGGGGATTGGTTTCCGGCGAGGATCGCCCGCCTGATCCGCTGTCCTCGCAGAGAATTCCCGCCCCCATGGACCTGCCTCGCAATCCCTTCAAGCAAGCCCTGGCCGAACGCCGTCTGCAGATCGGCCTGTGGAGCGCGCTTGCGAGCAATATCGTCGCCGACATCATTGCCGACGCCGGGTTTGACTGGATCCTGCTCGATACCGAGCACGCCCCCAACGAGATCGCCGGCCTTCTTCCTCAACTCCAGGCGATGAGTCGCGGCACGGCGACGCCGATCGTCCGGCCGGCCTGGAACGACGCCGTGCTCATCAAGCGCATCATGGATCTCGGCGTGCACACATTGCTGGTCCCGTGGGTCCAGAGCGCCGAGGAGGCGCGGCGTGCGGTTGCGGCGACCCGCTACGCGCCTGAGGGGATTCGCGGCAGCGCGCTCGGCGTCCGCGCGAGCCGATACGGCCGCATCGCCAATTACCTGCAGCAGGCCAATGCGCAGGCCTGCGTGCTGGTGCAGGCGGAAACCCGGGAAGCGCTCGACCAGCTGGAAGCCATCGCCGCGGTCGAGGGCGTCGACGGCGTGTTCATCGGCCCCTCGGACCTCGCCGCCTCGCTCGGCCATACCGGCAATCCTGCGCATCCGGACGTGCAGAAGGCCATCGAGGACGCGGCAAGGCGGCTGACCGCGGTCGGCAAGGCCGCCGGCATCCTCACCTCGGACCAGCAGGCGGCGCGGCGTTATATCGGCTGGGGCTTCACCTTCGTCGCGGTCGGGTCCGACGCAGGGCTGCTCGCGCGCAGCGCGGACGCGCTCGCCAACGCCTTCAAGGCCGGCTGAATTGCGCCTGGTGGCGCAAATGACACGCCATAACCCAAAACGGCGCGCTGCCGCGCGGGCAAGCCGCGCAGCCTTGAAGCCGCCTTTACGGAGGTTCAAGCTGGTCGGTGGTCCCTCGGTCCTACACCCATGGAGGCGGCCGCATGGACGTGATCGAGGATTATCTCCGCGACCAGGCGACGAGATACCGCGAGCTCGCCGCGCAGGCGGACGATGAACTCGTCAAAAAAGAGTTGATGGAACTCGCGGCGATCTGCGAAGAAGCCGCCAACGACATCGAGGATCGGCTGACCAGCGGATAGGACGAATCAGTGCCGCCGTTCGGCCACGAACCGGGCCGCCGCCCGCAACACGTCAGCCTTCGCCCCGAACGGCGCCATCGCCGCTTCCGCATCGGCCACGAGCTCGGCAAGCTTTTTCCGCGCGCCTTCGATGCCCAGAATGCGTACAAAGGTCGCCTTGTGCGCTGCAGCATCCTTGTTGGTCGCCTTGCCGACCATCGCGGGATCGCCCTCGGCGTCGAGCAGGTCGTCGGCGATCTGGAACGCCTTGCCGATCGCCGCGCCATAGCGGTCGAGCGCAAGCCGGGCGCTGCGGTCGGCCTGGCCGAGAATGGCGCCGCTCACGCAGGAGAACCGCAGCAATGCGCCCGTCTTCATCGCTTCGAGCGTCTCGATATCCTGCTGCCCGAGGCGTTGGGAGACCCCGTTCGTAAAGCGGCCCTCCGCAGCGAGATCGAGGGTCTGCCCGCCCACCATGCCGCCCAGGCCGGAGGCCTGGGCGAGCGCCGACACGAGCTCGATGCGCACCGCCGGATCGGGATGCGTGTCGGGACGCGACAAGGCGTCGAAGGCGAGCGTGAGCAGCCCGTCGCCCGCGAGGATCGCGGTCGCTTCGTCGAACGCCCTGTGCGTCGTCGGCCTGCCGCGCCGCAGGTCGTCATTGTCCATGGCCGGGAGATCGTCATGCACGAGCGAATAGCAGTGCACGAATTCGACCGCACTCGCGACCATCAGCGCCTGCGAGCGCGGCCCGGCGAACAAGCCGGCCGTCTCCACCACCAGAAACGGGCGAAAGCGCTTGCCCCCGCCGAGCGTCGCGTAGCGCATGGCGTCGAGCAGACGCGCCGGGCGCGCGCGCTCGTCATTCACCGGTTTGGGAGCGAGCAGGCGGTCGAGCAGCGCTTCCATATCGCTCGCCACGCGGTCGAGCCGTTGCTGGAACGCCGCATTGGCGGCGGCGGCCGAGTCGGTATCATTGGTCATGCGCAGCAAGTGAGCCCCCATGCACTGGCGCACCACATCCCGTTGAGCGCACAAGGTATCCGACACGAGCCCATTCGTACACCCGCCCCGTTGGCCGGCCCGTGGCCGGCCCGGTCGGTCCGTTGACTTGAGCGGTGGCCCATGCTTTGGACTCCGGCAGGGTTGGGCAGCCTTGGCGGCCGTGGCGTTAATGAGCTTTTCGGCCGCCGCGGGGCGGTTCGGCCCGCCCATCAGTCACCTGATTCTGATGGCTTCTACATTCGCCTCGCAGGCGCCCGCGACCTTGTTTCACGCCGTCCCAACGGCTTCCGCTTCCATCCGGTTCAATGGGCGCCTTCGCTGCGAGCATAAAGGGGGCCGGGCTGAGCCGGTGATCGACAGCGCCGCCGCATTGCGATCGGGCAAGGGGTCACGCGACGAGAATTTTCCCGTCGCCTCCTGGCTCGTCCATCCGCGTCATCGGGCGATCATTCTCGCGTTCTACGAGTTCGTCCGCGTCGCCGACGACATCGCGGATCATCCGACGCTCGCCGACCAAGACAAGCTGGCGCATCTCGACCGCCTCGAAGAAAGCCTCTTGGGTCCGGTCCCGGACGAGCCGCAGGGAACCGCGCTGAGAGCGGCGCTCGCCGAGCGGGGGCTTTCTCCGCGCCACGCCCAGGATCTGCTCACCGCCTTTCGGCTCGATGTGACCAAGCGCCGCTACGCCGATTTCGATGACCTGATCGGCTATTGCACCTACTCGGCGATGCCGGTCGGCCGCTTCGTGCTCGATGTGCACGGCGAAAGCCGCGCGACCTGGCCGGCGAATGACGCCCTGTGCGCGGCGCTGCAGATCATCAATCACCTGCAGGATTGCGGGACGGACTACCGCAGCCTCGATCGCGTCTACATTCCTCTCGATGCGCTCGCGGCGGAGGAAATTGGCGTCGAAGCGCTCGGCGAGGCGCGCGCCTCGCCCGCGTTGCGCGCGTGCATCGCCAAGCTCGCGCAACGCACCGCCGGGCTGCTCGCGACCAGCAGCGGTTTCGCGAGCCGGGTGCGCGACCCGCGGCTGGCGCTCGAGATCGCCGTCATCCAGACGCTCGCCGAGCGGCTGGCGCATATTCTGCAAACCCGCGACCCGTTGAGCGAGCGCGTCCACCTCGCCAAACCGGCGGTTGCTGCGCTAGGATTGTTCGGAATCATGCGGGGGCTGTGGGGTCGGCTCTCGCGCGGGGGGGCGACCAATCCACAGCCGGCGCGTGACTAATCTGTCGTCTCCTGTATTCATCGGCGTCCGACATGACAGATTTCGCTCTCAGAACCGATGATCAGGACATGGGTGCGCCGGGCCGCGCCGCCGGCAGTTCGTTCTATTTCGCGATGCGGATTCTGCCGCGCGCCCGACGCGACGGCATGTTCGAGGTCTATTCCTTCTGCCGGCGCATCGACGACATCGCCGATTCGGCGGCGCCCCGCCGCGAGCGCCTGGCCGGCCTCGCGCGCTGGCGCGCCGAGATCGACGCGCTCTATGCCGGCGCCGCGCCGCCCGAACATCCAGCGCTGGCGCGCGCCATCGCCGAGTTCGGACTGCGCAAGGAAGACTTCATCGCCGTGATCGAGGGCATGGAGATGGATGCGGCCGAGGACATCCGCGCGCCGGACATGGCTCGGCTCGATCTCTATTGCGATCGCGTCGCGAGCGCGGTGGGCAGGCTTTCCGTGCGCATCTTCGGCGTCGGCGAGTCCGACGGCCAGCTTCTCGCTCATCACCTCGGCCGGGCGCTGCAATTCACCAATATCTTGCGCGACCTTGACGAGGACGCCAGCATCGGACGGCTGTATCTCCCGCGCGAACTCCTGCGGGAAGCGGGGATCGAGGGCGACGACCCGCAGGCGGTGGTCTCGCATCCGGCGCTCGGAACGGTCTGCGCGGGCCTCGTGCAGCGCGCGAGCGGCCATTTCGCGCAAGCCGACGCAATCATGGACCGCTGCTCGCGTCAGAGCGTGCGGGCGCCCCGCATCATGGGCAAGGTCTACCGCGCCATTCTCGACCAGTTGGTCGCCCGCGGATGGACCGCGCCGCGCTCGCCGGTTCGCATCGGCCGGCTGCATCTCTTGCGCATCGTCGTGCAGTACGGGTTCGTCTGATGCCGCGCGCCGTCCATATCATCGGCGGCGGCTTGGCCGGGCTCGCCGCGGCGGTCCGCCTCGTCGCGTCCCCTGCGAGCGTCACGCTGCACGAGGCGACCTCCATGCCGGGCGGACGATGCCGCTCCTATCACGATCACGCGACCGGCCTCGTGATCGACAACGGCAACCATCTCCTGCTCACCGGCAATCATGCCGCCTTCGCCTATGCGCGCGCGATCGGCAGCGAAAGCCTTCTGGTGGGACCGGACAAGGCCGAGTTCCCGTTTTTCGATCTCGCCACAAAGCAGGGATGGACGCTGCGCCTGAACGAGGGCCGCTTCCCCTGGTGGATTTTCGACGCGGACCGGCGCGTGCCGGACACGCGTCCGCTCGACTATCTGCGGCTCGCGCGGCTTTTGTTCGCCCCCGACCGGCCGATCGCCGAGATCATCCATTGCGCCGGCCCGCTCTACGACCGGCTGCTCGCGCCGCTGCTGACGGCGGCGCTGAACACCGAGCCGCGCGAGGCTTCGGCGGCGCTCGCGGGCGCGATCATTCGCGAGACGCTCGCGCGCGGCGGCGAGGCCTGCCGTCCGCGCATCGCGCGCGACGGCCTCGGGACGGCGTTTGTCGAGCCGGCCCTCGCCTATCTGGCAAAGGCGGGCGCGACGATCCGGCTCGGCCACGAACTGCGCGCGCTCCGCTGCGACGGCCCGAGCGTGACCGAGCTCGACTTCGGCGCCGACCGCATCGCGCTCGGACCGCAAGATGCGGTGATCATGGCGGTGCCCGCCTTCGCCGCAACCGCGCTCGTGCCGGGCATCACCGCGCCGACCGCGTTCCGCGCGATCCTGAACACGCATTTCCGCGCCGAGCCTCCGCCCGGCCTCCCCGCGCTGACCGGGGTGCTCAACGGGATATCGGAATGGGTGTTCGCGTTTCCCGGGCGCATTTCGGTGACCACCAGCAATGCGGACCGGTTCATGAATGAACCGCGTGAGCGGCTCGCCGACACTATCTGGCGAGAAGTCTGCGCCGTGACCGGCTTGTCCGGCGAACGGCCGGCATGGCAGATCGTCCGCGAGCGCCGCGCCACCTTTGCCGCAACCCCGGAGGAAAACGCCAAGCGCCCGGGCCCGCAAACCGCGTGGCGCAACCTGTTCATCGCCGGCGATTGGACCGCGACCGGGCTGCCGGCGACGATCGAAGGGGCGATCCGTTCCGGCAACCGCGCCGCCGAGCTCGCCTTCGCCGCATAGGACCAAGCAATCAGCCCATGATAGCCGACAACCCCTTTGCCGCGTCGCCGACCGACCATGGCTTCCGCGTGAACGACAAGCTCGACGACCGGATCGACCGGGCGCTCGCGGGCCTGCTCGGCGAGCAACAGCCGGACGGGCATTTCGTGTTCGAGCTCGAAGCCGATGCGACGATTCCCTCGGAATATGTTCTGCTGCAGCACTATCTCGGCGAGCCGACCGACGCCGCGTTGGAAGCAAAGATCGGCGCCTATCTGCGCCGCAGGCAAGGCGCGCATGGCGGCTGGCCGCTGTTCCGCGACGGCCCGATCGATCTCAGCGCGAGCGTGAAAGCCTATTTTGCGCTCAAGATGATCGGCGATGATCCCGCGGCCGATCACATGCGCCGCGCGCGCGAGGCGATCCTGGCGCTCGGCGGCGCGGCGCACGTAAATGTGTTCACGCGTTCGCTCCTTGCGCTCTACGGCGTGATCGCCTGGCGCGCGGTGCCCGTCATGCCGCTGGAAGTCATGCTGCTGCCGCGCTGGTTTCCGTTCCACCTGTCGAAGATTTCCTATTGGGCGCGCGCCACGCTCGTGCCGCTCCTGGTGCTGCAAACGCTCAAGCCGAAGGCGCGCAACCCGCGCGGAATCCGGATCGACGAGCTTTTCCTCGAGCCGCCGATGACGGTCGGGCCGCCGGCGAAAGCCGCGCACCAGAAATGGTCATGGTTTCTGTTCTTCCGCGCGGTCGACTCGGTGCTGCGCGCGTGCGAGCCGCTGTTTCCGAAGAGCCTGCGCGAGCGCGCCATCAACGCCGCGGTGTCCTTCTGCAACGAGCGGCTGAACGGCGAGGACGGGCTCGGCGCAATCTTCCCGCCGATGGCGAACTCGGTCATGATGTTCGACGTGCTCGGCTATCCGGCAGACCATCCGGACCGGGCGATCGCGCGGCGCTCGATCGACAAGCTCCTGGTGGTGAAGGAAGGCGAGGCCTATTGCCAGCCCTGCGTCTCCCCGGTGTGGGACACCGCGCTCGCCTGTCACGCCTTGCTGGAGGCAGGCGGCGAGCGCGCGACGGCGGAGGCGCGTAAAGGGCTCGACTGGCTGTTGCCGCGCCAGGTGCTCGATCTGCAGGGCGACTGGAGCGTGCAGCGGCCGGAACTGCGGCCGGGCGGCTGGGCGTTCCAATACGCCAACGCGCATTATCCCGACCTCGACGACACGGCCGTCGTCGTGATGGCGATGGATCGCGTGCAGAGCGCGCATCAAGACGCGCGCTTCGCGACGGCGATCGAGCGCGCGCGCGAATGGGTGGTCGGCATGCAAAGCGCGAACGGCGGCTGGGCCGCCTTCGATGTCGACAACAGCCATCATTATCTCAACAACATTCCGTTCGCCGATCACGGAGCGCTGCTCGACCCGCCGACCGAGGACGTGGCGGCGCGCTGCGTCTCCATGCTTGCCCAGCTTGGCGAAACGCCGCAATCGAGCCCGGCGCTTGCGCGCGGGCTCGATTATCTGCGCCGGACGCAGATGCCCGACGGAAGCTGGTATGGCCGCTGGGGATTGAACTACATCTATGGAACCTGGTCGGTGCTGTGCGCGCTCCATGCGGCAGGTCTCGACCATGACGCGCCGGAAATCCGCAAGGCGGTGGGCTGGCTCGTTGCGATCCAGAACGCCGACGGCGGCTGGGGCGAGGACGGCGCGAGCTACCGGCTCGACTATCGCGGTTACGAGCCGGCGCCGAGCACCGCGTCACAAACGGCGTGGGCGCTCCTCGCGCTCATGGCGGCCGGCGAGGTCGACCATCCGGCGGTTGCGCGCGGCGTCGCCTTCCTTGCCGGAACCCAGAACGCCAACGGATTGTGGGACGAGGAACGCTTCACCGCGACCGGGTTTCCGCGCGTGTTCTACCTGCGCTATCACGGCTACCGGAAGTTCTTTCCGCTGTGGGCCATGGCGCGCTACCGCAACCTGCGGCGCGCCAACAGCCGCTCGGTCGCGTTCGGGATGTAGGCGCCACGCCGTCCGTCCGGCGGCGTGAGCGCCGCCTCACTCCGCGGCGTCGAGCCGCCGGTCCGGCTTGGCCTTCTCCTGCGCGTGCATCTCGGCGATCTTGCGCTCGACATGGCGCGAGAACACGTATTGCGCGGGCCGCTGGTTGTCGAGCGGGATCTCCGGCGCCATCTCGCCATCGCTGCGAACGCCGAACAACGCAACGTTCAAGGCGTGCAGCGGATGGGCGAGCACCGCGTTCGCCGCCGTCGGCTCGTAGCCGCAATGGGCCATGCAGTTCGCGCATTTCTCGTAGCGACCGGTGCCGTAGGAGTCCCAGTCGGTCGTCTCCATCAGTTCCTTGTAGCTGTTCGCATATCCTTCGCCGAGCAGATAGCACGGCCGCTGCCAGCCGAAGATGTTGCGGGTCGGCATTCCCCAAGGGGTGCACAGGAACTCCTGATTGCCCGCGAGGAAGTCGAGATAGAGGTCCGAATGCAGGAAGTTCCAGCGCTTGCCCTTGCCGATGGCGAACACGTTCCGGAACAGCTCCTTGGTCCGTCGCCGGCTGAGGAAGCTCTTCTGGTCGGGCGCCCGCTCATAGGCGTAGCCGGATGAAATCGACACGCCGACGCCGAGATTCGTACAGAAATCGAGGAAGTCGGCGATGTCCTTGGCCGGCATTCCCTCGAAAATGGTGGCGTTGACGCTGACCCCGAATCCCTTCGCCTGGGCCGCCTTGATCGCGGCGACGGCGCGGTCGAACACGCCCTCCTGGCACACCGAGCGATCGTGGTGATGCTTGAGCCCGTCGAGATGCACCGAGAAGAACAGGTAGCGCGACGGCTCGAACAGATGCAGCTTCTTCTCGAGCAGAAGCGCATTCGTGCACAGCGACACGAACTTCTTGCGCGCGACGATCCCCTTGACGATTTCGCCGATCTCCCGATGCACGAGCGGCTCGCCGCCGGGGATCGCCACCATCGGAGCGCCGCATTCGTCGACGGCGTCGAGGCAGTCCTTCACCGACAGGCGTTGGTTGAGGATCGCTTCGGGGTAGTCGATCTTTCCGCAGCCCGCGCAGGCCAGATTGCAGCGAAACAGCGGCTCCAGCATCAGAACGAGCGGATAGCGCTTGCGCCCAAGGATCTTCTGCTTGAGCACATAGGCCCCGATGCGCAGCTGCTTGTAGAAAGATATAGCCATTGTTCCTCTTTCTCATCGTCGCGCGCGTTTCGTCCCGGCCCCTTGCAACGCGAAATGTTGGGTGCAAACCCCTCTTACACGCGACCAGTTCCGGATGCCGATGCGCTCAGACCGGCGTCCCCGTCACGCTGTTCGAACGTGGGGTCGCATGATGGCTGGAGGCGCTCCAATGTGTCTTGCACATCAACGACCCACTTCCCTCGACGTTCAGGGGGGGCCGAGCCGAAGCGCTGTCCTTGCAGGGCTGAGCTTCAAGCGGACGGCAAACCGGGTCCCCCACGGATACATAAATCGAACGGTGGTAGCTCGCAACCTCGACTTATGCCGCATCCTTGAACCGCCGGGCGAGGCCGGCGTTGTCGTAAAAAAGCTCTGCTCTGTCGGCAAAGTCCAAGCTGCCCGCGTGGGCCTGAAAAAACCCGCCAGGCGATGCTTGTCAGCAGCGACCGCGCCCTCTAGAGCCTACCCAAGGACCAGAAGCGGCCCGCCTTCTGGACTAGAAATCCTGCCGCGGGTGCGGTCAAACGGCGCAACCGTGCCGTTCGCCTGCCCGAAAACCATTCGACCGAAGCACCCGACGTCATGCTTGTTTCCGCAATTGTTCACGTTGTACGATTTTGCATTCGGCACCCGAAGGCAATCATCGCCGCTTACGCTTTGCTGGGGATCGCGTCCGCCTACTACGCGGCGACGCACTTTGCGATCAACACGGACATCAACAAACTGCTCTCGCCGACGCTCGATTGGCGGCAGCGGGAGCTCGACTTCGAGAAGTCGTTCCCCGGCCGCTATGATTCCATCCTCGTGGTGGTCGACGCACCCACTTCGGAACTGGCCTCGAGCGCCACGCGCGCGCTGGCCCAGAGGTTGCAGGCGAACAAGACCGAGTTCCGCTCGGTCGAGGAGGTCGCCAGCGGCGCGTTTTTTGCGCGTCAGGGTTTGTTGTTCCTCCCGGTCGAGGAGCTCTCGAAGACGACGTCGGCGCTGGCGCAGGCCGGACCGCTCGTGCGCACGCTTGTCACGGATCCGAGCTTGCGCGGATTGACGCAGGTGGTGACGCTGCTGATGTCCGGCGTGCGCGGCAATATGGTGTCGACCGATGATCTGGCCCGGCCGCTGACCGCCGCCGCCGAGACGGTCGAGACGGTGCTCTCCGGAGGCGAGGCCACTTTCTCCTGGCAGGGCCTGATGAACGAACGCGCCGGCGGGCCCGCTCAATTGCGCGGCCTGATCCAGGTCCGGCCGGTGCTCGATTTCTCCGCGCTCGAGCCGGGCGGGCGCGGCGCCGAGGCGATCAGAAGCGCCGCGAGCGACCTCGATCTTGCCGAGGCGTACCGGGCGCGCGTGCGGCTGACCGGTCCGGTCGCCATGGCGGACGAGGAATTCTCGACGGTTCGGGACGGCGCCCTGCGGGACACCGGCGCAACGATCGTCGTGGTGCTGGTCATCCTGTGGCTCGCCCTGCGTTCGGGCAAGCTCATTGCGGCCGTGTTCCTCAACATGTTCGTCGGGCTCGCCGCGACCGCCGCCCTCGGCCTTATGATGGTCGATGCGCTCAATCCCATCTCGATCGCCTTCGCCGTCCTGTTCATCGGACTCGGCGTCGATTTCGGCATTCAGTTCGCGGTGCGCTACCGCACCGAGCGTCACGACACGGACGATCTGCACACGGCCCTGCTCGAAACCGCCAAGCGGATCGGCGCACCGCTGACGCTCGCCGCAGCCGCGGTCACCGCCGCATTCCTGTCGTTCACGCCGACCGACTACAGCGGCATATCCGAACTCGGCGTGATCGCCGGCACTGGAATGGTGATCGCTTTCATCACCAGCATCACCAATCTGCCGGCGCTGCTGAGCGTCCTCAACCCGGGAGGCGAGCCGGAGGAAATCGGCTATCGCGCGCTCGCCCCCGTGGATCATTTCCTCGAGCGTTACCGCATTCCCGTGGTCGGCGGCACGGCGCTCATGGCGCTGCTCGGCACGCCGCTGCTCTACTTCCTCAGCTTCGACATCAACCCGGTCAATCTGCGCAACAAGAACGTCGAGTTCGTCGCGACCCTGCTCGATCTGAGCAGCGACCCCAATTTCGGCGCGAACTCCATCGCCGTGCTGGCGCGTTCGCCCGCGGAGGCCGCCGCCACCGCCGAGCGGCTGCGGCAATTGCCGGAATCGGGGCGTGTCGTGACGCTGGCAAGCTTCGTTCCCGACCACCAGGATCAGAAGCTCGCGCTGATCGCGGAACTGAAGCAAAAGCTCGGACCCGCCCTGGATGCCAAGGCGCGTCCCGCGCCGAGCGACGCCGAGACGATCGCGGCGCTGCGGCGCGCGGCCGAGTTCACGATCGAAATCGTCGGCAGCCGCACCGGACCGGGCGCCGATGCGGCGAAACGCCTGGCGGACGACCTCACCCGGCTCGCGAACGCCGACAAGGCGGCGCGCGACACGGTCGCGGCCACCTTCCTGCGGCCGCTCAAGACCGTGCTCGACGAGTGGCGCGAGCGCCTTCAGGCGCAGCCGGTCTCGTTCGAAACCTTGCCGCCCGAACTCGTGCATGACTGGGTCACGGCCGACGGCCGCGTGCGCGTGGACGTGATGCCGAAGGGCGATCCGAACGACACCGAAGTGCTGCGTTCGTTCGCGCGAGCGGTTCTCGCCGTCTATCCCAATGCGACGGGCATGCCGATCTCGATCCTCAGGGCGGGAGAGACGGTGATCTCCGCCTTCGTCCAGGCCGGCATCCTTGCGCTGTTGTCGATCACGATCCTGCTGTGGATCGTGCTCAAGCGCTTCGGCGACGTGCTGCTCACGCTCGTGCCGCTGCTGCTCGCCGGCGTGCTGACGCTCGAAATCTGCGTGCTGATCGGCATGCCGCTGAACTTCGCCAACATCATCGCCTTGCCGCTCCTGCTCGGGGTCGGCGTCGCATTCAAGATCTACTACATCATGGCCTGGCGCGCGGGGCAGACCAACCTCCTGCAGTCCAGCCTCACGCGCGCGGTGATCTGGAGCGCACTCACGACCGCAACCGCATTCGGCAGCCTTTCGATGTCGAACCATCCCGGCACCTCCAGCATGGGCGAGCTGTTGGCGCTTTCGCTCGTGACCACGATGTGTTTCGCGGTGCTGTTCCAGCCCGCGCTGATGGGGCGGCCACGCAACGCGAAGGCGGATGTAGGGGGGCCGGTCCACGCAGCCGAAGGCTAGTGTTGTGACTTTAACGCTCGTCTCCTCAAGGGAGTGCGTTTCGCGCTCCCTCCCCTGAAAGGGGGAGGGTCGGGGTGGGGGTCGCGTGAGGTTGACCCCCTCCCGGCGAGCTTCGCTCGCCGACCTCCCCCTTCCAGGGGGAGGTTCCACGCCGATCAGTGCACAGAAGCAATGTGAACCTTTTGAAAGTGGCGCAACACTAGCGCGCGTTCCGCTGACGTTGAACCGAAACGGATTCCGCTCGTCCCCGCGTAAGGCGGGGACCCGGTCGCTTTGAAGAAAAGCGGAGTCCCGTTATGTCCGGCGCATCGCCCGCGACAGCGACGATCCAGTGGACGCCACGCTCTCAATGATTACTGGATGCCCCCGCCTCGCGCGGGGCATGACCACTGAGGGCGGAACGGCGTCTCAGGACCGATTGAAGGCGGACACGACGTTGCAGACATCCTTGGCCGTCTCGAACGGGGCGGCTTTCGGCGGACCGTTGGCCCCCGGGGGAAGATTTCCGGCATTGGCCGTCTGGGTCGGCTTCGGCGCGGTTGCGGCCGCGGCGGCGTTCGCCTTCGGCCCCACCGGCGCGCGCGCCCAGACTTGTCCGCCGCACAGGAACCCAAGGACGCATCCCTGCAGCCGCAGCTGATCCGGGTTTATCAGGCTGATATTGACGGAATAGGTTTTTCCGTTCTCCGGGCTATAGACGTCGCCTTCCCAGCGGTTCGCCGTCGTCTGCTTCAATCCGAGCAGGATCGGCATGCCGAGCGTGGCGCGCGTACGTTTTGCCGGATCGGGATTGTTGAAGTCGACGGCGCCCGACGCCTGCTCCCAAGAAATCAGGCCCCACATGCGGTTGTTGCAGTTTTCGATGCGGACCCGCCCAAAGCGGCCCTCGATCCACCATTCGCCGGTCACGTCGGCGGCGAGGACAGACGCTGTCGTGAGCAGCAGGCCAGCCAACGCATAGCCAGCCTTGCGGATTAGGCGCGCGTTCTCGGTCATCGGTCAGCTCCGGGACAGTTCGGAATATCGCGGCTCTTGGCGCCTTTGACACGCAAACTTCGTCGAAACATGGGCAACCCCATCGCCCCGGTCGAGGAGCGGCGCGGCGGCCCCTCTTGCGCTGCTCTCGGTCGCGGACGAGGAATCTTACCTTGGCTTGGAGTACGTAGAATGACGGATATTTTCGCAAGGTAAGTATTTGGTCCGGTGGACTAGACGCGCAGGGGGCATTATGGACCATCCTGAACCAGCGTGGGTCCGCGCGCGGCCACTTCGGTCCGCGGGCGAAGCCAGCCATTTCCGTTTCAGCTGGGCGCGATCGCCCAGCCGGCCAAAGCAACGAGCCCGCGCGCACGCCCAAAGTCGAGGTGAGGAATGTACCCAATCGTTCGCCGCGAAGCTTTTTCCGATGCGACCTTCCTCTGGGAGGTTCATGCGCCCGACATCGCGCAATCGGCGAAGCCGGGGCACTTCGTCATGCTGCGCCTTTATGACGGCGGCGAGCGCATCCCGCTCACCGTCGCGGATTTCGACCGCGAGCGCGGCACCATCACGATGGTCGTCCAGACGCTCGGCAAGACGACGCACGAGATGCGCGACGACTTCAAGGAGGGCGACCATTTCCCCGATTTCGTCGGTCCGCTGGGACTGCCGCAACACGTGGACAAGGTCGGTCATGTGGTGCTGGTCGGCGGGGGGCTCGGCGTCGCGCCAGTGTTCCCGCAGCTGCGCGCCTTCAAGGAGGAAGGCAACCGCACCACCGCGATCATGGGCTTCCGCAACAAGGACCTGGTGTTCTGGGAGGACAAGTTCCGCAGCTGCTCCGACGAGTTGATCATCTGCACCGACGACGGCAGCTACGGCAAGCCGGGCCTGGTCACCGCCGCATTGCAGGAGGTGCTGGAGCGCGAAAAGCCGGATCTCGTGATCGCGATCGGCCCGCTGCCGATGATGAACGCCTGCGTCGAGACCACCCGGCCGTTCGGCGTGAAGACCATGGTCTCGCTCAACACCATCATGGTGGACGGCACCGGAATGTGCGGCTCCTGCCGGGTGACCGTGGGCGGAGAGGTCAAGTTCGCCTGCGTCGACGGGCCCGATTTCGACGGCCATCTGGTCGACTTCAAGGAGCTCTATTCGCGGCAGCGGCGCTTCAAGCGCCAGGAGACCCTGGCCAACGAGGATTTCGATCACGTCTGCAAGGTGGAAAAGCAGCTGATCATCGACGGCAAGCGCAATTACAAGAAATTCTCCGCGCTCGAGGCCGATCAGGTGCGCATGCCGGAACGCGATCCGCACGAGCGCGCGCAGAACTTCAAGGAAGTCAATCTCGGCTATTCGATCGCCGACGCGCTGCGCGAGGCCGAGCGCTGCATCCAGTGCGCGAAGCCGACCTGCGTCGCCGGCTGCCCGGTCGGCATCGACATCCCGACCTTCATCCGCAAGCTGCTGGTGCGCGACGTCGACGGCGCGCTCGAGACGATCTACGAGTCGAGCATCTTCCCCTCGATCTGCGGGCGCGTGTGCCCGCAGGAAACGCAGTGCGAGGCGCAGTGCATCCTCGTCCGCAACAAGGGGCGGAAACTCGAATCCGTCGGCATCGGCCGGCTCGAGCGCTTCGTCGGCGACCACGCGCATCCGCCCAAGGCGGTTCCGCCGGTGATCGAGCATCCGCTCGGCAAGGTGGCGATCGTCGGCTCGGGACCGGCCGGGCTCGCCGCCGCCGCCGACCTCGTGCGGTTCGGAGCGAGCGTGACGGTCTACGAAGCGCTGCACGTGCTGGGCGGGGTGCTGCAATACGGCATTCCGAGCTTCCGCCTGCCGCGCGACATCATCGACCGGGAGATCAAGCGCCTGAAAGACATGGGCGTGCGGTTCGAGACCAACAAAGTCATCGGCAAGACCTTCACGCTGCCGGACCTGTTCGGCCGGATGGGTTACGACGCCCTGTTCGTGGCGGCGGGCGCGGGCGCGCCGTCCTTCCTCGGCATCCCGGGCGAATTCGCGGGCCAGGTCTATTCGGCCAACGAGTTCCTGACGCGCGTCAATCTCATGGGCGGCGACCGCTTCCCGTTCCTCGATACGCCGATCAGCGTCGGCAAGAGCGTGGTCGTCATCGGCGCCGGCAATACCGCGATGGACTGCCTGCGCGTCGCCAAGCGCCTCGGCGTTCCGACGGTTCGCTGCGTCTATCGGCGGTCGGAGGCCGAAGCGCCCGCGCGCATCGAAGAACTGCGCCACGCCAAGGAAGAAGGCATCGAGTTCTTCTTCCTGCATACGCCGGTCGAAATCCTCATCGACGACGACGGCAATGTGCGCGGCATGAAGGTGCAGAAGATGACCCTGGGCGAGCCCGACGAGCGCGGACGCCGCAAGCCGGTCGCGCTTGACGAGTTCATCGAGCTCGAATGCGACACCGTCATCTATGCGCTCGGCACCAAGCCCAATCCCATTATCGGGCAGGCGACGCCCGACCTCAGCCTCAACAAATGGGGCAACATCGCCGCGAGCGACGACACGCAGGCCACCAACCTGCCCGGCGTGTTCGCGGGCGGCGACATCGTCACCGGCGGCGCGACGGTGATCCTCGCGATGGGCGCCGGCCGGCGCGCGGCGAAATCGATCGCCGCCTGGCTGCAGATGGGCAAGAGCAAGTGGCCGGTCACGAAGGAGGACGCCGAAGCGTTCGTTCCGGGCGCTCCCGTCGGCGCTCGTCCGAGCGCGGAGGCCATCGCGGCGCAGGATCAGGTCGCCGCGAGCGCGCCCGCCGCCGAGTGATCCGCCGCGTGCGACAAACGACGTGCGCGGCGAGCGCCTGCTCGCCGCGCCGCCAAGGTTGACATGGGGCCGCGCGCTCGTATGGTCAGACAATTGTCGGCCGGCGGCGTCAGGCGCGTCGGGTCAGATATTGCAGTAAACCATCAAGATAAGAAGGGTTACGAACGATGACAGGGAGCGGCGTGTGTCCGAAATGCCAACAGGAGCTGGAGACGGACGAATCCTACATCTGCTGCGCGGACGCCACCTTGCAGTGGCGCTGCCAAGCTTGCGGTAAAGTCAGCGAGGGCTTCGCCTTTCCCTATGGCATGTGCCCCCATTGCGGCGGCCAGTTGAAGATGCTCGAGCGTACGGGCATTTCCGACGAAGCCTCGCTCAACGCGATCCGCATCGCCTTCCAGATCGAGCTGGGCGGCAAGGCCTTCTATCAGCGCGCCGCCGATAGCGTGGCGGACCCGGTCCTCAAGGCGCTGTTCACCAAGTTTTCGGCCATGGAACACGAGCACATGGATACGCTGTCGCGGCGTTACCACGTCCATGTTCCCGATCCGGCCGACGGGTTCCGCGTCGATCTCGCGGCG
This sequence comes from uncultured Alphaproteobacteria bacterium, assembly GCA_963712435.1. Lineage (GTDB taxonomy): Bacteria > Pseudomonadota > Alphaproteobacteria > Rhizobiales > Xanthobacteraceae > Rhodoplanes. The sequence goes on along the minus strand of CAVQIB010000021.1, from coordinate 134,362 downwards.
ATCCAGGCCGGCGTCGAAGGCAAGATCGACGATCCGGAAACGCTGTTCCGCACCGCCATCACCTTCGAGAAGCGGGCCGTGGATTTCTTCAGCAATCGCGCCGACACGGTGCCGGAAGGATCGGCGGAGCAGGACCTGTACAAGGAACTCGCCGCCGAGGAAGTCGAGCATGTCGCGCTGCTCGAAACCGAGTTCCAGCGCTGGTCGAAGGGCAAGGCGGGCATGCTCGCAAGCTGAACCGGCTGAGAAAGCAACGACCAAGACCATATGAGTGAGCGACGGTTGACCGCCTTTGGCGAAAGGGCCCGATCGGGCCCTTTCGCATTTCAGGGCCGGCCGCCGGGGCAGACGAGATGAAACCAAACATTCTACCGAAACGCGGCGATATGGCCGAAATCTCGCGCGGATGCGCCGCCGCACGATGAGCTTGCGCTCGGCTTCGGCGCGACCTTCGACGGACTTTATCGCCGCGAGGGACTTGTCTCGCTCGACGCGGCGTTCGTGGCCTTTCTCAAGGACGGCGACGCCGCCCTGCATGACCGCCTCCTCGCCGCGCGCGCGCTGCCGGACACGGTCGCCGGCAAGGACGAATCCGAGCTCGTCATTGCGCTTGCGCCGCATCTCGACGACTTCATCGGCGAGTTGTTCGGCATTGGCGCAGATCTGCGTGCGCTGAAGGCGCGGCACGATGCGCTCGGCGCGCTGTACTCGGTGAAGCGGCTGTTCGTGCAGCGCCGCGCCATGAAGAAGCACGGGCCGCAGGTCGCGCAATCCTTCGATGGCGACGCGCTGCGCGGCGAGGTCGAAGCGCTGATCGGCGGCGAACTCACCGAGCTCCGCTTCGCCGAATGGGTCGCCGCCCGCCTCGACACGGAGAACGAGCATGCGGACGCACTGGACATCGCCGCCCGCTACGCCGCGTGGGCGACGCACACGCAAGAGGGTCAGCAGCGCCACCAGGGCGGCGTGCTGTTCAAGGCGCCGGGAAAGATCGATCCGCTGCGGCTCGTGCCGGTCGAGACCGAGGTCGTCGACGGCGTCACCATGCTCAAGCTGTCCGACCATCACCGCCGCCGCCGCGAGGGATTCGCCCTCACCGATCCGGGCGCGGACCTCACCGGCGCGCTCGACCAGGCCAATTACTGCATCTGGTGTCATAACCAGGGCAAGGACAGCTGCGCCAAGGGACTGACGGAGAAGAGCGGCGCATTCAAGCGCAACGACTTCGGCGTCGCGCTCGCCGGCTGCCCGCTCGAGGAAAAAATCTCCGAGATGAATCTCGTCAAGGCGCGCGGCGAAAGCATCGGCGCGCTCGCGATCGCGGTGATCGACAATCCGATGTGCGCGGCGACCGGCCACCGCATCTGCAACGACTGCATGAAGTCGTGCATCTACCAGAAGCAGGACCCGGTCGACATCCCGCAGATCGAGACGCGCACGCTCAAGGACGTGCTCGCGCTTCCCTGGGGCTTCGAAATCTATTCCCTGCTCACCCGCTGGAACCCGCTCAATATCCGCCGGCCGCTGCCGAAGCCCGAGAGCGGCCATACCGTGCTCGTCGTCGGCCTTGGGCCGGCGGGCTTCACGCTCTCCCACCACCTGATGAATGACGGGCATGCCGTGGTCGCGGTCGACGGACTCAAGATCGAGCCGCTGGCGCCCGATCTATCCGGGGTCGGGATCGACGGCGCGCGCACGGCGTTCCGGCCGATCCGGGATGTGTCTTCGCTCGAGGAGAATCTCGGCTCGCGGGTGATGGCGGGCTTCGGCGGCGTCGCCGAGTACGGCATCACCGTGCGCTGGAACAAGAATTTTCTCAAGCTCGTCCGCTTGCTGCTGGAGCGCCGCTCCGCATTCAAGATGTTCGGCGGGGTGCGCTTCGGCGGCGCGCTCGGCATCGAGGAGGCTTTCGCCCTCGGCTTCGATCATGTCGCGCTCTGCGCCGGCGCCGGGAAACCGACCGTGGTGCCGATGAAGAACGGGCTTGCGCCGGGCGTGCGTCAGGCCTCCGACTTCCTGATGGCGCTGCAGCTCACCGGCGCCGCCAAGCCGGACAGCCTCGCCAATCTGCAGGTCGAACTGCCCGTCGTCGTGATCGGCGGCGGCCTGACGGCGATCGATACGGCGACCGAGGCGCTCGCCTATTACCCCATCCAGGTGGAGAAGTTCCTCGCCCGCTACGAGGCCCTCGCGGCCGAACGCGGCGAAGCCGCGGTGCGCGCCGTCTGGTCCGGCGCGGAGGCGCGAACGGCCGACACGTTCCTCGCGCATGCGCGCGCGATCCGCGCCGAGCGCGCGGCCGCCGCGCGCGAGAAACGCGCGCCCCGCATCATCGAGCTGCTGCAAGGCTGGGGCGGCGCGACGATCGCCTATCGCCGGCGGATGATCGACGCGCCGAGCTACACCTTGAACCACGAGGAAATCGCCAAGGCGATGGAGGAGGGAATCCGCTTCGCCGAACGCCTCGTGCCGAGCGAAGTGCGGCTCGACGAGTTCGGCCATGCAAATGCGCTGCGGCTCGTCAAGCACGGCGTCGCGGCGGAGAGCAGCGAGGTCGACGCCTCGGATATCGAGCTTCCGGCCCGCACGATCCTGGTCGCGGCCGGGACGCTGCCCAACACGACGCTCGCGCGCGAAGAGCCGGACGCGATGACGCTCGACGGAAAATATTTCGGCGCGCGCGACGAGAACGGCATGCCCGTGTCGCCCGAGCGCAGCGTGAAGCCGAGCGTCGCGCATGTGCTCACGACGGTTCAGCCGGACGGGCGGGCGGTGAGTTTTTTCGGCGATCTGCATCCCTCCTTCGCCGGCAATGTGGTGAAGGCGATGGCGAGCGCCAAACAGGGTTATCCGCTGGTCAGCCGCCTGCTCGCCAAGCTTCCGCGCGATCAGGTCGCATCAGCGGAGCTGTTCGAGCGCCTCGACCGCGAGTTGCGCGCGACGGTGCACGAGGTCGTGCGGCTGACGCCCACCATCGTCGAGGTGGTGGTGCGCGCGCCGATGGCCGCCCGCGCCTTCCACCCCGGCCAGTTCTACCGGCTGCAGAACTACGAGACGCTCGCGCGCGGGCGCGCGGCGACCCGGCTTGCGATGGAAGGGCTTGCGCTCACCGGCGCGTGGGTCGACCGCGCGCGCGGGCTGCTCTCGACCATCGTGCTCGAAATGGGCGGCTCGTCCGATCTTTGCGCGCTGCTCACGCCGGGCGAGCCGGTCGTGCTGATGGGTCCGACCGGAATGCCGACCGAAATCCCTCATGGCGAAACGGTGCTTCTGGTCGGCGGCGGCCTCGGCAACGCCGTGCTGTTCTCGATCGGGGAAGCGATGCGCGCGCAGGGAAATCGCGTGCTCTATTTCGCCGGCTACAAGACGATGCGCGACCGCTACAAGGTGGCCGAGATCGAGCGCGCGGCCGACGCAATCGTGTGGTGCTGCGACGAAGGCCCCGGTTTTGCGCCCGACCGGCCGCAGGACAAGACCTTCGTCGGCAATATCGTCGCCGCGCTCGACGCCTATGGGACCGGCGCGCTCGGGCCGCAGCCCATCCCGCTCGGCGGCGTCGACCGTGTGATCGCGATCGGCTCGGACGGGATGATGGCGGCCGTCGCGCGCGCGCGGCATGGAATTCTCGCCGCCTATCTCAAGGCCGAGCACAAGGCGATCGGGTCGATCAACTCGCCGATGCAGTGCATGATGAAGGAAATTTGCGCGCAGTGCCTGCAGGCGCATCGCGACCCTGCGACCGGCGTGGAGACGGTCGTGTTCTCCTGCGCCAACCAGGACCAGGACCTCGATCAAGTCGATTTCGGCTGCCTGCGCGGACGCCTCAGTCAGAACAGCGCCCAGGAGAAGCTGACCAAGCTGTGGATCGACCGCACGCTGCGGGAACTCGGCCTGCGTCCTGGAACCTGACGCTGGGATCAGCGCCGCCGGCCCGTCCGACGCGCGCTATCGCTGCTCGGCCTCCGCGCGCAGTTCGGCAACCACTTCGGGGCGGCTGAGCACAACCCACAGGTCCCGCGCCGCCTCCTCGACGGATTCGCGATTGCCGTCGCGAAAACGCTCCATGACCTCGCGAACATCGCGCACCGCCTGGTCGATCACCGGGTCGAGCGAGACGGTCATGGTGGGCGTGTTGAACGGGCCCTTGGGATCGAACAGGCGCGTCATCTCGTCCATCGGACCGTCGAAAGTCGGATGCCTGGAGCGCAGTTCCGCCGCGAGCAGATTGTAGGCTTGCGCCAGAAGATCGTGGATCCTGGTTTCATTCATGCGTTTGCCCGGCTTATGAATTTATGGAAGCGGCTCATCGAGCCGTCGGCGGTGCGGTCCTGATGCAGGAACGCAAGCTCGGCGTCGTCGAACTTGCTGAAAAACTCGTCCCAGGAGATTGGCGCGAGCTTCTCCTCTTTCGGGTCGAAGTCGAGCCGCAGAATGCCGGCGTGCTCGCCGCCCTCTTCGGTCCCCTTCACCGTGGCCGGATGCGCGCCGCGCTCCTTCGCCCATTGCCGGATGGTATTGTGATCGGTGGTCATTTTGCCGTGCGACATGCTTCCTCCTGTCGTTCGCCTCGCAGAATCTCATGGCAATGATCTGCCGATGAAACCTTCGGCCCGGCCCCGGTGTTCCATGCCGTGATCCAATGCCGGCCCATGTGCAGATGACGGACACCCTCGTAACGGACGACCCTTGGACGCAGGCGATGCGCCAGGGCGACTTCGCGGCCGCATGGCGGATCAGCGACAAGGTTCTGCGCGCGCGGATAGCGCGCGGCGAGACCTGCTGGCACTGGCCGCGGCACCACCAATTCGTCTGGTCCGGCGATACGCTCTCGGCACGCCGCGTTTTGGTGCGGTGCTACCACGGGCTCGGCGATACGATTCAGTTCATCCGCTTTGCGGCCCCGCTCCGCCGCCTGGCGAGCCGCGTGATCGTGTGGACGCAGCCTGCGCTGATGCCGTTGATCGCCGGCGCCGACGGCGTCGACGAGGTGCTCCCCTTGCATGACGGCGATTGCCCGGCCGCCTATGACGTCGACGTCGAGATCATGGAACTGCCCCATATCCTGCGCGCGAACGCAGCCTCGCTCGGCGCGCGCGTGCCCTATCTCCATCCTCCTCCGCTTCCGGGAGAGCGGCTTGACGGCGAGCCGGGCGCACAAAGACGCATCGGCTTCGTCTGGCAGGCCGGCGGCTGGGACCCGCGCCGCTCGATTCCGACGCCCATGCTGGCCGGTCTGCTCGAACGGCTCGCGCATGCGCCGGGCACAGCGCTCTACCTGCTCCAGCGTGGCCTGCCGGCGCGTGCGCTCGCCGCGCTCCCCGCGCGCGACATCGGCAGCGACGACGCCGTGGTGACCGCGGCGCGGATGCGCAAGCTCGATCTCGTCGTCTCCGTCGATACGATGGCTGCGCATCTCGCCGGCGCGCTTGGCGTGCCGACCTTCACGCTCCTGCAACGCGACTGCGACTGGCGCTGGATGGACGGGCGTTCGGACTCGCCCTGGTATCCGACCATGCGGCTGTTCCGCCAGGGCCGGGCGGACGACTGGAGCGGTGTCATCGCCGCGGTGGAGCAGGCGCTCGCCGCGCGCGGCTGAGGACCCGAAAGCGGGCCGGGGCCGCCTTGGGATCGCGGAACAAAGGTCGCGCACCCGCGTTCGCCCAACGTACTTACGTTCGGCGGCGTCCGGGATCGTTTACTGCGCACCGCGGCCGATTCGATCGGAACCAATGATGAACGCCACCGCTTCTTCTTCTTCACGCAAGGTTCGTGTCGGCATCGTCGGGCTCGGGAACTGCGCCTCCGCCCTGATCCAGGGCCTGTCGCATTATCGCGATGCGCGCGCGAACGAGCCGACAGACGGACTGATGCATGCCGATCTCGGCGGTTATCATGTGAGCGATGTCGAGATCGCCTCCGCCTTCGACATCAACGCAGCGAAGGTCGGTCGTGACGTCGCGGAGGCGATCTGGGCGCCGCCGAACAACACGCAGCGCTTCGCCTCCGTCCCGCCGCTCGGGGTGCGCGTCGAGCGCGGCCGCACGCTGGACGGGCTCGGCCGTTATCTGCGCGACGATATCGCCGAATCGAGCATTCCGGAAGCGAATGTCAGCGACGTGCTCGAGCGCACGCGGACCGACGTCCTCGTCTCGTATCTCCCGGTCGGATCGCAACAGGCCACCGAATGGTATGCCGAGCGCGCGCTCGACGCCGGCTGCGCCTTCGTCAACTGCATCCCGGTTTTCATCGCCTCGAACGCGGACTGGCGACGCCGTTTCGAGGCGCGCCGGCTGCCCCTGATCGGCGACGACATCAAGAGCCAGGTCGGAGCGACGATCGTCCATCGCGTGCTCGCCAATCTTTTCCGCGAGCGCGGGGTGCGGCTCGACCGCACCTACCAGCTCAATTTCGGCGGCAACGCCGATTTCAAGAACATGCTGGAGCGCGAGCGCCTGGAATCGAAGAAGCTCTCCAAGACCGCGGCGGTGACGAGCCAGTTCGATGTTCCGCTCGCGCCGGAAAGCATCCACATCGGCCCGAGCGATCACGTGCCGTGGCTGGGCGATCGCAAATGGGCGTATATCCGCATGGAGGGCACGGGCTTCGGCGGCATCCCGCTCAATGTCGAACTGAAGCTCGAAGTCTGCGATTCCCCGAACTCCGCCGGCAGTCGTCATCGACGCGGTGCGCTGCGCCAAGCTTGCGATCGACCGCGGCATCGGCGGCGCGCTGGTCGGGCCGTGCAGCTATTTCATGAAGTCGCCGCCGCAGCAGTTCACCGATCACGAGGCGCGCCAGCGCCTCCTGCGCTTCATCGACGGCGATACGGCGGGAGCACGGACGGCGGCGTCGTGACTGCAACCTTTTTCCTCGTTCGCCACGCCGTCCACGACCTCATCGACAAGGTGCTGGTCGGCCGCTCGGCGCATGTGCGGCTCTCCGACGAAGGCCGCCGGCAGGCCGAACGCATCGCCATGCGGCTGTCGCGCGAGCGCCTGACCGCGGTGCATGCGAGCCCGCGCGAGCGCGCGCAGGAAACCGCGCAGGCGATCGCCGATGCAGCCGGCCTGCGCGTCGAAACGGCGGCCGCTCTCGACGAAATCGACATCGGCGCGTGGACCGGGCGGCGCTTCGACGAACTCGCCGGCGACCCGAACTGGACCGCCTGGAACGGCGCGCGCGCGACCGCACGCCCGCCGGAGGGCGAGAGCATGGCGGAGGCGCAGGCGCGCGTCATCGGCCTCCTCGACCGGCTGCGCGCGGCGCAGCCGCATGGCCGTATCGCCGCGGTGAGCCATGCCGACGTCATCCGCGCCGCGCTCCTGCATTATCTCGGCGTTTCGCTCGACGGCTATGCGCGCGTCGAGATCAGTCCCGCCGGGGTGAGCACGGTGGCGGTCGGCGACTGGGGCGCGAAGATCCTCACCCTCAATGAACGGGTGAGCGCATGAAGATCGTCGTCTTCGGCCTCACCGTCACTTCGTCGTGGGGAAACGGGCACGCGACGCTCTGGCGCGGTCTCATCCGCGCGCTCGCGGCGCTCGGGCATCGCGTCGTCTTTTTCGAGCGCGACGTGCCCTATTACGCGATGAACCGCGATCTCGTCGCGCTGCCCGGCGGGCGAACTCGTGCTGTATCGCGAGATTGGCCGATGTGCGCAGCGCGCATGCGCGGCGAACTCGGCGACGCAGACGTCGCGATCGTCACGTCCTACTGCCCCGACGCGCTCGCCGCCACGGCGCTCGTCCTGGCGAGTCGCGCGGCCGCTGAAGCTGTTCTACGATCTCGACACGCCGGTGACGCTGGCGCGCCTGCGCGAGGCGAGCGCGTCCGCCTATCTCGGCGCGGACGGGCTCGCGGGCTTCGACCTCGTGCTGAGCTACACCGGCGGCGCGGCGCTCGCGGACCTGCGAGCGGCGGCTCGGCGCGCGCCGGTGGCGCCGCTCTATGGGCATGTCGATCCGCAGGTGCACCGGCCGGTGGCGCCGGTCGCGCGCTATCGCGCCGACCTCTCCTATCTCGGCACCTATGCCGCCGACCGCCAGCACGCGCTCGAAGCGCTGTTCGTCGACGCCGGCGCAGCAGCGGCCCGAGCTGCGCTTCCTCATCGGCGGCGCGCAGTACCCGCACGACTTCCCGTGGACGCGACAACATCTACTTCGTCCGCCACCTGCCGCCGGAGCGAGCACCCGGCGTTCTTCTCCTCCTCCCGCCTGACGCTCAACGTGACCCGCCACGCGATGGCGGCGATGGGCTGGTGCCCGTCCGGCCGGCTGTTCGAGGCGGCGGCCTGCGGCACGGCGATCCTGTCCGACCACTGGGAGGGGCTCGATGCCTTCTTCGAGCCCGGCCGCGAGATCCTCGTCGCCGCGGAACGCCGACGACGTCGCTCGCGGCGCTGCGACCTCAGCGATGCGCGAGCTCGCGCGCATCGGCGCGGCCGCGCGGAACGCGTCGCTCGCCGAGCACACCTCCGCGCATCGCGCGAGAACGCTTGTCGGCCTGCATCGAAGACGCAGCGCGGATGCCGCGCGCCGCGCATGCGGCAGCCGGCGGAGGCCTGACATGTGGGGCATCATCCCGGCCGCCGGCCGCGGCAGCCGCATCCAGCCGCTCGGCCTTCTCCAAGGAGCTGCTGCCGGTGGGCAGCCGGCGGCACGAGACGGGACGAGCGCCCCTGCGCGGTGAGCGAGTACCTCGTCGAACGCATGATCCTGGGCGGCGCGGACAAGCTCTGCTTCGTCATCTCGCCGGGCAAGTCCGACATCATGGAGTATTTCGGCGCAGCCTATGGCCGCGCGCCGATCGCCTACATCGTGCAGCCGCAACCGGTCGGGCTGTGCGACGCCATCTTCCGCGCCGGCCCCGCTGATCGGGCCGGACGAGACGGTGATGGTCGGGCTGCCCGACACCGTCTGGTTTCCCGAGCGACGCGCTCGCGGAGCTGCCCGACGACCGGCTGTCCTTCCTGCTGTTCCCGGTCGACGCGGCCGGAGCTGTTCGACGCCGTCGAGCTCGACGCAGGCGGGCGGGTGCGCGAGCATCCAGGTCAAGCAGGCCGGAGGCGCGGCTCGCACTGGATCTGGGGCGCATTCAAGATGCCCGGCCGCGTCTTCCACGAGCTGCGCGGCTCTGGCGCATGCGCGGAGCGTGCGCGACGAATATCTCGGCACGCTGGTCAACGCCTAGCTCGCCGAGGGCGGCGCGGCCGATCGGCGTCAAGGCCGGCCACGCCTATGTCGATGTCGGCACGCTGCACGGCTACCGCGCTGCGGTGCAGTCTGCTCGAGCGACGGGGCGGCATCGGAAACCGGTGACGGGCACAGCGCCGGGGACGCCGTTCGGCCTGCAGGCTGGCCTCGAGCGCCCGCGCTGGGCAGCAGGGCGATGAGGCCGCCATGGCGCATCGGCCCTGCACACGCCGAAGAACGCGGCAGCGCAGGTCGCGGCGCTCGGCCCGTGGTTCCACAACTCGACCTGCAGCGGCGTGCGGACCGCGCCCGAGCATTTCCTCGGCGACTATCCGGCCGTGAAATGGCGCGCGCTTCGCGGACGCGATGCCGGCGGACCTCACCGGCCAGCACGCGTGCTCGACATCGGCTGCAACGCCGGCTTCTACGCGATCGAGATGAAGCGGCGCGGCGCCGACCGCGTGGTCGGCATCGACTTCGACGAGGACTACCTGGCGCAGGCGCGCTTCGCCGCCGAGGTGACGCGGCCTCGACATCGAGTTCCGCCAGCTCTCGGTCTACGACGTCGGCGCGCTCGGCGAGCGCTTCGACATCGTGCTCTTCATGGGCGTGCTCTACCACCTGCGCCATCCGCTGCTCGCGCTCGACCTGATCCACGAGCACGTCGCCGGCGACCTGCTGGTCTTCCAGTCGATGCAGCGCGGCAGCGACGAGGTCGAGCCGGTCGCCGACGACTACGCCTTCTGCGAACGCCGAGCCGTTCGACGAGCCGGGCTACCCGAAGCTGCACTTCATCGAGCACCGCTACGCCGGCGATCCGACCAACTGGTGGGTGCCCGAACCGCGCCTGCGCCGAGGCGATGCTGCGCAGCGCCGGCTTCGAGATCGTCGAGCATCCCGAGGACGGAGGTCTATCATCTGCCGCCGCGCGCGAGCGGCCGCGCCGGCGTGACCGCGCGCGGTCTATCCGGCCAGGGGAGCGAGCGCATGATCGAAGCGGCGATGATCTGGAACGAGCCGAACAACAAGTCGCACTGGGATCCGGAGATCGATCCCGGACTGGCGCGCTGTTCGCCGACATGGCGACCGCCGCCGCGCGACGCGATCCGCGGCCGAGAACCCGGCGCTGCCGCGCGTGCTCGGCGGCATCTCGCCGATCGACCCGGCCTTCATCGGCAACATGGCCGAGCGACGGCGTGCTCGACGCATGTCGACGTGGTCGCCGTGCACGGCTTTCCGCTCGACTGGAACCTGTGGCAGATCGACGAATGGCCGGCGAAGCTCGACGAGATCCGCGCGGTCACCGACCAGCCGGTCTGGGTGTCGCGAGGTCGGCGTCTCGACCTTCGGCGCCGAGGAGGTGCAGGCCTGGGGCCTCGAGCGCACCGCCGAGCTGCTGATCGGCCGCGCGCCGCGCATCCACTGGTACAGCCTCTACGACCTGCCGCGCGCCTGGGAGGCGACGACGCGCCACCGCGAGGCCGAGGGCTCGTCCTACTACCGCCACTTCTACATGGGCCTGCTGCGCGAGGACGGCACGCCGAAGCCGGCGCTCGAGGCCTTCGCCCGGCACACGCCCGAGATGGGGCTCTGCCAGTGGTTCCACTTCGAGGACCATCGGCTCGACGACGCCGTGCGCCTGGATGAAGCGGCTCGGCGTGCGCCATCTGCGCACCGGCCTGTCCTGGGCCGACAGCTTCCGGCCCGAACGCGCTCGACTGGTTCGACCGGCAGATGGAGGCGCTGGCCGATTTCGACGTGACGGTGACCTTCTGCTTCACGCCGGAGCATCGCGGCATCGCGCCGCACCACACCAGCCCGCCGCGCGACACGCCGGGTTCGCCGACTTCTGCGCGGCGATGACCGACGCTACTCCGGCCGCGGACACGCCATGACGGCGCAGGCCATCACCTGTGAGGCATGATGGCGATGCTTGCAGCGCGCGATCCGGCGAAGCCGCAGCGCTTCGACGCAAACCGTGCGGAGGCGTTTCTCTCCGCGCTGGCCGATCCGGCGCGGCCGGCCATCGAACTCGGCGGGGGTCGCCATCGTGCTCGCCCACCCCGACGACGAGACGCTCGGATGCGGCGCCCAGCTGCCGCGCCTGCGCGGGGCGACGATCATTTGCGTGACGGACGGCGCGCCGCGCAATCCGATCTACGCGCGGGCGCACGGGTTCGGCGACCCGGACGCCTATGCGTGCGCCCGCCAAGACGAGCTTCGGTCCGCGCTGGCGCATGCCGGAATCGAGGACTCCGCAATCATCGCGCTGCATGTGGAGGATCAGGCGGCGGCATTCGGTCTCGCGATGATCGCGCGGAGGTTGGTGCCGCTGTTCCTCGATCGAGGCGTTTCCCTCGCGCTCACGCACGCCTATGAGGGCGGCCATCCCGATCACGATGCAACCGCATTCGCCGTGCATGCGGCGGCGCGCTTGCTCGCGCGGCGCGGTCGCCCGCTCGAGATCATCGAAATGCCGTTCTATCGCCTGGGGCCGTCCGGGCAATTGCTGCAATCCTTCGCGCCGGCCGGCGAATACGCAAGTCTCGCGCTGCCTCTCGGGCGGAACGAGAAGCGGCTGAAACGGCGGATGATCGCCGCGCACGCGACGCAGGGCGACGTGCTGTCGGCGTTTTCGCTCGATGCCGAGTTCTTCCGCCGCGCGCCGGCATACGATTTCACGGCGCTGCCCAATCGAGGGCTCCTCCTTTACGAACGCCATCCGTGGGGCATGACGGGCTCGCGCTGGACCGCGCTCGCGGCCGATGCGCTGCGCGCGCTCAGGCTGAGGTGACTCCGATGCGCCTGACCGTTCTCAGCGTCGCCTATCCCCTCGCGCCCGTCGGCCCGGACGCCGTCGGCGGGGCGGAACAAATTCTTCACCAGCTCGACTACGCGCTGACGCAGGCCGGCCACCAATCGATCGTGGTCGCCTGCAACGGCTCGCAGGTCGCCGGCACGCTCATCGACGTCCCGCGCATCAACGGCCGCATCGACGCACAGGCGCAGGCGCTCGCCCGGTCCCAGACCGCGACCGCGATCTGCACCGCGCTGAGCCGTTTCAAAGTCGACATGATCCACATGCACGGAATCGATTTCCATGCCTATCTGCCGCCGCCCGGCCCGCCGGCGCTCGTGACGCTGCACCTGCCGCTGTCCTGGTATACCAACTCCGCCCTCGCGTTGAGTCGGCCGCACACGCACCTTGTGTGCGTGTCGCGAAGTCAGCGGGCCGAACGGGGCCGCGATCCGAACATCCTCGGCGTGATCGAGAACGCCGTGCCGACGGAGGCGTTCGAAATGCGCCAGCGCAAGCGGGGCTTCGCGCTGATGCTGACGCGTATCTGTCCGGAAAAGGGGGTGCATATCGCCATCGACGCGGCGAAGCGCGCGGGCGTTCCGCTCATCATCGCCGGCGCGACGTTCAGCTACCCGGAACACGAGCGTTACTTCGAGGCCGAAGTGCGCCCGCGGCTGGATCGCATGCGGCGCTTCATCGGGCCGGTCGGGTTCGCGCGCAAGCGCCGGCTGCTCGCCGCGGCGCGCTGCCTGCTGGCGCCGTCGCTGGTCGCGGAAACAAGCTCGCTTGCGGCGCGCGAGGCGATTGCGTCCGGCACGCCGGTGGTCGGTTTCCGCGCCGGCGCGCTCCATGAAGTGATCGAGCAGGGGCGCACCGGTTTTCTCGTTGGCGACGAAGAGGAGATGGCGGCCGCGATCCTCCGCTGCGATGCGCTCGACCCGGATGCCTGCCGGGCCAGCGCGCGCTGGCGCTTTCCGCTCGATTGGATGATCGCGCGCTACTTTGCGCTCTACCAGCGGCTCGTCGCACGCGAACCCGCCGCGGCCGGACGCGTCGCATGAGAAGCGCGTCATCGGCCCGCGCCATTCGCGACCGAGCAGCGTTCGCAGCGCTCGTCCCGAAGTGGTGGGAGTTGTGGCGGGCCGCGCCCAACGCGACGCCCTTCCAGTCGCCGGCCTGGCTGCTGCCCTGGTGGGACTGCTTCTCGCCCGGCGAATTGTTCGTCGTTGCCGTGTGGCAGGCCGACCGGCTGATCGCGCTCGCGCCGTGCTATGTCGAGTTGGGCGCATGCCGCCGGCGCATCCTGCCGATCGGCGTTTCCGTGAGCGATTATCTCGACCTGCTGGTGGGGGCGGACGCCCCCGATGCATTGGACGATGTCGTCGATTGTATCGCGACAAGGGAGCGCGCGTGGGACGAATGGGAGCTGACGGAGCTCGCGCCTGATGCTGCGGGACTGCGGTTTTCCTGCCCCGACGAATGGACGGAAGAGGCCGATAGCACGGTTCCCTGTCCGGTGCTGACGCTGCCGTCGGACGTTGCCGGGCTGCGCCAGGCGATCCCTGTTCGCAGGCGGCAGAAGCCTGGCGGGAGCGCGCAACCGGGCGGCCCGACGCGGACCTGTCGAGATCATCGACGGGCGCGCCGACACGGCGAGCTTCCTGCGCGAGCTGATCCGGCTCCACCAGACGCGCTGGGAGAGCGCCGGCGAAGCCGGCGTTTTCAGCGATCCGCGGGTGCGAAGCTTTCATGCCAAGGCGCTGCCGCAACTTTGCGCGGCGGGCCTTGCACGCCTTTACCTGCTGATCATCGCCGGCCGCGTGAGCGCCGCCTCTTACGGGTTTGTTTGCGGCGACCGCGCCTATTCCTATCTCACCGGCTTTGATCGCGCGGACGCCTTTGTAAGTCCCGGTTCTATTCTCCTTGGCCACGCCATCGAACAGGCGGTCAGCGATGGCGCGCGCGAGTTCCACTTCCTTCGCGGCGGCGAATCCTACAAATATGATTGGGGTGCGGTCGACCGTTTGAACACGAGACGCGTTTTCCGGCGGCACACGATATGACCGAGACCGACGATATTGTCGCCACGCTGCCGAGCGACTGGACGGCGGGAACGAGGCACGCGCTCAAGTCGTGCGCCCGCGGCGAGCTTTCGCCGAATGTCGCGCTGGCGCAGATCGCGATCGCCGGCGCGGACGCCGCGAGCGCCGAGCTTGCGCTGCAAACTGCGATCGGCCGATGCGCGGGACGCGGAGCGCGGATGGAGACCGATCGGCTCCGCCAGGCTCTGGCCCTGCTTCACCGCGGACCGCAGGCTTTATCCACGATCAACGCGATCGCGTCCGATCACGACAGCCCACCGGGGCTGGAGGATGACCCGGTCGCGCACTGGGCCGGCGTGTTCGACCGCGCTTGCGCCCGCTCGGCGGAAGCGAGCGTCGCCCTCTATTCGCTCGGTCGCAGCGATCTGCTCGCGGCGGCGACGCAGGAGATCATCGCATGGCTTGATCGGGCGGGCCTGATCGGCCGCGAGCATCGCGTGCTCGATCTCGGCTGTGGCATCGGACGCGTTCTCGAAGCGCTCGCGCCGCGCGTGCGCCTCGCCGTCGGCGCCGACATCTCGCTTGGCATGGCGGAGGCGGCCTGCGGCAGAACCGCGTCGCTTGCGAATGTCGCGGTCCTGCGCACCTCCGGGCGCGACCTGGCGGCGTTTGGCGACGCAAGCTTCGATCTCGTTCTCGCGATCGACGTATTCCCCTATCTCGTCGCGGCGAGCGATGATCTCGCGGCGCGGCACATAGCGGACGCGCGTCGCGTGCTGCGGCCGGACGGCGTCCTGATCATTCTCAATTACTCGTACCGCGGCAGCCTTGATCGCGATCGCCACGACGTGGCGCAGCTTGCCGCCGTCCATGGTTTCGTCGTGCGGACCTCCGAAGCATGCGGGTTTCGTCTGTGGGACGCCGTCGGCTTCGAGCTGCGGCGCGCGGCTTAGTCGGAGGACATCGATGCCCCGCGCCTTCGTTCTCGTTCTCAACTCGGTCGGCATCGGAGGCGCCCCCGATGCTGCGCAGTACGGCGACGCGGGCGCCGACACCGTCGGCCATATCGCAGACGCCTGCGCGCGCGGCGAAGGCGATCGGCCCGGCCTGCGACGTGGGCCGCTCGACCTGCCGAACCTCGCGCGGCTCGGGCTCGGCGAAGCGTGCCGCCTCGCGACCGGCCGCGTGCCGCCGGGGCTCGAGGCGAACGGATTGCGCGGACGCTACGGCTGCGCCGCGGAGGTCTCGCGCGGCAAGGACACGCCATCCGGACACTGGGAGATGGCCGGCTGCCCGGTGCGTTTCGATTGGGGATACTTTCCGAACGCCAGTCCGTGCTTCCCGCCGCAGCTGGTCGAGGCGCTGTGCCGCGAGGCGCGGTTGCCCGGCATTCTCGGCGACACGCACGCATCCGGCACGGACATCATCGCCGCGCTCGGCGAAGCGCATCTGCGGACCGGCAAGCCCATCTGCTACACGTCGGTCGACAGCGTCTTCCAGATCGCCGCGCATGAGGATGCCTTCGGGCTCGACAGGCTTTACGAGGCGTGCGCCATCGCGCGCCGCCTGCTCGATCCCTTGAACATCGGACGCGTGATCGCGCGCCCGTTCGTCGGCGACTCTCCCGCCGATTTCACCCGCACCGCGAACCGGCGCGACTACGCCGTGCCGCCGCCCGCGCCGACCATCCTCGACAGCGCCATGGCTGGCGGCCGCGACATCATCACGGTCGGGAAGATCGCCGACATTTTCGCGCATCGCGCGACGGGGCGCGTGCTCAAGGCGTCCGGCAACGCTGCGCTGTTCGACCGCACGATCGAGGGCGCCGGCGCGCTTACCGACGGCGGATTTCTGTTCGCCAATTTCATCGATTTCGACAGCCTCTACGGCCACCGGCGCGACGTTCCCGGCTATGCCGCCGCTCTCGAATCGTTTGATCGCCATCTGCCCGAACTCGATTCGGTCCTGCGCCCGGATGACCTCGTGATCATCACCGCCGATCACGGCTGCGACCCGACCTATCGCGGCAGCGACCACACACGCGAACAGGCGCCGGTGCTCGCTTACGGCGCGGCGCGTCCCGGCTCGATCGACGCGCGGTCGTCCTATGCGGACATCGCCGCGTCGGTCGCACGCCATCTCGCTCTGCCGTGGAGCGGACCGGGCGCGCATTCTGATGCGCTCCTGCGGTGCCATGGCACCAACGCACAGGAACAAACATTTGCGCTCGGCGTTCGCATACCGGCGGACACAAGGAAGCAGAAATGCCGACGCATGTTCTCATCACCGGCGGAGCGGGCTTTATCGGGTCGCATGTTGCGGATCTGCTGCTCGCTCGCGGCTTCGCCGTACGCATCCTCGATAACCTGATCCCGCAGGTGCACGGCGAGATCACCCGGCCGGCCTATCTTGCCGATGACGCTGAACTGGTGATCGGCGACGTCCGCAATCGCGAGGTCTTGAACCGCGCCCTTGCCGGCGTAGGCGCCGTGATCCATCTCGCCGCCGCCGTCGGCGTCGGCCAGAGCATGTACAAGATCGCCCACTACACCGACGTCAATGATTGCGGCACGGCCGTGCTGCTCGAAGCGCTGCTGCGCCATCCGGTCGAGCGGCTCGTCTGCGCCTCGTCGATGAGCGTCTATGGCGAAGGGCTCGCGCGGCGGGCCGACGGCACGCTGGTCAACCCGCCTGAGCGCAGGCTCGATCAGATTCGCCGCGGCGAATGGGAGCCGCAGGACGAGAACGGAGCGCCGCTCGCGCCGGTTCCAACGCCGGAAACCAAGCCGCCTTCGCTCAACTCGATCTATGCCCTCAACAAATTCTGCCAGGAGCGCATGTGCCTGATCATCGGGCGCGCTTACGGCATTCCGACGGTCGCGCTGCGTTTCTTCAATGTCTACGGGCCGCGCCAGGCGCTTTCCAATCCCTATACGGGCGTGATGGCGATCTTCGCCGCGCGCCTCCTGAACAAACGCCCGCCACTCGTGTTCGAGGACGGTCTCCAGCGGCGCGACTTCGTTCATGTGCGCGACGTGGCGGAAGCGTGTTTCCTCGCGCTCGGAACCGAGCTGGGCGCGGGCGACGTCTTCAATGTCGGCTCGGGCGAGAGCCGCAGCATCGCCGACCTCGCGCACGATCTCGCACGCGTCATGGAGGTGAGCGAAATCGCCCCGCACATCACCGGGAAATCCCGCGCGGGCGACATCCGGCACTGCTTCGCCGACATCGGAAAGAGCAAGGCGAAGCTGGGCTTTTCCCCCAGGTCGACTTCCGCGCGGGACTCGAGGAACTCGCAGGCTGGCTTTCGCACGAGATCGCGATCGATCACATCGAGCACGCGACGACCGAACTCACGCGGCGGGGGCTCGTGGCATGACGGCGTCACCGGCACGGCCGACCCGCGCTCAGCCTGCGGACCGCATCCTGGTGACGGGCGGCTGCGGATTTCATCGGCTGCAATCTCGCCGACGCCCTCGCCGCGAACGGCCGCGATGTCCTCGTGCTCGACAATTTCAGCCGTGTCGGCAGCCGCGAGAACGCCGAATGGCTGAAATGCCGGCATGGCGATCGCGTCGCCATCCTCCAGGCCGACCTGGTCAATGCAAGCGCCGTCGGCAACGCCGTCGCGCGCGCGCGCGCCGTGCTGCACCTCGCCGCGCAGGTCGCGGTCACGACCAGCCTCGCCGACCCGCTCGCGGATTTCGAGGTCAACGCCCGCGGCACGCTCAACCTGCTCGAAGCCGTGCGCCGCCGCGCGCCCGACGCCCCGGTCATCTTCGCCTCCACCAACAAGGTCTATGGCCGGCTGCTCGCCGCACGATCAGGTGCGCCGCGACGGCGACCGCTATGCGCCGGCGCCGGACCTCTTCGCCCGCGGCGTCCCGGAAAATGCACCGCTCGATTTCTACAGCCCGTATGGCTGCTCGAAGGGCGCGGCGGACCAGTACGTGCTCGACTACGCGCGCGTGCTTCGGTCTGCGCACCGTCGTGCTGCGCATGAGCTGCATCTACGGCCCGCGTCAGTTCGGCACCGAAGATCAGGGCTGGGTCGCGCATTTCCTGATCAAGGCGCACGCGCGGCGAGCCGATCACGATCTATGGCGACGGCTGTCAGGTGCGCGACGTCCTCTATGTCGACGATGCGGTCGAGGCCTGGCTTGCCGCGCTCGCGCGCATCGACGAGGTGAGCGGGCGCGTCTTCAATCTCGGCGGCGGGCCCGACAACGCGGTCAGCCTCAACGGCCTGCTCGACATCATCGCGCGCCTGCGCGGGCGGCGCGCTTGCGTCTCCTTCGCCGCTTGGCGTCCGGGCGACCAGCCTTGGTACGTTTCGGACATTTCCGCTCTCGCGGCCGCGCTCGACTGGCGGCCGCGCGTGCGGCTCGATGAGGGTCTGTCGGCGCTGCATCGCTGGCTTACGTTGCGCTTCGCCGGCACGCCTCCGGCCGCCGTCAACCGCCTGAAGGAGGCCCGTGCATGAAGGTCGCGCTCGTCAATCCGCAGTGGCGATTCGACGGCAGCATCTACTTCGGCTGCCGCGCGCCGCATCTTCCCCTCGAGTTCGGCGCGTCGCGGCAGCTGCTGGTCGGCGAAGGCCATCGCGTTCTCATGCTCGACGCCCATCTGTTCGATCTCGCCCCGTCGGATATCGTCGCCGAATTGCGCGCCTTCAAACCCGACATGACCGTGATCACGACCGCGCCGAGCTACCTGTTCTGGCGCTGCGCGCCGCCGGAGCTCCGCGTCCCGCAACAGCTGGCGCAGGCGGTGCGCGACGTGTCGCCTCTGCTGGTCGCCGTCGGGCCGCACGGCTCGACCACGCCGCGCGCCGCGCTGCGCAAGCTCGGCGTCGACATCGTCGTGATGGGCGAGTGCGAGGAGCCGCTGGTTCGCCTCGCCCGCGGAGAGCTGGTAGGCACGCCCGGCCTGTGCTGGCGCGATGGTGAGGAGGTCCGCATCAATGGCGGTCCGCAGGCGGCGCGTTTCATCGGGATGCCGCCGCTCGAATGGCCGCAGGAATGGATCGCCCGCCACGGCCATCACCACCATCGTTTCGAGGCGGAGCCGACCGGGCCGGGCGCGGAGGTCGAGAGCTCGCGCGGCTGCCCGTACAACTGCACCTTCTGCGCCAAGGAAAATTTCCGCAACGCCTATCGCCGCCGCCCGGCCGAAGCGGTGATCGCCGAGATCGACCGGCTGCAACGCCAGGGCGTGGAATATGTCTATTTCATCGACGAGATATTCCTTCCCGATCCGGATCTCCTGGGGGATCTGGTCGGGCGCGGCCTCAAATTCGGCGTGCAGACCCGCATCGATCTCTGGAAGCCGGAGCAGTTGGAACTGCTCGGACGCGCCGGCTGCGTCTCCATCGAGGCCGGCGTCGAGAGCCTGAGCGTGGAAGGCCGCGCCGCGCTTGCCAAGAGGTGCCGCCTCACGACCGAGGACCTGACCAGCCGGCTGATCGCCGCCCGGCGCCACGTGCCGTTCGTGCAGGCCAATCTGATCGAGATGGCGGACGACGATGCGGAGGAGGTGCAGCGCTGGCGCGACGCCATGCGCGAGGCCGGCGTCTGGGCGAATGATCCGGTGCCGCTGTTTCCCTATCCCGGCTCGCCCGATTACCGCCGGCTGTGGGGCGAACCGGACGACGAGGCCTGGGAACGCGCGCATGCGCATTATCTCGGTCAGTTCAGCGCGTTCAGCGACATTCAGGAGTTGCAGCCGCGACCGCTGCGCGAGCTGGAGTCGGAGTGCTGTTGATGACGCATCCAGGACCGCTGCGGATCATGATGACCGCGGACGCCGTCGGCGGAGTATGGACCTATGCGACCGGGCTCGCGCGCGGACTCGCGCGGCGCGGTCACGCGGTCGTGCTGGTGACGCTCGGGCCCACGCCGCGGGTGGATCAGCTGCAGGCGGTGTGGAAGATCGACGGCGTTTCGGTCGAGGTGACCGACCTACCGCTGGAATGGATGGAGCCGGACGCGGCCGAGCTGCCGCGCGCGCTCGCCCGGCTCGAGGCGATCGCGCGCCGCGTCAGGCCGGACGTGGTCCATCTCAACAGTTTCCGCGAGGCTCAGGGCGCCTTCTCCGCCCCCGTCCTGGTCGTCACGCATTCCTGCGTGCGCTCCTGGTGGCGGGCTTGCCGCGGTGACGATCCGGCCGAGCCGCGCTGGCGCCGCTATGCCGCGCACGTCGCCGCCGGACTTGCCGCCGCGGATGCCTGGGTCGCGCCGACCAAGGCGTTCCGCGACACGATCACCGCGCTCTACCGGCCGGCCCTTTCCGGACAGGTGATCCATAACGGGATCGATCTTCCCGCCGGACCGCGCGTAAAGCGCCCGATCGTTCTCGCCGCCGGCCGCTTGTGGGACGAAGCAAAGAATATCGGCGCTCTCGCCGCGATCGCGCCCCGCCTCTCGTGGCCGGTGCGGCTCGCCGGAGCTGCGCAGCCGCCCGGCGACGCGCGCGCCGCCGACTTCGACGCCGACTGCATCGAACTGGCCGGCGAGCTGACGCGGGCGCGCCTGCTCGCCGAGATGCAGGCGGCCGAGCTGTTCGTCGCCCCTGCCCTGTACGAGCCGTTCGGACTGACGGTTGCGGAGGCCGCCGCATGCGGCTGCGCCCTCGTCCTCTCCGACATCGCTTCCTTCCGCGAACTGTGGGACGGCGCGGCGCTGTTCGTCGATCCGCGCGATCCCGACGCGCTGGTGGCGGCGCTGGAACGGCTGTGCCGCGAGCTCGGATTGCGCCGGCGGTTGCGGCACGCTGCGCGCCGCCGCGCCGCCGATTACGGCCTGTCCGTCATGGCGGGCGCCTATGAGACTCTCTATTGCGCGCTCGCGACCGGGAACCGCGTCGGCACGCCCGCCGCCACAAACGCTTTTGCGGAGGCACGCGCTTGAAATTCGTCCTCTTCTATCATTCCTTCACCTCGTGCTGGAACCATGGGAACGCGCATTTCCTGCGCGGGATCGCACGCGAACTGATCGAGCGCGGCAACGCCGTGACGGTCTATGAGCCCGCCGACGGCTGGAGCCGGGTCAATGCGCTCGCCGACGGCGCCGGCGCGCTCGCGCACGCCGCCGCCCTCGTCCCCGGCGTCGATATCCAGCATTATTGCCTCGCCGATCTCGATCTTGACGCCGCCCTCGACGGCGCCGACATCGTGCTCGCCCACGAATGGAACGACCCGGCGTTGATCGCCGCGCTCGGCCGCGCGCGCAAGCGCGGCGGCAAGTTCATCCTGTTCTTCCACGACACCCATCACCGCGCGGTCACCGCGCCGCATGAGATCGCGCGCTTCGACCTCGACGGCTACGACGCGGTTCTCGCCTTCGGCGAAGTGCTGCGCGAAATCTATCTCCGGCGCGACTGGGCGCAGCGGGCGTTCACCTGGCACGAGGCGGCGGACACCGCGCTCTTCCGTCCGCTCGCGCGGGACAAGAACGTCGAACTGGCGTTTGTCGGGAACTGGGGCGACGGCGAGCGCGACGGGGAGTTGCGGCGCTTTCTGCTCGATCCGATCATGACGCTCGGTCTGTCGGCGCGCATCTATGGCGTGCGCTATCCGCAATCGATGCGAAGCGAGCTGAAAGCGCGCGGCATCGATTACGCCGGCTGGCTGCCCAATCATCACGTTCCTGAAGCCTTCGCCCATGCACGCGCGACGATGCATGTCCCGCGCCGACCCTATGCGCAAGCGCTGGTGGGCATTCCCACGATTCGCGTCTTCGAGGCGCTCGCCTGCGGCATTCCGCTTGTCACCGCGCCCTGGGACGACGCCGAGGGGCTGTTTCCGGCCGGCAGCTACGTCACGGTCGACGGCGGCGCCGCGGCCACCGCCGCGCTTGCTCTGGTGCTGGCGGACGCCGACTACACGGCGCATCTCGTCCGCACCGGGCTCCAGGCGATCCGGACCCGCCACAGCTGCGCGCATCGCGTCACCGAGCTTTTCGCCATCATCGCGAACATTACGTCTCCCCATGTCGTCGAACAGGCCGCTTGGACCGATTGGCCGGAGCACGAACCGTCGCGGAGGGCTGCAGCGAGATGAAACTCTGCTTTTTCGGATCGAGCCTCGTCTCCTCCTACTGGAACGGCGCCGCAACCTATTATCGCGGGCTCTTGAAGGCGCTCGCCGCGCGCGGCGTGGACGTCGCGTTCTACGAGCCCGACGCGTTCGATCGGCAGCGCCACCGTGACATACCCGATCCCCCCTGGGCGCGCGTGGTGGTCTACCCCGCGACCGCCGACGGCTGGCGGCGCGCGCTCGACCATGCTGCCGCGCAAGCGGACATCCTCGTCAAGGCGAGCGGCGTCGGCGTGTTCGACCGCGAGCTCGAAGTCGCGCTGCCGCAGGCCTCGCGCGAGGCGGCGCTCGCCATCTACTGGGACGTGGATGCGCCGGCGACCCTCGACGCGATCGACGCCGACCGCGCCCATCACCTGCGGCCGATGATCCCGCGCTACGATCTCGTTTTCACCTATGGCGGCGGTCCGCCGGTGATCGACGCCTATCGGCGTCTCGGCGCGCGGCTTTGCGTGCCGATCTACAACGCGGTCGATCCGCAGACGCATCGTCCCGCGCCGCCGCGCGACGCTTTCCGGGCGGATCTTGAGCTTCCTCGGCAACCGCCTGCCGGACCGGGAAGCGCGGGTCGAGGAGTTCTTCCTGCGTGCGGCGGCGCAGCGGCCGGAACTGCGCTTCCTGCTCGGCGGCTCCGGCTGGGACGACAAGGCGACGCCTTCCAATGTGCGGCGCGCAGGGCCATGTCGGCACCGCCGACCACAACGCCTTCTTCTGCTCGTCGCGCGTGACCCTCAACATCAATCGCGACAGCATGGCGCGTTACGGCTTTTCGCCGCCGACCCGGATCTTCGAAGCGGCCGGCGCGGGCGCCTGCATCCTCACCGACGATTGGGACCGGCATCGAGCAATTCCTCGCGCCGGGCGAAGAGATCCTGACCGTCATGTCCGGCAGCGACGTCGCCGCGACGCTCGACGGGCTCGATGCGGCCAGTGCGCGGCGCATCGGCGCGGCCGCGCGGGAGCGCGTGCTGGCCGCTCACACCTATGCGCACCGGGCGCAGGAGGCGCTCGACATCCTCGGCATCGGCGCCGTCAGGCGGGAGGCGGCGGAATGAAGCTCGATATCGTCGTTCTCGGCCTGTCCATCACCTCGTCCTGGGGCAACGGCCACGCCACGACCTATCGCGCGCTGCGAAGGGACTGGCCGCGCGCGGCCACACCGTGACTTTTCTGGAACGCGACGTCGCCCTGGTATCGCCGCCATCGCGATCTGCGGCATCCGCCCTTCTGCCGAACCGACTTGTACCAGACGCTGAAGGAGCTGCCGCGCCGCTATGGCGCGCTGGTGCGCGCCGCCGATCTCGTGATTCGTCGGCTCCTACGTACCCGACGGGGCGGCGATCGCCGAATGGATCACCGCGCAGGCGCGCGGCGTCACCGCGTTCTACGACATCGACACGCCGGTCACGCTGGCGCGGCTCGAGAAGGGCGGCGCAGACTATCTCAACGCGCCGGCTCATCCCGCGTTTCGACCTCTATCTCTCGTTCACCGGCGGGCCCGACGCTCGCGCATATCGAAGCGGCCTACGGCGCCCAGGCGGCGCGCGCGCTCTACTGCGCGGTCGATCCCGACCTGCACGAGCCGCAGGACGTCGTGCCGCATCTCGCGACCTCGGCTATCTCGGCACCTACAGTCCGGACCGGCAAGCCGCGCTCGACCGCCTGCTGCTGGAGCCGGCGCGGCGTCTGCCGAAGATGCGCTTCGCCGTCGCCGGCCCGCAATACCCTGCCGATATCGAATGGCCGGCGAACGTCGGCGCGCATCGAGCATCTCGCGCCCAACGAGCACGCCGGCTTCTACTCCGGCCAGCCGCTACACGCTGAACGTCACGCGCGCGGACATGGTGGCGGCCGGCTTTTCGCCCGAGCGTGCGCCTGTTCGAAGCGGCCGCCTGCGGCGCGCCGATCATCACCGACCGCTGGCCGGGCATCGAGGAGTTCTTTGCGCCCGGCAAGGAAGTCCTCGTCGCCGACAGCGCCGAGCAGGTGGTGAAGCTGATGACCGAGATTCCGGAAGAGCGGCGACGCGATATCGCGGCGGCGGCGCGGCGGCGCACGCTTGCCCGGCATAGCGCGGGCGAGCGTGCGCGCGAACTGGAGGACTATTACCGCGAGGCGCTGGCGCGCAGGGCGCGATCGACCGACGAGGCGAAGCTCCGCATCGGCGCAGTCGCATAAGGAGTCGCTCCGGCAGGAACTTGGCCCGGCAACAATTGTTTGTTCCGAGGGGAGGACAGCGGAGAACGGACAATGGTTGCCGCCTCGAGAATTCGATATCGTCGTCACCGGCGGCGCTGGATTCATCGGGTCCCATCTGTGCGATCGTTTCGTACAGAAGGGCCATCGCGTCATCTGCATCGACAATCTTCATACCGGGCGCTTCGACAATATCCGCCCCCTGCTCAACCATCGGAATTTCCGCTTCCTGCAGGCCGATGTCCGCGAGCCGCTCGGAGGTCGAAGGCCCGGTCGACCGCATCTACAATCTCGCCTGCCCGGCCTCGCCGCCGCACTATCAGCGCGACCCGATCGGCACGATGAAGACCTGCGTGCTGGGCGCGCACCACACGCTCGAACTCGCACGCGCGACCGGCGCGCGCGTGCTGCAGGCCTCCACCAGCGAGGTCTATGGCGATCCGGAAATCCATCCGCAGCCCGAGAGCTATCATGGCGCGGTCAATCCGATCGGTCCGCGCGCCTGCTACGACGAAGGCAAGCGCTGCGCCGAGGCGATGTTCTTCGATTATCACCGTCTGCACGGCATGCCGATCAAGGTTGCGCGCATCTTCAACACCTACGGCCCGCGCATGCTCGAGGACGACGGACGGGTGATCTCCAATTTCGTGGTGCAGGCACTGCGCAACGAGCCGATCACCCTTTACGGCGACGGCGCGCAGACGCGGTCGTTCTGTTATGTCAACGATCTCCTGAACGGGCTGGAGCTCCTGATGGAAAGCGACCCGTCCGTGATCGGCCCGTTCAACCTGGGCAATCCGCGCGAAGTGGAGGTGAAGGAGATCGCGCAGATGGTCTTGAGCCAGACACGCTCGCGCTCCCCCATCGCGTTTCGACCGCTGCCGCAGGACGATCCGCGCCGGCGGCGGCCGGAGATTGCCGCCGCCATGCGCGCGCTGGGCTGGCGCCCGCAGGTGAAGCTCGAGGACGGGCTGCGGGCGACGATCGACTATTTCGCGCTGCGGCTGTTCACCGGCGACATGCCACACTCCGGCGAGACGCAAGCGCTCCCCACCGATTTGCGCCGCGCATCACGCAAGCGCCGCACGCTCCTGCCCGCGCTCGATCACCCGGCCTGCTGACATCGACATCGCGGGTCAGCGCAGCGCCAGCGAGAATGGCGACGCCGCTCGCGATACGAGCACAATAGACCCGCGATGCGCGCGCCTATTTGGCGTAGCGCCTTGCCGGAGTCATGGGCGCCGCCGACGCGGTCGAGGTGGGCGGCGCGGGCGAGAGCACGAAGGTCAGCCACACATTCCAGCCTTCCGGCCGGTTCTCCGCGGCGAACTCCTTGTAGCCCTTGAGGTTGACGTATCCCTGCACCGCGCCCATCGGGATGATGTAGCCGAGCTGCGCCCCGACGCTTGCGACGCGCAACTCGAAGCACCCGACCCGATCGCCTGAGCCGCTGTCGCAGCTGACCTGATCATACAGATAGCCGACCAGGCCGACCTGGAACTGCTTGGTCAGGAATTGCGAAGCGCCCCAGTCGAGGTGAAAGTCGAGGCCGTTCTGATATTGGGTGTAGGGGTTGATGAAATTGTAGGAGAGCCCGGCCACCGCCGTGAATTCGTGCCCGGTCTGCGGATTGAAATAGGTGTAGCCGAGGCCGCCGTCCACGACCCAGTGGCCGATGCCGATATTCGACAGACGGCTCGGGTCGTAGGCGCCGACCGGAATGTCCCCGGTCACGTAAGTCATGAAATTATGGACGCCGGCGTTCCACCGCACCGAAGCGATCGGGAGCAGGTCTCCGAAACCCCGTCACCGAATCGCTGATCGAATCGAACCGCGACCGCGTGAACGCGAACGGTCCGACCAGCAATGCGGCGTTGAGCTGCGCATCGACTGACGTGCTGTTGCGGCCGTAGCTCGTCACCAGCCCGATCGTCGCCTGGCCGCCGAGGATCGGCGTCGCGAACGTGTACTGGGGTATCGCGATGCCGATGTTTGCGTCCGCGTCCAGATTGGCGCTCACGCTGCCGGCGATGGTGGCCGGGATGCGGCCGATCCTGATCTGTCGCGCGCGCGCCACCTCGTCGCTGGCCTCGACCGACGTGTGATAATACATCGAGACGAGGGAGAAACCCGGCTGCAACGGCGCGGCTGCGAGGCTCCCGAAGAACCCGGGAATCCAGAAGCTCACGCCGCCTTCATCAGCGAGCGAGGTTTGCGGGAGAAGCGCGAGCGCCGCGGCCAGGAGCGACGCCTTCCACGTTCTCGTTTGACGCATGTCCCCCTCCCACGCATCTGAACAAAGAGCGTTCGCACTGCGCAGTAGTTTTAAGCCTCCGGGCGCGTTCGACCACGCGAAAAAACGAAAATGTGCGCGGGCGCCAACCTGAATTCGCGCCTATGTGTCCGAACCGACACATTCGCGCGGACCGAATTCCGTGCGCTTTTTGTTTTCACGCGCATCGAGGGCGGTGCGCCAATCGCTAACAGCGCGTCCGCATGCGAGCATCCCCTTGGCCGGCGTTTTCGAGAAGGCCGCGCGTCGCGCACGCGATCAAGCGTTCGTGATACCCGAGCCGCTGCCGAACTTGCATAACGTTCATACGATGGCTCGCATTGACGGCGATAGAATTGACCGCGTGAGATAGCAGCAAACAATTTTCGGATTGGCCGCCAGCGGGGTTGCCTTGTTGTTCGGGCGCACGGCTCGACGCCGCTTCGGGCCTTCAATGCGGAGGACAAGAGCATGCATGTGACGAGGGGCTTCTGGCTCTGCTCGATCGCGCTATCTGCCGCCATGACCGCGGCGAGCTTGCCGGCGGCTGCGCAGCAGCGGCAGCAGCAACAACCACGCGCCAGCAGCCACAACAGCCGCCACAGCAGCAGCCGCAGCAAACCCAGCAGCAGCCACAACAGCCGCCGCAGCAGCAGCAAGCGCAGCAGCAGCAAAGACCCAACATCCTTTTCATCATGGCCGACGACATCGGCTGGATGCAGCCGAGCATCTATCATCGCGGCCTGATGGTCGGGGAAACGCCCAATATCGATCGGATCGGGCGCGAGGGCGCGATATTCTCGGACTACGTGGCGATGCAGAGCTGCACCTCCGGCCGCAACGCCTTCGTCACCGGCATGTATCCGTTGCGCACGGGCCTGATCCCGCCGCAGCTGCCGGGCAGCCCGGCCTATCTGCGGCCGGGCACGCCATCGATCGGCAAGTTCCTGGTCGATCTCGGCTACAACACCGGCCAGTTCGGCAAGAACCATCTGGGCGACCACACCGATTCGCTGCCGACCGCGCATGGCTTCCAGGAGTTCTGGGGCTATCTCTATCACCTCGACGCGATGCAGCAGGTGAGCTTCCCGGACATCAACAAGAGTCCGACCGTCCAGGGCATTGCGCCACCCTGCCGGAATACGCCGATTCCCGGGCCTTGCCGACGTTCCCGGCGCGGTCGATCCCAGGACCACGATCTGTCTGACGCCCCCACGACCGATCATCGCGTGCAAGTCTTCCGACGGCAGCGCGAAGAACCAGCAATGCAGCGACGAGGGTCCGCTGAACTCTCGAACGCTCGAAGACCGTGGATGAGGAAATCTCCGCCAAGGTGATCGACTATCTCGACCGCAACGATCCGCGGCGGACCAACAAGCCCTTCTTCGTGTATTACAACCCGGCCCGCATGCACGTCATCACGATGCTCTCGCCGAAATACGACGCGATGGTGGGCGAACCCGGCGGCAAGGACTGGGGCATCAACGAAGCCGCCATGAAGCAGCTCGACGACAATATCGGCCTCGTCCTCAAGAAGCTGGAAGACATGGGCCAGCTCGACAACACCGTCATCGTCTTCACCACCGACAACGGCGCCGAGGCCGTCACTTTCCCGGACGGCGGCGTGACCCCGTTCAAAGGCCAGAAGGGTGAGGCGTGGGAGGGCGGCTATCGCGTCCCGCTGCTCGTCCGCTGGCCTGGCGTGGTCGCGCCCGGCGCCAACAAAACCCAATTGTTCGCCGCCCTCGACTGGGTGCCGACGCTGGTCGATATCGCCGGCGGGCCGAAGGGCAACGGTCTGAAGCAGCAGATCGAGGCCGGCCAGTATCCCGGCATCGTCAAGACGACGCTCGACGGGGTCAATCAGCGCGACTACCTGGAAGGCAAGTCGGAGAAATCGGCGCGCGACCACTTCTATTACTATTCCGGGGCGACGCCGTCGGCGGTCCGCTACAAGAACTGGAAGATGTATTACACGATGTCGCAGCCCGGCGCGTCCGGCTGGGTGATGCCGCTCATTCCGTTCCACTTCACCTTGGTCCAGAACATCAAGCGCGATCCGTTCGAGCAGGCCGTCGGGATCGACCAGAAGACGACCATGAGTTCGGGCGGCGCGCTCGGCGGCGCCGTGACCGCGTATCAATACGACTGGAACATGCTGCCGATCGGCCAACAGCTGTGGCTGGAACATCTGACGACGTATGAGACGTTCCCGCCGCTGCAGGCGCCGGAATCCTATAATCTCAGCCAGGTTCTCGAGCAGGTCAAGAAAGCCGGTCAGCGGCACCCTGGCGATTAGCAGTAACGAGCGCGTCAGGCGAAACGGGCGTCCCAACGGGGCGCCCGCCGCAGCCGCAACGCGAGGGAGCAAATCCGTGCGATCTTGCATGACGATCAATACGCTCTTGTTGAGCGCAGCCGCGGCGCTCTTGCCGGTCTTGCCGAGCCATGCCGGGCCCTGCACAACCGAGATCGAGCGCATGCAAATCGAGGTCGACGCGGTCATTGAAGCGGTCGCGGCCGCGGGTACGTCGGCGCGGGAAAGCACCGCGGCCATGCTCCATCATCAGCCGACGCCCGGGTCGATCGCCGCCGCCGAAGAAGAGATCGGCGACGGCCCGAGAACGGAAGAGGCGGTGGCGGCGCTCGCCAAGGCCCGTGAGGCCGACGCCGCCAACGACAAGAGCGCGTGCGAGCAGGCGCTCGCGGCCGCGCGGCGCGCGATCAGCCCGTGACATTCGCCGCGCCGGAAGCGACGGCCGGCGGTGTCATGTTCCAGGAATGGTGAGGTGTCGGACCCCCCGCTCAGTTCCGTCACGGAAGACGCGTTGCGGAGGAAGTCCCCGGATTCTGCGCAGGCGATCAAGCCGAATCACCGCTCCTTCCACATTGCTGTCGGCCTTCTGTCGAAACCGAGGACTTGGATCGCGGCATCGGCCGCGCTCGCCGCCGTCCTCTCGATCGGGATGGCGTTGCGATATGGGACCGGCGGCGTCATCGGCCATTCACTGGCCGGGCCAGAGACCGGGTCCGGTCCTGAAGCCGCCTTCGTCGGAAGCGAGACCTGCGCCGGATGCCATCGGCCGCAAGCGGATCTCTGGCGCGCTGTCGCAGCACAAGCACGCGATGGATCACGCGACGGAAAAAACGGTGCTCGGCGACTTCTCCGATGCGCGTTTCGAGTATTTCGGCGTGCGCTCCCGCTTCTTCCGCGAGCATGGAAAATTCTTCGTCGAGACCGACGGGCCGGACGGCAAGCTCGGCGCGTTCGAGATCAAATACACGTTCGGTCTCGATCCGCTGCAGCAATACCTCGTGGAATTCCCCGACGGCCGGCTGCAGGCGCTCTCGATCGCCTGGGACAGCCGCCCGAAGGATCAGGGCGGTCAGCGCTGGTTCCACCTCTATCCGGACGAACAGATCCGCCACGACGACTTCCTGCACTGGACCAAGCTGAATCAGAACTGGAACTTCATGTGCGCGGAGTGTCATTCGACCGGCGTGCGCAAGAACTACGATGCGGCGACCGACCGCTTTGCAACGAGTTGGGCGGAGATCAGCGTCGGCTGCGAGGCCTGCCACGGCCGCGGCTCGCGTCACGTCGCATGGGCGCGCGACGAGCAGAGCCGGTGATCATTCGGCAAGCGTCGACGATCCAACGAAGGGGCTCGTCGTGCGCTTCGACGAGCGAGCCGGGGTTGCATGGCCGCTCGATCCCGCCACGGGAAACGCGCGGCGCAGCGTCAGCGCCGGCGCTCGCTGCGCAAGGAGGTCGAGACCTGCGGGTTCTGCCACGCGCGCCGCGGCGCGTTTTCCGAGGACTGGGTTCCAGGGCGCTGGCTGTCCGACACGCATGTGGTTTCGCCGATCGCCCGTGGGCTCTACCAGGCCGACGGCCAGACGCGCGACGAGGTCTATGATTACGGCTCGTTCAAGCAGAGCAAGATGTTCGCAGCGGGCGTCACCTGCAGCGATTGCCACGATCCGCACAGCGCCAAGCTGCGGTTTTCCGGCGACAACACATGCCTGCAATGCCATGCGTCCGCGGCCTATGCGAACGCGCAGCCATGCCCGGCATGAAGCAGCGAGCCCGCCGCTCGCCTGCGTCGTCGTGCCACATGCCGGTTCGCACCTATATGGTGGTCGACCGGCGGCACGATCACAGCTTCCGCATTCCGCGGCCCGATCTGTCGGCGAAGCTCGGCGCATCCAACGCCTGCAACGACTGTCACGCCGACAAGACGGCTGCGTGGTCGGCTGCCGCGATCGAGCGCTGGCACGGGCCGAACCGCAAGGGCCTGCAGCACCTACGGCGACGCCTTTCACGCGGCATGGACCGGCAAGGCGACCGCCGCATCGCTGCTCGCCGCCGTCGCAGCGAAGGACGGCATGCCGGCGATCGCGCGCGCAAGCGCGCTCGCCGAGCTTGCTCCGCACGTTTCGCCCGCAAACATCGATTTGGCGCGGGCCGGGCTCGCCGATCCCGATCCGATGGTGCGGATCGGCGCACTCGACATGCTGCGAGAACGCGCCGGCGGCGCGGATCTGGCCGCTCGTCTCTCCGCTCCTGTCCGATCCGAGCCGCGGCGTGCGCATCCGGGCCGTGTCCCTCCTCGCCGGCGTTCCGTCCGCGAGCCAGCCGGCGGCCGATCGCGACCGTTTCGATCGCGCGGCGGCGGAGTTCATCGCGGCGCAACGCCTCAATGCCGACCGGCCCGAAGCGCGTTCGGCGCTCGGCAGCTTTTATGCGCGGCGCGGCCAGTTCGCCGACGCCGAAGCGGAATTCAAATCGGCGCTGCGGCTCGGTCCGCAATACGGGCCCGCCGCGATCAACCTCGCCGATCTCTACCGAAGTCTCGGACGCGACGGCGACGGCGAGAGCGTGCTGCGCGCGGCCGTTGCGGCGTCTCCGGGCGATGCGGGGCTGCATCATGCGCTCGGCCTGGCGATGGTCCGCCTCGGTCGCCGCGCCGACGCCGTCGCGGAATTGCGCCAGGCCGCCGAGCTCGCGCCCGAGCAGGCGCGATACGCCTATGTCTATGCCGTCGGCCTGCATTCGACCGGACGCGTTCCCGAGGCTCTGGCCGTTCTCGACGACGCCCTCGCCCGGCATCCCGACAATCACGACATCCTGGGCGCGCTCATCAGCTTCAACCGCGATTCAGGCGATCCCGCAACGGCGCTCCATTACGCCGAGCGGCTCGCAGCGATCACCCCGAGCAGCCGGGAACTCGCCGATCTGATCGAGGCGCTCCGACGCGCGGCGAACAGAGCCGGACGGCCGGTAGTCTGCGGAATGCGTTGTGGCCGCGGCGGTTGCTGCGACTCTGACGCTGGCTCCGCACCGGCGCTGGCAATGGCTAGAGAAGAGCAGAATGACCAGACAAGAGCAGAATGAATTGGCTTCGAATCGACAACTCCCGGCGTCATCGCCCGCGCAAGCGGGCGATCCAGTAAACACAAAGCTTTCGGTGATTACTGGATGCCCCGCCTGCGCGGGGCATGACCACTGTGCGAAATCATGTCCGCGCTACGCCGGCACGACCGAAAACGCCCGCTCGCTCCGCTCGAAAAAGGCCTCAACCACGTCCCGGCAATAGGGAGCGTATCCGGCAAACGGCTGGTGCGGCCTCGCCGTCCGCGTTGCGAGCAGCTTGGCGAGGAATGCGGACGCAAACTCCGCGTCGGCCGTGCTCGCCAGCACGATGACGGGCCCCGGCAGCCGCTCGACTTTGCCGATGATTCTGGTCGCCTGCGCATTGGCCGGATTGTCGCGCCAGATGCCCTCTTCGACCATGGTGGCGTCGACGTCACCGGCGACCACGGCGTCGATCTGATGCTGCCAGGCGGCGAGCGGCCTGACGGCGGAGAAAAAGCCCTCGAACGGGATGTCGTGCTCGGCGAGCAGGATGGCCGGCGAGAAGTAGCTGGTCGTGCAGTAGAGATTGATATAGCCGAGCCGCTTGCCCGCGAGGTCCACGATGCTGCGGGCCGTCGCTCGCCTTCGGCACGACCAGCACGCTGCTGACGGTCGCGCCGCCGGTCTTCATGGCGAGCGCGCTGGCGAACCCGGCATAGTACGGATCGTCCCTGAGATAGAAATAGTTCGCCGCCGGCAGAAACGCCGCCGTCGCCGCGTGCGATTTCAGGGTCTCCGTCAGCCTGCCCATGTCGTCGTAATCGACCGTGCGCCAGCCGCGATCGCTGAAGAAGGCGGCCCATTCCGGCTGGTCGCACGGAAAGCCGAGATTGACGTCGCAGGCGAAGACCCTCTCGCCCTTTGAGGACGCGCCGGTCCCGCCCGCGATATCCGGTTGGCTCATCACACTGGTCCTTCAACCGCGGCGTCTAGCCGCTTTGTTTGCGTCTAAACAGAATTTACGTGTTCGCGGAAGCTTCAGCAAACGCCGAGCACGCGCCGTGGCGTCCCTCAGGTCGAAGCGGCGGCGTGAAGGCTCGGTCGCATCATGCGGCCCGCCTGGGGGTCAGAACGCGACCTTGTCGCCGCCCTTGAGCGCAAGGATCTCCCGCGCTTCGTCGGGGCTCGCGACGTCGAGCCCGAGGCCGCTGATGATCTCGCGGACTTTTCGGACCTGCTCGGCATTGGACTTCGCGAGCTCGCCCGGACCGATCCAGATCGAATCCTCGAGCCCGACGCGCACATTGCCGCCCATGGCGGCGGCCATCGCCGCGATCTGCATTTGGGAGCGTCCGGCTCCGAGCACGGACCAGCGATAGTCATTGCCGAACAGCCGATCGGCCGTGCGCTTCATCTGCATCACGTCCTCCGGATGCGTGCCGATGCCGCCCAGAATGCCGAACACGCTCTGGATGAATAAAGGCGGCGCGATGAGCTTCCGCTCGACGAAATGCGCGAGCGTGTAGAGGTGCCCGATGTCGTAGCACTCGATCTCGAAACGCGTCCCGTTTTCCGCGCAGGTCGTGAGGATGTACTCGATATCGGCGAAGGTGTTCTTGAACATCCCCGCGCGCGAGGCTTCGAGATAGGGCCGCTCCCATTCGTGCTTGAAGTCGCGAAAGCGGCCGAGCATGGGATAGAGGCCGAAATTCATCGTGCCCATGTTCAGCGAAGCGACCTCCGGCTTGAACGTCGCAGCCGGGCGCACGCGCTCCTCCGCCGTCATGGTGGGCGCCCCGCCGGTGGTGATGTTCACCACGCAGTTCGAGCGCTGCTTGATGACCTTCAAGAACGGCGCAAAGGCCTCCGGACTCTGGTCCGGCCGGCCGTCCTGCGGATTGCGCGCATGCAGATGCACGATCGCGGCGCCCGCCTCGGCCGCGCCGATCGCCGCGTCGGCGATCTCTTGCGCCGTGACCGGCAGATGCGGGGACATCGAGGGCGTATGGATTGCGCCGGTGACGGCGCAGGTGATGACGACCTTGCGTGCTTTCGCCATGAGCTGACATTCCCGTCGCGCCGAGCGCTTGCGCGCTTGGCCCCTGCTGATTGTAGCCTTCGGCGCGGCGAGCCCTGGCCGCGCCATCGCGTCAGCCGCGCATAGGCGTTCGCGGGCTTGCGCATCCTGCGATTGCAGCGAGGACTGCTGTCAGTCTTGCCCGACCAACCCATCGATGGCCAGCGAAAAAACTCAAATCCGCGTGAGCCCAAGATTGCGCCTGAACCGCGCCATGACTCTCTGCGTCCAATGGCTGGACCGTCGCTTCGGTTTGCATCGACGACGGTTGTGGGTCACTGGCGTGCAGGCGCGCTGCTTCGAGACACGGAACCTCGCTCCACTCGCCAGCATTGATCGTATGAGGAGCGATAAGTCCTCTCCGGCGAGCGAGCGTGGGACATTAACAAGCTGCCATTCCCGACTCGCCATTGGTCGTGCTGAGCGGTCCGGAAGAACCGGAACGCGTGATGGAGATGGGTTAGATGACCGAGATCACCGACATCGAAAGCGCTGTGCTCGCGATGATCGCGCGCCACTCGAAGCCGTTCGCGAGCGGCAAGGGCGGCCTCGAGGCCGAGGAAATCGCTCGCGCTGTCGGCCCGATCGGTTCCCGCGTCCTGGTCAACACGCTCATCGCGCTGCAGCGCAAGCAACTGCTCGTTTGCGTCCATACTGACGAGCATGAGCAGCATCGGAAACTGTACTATCTGACGAAGCCGTAGCGCTCCGGAGCCCGCAGCGGGTCCCTCGCGGCGTGCGACGCGCGCGGGTCCGGTCGGCTCGGTCGCGCTCCCACGCTGTTCGGCTGCATGCCCGCGGCCGAGATGCTTGTCCTTCAACGAAAACTGCGACCGGCTAGTCGGGCTGAGGGCGCGCGCAACTCCTCGGCCGAACTGCTGACCCACAACGATGTGCGCGCTCGTGTCGGGCGAGCGCTTCTCGGTCGACGGAACGCAAAATTCAGGCGCGGGCGTCGATGAAGAACTTCGTGCGAAGGTCGGGTCGGCGACCCGCCGTCGCCCGGCCCGCGGCCACGAAGGCGCAATTTGTCGGCAACCCTTCAATCGAAGACGACGCATCCCTCCCTCAAAGACCGGCAACTCTCAAAAAGCTTCTCTTTCAGGCCTGCTGACGCGAAAAGGCGTCCGTGATCATCCCAGGGCAACGGGATGATTTAAGTCATTTCCGAATGTCGGAGCCTCTGGCATCGAGTGTTTCTCATCAACCAGTGGGCACCGCGTATGATTCCGCACTACACCGCAGCCGTAACGCTTTCGGCGCTGCTGCTCTACCTCCTTTTCACGCTGAACGTCGGCAGGGCGCGCATCAAGTACAAGGTGGCCGCGCCCGCGACGACGGGCAACGAGCACTTCGATCGCGTGTACCGCGTCCAGATGAACATGCTGGAGCAGATGGCCTTTTTCTTGCCGTCGCTCTGGCTTTGCGCGTTTTTCCTCTCCGACGAAGCCGCGGCCGCCGGCGGGTTTGTCTGGTGCATGGGGCGCGCCGTCTACTCGGTGGCGTATATCCGCGAACCCGCATTGCGCGGACGAGGAATGATGATCTCGTTCGCCGCGCAGACGGCCTTGTTCCTCGGCGCAGTCTACGCTGTGCTGAGGTCCTTCGCTTGATGAAGCAAAGCGGCTTCCTCGCTGCGGCGTCGTGAAGCAGCTGGTTGAGCCGAAGATGTCGGCCGGCGTCGCGTCTTGATCGTTCAGGCGTCTGAGGATGCGGCGGGGCGGCCCGTCCGCCGAACATCGCAAACCTCGAACTTAGGGTGCTCCAGGGAGAGCGGCCCCGTCGCCGCCGCCGCGACCTCAACGAAAATGAAACCACGCGCGAGCGCGGCGGACGGGATGACGGCGCGAGACATCTGCTCCAGCATCGGCGCCGTCGGTCCGCCCATGAGAAAACGGTTCCTTTGTGGGAACCCGTTGAAACAATTCGCGTTCGTCAATGTATCCTCTTAAAAATGTTGATGAGTTACGTTTTTTTGGTTGACGACAACTATAAATGACATCTGCCACATCGGTTCTTCGATCGAACCGGCAAGTAAGCGGGTCGCTCGACTGCGGCCGGCGTGGTTAAAACTGGTGCTGACGGATTAAAGCGGGCGACAATTGCCGGGAGACTTTGGCGTGTTCGGCCCGCCGTGATGGCTCGAACGAGACTAGCAATTGACGGGCGTTGGCGCGGTCCGGTCACTCTCCGGGACGCAAAGCAAGCCGATCACCGAACGAGGCCGAGGCGCAACGACACATGCTGAACCCCAGATCGCAACCCATTCCGAAATGGTCGGAGGCGATTCTCCGGTCGGGCCAGGAGTTCGGGCCGGTTCCGCTCCGCTTGGTGGAAGGCGCTATTCCTTCCGGAGTCAGGGGCGCCCTGTTCCGCAACGGCCCAGCGTGTCTGGAGCGTGGCGGACAGCATGTGGGGCACTGGTTCGATGGCGATGGCGCGATCCTGAGCGTCCGTTTCACCGGTGCGGCCGCAACGGCTGCATATCGCTATGTGCAAACCGCGGGATACCAGTTGGAGCGGCGCACGGGAAAACTCGTTCTCGCGAACTATGGCATGACGCCGCCGGGACCGTGGTGGCGACGGCTCGGAAAGGGGTTGAAAAACACGGCCAATACTTCCGTGCTGGCGTTGCCGGACAAGCTTCTTGCCCTATGGGAGGCCGGGCAGCCGCATGCCCTCGACCTGGACACCTTGGAAACCATTGGGATCGACGACTTGGACGGGCTGAATGGTCTGTCCTATTCCGCACATCCCAAGCAGGATTGGCGCACGGGCGACATTTTCAATTTCGGGGTGAGCCTGGGGAGAAAGGCGGGGCTGCATCTCTATCGCAGCGATCGGACCGGAAGCGTGCGTCAGCAGGCGACCATCACGGTTCGGGCGACGCCGTTCATCCATGACTTTGTCATCGCGGGTCGTTATCTGATCATCTGCATTCCTCCCGTTCAGGTCAGGCTTCTTCCGGTGCTGGCGATGCTGCAGAGCTACGGCGACGCGCTTGCCTGGCGTCCTGAACAGGGGACGGAAATCATCGTGGTCGACCGGACCACGCTTGAGGTGACAAGCCGATTCAACTCCGATCCCTGGTTTCAGTGGCATTTCGGGAATGCTTATGAACGGGACGATAGTTCGGTCATGATCGAGGTCGTCCGCTATCCCGACTTTCAAAGCAATCAGCGCCTCAAGGAGATTGCTTCCGGGCAGACGCATACTCCAGCGGTGTCGACCCTGTGCCACCTACTGATCGATCCGATCAAGGGGCGGGTGATCAGCATGGAGGAGGCGATGTCGCGAAATTGCGAGTTTCCGGTCATCGATCCGCGCGACGCCGGTCGGCCTTCGCGCTTCACTTACTTTTCGATGCATCGGCGCGGAGCGAATCTGGTCGAAGACCTGTTCCAGACTATTGGCCGCTTTGACGCAAAGACCCTGACGCTGACGGAATCGGATTTGGGCGAGGGACTGTACCCTTCAGAACCGATTTTTGCCGCGGACGCCGATCGGCCGGAAAACGGCTGGATCCTGACGGTCGTTTTCGATGGAAACCGCGACTGCAGCGAACTCTGGATTCACTCCGCCGATCGCTTGGATGACGGACCCGTCTGTCGATTGGAATTGCCCGCGGTCATCCCTCTCGGGTTTCACGGAACCTGGAAACCCGCCGACGGTCCGCCGTGATCACGCCCATCCCGTCCTCGCCCGGCCAGGGGTTTCGATGCCAAATCCGTTGACCCACCACGAGATCCTGGGTCTCGTCGAGCCGTTCACGCGGCGCGGTCGGCAGGTGGACCTCGGGGCGACCAATCGCCTCGAACGGCGTCTCGTGTTCAAGCCGGTCGACTATGCCGGCGAGGCGCCCGCGTTGACCGGCGCGCGCGAGGTCCTGCAGCTCGAAAATCCTCACTCTGGCTTGTTCCGTCTCACCCGGACGCTCACCCTTCCATGCGGCCTGGAGGCGACCCTGCAGACCGAGGGCGCACAGCCAGCCGAATTGCTTGCCCGCATCGAGGGCGTCCCGCCGGAGCGCCACTTCCGGCCAGCGAACGGCGTCGTCATCGCCCAGAGTTACCGGCTGAATCCGAGTTCCGGTTCTCGAGCAGACGGCGCGATGCCGATCCAGATGGTCCTGACGCGCGGAACAGCGCGGATCGACGGTCTCAACCTCACCTTGAATGCGCCGACGGTGAAGCGGTTTCCGGCGGATATCGAGCTCGTGCCGGCGGCGGGCGACTCGCTCGAATTGCCGGACGATCTCCTCGCCGTGCTTGGTTGGGATTGGGGGCGACTCCGCCCGGGCTGGGCGGCGGGAAAATGGAGCAGCTACATGCGGGTGCGCGGGCGCGAACCCGAGCGGACCCGCATGATGGAGGCGAAGCTGGAAAAGACCGTCGCGCATCTCGCGCAGACGCTCGCCGAACCGCCCCGCCTTTTCCATGAAAGGCTGGCCCGGGCGCGCTGGAGCGCGGCCTTTCGGCGCGCGATCCCGCTGCTGTTCGTCATCTTCATGGTAGCGGGGGCGGTGGGGCTGAACTTTGTGGAAATACCGGAAGGCTCGATCATCCGGCTGCTGATCTTCAACGCGCCGCCTTTGCTGCTCGTGATCCCGTTCCTCATGTATGACGTGCCGCGGCTGGAACTCCCGCCGCTTCCTCGGCCGTCCGCCGCACCGGCATGGCGGCAAACGCCGCCGGCTTCATCAGGCGCAGCGGCTGCGCCACAAGCGAACCCCTGAATTAGCGTGGTGATCGATGCTCGGCAATCCGATGAACATCCCGCCCGTTTCGATCGCCGCGGCCAAAGCGGCGCTGATCGAGCAGTACGCGGATCCGACCCTGCGGCGACGCGCCTCCATGCTGTGGGGCACGCGCGGCGTCGGGAAATCCTCCATCGTCCGGCAACTCGCCGAGCATTTCGACGTGCCGCTCGTCGATCTGCGCCTCACCACGATCGAGCCCGTGGACATCCGCGGCGCCATCTACGCCGATGACACGCTTGCCAAGACGGTCTGGTTCCCGCCCGAGTTCCTGCCCTCGCGGGAGCAGCCGGATGGCGTCCTCTTCCTCGACGAGCTCACGGCCGCCGACCAGCGGCTGCAGATTTCCGCCTATTCGTTGATCCTCGACCGGCGGGTGGGGAATTATCGGCTGCCCGACGGCTGGCAGGTCATCGCCGCCGGGAACGCCAGCTTCCACGGCGCAGTCAGTCACGACATGGGCACGGCGCTCGCCGACCGGATGTTTCACTTCAACGTACAGACCGTGATTGACGCGTTCCTCAGCCATGCGATCGAGAAGAATTTTGCGCCGGAAGTGATGGCCTATCTGAAGGTGCGCCCGGACAAGCTCGACGACACCCAGGCGCAACTCGCGGGCGATCATTTGATCGGCGCCAGTCCGCGCGGCTGGGAGGACATATCCAATGTCCTCAAGTCCAATCTCTCGGATGCGGCCAAGCGGATGTTCGTGCAGGGCCGCATCGGGGCGGCGAACGCCGCCGAGTTTTTTGGCGTGCTGCGCGAAATTCACGCGGGCGCCGACGTGGTGCGGCTGCTCGCCGCGCAACCCGGCGCGGAGACCGCCGCCCTGTTGCCGAAGACGCTCGACGGTCTTTACGGCATGATCTACGGGCTTCTCGCCGCGAGCGTGGACACGAAGACCGTCGCGCGCGCGCTCGAGATCATCGAGCAGCTGCCCGACATCCGCGGCCCGGCCGCCTTGCCGATCCGCGAGTCGCAGACGCTGGCCATGGAGCTGCTGATGCAGCGGGCGCTCGCCGCCGGCCTCGAAGCGGCCATTCTGGACAGCCCGTCCTACCACCGCTACGCCGAGCGCCGTCGCAAGGACGGCCACGATGATTGAGCTGACTGCGCACTCCGACCACCGCGGGACGCGGGCGATCCAGCGGATGGTGGAGTGCGCGCCGTCCACCGGCGGCCTCGCTTTGTGGGTGAAACACCAGGATCTTCCGGCCGACATCGACGCGCCTCCGGTCGCCACCGACGGCACGACCGTGTTCTACGGCGCGTCCTTCGAGTCCGTGCCCTTCCGCGTCCAGGTCGGACTTATCGCCCATGAGGTGCTGCATATCGGCCTGCGCCACCCCCAGCGCTTTCTCGAACTCCAGCAATTGCTCGGCGATGTCGACCTTCAGCTCTTCAACATCTGTGCGGACGCGATCGTCAACAGCACGCTGGAGCATCTGAGCTGGATTCAGCTGCCCGCCTCCGCCGTGCTTCTCGATCAACTGCTCGCCCACGCCTTGCTGCTGAAACAGGACGTCGGGAAGGCGCTGCTCGAGTGGGATGTCGAACGGCTCTATCGCGCGATCGACGATCGCCGGATGTTGCGGCAGAACGGAACGCGGCAAACCGGAAGCCTGAGGCAACGCGGGACCCCGACCGCCAACGCGGGATCGGGCGAGCAATCGCCGGATCAGGCGACAAGCAACTGGCATCGGCCCGAGGCGCGCCACCAGGACGGTCCGCGATCGTCGCGCGTGCGCCAACTCGGCGGCAGAAGCTGCGCCGATCTCATGCCGAACCCGGAAACGCAAGGTCCTCCCGAGGCCGAAGCCGAGCAGGCGCGCGAATGGAGTGAGCGAATCCTGCGCGGCCATGCAGGCGACGGCGATTTCTCCATGCTGCGCGTCTTGATCGCCGACCTGCCGCGGAGCCGCACGCCATGGGAGCAGGTGCTGCGCACCCAGCTCGCAAAAGGTCTCGCGCGGAAACCCGACATTTCCTGGTCAAGGCCGGCGCGGTCATACATCGCCAACCAGGGGCGGCTCGGTCCCAACCATCGCCTGCCCTGGGAGCCTGGAACCAGCACCGCGAAACGCGTGCCGCGCCTTGCGCTCATCGTCGATGTCTCGGGCTCGATCGAAAACAAGCTGATGGACCGGTTCGCCTGTGAAATCGAGTTCGATCACCCGCCGACAAGAGGCTGGTCTCGTCCTCATCATCGGCGATATGTGCGTGCGGCGGGTCGAGTTTTTCGAGCCGGGCCGCTCCGACCTGCGCGAGATTTCATTCCAAGGGGGCGGCGGCACGGATTTCACGCCCCTGCTGGAGGAGGCTCACAAGCACCGCCCGGACATTGCCGTGGTTCTGACCGACCTCGACGGTCCAGCCCGTTTCCGCCCGCCCTGGCCGGTGATCTGGGCGGTCCCGGAAGCCTATACGAGCGCCGTGCAGCCGTTCGGGCGGAAGCTGGTCCTGAGCTGAGAGACGGCGCCGCCACGCCGGCCGTCAGGGCGTGAACATCGGAAAGGTGACGCCGAGCGCCCAGGCAAGCATCAGCCCGAGGCCGACGCCGGTCGCAGCCGGCGACATGGTCCTGCGGCCGACCCAGCCGCCCAGCAAACCGAAAACGACAAAGAACGCGGCGATCACCGGGACAATGATCAGGAGGAAGAAGAGCCGCTTGAAGTCGAGCGCGACCGCGCCGCCCAGCGAAGCGAGGAAGGCGCAGCGGGCGACGAACACGCGCCACAGCGCGGCGCGTCCCGCCTCGCAGAGGAGGCTGTCCGCCAGCATGTACGGCACAGCCCCCATGGCGATGGCCAGGATGATGGGCAGCCGGCCGGCATGCGGCATGAAAGAGGCGACGTATCGATCAAGCGCTCCGCCGAAAACGAAGATGCCGTAGCCGGCGATGGCAAGTGCGGCAAGCCAGGCGAATTGACCGATCCTGACGCCGTTCCAGATCAGCAGGCCGAGCGACATCAGCCCGAAAACGAGCATGTGCGCAGCGAGGTAGTCGGCGACCAGAACCGGCAAGAAGCGCGTATCGACCAGGGTGAGCAGCAGCGGCGTCAACGCGGCGGGCACGAGCGCCGCCACGAGAAACGTGCGCAGCGACAGCTTCGATGGCGGCGCTGCGCCGGAAGGCAAGAGGCCGGCCAGCGGCCACGCCATCAGCACGATTCCGATGAGCAGCAGCGCAATCCATCCGCCGGTCGCCGACACCGGGCCGTCGCTCGTGCGCTGGAAGACGCGGTCGAGCCACGCGCGCGCTTCGTTCAAAGCCGTCGCCGAGTACAGCACGCCGACATGCTCGACCGCCGGCGCCGCGACCGCGCGCCGGAAGCCGCCGTCACCGGGAACTTGGACGGTCTCGCTCTCTCCCGCCGTCGGATCGACGAGACGCACCGCCCGGAGCGACTCGCCGCGCAGGAATCTCTCCCACGCCCCGGCAATCGCGAGCAGGTTTCGCGGCTGGTCGGCCGTGACCGCCTGCGAGAACATCGAGATCGCGATCGCCGCCGCGACGCGCTTGTCGTCGATCGCCTGGCGGACGATGATGTCGGACGCCATCGAATGGCCGAGCAACGCGACGCGGCCATCGACGCCGGGCAATGCGAGCACGGCGTCGGTGACGCGACCGATTTCCCGCATCAGCCCTTGGGTCGTCCCGCTGACGCGCGTCACGTCGCCCGACATCGGGGTCGGGTTGCGGCCGTGACCTTCGAAATCGAAGGTCGCAGCCACATAGCCCGCATGCGCCAAGGTCAGGGCAAAGGCCTCCATGAGCTGCCGCGAGCCGGCAAAGCCGTGCGCAATGATGACGGCGGGAGCGGGCGGCGCATCCGCGCGGCGGTAGATCGTTGCCGGCGTCGAGCCCACCGCGAGCGGCGTGATCGAAAGGCCGGAACGTTGCGCCTCCAGGTTCCACAGCGCAGCCGACATGAAAATCAGGGCGATGACCGCCGCGAGACGGCGCGCGCCGGACGCGCTCAACGAGATGCGCCATTCCATCTGGCCGGCTTCACGGATCGTCATATGCGCGCTCGAGCTGCTGTGGTCCGCCGCGGGGGACGGCAGAGAACAATTTTGGGTCGGTCGGCGTGCTTCTCAATGCCGTCCAGCTGGGACGTTTTGCCCGGGAACATGGTACACACGGGATGCAAGGGTGAACTTGTCGACTGATCACGAGGGCGCGGCCCCTCGCCCGGCCCCAGAGGACCGCATGGCTGCCCGGCTCGCGCTACTGGTCGCCCTCTTCTCCGCCCTTCTTTCGGACCCGACCCTCGCGCGAGAGCGCGCGCGCGATCCGGCCAACCGTCGGGCCGCGGCGAAGGCGTTCGTCCCGCTCCCGCCTCCGCGCCCGGCCGCCCTCGAGCGGGCGCCGCGCTCACCGAAGGCCGAACCGGCGCGCGATCGACCCGGTCCGGCCGACGAGGCTCGCCTCCAGTGCTGGAAACGCCTCGCGCCCGAGATCGCCGTCGCCGATCTCGAGCCGGCGATCGACGGTTCCAGCTCATGCGGGGCGAGCGATCTGGTCAGTCTGCGGGCGATTCGTTCGTCCGGCGGCGACCGCGTGGTGCTGGAGCCGGCCGCAAAGGTTCGCTGCCGCATGGCGGAGGCCCTCGCGGATTGGATACGCGCCGACATCGCTCCGATGATCGAACGCAACAAGGGGCGCCTCGCCCGCTTGCAGGTGAGCGCCTCCTACGAGTGCCGGCCGCGCAATCGCGTCGAGGGCGCGCGCACGAGCGAGCACGGCGCCGGCAACGCCGTCGACCTGCGTGCTCTCGTGCTCACGGATGGCGCGACCGTGGTGCTGACCGACGCGGCGGCCGACAAGACCCTGCGCTCGGCGGTCGCCGCCTCGGCCTGCGCGCGATTCTCGACCGTCCTTGGCCCCGGCTCCGATACGAGCCACGAGGACCACATCCACCTCGACTTGATTGAGCGTCGCTCCGGCTTGCACATCTGCCAATGGGAAGTCCGTTAGTTCCAGTGCCCGGTCGATGATCGAGGCGGGAACCGAGTTCCAGCATCGGGCAGCTTTTGGCGCCGCTGGCGACCTACCTGGCGCCGATCGGCAAGCGGAACCCATTCCGAGCGCGAACCGGTTGAGCGGTGTCCGATTGG
The DNA here is from genome assembly GCA_963712435.1 of uncultured Alphaproteobacteria bacterium. GTDB lineage: Bacteria > Pseudomonadota > Alphaproteobacteria > Rhizobiales > Xanthobacteraceae > Rhodoplanes. The sequence goes on along the minus strand of CAVQIB010000021.1, from coordinate 90,453 downwards.
GTTGAATCCGTTCCCGCTCGTCCGCGCGAAAGCGACGCGCAAGCGGGGATCCAGAAAACCCAAGAGAGCTATAGCGTGATGAATTGGGATTAAATCGAGCTGGTCGCGAAGCAGCAATTCGGCTTGTACGCGAAAATCGGAGGCGGTCATGGCGCATGCAGCGGACCATCTGAGCATGTGAAATGGAGCGGCGCTTGTCGGGGGTGATGGCGCGGTGGGACGACACTGCGCTAACCCGCTGCCCGGCGGCGTGGACCAGGCGCTTTCGAGTGATGATCACCCTCAAAACTCGATTTCGAAGGTTTCTTCGACGACGACAGCGCCGTTGCGGAGAACGCCATAGTTCGCCCGGTATGTGCCGGAAGGAAAACGGTCACCGGTTCTCTTCTTGCCCGCATACATCAGAGACTGGGCCTTGTTTCGATCGAGCGGCTCGGACGTGGCGTCGACGAGCGCCTCGCCGGTCGGTCCGCGGATCACCAATCGTTGGACATCTCCTGCCTGAAGCCCGATCGCTCTGACGAACGCGATCAATGCCGGCGACTTCCGCGCTCGGGGGCGTCCAGCCGGTTTCGATGTCCGCCAGGTTGACGGGCGCGGCAGCAAATCCAGCCTCGAACACGAAGCCGGCGCGATACCGGAACGCCGCAACGACCGCCGGATCCCACAGGGAGCGGCCAGCGCTGCACCCATCCGTCGAGGCGCCGAACGCGAACGGATCGATCGTCTTGCCGTCGCGCCGGACGGTGAAATGCAAGTGCGGGAATTCGGTTTTTCCGGAAAGCCCGACCTGCCCGAGCCGGTCGCCCGCCTTCACGGCGTCGCCGGGCCGAACCGAGATGCTGCCCCGAGCGAGATGGCAGTACTGCGTCTCCCATCCGCCCACGTGACGAACGACGACGCCATTGCCGCATTCGCGACCGCGAACGGCCTCCTCGCGGGTACGAAAAGAAACGTCGGGAACGCCGTCGCGAGCGCGGGCGACCGTCCCGTCCGCTGCCGATAAAACGTCGACGCCCTCGCGCATCGCGCGCAGCGAACGCAATCGGAAATCGGTTCCGTCGTGACCGTCGTAGGTCAGGCTTCCGCACGCGTAATCGCGTACGCCCGCCGACGGCTCGTGATCAACATAGTTCTGGACGGCACACGAACGCCAGGGCTCGCACAGCAGCGGCAGACGAAACCGCGGCATGTCCGCCGCGCGCGCCGCTTCCCAGGCGATCACGCCCGCGAGCGCGAGACAAGACAGACGGATCACGATCAATCGACTGCAAACGATGGTCGCGACGTGACGAGCCATGGCGACCCCAACGGTGCTTTCACGATCTCGGCGCATCGCCGGAGTGGGCCTCGTCGTCGATGCGATTGCCGTAGACACGCGTGCGCCTCACGTCATGACTCGACCCGTTCTTGTGCTTTCTGCGCATGGCTCCGCAGTTGCTGACTTTCATCCGGCCGTCTCTGTTGCGCTTCGTCGCAGAAGCCACCGCCGTTCGGCAGGATCTGGCCCGCCTAGAGCGAATTCCGTTCCAGCGGAATCGGAATTCGCTCCAGCCGTCGTTGCGCGATCGCATTTTCTACGACGAACCGGTTCCCACTTCGCCGGAAAATGCTCTAGCGCTCGCGAAACGCACGCTGAACCTGATCCGAGAACGGCTTCATTATGTAGGACAGAGGCGTCCGTTCGTCGGTCGTGATGAAGACTTCTACCGGCATCCCCGGAAGCGGCTTCCGGTCGCCGAGCTTGGCGACATCCTCAGTGAACTCGATTTCGCCCACATAGTGGGTCGTTCCAGTCGTCGAATTGCGCGTCACCGACGGCGAGAGGTGCACGAGCGCCCCGGACAGCTCGGGCGTGGTGTTGCGGTTGAACGCCGAGAACCGCAGCCTGGCGGTCTGCCCGATCCGAATCTGGTCAATGTCGAGCGGATTTAGCTTAACTTCCACCCGAAGGTCGGGTCGATCCGGGACGATGGTCATGATTTTGGCGGCTGGCGTGATGACGCCGCCGACCGTGTAGACAGTGGTCTCGTTGATGGTGCCCGAGATGGGCGCCCTTATGTCGACCCGCGACAGCCGGTCCTCGGCGGCGATCTGGCGATCGTTCAGCTCGGAGAGCTTCGCTTCTACCTGCCGCAGTTCGCGCTGAGCTTCGGTTCTGGCGTTCTGGTCGATTGCGAGAATCTGGAGCCGCGCGTCGCTGATGCGGACGTTGGCGCGGGCGATCGCTGCGTCGATTTCGCCCAATTCGCCGTGCAGACGGATCCAATCAACATTGATCGCGTGTACGCGCTGGCCCAGAACGAGGCCCTTGCCGTACAGATCGTTGAGCTTGGTCTTTTCGGCGTGGACCGCCTTGATCTCCTCCGTCTTCGCTTTTTTGCGCCACTCAAGCCCTTTGAGCTCTTCGCCGGTCTGGTCGATGCTGAACTGCAATTGCTGTTTCTGACTGTCGCGCGCGAGCTTGTTGCCGTCGAACAGCCGCCGCTCTCCCCTCATAACGAGGCCGGCATCGACGGCCACCTGCGTCAGCCGGGACGGGAACTCGACGGCGTTCAGATTGTCCCGCTCGGCGATGAGCCTGGCCTGCTGGCCGAGCAGCTCGCCGAGCTGCGACAGAATGATCGACAGCTCCGCCTTGATCTGCACGTCGTCCAACCGGATGACGACCTGGCCCTTCTCGACATGATCGCCGTGCCGCGCCGCGATGAGGTGGACGGTGCCGCCGTCGCGGTGCTGGACCTCCTTGAGATTGTCGTTGACCATGAGGACGCCCTGGCCGAGAACGGCGCCTTCGAGACGGGCATACGCCGCCCAGCCGCCGCAGCCGACGACCAGCAGCACCGCCGCGGCAAACCCGAAGACCACGTGCCAGCGCAGTGAGAACGACGGCTCGTCGGGGCGCTTCTTCGGACTCGGGCGGCGATGGCGCGGCCTCGCATGGACATCTTGGGAACCGACAGGGCGTGCATCCATCAACCGACTCCTGCGCCGTCAAGCCGCGTGACAAAATAGAGATCGTGGTTTCCGTGTACGTCGATCGTGTACGCCACGCCGGCTGAATCCGGCTGATCGCTCTGGGTCTCCTCCATCACATCGACCCAGGTGTGCTCGCCGTCGTCGCGGGTCTCCGACCTGAACCGGAAAGGACGCGGGTCGCCGCCGCTATACGTGTCCTCGAACCGGTCGCCCTGACCGTCGCCGTCTGCACCATGGAGAGACGGGTCTCCGTCCGAAGTTCGGATCTCGAATTCCTTGACGAGAATCCGGTCGCCCACCTCGAGGTCGAGGATTTCATAGACCCGGTCCGGGATGTCCTTGGCGCGCTCCGCGGCGGGCGCACCGAACGCGAAGGTGTCGTCGCCGCCTCCTCCGGACATCACCTGCAGCACGCCGCCGGCCACGATGATGTCGTCGCCGGCACCGCCGATGATCTCCTCGAATTCAAAGAAGCGGTCGGCCGTCCCGCCGCCCACGATCACACTGCCCTCGACGGCGTCGACCAAAGCACCGTCCTCCAATGCGGCGAAGCTCAGCGTGTCGAAGCCGCCGCCGCCGGCAAACACGTCTCCAGCCTGGTCGGCCGCGACCAAGACGGTGTCGTCGCCGCTCTCCCCCTCGACGACATCCGCGCCGGCGCCGTCTGAAAGGCGATCGTCACCAGGGCCGCCCCGCAGAAGTCATCGACAAAGCGCCGGCGCCGAGCATGTCGTTCCCGGAGCCGCCGATGATCTCCTCGAACCCAGAGAAGGCATCGGCGCCGACCGCATTCCCGCTCGCGATCCCGGTGGCGGCGTCGATCTGCACGGCGCTCCTGCTGTCGCCGTAACTCAGCACGTCGACACCCTCGCCTCCGTCGAAGACGTCGTCGTCGCCGTCGGCCGTGGCGAGCACCACGTCGTTGCCGGCGCCGCCGTGGACCCGGTCGGCGCCGGCGCCGTCGACCAGAATGTCGTCTCCGGCGTCGCCGGCGAGGACGTCGTCACCGTCGCCGCCATCGAGGACGTCGTGGCCCTCGCCGCCTTGCAGGTCGTCGTTACCGTCGCCGCCGAACGCGATGTCGTTTCCCGCGCCGGCCCGCACCGTGTCGTCACCGTCGCCAGCCTCGATCAGGTCGTTGCCGTCGCCGCCGTAAATCCGGTCGTTGCCTGCGCCACCGAAGATGATGTCCTTGCCGGTCCCGCCGTAAACGACGTCGTCGCCCTCCTCGGCATAGACGACGTCATTCCCGCTCCCGGCGTCGATCGCGTCGTTCCCTGGGCCGGCATCAATGATGTCGTCGCCGCCTCGGCCGTAGACCACGTCGTCGCCGCTGCCGGCGGAAACGTCATCGTTGCCACCGAGCGCGTCGATCTCGTCGTCGAGGGCGGTGCCGGCGATCACGTCGTGGCCGTCGGTACCCACGATCGGCGGCGCCCGGACGACGTCGAAACGGGCGAGTTGGACGATCGAGCCGGTTCCGTCAGAGATCTCGTAGGCCAACACGACCCGCCCGAGATAGTCCTCGGCCGGCGTGTAGACGAACCCGTCCGCCGTCCGCTCGATCGAACCGCTCGAGGCGCGCACATTCATGATCGAGAGCAGGTCGCCGTCCGGGTCGGTCGCCCCCGCCAACAGCAGTGCGAGTGGAATGGAGTAGGTCCGGCCCGTCACGGCGTCCGGCAGTTGGACCGCCGCCTGGATGCGCGGCGTCCGATTGGCGCGCGGCTCCAACCGTGTGACGTTGTCGTGCTCGCTCGGGGAACGACCGGTCTGGCCGCCTTTCTGACCACCACGACCGCCGCCTCCGCCGCCGTCGCCGCCTCCGCCGCCGCCTCCGCCGCCGCCTCCGCCGCCGCCTCGCCGCCGCCTCCGCCTCCGCCTCCGCCTCCGCCCCCCCCGCGACCGCCGCCACCCGATTCCAGAGTTTCCGGGCCGGCGGCGCGCGCACCAAGCCGCGCATAGTCGAACGGCTCGTCGTCGACCAGCAGGCCGGAACGTCCGTATGCGGAGGATTTAGGCGATTGTTGCGCCGGCGGTTCCGGCTCGCGCTTGCCCTCTTGCGGTTTCTTTTCCTCCTCTTCGTCGATCGGAAGCGGCGCCCCCTCGGGCGAGGGAACGTTCGACGTCGGCTCGTCGTCGGGCCCGGCGGGCTTGTCCTCGCTGTGCGAGGTGGCGACCGACCGGAAATAGGCGATCAGCGCGGCCAGAATACCGACAACGAGAACCGGGCCGCGCGAGCGCTCCGGATCCTTGAACTCGAAGGTCTTGCGCGATGGGCCCGTCTTGCTCGTCGTCTCGGGCGCGGTTCGGATCGTAATCATGCTGGCACCTGCATGGGTCGCCTGAGGGGTTCCGCGGTGGGCTGCGGCATCGACGTCACTGTCCCGCCGCTCAGCACCTTGTCCTTCGGTCCGAAGGCGACCAGCCGCCCGTTCTGGACGATCCCGACCAGATCGACCGCGGCGAGCGCGCTCGGACGGTGCGCCACGACGATGGCGATGCCGCCGCGCGCGCGCACGCCGTCGATCGCCTGCCTGAGCGCAGCCTCGCCGTCGGCATCGAGATTCGAGTTGGGCTCGTCGAGCAGGACCAGAAACGGGTTGCCGTAGAGCGCGCGCGCGAGCGCCGATCCGCTGCCGCTGGCCGGCCGACAGCGCCGTGCCCTGCGGGCCGATCTGCGTCTTGTAACCGTCCGGCAGCCGCACGATCATGTCGTGGACGCCGGCAGCCCGGGCCGCCTCGACGATCATTCGCGCGTTCGGCTGGAGTCGAAGCCGCGAGATGTTCTCCTCGACCGTCGCGTCGAGCAGACCGACTTCCTGGGGCAGATAGCCGATGTGCGACCCGAGCGCCTCCTCGCGCCATTGGCTGAGGTCGGCCCCGTCGAGCCGGACGCTTCCGCGCAGCAACGGCCACACGCCGGTGAGCGCCCGGACCAGCGTCGTCTTGCCGCCGCCGCTCGGTCCGATGATGCCGATCGCCTGACCAGCCGCGGACCTCGAAGCTCACCTCGCTGAGCAAAACGTGACCGCTCGCCGGGGCCGCCACGGTGATCTTGTCCACCGCCAAGGTCGCGACCGGCGCCGGCAGATCTATCGGCTCGACCGCGGTTGCGAGCGCCGCCACCGTCTCCTTGCAGCCGGTGATAGGCGAGGCGGGCCGCCACGAACGACTTCCAGTTGGCGATCGCGATGTCGACCGGAGCCAGCGCGCGTCCGGCCGCGACCGAGCAAGCGATGATCGCGCCGGCTGAGAGGTCGCCCTTGATCGTCAGGATAGGCGCCGAGCCCGAGCACCGCCGACTGCAGCAGCATGCGCAGCACCCGCGAGATACGCCGCAACCGTCCCGGCCGACGTCGCTGGTGCGGGTCTGCAGGTCGAGATGCTCGTTGTTGGCGTCCTGATAGCGCCGGACCGCGGCGCCGGCGAATCCCATCGCCTTGAGCACGTCGGCGTTGCGCGCGTTCGAATCGGCGATCGTGTTGCGGGCGATTGTGGCGGCTCGCGCGGCGCCGGCGTGACGGCGGGTCAGCACTTCGCCGACGATGGTGAGAACCGTGAGAACGCACGCGCCCGCGAAGGTCAGCACGCCGAGCCAGGGGTGCAGCAGGTAGACGAAGCCGAGATAGAGCGGGATCCACGGCAGGTCGAACAAGGCGGATCGGGCCCTGGCCGCCGAGGAAGCCGCGCACGCGTCTCGACGTCGCGGCCGCGCTCGAGCGCCTCCGGCGCCGAAAAGCCGAAGCGCGGCATGTCGATCGCCACCCGGTGCGCCAGCGGCGCCGATCTTCTTGTCGAAGCGGGCGCCGACCCGGACCAGGACCTGCGATGCGGATCACGTCGAACACGCCCTGGAAGAGATAGAGGCCGAGGGCGAGCACCGAAAGCGCGACGAGCGTCGGCACGCTGCCGCTCGTCAACGCACGGTCGTAGATCTGCAGCATGTAGAACGAGCCGGTCAGCGCCAGAATGTTGATGAGGCCGGAGATCAGGAACAGGAAGACGACGATTCCCCTCAGCCCTCCGGTCAGCTGGGCGGCCGCGCGCCGCTTCGCGAGCGTCAAGTCTTTCTTGACCGGCATGGGATCCCCTCGGTCGCAACGAAGATCGGATCAGGCGGGGAGCGGAACCTCGTCCCGCTCCCCGCCCTGACCTCAGGCCGCGAAGTTCTGCGCGTTGAGGGTGTGAGTGCCCTCGATCACGATCTGGAAGTCGGCGGTCGCTCCGGCATCGATCGTGCCCTGAACGACGGTGCAGTCACCGCCGTCGGCGGTCGCGTGCGTCACAGTGAGCTGCCCGGGACCCGTCAGGGCCGCGCCTTCAACCAACGTGAAGGCCTGGTTGCCGACGGCTCCGAGATCGGCGTCGATCGCGCCGAGGTCGATCACGTCGCCGGGCTCGAACCCGACGATCCGGTCGCCGTCCGCGGCCTGCACGGTGAGGAACCGGAAGGTGTCGTCGCCTGCCCCGCCGTCCATCACGTTGGCCGCGTTGCCCGCCGTGATCGTGTCGTCGCCGGAGCCGGTGATGACGTTCTCGATGCCCTGCAAGGTGTCGGCGCCAGACTGCGCCGACGAGGCGGAGCCACGGAGCCCGGCGCCCAGATTGACCTCCACCGCGGCGGTGAGGGCCGACAGGTCGAGCGTGTCGTTGCCGTCCTCGCCGAAATAGATGTCGTTACCGTCGCCAATCGCTCCAATGAAGAGGTCGTCGCCCGACCCGCCCATGACAGTGTCGTCGCCCGACCCGGCGTCGACATGGTCGTTGCCCGACCCAGCGAAGATGCGGTCGTTTCCAGCCTCGCCGAACAGGGTGTCGGCGCCGTCCTCGCCGAACACATGGTCGTCGCCTGCTCCCGCGAGGACGATGTCGTCGTCCGGCGCCGGCCTTCGCGAAGTCGTTGCCGTCGCCGAGCGAGATCGTGTCGCCGGCGGCGCCGGCAACCACCACGTCGTCGCCGCCGAGCGCGACGATGTCGTCGTCCGCGGCAGTCCCGGTCAGGACATCGGCCGCCGCCGTGCCAACCAGCGCCGGCGCGACCGGGGTCACCTCATCGTTGCCCGATTCGTCGCCGCTGCCCGCGGTCGGCGTCGTCGTCGTCGCCGTCGACGTCACCGCTGCCGACCGTACCGTCGTCATCGTCGTTGTCCGCGACATCGTCGTCATCGTCGTTGTCCGCGGCATCGTCGTCGTCGTCATTGTCCGCGACATCGTCGTCATCGTCGGCGTCATCGCCGGCGCCGGTCGTCGTCCTCGTCGCGACGCCTCGAAGACATCCTCGGGCAGGTTGGTGAGACCGGTGTTGCGGGCGACGATGTCGGCGAACTCCTGACCGTCGACGAAATTCTCGTAGAAGTCGAAGTTGTCGAAGCGGTCGAGGTAGTAGAACCGGTCGGCTTCCTGCAGCCGGTCGAACTGCTCGTGCAGGACGACCCAGAAGGTCTGGCCGACCATGCCGTCGTTGATGTGCGCTTCGGCGAGGCCGCCGACCCACAGGTCGACGCGGTCGATGCCCTTCACGACGCCGATGCCGTCCGACCGCATCGTCACCGTAATGTCCGGATTGATCGCCTGGAAGGCGGCGATGTCCGCGGCGCGCGAGTTCGAGATCGGGATAGGCCTGCCTGAACTGGGCGATCACCGCGTCGCTCAGCCCGTTGCGCGGCCTGGAAGTCCTCCCACGAGGTGTAGGGCGACAGGTCGCCGGCGAAGCCAGCGGCCTCGCGCACGTATGGATCGCTGCGACGCGGCGAGATCCATGCGCACCTGGTTGAGCGTGCCGAGCCCGACGTCCCAGCCGCGCGCCACGTTGAAGGCGAACAGGTCGGCGTTGATGCGGACGAGATCGTTGCGGACCGCATCGACGATGTTGAAGTCGACCTCCTCGGCGGCTTGCGTGATCGTCCCGCCCAGGATCGCGTTGACGCCGAGCTGCTCGTAGCCCGGCTGCGGCACGTAGCCGGGAGGCAGCGGCGCCGTGAACGCCGCGGGGTCGTTGGTCGGGTTGAGGAAGGCGTCGAACAGCGCCACCTGCTGCGGCTGCCCGTTCGTCGTCCAGCACCGTCATCGTCTGGCCGATCAGCGAGTGGCCGACCCGGTAGACCGCTGCGGCGAACTCGTGCGAGATGCCGGCAGTCGCGTCGGGATTGTAGTCGTCGTGGCCATGGTTGCCGACGCCGCGGATGCCGCCGATCAGCTTGTCGGCGAACTCGGTGAAGACGACCCGCTGGTATTCGGCCTCGTTGACCATCTTGGCGGCCTGGAACACCTCTTCCTGCGTTCCCTCGAAGCCCGCGGCGAGGAGCTTGTCCACATGGAAGTTGTGGTTGCGCGCCCAGACCGTGTGCATCGACGGTCAGGGCGAAGTTCTCGTTGCCGCGCCCGTCGCCGGCCACGTAGTGGTCGAGCAGGCTGATGAACGGGTTGGTGTCGAGCAGCAGCGCGTGCGTGCTGCCCATGAAGTTCGACGACCATGCCGGGCAGCATCGAGGCGTCGATAGACGCCGCCGTCGACGAGGCCCGGGAAGAACGACTGCGAAGGTCGCGGAGCCGCCCGGCAGCGCACTCGAGTGGAAGACAGTGTTGTTCTCCCAGTGGTGCAGGATCAGCTCGCGCAACGTCGGCAGCAGGTTGAAGTCGGGGTTCGACGGATCGGGAGCGCCCTGGAGCAGATGGGCGCCGAGACCGCCGTTGCCGTCGCCCTCGCGCAGGAACTGACCGACGAGCTCGTTGGAGCCGTAGGCCTGGTTCTGGTCGACGAACGGCGACGTCTTGTTGAGGTGCTGCGGCACGCCGTCCTCGATAGAATGCGACGGTCGCCGCGGGTGAGGTCGGCCGGATTGTCCGACGCCCGGCGCCCCATTGCCGGGCGCGCCGATCTGAATCGTGCCGTTGCCGCCCTTGCCGAGGAAGTCGAGGCCGTGGTCGAAGTACTGGCCGAACGCCATGAAGAAGATGTTGGCGTCGTTGCGCCTTCGGCAGGCCCGCTTCCTGGGCGCCGAGGATGTTGCTGATGGTGCGCGGATCGAGGCCGTCGAAGATCGGGTTGATCGACAGGTTGCCGAACGCGTCCGGCGCCCCGTAGTGGGCATTCGTGAGGCGGATGAACGGGGTGTCGGCAGCGCCCGCGTCCGGATCGGCCAGGTTGTTGCCGTTGCCGGACAAACTCGCGGACCCCCACCGGCACGTCATCGTCACCCGCGCTCGCCGGTGGCTGGCCAGTGACCAGCGCCTTCAGGCCGGCGAGGTCGTCGCGGTGTAGCTCGAACGCGCCGGAGACGCCCTCGTCGTTGCCGGCCGGCGGCGGCGGCGGGGGCGGAACTGCGGCGGCACCGCGCCGGTGAAGGTGATGGAGTGGGTGCCGTTGGAGAACGTCTTGGTGCCGTTGCCGTTGTCGGTGAGCGTGTAGGTCGCGGGATCGGCTCCCGGAGGCAGTTCGACCACGTCCTGCGGACGCAACGTTCCGACGATGGTGTCGTTGCCGCCGTTGGAGCGGAACAGGATGCGGTGGGCCGACTGCAACTGGCTGACGTCGACCGTGTCGTTGCCGGCGGAGCCGTTCATCGTGATGGTGTTGAAGGAGAGGTTGGTCGGCGAGAAGTCGCCGATGGCGAGGACACTGTCATTGCCGTTGCCGGTGTTGATCTGGATCTCCTCGATGTCGGCGAGCTCTGTGACGATGTTGCCGAAACCGGTCCCGTTGCGGGTCATCACGATCTCGGTAGCCGCCGCCAGCAGGGCGCCGTCGTTGCCGACGACCGCATCCCAGGCGGCGCGCGTGTAGACCCGGAAGGTCTCCACGGTCGCATCGCCGTTGACGGCGATGGTGTCGCCGCCGGCGCCTTCGGCGCCGCCGCCGACGACGTCGCGGCCGTCGCCGACGTTCCAGACGATGGTGTCGTCGCCGGCCCCACCAGTCACCGTGTCGTTGCCGCCGCCGCCGACCAGCAGGTCGTCGCCCGCGTCGCCGTTGAGCGTGTCGGTGCCGCCATTGCCGAAAATCATGTCGCGCGCGGTGCTGCCTTGAAGCGTCTGCACGCCGCCGTCGCCGGCAAGCACCGTGCCTACGCCCGCCGCCGCAGAGCGCGTCCCGACGTCGTCGGCGCTCAGCGCGTAGGCGCCGGCGAGGGCAAAGCCCGCGTAGGCGCCGCCATCGAAGACCAGGTTCTCGACCGCCTCGCCGACCGTATCGTAATGGTCGGTGACGGTGATGCTCTGGCCATTGATCGCAAGAACGAGATTGTTTCCGACGTCGGCGATATTCAGCGCCGTGAGCGCCGCCCCGCCGGTGGCGATCGAGATACTGTCGGCGCCAGCCGTCTCTTGAATCTGGTCGGGGCCGCCGGCGATGCCGAAGACATAGGTGTCGTTGCCGGCGCCGCCGGCGAAGGCGTTGTTGCCGCTGTTGCCGGTGAAGGTATCGGCATTGATCGTCCCGGTCGCGTTATCGACCCCGGAGATCGACACGAAGCCCGACGCCGTGCCTGCCGCGAGATCGACCGTGACGGCGGAACTCGTCGCCGAATAGCCGAGCGTATCGGCGCCGGCTCCGAGCGCGGCCGTGATCCGTTCGACGTCGGAGGCAACCGAACCGCCGCCCTCGATCTGGGTGATACGCGTGCCGTTATAGACGACGCTCAGCGTCTCCGCGTCCGCACCGCCCGTGTCGACGATGGTCAGCGTATCGGTGTCGGCTCCGCCCGAGAGGGTGTCGGCGCCGCCGAGCCCCTCGTCGATGTCGTAGACGATGGTGTCGGCGCCGGCGCCGGCGGAGACCGTATCGTTGCCGGTTCCCGGATTGATCACGTCGTCGCCGTCAAGGCCGGCGATCACGTCATTGCCGGCGCGGCCGTTGAGCAGATCCGGCCCGTTAGTCCCGGAGAACGGCGTTGCGATCGTCCCGTTCCCAACATTGGTGCCGACCCGGGCAGTGATCTGCGAGGTGACGGTTCCGGGGAACCCTTCTGCGTCGGTGTAGCTCACCACGGCCCGATGGAAATCAGTGTTAGCGCCGGTGTTGAAGGTCGGGCCGGCCCCCACATTGGTCCAACCATTCACGCCGTCGACCGAGCGCTGCCAGGCAATGGTGAAGACCGTACCGGGAGGCAGGCCGTTTGCGTCGGTGATGCCGCTGACGTCGGCGGTGAGTATGTCCTGCGTCCCGCTGATGATCGGGAAGCCGACCGGAGGCTGGTTGCCAAGTGCTACCTCGACGCCGTCGGCGAAACGCGGCTTATTCGATGTTGCGCAGCGTGTCGACGCCGTCCGAAACGAGGTTGCGGCCTGTCAGCGGATCGACGCGCCGCACGTCACGGTGTCGTGGGTGACCGTCGATGCTGCCGTCGAGATTGTCGACGATCGTGTAGTTGGCGCGGATGTCGTTGAAGAATGCAAGGTCGACGTATCAGCCGGATCGGCGCCGTCGGTCACGACCTCGCGCACGATGTGCATCTGGGTCGGCACGATGGTGCGGTCGATCAGCAGCTCGAACAGCGACCGACCGGCCCAGGCGGCGTCTCTGGATTCCGGACAGCTCGTCGGCCGTGAAGACGTGCCGCATGCTGTCGACCGTGGCGATCTCGTTCTCCGGCGTGTTTCCGGCGCTGGCTGATGCGGATGCGCACGTTCAGCCAGCGGTCGCCGTCGAGGATGTCGTCGCCGCCGTTGCCGCGCAGTTGGTCGCTGCCGGCGCCGCCGAGCAGGATGTTGCCGCTCTCGAAGAAGCCGGTTGTCGCCGACCGAGCACGATCTGGTTCAGGCCGGCGATGCGGTCGATGCCGGCCTGGTCGAGGCCGTCGTTGAAGAAGACGCCCTCGGTCGTCGCGACCGTGTCGCCGGGCGCGATCGTCGCCGAAGACGCGGTCGTCGCCGAGCAGCGTGTCGTCGTGCTTCCAGCCCGACAGCGCCTCGGTCTTGTCGAAGCGGTTGCGCAGGATGTCGGCCTGCTCGGTGGTGAAGATCGGAATGCGCATGTCGGCATAGCCGTCGATGCTCACGCCCTTGAAGATCGCCCAGTCGAAGCCGAACATGCCCTCGTTGCGCATGACGCTCTCGCCCTGGACCATGATGTCGTCGCCGGACTCGGCGTCGAAATCATGCTCGTCGGAGCCGGCGAACATCACGTCGTGGCCGATGATGGTCGAGTTGAAGAACAGCTCGGAGTTGTCGCCGGCCGTGGTGTCGAAGCCGTCGCCGGCCTCCATCCAGTCGTCGCCCTCGTTGCCGAGCAGGAAGTCGACGCCGTCGCCGCCGAGGATGAAGTCGTTGCCCTCGCCGGCGAACACCTCGGTGTCGTCGACGCCGACGAAGATCGACGTCCTTGCCCGTCGCCGCCCATCAGGATGTCGAGGCCGTTCGAGTTGGCGATGACGTCGTCGCCTTCGTCGCCCTTGAGGAAGTCGCCGGTGTCGCCGGTGTCGGTGATGATGTCGTTGCCGGCGCCGCCGTTGACGAGATCGACGCCTGCGCCGGACTCGATGCGGTCGTCGCCGCGCGTCGCCCCAGATGCCGTCGTCGCCGAAGTCGGTGATGATGGTGTCGTTGCCGTTGGTGCCGCCGACGACGACGTGCTCGCCGCCGGTGAAGCGGATGAAGTTCGTGTCCGGCGCCGACGCGTGTCGGGATCGTCGCGGATGCACCTTGCCGAGGCCGAGCGCCTCGAGCACCGGATCGTTGCCGATCGGATCGCGCCGGGCTCGTCGCCGTTGTAGTCGGCCTGATTGGCGGGTTGACCTCGAGCACGTAGTCGTAGTCGGCGAACGAATCGACGCCGATATGGCGGGCGATGACGTCGTCCGCGGTGCCGCGGATGCCGTCGGCGCCCGGCTGGGCGATGTCGGTGTTCGCCATGATCATCTTGGCGAACGAGTTCTGCTCCAGCATCGTTGAGGAAGTTCTGGCCCTGCGTGCGGGTCAGGTAGTAGAAGCGGTCGCCGTCCTGCAGGTTTTCGAGCTGCGCTTCGAAGACGGCGTTGAAGGTCGAGCCGAGCATGCCGCCGAACGGCATCTTCTTCTCGGCCAGGCCGCCGATCCAGAGGTCGATAGCGTTGAGGCCGGTCTCGGTCGGCCCAGGCGCCGGTGCCGTTCAGGAAGTGCGATCCGGTCGGCGGGCGCGGCTCGGTCATGCCGTCGCCATCGACGTCGACATCGCCCATCACCAGCAGCGTCGCGGCCGCGCGCTTCTCGGCCAGTGTGTCGCGTCGAGTGATCGTCGCGTGCGTGCCGTAGGCGGCGATGAAGTTGACGACCGAGACCGGGTTCTTCAGGTTGGCCGCGAAGTCGACCCAGTTGTCGTAGGGCTTCAGGAAGGTCGAGCCGCTCGCGTCGTAGAGCTGCTGCGCGGGCCTCGTTCAGCGTCGGCATGCCGGTGTCGCGGCCGCGCGCGATGTTGATCGCAGCGAGGTCGAGCGGCAGGCCGAGCAGGTTGTTGCGCAGCGCGTCGACGACGAACTCGTCGATCTCGTTGCCGCGCTCGATGGTCATGCCGCGGACGATGGCGCCGGCGGCCTGCGTCGTGCGTGAAATTGCGCCGTCCATTGTCGAACGGCGACCGGATTGAGGAAGGCCTCGATCAGGCCCATGTCGGCGTCGATGACGTTGCCGTCGGCGTCGAGTGCGCGGCATGCCGTCGGTCAGCATCGAGTGGCCGAAGCGGTAAACCGACGTTGGCGAACTCGGCGAAGATCGCCGGGTTGATGTCGGTGACCGAGTTGAACACGAACGGATCGATCGCCGGCTGGATCTTGCGGGCGAATTCCTCGAACACGAGATGCTGGTACTGCATCTCGGTCGCGAAGCGCGCCGCCTGGAACAGGCGCTCGCCGTCCCAGTCGAGGTCGTCGACGGCGAGCCGGCGAGATCCGCTGTGTCGAGCGGCGTCGATAGCCGGCGTGAAGGTCGCCGAGCGCGTCGGCGTCGATGTCGGTCGACGAGCCACTCGTTGATGAAGGCGAGATCGCCGCTCTGCAGGATCGTCAGCTTCTGCGCGTCGACCTGGCGGTTGTGCTCGGAGTGGAAGATGTGGTGGACGGCGGTCAGGCCGATGTTCTCGTTGCCGCGGCCGTCGCCGGTGATGTAGTGGCGGTCGAGCAGTTCGTTGTCGTACTCGAGTTGCTGGCCCGTGTGCGGTTCGATGGCGATCAGCGTTGCCGACGTGTCGGTATCTGCGTCGGCGCACGAGATTGCCGGCCGACGATGACCGGCGCAGCATTGTGCGCGATGTCGTCGAGGAAGGCGTGGCCGGTGCGCGACGGCGCAGGCCGACCGTGCTGACGCGAGTGTTGACCGGCGTCGTCCGGCGTCGCCGGAGATCGACGATGTCGTCGGCGGTGTTGGGAACGCCGTCGGCGCCGAGACCGACGATCAGCTGCGGCGAAGCCGTTGGCGTCGCGGATGAACTCGCCGTAGGCGATCCGTGCGCAGCAGCGGCATGTTGACCGACGTCGCGGTCGGTCAGTTCGATGCCGAGCACGTCGCGCGCCTGCGCCTTGACGTCGGCCCAGGTCGGCAGGCCGCCGTCCGCGCCGTCGAGCAGCTTGCCGGTCGCGACGGGCGCTGCCGTCGACCGACGGCGTACTCGCGCAGGAACACCTGGTGCGAAGCGTGCGAGGTGTAGGTCTGGTTCTGGTCGACGAACGGGGTCGTGGTGTTGCGCTGCGTGCTGCGTCAGCCGTCGTCGCATCGGTCGACCGGCGTCGAGCGCGGTCAGCGCCATGAAGCGCAGGTGCTCGGGCAGATCGTCGGCCGTGCCGGCGATGCCATCGGCGCCGAGCGACGAGCGGATCGTCGGGCTGCAGCGGGACGTAGATCGTGCCGTTGCCGCCCTTGGTGATCAGGTCGAGGCCGTGGTCGAAGAACTGGCCGAAGAACGTCATCCAGGCGTTGAACGGCGCCGAGAGCCCTTCATCCGGCGCGACGTTGGGAATGACGAGCGAGCCGTCCTCAATCGTGAGGCCGAGGCTTTCGGCCAGCGCAACCTGCGCGCCGGCAGGATCAGCGGCCACAGTTTGGGCGTGTGAGAATGCGGCTTCGGCCGCCGTCAGTGCCACTGCGGCGTCCTGGATCGCGTCGATCGTCACGGTGCCTGCAACGAAGGCCGCGACCGCTGCGTCGAGGGCTGTGTTGGCGTCGTAAGCGCGGTTTGCGCATCAGCAAGGGCCGCATCCGCTTCTGCCTGATTAACGCGTGCCGCAAGTCAGCTGCGCGTCGCCGTTGGGATCTTCGGAGCCTGCAAAGGTCAACGCCGCGATGATGGCCGCCGGATTGTTGAGCGTCATATCGACGATCAGGTTGGAGATCGTGCGCGGATCGGCGTCGGCGATATTGCCGGTGCCAGGATTGTAGTTCGTGTTGTCAACGGTTCCACCGGGCGCGTTGCCATTGATGTCGATGCTGTCACCGTCAGTGTCGTTCAGATACTCGGGTCGAGCATGTGCGGCATCGGCTGGTCGGCGGCGCCCCAGGTCTCGCGACCCTCGACGATGTTGTTATACGTGCCATCGACCGTGCGCAGACCGGCTGGCACGTGGGGGTCGGGAATCGCCAGAACCGCGCCGGGCGTGCTGGAGGGAACGACATTGCCGGCTGCATCGACATAGATGCTGGCGAGAGGAGCGCCGGCGGCATGGGCTTCGGACACTTTGATCTGCCGCAGAATGAACGCAAGATCGGCCTGGTTGAGCGTAAAGGCAGCCATGACATCCTCCAGGAGGAAGGGGGGTTATCTGCAGCAATCGTTCGTTCGCCGCGCACAAGTCACGTCGGCGCGACGTTGCGCGCCCCACCGATGCTAGGAACACGATGATCGGCGATGTCCGGAACTTCGCGTAGAGCAAAAGGTCGAACTAAATCGTCAGCGATTGGTCCGTGTCTTCTCGGACCTTGGGAGCGCCGGAATGAGACCTTGGTCTATAGGTATCTTTAGACTTTGGTCGCGCTACTGGCGACGATTGAGCCTCGTTCAGCAGTTCCTCGTGATGACCAGTCTCGCTGTGGGCGTGAACATGCTCGCGATCGGCTACTGGGCGGAGAAACGCATCTTTCAGAATACGGTTTCCACCATGGCGGAGACCAGCGCCCTCTATCTCGAAGCCGCCTTGTCGCCTCACGTTCAGAGCCTTGGGTCGTCTCGCGAACTTACCCCTGACGAACAACGCCGCATCGACGACATGTTGCGCAACACGCAGCTTGCCGATCGAGTCGCGACCATCAAGATCTGGGGGTTGGACGGAGAGCTGATCTACAGCACGGACGACCCCGTCCGCGCCAAGGGGCGAGGGTCGGAGAAACCGAAGCCGGCGCTTCTGCTGGCCGCGGCCGGCGAGGTCGCGGTCGACTTCGAAGGGCACGATACCGGCTGGACGACCGATGGTCCGCGACGGGTCGAGATATACGCACCCGTCTACAGGACCGGCACACGCACGCCGATCGCCGTCGGCGAGTTCTACGAGGACTTCGGTTTCCTTCAACAGACGATCGCACACCACCGAGCCACGATGTGGCTGTCGGTTGTCATTTTCACGATGGTCATCATCGGCCTCATCTATCTCATCGTCGCGCGCGCCGGCCGGACGATCGAGCGGCAGCGCGCGGAGCTGGTGAACCATCTGGAGAAGGCCTCGCGCCTGGCGCGACGAAACGATCGGTTGCGACAAATCGCCGAGAAAGCGCGTCTCGACGCCACGGTCGCGAACGAGGCCTATCTCGCCGGCATCGGCGCCGATCTGCACGACGGCCCGATCCAGGTTCTCGGCCTGGCCATGCTGAAATCCGAAGAACAGCGGGCCAACTCCGGTGGGACGAAAGAGCCATTGCGCCAAGAGATCACCCCGCTGGTTCAGCAAGCGGTCCAGGAGTTGAGAGCGCTCGCGACCGGCCTCGTTCTTCCGGAGATCGCCGAGATCACGCTGGAGGACACCATTCGCCTCGCGGTCGAACGCCACGAGTCGTTCACCGGGACGTCGGTCCGGTGCGCGGTGGGTCCGCTTGCGCAGAACGTCTCGACCGCCCTGAAGCTCTGCGCCTACCGTGTCGTGCAGGAGAGCCTGAACAATTCATACCGGCACGCGGCCGGGCGGGGCCAATCGGTGACGGCCTTCGTCACAGGCAACTTCGTCGAGATTCTGATCGGCGATTGCGGCGGCGGCATCGCCAGTACGAACAATGCCAAGTGCCCGTCGTTGGGATTACGGGGGCTGACGAATCGGGTGAAGGCGGTGCGCGGCACGCTGACGATCCGGTCCGATCCAGGTGTAGGCACCGAGGTCCGGGTCAGGCTACCGCTCCAGCCACATCTCGCTACTTGATAGAGCGCAGTATGCTCTAATCGAACGAAACCGTCTGGTTTCCCCGCTCGAGGGCGACCACCACCTCCAACCTGCTGCGTGCGTTGAGCTTCTGCATAAGCGTCGTCATATAGCACTTGATGGTCTTTTCGCTGAGATGGAGCGCGACGGCGATTTCACGGTTACGCTTACCGTACTGCAGCATCTTGACGATTTGCATCTCGCGGTGGCTCAGCTGCGAGGTCGCCACCCGGGGTTCGGAAGCGCGGGGCTGGGACGGCTGCAAGGCCGTGATGACCTTCGCGGCAAACGATGGTGTGATGAAGATATCGCCACGGGCGACCGCCTTGAGCGAGGCCGCCACCTCTTCCGACGTGCTTCCCTTAAGCACGTAGCCGCGCGCGCCCGCATTCAGCATTGTCACGGCGGTTCCAGTCGATTCCGAAGCCGTCAAGATAACGACCTTGGTTCCCGGCCAGCGCTCGCTGATCCGGCGAACGGCGCTGAACGCATCCCCGGGCAGCCCGAGATCGAGGATCAAGACGTCCGGCTTGCATTGTTCCACGACGATCAGCGCACTATCGACGCAGGATGCGAGGCCCACGACCTTAAAGCCGGCCTTGCTTCGGAAGACAGCCGCGATGCCTTCAAGCACCAGCGGATGATCGTCGGCGAAGGCGACGGTAAGATCGTTCATGCGACACCTCTAAGCGGGTTACTCGCCCTTGATCTCGGCAAAGCGGCGTTAGTCAGCGCCGCATGCGGTCTCGATCCGGTCACGCGTTGTCCACGATGTTGTAGCCGCCGCTACGGACGGCCACGAACAGGTTTTCGTCGGAGCAAGCTTGGACGCATCGATGACATCGGCGGCGCCGAGGCAAAGCATGACGAGGGCTGGCCGGCGGTCGAGCATCGCGTTCGAGACAAGGGAGCGGCATTTGTGGCAATTCCCTCCAGGCAGCACGATGGGCGCCGCGCAAACAGCTGTGAAACGCGCCCACAATGTCCTTTGGCATGCTGATTGTTTTTGCGGTTTGTCATGTTCGCGTCCCGGATTCCGCGTGCGCGCTCAGGCCGCAGGGCCGCCGTCGTTCCGAGCAAGCAAAGGCGCTAGATTGATCGAGTTCAATAATTCTTGAGGCCTTGAAGGCGGCCTCAGTGCGATTGCGCACACCTAACGCCCGCAGTGAGTTTGCGCGTATCCCTGACCGAACATAGCCGGACAAAGCTACAATGATGCGGCGGTCAGAAGCGTGTGTTCCGTCTGCATGATGCGCTCCGCTTCGGGTTCGTGGGGGCCGTTAATTGAACTTCGCCCTGCACGGTGCTGCCGGTCGGGGTCGTGATCTGGACGGCGCCTTTCGGCGCCAATGGAATGCTGACGGAAGACGCGCCTTTGAGCTGGTTGCCGCCCGTAGGTGTTGGCAAGATCCGCTCGGGCTTGCCCTCGATCACGAAAATGGCGGCGCCACGAACCCGGATCAACCGGGAGATCGACCGGCTCGTTGCCGCGATCGCGAAGTAGCAAGGCGATCCGGCTTGCTGGGGCCGCGATCAACTGAGAGATCGACCGGCTCGTTGCCGCGATCGCGAAGTACCAAGGCTATCCGGCTTGCTGGGGCCGCGATCAACTGAGCTAAACGAGGAACGCAAGAAGGTCGCAACGGAACTGACGGTCGATCCAAGGGTTTGCCGCCCTTCATCCCACTGTGCTGGCGCGTTATGAAAAACAACTCGCCGGTCTCCAGGACGCCTTGTCAAAGGGTATCCGCGCCGGAGACTCGGAAGCGGCCGCGGCAATCCGAGAGCTGATCGATACCGTGGCTATGTATAGGGGTTCGTCACGGGCTGGAGGCGTAGCCGTTGAGATCGCTGGTCGACTGAATGCGCTTCTCGGCGAACAGACCTACCCAAACAAAGTACGCGGAGTGTGGGGGAAAGATGGTAGCGGAGGAGGGACTCGAACCCCCGACACGCGGATTATGATTCCGCTGCTCTAACCAGCTGAGCTACTCCGCCAAGAGGCAAGCACCGGCGCCGCCATTCCGAGCGCCGCGCCAGCCAGCAACACACCTGCATAGCATGCGCGCCGCATCGGATGCCACAGTCGGGCATGACATAAGGCATTCGATCCCGGTTTCCAAGCGCTCTGGTCGGCGACCGCGCGCAGCCCTTCCCGGTCGGGACCGCACGCCGTCAAGCGCCTCTCGCTCCCCGCACGCCGTCAAGCGCCTCTCCTCCCGCACGCCGTCGAGCGCCTCGCCTCCCGCACGCCGTCAAGCGCCGCGTGCATGCGCCCAAGCGCTCGGCTCTCTGCGTGCGCGGTCAATTCAGCCGCTGGGATGGCGGCGGGGGCTCCGCGACCCGGGCGGCGATCGGGCTCGCCTGGTGGTGGACCATGCGCCAAGCGCGATCGATGCGCCTGAACCAGTTGGTCGCGGCGAGCGCGAGCGCTGCTCCGCTGACGATCTCGACGCAAATCACGCGGCCCTCGCTCCCCGACACGATCGCCCTATCGTCGCGATGCTCGATCCGTTCCCGGTTCGGGTTGCCCAGTATGTTGCGGTAGGAGTCCAGCACCGCGTGCCGGCCGATCAGGGGCAGCCATCCCGGGTGGATGCAAGAGACGTCCTCATCCGCCCAGATCCGGCTCATCTCGGCGAAACCGGCCGTCGCAAAAGCATGGTAATAGGCCGCATTGGCGGCGAGAATGGCGTCCTCGTCGGTCATGCCGGTCAGGTGCAGCAATCGCCGGGCGGAATCAATTGAGACATTCGGCGGAGCGCACGGAAAACGGGCCGGGGCTCGCGGGCGTGCAGGTGATCCACGACCGGGTCGCGGGGCGCGTGCGGTTTCGCCATGCCGGCCCTCGTCGCCCGGCCGGAGCAGGCGCGTGCGGTCGAAGCGGCGCTCGCCGGCCGCCGCGGCGTCGTCTCCGCCCGCGCCAGCGCGCTGACCGGATCGGTGCTCGTCGCATTCGGCCCGCCCGCCGCCATTCCCGACCTCGCCTGCGTGATCGACGCCGTCGTGGCGGGCCGCGCGCCGCCTCCCGAGCAAAGGCTGCCCGATCCGCGCGACGACTTGATCGGCCCGGACCACGCCGTCTCCCCATGCGCCTGGCATGCGCTGACCGCGTCCGATGCGGCGGACCGGCTCGGGGCCGGGCTCGCGCACGGGCTCGCGGCGGAAGAGGCCGTCCGGCGCCTGATGGTTTACGGGCGCAATGAGCTTCGCCGCGCGGAAGCGCGTTCCAGCGCGGCGATCCTCGCCGAGCAGATGACCAGCCTGCCGATCGCGCTGCTCGGGGCCTCGGCCGCGCTCTCCCTGTTCACCGGCGGGCTTGCGGATGCGGCCGTCATCGCCGCCGTCGTGCTGCTCAATGCCGGCATCGCGACGGCGACCGAGCGGCAGGCGGAGCACACGATTCTCGGGCTTTCGACCTACGCGCTGAAGCCGACGCCGGTGATGCGCGCCGATTTGCGCCGCCTTGTGGACCCGGCCGAACTCGTGCCCGGCGATCTGTTGCTGATCGAGCGCGGCATGCTCGTTCCCGCCGACGCGCGGCTGACCGCCTGCGACGATCTCACGGTCAACGAGGCGGCGCTCACCGGCGAAGCGCTGCCGGTCCGCAAAACGGCCGAACCCGTGCTGCCGCCGGACACCGGCCTGCCGGAAAGGCGGAACATGGTGTTCCGCGGCACTGCGGTCACCGGAGGCTCCGGCACCGCGCTCATCACTGCAACCGGATCGTCGACCGAGATCGGCCGGGTGCAGCAGCTTCTCGGCGCCGTCCGGCCGCCGGAGACGCCGATCCAGCGCCAGCTCGGCGACGTCGAGCGGGAGCTCATCATCGTCAACGGGCTGATCTGCGCGGCCGTGTTCGGCCTCGGCCTGCTGCGCGGCCAGGGCGTCCTGCCGATGCTGCGCGGCGCGATCTCGCTCGCGGTCGCCGCCATCCCCGAGGGCCTGCCGGCGGTCGCGACGACGACGCTCGCGCTCGGCATCCAGGACATGCGCCGGCGCAACGTGCTGGTGCGCAAGCTCGAAGCGGTCGAGACGCTCGGCGCGATCGAGGTGATCGGCCTCGACAAGACCGGCACGCTCACCGAGAACCGCATGGCGACGGTCGCCTTCGACGCCGGCGGAGATGAGCTCAGGCACGATGGCGGCCGGCTTACCCGCGCCGACAAGGCGGCCGACGGACCGACCCGCGCCATCGTCCATCGCCTGCTCGAAGTCACGGCGCTGTGCAGCGAAGCGATCGTGCGGCGCGCGCCGGACGGTTTCTCGGTCGAGGGCACGCCGACCGAAAGCGCGCTGGTCGAGGCGGCGCTCGCCTTCGCCATCGACGTGGCGAAGCTCCGCGCCGGCGCCCGCGTGGTTGCGACGGTCGGCCGCGGCGAGGGCCGCAAGCGCATGAGCACGCTGCACGCGACGGCAGACGGCGGCCGGCTGCTCTGCGTGAAAGGCGACCCGGTCGAAGTTCTGGCGCGCTGCTCCGTCTATCGCACCTCCGAAGGCATCGCGCCGCTCGACGACGAAGCGCGCGCCTCCGTGCTCAAGGGCAACGACCGCATGGCGGGGCGGGCGCTGCGCGTGCTCGGCGTGGCGGTCGGAGAGGCGGGCGGCGATCCGCGCGACGAGCGCGACCTGGTCTGGCTCGGTCTCGCCGGGATCGCCAACCCGATCCGGCCGAGCGTGCTTCCGGCGCTGAAGCAGCTGCGCAAGGCCGGCATCCGCCCGGTGATGATCACCGGCGACCAGAGCGCGACCGCCTTCGCGATCGCGCGCGACCTCGACCTCGCCGACGGCGGCGAGTTGAAGGTGCTCGAAGCCGGACAGATCGCGGGGCTTGCGCCCGACGTGCTGACGGCGCTGGCGGCGCAGCCGCAGGTGTTCGCGCGCGTGAGCCCGGTCGACAAGCTGAATATCGTCAGGGCGCTGCAGGCGGACGGCCACATCGTCGCGATGACCGGCGACGGCATCAATGACAGCCCGGCTTTGCGCGCGGCGAATGTCGGCATCGCGATGGGCGGCGCCGGGACCGATGTCGCGCGCGAGGTCGCCGATATCGTGCTTGCGGGCGACGACCTCGACGGCATCGTCGAGGCGATCCGGCTCGGCCGCGCCACCTATGCCAATATCCGCAAGGTGCTGCGCTATCTCGTCTCGACCAATGCCTCGGAGACCTTCGTCATGCTGGGCGCGGCGCTGTTCGGCGGCACGGCGCCGCTGACGCCGATGCAGCTCCTATGGCTCAATCTCGCCTCCGATCCGCTGCCGGCGCTCGCGCTCGGCCTGGAGCCGCCGGAACCCGACGTGCTCGACGAGCCGCCGCACGATCCGCGTGCGCCCATTCTGACCCCGGCCGACTTCCGCCGCATCCTGCGCGAAGGCGCCGTCCTCGGCGGCAGCGCCCTTGCCGGCTATCTGCTGGCGGGCGGCGCGACGGGGGCGGCGAGTGCGCGCACGATCGTTTTCCACGGCCTGACCCTCAGCCAGATCGTGCACGCCATGTCCTGTCGCTCGGAGACGCACGGGATCGAGGAATCCCTGTTCCGCGCGTCGAACCCGGCGCTCTACGGCGCCGTCGCGGCCTCCGGCGCGCTGCAGCTCGCCGTCCAGCTTTTTCCCGTCGACGCGGCGCCTGTTCGGCCTGACGCCGCTCGGGCTTGGCGAGGGTCTCGGCATCGCCGGCATGGTCATCGGCAAGCACGGTCGCCAACCGCTTGATCGGCTATCTTGTACACGACGATCTGAGCCCCGCCGGCCGTCGATGAGCTGAGAGGCGAACAATGCCGCGCGACATGATCTTCACCTCCGAATCGGTGACGCCGGGCCATCCCGACAAGCTGTGCGACCAGATCAGCGATGCGGCGATCGACGCCTTCCTGCGCCGGGACCCCGCCGCGCATGCGGTGGTCGAATGCGCGGTCGCGACCGGCGTCGTCTTCCTCGCCGCGCGCTTCGCCGCCGACGCCGTGCATCGACCTGCCGTCGCTCGCGCGCAAGGTGATCGCCGATGTCGGCTATGTCGAGGGCGGCTTCGACGCGCGCAACTGCTCGATCCTGACCAGCCTCGTCGAACTGCCGAAGAGCATGCGCCAGCCGACCTGCGTGAAGCCCGACGAGGCGGCGATCGACGTCCTGCCTCGCCCACGACCAGGCGAACGTGTTCGGCTATGCCTGCCGCGAGACGCCCGAACTGATGCCGCTGCCGGTCAGCCTCGCCCACCGGATCGCGCGGGCGCTCGATCGCGCGCGCCCCGCGCTGCCGTGGCTGTCGCCCGACGGCAAGACGCAAGTCTCGATCGAGTACCGCGACGGCCGACCGGCCCGCATCCACGCCATCGCGCTCACCGCCGCGGTGGCGGCCGATGCGCCGATCCGCCAGGTCGACGAGGGCCTGCGCGCGGTCGTGACCAGGACTTTTGAGGACGACGAGCGTGCGGCCCGACGGCCGGACGGAGATCCATATCAATGCCGGCGGCCCGTATGAAATCGGCGGGCCGGCGCGTCATGCCGGCCTGACCGGACGCAAGAACGGCATCGACACCTATGGCGAGATCGCGCGCCAGAGCGGGGCGGCCCTGTCGGGCAAGGACCCCTCGCGCATCGACCGCATCGGCGCCTATGCCGCCCGCCATGCCGCCAAGAACATCGTGGCGGCGGGCCTGGCCGAACGCTGCGAGGTGCATCTCGCTTATGCGATCGGCCGCGCCGAACCCGCTGAGCCTATCGGTCGCGACCTTCGGCACCGGCATGATGACCGGAAGCAGACATCGCCGATCGCATCGAGCGCATGGTGGATTTTCGCCCCGCCGCGATCATGCGCCGCTTCGGCCTGCGCACGCAGCCGGCGCTTGCCGGCGAGCGCGGGTTTTACCGGCCGCTCGCGGTCTACGGCCATTTCGGACGCGCCGATCTCGACCTCCCGTGGGAGGCGACCGACCTGGTCGATGCGCTGCGCGGCTAAGACTGCGCGGGGCGATACAGCAGGCCCGGATCGACCCGGCGCAGGTCCGTGACGCCGGTGAGCATCATGGTGATTTCGAGCTCGCGGCGGATCAGCTCGAGCGCGATGGCGCA
Source organism: uncultured Alphaproteobacteria bacterium (assembly GCA_963712435.1). Classification (GTDB taxonomy): domain Bacteria; phylum Pseudomonadota; class Alphaproteobacteria; order Rhizobiales; family Xanthobacteraceae; genus Rhodoplanes. The sequence continues at coordinate 65,101 of CAVQIB010000021.1, read as the reverse complement.
GCCCTTCTCGCCCATCGCCGCCAATCCGTAGAGATGGGCGCGTCCGATCATGCAGCCGCGCGCGCCGAGCGCGAGCGCCTTCATCACGTCCTGGCCGGAGCGAATGCCGCCGTCGAACAGCACCTCGATACGGTCGCCGACGGCGCGCGCGATCTCGGGCAGCACGGCGATCGACGCGGGCGCGCCGTCGAGTTGCCGCCCGCCGTGATTGGAAACGACGATCGCATCCGCCCCGACCGACACCGCGGTCCTTGCGTCATCGACGTCGAGAATGCCTTTGATGACGAGTTTTCCGGGCCACAGATTGCGGATCCACTCCATGTCGCGCCAGTTCAGCGTCTGGTCGAAATGCTCGGTCGACCACTCGCCGGCGCCCATCATGCTCACGCGGCCCTTGTTCAGATAGGCCTCGATGTTCCCGAACGTCTTGCGTTCGCTCATGAGCACGCCATAGGCCCAGCCGGGCTTGGTCGCGACATCGAACAGATTGCGCAGGGTGAGCCGCGGCGGCACGGTGAGCCCGTTCTTGATGTCGGCATGGCGCTGGCCGCGCAGCGGCAGATCCACTGTGACGACGAGCACCGGACAATGGGCGGCTTTCGCCCGGTCGATCATCGACTGGCTGAAGCCGCGGTCGCGCAGCACATAGAGCTGGAACCAGAACGGGCGGCGGGTCGCCGCGCGGATATCCTCGATGGTCGCGATCGACATGGTCGACAGGCAATAGGGGATGCCGGCGGCCTCGGCCGCGCGCGCCGCCAGAATTTCGCCGCCGCCGCGCACGAGGCCGGTCAAGCCGGTCGGCGCGATCGCGAGCGGCATGGATGCCTTGTCGCCGACCAGTTCGGTCTCGAGCGAGCGGCCGGTCGTGTCGACGAGGACGCGCTGGCGAAAGCGGAGCGCCTGCAATGCGTCGACATTGGCGTTGAGCGTGATCTCGTCATACGAGCCGCTCTCGACATAGTCGAACAGGACGCGCGGCACGCGCCGTCGCGCCAGCCTGCGCAGATCGGCGATATTGGTGATCGGCGTCAAGGTCGATGCGTCCCCTGCCCCGCGCGCCGGCGAGCTGCTAAGCGAGGCTGCGGTGGAACTGCCCGGTATTGCGATAGCGCCACAGATAGGACGGGACGATCGTCTCGACGGAACGCGGCTCGATGCCGAGCCCCTGCAGCGTGCGTCCCTCGCGCAGCGCGGCGTCGGACACGACATTGTCCTGCTTGAGGAGCTCGACCTGGTCGGGCGTGAGCAGCGGCGACGGCAGGTACTGCAGGACCTGGCCCATGAGCTTCGCCACCCAGAACGGAATCGGCAGCAGCAGCCGGCGGCGCTCGATCGTCGCGAGCACGAACTGCATCAGCTCCTTGAAGGTGAAGACTTCCGGTCCGCCCAGCTCGTAGATCGCGCCGGGCCTGGCCTCGTTCGCGACCGCCTTGGCGACCGCCGCGCCGACATCGCCGCCGAACACCGGCTGGAAGCGGGTTTGTCCGCCCCCCACCAGCGGCAGGAAGGGCGACATGCGGGCCATTCCGGCGAACTTGTTGAAGAAGTCGTCGTCCGGGCCGAAAATGACCGACGGACGGAAGATGACGGCCTCGGGGACGGCTGCGAGCACGGCCTTTTCGCCGAGCGCCTTGGTGCGCGCATAGCTGGCGGTCCCATTCTCGTCGGCCCCGATCGCCGACACATGGATGACGCGCGCTCCGTGCGCCGCCGCCGCGCGCGCGACCAGTTCGGCGCCCCCCGCATGCACGGCCGCGAAGCGCTGGCGGCCGCGCTCGAACAGCAGACCGACCAGATTGATGACCACCGCGCTGTCGCGCACCGCCGCCTCGACCGAAGCGGGGTGGCGCAGATTGGCCTGCACGGCATGGATCTGCCCCACCCGGCCGAGCGGCTGCAGAACGGCCCGCGAGATCGGGACGGCGCACGGCGGCGCGGATGCGGTAGCCTTGCCGGGCGAGCGCCCGCACCACGTGCCGGCCGAGAAAACCGGAGGCGCCGAAGATCGTGACGAGCATGTCGGAATGAGACAACGCGGTCATGGCCGCCGCTCCCAAGAACGCAAGGAAGGCTGCGCCGCATAAGCCGGGCGCGGTCCCAGGCGGCATACAAGATCGGTCCAGCCCTGTATAGGGCGAATGACGCCGCGCGGAGAGCGCACCCGATTGCAATCGGCGCGCGGGACGCCGGCCGGCGTTGACAAGGGGAAAAGGCGTCCCTTATCTCTGTCGCGAGGCCCAGGTGGCGGAATTGGTAGACGCGCTGGTTTCAGGTACCAGTGGTGAAAGCCGTGGAGGTTCGAGTCCTCTCCTGGGCACCAGTCGGTTCTCGCCGCCGCTCGCCTTCCGCAAGCAATAACGCCTCGCCGCCTCGCCTCATCGCGCCGAAAGCTGTCGTCCGAGCCGCTTGCGCACGTCGGTTTCGCGCGCCGGCTGCAGGCCGATCGCACGGCCTTCCTCGATGGCGAGCGACACCGGCGCGCCGACCTGGGCGCGGTAGAGCGCCCACATTGCGCCGACCCGATTGGCGGACACGCAATGGACCAAGAGCGGGAAATGCTGCGTGTCCTCGACAAGGGCGGCGAATTCCGCGACCTGCGAGTCGGTCGGCGCGCCGCTCGTCACCGGAATGTTGACATAGCGCAGCCCCGCATCCTCAGCGGCCCTTCGCTCGATGTCCGCGCCCTCGTCCGCCCCCCGCAGATCGATGATGGCGGCGAAACCGAGCGCCTTGAGCTCGGGAATCGCCCCCGTCCTGACAAGCCCCGCCGTCGCAATGTGCGGCCGCGCGCGACTGTAGTTCACGGCCAGGTGGCGCATCCGGTCTACCGGCGGAGCTTCGCTCGCCACGCTCTGCGCAAGAGCCGCCGGCGGCGCCGCGAGCGGGCCGAGGCTCGCCGCCGCGAGAACCGCAAAGCCGATGCCGGACACAAGGCGAACGGTTGGATAGCTCCGAATCATGCGAGGTTTCTCCTGCTGCGACGAGGCCATGCGCGCCGTCTGTTTACACGTTGCGCCAGGAAATCATGAGACGCACACCGACCCGGTGCCGGTGAGGCCGATGGCCCGCGCCGCGCCGCGGCTGAGATCGAGGTGCAGGCCATGCGTGAACGGGCCGCGGTCGTTGACCACCACGACGACCGTCTTGCCGGTGCGGGGATTGGTGACCGTCAGCTTCGTCCCGAACGGAAGGGTCCGATGTGCGGCCGTCATCCCCTCCGGATCGAACCGCTCGCCGCTCGCGGTCCGCCGGCCCTGCCAATAAAAGGCCGAGCGAATCATCTTGCCGCTGTCGCAGTTCAGCGTGCCTCGCACTTCCGCACGGCCGGACATTGGCGACCGATCCGCCGAGGCCTGGACGGCCTGCTCGCCCGCCGATTGCGCGTGTTCCGGAAGCCCTGCTGCGCAGCCGGTCAGGCCGGCGAAGCCGAGGAGAGCCCCGGCAAAAGCTCGCATCTGCGTTTTCAAGTCCCCCTCCGGGTCGCGCGCGTCGTCTCCGCGTCCGGTCCGGTCCCCTGCCGTTGACCGAACCCGTCCGTGTGCTACACAAGTGACCAAAATGAGGCTGAAAATCCTTTCGTTTCAGTTGATTGATCCGCGGCTTCCGTTCTCCGCCCGGCGTGGCGCACGGGCAACAAGGTTTGCGCGATGACGATTCGCCTGCATCGCGGCGATCTCCCCGATCTGGCGCGTTATCAGGGCGCGGTCGCGATCGATACGGAGACCATGGGCCTCCTGCCCGCCCGCGACCGGCTGTGCGTGGTCCAGCTCTCGCCCGGCGACGGCAGCGCCGACGTCGTGCAGATCCCCCGCGGCGGCGCCGACGCTCCCCATCTCAAGGCGCTGCTGGCGGATAACAACCGTCTGAAAATATTCCACTTTGCCCGTTTCGACCTGGCCGCTCTGTTTCGCGCTTTCGGGGTCTGGGCGGCGCCCGCCTATTGCACGAAGATCGCGTCCCGGCTGACCCGCACCTATACCGACAAGCACGGCCTCAAGGATCTCGTGCGCGAGGTCCTCGGCGTCGACGTGTCCAAGCAACAGCAGCTCTCCGACTGGGGCGCCGAGAAGCTCACGGACGCTCAAATCGCCTACGCCGCCTCGGATGTCCTCCACTTGCACGCCCTGAAGGCGCGGCTCGATGAGATGCTCGCCCGGGAAGGCCGCGAGCACCTGGCCGCGGCCTGTTTCCGCTTTCTGCCGGTGCGCGCCGAACTCGACCTCGCCGGCTGGGCCGGCGAGGACATTTTCGCCCATTCGTAGGGCGCGGCCGCAACCGCCGCGGGACGGCCATATTCGCGCGCGATTTTGGGCGCGTGGATTGTAGGATCGGCCGGGGACGATCCGCAACGAGAGCTGGGATGAACCGTCTCGTCGCCGTGCCTGCCATCGAGCGACAGGAGATCCGCGCTTTCCACGCGACAAGCCGGACTCGCGGCGAAGGCATGTTTCGCCGCGCGGCCCGGCACAGCCGGCTGATCCGATTCCTGCGGATCGGGATTCCGGTCGGGATTTTCGCCGGCCTCGCCCTGATCGTCGGCGCTGCCTATCTCAACCCGTTCAAGACGCCCGCCGATGTCTCGCTCGACCAGGGCAAGCTCGTCGTCAGCGGAACCAAGATCGCGATGGAGCTGCCGCGGCTGACCGGCTTCACCAGCGATTCGCTCCCCTACGAGCTGACCGCGCGGGTCGCCTCGCAGGATCTGGCCAATCCCGGCGTGCTCGAGCTGATCGATCTCAGGGCCCAGCTCCAGACCAAGGATCAAGGCATCGTCGAGATCACCGCCGCCACCGGATTTTACAACATCAAGTCCGATCTGCTCCGCCTTGCTCGACAACATTCTGGTGCAGTCGACGACCGGCTACGAGGCGCGGCTGCACGAAGCGGTGATCGATATGAAGAAAGGCACGATCGTCTCGGAGCACCGGGTCGAGACCAGGTTCCCCAATGGCACGCTCGGGGCCAATCGCCTCGAAGTGTCGGAAAACGGGGCCGTGGTGCTGTTCAGTCAGGGTGTGGAAACAATTCTGGTATTGGACGCGCCGAAGCCGGGCCCGTCCGCGACGAACGCCAAATGAGGTTCGCCTTGGCCGCACCGTTTGCATGGATGATCGCGCTCGCCGTCACGGCGGTGCTGGGCGCTGCCGGCGCAGCCGGCGCACAGCAGTCCGCCAGGGGCCCTCCCAACGCGCTCCAGGGCTTCTCGCAAAACCGCAACCAGCCGATCAAGATCGACGCCGCCTCGCTCGAGGTCCGCGACAAGGACAAGGTCGCGACCTTCTCCGGCAATGTTCAGCTGGTGCAGGGCGACACGGTGCTCACTTGCAAGAGCATGGCGGTCTTCTACAACACCGACGCCAAGACCGCGACGTCGAAGGACGGCGCCGGCCAGCAGAACATCCGGCGCATCGAGGTGAATGGCGACGTGGTCGTCACCCAGAAGGATCAGAAGGCCACCGCCGACAAGGGCTTCTTCGACATGAAGGCGAACGTGATCACGCTCGTCGGCAATGTCGTGATCTCGCAGGGGCAGAACGTCGTCAAAGGAGACCGCTTGAGCGTCGACTTGACGACCAGCGTTTCCCGGGTCGAATGCGAGAAATCGAGCCAGTGCCGGGTGCAGGCGCTGCTTCAGCCGGGCGGAAAGGACGGCGGCGTCGAGATCGGGGGGGTGCGGGATGCCGCAAAGCCCAGGCCTTCCGGGCCGGGGCTGTGATGGCAAAGCCGCGCCGGACTGCGATGGAATGGTGATGGCAAGCCGCGGTCGCTCGTCCGTTCCGGCGCCCGGCGTCGAGGCAGGGGTGGTCGACATTTTCGCTTGGTTTCGTCGCCCGACAAAGGCCCGGCGCCAAACGGCGTGGCCGGCCGGATGTCTCCCGTAAGGCCGCGGGCTCCGTCGGCGCGGCGCACGACGAGTCCTGACGCCGTCAGCCGCAATCGACCGCCACGGCAGCAGGCGAAGCCCCGGCGGACCGCTCCCGGCCACTCCGATGCCGCTGTCAGGCACGCCGCCGTCCAGAGCGGCTATCTCGCGATCCACAACGTGGAAAAGAGCTTCGGCAACCGCAAGGTCGTGCAAGGGGGTGAGCCTCTATCTGCGCCGCGGCGAAGCGGTCGGCCTGCTCGGACCGAACGGGGCCGGCAAGACCACCGTGTTCTACATGATCACCGGCCTCATCAGCGCCGATCGCGGACGCATCGAGCTCGACGGACACGACGTGACGACGCTCCCGATGTACCAGCGGGCGCGCCTCGGCATCGGCTATCTGCCGCAGGAGCCGTCGATTTTCCGCGGCCTCAACGTTGAGGACAATATCCGGGCGGTGCTCGAAGTCGTCGAACCGGACAAGAAGCGGCGCGAGGCCGATCTGAACGCCCTGCTGGAGGAGTTCAACATCGCGCGGCTGCGCAAGACGCCGTCCATCGCGCTGTCCGGCGGCGAGCGGCGGCGGCTCGAGATCGCCCGCGCCCTCGCCACGCGCCCGAGCTATATGCTGCTGGACGAGCCGTTCGCCGGCATCGACCCGATCGCCGTGGGAGACATCCAGGCGCTGGTGCGCCATCTCACCGAGCGGGGCATCGGCGTCCTCATCACCGACCACAATGTCCGCGAGACGCTCGGGCTCACCGACCGCGCCTACATCATCTATTCGGGCGAGGTCCTCATGGAGGGCCAGACCGACGAGATCGTCAATAATCCCGACGTCCGCCGGCTCTATCTCGGCGAAGGCTTCCGCATGTAGGAAGCATCCGGGCCGCCTGCCTCATTACGAGGCAAACGGCGCGCCAAATTTTTCATCATCGCTCGATGATGCTCTCGCAAAAAGTTGGATGTACAGGCCGGCACAGACCGGATAAGCAAGAACCGGACCAACTTCCGGTGAGTAATGGCGCTTTCGCAAAGGCTGCAGCTTCGACAGACCCAGTCGCTGGTGATGACGCCGCAGCTCCTGCAGGCGATCAAGCTGCTGCAGCTGTCCCACCTCGACCTGACGGCCTATGTCGAAACCGAGATCGAGCGCAATCCGCTCCTCGAACGCGACACCGGCGAGGAGCCGCCGAACGGCGAGCCCGCGCCCGGCGAAAGCGCGAGAGGCCGACGAGCCGGCGGGGGACGCCGAGTGGCTCTCCGACGAATTCGAGACAAGCCGCGCTGCGCTCGAGAAAAATCTCGACACCGACCTCGAAAATGTCTTCCCCGACGAGCCGGCCGCGACCGCTCCTCGCGCCGAGGCGCAGCCGCAAGCCTATTCCGACTGGTCCGGTGTCGGCCCGAGCGCGCACGACGACGACGACTACAATCTGCGAAGCCTTCGTCGCCTCCGAGCCGACGCTCGCCGACCACCTCGCCGAGCAGCTGGCGCTCGCGACGAGCGATCCGGCGGAGCGGCTGATCGGCCATTACCTGCTCGATCTCGTCAACGAGGCGGGCTATCTCGTCGGCGACCCGCCGAAGTGGCCGACCGCTGGGCGCGCCGGCCGCGAAAGTGGAAGCCGTCCTCGCGCTACTGCAGACCTTCAGTCCGCCCGGCGTCTGCGCGCGCAACCTCGCCGAATGCCTCGCGATCCAGCTCAGGGAGCGCGACCGGTTCGATCCCGCCATGCAGGCGCTGATCGCCCGCCTCGATCTGCTCGCCAAGCGCGACTTCGCGGCGCTGCGCCGCTGCTGCGGCGTCGACGACGAAGACCTCGTCGACATGATCGGCGAGATCCGCCGGCTCGACCCCAAGCCGGGCATTCGACTTCGGTTCGACCGTCGTGCAACCCGTCGTTCCCGACGTGTTCGTGCGGCCGGGTCCGGACGGCAGCTGGCTCGTCGAGCTCAACTCGGACACGCTGCCGAAGGTGCTGGTCAACCAGGCCTATTATGCGCGCGTCGCGAGCAGCACCAAGAAAGAGGCCGACAAGACCTATCTCGGCGACTGCCTGCAGAGCGCGGCCTGGCTCGTGCGCGCGCTCGACCAGCGGGCGAAGACGATCCTCAAGGTCGCGACCGAGATCGTGCGCCAGCAGGACGCGTTCCTCATCGACGGCGTCGAGCATCTGCGTCCGCTCAATCTCAAGACCATCGCCGAGGCGATCGGCATGCACGAATTGACGGTGTCCCGCGTCACCGCCAACAAATGCGATGGCGACGCCGCGCGGGACCTTCGAGCTGAAATTCTTCTTCACCTCGGCGATTGCCGCCGCGAATGGCGGCGAAGCCCACTCCGCCGAGGCGGTGCGTCATCGCATCAAGCAGCTGATCGAGGCGGAGACCGCCAGCGACGTCCTGTCCGACGACACCATCGTCGAGAAACTGCACGCGGCCGGCGTCGATATCGCCCGGCGCACCGTCGCCAAATACCGCGAGGCGATGCGGATTCCCTCGTCGGTGCAGCGCCGGCGCGACAAGCAGATGCGAGCCACGGCCGACTGATCTCCCGCGCGCCGGCGATCCGTTCGCCGCGCCGCGCGTTTCCGCCGGAAGAGCAATGCCGGGAATAGCGAGGCCGGACGCGAGCGGCGATCGTTGCCGCCTCGCGGACGGCCATGATACCGCAGCCGTCCTGAATTGGCCGGTCGAGCGAACAAGAAAAACAGGGCGGCGCGCGAGGAGGACGAGGACGATGGCGAAGAACACGCAGAAGGTCGGCTGGATCGGCATGGGCCGCATGGGCTATCCGATGGCCGAGCGCCTGCTCAAGGCCGGTTACGACGTCTCGATCTGGAACCGCACGCGGGAGAAGGCCGAGCCGCTCGGCAAGCTCGGCGGCAAGGTCGTCGACAAGGCGGCCGACCTCGCGGGCGTCGACGTGCTGTTCTCGATGGTCTCGACCGGCAAGGATCTCGAGCAGGTCTATTTCGGCAAGGACGGCGCGCTCACCGGCAAAAGGCCGCGTGCCCGCCGTGCTCGTCGACTGCTCGACCATTTCCGTCGAACAGTCGGCCGCGCTGCGCAAGCGCGTCAGCGAACTCGGCGCCGATTTCGTCGTCTGCCCGGTCAGCGGCAATGCGAAGGTGATCAAGGCCGGCAAGCTCTCCGCGGTCGCCTCCGGTCCGGAGCCGGCGTTCCGCAAGATCGAGGACATGGCCAAGGCGTTCGCGCCGCGCGGCATTTCTTATGTCGGCGACGGCGAGCTCGCGCGCGTGTGCAAGATCGCGCACAATGTCATGCTCGGCGTGACCATCGAGAACCTGATCGAGGTCATGCTGCTGGTGAACAAGATGGGCGTGCCGCGCCACGCCTTCCTGGCGTTTCTCAACAACAGCGTCATGGGCTCGATGTTCACCGCCTACAAGTCGCCCGCGCTCGTCAATCTCGACTGGACGACCACGTTCACGCCCGAACTGTTGCGCAAGGATCTCGATCTCGGCCTCGAACTCGGCCGCGAGATGGACGTGCCGATGCCGGTGACGGCGGCGACGCGCGAAGTGCTGCAGACGCATTTCGGCGCGGCGACGCTGCAGAAGGATCCGAAGGCCTATCTCGCCAAGGATTTCGCCGCATTGATGGAGACGATGGCGCTCGCCGCCGGCATGACGCTCGAAAGCGAGAACCAGACCGTGCCGACCGGCCTCGAGAGCTGACGACGCGGGCGGCCCGCGGGCCCGGTCGCATCTGCGCGCTTACGAGGCGATCGGCTTAGCCGCCTGGCCGCAGCGAGCGGCTGATCCGCGTCACGATCCCATCCCACTGCCGCTCTTCGTCTTTCGGATAGGCGAGATAAATGCAGTGCAGAGGTCCCTTGACGCCGATCGGGAAATTGCAGCGGCTGTAATAGATCTGCTCGTCCTTCACGCCGGAGATGGCGAAGAAGCGATCGGTGACGCGATTATAGTCGAGGGTCTCGCGCGGCGCGGTGAAAAAAGCGCGCACGAAACTCGCCGGCGTGTGACGCTCGTCATTGCCTTCGACATACACCATCAGCCAGGCGCGATCGTCGGGCGAACGCAGCGTGCGCCCGGTCCCGCGCGGCGCCGCGCCTGCATCGATCGAGAATATGTTTTCAGGGTACTCCACCTTCGTCCCGAACGGGTCGGACAACACGCTCCACCGCGGCGCTTCAAGCCCCGCCGTCGATGCGCCGGGCTGCGTTCGGACGTCGCCGGGCCAAGCGAGCGCAAGAAGCAAGCAAGCCACCCGCGAACGCGTTCAGTTTGGTAAAGACGGTTCTCATCGCAACGGTCCCGTGTTCGAATATGCCATGCCAACGCGAGCGCGACAGCCGCGTTCCGCTGCGCCGCGAAATCACCCGCGTTCGCGCACCCGTGATCGGGGGGCGCGAGCATGACGATCCTTCTGTACGGGCGTGATGAACCGGGGTTTCGCTGTGAGGGGATTTTTCAAGCGGACGTGATCGCGAAAGCGCCGATCGCGTCTTTCTCTTCCCCGCCAAGTTCGCGCCGGCATGGTTCACCTCTCCCGGGCGGGAGAGGTGAACCGCTTCTCACTGGCTTTCGGCGCGCAGCTTGAAGCGTTGGATCTTGCCCGTCGCCGTCTTCGGCAGATCGGCGCGGAATTCAAGCCAGCGCGGATACTTGTAGGGCGCGAGGCGCTGCTTGCAGAAGTCCTGCAGCGCCTGCGCGAGTTCCGCCGAAGCGCGGCTCGGATCCTTCAGCACGACAAACGCTTTCGGCTTGATCAGGAGATCCTCGTCGGGCCAGGCGACCACCGCCGCTTCGAGGACGTCGGGGTGGGTGAGCAGCGCGCCTTCGACCTCGAAGGGCGAGACATAGATGCCGCCCACTTTGAGCATGTCGTCGCGGCGGCCGCAGTAGACGAAATAGCCGTCCTGGTCCTCGACATATTTGTCGCCTGTGCGCGTCCATTCGCCGAGAAAGGTCGCACGCGACTGGTCGCGATTGTTCCAATACATGAGCGCGCCCGTCGGTCCCTTGACGTGCAGTTCGCCCATTTCGCCTTGCTTGACCGGCATGCCGTCGTCGCCGACGAGCTTGATCTCATAGCCGGGCGCCGGCTTGCCGGTGGTGCCGTATCTGACCTCGCCCGCGCGGTTGGACAGGTAGATGTGCAGCATCTCGGTGGAACCGAGGCCGTCGAGAATGTCGACGCCGTAGCGCTCGCTCCAGCGGCGTCCGATATCGGTCGGCAGCGGCTCGCCGGCCGAGACGGCGCAGCGCAGCTTCACCTCGTCGCGCCGCAGAGCCACCGGGCTTGCGAGATAGGCCGCATAGAAGGTCGGCACGCCGAAGAACACGGTGACCGGATGCTTCCGCAGCACCGCTGCAACGGTCTCGGGCGTGGGGCGGTCCGGCATCAGGACGGTCGTCGCGCCGGCCGACAGCGGAAAGGTGAGAGCATTGCCCAGTCCATAGGCGAAGAACAGCTTCGCGACCGAGAAGCACAGGTCGTTCTCGGTGAGGCGCAGCAATGGCGCGGCGTAGAGCGCGTTGGTCAGCGGCAGATTGGCGTGCGCGTGCACCGCCCCTTTCGGCTTGCCGGTCGAGCCCGACGTATAGAGCCAGAAGCAGATGTCGTCGCGCGTCGTCTCCGCGGTCGTCGCCGGGCCGCTCGCCTCCTGGAGCAGATCCTCGAAGCGATGACGCCCGTGCGCATCCTCGCCGGACACGATCACATGCGCGAGGTCCGGACATGTCGCGATGACGTTCGCGAATTTCGGATAGAGCGCCTCCGACACGACGAGCAACCGCGCGCGGCTGTCGGCGAGCAGGTAGCGGTAGTCGTCCTCCGTCAGCAGCGTGTTCACCGGCACGGCGATCACCCCGGCCTTGATCGCGCCGAGAAACGCGGTCGGCCAGTCGATGCTGTCGAGCAGGCAGATGAGGACGCGCTCCTCGCGCCGGACGCCGAGCTTGCGGAGCACATGGCCGAAGCGCTCGACGCGATCGGCGAGATCGCCATAGGTCCAGGCGCCGCGCGGATCGATGAAGGCGGGCTTGCCGGCGCGCCCGGCGGCCAGATTGCGCTCAAGGATGTCAGCCGCGAAGTTGTATTGACGCGGTATCGCTCCGGTTGCGAGCGGCTGGGCGTGGCGCGGCGCTGACGGCGTATCGACGCGTTCTGCAAGCGACATAGCGTTTCGTCCCATCATGTGAAGTTTTTGTCGATCGGACCTCCCGCGATTACGCAATCAGATCGAGAAACCGGCAATTGAGTTCGCACGCCCTGCCTTGCGCTTCGCGAATTCGAGGCGCGACATCTTGGGCCGGCGCGACCGAAAGATCAATGTTACACCGAAAACGATTGGCTCTATAGTTTGAGAGCTCCGCCGGCCGCCGGCGCATTAAAACCCGCCCCCCAAGGAGTTTGCCATGGATCAGTATACGCGCGAGATCCGCGCCGAAGACATCGACCCCCGTTACAATTGGGGGCGCGCGCTGCCGGCGCTCGGCATCACCGGAGTCGATTTCGAGGAGCGCGTCGACTACCGGCGCATGCATCGCTACCGCCTGTCCCGCGCGCGTCAGGCGCTGAACAATTCCGAGCTCGGCGCGCTCCTCGTGATGGACGTCAACAATATCCGCTACCTGACCTCGACCAAGATCGGCGAGTGGGAGCGCGACAAGATCTGCCGGTGGGCGCTGCTGACGCGCAACGGCGATCCGATCCTGTGGGATTTCGGTTCGGCCGCGGTGCACCATCGGCTCTACTGCCCGTGGCTCAAGCCGGAGAACTGCAAGGCCGGCCTGCTCGGCTTGCGCGGCACGGTGTCCCCGTCGTTCGGCCTGATGGCGCGGCACGCCGGCGAGATCGCGGCGCTGATCCGCGAAGCCGGCGTCGGCGACATGCCGGTCGGCGTCGACATCATCGAGCCGCCGATGATGTTCGAGCTGCAGAAAGCCGGCCTCAAGATCGCCGACGGCCAGCAGGTGATGCTGGAGGCGCGCGAGATCAAGAACATCGACGAGATCGCCTTGCTGAACCGCGCCGCCGCCATGGTCGACGGCGCCTACCACCTCATCAATGAGGAGCTGCGGCCCGGCATACGCGAGAACGACATCGTCGCGAAGGTCAACGAGTTCCTCTATCGCAACGGCTCCGACGACGTGGAAGCGGTGAACGCCATCTCCGGCGAGCGCTGCAATCCGCACCCGCACAATTTCACCGATCGCATGGTGCGGCCCGGGGATCAGGTGTTCTTCGACATCCTCCAATCCTTTATGGGTTATCGCACCTGCTACTACCGCACCTTCAATGTCGGACGCGCGACGCCGGCCCAGCACGACGCCTACAAGCTGTGCCGCGAATGGCTCGACTGCGCGATCGCGCTGATCAAGCCGGGGGTGACCACCGACCGCGTCTGCAGCGTGTGGCCGAAGGCGGAGGAATTCGGCTTCCCCGACGAAACGTCGGCGTTCGGCCTGCAATTCGGCCACGGGCTCGGGCTCGCGCTGCACGAGCGGCCGATCATCTCGCGCGTGATCTCGATGGATCACCCGACCGAGATCAAGGAAGGCATGGTGTTCGCGCTCGAGACCTATTGTCCGGCGAAGGACGGCTATTCGGCCGCGCGGATCGAGGAAGAGGTGGTCGTCACCGATACGGGCTGTCGCGTGATCACGCTGTTCCCGGGCGAGGAGCTGCCGATCGCCGCGCGCTACTGAGCGCTGCGGCGCTTACACGGGCGGCCCTCTCTCGTGCGGGAGACGAAACGGCTGTTCGCTTGGCGGCGAGCTTCGCAGGATGAACCGGTTCCGCGTGCGAGCGCGGCGCACGATGTGCGCGCGTTCATTATCCTGTCGCCGACCCGGACTAAAATTCACTCATGTCCGAGGGCGGCCGCGGCCGGAGGCTGCGACAAAGCCTGCGGGTCGGTGAATATCTGTCGTTTCAATTCTGCAGAAGAACCGTTTATACCGTATAGAATAGCCTATACATAGTTTACTGTGATTAGCTATAATAGAAGTACATTCAATTTTTTGACGATTGCTGGAACTTTGTGAACGACCTGAGATTAGGTTGGGTATTGCGGTATTGCGGCATCAGTGCGTCGCGAATTCCCGGCGTTCCCCCGTACTGAGACGATCAACTGAGGAGACGGACACATGCTTAACCCCCAGACCGACAACGTGACCCAGGCCGTGCAAGAGGCAACTCGAGCGGGCGTCGAGCAGGCGGACCGCATCGTGAAAATATCCAGCGATGTCAGCGAGCGTGCGGCGCGCGCCGGGACGGAAATTCTCCAGCGCAATGCGGAGACCGTTCAGGAGGCGCTGCAGTCGAGCGCCGAGATTGCGGCGCGCTTGACCGAAAAGTCGGCCGATCAGCTCAGCCGCGTGTTCGGCATGTCCGGCGAGGAAGCCCACAAGGCGGCGCAGAAATCCTCCGACAATATCGACGCCATCATCCATTCGAGCGCGGTGCTCGCCGAAGTGGGCCAGGGCATCTCGCGCGAATGGGTGAACTTCGCCCGCGAACGCATGGAGCAGAATCTGAACCGGTTCGACAGCCTGATGCGCTGCCGTACGCCACAGGACTTCGCCGCAGTCCAAAGCGAATTCGTGCGCGACAATCTGGAGAGCTTCCTTCAGTGCGCCCGCCGCATCGCCGAGAAATCAATGCATATGGCCGATGAAGCGACCAAGCGGACAGCCGAGGCGGTTGAGCGCGCCCGCGCAGCCTGAGCTTTCCCGCGCAACGACGGCAGGACTAAAAAAGCCGCCCGCGTTTCCGCAGGCGGCTTTCTCGTTCCCGGGGCCAGCCGCGCGTCGGCTGGCCGGCTTCTATCCTGCCGGCGTCAGAAGCCGAAGCCGAGGCCGACCCGGACGGTCTGGAACGACGGATGCAGCTCGATCGACGCGCCGCTCGACGGGCTCGCGCAGGTCGCGCAGGCCGTGTAGACGGGGAACGACTTGCTGAAGCTGCCGAAATCCGTGTAGCGATACTCGATCCTCGCCGTCCACGACCCCCCGAAGGGGCTCTGTCCAAGCTGGAATTCCACGCCCGCGCCGCCCGTTGCGCCGACGCGCGTCTCGCTGAAGCTCGTGCTCGACGTCGCCGTGCCGATCGGCGTCGTGCAGCTCACGCCGGGGCCGGTGCACTCATATATGGTGCCGACATAGGTCAGCGACCCGCTGACCCGCTCAAGCGCGACGCCGCCGGTTCCATAGATCAGGGTCCAGGGCGTCACGAGCACGCCGATACGTCCGCGCACCGAGCCGTCCCAGCCCTGCTTGAGCGTGCCGGCGAAGTTGTCGTTGCGCAGGTAATTGAACGGCGTGCCGCCGACCACGGGATTGATCTGCACATCGGTCACCTGGCCGACCGAGGACTCGGTGTCCTTGTAGGAG
The DNA here is from genome assembly GCA_963712435.1 of uncultured Alphaproteobacteria bacterium. Lineage (GTDB taxonomy): Bacteria > Pseudomonadota > Alphaproteobacteria > Rhizobiales > Xanthobacteraceae > Rhodoplanes. Next base: position 49,843 of record CAVQIB010000021.1, on the reverse strand, counting down.
ACATCGCCCTCGATCCCGACCACAAAGCTTCCGAGCTGCACGCGATAGCCCAGGAAGGGACCGATCGTGTAGCTTGCAGGATGCCCTTTGAAGCTGAACGGTGTCTCGTAGCAATAGACGCCGAATGTCGCGCCGGGCGGGCAGATATAGGAGCCCGGCTCGGCGAACGCGTTGTTGGCGAAGCTGCCGCCATTCGAGCCGCCCGCCTGACCGCCGGACCAGTTGCTGGTGGCCGCCTGCCGGACCGGCTCCGGTCGCGGAGCCGGGGCAACACGGGCCGGCGCAGCCCGGACCGGCGCGGCGCGGGCGGGCGCCCTTTTCTGCGGGGGCGGCGGCTCGTCCGCCAGGGCCGGAGCCATCATAGCGAAAGCGGCCGCTAGGCCGACGCCGAGCGTCAGAAGTCTTGTCATGTTGCGCCCCATCCGTCTGATCGGAATTCCCCGCTGCTAAGCTGCCGCTCTTGGGCTGGGGAAATCAACCGCGGACTCGTTGCGGAACGCCGCCGATGCTCATTTTTTCAGCAAGCGTGGCGGGACGGCAACGATGCGCCGCCTTGCGGCGACGGCCGGAAGACGCCCATCACCGGTGCGCGCCCTCGCCGACGATGGAGAACGGGCCCCAAATGGCGGGATCGGTCTCGCGCGGGTCAGACGCCTCGTCCAGATAGGCCAGCATCGCGCGGCGCAACGCCTCGGCGCGTCCCAGCTCCGGGTTGGCGGTGAGGATGTCGAACGTGGCCGTCGTCAGCCGCGTCGCCGCATTGGACTCCACTGCCCAGTGCGAGACCAGCAGCGCCCGCGCCCCCGCATAGAAGAACGCGCGCGCGAGGCCCGAGAGCGCCTCGGCCCCGGGCTTCTCGCCCGCGATCGTGTTGCAGGCGGAGAGCACGACCCAGTCGGCATTCAGCTTCAGTTGCGCGATTTCGCTGGCCGTGAGCAGGCCGTCGTCCTCCTCCGTCGGCTCGGCGGGAATGGTGAGCGCGAGCGACGGCTCGGCGAGTTCCCGGACGTCGCCGGCGACGAGGCCGTGCGTGGCGAAATAGACGATGCGGTAATCGGCGAGCCGTGCATGCTTCACGGTCGTTTCGCGCGCATCCTCCCGCAGTTTGATGTCGTCGCCCGGCGCGCCGAGCGTTTGCGCGATCGCCTTCAGTTCGTCGGCGGTCTCCTCCAGCCGCGGCAGCGTTTCGCCGAGTTTCCGCCGGTCGACATTGGCGCCGCGCCAGAATTCGGAATAGGCGCGCGTGACGAGGCTGCGGCTCCTGTTCCGGGGCGTTTCCGGGCCAGCCGGCAGCTCCGGCCCGAAGACCGGATCGCCGAAGCCGAGGAGCGGCTTTCCACTTTGCTCGCCCCCCCTCTGCGTCCGCAGCGCCCGCAGGCTCGCGACCGACGGCAGCACGGTGACGGCGTGTCGCCGGATGAGCCACGCCGCGGCGCGATAGCGGGCCGCGTCCGACCGGCCCTGCTCCGCGCCGGCCGCCGGCGGCTCGGTCACAAGCAGGTGGAACGGCAGCGCGGTCAAAGGCCCGGAGGGCACGATGAGCAGGTGGCGCTTGTCTCTGATCTGGCCATCGACGGGACCAATCAGCGCGGCGTAGAGCTCATGCGCCGCCGCAGGATCGAATTTCTCGGTCTTGCGGGCCGGCTCGTTGGAGGCGTCGACGAAAAGCCCGCGGCGAAGACCGACGACCTTGGCGGCCAGCGCCTCGACGGCGAACGGAATCGTCTTCCAGAGATAGCCCTCCCGCGTGAGCGCGAAGACATAGCTCTCGGTTTCCCCGGGCAACAGAAACACGAGCGCCTCGTCCGCGCCGAGAAGCTGCTGCACCTCGTCCGCCTTCATCGGGCTCGGCCGGGTCAGCGCCACATAGTCGCTGAACTGCCTGCGCATCCGCGCAGCATTGTCGTTGAGCTTCTGCTCGACGTCGGCCATCTGCTTGCGGAGCGTTGCGATAAACGCCGCGTATTCGGGCGTGCCTGGCTTTGACAACGCCTCCGTCAAGGCGCGGTCGCGCGCGCGCCACAGGGCCGTGAGGTCCTGGCTTTCGCGCACCAGCGCGGCGAGCGCGTCGTTGCCGGCGGCGGAGCGCGCGCCCAATTGCTGGATCGCGGCGGCGGCCGCCGACTGGTTCGCCCATTGCGCGATTTCCAGCGCCTCCTGCCCAAGCGCCGGCTCTGCGCCGAGACCAGCCCGCGCGGCGGCCGCGACGCTTGCGAGGTGATTGACGAAATAGCGCGCACGCTGCTCGACGAGACCGCCAGAGCCGCCCGGTCCCGCCTGGTCGGCGGCCGCATGCGCGAGCACCGCGGCGCTCGCCTTGCGCGAATAGCTGAGCGCGCCGCCGGAGTCGCTGCGGGCGCCGCTCAGGAGCGCGAGCCGGTGGAGCACGCGGGCGACCTCCGGATGGTTCGGTCCGCGCGCCTTTTCGTTGATCGCGAGCGCGCGCGTCAGCGCCGCATTGGCGTCATCATAGCGGCGTTCGCGTTCGAACAGCCGCGATTGAGACAGCAACACGCCGGCGACGAACCGATGATCCTGGCCGAACGACTTGGTGAAAATATCGAGTGCGCGCTTGAATTGCTGTCCCGCTTCGGTGAAGCGACCCTGGCCCTCATAGGCGACGCCGAGCTTGCGCACGACCTTGGCCGTGTCCGGATTGTCCGGACCGAGGGTTTTCTCGACGACCAGCAGCGCCCGCTTGGCGAACGCCTCGACATCGCCGTAGCGATCCTGAAACTCATAAAGCGCAGCGAGGTTGTTGGCCACGGTCGCCGCTTCCGTGGAGCTCGCGCCGAACACGCCCTCGCGAATGGCGAGCGCGCGCTTGTAGAGCTGCTCGGCTTCTTCGTAGCGTTCTTCCCCGACATAGACGAGCGCGAGATTGTTCAGCGCGGTCGCGACATCGGGGTGGTTGGGGCCGAGCGCCTGTTGCCACATTTCAATCGCGCGCTGATACAGTCGGTCCGCCTCCGCGTAGCGGCCCAGCCGCTCGTAGAGATGGGCCAGATTGTTGATGCCGAACGCGACATCCGGATGGTTCGCCCCGCGGACCCGCTCGTTGATGGCGCGCGTCCGGGCGAGCGACGCTTCGGCTTCAGCGAAGCGGCCCTGGTCCTCGTAAATCTTGGTCAGATTGTTGAGGGTGTCGGCGACCTCGATGCTGTGCGGGCCGGCGGTTTGCTCGGCCATCTCCAGGGCCCGGTTGTACTGTTCCTCGGCCTCGCCATAGCGAGCCTGAAACCGGTAGACGTCGCCCATATTCATCGTGAGCACGGCCAGGGCCGGGCCGGGTCCGGAGCCGCTGGCCGTCGCGTCCCGCGCTTGCCTGAACAGCGTCTCCGCTTCGCCATAGCGGCCGAGCAGGAGATAGGCCTTGGCGAGATTGGCGTTCGCCTGGATCAGCTTGGGATCGGTCGGCGGGACGTTCTTCTTCAGGGTGTCCGCGACCTGCTTGAACGCCCGCGCGGCCTCGCCGTAGCGTCCGAGCGCCTGGTTCGCACGGCCGAGATCGTTAAGCGCAAGCACGTAAGGGAGCGTGTTCACCCCGCCGCGCTTGGCGGCCGCTTCGTTCTTGAGCGCTTCCGCGAGCGCGGCCTGATACCGGCCTGCGGCGTAGAGAGCCTGGAAGCGCTTCTGCGCCGCCGCGCTGTCGATCGGCTGGGCCGCAGCCGGCGCTGGCCCGAGCCACAGCGCCAAGCCAAGCGCGAGCGACAAAATCCTGAGCAGTCGCAAAGGTCTCACATCATCGTCCCGGATTGCGCTCCTGGCGCGCTGCGCGCCTCTCGATCCCGGCTGGAAACGGCTGGCGCGGGCGCCTGGATCACTGCGTCATCAGTTGCGACCGCCCGGCCTCCGGTTCGGAACGCCGGCAAAACGCCGCGGCAGCGGCGGCCTCGAGCCCGGATCGCCGCGCCCGCCCGCCTTTTACGCCAGCCGCGATTGGCCTGTGATCACTATCGAGGGAGCGAAAGGTCAGGTCGCGGTTGTGCGGTCGCTCGGAAGGTCTTCGAGGTCCGATCACACAACAAGTGAATTGGCGTTCACCGAAAGATCGGGGGTAAATGGACGATGACGACCGCACCGGCCCGCGAGCTTGCACGTTCCCGGCTGTTCCGAACGGCCGCAGACATCCCTGCCTGCGCCGGCGCCTATGTTCTGGTGATCGATCTCGCCAAGTCGATCAAGGTGGCCGTCGGGGGCAGAGCGCCATGCGCGCTGCCCGCCGGGCGGTATCTCTATTGCGGCTCGGCTCGGGGACCGGGCGGCCTGAAGGCGCGCATCGCAAGGCATATGCGGCGCGGCAAGCCGGTGCGCTGGCACGTGGATCACCTGACCGAGCACGGCGCGGTGCGGGGCGCTTTTGTCTTCCCCGGCGGGGCGGAATGCGCGCTCGCGGCGCGGCTGTCGCACCTTCCCGCGCCGATGCCGGGCTTCGGCAGCTCCGACTGCCGGCGCTGCGCAAGCCACCTCTTCGCCTGGCCGTCCGGCGCGCCGTTATGCGGCGCGTCCGGCTCCATCGCATCCGCCTGAACAGAGGGCCGGGCGCGTCCGCGTCAGGCCCTCGCCGCCTTCGCAACCAGTCGCTCCTCGCCGCCGAGCGCCTGGCTCACGATCGCCTGCGCCTCGGAAACGATCGCCTGCAGGTGTTTTTCGTCGCGGAAGCTCTCGGCATAGACCTTGTAGATGTTCTCGGTCCCCGACGGCCGTGCCGCAAACCAGCCGTTCGCGGTCACGACCTTCAACCCGCCGATGGGCGCATTATTGCCGGGCGCGTTGGTGAGCTTCGCCGTGATCGGATCGCCCGCAAGCTCGTTCGCCACCACCGCCGCGGGCGAGAGCTTCGCGAGCCGCGCCTTCTGCTCCGGCGTCGCGGCGGCGTCGATGCGGGTATACAGCGGCGCGCCGAATTCGGCGGTGAGATCGCGGTAATGCTCGCCCGGGTCTTTGCCGGTGCGGGCGGTGATCTCCGCGGCGAGCAGGTCCATGATCACGCCGTCCTTGTCGGTCGTCCACACCGTGCCGTCATGGCGCAGGAAGCTCGCGCCGGCGCTTTCCTCGCCCCCGAAGCAGAGCGAGCCGTCGATCAACCCGGACACGAACCATTTGAAGCCGACCGGCACCTCCGACAGCCTCCGCCCCAGCTTCGTCACGACGCGGTCGATCATGCTGCTGCTCACCAGCGTCTTGCCGACTGCGGCACTGGCCGGCCAGCGCGGCCGGCTGGTCAGCAGGTAGCGGATGGCGACGGCGAGATAATGGTTCGGGTTCATCAGCCCGGCCGACGGCGTGACGATGCCGTGCCGGTCCGAGTCCGTATCGTTGGCGAAGGCGACCCGATACGCATCCTTCAGCCGCACGAGGCTCGCCATCGCATGGGGACTCGAGCAGTCCATCCGGATCTTGCCATCGTGATCGAGGGTCATGAAGGCGAAGCGCGGATCCACCGTCTTGTTCACGATGTCGATCTCGAGCCCGTAGCGCGCGTTGATCGGCGCCCAGTACTGGAGCGCGGCGCCGCCGAGCGGGTCGACCGCGAGCTTCAATCCGGCGGCGCGGATCACCTCCATATCGACGACATTCGCGAGGTCGTCGACATAGGGCTGCACGAAGTCTTCCTGATGCGTCGTCGCCGCCTTCAGCGCCTTTTCGAAGGGCACGCGCAGGACGCCGCGATTTCCGTCCCGCAGCAAGGCGTTGGCGCGGTTCTCGATCCACTTGGTCGCGTCGGTGTCGGCCGGTCCCCCGTGCGGCGGGTTGTACTTGAAGCCTCCGTCTTCCGGAGGATTGTGCGAGGGGGTTATGACGAGTCCGTCGGCGCGATGGTCCTTGCGGCCGCGATTGTGCACGAGGATCGCCCGCGAGATGACCGGCGTGGGCGTGAAGCCGTCGTCGCGCTGGATCGCCGTCGTCACCGCGTTGGCCGCGAGCACCTCCAAGGCGGTGCGCTGTGCGGGGCCCGACAGCGCATGCGTGTCCTTGCCGAGAAACAGCGGTCCGTCGATGCCCTCGCCGGCGCGGTACTCGCAGATCGCCTGGGTCATTGCGAGGATGTGCGCCTCATTGAACGAGCCGCTGAGCGAGGAGCCGCGATGGCCGCTCGTTCCGAAGGATACGCGCTGGGTGGCGTCGTCGAGGTCGGGCTTGCGGTCATAATAGGCGCGGTCGAGGCGCGCGAGATCGACCAGCAACTCCGGCGGCGGGAGCTTGCCGGCAAGAGGGGAAATCGGCATCGGATGAGTCCTCGGATCGAAGGGCGGTCAACATACCGCAGGGGCCATCGCTGACATAACAGATTTCGCTGGCGGCGGACCAGTTTCGCCGGAAATCCGGTGATTGCCGATTATCTGAGATTATTGGCGGACTTCGCCCTCCCCCGAGACCGCGGGTCGCGATGGCTCGGGACCGGTTGGTTCAGCCGTCCCGCCCGCGACGGGCCGTCCGTTTTCCAAGGCCGCGCGGACGTGGTATGTCGCAGCCAAGAACGGAGATTTGCCCATGTCGACGCCCGCCGTGACCCGCGCGAGCCGCCGCAGACGCTTTTGCCTCGTTCTGGTGAAGCCGACGCATTACGATGACGACGGCTATGTGATTCAGTGGTTTCGCTCCGCGATCCCATCCAATTCACTCGCCTGCCTCTATGGACTGGCCCGCGACCTGGCGGATCGCCGCGTGCTGGGCGAGGACGTCGATTTCGACATCCACGCGCTCGACGAGAGCAACACACGCGTCCGCCCGGACCGGCTGGCGCGGCTGATCCGGGCCGCCGACGCCGGCATGGTGATGCTGGTCGGCGTCCAGTCCAATCAGACGCCGCGCGCGCTCGACATCGCCCGCCCCTTGCGCGCGATGGGCATTCAGGTCGCCATCGGCGGCTTCCACATGTCGGGCGTCCTCTCGATGATCGACGGCGACGACGACGCGCTGCGCGAGGCGCAGGCGATGGGTCTGTCGATCTTCGCCGGCGAGGCGGAGAACGGCCTCGAAGAGGTGCTGCGCGACGCCCAAGCGGGCCAGCTGAAGCCGCTCTACAACCACATGAAGGACCTGCCCGGCATCGAGGGCGCGCCGATCCCGTTCCTCGGACGCGAGCGCGTCACGCGCACGGCGGGCGCCCTGACGAGCTTCGACGCCGGGCGCGGCTGTCCCTATCAGTGCTCCTTTTGCACCATCATCAATGTGCAAGGGCGCGTCTCGCGCCGCCGCTCGCCCGACGATGTCGAGCGCATCGTGCGCGAGAACATCGCCCAGGGGCTGTCGCGCTTCTTCATCACCGACGACAATTTCGCGCGCAACAAGGATTGGGAATCGATTCTCGACCGTCTGATCTATTTGCGCGAAGTCGAGCGCATGGACTTCAGCTTCATCATCCAGGTCGACACGCTCTGCCACCGGACTGCGGGGTTCATCGAGAAATGCCGGCGGGCGGGCGTGAAGCGCGTGTTCATCGGGCTCGAAAACATCAATCCGGACAATCTGGCCGGCGCCAAGAAAAAACAGAACAAGATCACCGAATACCGCACGATGCTGCTCGCCTGGCAGCACGCGAGCATCTTGACCTATGCGGGCTACATCATCGGCTTTCCGGGGGATACGGCGGAGTCGGTCGGCCGCGAGATCGAGATCATCAAGCGCGAACTGCCGGTGGACGTCCTGGAGTTCTTCTATCTGACGCCGCTGCCCGGCTCGGAGGATCACCAGAAGCTCTATCGCGCGGGCGTATGGATGGATCCCGATCTCAACAAATACGACCTGTTCCACATCACGACCGCCCATCCGCGCATGTCGCGCGAGGAATGGACCTATGCGTACCAGCAGGCGTGGAAGAGCTTCTATTCGACGGAGCATGTGACGACAGTCATGCGGCGGGCCGCGGCGCTGCACGGCTTCGGCGCGACCTTGTTCGCCATCACATGGTTCAAGGCCTCGATCGAGATCGAGAACGTGCATCCGCTCGAGGCCGGGTTCCTGCGGCTGAAGTTCCGCCGCGATCGCCGGCCGACGCTGCCCCGCGAGTTCGATCTGGTCCTTCTATCCGAAATTCATTCTCGAGACGTTGGTCAAGAACGCCCGCTGGGTCTACACCTATCTGCGCCTGCGCCGGATTTATCTGCGCATCAAGCACGATCCGAAGCGCTACGAGTACCGCGACCTCGCGATCACGCCGGTGACCGACGACGAAGGCTCGCGCGAATTGTTCCAGAACGCCGCGGCGCAGGCCTATGTCGATCAGGAGCGGCGGCTGCAGAAAATCCGCCGCGGCGAAGCGGCCTGAACTCAGGCGGCCGCCGTCCGCAGGTGGCTGGCGCAAAAGCCGAGATCGCTCGACGAAGCGGGCGTATTCGCGCGCCTTGTCGTCTGCATCGTCGATCCGCAAGAGATAGGACGGATGGATGGTGACGACGACGCGCGCGCCGTCGCGTCCCGCGAGCAGCGCCCCGCGCACCCGCGAGATCGTCACGCTGCGGCCGAGCAGGCTGTTCGCCGCGGTCGCGCCGAGCGCCACCGTCAGCTCGGGCTGCACGATCGCGCGTTCGAGATCGTTCCACCAGCGGCAGCGATCGATCTCATAGGCATTCGGCTTTTTGTGCAGCCGGCGCTTGCCGCGCGGCTCCCACTTGAAATGCTTCACCGCATTGGTGACGAACACCTCGCGCCGATCGATCCCGGCCTCGCCGATCGCCCGGTCGAGCACGCGCCCGGCCGGGCCCACGAACGGCCGGCCCTGCTGATCCTCCTGGTCCCCCGGCTGCTCGCCGACCATCATCAGCCGCGCCCGCGCCGGCCCTTCGCCGGGAACGACCTGCGTCGCGTCGCGGTAAAGCGGGCAACGCGTGCACGCAGCCTCCGCCTCGCGCAGCGCGGACAGCGTGGTGATCGTGGCGGGCGTCTCGGTCATGGTGGTTTAATCACGACGGCGCGAGTGAGGTTCCGGCCGCTCTTGCCGCGTTCTTCCCGCGCAGCGGCGCGCGGCATACATTGACGAACGCGATTGGAGCTGAATTGTCGGACCCGACCCTGAAACATGATCCCGAAGGGCGAGCATTATGGTCGCTCGCCGATTTCAGGCTGGGGGCGCGGCTCGCCCTGCCGATCTTGCCGGCCATGATCACGTTCGGGCTCGCGGTCGGGGCCGCCGCCGCCGCGAAGGGGCTCTCGCTCCTGCACAGCGTGCTGATGAATGCGCTCGTCTTCGCGGGCGCTTCGCAGCTCGTGGCGCTCGACGTGTGGCCGCAGCGTTTCACGGCAGGCGCGATCGCCGGTCTTGCGCTCGTGGTCGCGACCGTGAACGCCCGCATTCTCCTGATCACCGCTTCGCTGCAGCCCTCGTTTCGATCCGTGCCGGCCTGGCAGGTCTATCCTCTCCTGCATCTCACCACCGATCCGGCCTGGCTGGTCACCATGCGCGCGCGGCGCGAGGAGGGCTCGCCCGCAAGCGTGTTTCTCGGCGCGAGCCTGTTGTTCCTGCTCCTCTGGATGGCCGCCTCGACCGCAGGCTATCTGCTAGGCGCGATCGCCGGCGATCCGCGTCGCTATGGCCTCGACCTGGTGATGCCGATCTTCTTCGCCGCAATGCTGGTCCCGCTCTGGCGCGGCGCGCGCGGCGCAATCCCGTGGATCGCCGCCGGTGCGGTCGCGGTGACGACGCAGCAACTGCTCGGCGGCTGGTATTTCGTGGTCGCCGGCGCGCTTGCCGGCAGCGTGCTCGGAGGCTTCATCGATGAACCCGATTGAGCCGGCCGACCACGGAGCGCTTGTCGCGATCCTCGCGATGGCGGCGGCGACCTATGCGATGCGCGCCGGCGGCTTCTGGCTGATGGGCCATGTGCCGATGACGCGGCGGGTCGAGCGCATGCTCGCGGCGCTGCCCGGTTCGATCATCGCCGCCACCGTGCTCCCCGTCATCGCCAATGGCGGCCTCGCGGGGGCGCTCGCGATCGGCGGCGCGGCATTGGTGATGGCGGTGCGCCGCAATGATTTCCTTGCGGTGATCGCCGGCATGGGCATCGCCGCCGCCGCCCGCGCCGCCGGATTGTGAGCCGCGCGCACGGCGGTGAACGATCGATGGGGACCCGCGCTTTTCGCACCGCAGCGAATTGATGGATATCAAAGCATTCGCCGGCGAGTCATGCCTTCCTCACGCTTCCGGGAGGAACGCCAAGAAGAATTGAACAGCAGCCTCCAGCGATTTCGGGGCAAGACATGCACGAAATGCACGAGGTGCGCATTCACGGGCGCGGCGGCCAAGGCGCCGTGCTCGCCTGTTCGATTCTGGCGCAGGCGCTGATCGACGACGGCAAGCACGCGGTGGCGATCCCGTCGTTCGGCTTCGAGCGCCGCGGCGCGCCGGTCGCGGCCTTCCTGCGTTTCTCGAACGCGCCGATTCGCGCGATGACGAATGTCTATCATCCCGACTGCGTCGTCTGCATCGATCCGACGGTCGTGCGCGCGGTGGACATTTTCGCCGGCATGAAGCCGAGCGGCACGGTCGTTCTCGCCACCAAGGCGAAGCTCACCGAGCTTGCGCTCCCCGATCATGTCGCATGCGCCGGCCTGTGCGATGCGATCGGCATCGCGCTCACGATATACCGGCGGCCGGTCACCAATGCGATCATGCTGGGCGCGTTCGCGCGCGCGACCGGCCTGCTGACGCTGGCGTCGCTCAAGGAGGCGCTGCAGCAAATGGAATTCCGCGACGCCGGCCTGACCGAGAATCTGTTGGCGGTCGAGCGCGGCTACGCCGAAACGCACGTGCACGAACTGAAGAGGGTGGCCCATGCGCCGGCAGTCGCGTGATCACTTCGACGCCTCGACCATCCCCGACGATCTCGCGCCGATCGCCACCAAGCTCTCCACCATGCTGCCGGGCGACTGGCGCAGCATGCGGCCGGTCATCGACCGGCTGAAATGCGTCAAATGCGGCCTGTGCTGGCTCTATTGCCCGGTGCAGTGCGTCGTCGAAAAGCCGCGCTGGTTCGAGTTCGATCTCGCCGTCTGCAAGGGGTGCGGCATCTGCGCGCAGGAATGTCCGCATCGCGCCATCGGCATGATCGAGGAGGTCGGCCGATGAGCGTCGCCGCCGAGCAGTCCCGCGCCAACGCCACCCAGCGCTCCGCCGTGTGCGAAGGAAACGAGGCGGCGGCGATCGGCGTCGCGCTCGCGCGCCCGGACGTGGTCGCGGTCTATCCGATCACGCCGCAGTCCTCGCTGGTCGAGCATCTGTCGCAGATGATCGCCGACGGCCGCCTTGACGCCGATCTCCTCAATGTCGAAGGCGAGCATGCGGTGATGTCCGGACTGCAGGGCGTCGCGCTTGCCGGCGGCCGCACCTTCACCGCAACCTGCGGGCCGGGCATCGCCTTCATGTTCGAGCCGTATGTCCGCACGCCCGGCCTGCGCCTGCCGATGGTCGCCTCGCTCGTCACGCGCGATCTGTTGAGCCCGCAATGCGTCTGGGGCGGCCAGCAGGACGCGATGGTGGTGCGCGAGGCCGGCTGGATCCAAATGTATTGCGAGACCGTGCAGGAGATTCTCGACACCACCGTCATGGCCTACAAAATCGCCGAGCATCGCGACGTCATGCTGCCGGTGAATGTCTGTCACGACGGCAACTATCTCTCCTTCGGCGTCACGCGCGTCGAGATCCCGGATCAGCGGGACGCGGACGAGTTCCTTGGGCCCGCCGCGATCAACTGGCATGTCGCGCTCGATCCGTCCCGCCCGATGGGCGTGGACCCGCTCACCGGCGGCGCCGGCGGCGTTGGTCCCAGCACCTTCGTACGCTATCGCAAGGGGCAGTGCCGCGGCATGCAGAACGCGCTGCGGGTGATCCGCGAAACGCATGCCGCCTGGGGCGAACGGTTCGGCCGCTATCATGCGCCGCTGATCGAGGAATACCGGCTGGACGATGCGACCTATGCGCTCGTCACGATCGGCAGCATGACGGGCGCGGCCAAGGACGCCGTCGACGCCGCGCGCGCGGCGGGCGAAGCGGTCGGCCTCATCAAGGTCAAGACCTTCCGCCCCTTCCCGCTCGACGCGATGACGGCTGCGCTCGCGAAGGTGCGGCGCATCGGCGTGGTCGACCGCTCGGTGAGCTTCGGCTGGAATTCGGGCCCGGTCTACCAGGAGACCTTGGGCGCGCTCTACCACACCGGCCGGCCGATTCCGGCGATCAGCTTCATCGGCGGGCTGGCCGGGGCCGACATTACCGCCGAGCATTTCGCCCGCGCCATTGCGATCACCCGCGAACTTGCCTGGAATGGCCGGCCGCGCGAGCCGATCTGGCTGAACGAGAACGATTGAGGCCGCGACACAAATGACGCGTTCCATCGGGGGCAACGATTTCTCAAGGCCCAATATCCTCCCCCGTGAAACGGGGGAGGGGAACCATGCGCAGCATGGTGGAGGGGGCGTATCGACAGCACGAGGTTCAGCCCCCTCCACCGCCCTTTCGGGCGGTCCTCCTCCCCCGCTCCGCGGGGGAGGACGCAGCAAGCGCGGAGTTCGAGGGTGGGCGCGATGCACAGCAAATACCTGATCATCGGCAGCAGCCATGCCGCGCTCGAAGCGGCGACCGCCATCCGCTTCCACGATCCCGACGGGGAGGTCACGCTGCTGACGCGCGACGCGCGTCTGCCCTATTCCCCGACCATCCTGCCCTACGTCGTGTCCGGCCGTTCGCAGCCCGACAAGGTGGTTCTGCGCAACGCGACCTGGTTCCGCGACAACGCGGTCGCCTTCGTGCCCGGCGCGACGGTCGTCGCGATCGATCCGGCGCAGTCGCTGCTGCGCCTCGACTCCGGCGAGACCTGGACCTATGAGCGCCTGCTGATCGCGACCGGCGCGACGCCCGCGCTGCCGCCGGTGCGCGGGCTCGCCGATATTCCTTTCCACGTGCTGCGATCGATGGACGATGCGATCGAACTGCGCAACGCGATCGGCCACGCCAAATCGGCGATCGTCCTCGGCGCCGGGCTGATCGGCATGCATGCGGCGGAAAACATGGCGAAGGCCGGCGTCGCCGTCAGCGTGATCGAGATGCAGCGCCACGTTCTGTCCGCCTATTTCGAACCGCGCGCCTCGACCATCATCGAGGGGACGTTCGCGCGCAACGGCGTGCGCATGGTGCTGGGCCGGACGCTCGCGAAGGTCGACGGGCTGGTCGACCGCTGCATCGCCACGCTCGACGACGGGCGCACCATCGTCGCCGATCTTCTGCTGGTGTGCACCGGGGTCAAGCCCAACATCGCCTTTCTCGATGGATCGGGAATCGACGTCGATGTCGGCATCCTCGTCGACGACCGCATGCGCACGAACCTGCCGAACATCTGGGCGGCCGGCGACGTGGCGCAGGCGCAGCGGCCTCTGGGGCGAAAAGGTCGTCAACGGCATTCTGCCGAATGCGGTCGAACAGGGCCGCATCGCCGGGCTCGACATGGCGGACGATTCCGGGGTTGCGCCGTTTCCCGGCGCGGTGCCGCTCAACACCTACAGCTTCTTCGGCCAGCAGGCGATCTCGGTCGGCGTCGGCAAGGCCGGCATCGGATGCGAGATCGAGGAGCGGGGCGACGAACAGAACGGCGTCTATCGCCGCATCGTCCTCAAGAACGGCAAGCTGCTCGGCATCGCCACCATCAATGATTTCGTCGATGCCGGCATCATGTGGCAGCTCATTCGCCGGGGCGCCGATCTGTCGGCCGTCCGGAGCGCGTTCATCGCCGACCCGCGGACGACGGGACGTCAATTGATGTCGCGGCTGTGGCGGTAGGAGAGAAAGCGATGGGGACCTGCTTCAGCACCGTGCAGTTTCGCGCCGCCCGCTGCGACGGCTGCGGCGATTGCGTGATCGCCTGCGCGCAGGCGAAGTCGGGATCGTCCGACCTCGCGCAGTCGCGCATCCGCATCATGCCCGCGGTCGCGGGCGGCGGCTTCGAGCTCGCGCTCTGCCGGCAATGCGCCGACCCGATCTGCGTGATGGACTGTCCGTCCGGCGCGCTCGCCAAGAACGGCGACACGGGCGTGATCGACTGGGCGGAGGAGACCTGCGTCAATTGCCTGCTGTGCACCGCCGGCTGCGCCTATGCCGGCATCGTCTACGAGGCCGAGGTCGGCCATGTCACGCAAATGCGATCTGTGCGACGGCGAGCCGGCCTGCGTCGCGGCGTGCCCGAGCGGGGCGCTCGAATACCGGACCGAGGGGCAGATCTTCAACGCCTTTGCCGAGAAGGAGGACCTGTTCTGCCGCGGGCTCGCCGCCTGTCACGGCTGCAATTCCGAACTTCTGATCCGACACACGATGCGCATGGTCGGGCCGGAGGCGGTGGTCGCGGCGCCGCCGGGCTGCATCCCCGGCATGGGCACGGTCGGCTACAACGGGCAGACCGGCGCGAAGGTCCCGATCTTCCACTCGCTGCTCACCAACACCGCGACCATGCTGGCCGGCGTGAAAAAGCAGTACGACCGGGTGGGACGCAAGGTCACCGCGATCGCGCTCGCGGGCGACGGAGGCACCTCCGATGCGGGCTTCCAGTCGGTGTCCGGCGCGGCCGAGCGCAACGATCCCATCCTGTTCATCTGCGTCGACAACGAAGGCTACATGAACACCGGCATGCAGTCGTCCGGCGTGACGCCGTACGGCTCATGGACGACGACGACGCCGGTCGGCGGCGAGCTGCACGGCAAGCGCACCGAGGCGAAGAACCTGCCGCTGATCATGACCATGCACAACTGTTCCTATGTCGCGACCGCCTCGACCGCGTTCCTGGAGGACTATTACGCCAAGCTCGCCAAGGCGATCGAGGCGGCGGAGACCGGCATGGCCTATCTGCATGTCTACGCCCCCTGCCCGACCGGCTGGCGCTTTCCCTCCAGCATGACGACGGAAGTCTGCCGCATGCAGGTGCGCACCAATTTCATCGCGCTGTGGGAGTATGATCCCGCCGGCGGACTGCGGTTCACCCATCCGGTGGAGAAACCCGAGCCGATCGGAAATTATCTGAAGCTGATCGGGAAGTACCGCCATCTCAGCGACGAGCAGGTCGCCCATATCCAGCGCACGGTCGACGACAAGATCGCCTATCTGCGGCAATTGACGCAGATCGCCGCCGCCCGCCGCGCCGCGGCGGCGGAACTAGACAACACCGATGCATTTCACCTCTCCCCGGCGGGGAGAGGTCGACGAGTATCGAGCAATGCGAGATGCGAGCCGGGTGAGGGGGAGTTGACCGCTCCAGTACACCCTGACCCGGATTCCTCGCTCCGCTCGGAGTCCGACCTCTCCCCGCCGGGGAGAGGTATGGATGCTGAGTCGGACGGCGAGGTAGGCGCGGCGGCTACGACGCCGCCGTCTCCGGCTTGATCTGGATCGCCTTGTATTCGAGATATTCCTCGAGGCCGGCGCGGCCGAGTTCGCGCCCGCGGCCGGACTGCTTGAACCCGCCGAACGGGGCGAAGAAGTTGAACGGCGCGCCGTTGATGTCGACCTGGCCGGTGCGCAGCCGGCGCGCCACGCGCAGCGCGTGATCGGGGTCTTTCGACCACACGCCGCCGCCGAGCCCGTACAGCGTGTCGTTCGCGATGCGCACCGCGTCGTCCTCGTCCTGGTAGGTGATGATCGAGAGCACCGGCCCGAAAATCTCCTCCTGCGCGATGGTCGCATGCGGATCGACGCGCCCGAACACCGTCGGCTTGACGTAATAGCCCTTGTCCAGGCCCTCCGGAGCGTCCGGTCCGCCGATCAGAAGCTCGGCGCCTTCGTCGATCCCCTTGCGGATGTAATCGCGCACGCGGTCGCGCTGCGCCGCCGAGATGAGCGGTCCGAGCTTGGTATTGCCGCCGAACGGATCGCCCACGGTGAAGCTCGCAGCCGTCTCCGACCGCGAGCTTCGCGGCTTCCGCATAGCGGCTTGCCGGGACAAGCAGCCGGGTATGCGCGCTGCAGGTCTGGCCCGAATTGAGGAAGCAGGCATTGACCGTGCCCCTGATCGCGGCGGCGAGATCGGCGTCGTCCAGCACGATCGACGCCGACTTGCCGCCGAGTTCGAGCGCGACGCGCTTGACGGTCTGCGCGGCGAGTTCGGCCACCCGCTTGCCGGCCCGCGTCGAGCCGGTGAACGACACCATGTCGACCTCCGGATGCGTCGCCATCGCCTCGCCGACGGCCGGGCCGTAGCCGCTCACGAGATTGAACACGCCGGGCGGAAGACCGGCGGCGTCGATCACGTCGGCGAGCACGAACGCGTTCAGCGGCGCGACCTCCGACGGCTTCAGCACGACCGTGCAGCCGGCGGCGAGCGCGGGGGCGACCTTCGCCGCGATCTGGTGCAGCGGATAGTTCCAGGGCGTGATCGCGGCCACCACGCCGACCGGCTCGCGCACGATCAGGGAGCCGTCGATCCGGCTCTCGAACGCGAACTCCCCCGCCATCCCCGCATACATCGCGAAAATGTTGATCGGCGAGCCGACCTGGATGCGGGTCGCGAGCTTGAGCGGCATGCCGACTTCGCCGGCGATGATCTTTCCGATCTCCTCGGCGCGCGCTTTCAGACCGTCATGGATTTTCTTCAGCAAAGCCCCGCGTTCGGCCGGCGGCGTCGCCATCCAACCGGGGAATGCGGCGCGCGCCGCCCGCGCCGCCGCATCGACGTCGCGCGCCGTGCCTTCCGGCACGCGCCCGATCACCTCTTCGGTGGAAGCGCTGCGCACGTCGATCGCGCCCTGGCCGTCCGGCGCAACCCATTCACCGTTGATATAGAGCGTGGTTCGATCGAGCACGGTCGGACTCCGTTGCGTGGCGATAAACCGTTCAGTGATGCGCCGCGATCCTTTGATCGACCTCGGCGGTCAGCGCGATCAGGGACTCCCCGATCCGCACCGGATAAACGCGTTCCGGCTCGAGCTGTTGCAGCGCGCGGGGAAGGCTCGCAAGCTCGGCCGCCGCGCGCGCGCGAATATCGGCGAGCGACGGCTTCAGCCCCAGCCGGCGGCCCTGCCGCATCACCGGCTGAAGCAAAGGTTCGCCCTCCTGGCGATCGGATTCAAGCGACAGCATGTCGGCGATCATCGCTCCGCTCGGCGCATGGCGCCGCCACACCTGCTTGCGGCCGGGCCAGGTCTGCTTGTCCGCCGACCGCTTGCGCCGCGGCACGCCAGCATATTCCTGCAGCTTGTAGACGCAATCCAGGGTCGGGGCGTCGGACGAGGTGGTGAGGCTGGTGCCGACCCCGAAACCGTCGATCGGCGCGCCCGCGCGCACCAAAGCGGCGATCGAGTCCTCGTCGAGACCGCCGCTTGCAAAAATCCGGATGTCGGGGAACCCGGCCTGATCGAGTATCTGCCGGACCCGGCGTGACAGCGCCGCGACATCGCCGCTGTCGATGCGCACCGCCTGGACGAGAATGCCGTCCGCCTTGAGGCGCGGCGCGAGCTCAACCACTTTCTTCGCCGCCGCTTCGGTGTCGTAAGTGTCGATCAGCAAGGTCAGGTTGTTCGGGCGCGCGCGCGCGAAGCTCTCGAAGGCGGCGATCTCGTCCTCATGCGCCTGCACATAGGAATGCGCCATCGTCCCGTAGGCCGGAATCCCGTAAAGCTCTTCGGCAAGCACGGTCGCGCTGCCGGCGAAGCCGGCGACATAGCTGGCGCGCGCCGCCATCAGCCCCGCCTCCGCGCCATGCGCGCGGCGCAGGCCGAAATCGACGAGGAGCTTGCCGGGCGCGGCGAGCACCACGCGCGCCGCCTTGCTCGCGATCAGCGACTGAAAGTGCAGGATGTTGATGAGGCGGGACTCCAGGAGCTGCGCCTGCGGCAGCGGCGCCGTCACGCGCAGAATGGGTTCGTCGGGGAAGTACACGGTGCCTTCCGCCATCGCATCGACATCGCCGGTGAAGCGGAGCGACTTCAGGTAAGCGAGCATCGGCTGGTCGAAGCGGCCGGTGGTTGCGAGATAGGCAATATCCTCGTCGGAGAATTGCAGCCCCTCCAGGAAATCGAGCGCCTGCTCCAGGCCGACGGCGAGCAGGAAAGCGCGGCGCTCCGGCAGCCGCCGCACGAAGAACTCGAAAACAGCCGTGCCTGTCAGGCCATTGGTGAGATAGGCCTGCATCATGTTCAACTGGTACAGATCGGTAAGCAGCGGACTCTTTTCGATGTCCATGGTGCACCAAGAAAAGCTAAGGAGATCAGTCGTGCGAGCGGCGCGCAGTATCCGCTGAAATGAATCTTTATTGCATTTTCCAGCGCGGTGGGAACCCGTTCGCCGATAGAGCGCGCTGGCGAGCGCGACCGCCGAGCGCGAGTGTCGTGCGGCCGTGACATAGGCCGCACGCCATAAGACCGCAAGGGCGACCATATGCGGCCGACACATCCGAGCACTTGACTTGATGCGAACTTTGCGGGTTTTGTCGCGCGCCGTCGTCGGTCCACCATTCCCAGCTGCAAGATTTGATGCGCACCTATCTCGATTTTGAAAAGCCGGTCGCCGAGCTCGAAGCGAAGCTCGAGGAGCTGCGCGCGCTCGACGGCGAAACCGGGAGCGTCGAGATCAGCGAGGAGGTTGCGCGCATCGAAGCGAAAGCCGCCGAGGCGCTGCGGGAGGTGTACGCGCATCTCACGCCCTGGCAGAAGGCGCAGGTGGCGCGCCACCCGCAGCGGCCGCATTGCGTCGATTACATCGCCGACCTCATCACCGACTTCACGCCGCTCGCCGGCGACCGGAAATTCGGCGAGGACGAAGCGATCATCGGCGGCCTTGGCCGCTTCCGCGGCGAAGGCGTCTGCGTCATGGGACAGGAGCGCGGCGCCAACACCGAAGGCCGCATCAAGCACAATTTCGGGATGGCGCGTCCCGAAGGCTATCGCAAGGCGGTGCGGCTGATGGAGATGGCCGACCGTTTCGACTTGCCGGTGATCGCCTTCGTCGATACCGCCGGCGCCTATCCCGGCATCGGCGCGGAAGAACGCGGCCAGGCGGAGGCGATCGCGCGCTCGACGGGGGCCTGCCTGAGCCTCGGGGTGCCCAATGTGGCGGTGATCGTCGGAGAGGGCGGCTCGGGCGGGGCGATTGCGCTCGCCACGGCAAGCCGGGTGCTGATGCTGGAGCACGCGATCTACAGCGTCATCTCGCCGGAAGGGGCCGCATCGATCCTGTGGCGCGACACCGGCAAGGCGCAGGAAGCGGCGCAGAATTTGAAGATCACCGCCGACGATCTGCTGCGGTTCGGCGTCATCGACGCAATCGTGCGCGAGCCGGTCGGCGGGGCGCATCGCGACCCGGCCGCGACGATCCGGGCGGCCGGCGAAGCGGTCGCTCTTGCTTTCGAGGAATTGCGCGGGCTCGATCGTGACACGGTGCGCCAGCAGCGGCGCGAGAAGTTTCTCGCGATCGGCCGGACGGCGGCGTGAGGCCGGCGCGGCGCGAGTACACGGAGCGGCCCTCGGGTCCGTGGCTGCCATGGTTTATAATCACCGTTCATAAGAGTTTAACCGCGCAGCCCCCGATCTGGCGCGGGACTCTACGTATTCATATGGATAAGTACTGATCTCGCGCCCGCCTGGATGCTGTCGTTTTTGTCGCGCAGGTTAACAATTCACTATTCGGTCACCTTGACCAGGTGTTCCATCTCTTTCCGCCCGATTTCGCCTTGCTTACACCACATCTGAAGGATAATCGTCCGGAACGGAGTGGGGACTCTGCACGGGGGGTTTTCCGTTTGAAACGCCACACGGGTTTTGTCCGTACGCTCATGGCGTCGGTCTCGATCGCTTTTGCGGTCGCGCTCGCCGGCTGTCAGACCGACGAGATCGCCCAGACCGGCCGCGCGATGAAGCCGCTGTCGCGCGACATGCAGGCTCTGATCGACAGGAAGAGCATGTCGGTCGAATCGCCGATCCTCGTCCGCATCTACAAGGAAGAGTCGGAGCTGGAGCTCTGGAAGCAGGACAGGTCCGGCCAGTTCGCTCTGCTCAAGACCTATCCGATCTGCCGCTGGTCGGGCGACCTCGGCCCCAAGGTCAAGCAAGGCGACCGCCAGGCGCCCGAGGGGTTCTACACGATCACCCCCGGCCAGATGAATCCCAATTCGAAATACTACCTCGCCTTCAATCTCGGTTTCCCCAACGCATTCGACCGGGCGCATGACCGCAGCGGCGCCTTCCTCATGGTGCATGGCGACTGCTCGTCGTCCGGCTGCTACTCCATGAGCGACGACCAGATGGCGGAAATCTACGCGCTCGGGCGAGAGGCGTTCCTCGGCGGACAGAAGTCGTTCCAGGTGCAGGCCTTCCCGTTCCGGATGACGCCGCTGAACCTCGCCAAGCACCGCGACAGCCCGCACCTCGCCTTCTGGAAGATGATCAAGGAAGGCTCCGATCATTTCGAGGTCACGCGGCAGGAGCCGAAGGTCGACGTTTGCGACCGGCGCTATGTGTTCAACGCGACGGCCGTCGGGGGAACGTTCAATCCGCGCGGATCCTGCCCGCGCTACCGCGTTTCCGATCAGATCGCCGCGGCCGTCAAGGACAAGCGCGAGCAAGACGAGCGGCAATTCGTGGCGCTTGTCAGCAGGGGAACGCAGACCGTCTCCACCGGCGGAAGCGACGGCGGCATGCACCCGGTCTTCGTCGCCAAGCTGCAGCCGCAAACCATCATCGACACCACGGGCCGCCCGGCCGCCTATACCCGGCCCGGTTCCGGATTGCCGACCCTGGTCCGCCTGCCGCACGCGCTCGAATCGGGTTCTACGCCTGGGCTCGGCAGATCGTCGCTGACGCAGGTCGCCTCCGCCGATCCGTCGCAGCCGGTCGTCGCGCAGAGCGCACAGGGCGAGCCGAAGAGCGGCAATTTTCTCACCAAGCTGTTCTCTGGAACGCCGGCGAGCGAGCCAAGCAAGGACGCGGCGAAAAAGGACGCCTCTTCCGCGGCCGGCAGCGCGAAGGCGAAAATCCACGCCTGCAAAGGTCGCCGCCACATCGGCCACGGGCACGGTTCGGTCGACGTCCTCGCAATCGGCTTCCGCCTCCAAGCCGGAGACGGCGAAAGACGAACCCAAGCGCAAGGTCGCCTCGTCCGGCGCATCAGCGAAACCAGCCGCCGCCGAACTGCCGGGCAGCGCTTCCGCCTTTGCCGGCGGCGCGGCAAGCGGTTCGCAGACGATGTCGGGCTCGCAGCCGGTATTGCCGGCGTCGAGCTTCGATGCCCGCTTCGGCGGATTGCGCTGAACGGGCGATCGTCCGCGCTCCAACTAACACGAAGTATTCAAGCGCCGGGCGCTTCTTAGGCGTGCACGCCGCTCTCGTCGCGCGAGCGCCGGATTGTTCTGGCCAACCGTGAGCCGCTCGCCGCGAGACGCGACCACGCGATCAAGACCAATGAAACGGGATCGCGCTACAGCCGCCTTTGTCTGAGCGGCTGCGGGCGGAGCGCAATTAGCAATTCCGGATAGCGGAAAAAGCAAGCGCGATTCGTGACGTTTTTGTCACAATCGACAATGATCGACGGGGAGGTTTGCTCCAGCAATCATTGTAAGTTGAAAAAATCAATCTTTGAATAGTAAAAAAGGAAGTGCGCGCGGGCTTTCCCGCAATGCGGCGTCTTTATTGCGAACCGGCAGAGATCGCGCGCGGTCTCGTCAAATGGTGCGAGAGCGATGGATTGGGTGGGTCGAGAGCCTCCGGTCGGCGTGTTTCGTCCCGACTTGATCGCCGCCCGCTCCTTTGCGCTTGCGGATGCTGCCCGACGCCTCCTGCGGGGAACCGCCGCCATCGCTTTGGGACTGGCGTGGAGCGCCGGCGCCGGCGCGGCCGATCTGCAGTGGAGCGCCGACGGCATTACTCCGGGCGGCGGCGGGTCAGCCAACTGGAATACCGCCGTGCCCGCGCGCTGGTATAACGGCGTCTCGTTCCAAACTTGGAACAATGCCGCACTCGATACTGCCGTCTTCGGCGGCGTGGCCGGCACGGTCACCATCAACGCCCCCGTCACCGCGCAAAACCTCACCTTCAATACCAGCGGCTATACCGTCACACGGACCGGCGCCAACACCCTGACGCTTGCCGGCGCGAACCCGACCATCAATGTCGCCGCGGGCACGGCGACCGTCAGCACGGTGATCGCGGGAACGGCTGGATTGACCAAGGCGGGGGCCGGCGCGCTAACCCTCAGCGGCGCGAACACTTACACGGGCGGCACGACGATCAACGCGGGCACGGTGGCCTTCAGCGCAGACACCAATCTCGGCAACGCGGCCGGCGGGATCACCTTCAACGGCGGGACGCTGCAGAACACCGCGACCGTCACCACGAACCGCGGCGTGACGGTCAATGCCGGCGGCGGCGCGCTCAACACCAACGCTGCGACAACGTTGACCTTGGGAGGCGTTATCACCGGGAGCGGCCCGCTCGCAAAGAATGGAACGGGCACGCTGACCCTCACCGGGGAAAGCCCCTCCTTCACCGGCACGACCACGGTTAACGCCGGAACGCTGCAGATCGGGGCCGGCGCTACCGGCAGCGTCGCCGGCGACATCGTCAACAACAGTGCGCTCGTGTTCAACCGCACCGGCACGCCGACCTATGGCGGGGCGATCAGCGGCGCCGGCACGGTGACCAAGAGCGGGACCGGAACGCTGACGCTCACGGGCGCCAACACCTATAGCGGCGCCACCACGATCAGCTCCAGCGGCGGCACGCTGAGGGCCGGCGCGACCAACGCGTTCTCCGCCAACAGCGCGCATACGCTCAACACCAGCGCGGTCCTCGATCTCGGCGGCTTCAGTCAGACGATCGGTTCGCTCGCCGGCAGCGCCGGGACGGTGACCAATTCCGGCGTTGCCGCCGCGACGCTGACGACCGGCGGCAACAACACGTCGACCGTATTCTCCGGGATCATCCAAAATGGCGTCGGAGGGACCAGCCTCACCAAGGAAGGTACGGGCACATTCACCCTCGCGGGGAACAACACCTACACCGGCGCGACGACAATCAATGCGGGGACGCTGCAGATCGGCAACGGGGGCAGTTCCGGCAACGTTTCAGGCGACATCGTCAACAACAGCGCCCTTGTTTTCAACCGCACGGGCTCGCTCACCTATGGCGGCGTCATCAGCGGCAGCGGCTCGGTCACCAAGAACGGCTCCGTCACGCTGACGTTGACGGGGAACAACGCCTATAGCGGGGGGACGACGATCAACGCCGGGACGCTCGTCGTCAACTCGGACGCCAGGCTCGGCGCTGCTTCGGGCGGGCTCACCTTCGGCGGCGGAACGCTGCAGTCCACGGCGACCTTCGCGTCCGCCCGCGACGTGACGCTCTCCGGCAACGGCACGTTCAACACCAACAGCGGAACAACTTTGACTTTGGGAGGCGTTATCTCCGGCGGCGGCGCGCTCACCAAGAGCGGGTCCGGCACGCTGACGCTGACAGGGACCAACTCCTACAACGGCGGCACGACCATCAGCGGCGGGACGCTCGCCGTCAGCAGCGACGCCAATCTCGGAAATGCGGCCGGCGGACTCACCTTCGCGAGCGGCGGGACGCTGCGTTTCGATACGGGCTTCACCTCGAACCGCGGCGTGACGCTCAATGCCGGCGGCGGCGTGTTCAACACGAACGGCAATAGCGCGACATTGAACGGCGCCATTGCCGGCGTCGGCACACTTACCAAGAGCGGGACGGGCACGCTGACGCTGACGGCGAACAACACGAATACCGGCAATACGACGATCAGCGGCGGCACGCTGCAGCTCGGCAATGGCGGCGCCGCCGGCATTGTCGGCGGCAATATCAGCCTCGGCAGCACGAGTTCGACGCTGGTGTTCAATCGCAGCGACGATCTGACTTATGGCGGCAATATCACCGGCAGCGGCGCAGCCTCCGGCGGGTTCACCAAGAACGGCGGCAACACGCTCACGCTGTCGGGCGCCAACACCTATACCGGGGGCACGGCGATCAATGGCGGCACGTTGAAAGCCGGCGCCAACAACAGGTTTTCGGCCAGCAGCACGCATACGGTCGCCTCCGGCGCATTCCTCGATCTCGCCGGCTTCAATCAAGCGATCGGCGCGCTCGCCGGGGCCGGGACGGTCACCAATTCGGCCGCCGCCGGCGCTACCCTTACGGCCGGCGGCAACAACGGCTCGACGACGTTCTCCGGCGTCATCGAGGACGGCGCGGGAACGACCAGCCTGACCAAGGCGGGCACGGGAACGCTCACGCTGTCGGGAACCAACACCTATAGCGGGGGCACGACGATCAATGCCGGCACGCTTGCCGTCAGCAGCGACGCCAATCTCGGCGCGGCGTCAGGCGCACTGACCTTCAACGGCGGGACGCTGCAAACGACCGGAAACTTGAGCTCGAACCGCGACATAACGCTGAACGGCAACGGGACATTCAACGCCAATAGCGGGACGATTTCGACATTAGGAGGCGTGATCTCCGGCGTGGGCTCGTTCACCAAGATCGGGACAGGCACGCTGACGCTGTCGGGGACCAACTCCTACGCCGGCGGCACGACCATCAGCGGCGGAACGCTCGCCGTCAGCAGCGACGCCAATCTCGGCAATGCATCAGGTGCATTAACCTTGTCTGGCGGCGGAACGCTGCGTTTCGATGCGGGCGTCACCTCGAACCGCGGCGTGACGCTGAACGCCGGCGGCGGCGTGTTCAACACGAACGGCAACAGCGCGACATTGAACGGCGCCATTGCCGGCGTCGGCCCGCTCACCAAGAGCGGAGCGGGCACGCTGACGCTCGCCGGCCCGAACACCTACTCCGGCGCAACGACGATCAGCGCCAATGGCGGCACGCTGCAGGCCGGAGCGCAGAACGCGTTTTCGCCCAACAGCGCGGTTTCGCTCAGCACGAACACGACGCTCGACCTCAACGGTTTCGACCAGACCATCGGCTCGCTCGCGAGCACCGGCGGAGGGGGCGGCCGTCTCCTGACCAATTCCGGCGCCAGCGCCGCCATTTTGACGACCGGCGGCGCGGCCAACACGACCTTTTCCGGCGTCATCGCGGATGGCGTAGGAGGGGTCAGCCTGGTCAAGCAAGGGACAGGCACATTCACGCTGACGGGGACCAACACCTACACCGGGGGCACGACGATCAGCAGCGGCACGCTGCAAGTCGGAACCGGCACGGCCGGGTCGATCCTCGGCGACGTCGTCAACAATGCCGCGCTCATATTCAACCGCAGCAACGGGTCGAGCTATGGCGGCGTGATCAGCGGAACCGGCACGGTCACCAAGAGCGGGACGGGAACGCTGACGCTGACCGGGGACAGCACCTATACGGGCGGCACGACGATCACCGCTGGAACGCTGCAGCTCGGCAATGGCGGGACCAGCGGATCGATCGTCGGCAACGTGCTCAACAACTCTGCGCTGGTCTTCAATCGCAGCGATGCGCTGAGCTTTGGCGGCGTGATCAGCGGAACCGGGGCGGTGACCCAGGCCGGAACCGGAACCACGACCCTCACCGCCGCGAATACCTATGGCGGCGGCACGACACTCAACGCCGGGACGCTCGCCGTCAGCAATAACGCCAATCTCGGCAATGCGTCCGGCGGACTCTCGTTCGGCGGCGGAACGCTGCAATACCTCTCGGGCTTTACCTCCAACCGCGCGGTGACGCTCAACGCCGGCGGCGGCACGTTCGACACCAACGGCAATGACGCGACGCTGGCGGGTGCGATCAACGGCGCCGGCGGCCTCGTCAAGAGCGGCGCGGGCACGCTCACCCTCTCAGGGTCCAGCGCCTATGCGGGCGCGACCAATGTCAACGGCGGCACGCTGCAGGCCGGGGCGCTCAACGCGTTCTCCGCAACGAGCGCGCATGCCGTCAATGCCGGCGCAGTCCTCGATCTTGCCGGGTTCAATCAAACGATCGGCTCGCTCGCCGGCGCCGGCACGGTGACCAATACGGGCGTCGCTGGCGCGGCGCTCACGACCGGCGGCAACAACGCCTCAACCACGTTTTCAGGCGTTCTCCAGGATGGCGCGGGAGCGACCGGCCTGGTCAAGCTGGGCGCCGGCACGCTGACGCTGTCGGGGGCCAACACCTATTCGGGCGGCACGACGCTCGCGGCCGGCACGCTGCGGCTCGAAAACGACGCGGCGCTCGGAAGCGGTTCCCTGACCACGACCGGCTCGGTGGTGGACTATGCCGCCGGCGTCTCCATCGGCAATCCGCTCGTGGTCAACAGCAACGCGACCCAGCTGCAGGTGACGACGGGCACGGCGACGCAGGCGGGGTTAATCTCGGAACTCGGCGGGCCGCGTCCGATCGAGAAAACCGGCGCCGGCGTCTTGGTGCTCACCGCGGCGAATACCTATACCGGCGGAACGACGATCAGCGCCGGCACCCTCCAACTCGGGAATGGCGGCGCCGGCGGCTCGATCGCGGGGGCGGTCATCAATAACGGCGTGTTGGCGATCAACCGCTCCGACACATATGCGTTCAACGGCGTTATTTCGGGAACGGGCGCGTTGGTGCAGAACGGCACAGGCGCCACCATTCTCACGACGACGAATACTTATTCCGGCACGACCACGATCAATGCCGGCACGTTGGTCGTGGACGGCTCCATCGCAAACTCGCCTGTCTTCGTCAACAACGGCGCCCTGCTCACCGGCAACGGCGCCGTGGGTCCGACGACGATCAACGGCGCGTTGTTGCCGGGCCAATCGATCGGCACCATCACCGTCAACGGCGATCTCACCTTCGGCGCGGTCGGCGTCTATTTCGTCGAGGTTTCCCCCGCGAGCGCCGATCGCACCAATGTCATCGGCACAGCCACGCTCAATGGCACGGTGCTCGCGATATTCGCGCCGGGAAGCTACATCACCAGGCAGTACACGATCCTGCATGCCGATGGCGGCCTCGGCGGCACCAGGTTCACCAGTCTCAACAGCAGCAATATGCCCGCAAGCCTGACCGCCAATCTCAGCTACACGAGCAGCGACGTGATCCTCAATCTCACCGCCGATCTCGCTGCGGCGATCGGCGCGGCGGGACTGAGCCGCAACCAGCAAAACGTCGCGAGCGGGCTCGACGCATACTTCAACAATGGCGGGACGATGCCGCCGAGTTTCTCGGGCCTGTTCGGGTTGACCGGCACGACCCTTGGCGCTGCGCTGACGCTCTTGTCCGGCGAGGCGGCGACCGGGGCTCAGCAGGTCGGGCTCGCGATGACGGGCCAGTTCCTCGGCCTCATGCTCGATCCGTTCGTCGACGGCAGGAGTGGGGCGACGGGCGCAGACGGGCCCGCGCTCGGCTTTGCGCCGGAAACCGGGACGCAGCCGGAGCGACTCACCGTCGCCTATCCATCGGCGCTCCAGGCGGCGGGGAACAAGGCGGCGACCTTCGAGCAGCGTATCGGCCCGTGGGGCGCGGCCTATGGCGGAACCAGCCGGACCGCCGGCGATCCGATCGGGATCGGCAGCCACGATCTCTCCGCGCGCTCTGCCGGAATCGTCGGCGGCCTCGACCTGCGCCTGACGCCGGACGCGGTCGTGGGGATTGCGCTCGCCGGGGGCGGCGCCCAGTGGAGTGTGGCGCAGGGGCTCGGCGGCGGCCAGAGCGATGCCTTCCAGGCCGGCATTTACGGCGCGACGCGCTACCGGCGCCGCCTATCTGTCCGGCGCGCTTGCCTACACCAATCATTGGATGGCGACCGACCGCTTCGCTCTTGGCGGCGACCACCTCACCGCCAAATTCAATGCGCAGGGCTTCGGTGCGCGCGTCGAGGGAGGCTATCGGCTCGGAACCGCGTTCGGGGCGTTCACGCCCTATGCCGCCCTGCAGGCGCAGAGGCTGGGCACGCCGAACTACGCCGAGACCGATCTTACGAATGGCGGATACGCGCTCGGCTATCTCGCGCACACCGCGACCGGAACGAGAAGCGAACTGGGCGGCCATTTCGACCGCGTGCTGGCGCTCAGCGCCGATGCGGCGCTCGCCCTGCGCGCGCGGCTCGCCTGGGCGCACGACTGGGTGAGCGATCCCACGCTGGTCGCGGAGTTCCAAGGCCTTCCCGGCGCGGGCTTCATGGTGACCGGCGCCCTTCCCGTGAAGGATTCACTGCTCGTCTCGGCCGGCTCGGAGCTTCGCCTTGCCAACGGCCTGTCGCTGATCGGGAAGTTCAACGGCGAGTTCGCCGATCGCCTCCAGGCCTATGGCGGCACTGGGACGGTGCGTTACGCCTGGTGAGGCGTGTCAACGTCGCGCGCGAGAGAGATGCGCAGTTTCGTACCGCCCCAAGCTCCGGCAAAAAAAACAAGGTTCTCCCGGCCGCGCACGCCCTTGATCGGCGTGCGTGCGCGCGTCAGATATTGCCGAGAGACCAGCTCCAAACTCATCCGCCGCCCGCCCGACGGCAACGAGCTCCATCCGCGTTACGGCGCTTGATCCATGAAGCATTTCGAATGCCAGAACTGTCAAACGACTGTGTATTTCGACAGCACCGTGTGCGTGAACTGCGGTCACCGGCTCGGCTATATCCCCGAGCGGTTCGAGATGTCGGCGTTGACGCCCGAGGGCGACCGCTGGAGGTCGCTCGCAGCCCCCGATCAACTCTATGCGTTCTGCGCCAACCACCAGTACGACGCCTGCAATTGGCTCATCCCCGCCGACAGCGGCGCCCTGGTATGCACCGCCTGCCGCCATAACCGGACGGTCCCCGATCTGTCGGTGCCGGAAAACCTGGCGAACTGGCGCAAGATCGAACTGGCGAAGCGCTACTTGTTCTATTCGTTGATGCGGTGGCGGCTTCCGATGCCGACGCGCGCCGAAAGCCCCGAGCGCGGGCTTGCTTTCGAGTTTCTTTCCGACGTCGCCAAGGACGATGGCAGCGTGGAGCGCGTCCTCACGGGACACAATACGGGGCTCATCACGCTCAGTATCGCCGAGGCGGACGACGCGGAGCGCGAGAGACGCCGAACGTCCATGCGCGAACCGTACAGGACGGTGCTGGGGCATTTCCGGCACGAGATCGGCCACTATTACTGGGACCGGCTGGTCCATGACCGGGGCATGCTCGACCGCTGTCGCCAGCTCTTCGGCGATGAGACCCAGGACTACGGCGAGGCCTTGAAGCGGCATTACGACTTGGGCGCCCCCGCCGACTGGCAGAACGCCTTCATCAGCTCATACGCGACGGCGCATCCGTGGGAGGATTTCGCCGAAACCTGGGCACATTACATCCACATGGCGGATGGTCTGGAGACCGCGCTCGCATTCGGCGTCGATGTGCGCGCGCGGAGAACGAATGCCGGGTCGCCGAACGTCAACGGGACGTTCGAGCCGTATACGGCCGCGAGCGCTCAGCGTCTCGTGGAGGCCTGGATTCCGCTGACGATCGCGATCAACAGCGTCAACCGCAGCATGGGCCAGCCCGACCTCTACCCGTTCGTTCTCTCGCCGCCCGTCATCGGCAAGCTGCAATTCGTTCACGAGATCATTCACGCCGATACGGCAAGTACTTGAACGGCTGCTCGGGTTGGCCCTTGGTGGGTGAATGGTCGCACGCCTTGGACGCCCGCGCCGCAGCGAGCCGCCTGAATGCGAGATTGATCGCGATCAACGCGCTTCGCTTGTCCTGCTTGCGAAAGGCTTCGATCGCAATGTCGATCAGGCAGTGAAGTTCTCCTTTTTCGGAATTGACCGGCCGGCTCCGCCTCATGATCGTACGCTCGCCACTGACTGCTCCCTTGCATGCTATCCGAGGACCCTGAGGTCCAAATGGTCCAGGATGCCCGGGTGCAAAGCCGCGTCGAACTTGCGTGCAAAAAAGCATTTGCTCGCGAATGCCGCCGGGAGATCGGTTGCGTTCAACGTTTTCGAATGGCCATGACGCGAGCCGCTGAAATCGAAGTACCGCAGGTCGAAGGGTGAAAGGTCGAATCTGCCGTTGTTCAGGAGGATCGTCTGGACGAACGATTCGTCCGGAAGAATGACCTGACGGAAGTAGTCGACGACATCCGGGTTTTCGTCGACGAAATCGATAAGGGTCTCCGCACATTCCCGACGGATGATGTTCCAGTAGCTGCCGGCGTAGAGCCGGAACTCCGACGAGAACGGCGTCTTATCCGCGCGCTTGCCGAGCGCCAGCCCGAACGACGTGCTGATGCGATAATCGCGCGTCCGGGCGAGCGCCAATTTGGGCAGCCGCAACGCGGCGCGCTCGATCAGCGAGAGCTGCTCGGTCAGGAAGCTATAGCGGAAGAAGTACCGGTTTCTCGCTTCATCGATCGACCATGCCATGCGGCCGCTGCCGGCGACCCGTTCGTCCAGCGGGTCGAAATAGTAGCAATAGCCATCGACCGGCGACCGCTCCAGCGTCTCGCGCAGTTCCCCCAATGGCCTGATCGGATAATCCTGGCCGCTCAGCAGAACGACCCAGTCATAGGGCTTGTCTTGCCGGTGCAGCCAGCGCAGCGCGCTCATGTAGCCGTCGATGAGTCCGAACCGGCCGCGCGCGGGCGCGGCGGAAATAGCGCGGTCGATGCGATGCTTGCCGCCCAGTTCCTGCAGTTCGTCGCGCGATCCGCTGTGCACGATCACCAACAGATTGTCGGGGCAACCCTGGTTGAGCGTGTCGATCAGCCGGCCGACCTGATCAAGCCCCCGATAGGTTTGCAGAACGAAGGCGATCCGCATCACGCCGCCTCGGGAAAACGCGGGTGACTGCCGAAGCATGCGGCGCCATCGGCCCGCAGGGCTTGTGATGTGAACGTGGCGGCCGTCGCATTCATCGGTGTCAGCCTTCGTTTTCCGGCGGCAGCGCGAGATCACGCCTGCCGGCCGGCTGACGCGCATCGCAGCGTACCCATGGCATGCCGCGAGGTCACGCGCGCCGTCACTGGCGAAATTAGAGCGGGCGCGGCGCGACGAAGTTGACGGTTCTCAACTATCCGACGCCGCCGTGAAGCAGGTTGGGCGCATGCGCAGCACTCCTTCATCTCTGCCCACGCTTTATCAACTGCTCGGCGTCGAGGTGCTATCCTGCACCTTCGACCAGGCCTGCGATCTCATCGAGTTGCGAATACGTCTGCAGACGCCGACCCGCATTGCGTTCCTCAACGCGAACCTGTCCTTGCTCGCGATCGAGCGAGCAGAGCTGCGGCGCGAACTGAGCGACTTCATCGTGTTCAATGATGGCGTGGGCGTAAACATCGCCAACCGCATTCTCAACGGATCGAGCTTCGATGCAAACCTGAATGGAACGGATCTGATACCCTATCTTCTGACGCATATTCGCAATCCGCTCCGCCTGTTTCTCCTCGGCACCACGCCGGAAACGCTCGCCAAAGTCGTCAGCTTCGTTCACCAGCGCTGGCCGCATCATGCGGTCGTCGGGCAAGCGTCGGGCTACTACAAACCGGAGCATGAACCGGCGCTCCTGCAATCGATCGCTAACTCCCACCCTGATCTCGTTCTCGTCGCAATGGGCAATCCGACCCAGGAGATCTGGATCGCGCGGCATATTCCGGGCTGCGCGCCGTGCGCGATCGGCGTCGGCGGCCTGTTCGACTTCATCGCGGGAAATGTGCAGCGCGCGCCGGACTGGATCAGGGCGGCTCGCCTCGAATGGTTGTTCCGCCTGTCGCAAGAGCCCCGCCGGCTATGGCGCCGCTATCTGATCGGCAATGCGCGGTTTCTCGCTCATGTGTTTGCGATGCGCCTGTCATGGCTCAGCATGCCGCCGGAAGTTCGTTGCGGTGCGCGCCGTTCGATCGCGCCGGACACGCATGGTCGGGAGCTGGCGAGTCACAACTCGAGCGCAGGACGCGATCATCAGCGATCATCAGGAAGGGACGACGCAGAGGCCAATGGCGCCGGCGACCGAGCGGCCTTGATCGTCTGCTCCAGGCCTTTACGGACGTCATTCTCAGTGGCCCGGCACGACCTAGTCGGCCACGACCTCCGCAAACAACGCACGATGCCAGGAACGGAGCTGGAGCGTAGTGAATTTCGGCTTGGATCGTTCCACCCTCGGTGGTCATGCCCCGCGCAGGCGGGGCATCCAGTAATCCCGAAGGCGCTGTGTTTAAAGGATCGCCCGCTTCCGCGGGCGAAGACGCGCAGATTAGAGATTCTACGTCAATTCATCGTGCGCTAAAGCGCGCGTTCCGGTTTCCGCGCGTCCAGATTTGCTTTCTGTAGTTCAGCGAAGCTGTTCACGATCGACTCTGCGTACTCGCGAACGGGCAATCCGAATCGCAGCGCAAGATAAGCGCCGACCCCGAGCTTGCGCGTGAACTCGAAGAACAAACCCGGGCTCCTCAGCGCATGCCGCCCGAGGACCATGATCGATCCCCGGAAGTAGCGCGTGACGCTGGCGAGATCGGACTCGCGATGCCCGACCAGCGGGATATCCACGAACGCAGCGCGGCGCGCGGCGAGAAACGCTCGCAAGGCGTAGTCCGTATCCTCCCCGCTGCCGTTCGCAGTGCCAAGCCCGAGCGTCCGATCGAATGCGCCAAGCGCCGCCGCGAGCCCGCCGCGGAAGAACATGCTGTTGGAGCTGGAGCGCCGCACGACATCGCAGGCCTTCGCCGGCGCGAGCGGCAATGCGCTCGCGGTCAAAGCGACCGGCTCAAGCGAAACCCGGCAAACCAGCATGTCCAGCCGCGCGTCGTCGGAGAAGGATCGAACAAGCTGGCGAACGAAGTTCGGCGGGTACCAGCAATCGTCGTCCGGGAAGCCGACCACGCAGTCGGCGAGCGCCATGTGGCCTTTCGCGATCTCCAAGAGGCGGTTCCGCGCGTCGGACAGCGACAGCCGACCTTGCTCCGCCACCACCACCGATCCCGCGGGCAACAGCTCTTGGTATCGCGCTTTACCGGCCGCATCACAGCGCTGGAGCAGGGCAAAGAGCGTGACCGGCAAATCCGGCGACGCGCCCAGCTCCACAGATCGCACCATGCGGATGAAATCGGCCTCGCGTCCGGCAAGCAGGTCGCTGGTCGTGAACAGAACAAGGCGCATCATCGGTTCACCTGAGTGCAAATGGCCGCCATCGGCCCCGGCGCGGAGCGCCCGAGGGTAGCGATCGCGCTCAGCGACGGAGCACAGGCTCGGTGTTCTTCGCGCTGCGCACCGGCGACAATTCGCGATCGTTTTCGACGTCGAACTCGTTCTGCAGAGTGATCTCGATGGTGTCGCCCGGGCGCAGCGGCGTATCCTCGTTTCCACTGATCGCCTGCTTCGTGTTGCGGGCCGAGCGGTAGACGAAGATCGTGGGTTTTGCGCCGGACCCGCGGACCAGCCGGGATTTGAGCATGCTGGTGTGGAGCAGCTTTTCCGCATTGGCGCTCAGCCGCGCCTGCAGGCTGTTGGCCGCCACGTTCGTGTCCTGGAGTTCGCTCAGCAGCTCGGTGCGCCTGGTGTTCTCCAGCCGCTCCAGGGTTCGGATCGCCTCCGAATACTCGCGCTTGGCCTGGTCGAGCTGCACGCGCGCCTGCAACAGGCGCGTCTCGGAGGCCGACTGCATCCGGCGCGCCTCGGTCATGCGGAGCAGGGGCACCGTACCGCGTTTGCTGAATTCGAGCAGGTCCGCATATTCCTTCTTCTCGCCGCTCACGGCGTCCTCTTCGTTCTTCAGGACGGCCGCCATCGTCTTCACCTTGTCTTCGCCCTGGCGGATCGTATGGCTGACGTGCTCCCGCTCCTTGGCGAAATCAATCGTGCGGCGCTTGAAGGTCTCGGTTTCCGTCTCGAGAACCTGTTCGATGAAGGCGGGACCGAGCGGGATGTCCTTGAAATCGGCGCGGTCGAGATCCGCCCGATCGTCGAGCTCCGCGCGGATACGCGCGATCTGAGCCCGGACTTTGGTGAGTTCGGTCCAAAGCGTCTCATGCTGGCTTTTCATTTCCGCCGATTCGATGAATGGATTCACCAGCCGGTAGCGCATCACATCGAAGCCGCCGGCGAGCGCGATCGCCTGCCGCGCGGTCAGACCCGGGCGGAACGGAAGTTCGCCCGGCTTGCCGACATCGCCGAGAACGTAAACGGGCCGATACTCGGCGACGGAAATGTTCACGTCGTCCGCCGCGATGACGGTGAAAGTCTCGCGACCGTCATTGAAGCGCTGGCCCAGCGGCCTCTCCGTGACAAGTTTCTTTATCGCCGACTGCGCTTCGGCGATGGTCATATCCACGATCTTTATACGGCCCGCCAGCGGCAGGGAGACTTCGCCGTTGAGTTCGACGACGGACTGCTGACGCAGATCGGGAAAGCCGCGAACCGATATCTGGATGACGTCGCCGACGCTAAGGTGGTACTCCGTGTCGATGCCGATGGCGGACTCAGGAACGACCGGCCAGGCCGCCGTGTGCGTCTGAGCCGACGCCGCGGCCGCCGACAATGCGAGCGCTGCGGTGAGCGCACAGCCGATGAGACATCGCGGCGCTTTGGGCCTAATGGCTTCACGAAAGGACACGGAGCGATTATCTCCACACTTGCTCATCGATGCTTTTTCCTTTGCAATCACTGCCTTCGATGGAAGGTGCTGCGGGCTCTCGACCGACGCGACCCTCCACCGGCGATCCGGTAGGGGGTCCGCGCTGCCGCATCTTGCGCATCGCCGGAGACGGAGATCGCTGCCTCGAGTTTTTTGGGCGCTTTACCCGCCAAGACTACCGTCGGCAGGCATGTAGAAGTTGACGACCGTCAACTCGTGCGGGCCGAACGCTCGATTTGGGCGAAAAAAAGGCGTTTCTAAACGAAGCAGCGCGCCGCCCCGAACGAAAGGACGCAGCACGCGCGAACGCCTCCGGATCGAGCAATGCCCGCTCGCGCCTTTGCCAACTCGTCGCCAGCATGCCCGCTCATGTTCGTCGCCGCGCCCTTTGCGCCATTGTCGCCGGCGATCGGGAAATCGTCATGGCGACCGCAAGGAACAGGATGATGAGCGGGAAAGACACGGGCCCATAGATCACCGGCTCCGTCAGGCCGTAGATCAAGAAGAACATCAGCAGGGACAATTCACGCGCGGCCCCGGTCCTCCAGGCGACGACGATCGTGACGATCACGCTGCAGACAAACAGGCCAAGGCCGATCACGCCGCCGGAGAACAGCTGCTCCAGATAGAGATTATGCGAATGGGCGGCAGCACGGAACAGATCGGGGTGCACCGGCAGGATGTAGAGGGCGGAGCCGTAGCCGTAGCCGAAAAGCGGCGATTGCCGCCACAGTTCGAGGACCACCGGCCAAATCCGCGTGCGTCCGGTCAGCGTCAGAACCTCGGTTTCCGTTGAGCTGCGCGACACCAGGGATACGAGCTCGTCGGTAAACAAGGCCGCGCATGACGCGACGAACAGTCCGACCGCGGCTACGAGGAGACCCTTGCGCGCGACCGGTCCCGTCAGGACGTAGAAGGTCATCGTTGAAACGAGGAGCGCAAACAGGGCCATGCGGTTGTTGCTGAGAACGAGGCAGAGGAACGCCGCGGATGCGCCGACATATTTCCAGATCCGAGCGCGTGCAGGCGCCGACGGCAGGAACGTCAATATGAGGAAAAGGCTCGCGGCGGACGCCATGCCGGCGCCGTTCGACGAGCCGAACACGCCTTGAAGGCGGGCAGTCACGACAAATTCGCTTCCCAGCCAATCGCTCATTCGGCCGAAGCTCGGGATCGCGAAATAGACCCAGAGCGACACCAGACACATGATCGAGGAGGCCGTCGCCACAGCCCAGGCGGCGCGATCAGGCCCGTACTGGACGCACAGATAGCAAACGAACAGGAAGGCCCCGAGCAGGGACACCGTTGAAACAAAGGCAAGTCCGAAATTCACAGCGTAAGTCGACGTCAGCACCGTGTAGGACAGGAAACACAGCCAACTCGACAGCGCGATCGTATTCACGCCGAGCAGTATCCGACGCACGAACAGCACGCTCATCGCGTACATGCATGCAATGGCGGCCAAGCGCAATGCGACTTGGAAGTCGATGTCCTTCTCGTCGTAGGCGCGGGTCCGGAAATTCGCCGTCAGCACGATCAGAACGACAATCGCCAGCAACACGCCCTGCGTCCGGTGCCCGCCGATCCCATTGACCACGAGGTAAAGAACGAAGGGAATTGCGGGGAGCGCGACCGTCACCAGCACCGTCGTAAGATCGACATTCCTCGCGCTGAGGCCGAGCAGCACGCAGAACAGCCCGGCCGCAATCCACCAGAAGGGTTCGGCGCCGAGCGCCCTCCCGACCGGCCGATCCCTCGTCATCTGGTTCTGTTCGGCGTTCATCGTGGACCTGGGCCGGCAGTGGCGGGCGACGCTAATGGGCTTGTGTCAGCGACCGAAAGACCCTTCCCCGTCGCTACGCTCGACGCCGCTGCGCGTCATCGCGGCGGCGATTTTCCGGGAAAGCGGGCGCATCGCGATGGCGAAACCGCCGCCCGCCGACGCCGTTCCGTCCGGCGCGGCGGGGCGGCGGGATTTGCGTCAGTTGGCGTAGACTCCAGCCGCCGGCCGCACATTGCGCCGGGGGCTGTCGAGATTGAATGCGTCCGTGCGCTCAGGCCGCCGCGATCCGAAGAAGTGAGCGTTCTGCTCCGCGCGATACGCGTCGGCCAGCCGGCCGACCGGCAAGGTGACATCGTCGTAGGTTATCGGCTGATCGCGCGCGATCGCCCGCACCAGCGTGCATCCCTCGACGAGCCCCTCGGGCAGATAGTTGTAGTGGGCCATCTCGTCGGAGTTGCACGCCTCACCGTAGGTCATGTATTCGCCGGGGCAGTCCAGAACCTCCCCCGCGCGCAGATCGCGTTTTGCGACGGCGCACACTTCCACGACGGGCGGACCCAAAGGCTGCGCCAGCGAATCGCCGAACAGCGCGACGCGCGCGATCGCGGACGGCACCTCGAAGTGAACGAGGTGGTACGGAATGAAGAAGCTGTAGAGCGGGCCCTCTCCCATCTTGTACAGGCTGAGATAGCGCTGCTGTTTGGGGTCGGGATGCTCGGCGAGGCAATAGACCTTGGTCAGCGGCGTGCCCACCACATAGTCGACGACGCCGCCCAGTTCGCGCACCTCGTCGATGTCGTAGAGCTTGCCGATCTCCATGATGTCGCCCTTGTATTCGAATCCGCGCGACATGCCTCTGGAACGCACCTTGAACCCGGTTGCATTGGCGACGATCGACTGCTCGAAGCTTATCTTCGAGCCGTCGGCGAAGGAGGTCACCATCGCCGGGTTCTGACCCCACTTTTCCGCGAACCCGGCCTGCGTCGTCGGATTGCGATAGGGGTCTTGCAGGCCCTTGATGTTGCCCATCACGCGGGGCGTAAGGCCGAGGCCCTTGACCCAGCGATACAGGTTCATCTGAACTCCGGGCTCGTCCCCGTCGCATGCGGAGACGATCACGTTGTGGCGCTTGGCGTGGACCTGAAGAATTGGACCAAGCGTCGCGTCGAGTTCGGCATTCATCAGCACGACGTGCTTGCCGTGCTTCATGGCATCGAGCGTCACCCGAAGTCCGAAATCGACATGACCGGTCGCCTCGACGATCACATCGATGTGCGGACTAGCGCAAATCAGATACGGATCGTCGGTTACGATCGGCCGACCGGCGCTGGCCGCCGCCTCGAACTTGGCGGCGCTGTCGACTCGCACGGCTTCCTTGCCCGCATACTTGAACACGTTCGCGGCGCGCTCGGGGCGCCGGTTGGAGATTGCGACGACGCTCATGCCCGGCGTCGCGTTGACGATCATGTTGGTCAGGCCCTGGACCATGAAGCCGGCGCCGATCAAGCCGACCCGCACCGGGTTCTGCGCGTCCGCCCGCGCCTTCAAAGCAGTGTCGACGAGAAACATCAGGCGTCCACCATTTCGCGGATTGGTCATGCGCTGAATGAGATCGTCTTCGATCTCGTCGAGCAGCCGCCACTTCGTATCCTTTTCCGAAATGCTTTTGACCGGCATTGGCCACTGCAGGCCGAGCCGCGGGTCGTTATACATCAGCCCGCTTTCGACGCCCGGCGTATAGTATTCCCCGACCATGTAGCTCGTGTCGGTATTGTCCGCCAAGGTTATGTAGCCGTGCGCGAAGCGCTCCGGAACATAAAGTCCGCGCTGGTTGTCGGCGGTCAGCTCGACTGCGACGTGCTCCAGGAAGGTCGGCGATTCCGGCCGCAGATCGACGATGATGTCGAGAATGCCGCCGCGCGTGCAGCGGACATATTTCGTCTCCGCCGCCGGCGGATACTGGAAATGCATGCCGCGCAGAGTGCCGCGCTTCGCGCTCGAGGCGACATTCGCCTGCGCGATGACGGGCTTCAATCCGTGCGCGGCCAACTCCTTCTGGCAGAACATGCGGGCGAAGAAGCCGCGATTGTCTTCGCGCCTCTCCAGATCGATGATGTAAGCGCCGGCAAGCTTTGTTTCCGTGAAGATCATAGGTGTTTTCCTCGTCTCGTGATGCTGTCCGTGCGGCCCGCCTGCGAAGCGCCTCTGACATTGCGCGACCCCAGGCGGACGCCAAAGTCGACGAGCTTTACGGCCTGCGGACGCCGACCACACCGACTTCGATCGTGAGGCTAGGGCCGGCGACGTCATTCGAGTTGACAACCATCAACTCCACCCCGGCCGCATGCCGCATAGCTCATGCCGTCATGCCTGATGATCTGGTGCAGGCGTGACGGCGTCCGCGGACATGGGTCGGCAGGGACGCGACTGGCGAGTTGGCGCGCGCGGAGATGGAGCGATGGGATCACACGAAACATCGCTGGGATGGCGCCGCATTCGACCACGTCGCACGACCGCCCGCTGCGGGCAGTAAGCCGGATTTCACTCTGAACGAGGCAATGCCATGAAGGTCGTTCTCTTTTGCGGTGGCCTTGGAACTCGGATACGCGAATACTCGGAGAGCATTCCGAAACCCATGGTGCCGATCGGCTCGCAGCCGATCCTCTGGCACATCATGCAGTACTACAGCCACTACGATCATCGCGATTTCGTCCTTTGCCTCGGCTATAAGGCCGGGGTGATCAAGGACTACTTCCTGAACTACAAGAAGACGGTGGCCGCCGATTGCGTGGTGTCGAATTTCGGCGACAGCGTCGACATTCTCGGCGAAGGGCCGCCGGACTGGCGCGTCACCCTGATCGACACGGGGATTTGGCGGAATATCGGCGGACGCCTGATGGCGGTGAAGCATCTCGTCGAAAACGAGGAGATATTCCTCGCAAACTACAGCGACGGCCTGACCGATGCGCCGCTGCCGGAAATGGTGGAGCGCTTCCGCAAGAGCGGGAAGCTCGGCTGCTTCATCGCCGTGCGTCCGCCGTTCTCGTTCCACCTGGCGGAGTTCGAGCCCGACGACGCGATC
Organism: uncultured Alphaproteobacteria bacterium; assembly: GCA_963712435.1. Lineage (GTDB taxonomy): Bacteria > Pseudomonadota > Alphaproteobacteria > Rhizobiales > Xanthobacteraceae > Rhodoplanes. The sequence goes on along the minus strand of CAVQIB010000021.1, from coordinate 10,519 downwards.
AAGCGTTTCCGCTCGAGCCAGGAATCCGACATATGGATCAACGGAGGCTACTTCATCTTCCGGAGCGAGATTTTCGAATTCATGCGGCCGGGAGAGGAGCTTGTCCTCGAGCCGTTCAACCGGCTGATCGAAAAGGACCTCCTGATGGCCTACAAGCACGAAGGCTTCTGGCGGGCCATGGACACGCTACGCGACCGGCAGGTGCTGGAGGAGATGGTGGAGCGCGGCGACATGCCCTGGCGTCCAGCCGTGGATTCGTGGCGCCGATCGATCGATCTTGCCCCCATGCGAGTCGTCCCATGAGAACGCTCCAGGCCGCTGCGCCCGGCGATCGGCTCTCGCTCCTTTGTCTCGGCGCGCATTCCGACGACATCGAGATCGGAGCGGGCGGGCTGCTCTTGAACATGATGGCGCGCGGGGTCCAGCTCGATGTGGTCTGGTGCGTGTTGAGCGCGACCGGAGAGCGCGAGGAGGAAGCGCGCCGCTCGGCGGCCGATTTCCTCCGCGGCGCGGCGAGCGCCAAGATCGAGGTCAAGTCGTTTCGCGACGCCTACTTCCCGGAGGAAGCCGAGGCGATCAAGTCCTATCTCGAGGAGCTCAAGGCGCGGGTCGCGCCCGACATCATCGTGACCCACCGCCGCGACGACGGGCATCAGGATCACCGCGAAATCTGCCGGCTGACGTGGAATACCTTTCGTAACCACCTGATTCTCGAGTACGAGATCCCCAAATGGGACGGCGATCTCGGCCAGCCGAACCTGTATGTGCCGGTTTCGGCGCGCGAGCTGCAGCGCAAGATCGACCTGTTGAACGTTCACTTCGGCACCCAGCGTTCCAAGGATTGGTTCGACGCCGAGGTGTTTCGCGGCTTGGCGCGCATCCGCGGCATGGAATGCCGGGCGCCGGAGGGCTATGCGGAAGCGTTCTTTGCGCGCAAGCTGGCGATGATCTGAGCGAACGGACGCATATTTCCCGGTTCATCGTTGCTTCATCGTTTCTCGGGCCATCGTCTTCCGTTTTTTTGTGCTTTCATCAAGCCGCGCGGTACGCGACTTGGCGCGACCCTGCATTGAAGGCCGCCCCTCGCCGCGGCGGCGACAAGGGGCGGTCGTCGTCCGAGAGCTAATTCCTGTCCGCCCGCCGCTTTTTCGCAGGGAGCATGCGGCGCGATTTCTCCACCGATGTCAGCAGGCCGCGAGCGCACAATCCGCGCGCCGCTTGTGTTGCGGCCTCCCAAGGGAGATTGGCCTCGGTGGCGATGTCGAGGAGGCTCTTCGAGCCGTCGCTCATGTTGAGCACCCAGGGAAGGGCCAGCCGGAAGTTGGCGTCCGCGACATCCCCTAGCGAATGGTATAGGTCATACTTGCGGAGTCGCGGCTCGCAATAGGGATTCCGATTGATGTAAACGCGATTGTTCTCCAGCACGTCGACCACGGCGAGCAGCTTCGCGAGCGAATCGTGCAGGTAAGCCGGCGCGACGAAGGTCAAGTCATCCGCGGAGGTGTGGTATTGAGGAAAGCGGGCCCATGGCGAGCGGCTGAAGCAGCCGAGCGGCAGATCAAACCCAGGCGAGCAGAACTGACGCTCGTCATAGCCGAAGGGGGAGAACGGCTCGATCGTGTGCTCATGCCCGCTCTCTTTCAGCACGTATGCGACGACGCGGTCGATCTCGGCGTCGCCGCGGCGACTTGCCTTGTAGTGCGGCTTGCCGAAATCGCCGAGGCACATGAGCACCAGGCCGTGCTTGATGCGGAATACGCGAGAATGGTTCAGCGCGAGCCATGTCACCGAACCGATGGTGCTCGGAATGAACAAAAATCGATATGAATAGCGTGTCTTCAGCGACAGCAGCCGCTGCGCGAGCGCGGCCGCGACGACGATGCCCGACAGATTGTCGTTGCAAAGACTGGGGTGGCAGATGTGGCAGGAGATGAGCACCTCGCCCAAGGATCGCCCGCGCAGCAGGAATTCACCGTAGGTGAGATAGCCCGGCCGGAGCGATGAATCGATGCAGATTTCGTAGACGTCCTCGTCGAGGGCGAGCAGCTGGTTATGAGTGAGGCAGAATCCCCAGTCCTCGGTTCCGTAGGACGTGCGGTAGGGGATCCAGTCGGGTTGTTCAGGCAAGGTGAAGAGATGCGGCCGCAGTTCTTCCAGGGACATTCTGGCGGCGACCGGCCGGCTATAGCTCACCACATGGAGATTGGACCTGGTGAAATCGACGACGCGCTCGCCAGCGCGATTCTTGATGTAGGCGTCGCGGATCGTCCATTCGGGCGGAATGGTCCAATCAAACAGCTGAAGTCCCGACGGCACCTCGTGCACGGTGATCGGAACATGCGCGCGCAGCAGTTCGAGGGTCGCGCGCACGCCCTCCCCGGTGATGCTCCGGCAGATGGGATACATCTCGGCGATAAAGCGATGCATCGCCTCGCCAGGGTCGGCGCCGCAAAGGCTCGTATACACCGAACCCGGCGTTGACGCGACAGCGTCAACTCTCGTACCCAGCCTGAGATTCATCGAATTCCTGCCTTGACTCGGACGTCACGGGACTCGTTTGCCGCCGGCCCCGACGGCGCGGAGATCGTGTGATCTGCGCACCGCGGCGACCGCGCGTATTCATCCCGCAAACAGGCTGCAGCGCTCAACAACGGATCGGGAAACGCAAATTTGGCGTGAGGACTTTCGGGGGACTGGTTGAACGAGGCAGCGCGCGCCCGCATCTGTCAACCCTAGGACTCTCAACGAATCTGTTACGCTGCGTGGTGCTTCTTGTCTCGCCCGTGCGCGTGATTGCATCGTTCGTCAGCAAGAAACGGCCAGGATACGTCGCGCGGCGATATCGCCGTCACGCGTTCCGGCCAGCGGACCGCGAGTGCGGGATCGTCGTAACGCAGCCCGACCGCAGCGTCCGGCGCGGGGGGACAAGAAAGCTGGTGAATCACCTCGGTGTCATCGGCAAGGGTCTGGAACCCGTGCGCGAAGCCCACCGGAATATAGATCAGGCGCCCATTTCGTTCTGTGAGATCAAAACCCTCCCATTGCGCATAGCTCCGTGATTCCGGCCGCATGTCGACGATGACGGCGTGTATCGCCCCACGCACGCAGCGCACGAGCTGCGGCCCGGCAAACGGCGGCCGTTGATAATGGATTCCATGCAACGCGCCGCGTTGTTTGCTGTAGGAAAAGCTGCTGTGGACGAACCCGCCGACGAGACCATGCGCGGCGAGTTCGGCAGGACACATCGTTCGGGTGAAGTACCCGCTTTGATCGGCGTCCTGCTCGACCTCGATCAGAATCGCATCGCCGAGCGTGCTTTCTGAGAACTTCATGATGGGCATGGTCTCACGCTGCAGCCGCTCGCTCGGCGACGTCCTCGGCTGAGGTCCACAGCAAGCTGCCATCGAGCTGCGCCGTGCTCCGCAGGTATTTGAGTTCGGATAGCCGCGTGAACGGCGCGGAGTTGAACACGGTTTCGTCGAGCCTGATACGCTCGAACACGGTGCGCAGCTGCGCGGCGCCGCGCGCGGCGCTCCACTGGCACTTGAAGGCCGGCATATGTTTCCGGATCTTCGCGAAGGACACCTGGTAGCTGCGATTGTCGGCGCTGGCGACGCCGAACGTCATGCGGCATCCTGGAAATGTGGCTGCGATGACTTCCGCGATTTCGCGCACGCGATAGTTCTGCGCGTCGTCGCCGACATTGAAAGCCTCGCCCGACACGGCGTCGCGCGGCGCTTCGAGTGCGCACAGGACCGCCTGGCAGATGTCGTCGACATGGACGAGCGGCCGCCACGGCGTGCCGTTGCTCACGACCCGAATCTCCTTGGTCGTGTAGGCGAAGCCCGCCAGATTGTTGAGCACGACATCGAACCGCTGGCGCGGGCTTGCGCCGAAGGCGGTCGAATTGCGCAGGAAAACCGGCGCGAAGCGCGCGTCGGCAAGCGACCGCACCTCGTTCTCGACGAGCACTTTGCAGCGCGCATAGGCCGTTTGCGGGTCCAGCTCCGAGGTCTCGGTTTTCTCGTCGCCGCCGTGCGAGCCGTAAACGCTGCAGGATGACGCGTAGATAAAGCGCGCGACGCCCGCCGCCTTGCATGTATGCGCAAGCTGGGCCGAGCCGCGGTAATTCACCGCCATGGTGATTTCAGGATCGTTCTCGCCGAGCGGGTCATTCGAGAGCTCGGCTAGGTGCACGACGGCGTCGTAGCCTCTGAGGTCCGCCACGGTCAGTTCTCGGACATCCTTAGTGATGACCATCGGCCGCGTCAGCCGGTCGTCAAACAGCCAGCCGCGGCGATAGAACCCGGCGTCAACACCGATCGCATCGTACCCGCGAGCAAGCAGCTTCGGCCCGAGTATCGCGCCGATATAACCGTCCGCCCCTGTATACAGAACGCGCATCGTTTTCTCCCTGAATTCCGGGTTGCAAACCAACATTCATTGTGAACGGAGGCTAGGTCGATTCGAATGGCCGGACTTGACGGTCGTCAAGTGAACGGCGCTTCCCGCTGACACACGTGGTGCACACGTTTCCCGTCAATGAGAGGTGATCGGACAATTCGCGGTTTCGCAGAGGCGCGGGCGAAGACGCATCTGGACACGCGGGGCGCGCCGCCGCAAAAAAAGCCCCGGCGCGCGCCCTTGCTGGCTCCCGTCACCGCGCTTTCGCAAAAGCGCTTCATTCTGCCGGGCCCGGTCGAGCCCCGCATGTCGTCCCGGAACCAATGCAGCTTCGGCGACGGGTCACGGCCCGTCAGGAGCGGCTCGTTGCGAATGAGCTGAACGACCATGAAACGCGGACTTCAAGTGGCGAGCGTGCTGGCTGTGTGCCTGATCGTCCTCCTGTCGGTTATTCCCGGCGACATGCAGATCAGAACCGGAGCGCCGAAGACATTTGAGCACCTCGTCGCTTATCTCCTGTCAGGCCTCATGCTTGCGCAGGCGTTCGGGGGCTATCGGCGCGCGCCGATCGTCGTCGTCTTTCTCGTCGCCCTGGCGGGAGGTCTCGAGCTCTTCCAGCACTGGTTGCCGGGCCGAACGTTCGACTACAAGGACTGGGAGGCCAGTTCGGTCGGGTCGATGGTCGGCGTGGCGCTCGCCCATGTCTTGGATCGAACGACCACCAAGCACCATGACGGTTCCCCGGCGGCGGCCGAAACGAACCCGCAATCGCGAGACGATTCCGTCCGCACCCGCGATGTCGGCTGATCCCGGACGCCGGTGCGCTCAGCGCGCCGCCGCTCAACGAAACGGCCCATCGTGCGCGCCCCGCATCTGGTTAGAAGCAATGACCGCGCAGCCGCTCCGAAAGTCGCGTCGCGCGTCCGTTCCTTTGCCGCATGCAAATTGACGGATCGCAACTCGACCAATCGCCAGTTCTATTTAGATCCGCTCACATGATCGAAGCTGAGCGTCGCGCGATCGAGCATTCGTTGTTGCGCCTGACAGCGGGAAACGCGCTGAGAGCCGTTACCTGTTCCGCGACAAAGAATCCTGCGAGCCGACCGGCTTGAGTGAGAGGACAGCGACATGACATTATGCGCCGGCGACTGGGTCGAAGTGCGAAGCAAAGAGGAGATACTGGCGACGCTGGACACGAATGGCCGGCTCGAAGGCATGCCGTTCATGCCGCAGATGTTCGAGTATTGCGGCCAGCGGTTCCCGGTCTTCCGGCGAGCGCACAAGACCTGCGATACGGTCAGCGGCCACTATGCCAATCGTCGCGTCCCGAATGGGATTCATCTCGGACACCGCTGCGATGGCAAGGCCTTTGGCGGCTGCCAAGCCGACTGCCTGATCTATTGGAAAGAGGCCTGGCTGAAGCCCGTCGCCGGCGAAGCGACGACTCCTGTTTCCCCCAGTGTTGCATCCGCGGTCACTCGTCATTCAGCGGGCGCGAAGGGCGCGTGCACCACTGAAGACGTCATGGCCGCCACCCGCTCTGCGCATGCAGGACCCGGCGGAGAAACGCGATTCAGTTGTCAGGCGACCGAACTGCTCAACTTCACGCTTCCGCTGAAGAACTGGGACGCGCGGCAGTATGTGGAGGATTATCGGTCCAAGAACGCCTCCTTGGGCCAACTCCTTTCCGTGTTGATGTTCGCCGGGTTCCAGAAGCTCACCCGGCCGGAAGCGGTGGGTCGTCCCGCGCGCTGGCTGTACGACCGCTTCCAGGCGCTGCGCGGCGGCGTCCCATATCCGCGCAGGCCCGGCGTGTTGCAGCCGGGTCAGCCCAGTCCCGACAGCGCGCTGAACCTTCAGCCGGGCGATCTGGTGCGGGTCAAGCCCTTCGAACAGATCTTGGCGACCATGGGTCCGCAAAACATGCATCGCGGCATGTCTTTCGACGTGGAGATGGTTCCCTATTGCGGCCGCACCTATCGCGTCCGCGCGCGCGTCGAGAACTTCGTCGACGAGCGGACCGGCCTTATGAAAAGGCTGAAGACGCCGGCGGTCATCCTCGAGGGCGTCACCTGCGGCGGACGCTACAGCAATCATCGGTGGCTCTGTCCGCGCGGCATCTTCCCGTGGTGGCGCGAAGTGTGGCTCGAGCGGGTCTCGGATGCAAAGGCGGACACCCGGCCGGAAACGACACGCGCCGCGTAACGCGGCGTCAGCGGCGCGACCTTCTCGCTTCAGTTCCTCCCGCCAGAACAGACCAGCCGCGCATCCGACGCGGCTGGTCTGTTCGTTTATGAAGCAGGATACGCAGCGAACGCGGCGCCCTCGGATAGCGCGTGATGAATTAGTTTTGCATCGACCAGCTCCCGGCGTCATCGCCCGCGCAAGCGGGCGATCCAGCAAACAGAAATGCTTTTCGGTGATTACTGGATCCCCCGCGCAGGCGCCGCCTGCGAGGGGAATGACCACTGAGCGTGGGATGATCGATCCAAGGCGAAATCATCGCGCTTTAACCGCTACGCTCAGCCGCTCTCCGGAGAGGTTTGCGCCACGGCGCCGCGGCGCTTCGCGTTCCGCCGCCAGACCGAAGCGGGACGTCAGTAGACGTCGCGCGGCCGCAGCACTTGAACGACCGTCCTGAGCAGGATGCGGATGTCGAGCCACATCGACCAATACTCGATATACCAAAGGTCGTGATCCACGCGGCGCTGCATGGTGCCGACCTCCGCCGTCTCGCCGCGGCAGCCGTTCACCTGCGCCCAGCCCGTGATCCCCGGCTTCATCTTGCGGCGCATCGCATAGCTAGCGATCAGCCCGTCGTATTCGTCGTCATGCGCCAGCGCATGCGGTCGCGGGCCGACAAGAGACATTTCGCCTCGCAGCACGTTCAAAAGCTGCGGCAGCTCGTCGATGCTGAGCTTCCGCAATACTCCCCCGAGACGCGTCACCCGCGAATCATTTCGCTGCGCCTGGCGAACGACCGGCCCATCATCCAGCGTCGACATCGTTCGGAATTTGTATATGCGGAACCGGCGTCCGTTGAAGCCGACCCGGACCTGCATGAAGAACGCCGGTCCCGGTGACTCGAGCCGGATCGCCAGCGCCATGACGCCGAACAGCGGCATCAGCAGGAACAGACAGGCCGCGGCAAAGCACCGGTCCAGGGCTTGTTTGAAGCCGCGCTGCGCGGGACTGAGCGGTGCGCGTTGAATTTCAACCGCGGTGGTCGGCCCGAGCTCTGACAGGGGTCGCGCCAGGAGCCGGCTGATCGCCGTGTCCGGCACGAGTTTCACCGGGATCGGCAGGACCTTGAGCGCGGCGACGAGCTTCTCGACAAGGTCTACGTCCGACCAGGGTATCGCCAGAATGATTTCGTCCACATGGGCGGAGCGCGCGTAGGCGATGACCTCGTTGATGCGGGCCGCGAACGCCTCATCCATCCTGTCGGCGGGCATGCCCTCTTCGGGAAGCGCGAACACATTGGATATTGAGTATCCGTAGCGCTCGATCGCAGGCAGCAATTCGTTGTCGGTCAGCTGATCCGGCGCGCCCACAAGAGCGATCCGCCTTCGGGCGAGCGCGCCTGCTTCGATGACGTTTGCAAGCGTTCGCGCGAGGACGACGCGCGAAGCCGCGATGATGAAAACCCCGCCTGAAAAAAAGATCAGCACCGCTCCGCGGGAGAACATGGCGCCGATCTTCAGCACGAAAGCGATTGTCGCCAGACACACGAACGCCATGATCCAGATCGTCACCGCCTGTCTGATCTGGCGGCGCAGCTGGAGCAGGTTCGACGGGCGGTGGAGCTCGGCGGCGCGCGCGAAAGCGGAGAACAGCGCCGCAACCGCGATGCCCGCGCCGACATAAGTCCGCAGATCGCCGCTGCCCGTATGCACGATCACGTCATAGGCGAAGCCGGCGCCGACGCCCAGCAGCAGCACCCAGACCGCGTCGAAAGCCGCGACGATCGGGGTATCGCCCTGTAGGATATCGGAAGCGCAATCCATGGACGCGATCGCGCGTCAAGGCTTCGCCCAAGGGCGAAATTCACTTCGCTGACCGAAGACATCGTCACCTGCTCTCAAGCCGGTTGCATGGCGCAACTAACGAACCGGAGTGAAGCCCCCTCAACCCTCCGCGACCGCCGACAGTCCTCTGATGTCGAGGAAGCGGATGGTTTTCCGCGTGGGGAGCTCGATCAGCCGCCTTACCTTGAACTCGGCCAGAGTTCGGCAAACGGTTTCGAGCGATGTGCCGACATGATCCGCCATGTCGGCTCTCGGCAGCAAGAGCTGCAGAGCGTTGGGGCGTTTTGGATCGGTCGGCAGGTGGTCGCGAATGCGGAGCAGGAGAGAGGCGACGCGCGCAACGCTGTTCTTCTGGCCCATCATCAGGACGAGCGACAGCATCTCCTCGAGCACCTGATGCGCGCCGCACGGTTCGGTCCGCGTGCACACGCCGCTCGCAGGGTTGTATTTGACGACGCGGCAAGCAGTGACCGCTTCCGCCGTGAAATGCTGGCACGACGCCTGCGCGGGACGCACGGTGTCGCCGGGCCAGAAGAACGCCAGCACCTGCCGGTTCCCGTTCTCCAGCAGGCGAACGGCGCGCACGACGCCCTGCACAACTTCGATGTTCTGCGCCTGCTGTTCGCCCTGCCAGAAAAGCGCGCGCCCGCGGGGCACGACCGAGGCGACTCCTGAGTTTCGCCGCGCGACGTCTCCGCGGTCAGCCGAAACGTCGCCGGCGAGCGGCGGAGCGTCGCGAACCGGAAGCGGTGCAAGGGAGTGTGCGCGCATGAGTAACCTGCATCCATTAATCTCCCCCGCCTGATTCGATACTGGCAATTAAACCTGCGCAGACCAATTCAAGCTGACGAACTAGGCATTCTGGTTGTCAAAAGGTCTAGACCGTATGTTCGCGTGGCACTGAGAAGCGGCCCGTCTCACGGCATGCAAGAAACGAGGATTGAGCCGGCGAGCCGGCAGAGAGCCTCATGCATGGGAGACGGCCAGATGCATAATATCAGCTACATCGGACTGGATGTGCACAAAGCGACGATTGCCGTTGCAGTGGCCGATGGAAGTCGTTCGGGAGAGGTTCGGCAACTGGGCGCCTTCGCCAATCGCCCCGATGTGCTTCGCAAGCTGGTCGAGCGCCTTGAGCGACAAGGGGTGCAGTTGAGGTTCTGCTACGAAGCCGGACCTTGCGGCTATGGCCTGCATCGGTTCCTGACCGGGCTTGGCCACGCCTGTGCGGTGGTGGCGCCGTCGCTGATCCCGATCAAGGCCGGCGATCGGATCAAAACGGACCGGCGCGATGCTGTGATGTTGGCGAGGCTGCACCGCGCTGGCGAACTGACGGAAGTTTGGGTTCCGGATGCCGGCCATGAGGCGATGCGCGACCTGGTGCGAGCGCGCGCGACAGCGGCAAGGGCGCTGTCCAAAGCGCGCCAGCACCTTGGCGGATTTCTCCTGCGCCACGGGAAGATCTATTCCGGCGTTCGAACCTGGACGCAAGCCTATCGCCGCTGGTTGACGACGGTGCGCTTTGATCATCCTGCGCAGCAGATCGTCCTGCAGGATTACATTGACGCGGTCACTGATGCGGAACGGCGGGTGGATCGATTGACCCGGCAGATCACCGAGCATCTGCCAGACTGGTCGATGGCTCCGGTGGCGACGGCGATCCAGGCGATGCGCGGGGTGGCTTTGATCAACGCGGTGACGATCGTGGCCGAGGTCGGCGACTTTTCCCGGTTCGACAACCCGCGGCAATTGATGGCCTATCTTGGTCTGGTGCCATCCGAACACTCAAGCGGCGGCGCGGTGCGGCGTGGCGGGATCACAAAGGCCGGCAATGGCCAAGCGCGGCGCGCCTTGGTCGAGGGCGCCTGGACCTATCGCATGCAGGCTCGGGTCAGCCGGAAGCTGTACGATCGTCTTGAGGCCTTGCCGCAGAAGGTCGCGCGCAAATTCCTCTCCGAACTGCTGACCCACAGGCAAGTGCGCGTGCTCTTGTCGGACGAGCATTTCTCGGTCGACGGGACGCAGGTTCAGGCGTGGGCGTCGATGAAGAGCTTCGTGGCGAAGGACGGCTCGGGCGACCCGCCGTC
>CAVQIB010000020.1:0-130770 GCA_963712435.1 uncultured Alphaproteobacteria bacterium | reverse complement strand
TAGACATTGCTGCGCGCGCCTAGGGCCCGAACTGCAGGACGCGGCTGTCGCCAGCTGTTTCCGGTCGTCCTTGCAATCCTCGGCCTCCTGCTCCGGTTGACTGTGCCGGACCTTCTCGCGCCGACACCAAACCTCTCGGCCGCCGCCAAGATCGGATTAGACGGTCTCTTCACCGCGACTTGCCTGCATTCCGCGCCGTCCGGCGCGCCTGCTGACGAGCCCGGCGATCCCGTGCAAGATCCCAAGCGGACGCATGATTGCCTGGGCGGCTGTTGTTGTCCCAGCCTGGCTGGAGTACTCCCCGAGGCGAACGCGCTCTCAGACCCGAGCGACGCAACGGCCGATTCGTCGGTCACGTTGCCGGCCGCGGCCGTCGTCTCATTGTCGGTTTACGCCGTCCGCCAGCGCGGACCGCCGCTCGTCTGAGCGAGAGCGCGATTTCCCTTACCGGGCCGGCTCACCCTGCGCGACGCATTCGGCCGAGCCAGCCTTTAACCCACGCAAAAGGTGCGGCGTCGGACAGCCACGCCGCGTACTTGGTTTTCCACTGATCAAACGGACCATCATCATGAGACTGCTCAAGATTGCGGCCGTTCTGGCGGCCCTGTGCTTCATCGCCTTCCCCTTCGCAGGCGTCCATGCCGGCGAGACCGATCCGCTGTTCGTGAATGTCACGACGGACGATCCACACCGCGCGAACATGGCGCTGACCTTCTCGAAGAACCAGTTCGAGCGCAAACACCCGGTGACGATATTCCTCAACGATCGCGGGGTCTTCCTCGCGTCGCGCGCAAAGGCCGAACAGTTCAAGCCCCATCAGGAATTGCTGCAATCTTTCGTTAAAGACGGCGCAACGGTTCTCATCTGCCCCATGTGCATGAAGCACTACGGAGTGAGCGAGGCGGACCTGATCGAGGGGATCGAGGTTGGGAAGCCCGAGTCAACCGGGGCGGCGCTGTTCCGGGAAGGGACAAAAACCCTGACCTGGTGATCCCAAATGTTTCCCGCCGCCGCTGGCTTCGCACGGAATCTCTCTGCGGAGCATGCGGCGGCGGGAATGCTTTGCCCACCGAGACGGCGCAGCCTTCAACGGTGGCGCGGCCCGGCAATGACGATGTGGAATGGCGCGTCCTCCCGCCGCCCCCTCATGGTGAGGAGCGCGGCGAAGCCGCGCGTCTCGAACCATGCCTGCGCGTGTGCCCCCTCCCGGCCGCTGCGCTCCTAACCCTCCCCCGCTTGCGGGGGAGGGTTAGGGAGGGGGCGCCTGCTGCAGGGATGGCCGGGTCGTGCCGAGGCCGTGCGTTGCGCGAACGCTCAGCGGATGCTTCCGTCCACACCGCGCCGGCCGCCCTCCCCGGAGGTCGGCAAATGCGCTATCGTCGAGCCGGTTCACGCACGTCCAGCCGATAGTTCCACATCGTCGAGGGTCGTCCGCTTCGTCGAACGACCCTTCGTTTCCTCCCGAGAAGAATTTCCGATGACCGGCTCCAACACGCTTGTCAGGTTTATCAAGGCGCTCTCGCGCGTCGTTTTCGGCGCGATCGCGACTATTCTTCTGTTGCTCGCGCTCGTGCTCGCCGGGGACGCCGTGGTCCAGTTCGTGCGCACGGCGTGGGCCGGCGGCGAGGTCACCGAAGCGGCGCTGGGCGGGATCGGCTATCTGGTCGTATCGATCGCAACGTTCGAGATCGCGAGATACCTGACGGAAGAGGAAGTGGTGGGCGGCCGCGAAGCGCGGCGCGCCTCGGAAGCAAGGCGCAGTCTGGCCCGCCTCGTCTCGACGGTCGCAGTGGCCATCTTCCTCGAGGCGCTGGTCATCGTGTTCCATGTCGGAAAGGAAAACGTGCCGCAACTGGTCTACCCGGCGCTCCTGCTGATCACCGGCATCCTGCTCGTGCTTGGACTGGGCGTGTATCAGCGCCTGAGCTCGGGCCTCGAAGAGGACGGCGACGGAATTCTCGCCGCAAGCGACAATCAGCCTCCACCCGCCTGACCGCGTGCGCGCCGGCATCATTCGCGACGCGCTTGCTTGCGCGCCCCCTCCCCCGCTCGCCGGGGAGAGGTGACACGAGCCGTAAGCGCGCCTACGGCGCGGCCGATCCTCGGGATGAGGCCGCCCCCAATCTCACCGATACGCCGCATCGTCCGGGTAATGGCCGACCTCGGGCCAGCGGGAAAGCCAGTCCTGGGCGACCGCGTGGCCTTCCTTGCGCAGCCGGTCGATGAAGCCGCGGCTGCGGTCGAACTTCGATGACGTGCGAAGCGCGGCGGCGGTTTCCTCCTTCATCTTGATCGTGCGCACCGTGACCGGCTTGTACTCGGCCGCCAATCCGCCGCCGAAACGGGCGATCATGTCGTTGATGGTAAGGATGAAATCCAATTCCTTGTTCAACGACAGATTGCCCATCAGCTCGTTTTCGCGATCGCGAATTTCCGCGTTGGACTTCGGTTGCTGCGCAGTTTGTTGCGGATTGATGCGCACAATCCAGATCTCGTCGGGGACGTGCTCCCGGCGGACGCCGGCCAGGAACTCGCGCACCGGCGGGTTCTGCGAGTAGAGCCCGTCCCAGTAATACCCGCCCTCGATCTCCTCGGCCTCGCGCACGGCGGGCAGCGTCCCCGAAGCCGCGGCCCCGCGCAGGGTCAGCGGCAATCGCTTGCGCCAGCGATGCGCGACCGAGGCTTCGACGTGTTTTTTACCCTGGCTCTCCACATTGCAGTCGGAGTCGAACACGGTCTCCACGCCGTCGATGATTTCCGAGGCCCCGAGCAGCAGGCGCGTCCGCAGCTTCGGCCAGTCGACGCCGTCGAACTGCGGACAGGCATCGGCCAGCATGTCCTCGAAGTCGAAATACTGCTTGCGCACGCCCAGCAGCGGCAGCCCGGCGGTGACCGCCTGGCTGATCGCGCCGCGCGGATTGAGGCTGAACACCGGCGCGTTCAGGCCGAGCATCGGCGTCTCTTTCTCCTGCGCCGTAAGCGCGGAGAATGAAAACAGATTGAGCATCATCTCGGCGGGAGTGGTGGCCGCGAAGGCGTCCCAGAAGCGGTTGAGCTTGTCGGTCGCCGCGCGCGCCGAGCCCGGGCGTCCATTCTTGGAGGCGAGGCCGTACCAGACCATCAGCGCGCAGAGCGCGCCCGCCGAGGTCCCGCTCAAGCCCGTCAGTTCGAAGCGGTTTCGCTCCTGGATGTCCTTGAGGATTTCCGTGAGGACCCCGACCTCGAAGGCGGCATGCGTTCCGCCGCCCTGGCAGGCGACGGCAACCTTCGGAATGGCTTCGACCATGGTCGTCCCCCGCGACGTGACGCCGAGAAAGGGTAGCGCTGGGGCGATGCGCCATCAATGCTACGTGTGGATGGCGGACGGCGTTCAGCGCAATTCCCCCACCACCCTCACGATCGCGCCGGTCAGGGTCGCAAGCTCGTCCTCGCCGATGGTGAAGGCCGGGGTGAGATAGACGATTCTGCCGAACGGCCGGATATACACGCCTTCGGCGACGAACCGGCTGCGCAGCGCGGCGGGATCGTCGATGCGGTCGAGCTCGACCACCCCGATCGCGCCCTTGACCCGCACGTCCCTGACCCGCGGCAGGCCGCGACAGGGTTCGAGCCCCGCCCGCAGCCGCGCTTCGATCGCGCGCACCTGGTCGAGGCGCGGCTCCTGCTCGAACAGGTCGAGCGAGGCGTTCGCGGCGGCGCAGGCGAGCGCATTGCCCATATAGGTCGGCCCGTGCATGAGCGCGTGCAGGGGATCGTCCGACCAAAACGCGTCGAACACATTTCGTGTCGCAATCGTCGCGGCGAGCGGCAGCGTGCCGCCGGTCAGCGCCTTCGACAGCGTGACGATGTCAGGCGTCACGCCGGCCGCCGCGCAGGCGAACATCGCGCCGGTGCGGCCGAAGCCGGTGAATATCTCGTCGAAAATCAGCAGGAGCCGGTGGCGATCGGCGAGCGCACGCAGGCGTGTCAGCACGTCCGGCGCATGGAACAGCATGCCGCCCGCGCCCTGCACCGACGGCTCGACAATGATTTCGGCGATCTCGTCCGCCCGCGCCGCGAGCGCGCGGTCAAGCGCGGCGGCGCTTTCCTCGTCGCGCGGCAGGTCGATGACGATGTGCTCCGGCAACAGGCCCTGAAACATCCGGTGCATCCCCTCGTCGGGATCGCAGACCGCCATCGCGCCGGTGGTGTCGCCGTGATAGCCGCCGCGGAAGGCGACGAAGAGGGTGCGCCCGCGCACGCCTTTGTTGAGCCAATACTGCACGGCCATCTTCATCGCGACCTCGACCGAAACCGAGCCCGAGTCGGAGAAGAAGACGCGCTCCAGCCCAGGCGGGAGCAGTTCGGCCAGACGGCGGGCGAGGGTCAGCGCCGGCTCGTGAACAAGGCCTCCGAGCATGACATGCGGCATGGTGTCGAGCTGCGTCGCCACGGCGGCGCGGATGTGGGGATGGTTATAGCCGTGACAGGCCGTCCACCATGAGGCCACGCCATCGATCAGCTCGCGGCCGTCGGCCAGCGTGATGCGACTGCCCAGCGTGCGCACGACCGGGAGCGGCGGCGGCGCCGTCTTCATCTGGGTGTAGGGAAGCCACACATGCGGAAGGCCCAGCCGGCGCCAGGGCGGCTGGTCAGCGCTATTCGCCATTCTTGGGTCCTGCCGACCTGTTATCCCGCGATACGTGCATTCCAGACCTGCCGAAACAGCGGGGTATTTTGCCTTGGAGAACGGGGCCGGTCACGCTACACCTCCACCATAAAAATTGCGCGGCCAGCTAGAGGCCCGAGGGGATGGAATCGCTCGCTTCATTCGCCAGGACGAAACTTGACGGGCTTGCGCGGGCAAGCCTGCGGCGTGAGCTTTCCTGCACGGCGCGCACGGACGGCGTCACTGTCGAGCGCAACGGCCGCCGCCTGATCTCCTTTTCCTGCAACGACTATCTCAACCTGATCCAGCACCCCGCGATCGTCGCGGCGGCGCAGGAGGCGCTTGCGCGGTACGGGGTCGGCGCCGGGGCCTCGCGGCTCGTCACCGGCAACCATCCGCTCTACGCCGAGCTGGAAAGCCGCCTCGCCAAGCTGAAGGGGACCGAGAGCGCCTGCGTGTTCGGCTCCGGCTATCTCGCCAATCTCGGCGTCATTCCCGCGCTGCTCGACGAGGACGATCTCGTATTGATCGACGAGCTTGCGCATGCCTGCCTGTGGGGCGGGGCGCAACTGAGCGGCGCGCGGCGGCTGGTGTTCCGGCACAACGATGTCGACCATGCCCGCGCTCTTCTGGACGAACATCGTGCGGCGCACGAACGGGCGCTCATTCTCACCGACGGCGTCTTCTCCATGGACGGCGATCTCGCGCCCCTGCCCGCTTTGGCGCGGCTCGCCCGCGCCTATGACGCCTGGCTGATGAGCGACGACGCGCACGGCATCGGCGTTCTCGGCGGCGGCCGGGGCTCGACCTTCGCCCATGACGAACCGGTCGAGGTGCCCTTGCAGATGGGCACCCTGTCGAAGGCGATCGGAGCCTATGGCGGCTATCTCTGCGCCTCCGCTCCGGTGATCGAACTCATGAAAAGCCGCGCCCGCACCCTGATCTACTCGACCGCTCTGCCGCCGGCCGTCGTCGCGGCGGCCATCGCCGCCCTCGACCTGATCGAGCGCGAGCCCGGCTATGTCGCCCTGCCGCTCGCCAAGGCGAAGGCCTTCACCCGGCGCGCCGGGTTGCCCGAGGCGACGAGCACGATCGTGCCCGTCGTGGTCGGCGAGGCGGCCGCCGCGCTCGCCGCCTCGCGCATGCTTGAAGCGGAGGGATTTCTTGTCGTCCCGATCCGCCCGCCGACCGTGCCGAACGGCACCGCGCGGCTGCGCTTCTCCTTCACTCCGGGCCATTCCGACGCCGAGATCGAGCGCGTCGCCGATCTCGTCCGGTTCCAAGTCTTGGCGGTTGCGGCATGACGACCGTGTTCGTGACAGCGACGGGAACCGAGGTCGGCAAGACCGTCGTCGTGCGCGGCCTGATCAAGGCGCTGCGGGCGCAGGGCCGCGGGGTCGAAGCGCTCAAGCCGGTGGTCAGCGGCTACGATCCGCATGAGGCGGCGGGCAGCGATCCCGGGCTGCTGCTCACGGCGCTGGGCGAACCGATCACGCCCGACGGAATCGCCCGCATCTCGCCGTTCCGCTTCACCGCGCCGGTCTCCCCCCATCTCGCCGCGCGGCGCGAGGGCAAGAAGATCGATTTCAACGCCGTGGTCGAGCTGTGTCGCTGGCGCATGCAGGCCAGCACCGGGGTTCTGATCATCGAAGGCGTCGGCGGGATCATGGCGCCGCTCGAAGACCACCGCACGGTGCTCGACTGGATGGTCGCGCTCAACCAGCCGATCATTCTGGTGGCCGGCAGCTATCTCGGCACGCTCAGCCACACCTTATCGGCGATCGACGTGCTCGAGCGGCGCGATCTGTCCATCGCCGCGGTCGTGGTCAACGAAACCGCGGGAAGCCCGGTCTCGTTCAACGACACGGTGGAATCGATCCGCACCTTCTGCCCGAAGCTCGACGTGCAGGGCCTGCCCTGGCTCGCAAACGGCAATCTCGGCAACGCGGTCTTCCAGCACCTCGCCGCCAAGCTCTGACCGGCGATTTGCTCGGTCGCACCGTGTCCGAACGACTGCGCCGTCCGACGCTGTCGAACGGACACGCTCACGGCACGAGGATCGACGAGCCTGTGGTGGCGCGCGATTCGAGGTCGCCATGCGCCTTTTGCGCATCCTTCAGCGCGTAGCTCTGCTTGACCGGGATTTTCACCTTGCCGGAGCGGACCACGTCGAACAGTTCGTTGGCGAGCGCAAGATAGTCTTCGCGCGTCGCAGAGTAGTGGATGAGCGTCGGGCGCGTCGCGAACAGCGAGCCCTTGGCCTGCAGCAGATTGATGTTGAACGCCTCGATCGCGCCGGAGGCGTTGCCGTAGCTCACGAACATTCCGCGCGGCTGCAGGCAGTCGAGCGAACCCGGGAACGTCGCCCGGCCGACGCCGTCATAGACGACCTCGCACAGGGTTCCGCCGGTGATCTCCTTGACGCGCGCGACGAAATCCTCGTCGCGATAGAGGATCACGTGATGGCAGCCATTCGCCTTGGCGATATCCGCCTTCTCGCGCGACCCGACCGTGCCGATGACGTTGGCGCCCAGCAGGTTCGCCCACTGGCAGGCGATGACGCCGACCCCGCCGGCGGCGGCGTGAATCAGCACGTTCATGCCCTTCCCCACCTTGAAGGTTCGGCGCAGCAGATAGCAGGCGGTCATCCCCTTCAGCATCATGCCGGCGGCCTGCTCGAAGCCGATGCTGTCGGGCAGTTTCAACGCGCGCTCGGCCGGCAGCACCCGCTCCGCCGCATAGCCGCCAAGGCCTACGACATAGGTCACGCGATCGCCCGTCTTCAGGTCGGACACGCCGGGGCCGACGGCCGTCACCTCCCCTGCCCCTTCGTTGCCGGGGATGAAGGGCAGCCCGGCCGGCGAAGGATACAAGCCGCTCCGGAAATAGGTGTCGATGAAGTTGAGGCCGCAGGCGTGCTGCTTGATGCGGATCTGGCCGGGTCCCGGCGCCGGCGCCTCCACCTCCTCGAAGGTCAGCACCTCCGGCCCACCGACTTTATGCACGCGCACCGCAGCGACCATGATCTTATTCTCCGGATTCCGGTTCTTGGGCTGCGCCGCACGCGACCAAAAACGCGGCGCAGAAGCAAGGGATTGCTCAGTTCATGATAGGTCGACGCTCTGGCGGATCAAGCGGCCAAGTCGGCCACGGGGCGAGGCGCTCATCCTGGATGATCAGGCCTACTTGGCGGCCGCGCCGTGCTTGCTTGCGGCGGCTTCGCCTGCCGGGACTTCGCCTGCCGGCCCTGCGGCGTCTTCGCCTGCCTTGGCAGCCGGGGTCTCCTTGCTCTTTGCGCCGGGCATCCGCAGTCGCCGGCTCTTGCGTCGCCTGCGCACCGCGATCACGTTGAACGCCTCCACTGCGCCGGCGAAGGCCATCGAGAAATAGATGTAGCCGCGCGGGATGTGCACTTCGAACCCGTCGGCGACGAGCGCCACCCCGATCAGGACGAGAAACGCGAGCGCGAGCATTTTCGTCGTCGGATGCGCGGCGACGAAGCGAGCGACCGGTCCGGACGCGACATACATCACGCCAACCGCGATCAGCACCGCCGCGATCATGATGCGGATGTCCTGCGCCATGCCGATCGCGGTGACGATGAAATCGATGGAGAAGACGAGATCGACGACGATGATCTGGATAATGACGAGGGAAAACGTCGCGTGCTTGATCGCCTCCGCCGCGCCGATGTCTTCGTCTGCGCTTTCCATCTCCGCATGCATCTCATGCGTCGCCTTGGCGATGAGGAACATGCCGCCGACAATCAGGATAACGTCGTGCCAGGAGAAGCCGCGGCCCATCACGGTGAAGATCGGCTCGGTGAGGCCGATCAGCCAGGTCAGGGCGAACAGGAGCAGAATGCGGAAGATGAGCGCGAGGCCGAGCCCGATCTGGCGCGCCCGCGTCACATAGGCGGGGTCGAGCCGCGAGACCAGGATGGAGATGAAGACGACATTGTCGATGCCGAGCACGATTTCGAGCGCGCTCAGGGTTATGAGCGCGGCCCAGGCGTTCGGATCGTACAGGAGATCGAGCATGTGACGCCGAGGGTGTGAATGAGGGCGACAAGGCGAGTATATGGTAGGCCGATGACCGAAACGATATCCCAAAACGCGACGGCGGGTCGCGGGGCCGCGCGTTGTGAGGAGGATAAGGTGTCTGTCATGGAATCGAGCGGTAACGGACGCCTCTCCGCCGAGGTGGCGGTCGTCGGCGGCGGGCCGGCGGGCCTGACGGTCGCGGTGGCGCTCGCCGGCGCGGGCGTGCCGACCGCCCTCATCGCCGCGCAGGCCGGCGCGCGCGACAATAGAACCACTGCGCTGTTTACCTCCTCGGTCGCAGCCCTCGAAGCAATCGACAGCTGGGCCGGCTGCCGCGCGCAGGCGGCGCCGCTCAAGACGCTCCGCATCATCGACGATACCGGCCGGCTGTGGCGCGCGCCGGAGGTGCGCTTCGAGGCGGCGGAAATCGGCCTCGATGCGTTCGGCTGGAATATCGAGAACCGATACCTGGTCGGCTCGCTCGAAGCGCGCGCGCAAGCGCTTCCTGCGCTGCAGCGGATCAGCGCGGAAGCCTCCGCCGTCGCCATCGACGACGATGGCGTGACCATCACGCTCGCCGGCGGCGGTGCAGTCACCGCTCGCCTGGCGGTCGGCGCGGACGGACGCCGGTCGATCTGCCGAAGCGCCGCCGGGATCGACACCCAGGTCTGGACCTACCCCCAGACCGCGCTCACCTTCAATCTGAGGCATTCTCGTCCGCACGATGACATCTCGACGGAATTTCATTCGTCCGAGGGTCCGTTCACGCTCGTTCCCCTGCCCGGCCTGCGGTCGAGCCTCGTGTGCGTCTTGGCGCCGGACGAGGCCGCACGGCTCATGGCGCTCGACCCCGCCGAACGCGATGCCGAGATCGAGCGGCGCTCGCATTCCATCCTGGGCCGGATCGCGGCCGAACCGGGTCATGGCGCCTTTCCGCTCGCGGTCGAAAACGCGCGGCGATTTGCGGCCGAGCGGGTCGCCCTGATCGGCGAGGCGGCGCATGTCATCCCACCGATCGGCGCGCAGGGCCTCAATCTCGGGCTGCGCGATGCGGCGACCATCGCCGAACTGGTCGTGGACGCCCGCCGGAACGGAGCGGATGTCGGAGGTCGCGACGTCATCGACGGCTATGACCGCCTGCGGCGCATCGACGTCGCCACCCGCACGGCCGCGGTCGACCTGCTCAATCGCAGCCTGCTGACCGACTTCCTGCCGATCCAGGGGCTGCGCGGCGTCGGCCTGTATATGCTCGAGCGGATCGGCCCGCTGCGGCGCGCGCTGATGCGCGAGGGGGTGGACCCGATCGCCGCGCGACCGCGCCTGATGCGGGGCGAAGCGCTGAACTGACGCGGCGGCTTCGGCGCGCGATTCACGGGGCTCGGACACCCGCGCAGCAGACGGCTAACCCTTCGCGGGAACAGGCACGGCAGTCCGCGCTGCGCGAAGCGGGTATTCACCGTCGCGCCGCTTTGAACGGCTTGGCGGACGGCGAGCCTTCCTCTACGGTATGGGGACGGGAAAGATTTATCCTGCACACGGCCTTTTCCGGCGACCCGCGGCTATGCTCCGCCGCAACTCCGCTTTTCAAGAGGAAAGAGCCTCGCTCCGCCCAATCGCGCCCGTCCACATCCCGGATTGCGTCCATCCACGGAAACAACGATGTCCATGAAGCTCCCGCGCAACTTTTATAAGCCGCTCGCCATCGGCGCGCCCACGCCCTATCGCGAGCTTCCGGTCCACCTCGAACGGATGATCCATTTCGTTCCGCCGCATATCGAGAAGGTGCGGGCGAAGGTTTCGGAGCTGCTCGGCCAGGTCGACGTGGTCCTCGGCAATCTCGAAGACGCCATCCCCGCCGACGCGAAAGAGGCGGCGCGGCGCGGCTTCATCCAGATGGCGCACGACAATAATTTCGAGTCGACCGGACTGTGGGTCCGCATCAATGCGCTCAACTCGCCCTGGGTCGTCGACGACGTGTTCCAGATCGTCGAGGACGTCGGCTACAAGCTCGACGTCATGATGCTGCCGAAGGTCGAAGGCCCGTGGGACATCCACTATCTCGACCAGCTCCTGTCCCAGCTCGAGGCGCGGTTCGGCCTGCGCAAGCCGATTCTCATTCACGCGATCCTCGAGACGGCCGAAGGGGTCAACAACGTCAAGGCCATCGCGACGGCGTCCCCGCGCATGCACGGCATGAGCCTCGGCCCGGCCGATCTCGCCGCCTCGCGCGCGATGAAGACGACCCGGGTGGGCGGCGGCCATCCGGAATACAAGGTGCTTGCCGATCCGACCAGCGACGGCGCAGCCCGCCCGGCATTCCAGCAGGATCTGTGGCACTACACCCTCGCCACCATGGTCGACGCCTGCGCCGCCTCGGGCATCAAGGCCTTCTACGGCCCGTTCGGGGATTTCTCCGACCCCGCCGCCTGCGAAGCGCAGTTCCGCAACGCATTCCTACTCGGCTGCGCCGGCGCCTGGACCTTGCACCCGAGCCAGATCGACATCGCCAAGCGCGTATTCTCGCCCGACCCGGCGGAAGTCGCGTTTGCGCGCAAGATCCTTGCCGGCATGCCGGACGGCACCGGGGCGGTGATGATCGACGGCAAGATGCAGGACGACGCGACCTGGAAGCAGGCCAAGGTCGTCGTCGATCTTGCCCGTTTGGTCGCCGCCAAAGACCCCGAAATGGCCTCGCGATACGGGTTGTAAACCGATCGTCCGACGTGTCTTTCCGTCTGTTCCGAGCGGCGCTCATGAGGTAGGTTCCGCCTCATGAGCAAGACACGCCTCGGCAAATACATGATCGGCCAGGTCGTGCGCCACCGGATTTATCCGTTCCGCGGCGTCATTTTCGACGTCGATCCGGTGTTCAGCAATACCGAGGAGTGGTACCAGGCTATCCCCGCCGAGGTGCGTCCGAGCAAGGACCAGCCGTTCTATCACCTGTTCGCGGAAAACTCCGATACCGAGTACATCGCCTATGTCTCGGAGCAGAATCTGCTCCCCGACGAAACGGGCGAACCGATCCGGCACCCACAGGTCGCCGAGGTTTTCGACCGCGACGAGAGCGGCGTCTATCGCCCGCGAATCAGCATGATGAACTGACTGCAACCACCTGCGGCCCAACAAAAAAGCGCGCCGAATGGCGCGCTTTTTGTTTCTCCGCTGAGGGTGCGGTCAGCGCGTCGCCGGAGCCGGCGCTTGGCCGCCTTGCGATTCCAGCTTCTTGCGCGCTTCATCGGCCCGCTTCTGCAGTTCCTCCTGCAGCTTCTTCTGCTGTTCCTCGAATACCTTCGGATCAGTCGGCGGGCCTTCATGCGCCTTGGCGAAATCGGTCAAGGGAAGCGGAAAGCTGATCGCCGAGCCCGCAAGATTGATCGCCTGGATGGTGAGCGTCTGCCCCTTCTTGAGCTTCTGAACCATGTCGGCGGTCGCTTCGTAGTCGGCCATGCAGCCGTTCGAGAAGCAGGTGAAGAACGGCCCGGTCAGGGGTTGTTCCTGGTCGATGATCACGCGCGTCCCATACTGGAGCTGCAGCGGCGCCGGCAGTGTGATCCGGAAGAGCTTCTTCGGCTCGCCCTCGGGCTCGATCAACGCGGCGGCGATCACCGGGACGCCGGCTTCCGTGCGGGCGTCCTTGCCGGTGAAGCAGACCTGCTTGGCGTTGGCGTCCTGCCCCTTGCCGCAGAACTTCGCCCAGGCCGAATAGATGAGCTGCGGCGTCTGCGCCTGGCCCTGCGGCGCCGCCTGGCCCTGGGCTTGGGCCGGGGCGGCAGGCTGGGCCGGAGCTGCCGGCGCGGGAGCCGCAGGCTTCTGCGCCGTGGCCGGGGGTTTCGCGGCCGGCGGCGTGGCGGGTTTCGGCGCGGCCGCGGGCTTTTGCGCCGGGGCCGGCTGGGCGGGCGCCGGCGGCTGCTGCGCCAGGGCCACCGACCCGCCGGTGATGAGAAGCATCGCGGCCACGGCCGGCAAACGCAGTCGCCGCACCGGCGAGGCCGATGCGATTGGGCTCGGACAAATCATCGAGAACCTCTTCGTTGCCGTGCTGCGGCGCTTCGGGGCGCGCTAGCTCCGTCCCCTACCGGGGCTGTAACAGCGTCAAAATGCGGCAGTAACGTGACGCGCGTTCGGCCGGAGGCTCCGAATGTGGAAGCCGACGGGCGATCGTACCGCGTCGATTTCGCTTTCCGAGGGAACCGTTGACGCCGCGTTAACAGCCCTCGCCTAAACTCCAGCGATACATCATGTGTATGATTCGTTTGAGGCGCTCGCATGTCGCTGCAAGGTCCGGTCGTGGTTATCGCCAATGAGGTGGATGGCGCGCTGTTGCAGGCGCTCGAATCGGCCGGCGCGTCGCCCGTCGTCGGCGCCGCATGGGCAAAAGCGCCGGGCATGGTGGAACGGATCGCGCCGAGCGCGGTCGTGATCGCCGAATCGGCGCAGCCCGCCGATCACCGCAGCGTCGACAAGACCGCGCAGACGATCGCAGCCTTCCCGCTCTACACGCCCGTTATCGCCTGCGCGGAGACCGCCCTGCTGGACGCGATGCCGGACGCGCTGCCGATCGCGGCGGACGCATCCTGCGAGCGCATCGTGGCGCGATTGGCCTCGGCGTTGCGGGTGCGCGCGCTGCACGCGAGCGTGACGCGGCGCGCGAGCCTTCTCACCGAACAGGACGCCGGCGCAGCGGATATCCCGGACGGCGACCCGCTGGAAGACGCAACCGTGCTCGTCGCCGGCCGCGGCCGCTCCTATCCCAGCCTGAGCGCGGCGGTCGGCGAGCGGGTCGGCCTGATCGGGGCGCTCAGCGTCGAGATCGCCGCCCGTTATCTCAATACGCGGGACGTCGACGGCATCGTCATCGGCGAGGGTTTCGGGCCGCCCACGCTTGTCGCCTTCCTCACGGCTCTGTCCGAGGATGCCCGCTTCCGCGATCTGCCCGTCGCGCTTTTGCCCGAGCCGCCGCCGGCGCTCGATCTGCGGCTCCTGCCCAATCTCGAGCGCCTCGCCGGCGATCCCGGCGAGGTGGTCGCAAGACTCGTTCCGCTCGTCCGCCTGCACGCCTTTGCGGCGCGCCTGCAACGCCAGCTCGCCGCGCTCAAGGCGCAAGGCGTGATCGACTCGCGCACCGGGCTGTATACGATCCCCGCCTTTCTCGCCGATCTCGCCCGCGCGATCGACGAGGCGCAGGGACATGACGCCGGCCTGTCGCTCGCGCGCTTCTCGTTTCCGCCGTCGCTCGACCGGCGCGTGAGCCTCGATGCGGCGCGGCTCGTCAGCCGCCTCGTGCGGAGCATCGATTTCGGCTGCCGGGCCTATGACGGCTCGATCCTCGTCGCCTTCTCCGCGACCGCGCTGCGGACGGCGCATGTCATCACCCGCCGCATCGCCAGCGTGCTGCGCCATACGATGCTTGTGCCGGCCGACGATCCGACCGCCCAAGCCGATGCGAGCGTCACGCTCGCCACGCTCAAGCCGAACGACACGGTGGAATCGCTGCTCGCCCGCGTCTGCGAGCCCGAGCCGGTTGCCGTAGCGCAAGGAGCGGCCTAGCTATCTGCATGGCAGGAGCCGCTTCATGTCACTGTCCGACATCCGCACCGCCATGCCGGTCGACATCGTCTCCGACGTTGTCTGTCCCTGGTGCTTCATCGGCAAGCGCCGCCTCGAAAAAGCGATGGCGCTTGCGCCCGACATCCCGCTGCGCGTGCGCTGGCGGCCTTATTTTCTCAATCCATGGGTCCCGCGCGAAGGGATCGGGCGCACTCGAATATCTGACGACCAAGTTCGGCTCGGTCGCAGCCTATGCGCGCATCGCCGAGCGCATCGCGGCGGCCGCCGACGCGGAGGGGCTGGTCTATCGGCTCGAGGCGATCGCGCGCCAGCCGAACACGCTCGATTGTCATCGCCTGATCCGCTGGGCGGGAGCGGATGGCGCCGCCGGACCGGGCGAAGGCGCCGGCCGCATGAAGCAGCGCTTGATGGATCTGTACTTCTCGGAAGGCGCGGACCTGACACAACCCGATGTGCTCGTGCAGGCCGCGGCCGATTGCGGCATGGACGCGAACGAGACCCGCAAGCGCCTCGCAAGCGATGCCGACGAACTGGAAGTCACCGCCGAGGCCATGGCCGCGAGCAATGCCGGGGTCGAGGGCGTGCCGTGCTTCATTTTTGGCGGGGTGCTCGCCGTCGCAGGCGCGCAGGCGCCGGACTATCTCGCCGGCGCGCTCGCCCGCGCCTTCGCGCAGTTCGAGCAGCGGCTTGCCGCGGGCGAGATCGCCAATCCCGAGGCGAGGCCCTACTGACGACCGCGTTCAAGCGGCGTCCGCGGCGATCCACAGCTTGCTTCGGCTGAACCGATTCGGCGATGGCGATTGAACGCTCACGCCGCGCGCAGATCGGTATTAACCGCGTTAATCGTGCTGCCTTAATACATCCGCCGATACGCTTCCGACGAGGGACATGCGTGCCCCTTTTCGGCAGAATCCGTGCAGCGCATGTCTCCAAGAATCCTCACCTTGGAGAAACCCGATCGTCCCGCGCCGTTCGAACCTGGACACTGGGAGAACCGCTGGATACCAAGGAAAGCTCGTAAAGCTAAGTTATCGGTCATCAGTCAGCGCGGGTTGCCTTTAACGACCATGCGGCGTGAAATCGATATTGCCCCTGTTCGCCTTGGCGCAGCGATCCTCGCGGCGAGCCTGCTGGTCCCCGCTGCGGGATTGGCGGAGCCTGCTGCAACCACATCGGCCCCGGCCGTCGTCCCGTGGACCGTGACGGTCGGGGTGCAGGGCCGGATCGAGCCGGTGTTCCAGGGATCGGACACCTACGAGGTTCTGCCTTATCCGGTGTTCAATGTCCGGCGCGCCGGGACGCCGGAGCGATTTCTCGCCCCGCGCGACAACGCAGCGATATCGTTTTACGACGTCAGCTTTTTTCGGATCGGCGCGGTCGGCCAGGTGCGGCGCGCACGCGATCAATCGGACGATCCGGCGCTGAACGGCCTCGGCGATGTCCCCTGGGCCGGCGAGATCGGCGGATTCGCCGAATACTGGTGGGTTCCCTGGCTGCGCGGACGGGCGGAGGTGCGCCAAGGGTTCAACGGCCATCATGGCATCGTCTCCGACCTGACGCTCGATGCGGTGATCCCCGCGACGTCCCAACTCACGCTGTCGGGCGGACCGCGACTGACCCTCGTCACCGCGGCGGCGAACGACCCGTATTTCTCGATCACGCCGGGGCAGTCGTTTGCATCGGGACTGCCGGTCTATGACGCCAAGGGCGGCGTGCAATCGTTCGGGGCGGGCGTGCAGGCGCGATATCGCTGGAACGCCGTTTGGGGGACGCACGCCTTCGTCGAATACGAGCGCCTGACCGGAAGCGCCGCCAATTCGCCGCTCGTCGAGCAGCGCGGCTCTCCGAATCAGTTTACGATCGGTCTCGGAACGACCTATTCGTTCTATTTCTACCCATTCTGGTGATAGAGCCCCCTTCGGCGCGGCGGCTTTGCGCCCCGCGGGTGCGGCTTGCGTAACAGACGGAAGCTGCGGTCGGACCGCCGCGTTGCGCATTTCATCTCGGCACTGGTTCATGGCGCGCATCGAGACGATCAGGAAGACGGGCGTGATCGCGATGCTCGCCGGCGTCGCCGTCGTCGTCGCGCTGACGGCTTGGTCGGGATGGCGGCTGGTCGGCGAAGCGGTCGCGAGCGTCGGGGTCGGAATCCTCGTCGTCATCCTTGTGCGCGCCACGACGATCGCGGTGGCGGGCCTTGGCTGGCAACTCCTGTTTCCGCGCAAAGTCCGGCCGCCCGCGTGGCGCTGCGTGCTGCTGCGCTTCGTGCGCGAGGGGGCGAACAATCTGCTGCCCTTCGCTCAGGTCGGCGGCGACCTGGTCGGCGCCCGCCTGCTGAAATTCTCCGGGGTGTCCGGCTCGCTTTCGCTCGCAAGCGTCATCGTCGATGTGCTGCTGCAGGCCGCGACCCAGTTCGTTTTCGCCATCTGCGGCCTCGCGATCCTGATCGCGCTTGGGAACCACAACGGCGTCGCCTGGGCGGCGGCGCCGGGATTTCTCGTCGCCGCGCTGGCGCTCGGCGGTTTTTACTGGGCGCAGCGCCATGGCGGGCGCCGCGTTGTGTCGTTCTTTGTCGACCGGCTCGCGCGCGACAAGGACGGCTTCTTCCAAACAAAGGTCGATGCGGTCTACCATTGGCTTGCCGCAATCTACGCAAGCCGGTCGACGCTGCTGTCCAGCGCCATCGTCCATTTGATCGGCTGGTTGGTCGGCGCCGCTGAAGTCTACGCCGCGTTCGCCTTCATGGGCCGCCCCGTCGATTGGACGGAGGCGCTGGTGATCGAAAGCCTGATTCACGCCGTGCGCGGCGCGGCTTTCGCCGTGCCCGGCGCGCTCGGAGCGCAGGAAGGAGGGCTCATCGTGCTGTGCGCGCTGTTCGGCATTCCGCCCGACCAGGCTCTCGCGCTCTCGCTGGCGAAACGGGCGGCCGACCTCGCGCTCGGCCTGCCGGGCCTGCTCGCTTGGCAGATCGCCGAGGGAAAGCGGTTGCACGCAGCCGATCATGCCGGCAAGCCGCTGCCGACGGCGATCGACGAGCGATCGGCCGGAATGACGAGCCGCTTGCCATGACGGCGGGATTGCTGGCGATCCTTGCGAGCGCGGGAATTCTGATGGCGGCGCTCGGCTGCGGCTATCTCATCGCCGCCGCGGTCCTGGTCGGGCGTTTCGCGCAGGAGCGCGGGCCGGCGCCGCCCTCGCCTGCTCCCGGCGTCACCGTGCTGAAGCCGCTCTGCGGGGCCGAGCCGTGGCTTCTCGACAATCTTGCCTCGTTTTGCCGGCAGGACTATCCGGGCCCCGTCACAATCGTCTGCGGCGTGCTGGACCGCGACGACGGCGCGATCGGCGTGGTGGAGGACTTGCGACGCGCCTTTCCCGCGGTCGCCATCGACGTCGTGGTGGAGTCACGGATTCACGGCTCCAACCGCAAAGTCTCCAATCTTGCGAACATGGCCGCACGCATCGACCAGCCGATCGTCGTCCTTTCCGACAGCGACGTCAGGGTGGAGCGCGATTACCTTTCCAGAGTCGTGGCGGCGCTGACGCCCGCCGGCGTCGGCGGCGTGACGTGCCTCTACTACGGCGTCGCCGGGGCGGGACACTGGTCGCAGCTCGCCGCGCTCGGGGTTGACGGCCATTTCCTGCCGAGCGTGATCGCAGGGCTTGCGCTCGGCCGCGCGCAGCCCTGCTTCGGCTCGACCATTGCGCTGCGGCGCGCGACCCTGGAGGCCATCGGCGGCTTCGCCGCCTTCGCCGACCGCCTCGCCGACGACTATGCGATCGGACAGGCGCTGCGGACGCGCGGCGAGCGGGTCGCGATCCCGCGCTTTGCGGTCGCCCACAACTGCGACTGCGAGCATTGGCGCGACCTGTGGGCCCTGGAGCTGCGCTGGGCGCGCACGATCCGCGGCATCGATCCCGCCGGATATGCGGGGTCGATCGTCATGCACCCGTTCGCATGGTCGCTGCTGTCGCTGTTTGCCGGAGGCGGAACCGCGGCGCTGGCGCTCGCCTTCTGCGCCATCGGGTGCCGCGCCGCGCTCCTGTGGCGAGTCGAACAGGCCTTTGGACTTCCCCGCCATCCTTATTGGCTGATCCCCATGCGTGACCTATTCTCCGCCGCGGTCTATCTCGCAAGCTATCTCGGCCGCGACGTCGTGTGGCGCGGCCGTCGCTACCGGATCGGTCCGGGCGGCAAGATGAGCGAACGGAGGACGGCGCCATGATGCGCACGCTATTTCTGCAGGGGCCGTCGCTCGACGGTTTCGACGGCGGCGCAGGCGCGCGCTATCAGGCCCGCCGCGAGATCCGCTCGTTCTGGTATCCGACCTGGCTGGCTCAGCCGGCGGCGATGGTCGCGGGATCGAAGCTGATCGACGCGCCGCCGCACCGCCTCGCGCTCGCCGATATTCTCCCGGAGGCGAGGCGGCGCGACCTCGTCGTGATGCACACCTCCACGCCGTCCTTCTCCGCCGACGTGAAGACCGCGGAGGCGCTGAAAGCCGCGAACCCGGCGCTGAAGATCGGCATGATCGGGGCGAAGGTCGCGGTCGAACCGGAGAAAAGCCTCAAGGCGTCGGACGCCATCGACTTCGTCGCGCGCAACGAATTCGACTTCACCATCCGCGACGTCGGCCGAGGGCCGCGAGTTCGGACAGCATCGCCGGGCTCTCCTGGCGCAATGCGCGACGGCGCGATCGTCCACAACGAGGACCGCGCCGTTCTCGACGACATGGACGCGCTGCCCTTCGTCACCCCGGTCTACAAGCGCGACCTCGTCATCGAGAACTATTACAACGGCTATCTGAAGCACCCCTATCTGTCCTTCTACACCGGCCGCGGCTGCAAATCGCGCTGCACCTTCTGCCTGTGGCCGCAGACCATCGGCGGGCACAAATACCGCACGCGCAGCGTCGGCCATGTCATCGAAGAGGTCGCCTGGGCGAAGCAGGCCTTCCCGCAGGTCAAGGAGATTTTCTTCGACGACGACACGCTGACCGACGATCTTCCGCGCGTCGAAGCGCTCGCGCGCGAACTCGGCAGGCACGGCATCGACATGGAGCTGCAACGCCAAGGCCAATGTCCCGCGCGCGACGCTCAAGATCATGCGCGACAACGGGCTGCGGCTGCTCACCGTCGGCTACGAATCCGGCAATCAGCAGATCCTGCACAACATCAAGAAGGGCATGCTGGTCGATGTCGCGCGGCGTTTCACCAAGGACTGCCACGAGCTCGGCATCCGCATCCACGGCACGTTCATTCTCGGCCTGCCGGGCGAGACCAAGGAGACGATCGAGGAGACCATCCGCTTCGCCGCCGAGATGAACCCGCACACGATCCAGGTGTCGCTCGCCGCGCCCTATCCGGGCACGTTCCTGTATAAGCAGGCGATGGCGAACGGCTGGTTCGCGTTCGACGAGACGGCCCTTCTGTCGGACTGCGGCACGCAGATGGCGCCGTTGCGCTACCCGCATCTGAGCCACAGCGAAATCAATCAATCGGTCGACGAGTTCTATCGGCGCTTCTATTTCCGCGCCGGCAAGATCGCCGCGATCATGGGTGAGATGATGCGAAGCCCGGAGGCGATGCGGCGGCGGCTGCGCGAGGGGGTCGAGTTCTTCCAGTATCTGCGGCAACGGCGCGAGGCCGCGTAAACGCTGGCTGCAATGCCGGCGCCGCGCGCGTCTCTGCGGGCTTTCGGAAGCTGTGGCGGCGGGCTATCATCGGGTCCGTACGAGGTATTCATTCAAGAGATCGCAAAATGAGGACTCCGATGCCCAAATCGGGGGCGCTGCTCGTCGCGTTATTGGCCGCCTGTCTCGTTGCCATCAGTGTGACGTCTGCGGCGAGCGCCAAGCGCGATCGCGATTGGGACGCGTGCAACGGGTCGGACGACGACGCCAGCATCATCGGCTGCACCAATGTGCTCAATCGCGGCGCGAAGGAAACCCAAAGCGATCGGGCGACCGCCTACAATAATCGCGGCTGGAGCTACAGCGAAAAAGGCGATCATGACCGGGCGATCCCCGACTTCGACGAGGCGATCCGCCTCGATCCCAAGCTCGCCATCGCCTTCGTCAACCGTGGCTGGAGCTACGAGCGCAAGGGCGACTACGATCGCGCCATCGCCGACTACGACGAGGCGATCCGGCTCGATCCGAAATACTCCCTGGCCTACAACAACCGCGGTTGGGCGCGGAATCTGAAAGGCGAGTACGACCAGGCCATCGCGGACTTCGGCGAGGCGATCCGGACCGATCCGAAAGACTCCACCGCCTATGTCAACCGCTGCGACGCCTACAACAGAAAAGGCCAGCAGGACCGCGCGCTCCCGGATTGCGAGGCGGCGATCCGGCTCGATCGCAACAATGCGACGGCCTACGCCACCCGCGGCGACATCTCTCTCCAGAAGGGCCAGATAGACCCGGCGATCCGCGATTATGATCGGGCGATCCGGCTCGAGCCGAAACTCGGATGGGCGCGCGTGCATCGCGGAGTAGCCTACGAAAAGAAGGGCGATATCGACCGGGCGCGCGCCGATTTTGCGACCGCGCTCGCAATTCCGCCCGAGGACAAGTTCGACAAGGAGGCCTACGACGTCGCCCGCGACCGACTGGCGGCGCTCGGCCAGCCATCCCCCGCGCAACAACCATCGCAGCCCGCACCATCCGCCTCCCCCGCTCCTCCCGCCTCCCCTGCTCCTGCCGCCGCATCGTCTGCGAGCGCGCCGGCGGTCGCGCCGTCTCCCCCGCCCGCAAGCCAGCACATGCATGGCGGCCGGATCGCCCTGGTGATCGGCAACGCCGCCTATCCCGACGACGACCATACCCTGGCGCAGCCGGTCAAGGACGCGCGGGCGATCGCCGAGGAATTGCGGCGCGACGACTTCGAGGTGATCACCGGCGAAGATGTCACCAAGCAGAAGCTCACGGCGCTGCTGGGCGGCTTCAAGGCGAAGATCAAGCAGGGTTCGACCGCGCTCGTGTTCTTCAGCGGCTACGGAATCCAGAGCGGCAAGCAGTCCTACCTCATTCCCGTCGACGCCCAGATCTGGGCCGAGGGCGACGTGAAGCGGGACGGGGTCAGCATCGAATCGATCCTGGCGGAGATGAACGCGGCCGGTGCGGCGGTGAAGCTCGTCATCATCGACGCCGCGCGGCGGAACCCATTCGAGCGGCGCTTCCGCGGCCTGTCGACCGGGCTCGCCCCGCTCAATGCGCCCGACGGCACGCTCGCGATCTACTCGGCCGCGCCCGACAAAGTGGTGAACGATTCCGAGGGGGCGAACAGCCTGTTCCTGACCGAATTGCTGAAGCAGATTCGTACGCCCGGCCTGAGCGCCGAGGCCATCTTCAACGGCGCGCAGAAAGAGGTTTCGCGCGCCTCCGGGAACGAGCACCTGCCGTGGGTGTCGTCCTCGCTTGTGGATGATTTCTTCTTCAGGAAAGCGACGCCGCCAGCTTCGCCCGCGCCATCCTCTCCGCCGGCGCCGGGACCGACCTCGGAACGCTAGATCGTGATGATTTTGCCTTGGAGTCATCCCACCCTCAGTGGTCATGCCCCGCGCAGGCGGGGCATCCAGTAATCACTGAAAAGCTTTGTGTTTACTGGATCGCCCGCTTGCGCGGGCGATGACGCCGGGAGTTAGTCGATGCAAACCCAATTCATCTCGCTATAGCGCTCCGGCGAGATCGTCCAGGAAGGAAGCGCGTGAAACGGCTGATCGTCACCGCGGACGATTTCGGGCTCGCGCCGGAGGTCAACGAGGCAGTCGAGGCGGCGCACAGGAATGGCGTGCTGACCGCCGCGAGCCTGATGGTCGCGGGTCCGGCCGCCGCCGACGCCGTCGCGCGCGCCCGAGCCATGCCGCGGCTGCGGGTCGGCTTGCATCTCACCCTCGTGGAGGGTCCGCCCCTGCTCCCGCCGCAGCATGTGCCCGATCTGGTCGATCGCGCACGGACGCCTGCGCACCGATCTCGCGCGCCTCGGATGGGACATCGCCATGCGCCCTGCGGTCCGGCGGCAGATGCGGGCCGAGATCAAGGCGCAGTTCGCGGCTTTCCGCGCGACCGGCTTGCCGCTCGATCACGTCAACGCGCACAAGCACTTCCATCTGCACCCGATGATCGCGCGCGAACTGCTTAGCGATTGCCGATGATTTCGGGGTCAAGGGCGTGCGCGTGCCGCGCGAGCCCGCCGGCGTGCTTGCCGCGATCGAGCCGGGGCCACGGCGATCGGCGGCATGGATCATGACGCCATGGGCCCGCCGGCTTGCCCGAACAATGCGCCGGGCGGGCTTCTGGTCGCCGGACGCCGTGTTCGGTTTGGCGTGGTCGGGAGAGATGACGCCCGCGCGACTCGTCGGCCTCATCGGGCGCCTGCCGGAGGGATGCAGCGAAATCTACCTGCATCCGGCCGTGCGGGGCGGATTTGCGTTCGGCGCGCCCGGCTATCGCTACGCCGACGAGTTCGCTGCGCTGACGGCTACGGAGACCCTGGCCGCCGCGCGTAAAGGCGACATCGCTCTCGGCGGCTATGCGGATTTCATGACGGCGCGCTGAAACACGCTCGCCGCTCGCGCGCCGCGTTCACCGCAGATAGCCGGCTGCGCGAAACCAGGCGATCGCGTCCGCCACCGCTTCCCGGTAGGGCCGGGAGACATAGCCGAGCGCGCGGCGCGCCTTCGCATCGTCGAAGAACATATGGTGGCGCGCGAGGCGCAGCCCGTCCCGCGTCACGAAGGGCTCGCGCCGGGTGAACCGCGCCACGAGCTCGGCCGCGACAGCGAGCGGGTAGACCGCGCCGATCGGCAATCGCAGCCGTGGCGGCCGCCGGCCGACCAGCTTGGCGATGTCCGCCAGCAGGACGCCCAGGAAAACGTTCTCGCCGCCGAGAATGTAGCGCTCGCCGATCTCGCCGTGGCGCAGCGCTGCGAGATGTCCGGCCGCCACGTCGTCGACATGCACGAGGTTCAGGCCGGTATCGACGAACCCGGGCATGCGCCCTGACGCGGCCTCGACAATGATGCGCCCGGTCGGGGTCGGCTTGACATCGCGCGGGCCGATCGGGGTGGACGGATTGACGATCACGACCGGCAGGCCGCGCTGCGCCATGTGCTCGACCAGCCGTTCGGCCGCGACCTTGCTCTTCTTGTAAGCGCCGATCGCCTCGCCCTCGGCGAGCCGTTCCGTTTCGTCCGCCGGGATTTTGTGGCGCAGATCGATGGTCGCAACGCTGCTCGTATAGACGATCCGCTCGACGCCGCAGCGACGCGCCTCCTCCATGACGATGCGGGTCGTCTCGACATTGTTGCGGTAGATGACGCCGGGGTCCGGGGCCCATAGCCGGTAGTCGGCGGCGGCGTGGAACAGGTAGCGGACCTCCGTCAGCGCCGCAGCGACCGCGTCGCGGTCATGCAGGTCGCCGACAACAAGGTCGTCGTCCGGATGAAGGTTGACCCGGGAACTGGTGGCCCGCACGAGGGTGCGCACGCGGAAACCCGCGTTCCGCAGCACCGTTGCGATCGCGGCGCCGACAAAGCCGGCGGCGCCCGTCACCAGCACACGATCCGCACTCACGCCAGGACCGCCGAAGGGACTAATGCGGCGCAAGCTCGGCCGGCCTGAAATCCGGCAGCCCCAGTCCCGGCCCGAGCAGCTTGCGCCCCCGCATGAGCGTGCTGCGGGCCGCGCGCGCGTCGAGCGCGGTCTGCAGAAGGGCGGGAAGCTCGCGCGGCCGCGTCATGACGGACCGGATCATGGCCAAGATGTCGGTTGTTCCGTTCGGGCGCATCGCGGACACCGCGCAGGCGGGCAGCGCCCGCTCGGCGGGATCGGTGATGACGCGAATCGCCGCCATCGGGATATCGTGCTTGCGCGCGAGGCTGGCCACGACGTGGGATTCCATGTCCACCGCCACAGCGCCGGTCCGTTCGTAGAGGACTCGTTTGTCCTCCGGCCGCGCCACGGGAGCGGAGACCCCTATCAAAGGCCCATGCACCGCCTTGGGGATTTTTCGCAGAAGCCGTTGCGACCAGACGAGGTCGGTGGCCGTCCTGGTCTCGCCGTAGAGAATGGCTGATCCCACCACGCATGTTCCAGGTTGCAACTCGGGATCGAGCCCCCCGGCGACGCCGAAGCTGATCAGTCCGCCGCAATCCTTCTTGCGCAGCCGCGCGTCTCTGATCGCTTTCGCAAGTGAAGAGACCAGGTTGCGGCCGTCGCCGCTGCAGATGACCCGCACCCCTGGCCCGGCCGCGATACGGGCCTCAAAAGCCAATCCCACAACGACAATCATACCCCTTCCCCTCACGCAGTGGTGGAATCCGCATATCAGTTTTCCAAACTGGTCGGAAGCGTAGATACCCGCAGAGAAGGACGACAGGCCGCTTACGATCAAGAACTCAAATGTCTGATAAAATAGGCTTTTCTTGTGCTACCCGGAATTCACTCGCTCCCGGCCAGACGGCGCGCGGGACGCTGTCTCGTCGCGCGCATATATCTGGTGCGCGGCGCGCGGGCCGGCGCGCTCGCGGCGCTTCGCTCCGGCACGGGGCAAGCGGCGCTCCCGGGCAAAAACCTGATGCGATTGCGATCCTTCTCATCCCGCTGTCCCGTCCCGAGCAGAGAATCGCGTCGATCGAGAGTACATGACCGGCGGCAAGCTTCAAGGCCAGGTGGTGAACTCTCCCGTCTTCGCCTGAAAGGCCCGTCCGGGGAGGCGGGAGTTACCGCCCGGCCGAGCGGTTCTCTGCGCTGCAAACTCAAGACAGAGTGCCGCAGTCGGAGCGGTGTCGCCCGATCTGCGTCCCGGTTTTGCAGACCGCGCCAATCGGGCGCTCCGTTGCCGTGCAGCCCGAGCCGAGCCGCGCCGAAGAACCTTTGATAAGCGCTGAGGCAACAATGACTTTGCAAGAAGTAGCGAGCCTCCTCGCACCGACTCGATAGAGCACATCTCGCATCCCAAGACGAAATCGACACGCGAGCGCCGCATATACGCTCGCGCGATTTGACGCCCTGGCCGCGTCCTTCCGACGGCTTGGCGATCATCCACTTTAGAAATATTAAAGGGAAAAAGTGCGCCTCATAAGTTCTTGGGCGAACGCTCGGGTTGCAAAGCAGCCTCTAGGCTATCGGCTGACCGGATCGGATGGGGTGCATGGGGTTGTCGCGAAAACTGGCGCGCCGGATCACGCCGCATGGCGCGCGTCACCCGCGCGGTACGCCGACAGACCCAAGAGTTACGTCGCTGCGCATCATCGCGTTCGTGCTTGCGCTTGCCGCCATGCTGGCGACGCCCGCCGCCGCGGAAACCCTTGAAGGCGCGCTCGTGCGCGCCTATCGGACCAATGCGGTGCTCAACGCCGAGCGCGCGCGCCAGCGCGGCACCGATGAAAACGTCTCGATCGCGCTCTCCGGCTACCGTCCGCAGATTGCCTTTGGCTTCAGTCCGAGCCTGATTGCGGTGCGCGACCTGTTCGTCGACGGCAGCGCCGCATCCGCGACGTTGCGCGGGTATACGGCGCAGGTCACGATCAACCAGGTTCTCTTCAACGGCTTCAAGACCGGAAACCAGGTGCGGCAGGCCGAGTCCCTGGTGCGCTCGGGACGCGAGGCGTTGCGCAGCGTCGAACAGGCGATTCTCCTGGACGCCGTCACGGCGTTCGAGAACGTCGCCGCGACCCAGGCGCTCGTCGAAGCGCAGCGCGTGAACGTGACGTTTCTGCGCGAGACGCTGGAGAGCACGCGCAAGCGGCTGGAGGCCGGCGACGTCACCCCGACCGACGTCGCGCAAGCGGAGGCGCGACTTGCCCGCGGCGCCGCCGACCTCAACGCCGCCGAGGTGAATCTCGCGATCGCCCAGGCGACCTATGAACAGATCATCGGGGTTCCGCCCGGGCGGATCGTTCCCTCGGCGCCCATCGACCGCCTGCTTCCGACGTCGCGCGACCAGGCGATCGCCGTCGCCCGCCGCGAAAACCCGGCCGTGCTCGGCGCGACCTTCGACATCGACGTTGCGCAATACGCCATCCGCGTCGCCGAAAGCGCCCTCTACCCGACCATCACCGCGCAGGGCTATCTCCTGAACTCGCGGAACACCGACACCAGCCTCGACGTGAAGGAGACCAAGCAGGCCGGGCTGATCGGCAATCTCAACATCCCCATCTATGACGGCGGCCAGGCCTCGGCGCAGGTGCGTCAGTCGAAGGAGGTGCTGTCGCAGGCGCGGATGGTGCTCGATCGGGTGCGGAGCCTGACGGCGGCCGGCGTGACCGCCGCCTGGGTGACGCATGAGGGCGCCAAGGTCGCGCTGACGGCCGCGGAATTGGAGGTTCGCGCGGCGACGCTCGCGCTGGAAGGCGTGCGCCGCGAAGCCCAGGCCGGACAGCGCACCACGCTCGAAGTCCTCAACTCGCAACAGGACCTGATCTCGGCGAGAGCGCGCCTGATCGGAGCGCAGCGCGACCGCGTGGTGGCGTCGTACACATTGCTGGCCGCCACCGGCCGCCTCGATCACCGCAATCTCGGACTGCCGGTGGCGAGCTACGAGCCGCAGACGCATTACCAGCAAGTGCGCGACGTCTGGCACGGATTGCGCACGCCGGCCGGGCAGTAGCGCCCGAGCGGCCGTTCACTCCGCCGGCTCGCGCGCGGGCTCGCGCCGGACCGTCACGCGTCCGCGACGCGAAAAGATCGAGATCAGGACCGGCAAGGTAATCAGTATCACGATGGGGGCAACCGCCATCCCGCCGACGACGACCACGGCGAGCGGTTTCTGCACCTGCGAGCCGATCCCGGTCGACAGCGCGGCCGGAAGGAGCCCCACCCCCGCGATGATGCAGGTCATCAGCACGGGCCGCATCTGCCGCTCTCCCGTCCGGACCAGCGCCGCCCAGCGTTCGAATCCCGCTTCGATGAGCCGATTGTACTGGCTGAGCACGATGATCCCGTCCATCACCGCGATGCCGAACAGCGCGATGAATCCAATCGCGGCGGAGACGCTGAATGGCGTGCCCGTCACGGCGAGCCCAAGCACGCCGCCGATCACGGCCATCGGAATGACGCTCATCGCGAGCAGCGTGTCGACCCCGGAACCGAAATTGAGGAACAGCAGAAGCGCAATCATGCCGAGGCTGATCGGGACGACGATCTTCAGCCGCGCGATCGCGTCCTGAAGATTGCCGAACTCGCCCACCCATTCGAGTCGGGAGCCGGCGGGCAGGTGAACGCCGTCCGCCACCCGCTCCTGCGCCTCCTGGATGGCGCTGCCCAGATCGCGCTCGCGCACGCTGAACTTGATCGGCAGATAGCGCTGCTGGTTCTCGCGATAGATATAGGCCGCGCCCGACATCAGTTGCACGGTCGCGACCTCGCTGAGCGGGATCTGCGTCATCCCGTTCGGCCCCTGCACGCCGATGCGCAGGTTCTGGATCGCTTCGGGGCTCTGGCGGTACTGCGCCGCAAGCCGCACCACGATGGGAAAGAATCGATCGCCGCCCGGCTCGTAGAGATTGCCCGCCGCCTCCCCGCCGATCGCGGCCCGGATCGTCGCATTGATGTCGCCGGGGGTGAGCCCGTAGCGCGCGGCGCGCGCGCGATCGACGTCGATCTGGATGGTCGGCTGGCCGAGCGAGATAAACACCGCGAGATCGGCGACGCCCGGAACCTTTTCGAGCTGCGCGCGGATGGCGTTCGCGGTGTTGGTCAAGGTCGGCAGGTCGTTCCCGAACAGCTTGATCGAGTTCTCGCCTTTGACGCCCGACACCGCTTCCGCGACATTGTCCTGCAGATACTGGGAGAAGTTGAAGGCCACCCCGGGAAACTCGGCGCTGAGCTTCGCCAGGATTTCCCCCGTCAGGTCGTCCTTGTCGACGCCTTTGCGCCAGAGGTTTGCCGGCTTCAGCGGCGCGAAGAACTCGGCATTGAAGAAGCCCGCGGGGTCGGTGCCGTCGTCGGGCCGGCCATGCTGCGAGACGACCGACTTCGATCTCGGGGAAGCTGCGGATCAAGTTCCGCATCCGATTGACGTAGCTGTTCCCTTCATCGAGCGAGATGGTGGAGGGCATCGTCGCGCGAATCCACAGATTGCCTTCCTCGAGCTTGGGCATGAATTCAAGGCCGAGCATCTGCCCGACATACATCACGAGGATCAGCAGCCCGGTCACGGCGCCCAGGATGACCATGCGATTGGCGAGCCCGAAGCGAAGCACCGGGATGTAGGCGGCGCTCAGCATCCGCACGATCCAGGTTTCCCGTTCCACCACCCGGTCGGGCAGCAGAAATGCGCTGAGCGCCGGCGTCACGGTGAACGTCGCGATCAGGCCGCCGGCGAGCGCATAGGCATAGGTCTTCGCCATCGGACCGAAGATGTGGCCCTCGACCCCGCTCAGCGTGAATAGCGGGATGAACGCCGCGATGATGATTCCGGCGGAAAAGAAGATCGAGCGGCCGACGCTGCTTCCGGCGCGGTAGATTTCGAGGAGCTTGCCGGACAAGCCCCAGCCTTGCCCGTCGAGCGTGTCCGGCCCGCGTCGCTCGAACGGCTGACCGAGCCAGCGAAAGATCGCCTCGACCATGATGACCGTCGAATCCACGATCAGGCCGAAGTCGATCGCGCCGACCGAGAGAAGATTGGCGGAACTCCCCGCGCAGGACGAGGATGCCGACCGCGAACAACAGCGCGAAGGGAATGGTCGCGCCGACGATCGCCGCGCTGCGCAGATTGCCGAGGAACACCCATTGCAGCAGGACGATCAGCGCGATCCCGAACAGCATATTGTGCAGGACCGTGCGGGTCGTCACGTCGATCAGGTCCTTGCGGTCGTATATTCTTTCGATGCGCACGCCCGGCGGCAGCACGCCCGCGTCGTTGATGCGTTCGACCTCCTCCTGCACGCGCTTGATCGTCGCCATGCTCTGCTCGCCGCGGCGCATCAGCACGATGCCCTGCACGATGTCGTCGTCGGCGTCCTTGCCGGCGATGCCGAGACGCGGCTGATGTCCGACCCTGACGATGGCGACGTCCCGCACGAGCACCGGGTTGCCGCCGCTCTGCGTCAGCATGGTGTTGCTGATATCGTCGATCGAGCGGATCAGTCCGACGCCGCGCACGACCGCCGACTGAGTCCCGATATTGACCGTGTTGCCGCCGACATTGATGTTGCTGTTGCCAAGCGTCTGCAGAACCTGCGGCAGCGTCAGCCCATAGGCGAGCAGCTTGTTGGTGTCGACCTGCAATTCGAACGTCTTCGTCTTGCCGCCCCAGCCCACCACGTCGATCACGCCGGGCACCATGCGGAAGCGCCGCTCGAGGACCCAGTCCTGCAGCGTCTTGAGATCGAGCACGCTGTAGTTGGCCGGGCCCACGAGCTTGTAGCGAAAAATCTCGCCGATCGGGCTGATCGGCGAGATGTGCGGCTGGGCGTTGTTCAAGAGCGGCGGCAGGGAAGCGAGGCGATTGAGGACCTGTTGCAGCGCCTCTTCGTAGGTGTAGTCGAACGTGAACTGCAGATTGACGCTGGACAGGCTGTAGAGCGAAATCGTGCGGATGTTCCGCAGATGCTTGATGCCGGCGACCTGTTTCTCGATCGGGACCGTGATGTAGCGCTCGATCTCCTCCGCCGAGAGCCCTTGGCTCTGCGTGATGATCGTCACCATCGGCGGCGTCGGGTCGGGATAGGCCTCGATATTGAGCTGGCGGAAGGCGATCAGGCCGCCGATGATGGTCAGCACGAACAGGCCGACCATCAGCAGCCTGTGCTTGAGGGCGGTGGCGATCAGGGCGTTCATCGGCCTTCTTTTGCCGCCATGCGGGGCTTGCCCTGTCAGCCGCCCGTCGCGACCCGGTCGATGAACAGGCTGCCCTTGACCACGATCCGCTCGCCCGGCTTCGCGCCGTCGATGATCTGGATCATGCGGCCGTCGGTCATGCCGGTCTTGATCTGACGCAACTCGATCGTCTTGTCGTCGCGCGCGAACCAGGACCGCACCGAGCTGCCCTCGTAGATCAAGGCGTCGCGCGGCGCCGCGGCGGCCATCACGTCCCGTCTGACCGTGATCGTGACGCTCGCGAACATCTCGGGCTTGAGCAGACCGTCGGAATTGTCGACCGTGGCGCGCACCATCAGCCGCCGGCTCGCCGGATCGATGGAGGCGGCGACGTAATCGATCGTGCCGCGGAACACCCGCTCCGGATAGGCGAGCACGGTGAAGCTCAGCTCCTCGCCGACCGCCACCTTCCCCGCATCCGTCTCGCGCACGAACGCCGTGAGCCAGAGATTGGCGAGATCGCCGACGACGAACACGGGATCGCTGGTCGCCGAACTCACATACTGGCCGGGGCCGATCTTGCGTTGAACGATGGTTCCGGCGATCGGCGCATAGACCGGCGTATCCGGATTG
The DNA here is from genome assembly GCA_963712435.1 of uncultured Alphaproteobacteria bacterium. Taxonomy (GTDB): domain Bacteria; phylum Pseudomonadota; class Alphaproteobacteria; order Rhizobiales; family Xanthobacteraceae; genus Rhodoplanes. The sequence continues at coordinate 100,111 of CAVQIB010000020.1, read as the reverse complement.
ATCCGGCCGGTCTTTTCGAAAGCGTCGATGTCGGCTTCGCTGCGCCCGAGAATGCGCAGCCTGTTGCGGGCCGCTTCGAGCGCCGTCTCGGCGGACCGCATGTCGTTCTGGCCGCCGACCAAGCCGGCCTGGGCGTTCTGCATTTCCTTGAGCGGGACCGCCTTCGCCTCGTACAGATCGCGGCTGCGCTTGTCGGTGATCTGCGCGAGGTTGAGCGCCGAGCGGGCCTTGTTCATCACGGTGATCGCCGCGATGAAGTCGTTCTGCGCCTGCACCATGTCGGTCGCCTCGACGACGAACAGAGGCTGGCCGCGCTCAATCATCTCGCCCGCCTTCGCGAACAGCCGCGTCACGCGGCCCGCATAGGGCGAAAAGATCGGTGTCGAACGGTCTTCGTTGACCTGGACCTTTCCCTCGGTCACGACTTCGGAGTTGAAGGAATGGTTTTCGATCTCCTCGATCGTGAGGCTTGCCCATTCCGATTCCTTCGGCCGGTAGACGCGCGCGCTGCGTTTGGCCTCGCTCGACATCTCCTCCGGCAGCAATCGCTTGCCGCCCCGGTGCGCGAAACTCCAGGTCGCCGCGACGCCTCGCGATGATGCCGACGACCAGCACGACCAATACGAGCTGCGACCGCCAACCGAGCGGCCGGGCCGGTCGTTCCGACCTGCTGTCTTGCACTCGGGCTCCCTCCGTATGCCGTGCAAACAATGGCGGGAAATCAGTTTGGATTTCATCCAATATAGAACACCAACTGCGTGACGTGCATTAAACAAACATTGTGCGTTGCGGGAGCGGGAGGGTTCGCCCGCCTGTCAGTCGCGATCATGGCCGCAACCAGTGATTTTGCTCCCGGGCGCCGATCAGCCGGCCCGCCCTGTCGTCAAGCGGCAGCCATTTCGCGTGCCGGCGGCCAGTGTCCGACGTGCCGATCCTGTCCAGCGGCGGATCACGCGCTCTGGCGGCGGCGAACGCCTGTTCCGCTCTCAAACATTGATGCTATCGGGCAACGGGACGCCGAATTTGATTGTCACGATGTAGGTTTCAACGCCGTTCCACCAAGGCGCATGGATGGCCGTCGCCGTTCTGTTGTAAACCATCCCGGCAGAACTGCGCGGAGCGACGAAGCTGGACGTAGCGCCAGTGTCAGCATCTGCACACGCGGGAACAGTGCGATGGTTCGGGACGCCCGGCGGCGTTTTTCGATGGGCCGCGTCGCCGGAAAACTGACTTGCCTGAGCTGCCTCTTCCTGCTCGCGCTTCACACGGCGTCCGCACCGGCGCAAGCGGAGGGTCCGGATGAGCAACGGCATTACTGCGCCGTCGATCGCAACCAGCTTGCCATACAATGGCGATCCGGCCGGCGTCCGACAATTCCTCGCCGGCTACGGCCTCACCTACAATCTTCATCTACACCAACGACGTGCTCGGCAATGTGAACGGCGGTCTGCGCCGCGGCGTCATCGATCAAGGCAAGCTCGAATACAACATGACGGTCGAATTCGAGAAGCTGACGGGCTGGCAGGGCCTCAGCTTCTACACGAACATGTTTCAGATTCATAATACCGGTCGCATTCGGCGCGACTATGTCGGCGGCATCAACACGATCGCCGCGATCGAAGCAGAGCCGGCGACACGACTCTCGGAACTGTGGCTGGAGCAGACGTTTTGGAACGGCGGCGCCAGCCTTCGCGCCGGCCAACTCGCGGCGGACGTCGAGTTCTTTTTCGACGAGGTCGGCATAATGTTCCTGCAGACCGACTGGCCAACGATCACGGCCGCAAATCTCCCGAGCGGCGGCCCCGCCTATCCGTTATCGACGCCGGGCGTGCGCCTGAAGGTCGAGCCGACCAGGAACATCTCGGTGCTGGCGGCGGTGTTCAACGGCGATCCCGCCGGCCCGGGAACAAACGGCCAAGAGCAGCTCCGCAACAGATACGGCCTGAATTTTCGAGTGACCGACCCTCCCTTTGCCATCGCCGAGGCGCAGTTCCGGACCAATCGGGGGAAGACGGATACCGGGCTTGCCACCACCTTGAAGCTCGGCGGCTGGGCCCATTTCGGGAAATTCGACGATCAGCGGCTCGCCAATGACGGAACCCTGCTGGCGGATCCTGACGGTTCAGGGGTTCCGCTAAAGCGAAGGGGCAACAATGGCGTCTATGGCGTCTTCGAACAGCAGCTCTTCCGGCCCCCGGGTGGAGACGCAAACAGCGGCGTCTCGATCTTCGGCCTCGCATCCGCCAGCCCGCAGGACCGAAACCTGCTCAATTTCTGGTTGGAAACGGGAATTGTTTTTGCGGGCATGATCCCACAGCGGCCGGACGACAAGTTCGGCGCCATCTTCGAATATGCGCGGTATTCAAACAGTGTGCGCGGCAATGAAGGCGACGAGATCGCCTTTAACGGGGGTCCCGAAGTCATCCAGGACTTCGAGGCCAATCTCGAGTTAACCTATCTTGCCCAGGTCGTTCCGGGTTGGACGGTGCAGCCAGTACTGACCTATGTCTGGCATCCGGACGGCGGCGCATCCAGCGTGAACGCCCTGGTTATCGGCGTCCGGTCGATCTGGCATTTCTGACGGCCGCAGGTGGCGCGCCGATTTTCGGCGCTGTCGTTACTTCGGGTTCAGCAGGATGGCGAGCCGCAACATCACCTGATGCCGCTCGAAATTGACCAGATCGAGTGCGCCGATCTCGTCGACGGCCTTGCCCGCAACCTGCATGTTCCATGCGCCCGAAAGCGAGGCGCGCTCGCCGAGCCTCGCAAAGAAGGTCGGCCCGACATACAGCGCTTCGCCCTTGAGCCGGTCGATCCCCATCCCCTCATATTGCTGGGCGTAGCGCGCCTCCACCCCGACCAGCATTCCGGGCAAGTACTGGTAGGACAGCGCCAGATCGATGCCGACCGCCGAATCGTGGAACCACTCTCCGGTGTCATGCAGGCGCGTCGCCGACAGATCGTAGGAGAAATTCAACGCGCCATAGAGGCGGTCGTGGATGATCTCCTTGTCGATCAGAATGGCGAACTCGCTGCCATATTGCTCGACGCGGTCGCCGGTCAGTCCGTCGACCCGGGTCCAGCCGGGCTCGAAGCTGAGCGTCAACCCGAACGGCCCGGTCTCGCGATCGAAGATGCGATAGCGCAGCTCCAGCAACGCGCCGCCGACCTCGGCCTGATTGTGATCGACGAAGCCCGGCACGTTTCGGATATCGTGGGTCATGAACAGAACAGCGGGCGCGATCCGGAAACTGTCGGTGATGGTGTATTTGAGAAAGGCGGCCTGGGCCGTTCCGAAATAGGTCCCGAACCGCTTGCCGATCGCGGCGATCGGCTCGTACTCGAACTCGACTTCTCCTTTCTCGCCGATGTCGGTGCCGTGCGTAATGCCGAAAATATGCTCCGAATCGACATCGAACGGGTCGTGGCCGTTCTTGGCGTCGGCCTTCTTGTCGGCCGTCTGCGTCTGCACGACGGGCCTGCCGGCAAAACCCGCGGGATAGAGGTTGGTCCAGGACGCATCCGCGGCCTGCGCGGCTTCACCCGCGCAGAGCAACGCCGCGGCCGCACATAGGCCCCGCCACGATGCCGCGGCGCACGATTTGGTTTGCCTGCGAGCAAAATGAACGTGTGTCATGGTTGCGTTCCCCTCGATGAGCGGCGCCGATATGGACAGGGCGAAGGACGCGCGTGATCGGCGCCTTCTCGAGCTTGCGCCCCGACGAACCAGCACACTTTGCCTTGCACCTGCGAATGAAATGCAGAAAATTTCTAACCTGAAAGCGGGAGCGCGCGAAAATAGAATAGGTTGAAAGTAGAGAGGTTTTGCCGGCTTCGCGGTCGGCTTTATGCCGGGCGTGACTATTCCGTCACAAAAGCGCGTCGCGCTGATCCGCCGCCCGGCCTTGCGCGCAATGCGGCGGCCGATCTTACGGCGCGTGCGGTGTCCACTGTTTAGGTGGGCGCGCGAGCGCTGGCCTCGTTATGTCGTCCACTATCGGGCTGCGACTCCGGGCACGGCTGCAGCGGTCCGGACTTGAAGCGCGCACCGCATCGGCCTGCGCAAGGGCCTTCGAGTCGGAAGTCACTGCCGCATTTTGCCCCGCTGCGTCGTCGTCATTGACATTGCATTCCCGGAATCCACGAACTTATAAGTTCGTCTCACTCGGGGCGCGCGCGGGGCTGGATCGATGAAAATCAGAACGGGTTCGGTCGGTATTGCTGGCGCGCTCTTCGGCTGCCTTGGGAGCTTGGTGTCGCCGAGCGCCAACGCCAAGGACATGGACGCGCTTGTTCGCCTGCTCGTGCCGGCCTACATGGCGCAGAACTTCGCGGCGGTGTGCGTCGATCAGGATTCGCAGTTCCTCTCCGACCTGAAGAACGGGCCGGGGTCGCTCAACGCGTTTGCCGAACAGGTCAAGAACCGCGTCAGCGTCGACCTCCCGGAGGACATGGCGGAAAAAGTCAGGGTCACGGCTGCCGACGCCGCGCGCCAGGTGGCTCGCCACGAGCTTCAGCTGCTCGACCGGCAGCAGGCCAGCGGATCGCCCGGCTCGCTCAAGGCCTGGTGCGACCGCTCAGCCAAGCCTTTCATTCTCGAAACTCTGCGCCGACACGAAGAAAAGCAGCCGGAGTTCGAAAAGGCGCTGGAAGACGCCAAGCGGTGAACCGCAGCGCGCGCGATGCAACTTGCGTGAGGACGCGCGGAGCGTCGTGACGTCCGAACGGCTGCGGCGTTCCGCAATGACGCCTCAACGCAAAGGAGTCCGCTCGTTTCAATCCGAGCGGACTCCCGCCTCCTCGCCTGACGTTTCAGTAGCGGATGGTGGTGCGCACCCCCAGCACGGCCGCGTTGCGCAGCGGCCGCAGGCCGTCCGGGTCGGCCGGATCGGCGACATGGCCGCCGGGATGGAAGATGTACTGGAAGTCCGGCTGGATGGTCCAGCCCGGCACGATCTGCGCCTGGTAGGTGAGCTCCAGCACGGCCTCGTAGTCGCGCAGCGGCGGCGCGAGGCCGGGCAATCCCTCCGGCTCCTGCGGCAGCGTGGCGAAGAACGCGACGTCCTGGTCGAAGGCGCGCGCGCGGCTGGAGATGCGGGCGTAGCCGAAGGCGACGCCGAAGGCGTCGTCCGGCCGGTAGGGCACGAGCCCCTTGAAGTTCAGGCCCGCGTCGACATACAGGTCGATCAGGTTGCGGTCGCTCGGGCTCGCCGACACGCGCGCGAACATGCCCACCCCTTTGTCCGCTTCGCCGCCCTGCAGCGCGAGCAGCTGCTGGTCGATCACGGCGTAGAGGCCGTTGTTGCTCTTGCGGGTGACCGGGAAGCCGCTGCTGTTCTCCTCGTCGGCGAGCAGAATGCCGTCGCTGCCGTAGCGCTGATCCTCGAACGAGGCGAAATGATACCAGCCGCCGAATTTGAGCGTGCCGGGAAGCCCGCTGACGGCGTTGTACCTGAACTGCGCCTCGCCGATCACGAAGGGCGGATCCTGGACGCGGAAATTGGTCCCGTATTTGTTGCGCAGCTGCGGGTCCTGGTCGGCCGGGCCCGGCCCGGCGGGATCGCCGTTGAACACCGCGATCAGGAACGAATGGTTGGGCGTCGGATCGATTTTCAGCCGCACCGCCGGCGTGGCGAGCGGATAGGCGGGCCCGCCGCTCGGCAGGTCGGCCGCGGTGATGCCCGGCCAGCCGAACGTGCCGTTGATGAACAGGCCGGCATAGTCGCTGGTGATGAACTCCGAGTCGGCGGCGAGCTGTCCCAGCCGGATCGAGGTCGTGTCGTTGAACAGCTTCTGCTCGAACCAGGCTTCGAACAGGCGGACGGTCGGCAGCGCCTCGATATTGCTGACCGCCAGAAGATTGCCGACATAGTAGCCCGACAGGCCATGTCCCTGGATCCAGAAACCGTTGGCATGCGCCGACCCGCCTTTCCAGCCGAGCAGCCGCTCGAGATCGGCGTCGACCACCAGTTCGGTCCGGCCGACATAGGTGTTGCCGAGCTTCTCGCCGCCCTGCGAATTGCGCCAGCCCTCGGATATCTGATTGAGCTGATAGGTGATGCCGGCCGCCGCGAGCCACGGGCGCAGCCCGAAGGTCGTGCCGAGCCACGGCGGCAGGCTGGTGGCGATCGAGGGATCGGGGACGCCGTCCGTCCGCGCCTCCTCCTCGGCCCACGCCGCCGTCAGCGGCAGGCTCATGCAGGTCGAAAGCGCGAGCGCCGCCGCAAACCGCGCCACCGCGCCGCCGCGTCTGCGCACCGCCCCATCGCCGCCCGCGCGGAAGTTCGTGGATTCAAACCCGGAGGCGTTCCGGCGGTCCGTATTGTAGCCGCTGGACGGACCAGAGTTGACGCGAAGCACGCGCCCAAGGTCGTTGTTCATTGCCCCACCCCCGAAAACGACGGCCCAGCAAGCTGCGGACCGCGCGCCCTGCACCTGCGAACCACTTGCACTGAACCGTATGCGCCGAGTGAAATCTAAGAGCAAATAGAATAGGTTGGAGACTAGAGCTTTTGTAATCTAGATTAGACGAAGTAGTAAGTAATGTAACTTAGCAGCAATATTCTACTTGAACGTGGCCGGTCCGCCACAGCAGGCTCGCGGCGCGACCGCGCGGGCTGCGGCGCGCGCCCGGTCGTTATGCCACATAATCGTTCAAGGGCGTCGGTTTCCTGGCGGCGCCGGCGCATCCGCACGCAAGCGCTCACACGGGCTGCCCGGCCTGCGTCGGACCGATCCGGAACGGCCGCATCATGTCGTTGTCTTCGTGCTCGAGCATGTGGCAGTGCCAGACGAACTGACCGTTCTTGCTGAATTTCATGCGAATGCGCGTGATCTCCTTCGGGAAGGCGATCACGGTGTCCTTCCAGCCGTTCTCTTCCGGTCGCGGCGGCCGCGCTTTCCCGATCAGCGCGCCGGTTTTCTTGTTGAACCGCTGGCGATCGATCAGCTGGAAAAACACATGGTGGACGTGGATCGGGTGCGCGTCCTCGGTGAAATTGTACAGCGCCCAGGTTTCGATCTCGCCGGCCGACGGATTTTCGCTGATGGGATCATGCCACGCGAGCGCCTTCACGCCGTTCGGCAGGCCGACTGCAGGATCGATGACGCCCAAGGTCGTTTCAATCGGGATTTCCTTTCCGTCGGCCGTCAGCGTCGTCGCTTCAAGGAGCGCGATCGCGCGTTGCGCGCCCCCCGGCAAGGCGGCGATCTCCGGCATGGCGAGCTGCGCGGGGCGCGTGGTCGGATCGGGGCCCGTCGGCCGCCGATCGACGCGGAACTGCATGACCTGCCCGGTCGTGCGCGGATCGGCCGCCTCGTCATCGTCGCCGTTGTAGGGTTCGTCGGGTCCGACATTGCGCAGCGTGACCGTCGCGCCGGGCCTGAGGCTTGCGAAATCGACGATGACGTCGGCCCGCGCCGCCGGCGCCAGAAGAAGCCGCGTCAGCCGGACCGGCGCGCGCAGATAGCCGCCGTCGCTTCCGATCTGCCACATCTCGATGCGCGGATCGCTGAACGCGAGGACAAGGACACGCGAATTGCAGCCGTTCAGGATTCGCAAGAGGTGGCGGCGCGGTTCAACCGAGCAGTACGGCCAGGTCCTCCCGTTCACCATCATGCAGTTGCCGAAGAACTCGGGAACCCAGATCGGCGAGACATTGCAGGTCGGAAGATAGGGCCCGCCATAGCGATCGAAGAAAAGCCGCGACTCCGGGTAGAACAGCGACCCGTCCGCGTTGAAGGACCGGTCCTGGATCGCGAGCGGGATCTCGTATTGCCCGCTCGGCAATACGGCCGGACCATTGCCGCCCGCCACCGTCGGATGATCCGCCGGATCATCGCTGCGGATGAGGTAGAAGCCGGCGAGGCCGGCATAGACATTGAGCCGCGTGACGCCGAGCGCGTGATCGTGGAACCACAAGGTCGCGGGCCGCTGCGTGTTGGGGTAGCGGTACGTCGCCTGCCCCGGCGACCAGCCGGCCCCTCCGCATTTGCCGCGGAAAAAGTCGTGCCACGTGCCGACCGTCGCATAGCCGGCCGGGATGTTGGACGCGGCGGCGAGGTACCAGGCTTCGGGATAGCCATCGCTCCAATCCTCGACATCCGCCATGCCGTGGACATGCGTGACGATCGGGACGGGTCCGGCATAGGCCGCGGGCGTCGCCGTCGGCCGCGCTCGCCGGTCGCGCGGGCCGGGCGGGTTCGCCCAATGCAGCGTCGGGTCGACGGGAAGAAGGTGCGGCAGGTAGCCGCCGGCGTGGTCCTTCAAATCGTTGATCCAGGCGACCTCGACGGGAACGCCGCGCTTCGCCTCGATCGTGAAGGCGGGCGTATGAAACGAGCCGTCGTCCGTGCTCGATCCATAGCCCCACACTCTGGTCGCGCCGAACGGCGGCGGCAAAATCTGCTGGGAGAACTGACGAACGGCAATGGCGTAGGCGTTGCCGCCCGATTGCGGCATTGCGGGCGGAATCGTCAAAGGGGTGACGAATTTCGGAACATTCCGGACATCGAGCGTGCCGCCGGGCAGCGCGCGCGCGACGGCCCGCCTGCGTCCGAACGCGTCGACGGCGAGCAGGGCCAACGCCGTACCGCCCGCATAGGTCAGGAATAACCGACGATTGATCGTCATAGGCGCCTCGGCTCTCCGAAAATGCCGGACGTCCTCCGGTCACTGGGAGTACGGCTGTATGCGAGGAGCGGAAGCAGAGCAAATGGAACTGGTTGGAAGGTGGGGCCCTCTTAGAAAAACAAACGACACGCCATCCGGATATTTCATTCGCAAGCGATCTCGGTCGCCCGAATTCAGCGGATGCAGCGTCGCACCGGCGCTGCGGGCCCCTTGCGCGAACCGGCTGCTCCGCTATTCGTTCGCGGAGGCAAACGTCAAGGCGGGGTGTCCATGGGTGGCGCGCACGAGAAGATGGAGCATGCCGAGCATGTCGGGCATGCCGCCGGGCACAACAAGCAGATCGCGTTGTTGATCGCGGTGATCGCGCTGTTTCTCGCGATCTCGGAGACGTTCGGGAAAAGCGCGCAGACCGCGGCGATCAGCGAAAACGTCGAGGCGTCGAATCTGTGGGCGTTCTTCCAGGCGAAGACGGTCCGCATGACCGCGGTGCGCACCGCCGCCGAAGCGATGACGATCGAGGCGGAAGCCAACGCGGATTCCGCAGTCAAGGCCGCCATGAAAAAACAGATCGAGGCCTGGCAGAAAACGGTCAACCGCTATGACGATGAGCCGGAGACCGGCGAGGGCCGCAAGCAACTGGTCGCGCGCGCCACGGCGGCCGAGCACAGCCGCGACACCAACATGGCGAAATATCACCATTTCGAGCTTGCCTCGGCCGCCTTTCAGGTCGGCATCGTGCTCGCTTCGGCGGCCGTCATCACCGGCATGATGGCGCTCGCCTTCGCCGCCGGCGCGCTCAGCATCGGCGGGCTCGTGCTGATGGGCATCGGCCTGTTCGCGCCGCACGCCGTGCATTTCGTGTGAGGATCGGATTCGCGTCGTCGCTCGCGACTTGTCCGCGCCGTCCACGCCTTGTCTTCATCCTCCCCCGCTGCGCGGGGGAGGATGAATAGGCGTCCGATCACGCCGCCTTCGCCTGCTCGGCGATCGCGACCAGGCGGCGCAGGATCGCGGTCGTGCCCTTGAGCCGGTCCTCCGGCTCCTCCCAATCGTCGAAGAACACGACCTTCATGTCGGGGCGCACGCGCGCGCCGGAGCCCTGCTCGCGGATGAAGCGCGACCAGCCCCTCCGGATTGGCGAAGGTGTTGTCGCGGAAGGACAGCACCGCGCCCTTCGGCCCGGCCTCGATCTTCTCGACATTGGCGCGGCGGCACAGCGCCTTGATGCACGACGATCTCGAGCAGGTGCTCGCACCTCCTCCGGCAGCGGGCCGAAGCGGTCGACCAGCTCGGCGGCGAAGCGCGTCGATCTCGCGCTCGTCCTCGAGGTCGGCGAGGCGGCGGTAGAGCGCCAAGCCGCACCGACAGGTCGGCGACGTAGTCCTCCGGGATCAGCACCGGCGTGCCGATGGTGATCTGCGGCGACCAGCGGTCGCCCGCGACCGGCTCGGCGATGCCCGCCTTGAGGCTCGCGACCGCCTCCTCCAGCATCTGCTGGTAGAGCTCGAAGCCGACCTCCTTGATGTGGCCGGACTGCTCGTCGCCGAGCAGATTGCCGGCGCCGCGGATGTCGAGGTCGTGCGAGGCGAGCTGGAAGCCGGCGCCGAGCGTGTCGAGCGACTGCAGCACCTTCAGCCGCCGCTCGGCCTGCGGCGTGATCGTGCGGTCCGCCGGCATGGTGAACAGCGCATAGGCGCGCGTCTTCGAGCGCCCGACCCGGCCGCGCAGCTGGTAGAGCTGCGCCAGGCCGAACATGTCGGCGCGGTGCACGATCAGCGTGTTGGCGGTCGGGATGTCGAGGCCGGATTCGACGATGGTGGTCGACAGCAGCACGTCGTACTTGCCGTCGTAGAAGGCCGTCATGACGTCTTCGAGCTCGGTCGGCGGCATCTGGCCGTGCGCGACGGCGACGTGCACCTCCGGCACGTTCTTGTCGAGGAAGTCCTTCGCCTCGGCGAGGTCCTCGATGCGCGGGCAGACGTAGAACGCCTGGCCGCCGCGATAGCGCTCGCGCAGCAGCGCCTCGCGCACGATCAGCGGGTCGAACGGCGTGACGAAGGTGCGCACCGCGAGCCGGTCGACCGGCGGCGTCGCGATGATCGAGAGTTCGCGCACGCCGGTCAGCGCGAGCTGCAGCGTGCGCGGGATCGGCGTCGCCGTCAGCGTCAGCACATGCACCTCGGCGCGCAGCTCCTTCAGCCGCTCCTTGTGGGCGACGCCGAAATGCTGCTCCTCGTCGACGATGACGAGGCCGAGATCCTTGAACTTGATCGCCTTGCCGAGCAGCGCGTGGGTGCCGACGACGATGTCGATCGTGCCGTCGGCGAGGCCCTTCTTCGTCTTGGCTTCAGCTCGGCCGCGGCGACGAGGCGCGAGAGCTGCGCCGACGTGCACCGGCAAGCCGCGGAAGCGCTCGGTGAAGGTCTTGGAGTGCTGGCGCGCCAGCAGCGTCGTCGGCACCACGACCGCGACCTGCTTGCCGTTCATCGCCGCGGCGAAGGCGGCGCGCAGCGCCACCTCCGTCTTGCCGAAGCCGACGTCGCCGCAGATCAGCCGGTCCATCGGCCGGCCGGCGGCGAGATCGTCGAGCGTCGCGTCGATCGCGCCGCTGCTGGTCGTCGGTCTCGTCGTAGGGGAAGCGGGCGCAGAACTCGTCGTAGAGCCCCGGCCCGACCGCGAGCCGCGGCGCCTCGCGCAGCGCGCGCTCGGCGGCGATCTTGATCAGCTCGCCGCGCCATCTCGCGGATGCGCTTCTTCATGCGCGCCTTGCGCGTCTGCCAGCCGCCGCCGCCGAGCCGGTCGAGCTCGACCGTCGGTGTCCTCCGAGCCGTAGCGCGACAGCAGCTCGATGTTCTCGACCGGCAGGAACAGCTTGTCGTCGCCGGCGTAGTGGATCTCCAGGCAGTCGTGCGGCGCGCCGGCCGCCTCGATCGTCTTCAGGCCGACGAAGCGGCCGATGCCGTGATCGACATGCACGACGAGGTCGCCCGCCGACGAGGCTCGTCGAGCTCGGCGATGAAAGTTCTGCGCGCGCTTGCGCGGCGCGGCGCGGCCGCACCAGCCGGTCGCCGAGAATGTCCTGCTCGCCGATGACGGCGACATCGGCCGTCTCGAAGCCCGCTTCGAGGCCCGAGCACGGCGAGCGCGACCTCGCGGCTTCGGGCAGGCCAGCGCGTCCGGCCAGGTGCGCGACGGTCGCGCAGATTGAGCAGCCCGTGGTCGGCCAGCACGTGGCTCAGGCGCTCGCGCGAGCCCTCGCTCCACAGCGCGACGACGACGCGCTTGCCGGCCGCCTGCAGCGCCTCGCACATGCGCCCGCACGGCGTCGAACACGTTGGCGTTCGCGCTCGCGCGCGCTCGGCCGCGAAGTTGCGGCCCGGCGCGCGTGCCCGACATCGATCGACTGCGCCGGCCGCCGTCCGGGCACCGCGAACGGCGTCAGCGCGCACGAGCGCGCCGCGCGTCGAGCCGCTCGCGCCATTCGCTCTCGGCGAGATAGAGCCGGTCCGGCGGCAGCGGCTTGTAGGGCGGCGCCGCGCGCCGTCCATCGCGAGCGCCTGGCGTGCGCGCGTCGTAATAGTCCGCGATCTGCGCGAGGCGCTCGCGCGCGGCGTCCTCGGCCAGCGGCTCGAGCGGCGACCGGCGCGCCGGGCAGGTAGTCGAACAGCGTGTCGAGCCGCGTCGTGGAACAGCGGCAGCCAGTGCTCCATGCCGGGATAGCGGCGGCCCTCGCTGACCGCCTCGTAGAGCGTGTCGTCGCGCGTCGGCCGCGCCGAACGCGGCGACATAGCCCTGGCGGAAGCGGCGGATCGTCTCGGTGGTCAGCTGGACTTCGGTGACCGGCACGAGGTCGAGCGCGCGCAGCTGGCCGGTCGTGCGCTGCGTCTCCGGGTCGAAGCTGCGGATCGATTCCAGCGTGTCGCCGAAGAAGTCGAGCCGCACCGGCATCGGCATGCCGGGCGGAACAGGTCGAGGATGCCGCCGCGCACGGCGTATTCGCCGGTCTCGCGCACGGTCGAGGTGCGCAGATAGCCGTTGAGCTCCAGCCAGTGCGACGATGCCGTCCATGTCGACGCGTGTTGCCGGGCGCGGCCGAGAAGCGCTTGCGCCGGCGATCAGCTCGCGCGCCGGCACGCGCTGCAGCGCCGCGTTGACGGTGGTGAGCAGGATGCGCGGCTTGTCGCGGCCCTGCGACGCGGGCGAGCCGCGACAGCGCGGTCATGCGCTCGCGCGACGATGCCGGCATGCGGCGAGACGCGGTCGTAGGGCTGGCAGTCCCAGGCCGGGAATTCGAGCAGCTCGATGTCGGGCGCGAAGAAGGCGAGCGCGCGGGCGAGCGCCGCCATGCGCGGGCCGTCGCGGCAGATGACGACGAGGCTGATCGCCGGCGCCTTCGGCCGCGCCGCGACCGCGCGCGCGAGATCGGCGAGGACGAGCCCCTCGGCGCCGTCGGCGACGCTCGCGAGCGTCAGCGGCCGTCCGGGCGCGAGCAGTTCGGCCGGAGAGCGCGCTTTTTCAGCCTGCCTTGTCGCCATCAAGGCCCGCCGCCGCCGCGTGGTTGAAGGCGCAGATGCGCCGGAACAAATCCGTCTCGTATTCGGCCGGCGTCGGGCGACTGCCCACCACCCAGGCGTAAAGCTCCAGGTCCGGCACGTCGCACAGGCGCTCGAATTCGTCGACCTCCGCCTCCGACATCGTCCCGATCGCCTCGTCGAGGAAGCGCCCCATGATCAGGTCCAGTTCGCGCGTGCCGCGCCGCCATGCGCGGAACAGAAGCCGCCGCCGCCGCAGGTCCAACCCCTCGCTCGACCGTGTCGTTCCCGTCATCCCTGCTCCTGCATGCTCGGCTCGCGCCGCAGCGTCGCAACGCCGAAAGCCCGGACGGTGCCGGGCGCGGTTTTGATATAGCGGGCGCCGGATGGAAGGCAAAGGGCAAGCTCGGCGCGAAATGCCGGGGCGCGCAGAGCGAAGCCGATCCCGCTCCGCCAAGACGAAGGGCGGCCGGCATAGCCGGCCGCCCCTTGGTCGCACGCTGGTCCAAGTCTCCCGCCTCAAAGATCGAGATCAGGGACTCGTCCCACCGAGCCGATCAATAGCCCTGGATGTATCCCTTGGCGGGATCGAACCGGGCCGCATCTTCGCTCGACCAGTAGAAGGGCGATCGGGGAGACACGTACCCCGTGTCGGGGACGTTGGCATAGCCCCGATAGGCCGCCGACGATCTCGTCTGAGCGAGGGCGCCGGTTGTCGTGACGGCGGCGAGCGCAAGCGCGATCGCTAGTTTCATGGTGTTCGACATGGGTCGATTTCTCCTGTGTCGCAACGCACGCCTCGGAAAACCGGGGGTTTGTCATCCGCTGTGGGATGCGTGATTTTCCGGACATGACGTTCGTGCGACATAAGTGGCCCTTTGCTGTTATAAACAAAGGGTCAGACAATAATCGACGCCATTGTGCGCCGCAAAATATAATATTCTCAGTGACTTAAAAATATGACACAATTATTTGAGCGTTTCGTGAAGCGGTACGATGATAATGTATATTGCTGAATACTATGATCTTACTGCTTATCTGCCTAATAATTGGTCTTCGGCCGAATATTAACTAGGCATTTTGCCTTGCAGAGGCGGCCTTACCGCTGCTCGGGCCGTGCGCCCGAACAACCGCGCTGACATCTTCAGTTGTGCCTTCGAAACGGACAGCGCCGTTCCGAAAAGGGGGCCGGCTGCCGATCAGGTTTCCGCGGTCTTCAGTAGTTCGAGAGCATCGGCGAGTTTGGCGCGGCGGGCCACCGCCTCTTCGCGCTTCTCGCGCTCGCCGTCGACGACTTCCTCGGGCGCGCGCGCGAGGAAATCGGCGTTTCCAAGCTTGGCGTCGACCCGGGCAATGTCGGCGTCCGCCTTGGCGAGTTCCTTGGTCAGCCGCTTCCGCTCGGCGGAAAAATCGATCACGCCCGCGAGCGGAAGCGCCGCCACTTCCCCGCGCACCACCAGTTGCACCGCTCCGCGCGGCGCGGTTTCGGCGACCGTGATGGCGGATAGCCGCGCGAGGCGATTGATGAACTCCGCCCAGCGCTCGGCCCGCCGCTGCGCGTGTTGCGTCGCGCCGACGAGGACGAGGGGAATATGCGCGCCGGGCGGAAAATTCATCTCGGCGCGGACCGAGCGAACGCCCATGACCAGATCGATCACCCAGCCGATCTCCGCCTCGGCCTCCGCATCCTCCAGGCCGGGCAGATCGGGCCAGGGCGCAAGCGCAAGCAACGTGGCGCGTCCACTCCCGTCACCTCCCCCTGAAGGGCCGGCGGACCGAGGCTCGCCGGGAGGCGGTCGTAGGCCGGAGCCGTTCGCCCCGGCAGCGTCCGCGGCGGCCGTCACCGCCCACAGCTCTTCGGTGACGAAGGGCATGAACGGATGCAGCAGCTTGAGAATCTCGTCGCGCGCCCAGGCGACCATCGCGCGGGTCTCCGCCTTGGCCGGGCCATCCGCGCCGAGCAGCACGGGCTTGGCGAGTTCCAGATACCAGTCGCAATAGATGTTCCAGACGAACCGGTACACCGCGCCCGCCGCATCGTTGAACTTGTAGGTCTCGATCGCTTCGGTCACGTCGCGCACGGCGCGCGCGGTCTCGTGGGCGATCCAGCGGTTGAGCGTGTCCTGCGCAGACGCAGGATTGAAGCCGGGCACGGCGGCGCAGCCGTTCATCTCGGCGAAGCGCGCGGCGTTCCACAGCTTGGTCGCGAAATTGCGATAGCCCTCGACGCGCGACTTCGACAGCTTGATGTCGCGCCCCTGCGCCGCCATCGCGGCGAGCGTGAAGCGCAGCGCGTCGGCGCCGTACTGGTCGATCAGGTCGAGCGGGTCGATGACGTTGCCCTTCGACTTCGACATTTTGGCGCCGCGCTCGTCGCGCACGAGCGCGTGGATGTAGACGGTGTGGAACGGGACATCCTCCATGAAATGAAGTCCCATCATCATCATCCGCGCCACCCAGAAGAAGATGATGTCGAACCCGGTGACGAGCACGTCGGTGGGATAGAAGCGCTTCACGTCCTCGGTTTCGTCCGGCCAGCCGAGCGTCGAGAACGGCCACAGCGCGGAGGAGAACCAGGTGTCGAGCACGTCCTCGTCGCGGATCAGGAACTGCGCGCGGCGCTCCGGGTCGAGCGCCATGTCATGGCCTTCCATCGGCGTGATCGCCTCGGTCTCGGCGTAATAGGCGAGCGCGCGGGCGACCGCCTCGTCTTCGGTCTCGGCGACGAACACCTTGCCGTCCGGCCCGTACCAGGCGGGGATCTGATGGCCCCACCAGAGCTGGCGCGAGATGCACCAGGGCTGGATGTTCTCCATCCACTCGAAATAGGTCTTTTCCCAATTCTTCGGCACGAAGACGGTGCGCCCTTCGCGCACCGCGTCGATCGCGCGCGCGGCCAAGGTCTTCGCGTCGACATACCACTGGTCGGTCAGAAACGGCTCGATCACCGCGCCCGAGCGATCGCCATGCGGGACCATGTTCGTTGTAGGGCTCGATCTTCTCCATCAGCCCTGCCGCCTCGAGCCGGGCGACGATCGCCTTGCGCGCGGCGAAGCGATCGAGCCCGTGCAGCCGGAGCGTTGCGTCGAGTTCGGCGGACGGCGGCGCATGCTCGAGGAAGGCATGATTGCCGGCGAGATCGAGCCTGCCCTCGACATCGAGCACGCTGACGAGCGGCAGGTGATGCCGCCGCCCGACCTCGAAATCGTTGAAGTCGTGCGCCGGCGTGATCTTCACCGCGCCGGTCCCCTTCTCCGGATCGGAATACTCGTCGGCGATGATCGGGATGCGCCGGCCGACGAGCGGCAGGATCACGTGGCGGCCGACGAACTCAGCGTAGCGCTCGTCGCTCGGATGCACCGCGACCGCGGTGTCGCCGAGCATGGTCTCCGGCCGCGTCGTCGCAACCGTGATGAAGGTGTCCGTAATCTCCTCGACCGGGTATTTGATATACCAGAGATGCCCCCTCATCTCGACCTGCTGGACTTCAAGGTCGGAGATGGCGGTGAGCAGCTTCGGATCCCAATTGACGAGCCGCTTGTCCTTGTAGATCAGGCCTTCGGCGTAGAGCTCGACGAACACTTTCATCACGGCGCGCGACAGCCCGTCGTCCATGGTGAAGCGTTCGCGCGACCAGTCGCAGGACGCGCCGAGCCGCTTGAGCTGGTTGACGATGGTCCCGCCCGACTCCGCCTTCCACGCCCACACACGTTCGAAGGAACCGCTCGCGGCCGAGATCGCGGCGCGACGGCTCCTGCCGCTCCATGAGCTGGCGCTCGACCACCATCTGCGTCGCGATCCCGGCGTGATCGGTGCCGGGCTGCCACAGCACGTCGCGCCCGCGCATGCGCTCGAACCGGCAGAGCACGTCCTGCAGCGTGTTGTTGAGCGCGTGGCCCATATGCAGCGAGCCGGTGACGTTGGGCGGCGGAATGACGAGGCAATAGGGCTGCGCGTCGCGCCGCTCCGGCCGGCCGGCGCGGAACGCCTGCGCCGCCTCCCAGGCGGCCGAGATTCGCCCTTCGATGTCGGCGGGCTGATAGGTCTTCTCGATCATGGGGTCCGATTTCAGCGTTTGGGAGCGGATGTCCGCCGGGCGGGATTGGCGCAGCAAGAGGAAGCCGACTGCACCGCTCGCGTCAACATCGCCCTGCAAAGCGCGACCGCCGTGTCGGCGCATTGCTCCCCGGATGTGGTGGCGCGGAGGCTAATCGACAACGCAAGGGTGAATCGCGTGGTGGGCGGCGCTGCGCTTCGTTAGAGGAATCGCGCGAAACGACGATCAGCGCCCGCGCGAGAGCCGCTCGATTTCGGCGCGCACCAGCCGCTCGACCATTTGCGGGAGATTATCATCGAGCCAGGTTTTCAGCATCGGGCGCAACAGATCGCTCGCGATATCCTCGAGCGTCCGCGGTCGCTGCGCGGCGACGGTGTGCGCAAGCGCGACCAGGGCCGCATCGACCGTCTCCGCGGCCGCGGCCGACAGCAGCGGCGGTTGCTCCACCGGCTCGGACGATCGCGGCGCCGGCCCCGCGGCGATGGCGGGAGCGGCTGCCCGGCGGCTCGGCGCCTAGCGTCTTATCGACGCCCCGTTCCTCGGTCGCGCTGCGCAGCGGCGGCGCAAGCGGCTCCGTACCGGGCTGCGCCTCGCGTTTGCCGAACGGCGCGCCGGTGCTGCCGTCCCGACCATTGGCGCGGGAGAGCGCCGGTGCGCTCGCTGCGCCTCCGCGCGCCGGCTGAGTCGGAGAGAAAGGCTGGGTCGCCGTCACTGTCGCGGCGGGCGCGGCCGCCGCCTCGGCGGGCGTCGCGGGCTCTGCGGCCGATGCGGTCTTCGCGCCTTCGTCATGGCCGATCATGCGCCGGATGGACGCAAGAATCTCATCCATCGACGGCTCTTGCGTCTTGGCCGGTTGCGTCATGGGCTGCATCCTCGCTGCCGGCGCGCCCGCTCGGCGCAACGACGCCAGCGCGAATCAATCCCTGCAGCCTCGCCGCAGTATTGGCGAGGCCCCAGGTCCGCGCAAGCAACACAGGAACCTCATGCCCGGATGCAGCCGTCCAGCGCGCCGTTTCGGAGCTGCTATCTCCCTTCGGAATTGCGCACGCCGCCCCACACGTCGCGGACCTGCTGGTAATGCACCATGGGGTCATACACCGAGATCGGCAGGCGAAGAACAGACGGCGACAAACGCCCGACGGCGGCGAGCAGCGCGTAGGACGCGACGACACGATCGCGTTGCGCCGTCACCATGGCGACGCGGGCATTCACCAGTTCCTGCTGCGCATTGAGCACGTCGAGCGTGGTCCGCTGCCCGACCCGCGCCTCCTCGCGCACGCCGTTGAGCGCAATCTCGGCGGCCGAGACCTGCGCCTGCGTCGCTGCGATCTGCGCCCGCGCGGCTTCGAGCTGCCCCCAAGCCTGCACGACATTCGCCTGCGCCTGATCGCGCGCGGTCTCCATGTCGAACCGCCGCTGATCGAGGGTTTCCTTGGACTGCCGGATGGCCGAGTAGAACAAGCCCCCCCGGTAGATGGGCACGGTCAGCTGTCCGATCACCGAGGCATTGGTCTGCTGCTTGACCGTCGGGCTGAGCTCCCAGTTCTGCTGCGCGTTGCCGGTCAAGGTCAGCACCGGATACAACGCGCCCTCGTTGATCTTGACCTGCAGCGCCTGCACGTCGATGCCGAACATGGCGGCCGTCACGTTCGGGTTCTGCGCCCGGCCCGAGGCGATCGAGCCCGGCAGCGTCGCCGGCGACAATCGGTCGACCGGGGACGCCGCGGCGAGCCTGCCGGGCTCGACGCCGATCACCTGCCGGTAGACCGCCCGCGAGTTCGTGTAGTTCGCCTCGGCGGTGGCCAGTTGCGATCGCCCGGCGGCCAGCCGCGATTCGGCCTGGGCGACGTCGGTGCGGGTCACCTCGCCGACCGAAAAGCGGTCCCGCGTCTGACGGAGCTGCTCCACCAGGACCGCCACGTTGCTGCGCTGCAGTTCCAGAATGGCGGTGTCGCGCAGGAGGTTCATGTAGGCGGACGCGGCGTTGAACAGCACGTTCTGTTCGATCAGCCGCAGGGTTTCGCGCGCAGCCGACACCTGCTGTTCGGCCTGTCGCACCCTGTTCCCCGTCTGGAACCCGTTGAACAGGGTCTGCGTGCCGGTAATCCCGATCGAGTGCGGGTCGAATGTGCCTTGCGTCACCGCCCGGTTTCCGGTGCCTGCGCTGCCGGTCGCCACGCGCACGCCGGGCAGCCCAGTTGCGACGGTGCCGCCTCCGCGGCCTCCGCCGCCGCCGGAAACTTCTGTTTCGGTCCGCTGATACTGCCGTCCGCCGGTCGCGGTCGCACTGATGGTCGGGCGGTAGCCGGACAGCGCCTGCGGCACGTTCTCGTCGGTTGCGCGCGTGATCGCCCGTTGCGAATTGAGCTGCGGATTGGTCTGGTAGGCGGTCGCGAGCGCTCCTTCGAGCGTGTCCGCGCGGGCGCCCCATGCTGCGCCGGCCAAAACGACCGCGAGAGCCGTCGCGGCAAGCTCCGCTCGAAGCGCTGCACCCAGCGCTCTCAACGTGCTTTGCGGCCGCAACGCGCCCACGAATCCCCCTCCGCCCCGGCTACCCGGACCGCAACAATAGAAACTGCAGCGCTCGATGAGAACCCCGCGGAACAAAAAGATACGCGGTGGCGCATTACGGCCACAGCTGCAACTAACGGATTTGTCTTTGGAAAACGACGCCCTGCGGGGTGCAAACGTGGCGAAACTAGGGCCGCCGGAGGCGGTTTGTCAGAAAACAAACGCCTTCGGCCGGGTAAACCCCGGCAGGATCGGGACCGTGGCGTCGAAGATCGGCCGCCCGCTGACGTCGCCCGACGAGCGGTAATACAGCATCGCCTTCCCGATCGGCGCGCCGCCAAGGACCGTAACCAACCGCCCCCCCTCGTTGAGCTGCGCGAGCAGCGCCTCGGGGACGTATTCGACCGCGCCATTGATCAGGATGGCGTCATAGGGCGCCTCCCCAGGCCACCCTGCGAGGAACGGGCCGCTGACGAGCTTGGCGTTTGCGACGCCGAGCTCCTTGAGAAGCCGGGCCGCCCGGTCGGCGAGAGCGCGCTCCTGTTCGAGGGCGACGACCGACCCGGCAAGCGCGGCCAGTATGGCCGTGGAGTAGCCGGTTCCGCAGGCCACATCGAGCACGCGATCGGTGTCCTTCACGTCGGCGGCTTGAACGAGGCGCGCCAGCACCATCGGCGTGAGAAGAAAACGGCCGCCCTGGCCGGGGCGGCCATCATCGGCGAGGAGATCGCCTTCGACCTCGGCGACCGCCGCCGTGCCGGCTGCGCCCGATGTCTCGCGCGGCGTACCAGGCGTGGCCGCGCTCCGGCGCTGGAAATCGTCAATCAGGATATCGCCCTCGACATAGGCGATCGCCGCCTTGTCCGCCGGGACGAACCGCTCGCGCGGGATCTCCAGCATCGCCGCGATCAGGCGAATATCGGTGACGTCGTTGGGGCGCACCTGGTTGTCGACCATCTTGCGCCGCGCCGTCGCGAAATCCATGGATGAGCTCCGTCCGCTCCCCGCCGTCGGGATTGAGCGGGTTTTGGAACACGGTCAACGAAAAGGCAAGGTCGGGCTTGGCTGTCTTCGTGCTAAGACGCGGGCGGGCCGCGACGGTCTCGTCCCTTCCCACGCACTCCCTCCTGCTCATGCCGGGCGCTTGAACTGCACATCAACGGACGATCATGGGTGAAATCGAGCATCTGATCGGAGCGCTGGAGCCGGTGATCCGGGAGTACGGCGCAGCGGCGGTCATGGTCATCATTCTGTTGGAGGCGTTGGGCGCGCCCGTGCCCGGCGAAACGCTTCTGGTGTTCGCCGCTGCGCTTGCCGGACGCGGCGAACTGGCCTGGCCGACGCTGTTCGCGGCGGCCTGGGGCGGGGCGGTGCTCGGCGATAATATCGGTTTCGCCATCGGCCGCTATGCCGGACGCGGGCTCATCCTGCGTTACGGCGGCCGCATCGGCCTTGGTCCGGAACGCCTCGCCAAGGTCGAATTGATCTTCAAGAAATACGGCTCGATGGCGGTGACCTTTGCCCGCTTCGTCGCCTTTGTACGCCAGCTCAACGGGCCGGTCGCCGGCGCCCTGGGCATGAACTGGCGGCGCTTCGTCTTGTTCGAGGCGCTCGGCGCGGCCCTTTGGGTCGCCGTATGGATGCTGTTCGGGGTCTATATCGGCGAGCATGCCACCGCGCTGCTGGGGATCGCGCGCCGATTCTGGCCGGCGGCCCTGGCCGGGGCCGGACTGGCGCTGGTCGGCGCGCTCGTGTTCAGGGCGCGGTCGCGGCAGAGGCTGCGGTGATGGCGATGGCGGTGGCGCGCCGGTTCAGCGCAGGAACGGGTTGGAGGCCCGCTCCCGCCCGAAGGTGCTCGTCGGCCCATGCCCGCATACGAAAACGACATCGTCGCCAAGCGGCAGCAGCTTGTTCTTGATCGAGCGGATGAGCGTGTCGTGGTCCCCGCCCGGCAGATCGGTGCGTCCGATGGAGCCTTGAAACAGGACGTCTCCGACCAGAGCAAAGCGCTGCGCCGGATTGTAGAAGACGATGCTCCCGGGCGAATGGCCGGGGCAATGCAGCACGTCCAGCACGAGGTCCCCGATCTGCACCTGATCGCCCTCCTCGAGCCAGCGATCGGGCTGCACATTGCGCAGGCCGGACAGCCCGAATGATCGCCCCGACTCGACGACGTGATCGAGCAGGAACTGGTCGGCTTTGTGCGGGCCCTCGATCGGCACGCCGAGCCGGTTCTTGAGATCGGCCGCGGCCCCCACATGGTCGACATGCCCGTGGGTCAGGAGAATGCGTTCGACCTTCACGTTCGCCTCGGCGATCGCCCGCTCGATATTGGCGATATCGCCGCCCGGATCGACGACCGCGCCGCGGTTATCGGCCTCGTTCCAGACAAGCGTGCAGTTCTGCTGGAACGGAGTGACGGGAACGATCGTGGCGCGCGCCTTGACGGGCGCACGCTCCGGCGCCGCGTTCTCGGCGGCGGTCACGATCGCGCATCCCTTTGCACCGCCCGCAGGGTGGCGTCGGCCAGAGCCCCGAGGCCGGAGGCGAGATCGCCCTTGATGTGCACGCGCAAGGCGCGCCGGCCGCGCTCGGCGAGCACGTCGAAATCGCCGCGCGCCTGCGCCGCCTTGACCACGCCGAAGCTCGCCGCCTGACCCGGAACGGGCAGGTCGGGCCGATCCTCGGCGGTAATCTGAAGAAACACGCCGCTGTCCGGTCCGCCCTTGTAGGCCTGGCCGGTCGAATGCAGGAAGCGCGGGCCGAATCCCAGGCAGGTCGCCACGCCGCGCCGGTTGCGCAGCGCAAGCCGCATCCGCTGAAGCGGCTCGGCATTCGCGCGGCTGCGCGCGACATAGGCGAGGATCGCCGCATAGTCGTCCGGTTGCAGCCGGGAGAAATGCGCCTTCAGCCAGCTTTCGATGTCGGCCCCTGCCCCCGCCGCGCGCAAGGCGTCGGCGTTTTTGGCGTCGGTATAGAGCTCGAATGTCGCGTCCGCGGCGACCGGCGTCTCGCCCGGGAGCGCCCCCGCTTTCTCGAACGCGGCGGTGAGTTCGCGCGTCTTGATCTTGGTCGCTTCGACGTCGGGTTGATCGAACGGATGAATGCCGAGGACGGAACCGGCCACTGCGGTTGCGAACTCGAAGCGGAAGAATTCCTGCGCAATGTCCTCGGGCGATTCAAGCTCGATGCGAACCACCGGATGGCCCGCCTTCTCCAAGGTTGCGAGCGCCGCCGCATCCTCGGCCGAAGCCTCCGATTTCATCCGCAGGTCGATGAAGAAGCGGTCGGAGCCGTAGACCGTCGGCGGACCGAGCGGCTCGAGGTCGACCGGAATGATCGCCTTGCCGTTCTTGCCGGTGGATTCCGCGATGAGCTGTTCGGCCCACGCGCCAAAATCGGCGAAGCGGGGCGAGGCGAGAAGCGTGACCTTGTCGCGGCCCATGCGGGCGGCAAGGCCGAGCGCGAGCCCGAGCCGCACGGCGGGATTGTCGGCCGGCGCGACGTCGGGACCGCAGGCGCGGATCATCGTCTGGGCGGCGGCGACGAGCTTGTCCACATTGAAGCCGGCGGCCGCGGCGGGGACCAGTCCGAACGCCGACAGCACCGAATAGCGCCCGCCGATGCTCGGCTC
The DNA here is from genome assembly GCA_963712435.1 of uncultured Alphaproteobacteria bacterium. Taxonomy (GTDB): domain Bacteria; phylum Pseudomonadota; class Alphaproteobacteria; order Rhizobiales; family Xanthobacteraceae; genus Rhodoplanes. The sequence continues at coordinate 76,745 of CAVQIB010000020.1, read as the reverse complement.
GCCGTAGAAGATGTGGCGGAATTTATCGCGCTGGGCCACCTTCTCCATCGACGATCCCGGATCGGTGACGGTGACGACATGCTGCCCGGCATGGGCCTCGCCGACCGTCTCCCGCAGGCGCGCGAAGAAATGAGCGAGCAGGACGTTCGGCTCCGTTGTGCTGCCGGACTTGCTGGAGATGATGATCAAGGTCGAGGCGAGCTTGACCGCGGCTTCGGTCGCGAGAACCTGCGCCGGATCGGTGGAGTCGAGGATGCGCAGATGCGGGAAGCCCGGCTGCGGGCCGAAAATCTCGGCGAGCACTTCCGGCCCGAGGCTCGATCCGCCCATGCCGAGCAGCAGCGCGTCGGTGAAGCCGGCCTGCCGCACGTCTTCCGCGAACGACCGGTACTCGCCGAGCTGTTTCGCCGACTGATCGACAATCGTCAGCCAGCCCAGCCATTTGTCTTCGTCGCCGCCCGTCCACAGCGACGTGTCGCGCTGCCAAAGCCGGCGCACCTTCCCCTGCTCCCGCCACGCCGCGGCTTCCTTGTCGATCGTATCCGCAAGGTCGCGCGGCACGGCAAAGGTCTGGATGTTGAGGCGATCGCCGCCGGATTCTTGTTTTGCTGATGCTTTCGGAGAATTCATTGGTTTTCAGTCCAGGTTGTGTTCAGCCGGCGCGACGCCGCTGCGGGTCGGTCAGCTCGATTGCCCGCTCGCGAGGACCGCGAGGAGCGCCTTGGCCAGCATGTCGGCGCGGAAGGGCTTCTGCACGACGGGCATATGCGCCCATTCGGGCTTGAGCCCGTCACTGCCATATCCTGTGGTGAAGACGAACGGAATGCCGGAGGCCTTGAGCCGCTCGGCGACGGGGTAGACCTCCAGCCCGTCAAGATTGACGTCGAGTACGGCGACGTCGGGGCGGCCATCATCGAGGGCCGACAGGGCTTCCACGATGCCGGCGACATTGGTCACGCTGCCGCAACCGAGTTCCAGCAGCATATCTTCGATGAGAAACGAAATGATAGCCTCGTCCTCGACGATGAGGACGCTGAGGCGATCAAGGAGCGGCTTGAACTGATCGGCGCTTTCGTCCGTCATTATCCGGAATCGATGGCAATGGAATTTCCATTCTACATCGCAGTCCGGATGGATCGTAGTCAAGCCTCGTAGAACCCTTGAACTGACGCGTAATGCCGTGCTGAAGCAACCGGCTGCCAAAGCCGAGCCGCTCCGGCTCCTGCACGGGCGGTCCGCCGCTTTCCTCCCACTTGATGACGAGGGTCGGATCGCAGACGCCGTTTGCAACTTCCCAGGAGACCGCCAGACGGCCCTGCTCGGACGACAGAGCGCCGAATTTGGCCGCATTGTTTGCGAGTTCGTGGAAGATCATGGCAAGCGTCAGCGAAGCCTGGGCGCCGACCTTGATCTGCTCGCCGTAGATCCTGACCATGTCGGTGCTCGACTCGCGATAGGGCTCGACCGCCTTCTCGACGATGCTGTGAAGATCGACCGGCTCCCATCGCTCGCGCGTCAGGTGGTCGTGCGCGTGGCTGAGCGCAATCAGCCGGGCCTCGAAATCGTCCTGCACGTCCTTCGGCAGGCCGCATTTCCGAATCGTCTGCGCGGCGAGGAGCTGGACCGTGGCGAGCGTGTTCTTCACCCTGTGGTTCAGTTCGTTCAACAAGGCTTTCTGCTGGAAGGCCGAGCGCCGCAGCTCGGTCACGTCCTGCAGGCTGCCGATCACGCCTGCGACAGCTCCGTCCGGTCCGATCACCGGGTCGGCGCTCGCGAGCAGGGCAACCGAGCTGCCATCCGCCCGGTCGAGAATGAATTCGTGATCCCGCACCGGCTTGCCGGTGCGGATCACATCCACCGCGGGGATGCCGTCAGGGGGCGGGGAGCGCTCTTGTTTGGGGGGACTGTTGCCCGCATCGCGGGACGCCCCGCTCGCAATTGCGTCGGCGCCGGCCCAGCCCAGCAATTGGGCCGCGCGCTGATTGTAATGCCGCAACGCCCCGGTCGCGTCGCAGACATAAAGAGCGACCGGAAGAAAATGTATTAAATTATTGATTTGTTCTAGTCTTTTTAAATCAGCGAGTTGCCAGATATTGCTGGAGAGATGACCGTCTTGCAGGGCATCATTCATGGCGGGGCCCAGCTGTAAATGTGGCTGAAAAGGCGCGACTGAACAGCGGCCCAACGCTGCACTGCGATAAAAGTTCCGGTAACGCGCAGATTATTAACGATTGCGGACGCGGTCTTCGGCGGCTCCCTATTCCGCGGGCAAGGGTCGCGCGCCCGCCGGCGCCTCGGACATGCCAAAGCCGCGCGGCTGCGCCCCTATCCCTCCGGCGAGTCCTCGATCGGGTCGTAGCGCGCAAGATCGAAGCCGAGCAGGTTCCACGACTGGACCATATGCGGCGGCAGCGGCGCGGTGACATCGATCACCCCGGCGCGCGGATGCGGCGCCACGATGCGACGCGCCAAGAGATGCAGCCGGTTCTGCATGCCGCCGGGCAACTGCCAGTTCTCCTTGGAGAAGTATTTCGGATCGCCGACGATCGGGTGGCCGATATGGGCGAGATGGGCGCGCAATTGATGGGTGCGGCCGGTCACCGGCTTGAGCGACAGCCAGGCGAGTTGCTGTCCCGCCGTTTCGATCACGGCATAGTAGGTCACCGCGTGGCTCGCGCCTTTCTCGCCATGCGCGGCGATGCGCATGAACGAGTCCTCCTCGCGCTCTTCCTTGGCGAGAAAGGTGGAGATGCGCCCCTGGCGCGGCTTCGGCACGCCGGCGACCAGCGCCCAGTAGATTTTCCGCGCCGCGCGCGAGCGGAAGGTCTTTGCGAGCGCCGCCGCGGCGAAGCGCGACTTCGCGACGAGCAGGCAGCCGGCGGTGTCCTTGTCGAGCCGGTGCACCAGCCGCGGGCGTTGACCGTTGCGGTCGCGCAGCACGTCCAGCATGCCGTCGACATGGCGGGTGGCGCCGGAGCCGCCCTGCACCGCAAGGCCCATCGGCTTGTCGAGGACGAGCACGTCGGCGTCCTCGTAGAGCGTGATCGAGGCGAGAAACGCGCGCGTCTTCGCGGCTTCGCTGTCGGCCGGCGCGGCCTTCGGCCGGTCGAGCTTGAGCGGCGGAACGCGCACCGCCTGGCCGGCTTCCAGCCGGTCCTTCGGCTGCACGCGCTTGCCGTTCACCCGCACCTCGCCCTTGCGAATGATGCGCTGGATGTGGCTGAAGGAGAGCCCCGGAAACCGCGCCTCGAAGAAACGGTCGACCCGCATCCCCGCCTCGTCGGACGTGACGGGGACGGTCTGCACCCCTTTCGATTCGATCTCGCATCCGCAAGGTTCGAATGCGCGGTCCCCTCGGAGCTTTCTGCTATCCGCTCTTCCCCTCCCCCCGCGCGCGAAGCGCGTGGTGGGGAGGGGTCGGGGGTGGGGGGCCTGTTGGGCTCGCCGAAGTTCGCCTCCTCCCACCCCGGCTCACGCCTGCGGCGCTCGCCGACCCTCCCCGCCGCTTCGCGGGGGGTGGGAAATGAAGGGAGCGTCTCCGAGTCTTGTCTCCTTGAAGGCTGACCGTGCCCGCGCTTCGCAGCACGCTGGCCGCGATCCTGATCGCGCGGGCCGGCGATCTGTCGCCTTCCGCCCGGCTGCCGCGGGCCGCCGCTGCCTCGAGACATGCTTCACCTTTCAGCTGCGGCGACGCCGCGCCGTATGCAGCACGGCGACAATGTCCACGAAATCATCGACGACCCGATAGATCGCCACGTAAGGCAGACCAGAAACAACCAGAATACGGGTTCCCTTGACGACCCCTGGCCGACCTGAAAGCGGGAGAATACGAAGCCGGTCAATGGCTTTCTCGATCCGTCGCACAACGCGGCTTGCCGCGACTGGATTGTCCCGGGCAATGTACTCGTGAATGGCCTTGATATCTGCAAGAGCTATCGACCGATATCGCAGCCTCACTGCGTGAGGCGACCCAAGACTTCCCGCACCTCCTCTTCGGTCGCATAAGGCGCATCGTCAGCCAAGCGGCGTTCGATCTCGGCTACTTGCGCGGTGGTGAGCCAGACACCCGCCGCGTTCGCTTCGACATATTCCAGCAGCAGCTCGGCGACCTCATCTTGCTGCTCGTCGGACAGCGCGTTGACCTTGGTGAGAGCTTCGTCCAGCCGTTTGTTCATATCCGCACCCATCGACAGTCGATCGTCAATAGCAGGAAATCTTGCGGCGAGCGACGCGTGCCGTGAGTTCAAGGGGTGCTGTCATGAACCACAAAGCCGCCCTGCCGGCCCCTCATAAGGCTTCTGCGACAGGAAGCGCGAGCCCGCATAAGTCTATCCCCGCTCGCGCCTGAGCTTCGCCCAGTAGTCCAGCCGTTTCCGGATTTCACGCTCGAAGCCGCGCTCGGGCGGGTCGTAGAATGTCTGGCGGCCGAGCGCCTCGGGGAAATAGTCCTGGCCGGAAAACGCCTCCTCGGCCGCATGGTCGTATTCGTAGCCGCGGCCGTAGCCCTCCGCCCGCATCAGCTTGGTGGGCGCGTTGAGGATGTGCTTCGGCGGCACGAGCGAGCCCGCCTGCTTCGCCATGCGCATGGCCGCGCCGAACGCCGCGTAGGCCGCGTTCGATTTCGGCGCGGTCGCGACATAGATCACGGCCTCGGCGATGGCCAGTTCGCCTTCCGGCGACCCGAGGAAGTCGTACGCATCCTTCGCCGCATTGGCGACCACCAGCGCCTGCGGATCGGCGAGCCCGATATCCTCGACCGCCATGCGCACCACGCGCCGCGCGAGATAGAGCGGGTCTTCGCCGGCGCCGAGCATGCGGCAGAGATAGTAGAGCGCCGCGTCGGGATCGGAGCCGCGCACCGATTTGTGCAGGGCGGAGATCAGATTGTAGTGGCCGTCCTGCGCCTTGTCGTAGATCGGCGCGCGCCGCTGCACGATCTCCTGCAGGTTGGCCGCATCGAAGGTCTCGCCGCGGCGGGCGGCGCGCCAGACCTCTTCGGCAAGCGTGAGCGCCGCGCGCCCGTCGCCGTCCGCCATGCGGACGAGCGCAGCCCGCGCGTCCGGATCGAGCGGCAGCGCCCTCCCCTCCGCGGCCTCGGCGCGCACGAGCAGCTTTTCGATGGCGTCGGCGTCGAGCGGCCTGAACACCAGCACCCGGGCGCGCGACAACAACGCGGCGTTCAGTTCGAAGGACGGGTTCTCCGTCGTCGCGCCGACCAGCACGATGGTGCCGTCCTCCATCACCGGAAGAAACGCGTCCTGCTGCGCGCGATTGAACCGATGCACCTCGTCGACGAACAGGAGCGTGCCCTGCCCGGTCTCACGCCGCGTGCGGGCTGCGTCGAAGACCTTCTTGAGGTCGGCGACGCCGGAGAACACGGCCGAGAGCTGGACGAATTCGAGATCGGTCGCATGCGCGAGCAGGCGCGCGACCGTGGTCTTGCCGGTGCCGGGCGGACCCCAGAAAATGAGCGAGCCGAGCGAGCGCGTGCCGATCATGCGGGTCAGCGCGCCATCCGGCCCGAGCAGGTGATCCTGGCCCACGACTTCCCCGAGCGACTGCGGACGCAGCTTGTCGGCGAGCGGGCGCGGCGCGTCGTCGCTCAGGCCCGCGGCGGCGAACAGGCTCTGACCTTGGCTCTTCTTTGCCCGGGTGGTCATGACAATCTCAGCGGGGCGAACAAGCACCGCACTTCTACCTCTCCCCGGTGGGGAGAGGTAGAACGTTTCGCACGCATCTCGATCCGATGTTTTCGGCGATGCAGTGTTCACACGGGATGCACGTAATAGAGCCGCTCAGCCGCAACAAGTCCGGGCGCAACAGATAAGCCCACTTACCCGCCGAAGGCGACGGACAGCGTCTGGCCGCCCCGCATGATGGTGATGCGCCAGAGGCGGCTCGGCTGGCTCGCCACGCGGTCGAGATCACGCGGGTGGCCGATCTTCTCGCCATTGACGGCGACGATGACGTCCCCTTTCCGGAAGAAGCCCATGCCGTGCGCCGCCGACCCTTCGGTCAATTCGACGATGATCGCGCCTTGCAGCGTGGCGTCGAGGCGAAGTTCCTCGGCAAGCGCCGGCGACATGTTGGAAACCTTCGCCCCCATAAAGGGCGAGCGGCTGCGGATCACGCGCTCGTCGCGCGGCGATTCGGGGGCCGGCTCGAGGGCGACCACGACCCGCATTTCCCGCCCGCTGCGCAGCACGCCGATCTGGGCCTGACCGCCCATCGTCTTGGTGGCGAAGCGGTAGTCGAACGTGTTGGGGTCCTCGACCACCTGGTCGTCGATCGCGACGATCAGGTCGCCGGTGCGCAGGCCGGCCCGCTCGGCCGGACTTTTCGCAGTGACGGTGCCGACGAGCGCCCCGGCCGGGCGCTTCAGCCCGAACGCCTCGGAAATCTCCGGCGTCACCGCCTGCAGCTTCGCCCCGAGCCAAGGCCGCCGCACCACGCTGTTGCCGCCCTGCGCCGAGGCGAGGACGACGCGCACCATGTTCACGGGGACGGCAAAGCCGATGCCCTGCGAGCCGCCCGAGCGCGAAAAGATGGCGGTATTGATGCCGACGAGCTTTCCTGACTGGTCGACCAGCGCGCCGCCCGAATTGCCCGGATTGATCGCGGCGTCGGTCTGGATGAAGAACTGATAGTCGGTGATGCCGATCTGCGTCCGCGCGAGGGCGGAGACGATGCCGTGCGTCACCGTCTGGCCGACGCCGAACGGATTGCCGATCGCCAGCACGAAGTCGCCGACCTGCAACGCGTCGGAATCGCCGAGCTCGATCGCCGGAAACCGCTCCTTCACGTCCTTGAGGCGCAGCACCGCGAGATCGGATCGCGGGTCCTTCAAGACGATTTCGGCCTCGAACTCGCGCTTGTCCGCAAGCGAGACCTTGACCTGATCCATCCGCTCGATGACGTGGTTGTTGGTGACCACGAGGCCGCCGTCGACGATGACGCCCGAGCCGAGCGAGCGCTGCACCTGTTCGCCCGAGCCGCCCGGACCGCCGAAAAACTGCCGGAAGATCGGATCGTCGAGCAGGGGATTGCGGTTTTCGACCACCCGCGCGGCGTACACATTGACGACCGAAGGCCCCGCGCGCTTGGCGACGGAGGCGAAGGAGAGCTTGACCGCTTGCGGCGACGCCGGGGTCCGGACCTCCTGCGCCGAGGCTCTTCCGCTGAGAAAGGGCAACACCGTCATCGCCAGGGCGAACGCGACGCGCCGGTATAGGATCGAGGACATGTGATCTGTCTCCGCTCGGCGGACCGGGATATAAGACGCAGCCGTGGCAATTGCAGGGCGGCGGTGCGGCGGGTCTCTCTTGCTGCAAGCGCTGTCACCCGCATTATCCATGGCTTACGCGGGCGACCGAGAAATCCAGACGAAAACGGCCACACGCCCCGAAAGGAGAAATCATGACGCGAACCGTTCCGGCTTTGGCGTGCGCGGCGGCGGCGGGGCTCCTGGTCGCTCTGACGGCGGCGCCTGCGGACGCCGCCGATCCGGAGATCGAGCGCGGGCAGTACCTCACAAGCTTCGGCGGCTGCTTCGATTGTCACACGCCCGGTTACTTCTTCGGCAAGCCGGATATGGACCGCTACCTCGGCGGCTCGGAGGTCGGGTTTGCAATTCCCGGCCAAGGCGTCTTCGTCGGCCCGAACCTCACCCCGGACAAAGAGACGGGTCTCGGCGACTGGACGGACGAGCAGATCGTGACGGCGCTGCAGAAAGGCGTACGGCCCGACGGGCGCATCCTCGCCCCGATCATGCCTTGGAGGTCGTTCGCCAAGCTCACGAGGGACGACGCCTTCGCCATCGCCCGCTATCTTAAGAGTTTGCCGCCGCTCAAGAACAAGGTGGACGGCCCGTTCGGCCCGAGCGAGAAGCCGACCGTGTTCGTCATGAAGCTGGTTCCCCCCGAGGGCGCCGCACCCCCGAAACAGGACTGAACGAGGCCGCTTGCGCCGGCTCCATTCGCGCCCGCGGGGCCAGCAGGCGCCATGCGCTTGGATCGCCTCAGGCCGCGGCCGAGCGCTCGCTCTCATCTTCCGCCGTCGGCCCGGAGTCCTGCCCCTTGGCGTCGACGTCGCGATCGACGAATTCGATCACCGCCATCGCGGCCGAATTGCCGTAGCGGAAGCCCGCCTTCATCACCCGCGTATAGCCGCCATTGCGTGTCTTGTAGCGCGGACCGAGCACGTCGAAGAGCTTCTTCACCATGGCGATGTCGCGAATCTCGGAAATCGCCTGCCGGCGCGCGTGCAGGCCGCCGCGCTTGCCCAGGGTCACCAGCTTCTCGACGATCGGCCGCAGGTCCTTCGCCTTGGGCAGCGTCGTGACGATCTGCTCGTGCTTGATCAGGGCGGCCGCCATATTGGCGAACATCGCGCGCCGATGCTCGGCGGTGCGGTTCAGCTTGCGGTGGGCAAATCCGTGGCGCATCGCCTATCCTCTTGCTCTTCGTCATTGCGGACGCCGCGCAGCGGCGATCCGAAATCCAGCCGCCAACGTGTCAGGACTGGATTCCGCGTTCGCGCCCTCCGCGCGCCCCGGAATGACAGATCTCAGTAATGGTCCTCGAAGCGTTTGGCGAGTTCTTCGATATTCTCGGGCGGCCAGCCCGGCACTTCCATACCGAGATGCAGGCCCATCTGCGCCAGCACTTCCTTGATCTCGTTGAGCGACTTGCGGCCGAAATTCGGCGTGCGCAGCATCTCCGCCTCGGTCTTCTGAACGAGGTCGCCGATATAGACGATGTTGTCGTTCTTCAGGCAGTTGGCCGAGCGCACCGACAGTTCGAGCTCATCGACCTTCTTGAGGAAGGCGGGCGGAATGCCGCCCAGATCGTCGGCGAGCGACAACGGCTGCTCCGGCCGCTTCGGCTCCTCGAAGTTCACGAACACGTTGAGCTGGTCCTGGAGGATGCGCGCCGCATAAGCGAGCGCGTCGTCCGGGGTCACGGCGCCGTTTGTCTCGATCTGAATGGTCAGCTTGTCGTAGTCGAGAATCTGCCCTTCGCGAGTATTCTCAACCTTGTAGGAGACCTTCCTCACCGGCGAATATAGGCTGTCCACCGGGATCAGACCGATCGGCGCGTCTTCCGGGCGGTTGCGCTCGGCCGGCACATAGCCTTTTCCGGTCGCGACCGTGAACTCCATCCGTATCTCGGCGCCCTCGTCGAGGTGGCACAGGACGAGCTCGGGATTGAGGATGACCACGTCGCCCACGGTCTGGATGTCGCCGGCGGTGACCACGGCGGGGCCCTGCTTCTTCATCACCATGCGCTTGGGGCCGTCGCCCTGCATCTTGATGGCGATGTCCTTGATGTTGAGCACGATGTCGGTCACGTCCTCGCGCACCCCGGCGATCGAGGAGAATTCGTGGAGCACGCCGTCTATGTGCACGGACTGAACGCTCGCCCCCTGCAGGGAGGAGAGTAGAATCCGGCGCAGCGCGTTGCCGAGGGTGAGGCCGAATCCGCGCTCGAGCGGCTCAGCCACGACGGTCGCCATGCGTTTCGGGTCGCCCCCTGGGGTGACCTGCAGCTTGTTCGGCCTGATCAGTTCTTGCCAGTTTTTCTGAATCGTCACGTTATCACCATCGGATCGAGCGGCGCGACCGTTCGCGCCGCGCTTTCCCACTCCGCCCGTGGGAACACAAAAAGCGAGATCATTGGGCCGGCGCGCCCAACCGACGCTCGGTCACACCCGCCTGCGCTTGCGGGGCCGGCAGCCATTGTGCGGAATCGGCGTCACGTCGCGGATCGACGTGATCGTGAAACCGGCCGATTGCAGCGCCCGCAACGCGGATTCGCGGCCCGAGCCGGGCCCTGCGACCTCGACCTCGAGCGTGCGCATGCCGTGCTCCTGCGCCTTGCGCGCCGCGTCCTCGGCCGCCATCTGGGCGGCATAGGGCGTCGACTTGCGCGACCCCTTGAAGCCCATCGTGCCTGCCGACGACCAGGCGATTGCGTTGCCCTGGGCGTCGGTGATCGAGATCATCGTATTGTTGAACGAGGCGTTCACATGCGCGACGCCGGAGGCGATGTTCTTGCGCTCGCGCCGGCGTACACGGGTGGTTTCTTTGGCCATTGTCGTCCCTTATGGCGGCTCGGCGGTCGAACCCGCCCCGCGCGTTGCCCTTGAGATTGGCGCGGCTATTTCTTCTTGCCGGCGATCGGCTTGGCCGGGCCCTTGCGGGTGCGCGCGTTGGTGTGGGTGCGCTGGCCGCGTACCGGCAGACCGCGCCGATGCCGAAGCCCGCGATAGCAGCCGAGATCCATCAGCCGCTTGATGTTCATCGACACCTCGCGCCGGAGATCGCCCTCGACCAAGTAATCGCGGTCGATCACCTCGCGGATCTGCAGCACTTCCTGGTCGGTGAGCTGGGATACCCGGCGGGTGTCCGGAATTCCGACCTTCTCCATGATCTGCTGGGCTTTTCTCGCCCCGATCCCATGGATGTACTGAAGCCCAATAAGAACGCGCTTATTGGTGGGAATATTCACGCCAGCAATACGAGCCAAGGCCGCCGCTCCTTCCGCTGGCCGTCACAGCCAGGCTTATGACCCAAAACGCACGTGCTCGCCACCGGATAAGCGCGAAAGCGACGCCATCCCCGACTTCTCCGGGGCGTAGCGCCGTCATGAACTTTCTCCGACTGGGTACCCGTTATCTACGAACTCCGCCGTGACTCGTCAACCCGTGGCTGGCCTTTTCCGCCTGTCCGCCGCGATTTGGGCAGGTCAGGCGCCGGCGCCCCTTCCTCGTTTCGCCCGGCGCGCCGGCCGGGAAAAACGCCCCTCCGGTCACCCCGCACTCCGTCATATTCGGCCGATCCGATGAGCCGCCGGGGGCGGCCGGCGCTGGGAGAACGGCCGTGATCGCCTTGGAGACCTCGTCCATGGAGCCCATGCCATCCACGGTGAAGAGGAGTCCTTCGCGCGGTATAATAATCGACCACCGGCCGGGTCTGGGCGCCATAGGCCGCGAGCCGCTTGCGCAGGGTTTCCGGATTGTCGTCGGCGCGCAGCGGCTCGCCGCGCGCCGCCATCTCCTTCACCCGGTTTTCGACCCGTTCCAGCAAAACGCGCTCGTCGACCTTGAACTTGATCACGCCGTCGAGGCTGAGGCCCCGCGCCGCCAGCAAGTCCTTCAGCGCCTCGGCCTGGACGACCGTCCGCGGAAAACCATCGAGGATGAAGCCGTTCTTGCAGTCCGGCTGGTCGATTCGATCGGCGACGATCGCCACCACCATCTCGTCCGGGACGAGCTCGCCGCGCGCCATGACCTCGTGCGCCTTCAGACCGGCCGGCGTTCCCGCGCTGGCCGCTTCGCGCAGCATGTCGCCGGTCGACAGTTGGACGATCCCATACAGTTCGGTCAGGCGACGCGCTTGCGTGCCCTTCCCCGCCCCGGGTGGCCCGAGCAGGATCATTCTCACCGACGGCGTCCCCTCAGCTTCGACTTCTTGATTAGGCCTTCATACTGGTGCGCCGAGCAGGTAGCCCTGGATCTGCGCGACCGTATCCATCGTAACGCTCACCACAATCAAAAGCGAGGTGCCACCGAAATAGAACGGGACCGCGGCGTAAGAAATGAGAATCTCGGGGATAAGGCACACAATGGCGAGATAGGCCGCGCCGACCACGGTAATGCGCGTGAGCACGTAGTCGATGTACTCGGCCGTCCGCTCGCCGGGCCGGATTCCCGGAATGAAACCGCCATGCTTCTTGAGGTTATCGGCCGTCTCGGTCGGGTTGAACACGATCGCGGTATAGAAGAAGGCGAAGAAGACGATGAGCGCGATATAGGAAATGAGGAACAGCGGGCGGCCATGGCCGAGCTGGGTGGTGATCGTCGTCAGCCACTCGGGCCCTTGCCCGGCATTGAAGTTCGCGACCGTCGTGGGCAGCAGCAGCAGCGAGGAGGCGAAGATCGGCGGAATCACGCCCGAGGTGTTGAGCTTGAGCGGCAAATGCGAGCTCTGCCCCTCGAACATGCGGTTACCGACCTGGCGTTTCGGGTACTGGATCAGCAGCCGGCGTTGGGCGCGCTCCATGAACACGATGAAGGCGATCACCACGATCGCCATCACGATGATGACGAGAATCAGCCCGGTCGACAGCGCGCCCTGACGCCCCAACTCCAGCATGCCGGCGATGGCGGAGGGCAACTCGGCGACGATCCCCGCAAAGATGATCAGCGAAATGCCATTGCCGATCCCGCGCGAGGTCACCTGCTCGCCCAGCCACATCAGGAACACCGTGCCGCCGGTCAGCGTGATCACGGTGGAAATGCGGAAGAACCAGCCCGGGCTGCTCACGACGGATCCCGCGCCTTCGAGCCCGAGCGCGATGCCGTAGGCCTGGAAGGCGGCAAGCAGCACGGTCAGATAGCGGGTATATTGGTTGATGACCTTGCGGCCCTGCTCGCCCTCCTTCTTGAGGTTCTCGAGCGTGGGCGAGACCGTCGTCATCAGCTGGATGATGATCGACGCAGAAATATACGGCATGATGTTGAGGGCGAAGATGGCCATCCGGTTGATGCCGCCGCCCGCGAACAGATTGAACATGCCGAGAATGCCGCCGGCCTGGGTGCGGAAAATCTGCTCTCCATTGTCCCGGATCGATGCCGGGCAGCGGAATATAGGTGCCGAGCCGGTAGACAAGCAGCGCGCCGATCGTGAACCAGATGCGCTTCTTCAACTCCTCGGCCTTGGCCAGCGCCGAGAAGTTGAGATTGGCTGCGAGTTGTTCTGCTGCAGAAACCATTACGAGGCTCCGGTTGCCGCCAAGCTGGCGTCGCCCGCCCGCCTTTGGTCGAATATAGCGTTCAGCTCGCGCTTTCGCCCGCGTCTTTTTGCGCCTTCTGGCCGAGTATTTTCACCGACCCGCCGATCTTTTCCACTGCGGCGACGGCCGACTTCGAGGCGCCGTGCACCTCGAACTGGAGCTTGGCGGTGAGCTCGCCGCCGCCCAGCAGCCGCACCCCGTCGCGCGTCCGCCGCAGCACCCCCGCCTTGACCAGCGACTCGACATTGACGAGCGTGCCCGACGCAAGCGTCCCCTTGTCGACCGCGGCCTGCACGCGGCCGAGATTGACCTCGTTGAAGTCGAGCGCAAAAATATTGTTGAAGCCGCGTTTCGGCAGGCGCCGGTGCAGCGGCATCTGACCGCCTTCGAAACCCTTGATGGCGACGCCCGAGCGCGCGGTCTGGCCCTTGCCGCCGCGGCCGCCGGTCTTGCCCTTGCCGGAGCCGATCCCGCGGCCGATGCGCATGCGCGACTTGCGGGCGCCCGGGTTGTCGGCGATCTCGTTGAGCTTCATCACAGTTCTCCAGAACGCCGAGGCGCCGTTTCACATTCATCCTCCCCCGTGAAACGGGGGAGCGGGACCATGCGCAGCATGGTGGAGGGGGCGATGGGGCGAACGACGCGAGCCGCCCCCTCCCCCGCCCTTCGGGCGGTTACCCTCCCCCGCTCCGCGGGGGAGGGTAAACACACCCGCAAATCCAAAGCAGCTCCCTTTCGAACGGGTGCGTCGCGTCCAGTCACCTCTCCTCGACGACCCGGATCAGGTGCCTCACTTTGGCGATCATGCCGCGCGTCGACGGCGTATCGACGAGTTCGGCGACGCGCCCGATCCGATTGAGCCCGAGCCCGATCAGCGTGGCGCGCTGGTCGCCGCGGCGTCGCATCGGGCTCCCGGTCTGCTCGACCTTGATCGTCTTCGCGGCTTCGTTGGCCATCGTCGATCTCCGTTGATGCGCCGCGCGCCTATTCGCCCGTCGCCGGCTCGGCGTCGCCGCCCTCGCGCCGGCGCGCCTGCAGCGCCGACACCTTGACATTGCGCCGGGCCGCGACCTGGCGCGGCGAGTCCTGGCGTCGGAGCGCGGCGAAGGTCGCGCGCACCATGTTGTAGGGATTGGAGGAGCCGATCGATTTCGCCACCACGTCCTGCATGCCGAGCGTCTCGAACACCGCGCGCATGGGACCGCCGGCGATGATGCCGGTGCCGGGCGGCGCCGCGCGCAGGAACACCCGGCCGGCGCCATGGCGGCCCAGCACGTCGTGATGCAGCGTGCGCCCCTCCCGCAGCGGAACGCGGATCAGCCCGCGCTTCGCGGCGTCGGTGGCCTTGCGGATCGCCTCCGGCACCTCGCGCGCCTTGCCGTGGCCGAAGCCGACCCGGCCCTTCTGATCGCCGACCACGACCAGCGCCGCGAAGCCGAATTTGCGGCCGCCCTTGACCACCTTGGCGACGCGATTGATGTGGACGAGCTTATCGGTAAACTCGCTGTCGCGGTCGTCGCGCTCACGTGCCATTGATTGTTCGTCTCCGTTCGGGCGCTCGCCCGTTCAACCTAGAAATTCAGCCCGCCTTCGCGCGCCGCCTCGGCCAGCGCCTTGACCCGGCCGTGATAGAGATAGCTGCCGCGGTCGAAGGCGACGTCCTTGACACCGTTCTTCAGCGCGCGCTCGGCGAGGAGTTTGCCCACCGCCTTCGCCGCGCCGACATCGGCGCCCGTCTTCAGGCTGGTGCGCAAGTCCTTCTCCATCGACGAGGCGGCCGCGACCGTTTCGCCTTTGCGGTCGTCGATCACCTGCGCATAAATATGCTTGGACGAGCGGAACACCGACAGGCGCAGCCGCTCGGCCGCCGCCGCCTTGATGGCGCGCCGAATGCGGTTCCTGCGCCGCTCCGTCTTGATGGTGAGCCTCGACATTCTGCGCTCCGCTATTTCGCTGTCCTGCCCCGCCGCATCACCCGCTCCTGAAGGGAAGGGGTCGGATCGCGCAAAGCAATCCGGGGTGGGGTTGTAAACCGGCCATCGGCCCCTTCCAAGCGAGCAAAGCTCGCCCACCTCGCCCTTCCAGGGGGAGGTGTCGGACGGATGAGAGCCGGAACCGATGCGCTACTCACTTCTTCTTGCCTTCCTTGCGGAAGATATATTCGCCGGCGTATCTCACGCCCTTGCCCTTGTACGGCTCGGGCCTGCGAAACGCGCGGATTTCCGCCGCCACCTGCCCGACCTTCCGCTTGTCGATTCCGCTGATGACGATCTCGGTGGGCCGCGGCGTGACGATCGCGATCCCCTCCGGAATCGGATAGACGACGTCATGGCTGTAACCCAGCGCAATCTGCAGGTTCTTGCCCTGCACCGCGGCGCGATAGCCGACCCCGGTGATCTCCAGGCGCTCCTCGAACCCCTTGGTGACGCCGGTGATGATATTGGCGACGAGCGTGCGCGAGGTGCCCCACATGGCGCGCGCGCGCAGCGTCTCGTTGCGCGGGTCGACCTTGACCTCGCCCTTGTCGATCTGAACGGTCACGTCGTCGGGCAGCACGATTTGCAGCGCGCCTTTCGGGCCCTTCACGTTGACCGTCTGGCCGTCGACATTGGCCTGGACCCCGGAGGGGACCGGCACGGCCTTCTTGCCGATGCGCGACATAGGATGCCCCCTAGAACACGGTCATGAGGATTTCGCCGCCGACATTGGCGTCGCGCGCGGCGTGGTCGGCCATGACGCCCTTGGGCGTGGACACGATCGCGACCCCGAGGCCGTTATTGACGCGCGGCAGCGCCTTGACGGAGGCGTAGACCCGCCGCCCCGGCTTCGACACCCGCGCGATCTCGCGGATGACCGGCTCGCCGTCGAAATATTTCAGCTCGATCTCGAACTCGGTGCGGCCGTCGGAATGCTCGACCGTGCCGTAGTCGCGGATATAGCCCTCGCTCTTCAACACGTCGAGCACGCGGGCGCGCAGCGCCGAGCCAGGCGTGGAGACTTTCGACTTCGCGCGCATCTGCGCGTTGCGGATGCGCGTGATCATGTCGCCGATGGGATCGTTCATGGCTGCGGGACCCTCACCAGCTCGACTTCAGAAGTCCCGGAATGAGGCCTTTGGAGCCGAGTTCCCGGAGCGCGATGCGGCTCATCTTCAGCTTGCGGTAATAGGCGCGCGGGCGACCGGTGATTTCGCAACGGTTGCGGATGCGCGTCGCCGAGCCGTTGCGCGGCAGCGTCGCGAGCTTGAGCGTGGCGGCGAAGCGCTCCTCCATCGGCTTCGAACGGTCGCGCGCGATCGCCTTCAGCCGCGATCGCTGGACCGCGAACTGTTTCGTGAGCCTGCGCCGCCGTTCGTTCTTTTCGATTGAGCTCTTTTTCGCCATTCGATGCTCCTAACTCCGCGTTTGAGACGGACGCCGCCGCCTCACTGCCGGAACGGGAAATTGAAAGCCGCAAGCAGCGCACGCCCTTCGTCGTTGGTGCGCGCCGTCGTGCAGACCGTGATGTCCATGCCCCAGATTTCCGCCGCCTTGTCGTAATCGATCTCCGGGAAGACGATGTGTTCCTTGATGCCGAGCGTGTAGTTGCCGCGGCCGTCGAAGCTCTTCGGGTTCAACCCGCGGAAGTCGCGCATGCGCGGCAGCGCGATATTGATCAGCCGGTCGACGAATTCGTACATGCGCGCCTTGCGCAGCGTGACCTTGCACCCGATCGCCTGGCCTTCGCGCACCTTGAACGTCGCAATCGACTTGCGCGCCTTGGTGATCACCGCCTTCTGGCCGGAAATCAGCGCGAGATCGGCCGCCGCCTGCTCCACTTTCTTGCGATCGGCGACGCCTTCGCCGATGCCCATATTGATCACGATCTTTTCCAGCCGCGGCACTTGCGAGCGCGTTCTTGTATTTGAATTCCTCGGCAAGCTTCTTCTTGATGACGGCGTCGTACTCGACCTTCAGGCGCGCGGGCTTGCGCGGCTCCTCGACGGCCGGCTTGGCCGCCGCGGGCTTCTCGCCCTTCGCGGCGGGAGCGCCCTTCTCCGCCTTGGCGGCCTTGTCGCCCTTCTCGGGCTTGCCGCCCTTGTCCGCCTTCTCGCCCTTGGCCGCCTTCGCAGGCTTGTCGGCCGAAGCCTTTTCCGGCTTCGCCGCTTTCTCCGCCCGGTCGGCCTTCGGCCCCTTGTCGGGCTTTGCGCCCTCGGCCTGCTTGTCGTCCTCAGCCATTGATCTCGGCTCCCGAACGCTTGGCGATCCGCACCTTGCGACCGTCCGCCTCGACCCTGAACCCGACCCGCGTCGGCTTCCCGGATTTCGGATCGGCGATCGCGATATTCGACAGGTGGATCGGCCCTTCCTTTGAAATGATGCCGCCTTCCTGGCCGGCCGCCTGGCGCTGGTGGCGCTTGACCATATTGACCCCGCGCACGAGCGCGCGGTTCTCGGCCGGACGCACCTCGATGACTTCGCCGGTGCGGCCCTTGTCGCGGCCGGACAGCACGACGACCTTGTCGCCCTTGCGGATCTTCGCCGCCATCAGAGCACCTCCGGGGCGAGCGAGATGATCTTCATGTGGTTCTTCGCCCGCAGTTCGCGCGGCACCGGCCCGAAAATGCGCGTGCCCACCGGCTCCATCTGCGGATTGATCAGCACGGCCGCGTTGCGGTCGAAGCGGATGACGGAGCCGTCCGGCCGGCGGATGTCCTTGGCGACCCGCACCACGACCGCCTTCATGACGTCGCCCTTCTTCACGCGCCCGCGCGGAATCGCCTCCTTCACGGACACCACGATGATGTCGCCGATGGTGGCGTATTTGCGCTTCGAGCCGCCCAGCACCTTGATGCACATGACGCGGCGTGCGCCGGAATTGTCCGCCACGTCGAGATTGGTCTGCATCTGGATCATGAGAGGCCTCGCTGTTGGTTCGACCCCGCGCCGGTCGGCAATCCCCGATCAATCCCCCGCCTGCGGGGAAAGGTCAGGGCTGGGGCGATCGACCCCCTCCCGCCTCGCTTCGCTCGTCGACCTCCCCCATAAATGGGGGAGCTGAATAAGGTTAAGCCCGCGGCGCGCATGTCTTCACTTCGCCTTCTTGACGCCGTCAACGACGGCCCAGCGCTTGAGCTTGGAGATCGGCCGGTGCTCCGTGATCCGCACGATGTCGCCGACCGCGTACTCGTTCTGCTCGTCGTGCGCGTGATACTTCTTCGAGCGCCGGACCGTCTTCTTCATCATCGGATGCGTGAAGCGACGCTCGACCCGCACGACGATGGTCTTGTCCTGCTTGTCGCTCACCACGATTCCCTGGAGCGTGCGCTTCGGCATCGGTCGTCCTACCTTACTTGCTGACCGTGGCGACGCGCTTCTGCTGCGCCACCGTCTTGATGCGGGCGATGTCGCGGCGCACTTGGCGCACGCGCGCGGTGTTTTCGAGCTGCCCCGTCGCCTTCTGAAAGCGCAGGTTGAACTGCTCCTTCTTGAGCTTCAGCAGCTCGTCGTCGAGCTGATCGATCGTCATGGCCCGGAAGTCGCCGGCGGTCGACATGAGCACGCTCCCTACTCCGAAATGCGCTCGATGAAGCGCGTCTTGATGGGAAGCTTCGCCGCCGCAAGCGTGAGCGCCTCGCGCGCGATCTGGCTGGTGACGCCGTCCACTTCGAACAGAATGCGGCCGGGCTTCACCCGCGCCACCCAGTATTCCGGCGCGCCCTTGCCCGAGCCCATGCGCACTTCGAGCGGCTTCTTGGAGATCGGCACGTCGGGATAGATGCGGATCCACACCCGGCCGGCCCGCTTCATGTGCCGCGTCATCGCCCGCCGCGCCGCCTCGATCTGGCGCGCGGTGATGCGCTCCGGCGCCATCGCCTTGAGGCCGAACTGGCCAAAGGCGAGCGACGTCGCGCTCGACGCAACGCCGTGGATGCGGCCTTTGTGCGCCTTGCGGTATTTCGTGCGCATCGGTTGAAGCATGGGTCGGCGCCTCTCTCGGTCCTCGTCTCGTTTGCGCGCTTAAGCGTCGCGCCGCGGCCGGCCGACATCGCCTTCCGCCGCCCGCTTGTCCGCCGCCATCGGATCGTGCTCGAGCACCTCGCCTTTGAAGATCCACACCTTGACGCCGCAGGTGCCATAGGTGGTGAAGGCGGTGGCGATCCCGAAATCGACATCGGCGCGCAACGTGTGCAGCGGAACGCGTCCCTCGCGGTACCATTCCATGCGCGCGATTTCCGCCCCGCCGAGCCGGCCGGAGCAGTTGATGCGGATGCCTTCGGCGCCGAGCCGCATCGCCGATTGCACCGCGCGCTTCATCGCCCGGCGGAACGCCACCCGGCGCTCGAGCTGCTGGGCGATCGATTTCGGCGACGAGCTGCGCGTCGAGCTCGGGCTTCCTGATCTCGACGATGTTGAGCATGACGTCGGAATTGGTGAGCTGGGCGACCTTGCGGCGCAGCTTCTCGATGTCGGCGCCCTTCTTGCCGATCACCACGCCCGGCCGCGCCGAGTGGATCGTCACCCGGCACTTCTTGTGCGGGCGCTCGATCACGATCTTCGACACCGCCGCCTGCTTGAGCTGCTTCATCAGCTGCTCGCGGATGGCCATGTCCTCGTGCATCAGCTTGCCGTATTCGTTCTTGCCGGCGAACCAGCGCGAATCCCACGTGCGATTGATGCCGAGTTGCAGGCCGATCGGATTGACCTTCTGACCCATCGGGTTCTCCTGACCTAACTTTGCGCCTCGACCTGACGCACGACGATCGTCAGATGCGAAAACGGTTTCATGATGCGCCCCGCGCGACCGCGCCCGCGCGGCACGAAGCGCTTCATGACGAGCGCCTTGCCGACATGGGCCTGGGCGACGATGAGCTCGTCGATGTCGAGGTCGTGATTGTTCTCGGCGTTGGCGATCGCCGACTGCAGGCACTTTTGCACGTCGCGCGCGATGCGCTTGCGCGAGAATTCGAGATCGGCGAGCGCGGTCTGCACCTTCTTGCCGCGGATCATCTGCGCGACGAGATTGAGCTTCTGCGGCGAGACCCGCAGCGTGCGCGCCACCGCCTTGGCTTCGTTTTCCGCGAGCTTGCGCGGATGCGACGGCTTGCTCATGATCCGATCTCCCGCCTCACCCGCCCGACGACGAGCGTTTGGCTTTCTTGTCCCCGGAATGGCCGTGGAAGGTCCGGGTCGGCGCGAACTCGCCGAACTTGTGGCCGACCATTTCCTCGGTCACCATGACCGGAACGTGCTTGTGCCCGTTGTGCACGCCGAAGGTGAGCCCGACGAACTGCGGCAGGATCGTCGAGCGCCTGCTCCAGATCTTGATCACGTCGTGCCGGCCGGACGCACGCGCGGCGTCCGCCTTCTTGAGCATGTAGCCGTCGACGAACGGGCCCTTCCATATCGAGCGCGCCATTGCGTGCCTTCCTTACTTCTTCTTCCGCGCGTGGCGGCTGGAGACGACGAACTTCGTCGTCATCTTGTTCTTGCGGGTCTTCTTGCCCTTAGTGGGGAAGCCCCATGGCGTCACCGGATGCCGGCCGCCGGACGAGCGGCCTTCGCCGCCGCCGTGCGGATGGTCGACCGGGTTCATCGCAACGCCGCGATTGTGCGGTCGCCGGCCGAGCCAGCGCGTGCGACCGGCCTTGCCGATCGAAATGTTCATGTGGTCGGGGTTCGACACCGCGCCGACGGTGCCCATGCACTGGCCATGCACGAGCCGCTGCTCGGTCGAGTTCATGCGCAGAATGACGTAATCGCGGTCGCGCCCGACGATCTGCGCATAGGTCCCGGCCGAGCGCGCGAGCTGGCCGCCCTTGCCGATCTTAAGCTCGACATTATGCACGATCGTCCCGATCGGAATGCTGGCGAGCGGCATCGCATTGCCGGGCTTGACGTCCACATGCTCGCCGGAGACGACCGAGTTGCCGACCGCCAGGCGCTGCGGCGCGAGAATGTAGGCGACCTCCCCGTCCGCATATTTGATCAGCGCGATGAAGGCGCTGCGGTTCGGATCGTATTCGATGCGCTCGACCACCGCCGGCTGATCGAACTTGCGGCGCTTGAAGTCGACCGCGCGCAGCGCCCGCTTGTGGCCGCCGCCGCGGAAACGCACGGTGGTGCGCCCGTGATTGTTGCGTCCGCCCGACGCGCTCTTGCCTTCGGTGAGCGCCTTGACCGGCTTGCCGCGATACAGGCCCGAGCGGTCGACGATGACGAGCTGACGCTGGCCTGGAGTCGTCGGTTTGAATTTCTTGAGCGCCATGGCCGTTCCCCTACAGTCCTGTCGCCACGTCGATGCGGTGACCCTCTTCGAGCGTCACGAAAGCTCTCTTGACGTCCGACAGCTGCCCGCGCTTGCCGCGGAAACGCCGGACCTTGCCCTTGCGGATCAGCGTATTGATCGACTTGACCTTGACGTCGAACAGCTTCTCCACCGCCTCTTTGATCTGCGGCTTGGTGGCGTCCCCGCGCACCTTGAACAGCACCTTGTTGTGCTCGGAGGCGTTGGTCGCCTTCTCGGTGATCACCGGACCGAGAATGATGTCGTAATGGCGCGGATCGGTGGTCGTCATTTGAACCGCGCCTCCAGCGCATCGAGCGCGGCCTTGGTGAAGACGAGCTTCGTCCGCCGCAGAATGTCGTAGACGTTGAGGCCCTGCACCGGCAGCACGTCGATATTCGGCAGGTTGCGCGCGGCGAGGCTGAAGGCCTGGTCGAGTTCGGCGCCGTCGATGATCAGCGCGTTATCGAGCCCGAGCTGGGCGAACCGGCTCTTCAGCGTCTTGGTCTTGCCCTCCGCGAGCGCGACCTTGTCGAGCACGATCACCCCGCCGCCCTGCGCCTTTGCGGACAGCGCATGCCTGAGGGCGAGCGCGCGCACCTTCTTCGGCAGATCGATCGCATGGCTGCGCACCAGCGGCCCGAACGAGCGGCCGCCGCCGCGAAACAGATTGGCGCGCGCGGAGCCGTGGCGGGCGCCGCCGGAACCCTTCTGCCGATAGATCTTCTTCCCGGTGCGGTTGATCTCCGCACGGTTCTTCACCGCATGCGTCCCGCGCTGGCGGCGCGAGAGCTGCCACACGATGCAGCGCTGGATGATGTCCGGGCGCGGCGCGAGGCCGAAAATCGCCTCCGGAAGCTCGACTGCGCCGGCCTCTTCCCCATCGAGCGTAGTGACTTGCACTTCCATGTCACGCCCCCTCCGCCGGCGCCGCGGGATTGGCCGCGCTCGCAGAGGCGGCGTCTCCCGCCGCGGTCGCCGTCTCTGTATCGGCGCCGGTCGTGTCCGCCTTTGCCTCGGCCTCCGCCTCGTTCGCCGTCAGGCGGAATTTGCCGGGCTGCGGAGCCTCTTTCGGCAGCGACTTCTTCACCGCGTCGCGCACGGTGATCCAACCGCCTTTGGCGCCGGGCACCGCGCCCTCGACCAGGATGAGGCCGCGTTCGGGGTCGGTCTGCACCACTTTGAGATTGAGCGTGGTCACCCGCTCGACGCCGAGATGACCGGGCATCTTCTTGTTCTTGAAGGTCTTGCCGGGGTCCTGCCTACCGCCGGTCGAGCCGATCGAACGATGCGAGATCGACACGCCATGCGAGGCGCGCAAGCCGCCGAAATTCCAGCGCTTCATGCCGCCGGCGAACCCCTTGCCGATCGAGGTGCCGGTCACGTCGACGAATTGGCCGACGACGAAATGATCGGCCATGATCTCGGCCCCGACCGGGATCAGCCCCGTCTCGTCGACGCGGAATTCGACCATCTTGCGCTTCGGCTCGACCTTGGCGATGGCGAAATGCCCGCGCTCGGCGCGCGGAACATTCTTCACCTTGCGCAAACCGGCGCCGAGCTGGAGCGCGACATAGCCGTTCTTGTCCTTGGCGCGATGCGCGACGACCTGGCAGTTCGCCAGTTTCAGCACCGTGACAGGCACGTGCTCGCCGCCATCCGTGAAGATGCGCGTCATTCCGACCTTCTGTGCGATCACTCCGGAACGCATCGATTTTCGTCCTTATCTCCGCCTGAGCGACCCTGAATCAGAGCTTGATCTCGACATCGACGCCGGCGGCGAGATCAAGCTTCATCAGGGCGTCGACGGTCTGCGGCGTCGGATCGACGATATCGAGCAGCCGCTTGTGGGTGCGCATCTCGAACTGCTCGCGACTCTTCTTGTCGATATGGGGCGAGCGATTGACGGTGAACTTCTCGATCTTGGTCGGCAACGGAATTGGTCCGCGCACCTGTGCGCCGGTGCGCTTCGCCGTCGCCACGATCTCGCGCGTCGAGGCGTCGAGAATGCGGTGGTCGAACGCCTTGAGGCGGATCCTGATGTTCTGGCCGTTCATTTTCTTCTCTCTCGTCCCCTGCTCCCTCTCCCCGTGTGCGGGGAGAGGGTCGGGGTGAGGGGCCGTGGCTCGATGTGGCGAACGCCCCTCACCCGACCGCTACGCGGTCGACCTCTCCCCGCTTGCGGGGAGAGGTTCGTTCCTACTCGATGATGCTCGCCACCACGCCCGCGCCGACGGTGCGCCCGCCCTCGCGAATGGCGAAGCGCAGCTTCTCCTCCATCGCGATCGGCACGATCAGCTCGACCGTCATCGCGATATTGTCGCCCGGCATCACCATTTCAGTGCCTTCCGGCAGATGCACCACGCCGGTCACGTCGGTCGTGCGGAAGTAGAACTGCGGCCGATAATTGGTGAAGAACGGCGTGTGGCGGCCGCCCTCCTCCTTGGTGAGGATGTAGGCTTCGGCCTTGAACTTGGTGTGCGGCTTGACCGAGCCCGGCTTGCACAGAACCTGGCCGCGCTCGACCTCCTCGCGCTTGGTGCCGCGCAGGAGGCAGCCGACATTGTCGCCCGCCTCGCCCTGGTCGAGCAGCTTGCGGAACATCTCGACGCCGGTCACGACGGTCTTCTGGGTCGGCTTGAGCCCGACGATCTCGACTTCATCGCCCACCTTGACGATGCCGCGCTCGATGCGTCCGGTCACCACGGTGCCGCGGCCGGAGATCGAGAACACGTCTTCCACCGGCATCAGGAACGGCTGGTCCTTCGGGCGATCGGGCTGCGGGATATAGGCGTCCACCGCATCCATCAGCTCGAGGATCGACGCCTTGCCGAGCTTTTCATCCTTGCCCTCGAGCGCGAGCAGGGCCGAGCCCTTCACCACCGGAATCTTGTCGCCCGGGAAATTGTACTTCGACAGGAGCTCGCGAACCTCGAGCTCGACCAGCTCGAGCAGTTCGGGGTCGTCGACCATGTCGACCTTGTTCATGTAGACGACAAGCGCCGGCACGCCGACCTGGCGCGCGAGAAGAATGTGCTCGCGGGTCTGCGGCATCGGACCGTCGGCCGCCGACACGACGAGGATCGCCCCGTCCATCTGCGCGGCGCCGGTGATCATGTTCTTCACATAGTCGGCGTGGCCGGGGCAGTCGACATGCGCGTAGTGGCGCTTGGGCGTCTGATACTCGACATGCGCCGTCGAGATGGTGATGCCCCGCGCCTTCTCTTCCGGCGCCTTGTCGATCTGGTCATAGGCCGTAAACGTCGCCCCGCCCGTCTCCGCCAGGATCTTGGTGATCGCCGCGGTCAGCGTGGTCTTGCCGTGATCGACATGCCCAATCGTGCCGATATTGCAGTGCGGCTTTGTTCTTGCGAACTTCTCTTTGGCCATCGGGACTCTCCGTTGCCGTTACAAGTCTGCGCTGGACGGTCAGGCGAACTTCGCCTGGACCTCCTGCGCCACGTTTTGCGGAACCTGTTCGTAGTGGTCGAACTGCATGGTGAAGGTCGCGCGCCCCTGCGACATGGAGCGCAGCACATTGACGTAGCCGAACATGTTGGCGAGCGGCACCATTGCGTTGATGACGTTCGCGTTGCCGCGCATGTCCTGACCCTGGATGTGGCCACGGCGCGAATTGAGGTCGCCGATCACCGAGCCGGTGTAGTCTTCGGGCGTCACCACCTCGACCTTCATGATCGGCTCGAGCAGAACCGATCCGCCCTTCTGCAGCGCTTCGCGCAGCGCCGAGCGCGAGGCGATCTCGAAGGCGAGCGCCGACGAGTCGACATCGTGATACTTGCCGTCGATGAGCGACACTTTGAGATCGACCACCGGGAAGCCGGCGAGCACGCCGGAGGTGAGCACGGAGGTCAGGCCCTTCTCGACGCCCGGGATGTATTCCTTCGGCACCGTCCCGCCGACCACCTTGTTATCAAACTCGAAGCCCGTCCCCGGCTCCTTCGGCTCGACGGCGATCTTCACGCCCGCGAACTGGCCCGAGCCGCCGGTCTGCTTCTTGTGCACATAGTCGACCGTGACCGGCTTGGTGATCTTCTCGCGATAGGCCACCTGCGGCTGGCCGATATTGGCGTCGACCTTGTAGCTGCGCTTGAGGATGTCGACTTTGATGTCGAGATGCAGTTCGCCCATGCCCTTGAGGATGGTCTGGCCGAACTCCGGATCGGTGGAGACTCGAAACGAGGGATCCTCGGCCGCGAGCTTCGCCAGCGCCACGCCGAGCTTCTCCTGGTCGGCCTTCGATTTCGGCTCGATCGCGATCTCGATGACCGGATCGGGAAACTCCATCCGTTCGAGAATGACCTGCTTCTGCGGGTCGCACAGGGTGTCGCCGGTGCGCGCCTCTTTCAGCCCGGCGAGCGCGACGATGTCGCCCGCATAGGCCTCCTTGATGTCCTCGCGGTTGTTGGCGTGCATCAGCAGCATGCGGCCGATGCGCTCCTTGCGCTCGCGGGTCGAGTTGATGACGCCGCTCCCGCTCACCAGCGTGCCCGAATAGATGCGGCAGAAAGTGATGGTGCCGACAAACGGGTCGTCCATGATCTTGAAGGCGAGCATGGCGAGCGGCTCCTTGTCGGAAGGATTGCGCACCACCTCGTTGCCCTTGGGATCGATGCCTTTGATCGGCGGCACCTCGACCGGGGACGGCAGATAGTCGACCACGGCGTCGAGCAGCGGCTGCACGCCCTTGTTCTTGAACGCCGAGCCGCACAGCACCGGATAGAAGGCGCCGGTGACGACCGCCTTGCGGATCAGCCGCTTGAGCGTCGCTTCGTCCGGCTCGCGCCCTTCGAGGTAAGCGGTCATCGCATCGTCGTCGAGTTCGACCGCCGCTTCGATCATGTACTCGCGATATTCCTTGCACTGGTCGAGCAGATCGGCCGGAATTTCGATGTCCTGGTACTGGGCGCCGAGCGTTTCCTCGTCCCAGACGACTCCGACCATGCGGACGAGATCGATCACGCCCTTGAAGCCGCTCTCGGCGCCGATCGGCAATTGGATGGCGACCGGCTTCGCGCCGAGCCGCGTCTTGATGTCGGACAGGCACTTGAAGAAATCCGCGCCGATCTTGTCCATCTTGTTGCAGAACACGATGCGCGGGACTTTGTACTTGTCGCCCTGCCGCCACACGGTCTCGGTCTGCGGCTCCACGCCCTGGTTGAAGTCGAGGACGCATACCGCGCCGTCGAGCACGCGCAGCGAGCGCTCCACCTCGATGGTGAAGTCGACATGGCCGGGCGTGTCGATGATGTTGAGGCGCTTGCCCTTCCAGAACGCGGTGGTCGCGGCGGAGGTGATGGTGATGCCGCGCTCCTGCTCCTGCTCCATCCAGTCCATGGTGGCCGCGCCCTCATGGACTTCGCCGATCTTATGGCTCTTGCCGGTGTAGTAGAGAATCCGCTCGGTCGTCGTCGTCTTCCCGGCATCGATGTGGGCCATGATGCCGAAATTGCGATAGTCCTCGACCGGATGAATGCGGGGCATTGCGTCGTCCTCGAATGAGTTGGCGGCCGCGGTCGCGCTACCAGCGGTAATGCGAGAAGGCGCGGTTGGCTTCCGCCATGCGATGGGTGTCCTCGCGCTTCTTGACGGCGTTTCCACGATTGTTGGAGGCGTCCAACAGCTCGCCCGAGAGCCGTTCGGTCATCGTCTTTTCGTTGCGGTCGCGCGCCGCCGAGATCAGCCAGCGGATGCCGAGCGCCTGGCGGCGGTCCGTCCGCACCTCGACCGGAACCTGGTAGGTCGCGCCGCCGACGCGCCGCGAACGCACCTCGATGGCCGGCATGACATTGTCGAGCGCCTGCTGGAACACTCCGAGCGGGCTCTGCTTGGTCTTGCCCTCGATGATGTCGAAGGCGCCATAGACGATCAGCTCGGCCACCGACTTCTTCCCGGCATACATCACCGAGTTCATGAATTTGGTGACCACCACGTTCCCGAATTTCGGGTCCGGCAGGATTTCGCGTTTCTCGGCGCGGTGACGGCGGGACATCGGTCTTCTCTTCTCTCGTCATGGCCCGGCCAGGCCGGCCATCCATGTTTTTCTTTCGCTGATCCCCGGCGCTCGCTGTGCTCGCCCGAGGGTGACCTTCGCTTCGTTCAGGTCACTTCGGCCTCTTTGCTCCGTATTTCGACCGGCGCTGCTTGCGGTTCTTGACGCCTTGCGTGTCGAGCACGCCGCGCAGGATGTGATAGCGCACGCCGGGCAGGTCCTTGACGCGGCCGCCGCGGATCATGACCACCGAGTGCTCCTGCAGATTGTGGCCCTCGCCCGGGATGTAGCCGATCACTTCGAAACCGTTCGTGAGGCGCACCTTGGCGACCTTGCGCAGCGCCGAATTCGGCTTCTTCGGCGTCGTCGTATAGACGCGCGTGCACACGCCGCGCTTCTGCGGGCTCTGCTGCAGAGCGGGCACTTTCTTGCGCGCCCGTTGGGGGACCCGCGGATTGCGGATCAGCTGATTGATCGTCGGCATCGCCTTGGCCTTCACCACCTGTATGGGGCGGCAAGGCCCCCGTATCATGCCTCGGGCGAACGCCCGATCGTGTTCTCGTCTTGGGGCGGTCGGCCCCGTTCGTTCACGCGCAAAACGAATTTCGCGCCATCCGCGGTTTTTTCTGCGGAGAAGCGCTCATCCGTCACAGAGGACCACGACGCCCAAGCGCGTCGCGATCATGCACCCGCGTCTGACACTGGCTGTCCCGGCAGCGTCTGAGCTTCATTGATCGAGGCGCTGGGACGCGCCCTCCGATGAAGGAAAACTCACCGCCTGCCAAAAAGGTGCGCGGTTTGTACCGGCCGGGCGAAGCGAAGTCAAGCCTGCGAGCCGCCATATAGTGCGTCCCGCACGTCTTCGCCAGCACCGCACGCTATCGATCGAGCGCGATGACCGCACCCTCATGATCCCGCAGATCGATGCTCTTGTCCACGGTTTCCCCGTCCCGGTCGCCGAAGGAGGAGATCAGCAGCCGGCCCTTCAGATTGCCGTCCTTGAGCTCGAAGGCGACCGGTTCAGGGCCGAGATTGAGCGCGACCAGGAGGCGCTCGTCGCCATGCGCGCGCACGAACACGAGCAGGTCGCCGCTGGCGGCGACCGGATGGTAGGCCCCGTGGGTCAGCGCCGGCGATGATCGCCGCAGCGCGATCAGCCGGCGATAGACATTGAGCAGAGACGTCGCATCCGCCCGCTGGTTCACCACGTTCTCGCGGCGATAGTCGCTTGCAAGCGGCAGCCACGGTTCGGCGTCGGAGAAGCCGGCATGCGGCCCCGAATCCCACTGCATCGGGGTGCGGCAGTTGTCACGGCCGACGCCGATGCCGGGCACGTTCTTCTCGAAGGGGTCCTGCACCCGATCCGGCGGGATCGGCACCTGCGCCATGCCGATCTCCTCGCCGTAATAGATGGTCGGCGTGCCGCGCAGGGTGAGCAGCAGCATCGCGGCGACCCGCGTCTGCTCCCGCCCGATCCGGCTCGCGATGCGCGGCCGGTCGTGGTTTCCCAAGACCCAATTGGGCCAGCCGCCCGGCGGCAGCGACCCTTCATACTCGTCGATGAGCTGCGCGAGGCGGCGCGCGTGCCAGGGCGCATTGAGCAGCGCGAAATTGAACGGCAGATGCGTTCCCGAAAGATCGCGCCCGTAATAGGTGACGAGCCGCTCGACGGGCAGGTAGATTTCGCCGATCAGCACGCGGGCGTCGAACTCGTCCACCACCCGCCGCATCTCGAAGATCACGTCATGCACCTCCGGACGATCGGCGGTGTAGAGCGGGACCAGCTGCCGGTGCGGAGGCTGCCCCGGATAGTAATCGGGATTGGGCGGATTGTCCCGGAACTGATCGTCCTTGATGAGCTGCCAGATGACGTCGACGCGGAAGCCGTCGACGCCGCGCCGCAGCCAGAAACGCATCACGTCATAGATCGCCGCGCGGACGGCCGGGTTGCGCCAGTTGAGGTCCGGCTGCTGCTTCAGAAAGGCGTGGTAATAGTATTGGCGCGTCTGCGGGTCGTATTCCCACGCGCTGCCGCCGAACTCCGAGAGCCAGTTGGTGGGCGGGCCGCCGTCCGGCTGCGGATCGCGCCAGATATACCAATCGCGCTTCGGATTGTCGCGCGAGGAGCGGCTCTCAACGAACCAGGGATGCCGGTCCGACGTGTGGTTCGGAACGAGGTCGAGCAGGAGCTTGATGCCGCGCGCATGCGCGGCCTCGACCAGCGCGTCGAGATCGGCGAGCGACCCGAACAACGGATCGATGTCGACATAATTCGAAATGTCGTAGCCGAAATCGGCCATCGGCGAGGGAAAGATCGGCGACAGCCACAATGCGTCGACGCCGAGGTCCGACAGATAGGGCAGCCGCTGCACGATGCCGCGCAGATCGCCGACCCCGTCCCCGTTCGAATCCTGGAAGGAGCGCGGATAGACTTGGTAGAGCACGCCCCATTGCCACCAGTGTCCCTCACCCATCGTGCCTACGCTCGCTCTGTGCCCGGCGCCGGCGTCCGCTGGCCGGCGGACCGCAAGGTCCTTCATCTTTAAGTTCTGGTGAGAACGCGTCCCTCCAACCCTGGTTCCCCTTGCCGATCAAGGGCGCCGTCGGGTTGCCCGGCCGGGCGAACGAACGGAAGGGCCGCCACCGGCGGCCCTTCTCATCGTTCGCAACGAATAGCCGCGCGCGACGCGCCGCGCGTCACTCCGCGGCCGGCAGTTGCGCCGGCGGCTCGGCGGCTTTCGCCGCGTGCTCCTTCTCGCGTTCGTCGAGAATGAGCGCATCGCGCTTGCCCGCGACCTCGCGCAGGACGTTCATCATGGCTCCGGTCCCGGCCGGGATCAGCCGGCCGACGATGACGTTCTCCTTGAGGCCGTCGAGCGTGTCGATCTTCCCGCTGACCGCCGCTTCGGTGAGGACGCGGGTGGTCTCCTGGAACGACGCCGCCGAGATGAACGAGCGGGTCTGCAACGACGCCTTGGTGATGCCGAGCAGAACCGGATGGGCTTTCGCCTCCTTCTTCCCGTCGTCGCGGGCGCGCGCGTTGACCTCGTCGAACTCGATCCGGTCGATATGCTCGCCCTGGATCAGTTCGGTCTCGCCGGAGTCGTCGACCTCGACCTTCTGCAGCATCTGGCGGACGATCACCTCGATGTGCTTGTCGTTGATCTGCACGCCCTGCAGCCGGTAGACCTCCTGGATCTCGTTGACGAGATAGGCGGCGAGATCCTCGACCCCCTTGACCGCCAGAATGTCGTGCGGAGCCGGGTTGCCTTCGACGATATAGTCGCCCTTCTCGATCGGGTCGCCATCCTGCAGATGGATGTGCTTGCCCTTGGGGATCAGGTATTCGCGCGCCTCTTCGTCCTTGTCGGTCGGCTCGATGGTGAGGCGCCGCTTGTTCTTGTAGTCGCGCCCGAACCGCACGGTGCCGGACACCTCGGCGATGATCGCCGCCTCTTTCGGCCGACGCGCCTCGAACAGCTCGGCGACGCGCGGCAGACCGCCGGTGATGTCGCGCGTCTTGGCGCTCTCGCTCGGCATGCGGGCGATGACGTCGCCCGCCTTCACCATGCTTCCCGGATCAACCGACAGAATCGCGTCGACCGCGAGCTGGTAGCGCGCCTCGCCGCCGCGCGCGAGCTTCAGCACCTTGCCGTCCTTGCCCTTGATGACGATGGACGGCCGCAGGTCCTGCTGCCCCCGGCCGGAGCCGGTGCGCCAATCGATCACCACGCGCTTGGCGATGCCGGTCAATTCGTCGAGCGTCTCCGACATCGACTGGCCTTCCACCAGGTCTTCGAAATCGACCGAGCCTTCGGCCTCGGTGGAATTCGGCCGGGTGTAGGGGTCCCACTCGGCCATGCGCTGGCCGCGCGCGATCTTGTCGCCTTCGTCGACCTTCAGCCGCGAGCCGAACTGGACCCGATGCACGGCGCGTTCCGTTCCGTCCTGGTCGACCACCACCATCGCCATGTTGCGCGCCATGGCGATCAGGTCGCCGTCCGAGTTGCGCACGACATTGCGGTTGTTGATGCGGATCACGCCCTCGAAGTTCAACTCGATGAACGACTGCTCGGAGATCTGCGCCGCCCCGCCGATGTGGAAGGTGCGCATCGTGAGCTGCGTTCCCGGTTCGCCGATCGACTGCGCCGCGATGACGCCGACCGCCTCGCCCATGTTCACGGGCGTGCCGCGCGCCAGATCGCGCCCATAGCAGGCGCCGCACACCCCGCTGGTCGTCTCGCAGGTGAGCACCGAACGGATGCGCACCTCCTGCACGCCGGACTTGACGATCGCATCCACGCTCGCCTCGTCGAGCAGCGTGTTGCGCGGCACGACGACGGTGTTCGTCGCCGCATCGCGCACGTCCTCGGCGATGGTGCGGCCGAGAATGCGGGTGGCGAGCGAGGCCACGACCTGGCCCGAGTCGATGATCGCCCGCACCTTGATGCCGGCCGTCGTGCCGCAGTCGACCTCGGTGATGATGCAGTCCTGCGCCACGTCCACCAGCCGGCGCGTGAGATAGCCGGAATTCGCCGTCTTGAGCGCGGTGTCGGCGAGGCCCTTGCGGGCGCCGTGCGTCGAATTGAAGTATTCGAGCACGGAGAGCCCTTCCTTGAAGTTGGAGATGATGGGGCTCTCGATGATCTCGCCCGACGGCTTCGCCATCAGGCCGCGCATGCCGGCGAGCTGACGCATCTGCGCCGGCGAGCCGCGCGCGCCCGAATGCGCCATCATGTAGATCGAGTTCACCGGCACCTCGCGGCCGGACTTCTCGTCCATGCGCACCGCGGAGATTTCCCGCATCATCTCGTCGGCGATCTGCTCGGTGCACTTCGACCAGGCGTCGACCACCTTGTTGTATTTCTCGCCCTGGGTGATGAGGCCTTCGTTGAACTGCTGCTCGAACTCCTTGGCGAGCGTGCGGGTCTGATCGACGATTTTCCACTTCGAGCTCGGCACCACCATGTCGTCCTTGCCGAACGAGATGCCCGCCTTGAAGGCGTGGTGGAAGCCGAGCGCCATGATGCGGTCGCAGAAGATCACCGTCTCCTTCTGCCCGCAGTGGCGGTAGACCGCGTCGATCATGTTGGAGATCTCGCGCTTCGTCATCAGCTTGTTGACGGTTTCGAACGAGACCTTGGAATGCGGCGGCATCGCCTGGCCGAGCAGCACCCGGCCGGGCGTCGTGTCGTACCAGCGGCGCACCTTGCCGTTCTCGTCGACGCCCTCCCACCGGTACTTGATCTTGGTGTGGAGGGTGATGGCCTTCTGGTTGAGCGCATGCTCGATCGTCGGCGAGATTGCCGAACGCCTTGCCCTGTCCGGGCTCGCCCTCGCGCATCAGCGACAGATAGTAGAGACCCAGCACGATATCCTGGCTCGGCACGATGATGGGCGAGCCGTTCGCCGGATGCAGGATGTTGTTGGTCGACATCATCAGGACGCGCGCCTCGAGCTGCGACTCGAGCGAGAGCGGCACATGCACCGCCATCTGGTCGCCGTCGAAGTCGGCGTTGAAGGCCGCGCAGACGAGCGGGTGCAGCTGGATCGCCTTGCCCTCGATCAGCACCGGCTCGAACGCCTGGATGCCGAGCCGATGCAGCGTCGGCGCGCGGTTCAGCAGCACGGGGTGCTCGCGGATCACCTCGTCGAGAATGTCCCACACCTCGGGCTTCTCTTTCTCGACGAGCTTCTTGGCCTGCTTGACCGTGGTCGACAGGCCCTTGGCGTCGAGGCGCGAATAGATGAACGGCTTGAACAGTTCGAGCGCCATCTTCTTCGGCAGCCCGCACTGGTGCAGCTTCAGCTCCGGCCCGACCACGATCACCGAGCGGCCCGAATAGTCGACGCGCTTGCCGAGCAGGTTCTGCCGGAACCGGCCCTGCTTGCCCTTGAGCATGTCGGCGAGCGACTTCAGCGGCCGCTTGTTGGCGCCCGTGATGACGCGTCCGCGCCGGCCGTTGTCGAACAGCGCGTCGACCGCCTCCTGCAGCATCCGCTTCTCGTTGCGGATGATGATGTCCGGCGCGCGCAGTTCGATCAGCCGCTTGAGGCGATTGTTGCGGTTGATCACGCGGCGATAGAGATCGTTGAGGTCCGAGGTCGCGAAGCGCCCGCCGTCGAGCGGGACGAGCGGCCGCAGGTCCGGCGGGATCACCGGCACCTGGGTGAGGATCATCCACTCCGGCCGGTTGCCCGAGGTGAGGAAGGCCTCGATCAGCTTCAGCCTTTTCGCGAGCTTCTTCGGCTTGAGTTCGGAGGTCGATTCCGCGATCTCCTTGCGCAGATCGATCGCGAGCCGCTCGAGATCGAGCGCCTTGAGCATTTCGCGGATCGCTTCCGCGCCGATCATGGCGGTGAAGCTGTCGGCGCCGTATTCGTCCTGGGCGCGCAGATACTCCTCTTCGGACAGCAGCGAGCGGTGCTGCAGCGGGGTCAGGCCCGGCTCCAGCACGACGTAGTACTCGAAATAGAGAATCCGCTCGAGGTCCTTGAGCGTCATGTCGAGCAGAAGGCCGATCCGGCTCGGCAGCGACTTGAGGAACCAGATATGCGCGACCGGCGCGGCGAGCTCGATATGGCCCATGCGCTCGCGCCGCACCCGCGACAGCGTCACCTCGACGCCGCACTTTTCGCAGATGATGCCCTTGTACTTCATGCGCTTGTACTTGCCGCACAAGCACTCGTAATCCTTGATCGGGCCGAAGATGCGGGCGCAGAACAGCCCGTCGCGCTCCGGCTTGAAGGTGCGGTAGTTGATCGTCTCCGGCTTCTTGATCTCGCCGTAGGACCACGACAGAATCTTTTCCGGGCTCGCGATCGAGATGCGGATCTGATCGAACACCTGGGCCGGCACCTGCGGCCCGAAAAGACTCATGACTTCCTGATTCATATTCTTCTCCCTGGCCGCCGAGCGGCCTGAAATCTCTCGCCGTCACGCCCCGCGAAGGCGGGGCATCCAGCAATCACCGCCGCTGCGGGTCACTGATCGCCCGCCTGCGCGGGCAATGACGGCCCTTCGGTGGGAGCGCCTGCGGCGCTCCACGCAGCCGTCACGACCTGATCATTCCGCCGCTTCCGCCGAATCGCCGCGCCCCTGCTTGGAGTTGTGCAGGTCGACATTGAGGCCGAGCGACCGCATCTCCTTCACCAACACGTTGAAGGATTCGGGAATGCCCGCCTCGAAATTGTCGTCGCCGCGCACGATCGATTCATAGGCCTTGGTTCGGCCGGCGACGTCGTCGGACTTGACCGTGAGCATCTCCTGCAATGTGTACGCCGCGCCGTAGGCTTCGAGCGCCCAGACTTCCATTTCGCCGAAGCGCTGGCCGCCGAACTGCGCCTTTCCGCCGAGCGGCTGCTGGGTCACGAGGCTGTACGGCCCGATCGAGCGCGCGTGGATCTTGTCGTCGACGAGGTGGTGCAGCTTGAGCATGTAGATGTAGCCGACCGTCACCTTGCGATCGAACTCGTCGCCGGTGCGCCCGTCATGCAGCGACACCTGTCCGGAATGGTCGAGACCGGCCAGTTCGAGCATGGCCTCGATGTCCTTCTCCTTCGCCCCGTCGAACACCGGCGTCGCGATCGGCACGCCGTGCCGCAGGTTCTCGCCGAGCTCGACCAGTTCGCCCTCGCCGAGCGAACGGATGGTCTCGTCCTCGCCATAGACCTTCCGCAGCGTCTCCCTGAGCGGCTTCAGGTCGGTGCGGCCGTAATAGGCGTCGACCGCCTGGCCGATGCGCTGGCCGAGACCGGCGCAGGCCCATCCGAGATGGGTCTCGAGAATCTGCCCGACATTCATCCGGCTCGGCACGCCCAGCGGGTTGAGCACGATGTCCACCGGCGTGCCGTCGCCGAGGAACGGCATGTCCTCGGACGGCACGATCTTCGAGACGACGCCCTTGTTGCCGTGGCGGCCCGCCATCTTGTCGCCCGGCTGGATCTTGCGCTTCACCGCGACGAAGACCTTGACCATCTTCATCACGCCGGGCGGCAGCTCGTCGCCGCGCTGCAGCTTCTCCACCTTGTCGAGGAAGCGCTGCTCGAGGCCCTTCTTGCTCTCCTCGTATTGCTTGCGGATCGCCTCGATCTCGGCCATCAGCTTGTCGTTCGAGGACGCGAACTGCCACCATTGCGAGCGCGGATATTCCTCCAGCACTGCGCGGGTGATCTTGGACTCCTTCTTGAAGCCCTTCGGCCCGGCGACGCCGACGCGGTTCTCCAGAAGTTCCGCGAGACGGCCATAGACGTTGCGGTCGAGGATCGCCTGCTCGTCGTCGCGGTCCTTGGCGAGCCGCTCGATCTCTTCGCGCTCGATCGCAAGCGCGCGCTCGTCCTTCTCGACGCCGTGTCGATTGAACACGCGCACTTCGACCACCGTGCCCTGCACGCCGGGCGGCACGCGCAGCGAGGTGTCGCGCACGTCGGAGGCCTTTTCGCCGAAGATCGCGCGCAGCAGCTTCTCCTCGGGCGTCATCGGGCTTTCGCCCTTCGGCGTGATCTTGCCGACCAGGATGTCGCCCGCATGCACCTCGGCGCCGATATAGACGATGCCCGCCTCGTCGAGATTCTTCGAGCGCCTCTTCCGAGACGTTGGGAATGTCGCGGGTGATCTCCTCCGGCCCGAGCTTGGTGTCGCGCGCCATCACTTCGAATTCCTCGATATGGATCGAAGTGAAGACGTCGTCCTTGACGATGCGTTCGGAGAGCAGGATCGAGTCCTCGAAATTGTAGCCGTTCCACGGCATGAACGCGACGAGCACGTTGCGCCCGAGCGCGAGCTCGCCGAGATCGGTCGAGGGGCCGTCGGCGATGATGTCGCCCTTGGCGACCGAGTCGCCGACCTTCACCAGCGGCCGCTGGTTGATGCAGGTGTTCTGGTTCGAGCGCTGGAACTTCTGCAGGCGATAGATGTCGACGCCCGACTTGGTCGGGTCGAGTTCCTCGGTCGCCCGGATCACGATGCGGGTCGAGTCGACCTGATCGACGACGCCCGTGCGGCGCGCCGCGATCGCCGCGCCCGAGTCGCGCGCCACCACGCCTTCCATGCCGGTGCCGACGAACGGCGCCTCGGTGCGCACCAGCGGCACCGCCTGGCGCTGCATGTTCGAGCCCATCAATGCGCGGTTCGCGTCATCGTTCTCGAGGAACGGAATGAGCGCGGCGGCGACCGAGACGAGCTGCTTGGGCGAGACGTCCATGTAGTCGACCTTGTCGGGTGCGATCATCAGGACGTCGCCGGCATGCCGGCATACGATCAGGTCCTCGGTGAAGCGCCCGCGCGCGTCGACCGACTGGTTCGCCTGGGCGACATAGTAGCGGCCTTCCTCCATCGCCGAGAGATAGATGACCTCGTCGGTCACGCGCCCCTCCTTCACCTTGCGGTAGGGCGTCTCGACGAAGCCGTATTTGTTGACCCGCGCATAGGTCGCGAGCGAGTTGATGAGGCCGATATTCGGCCCCTCCGGCGTCTCGATCGGACAGATGCGGCCATAATGGGTCGGGTGCACGTCGCGCACCTCGAAGCCCGCCCGCTCGCGCGTGAGCCCGCCCGGACCGAGCGCCGAGAGCCGCCGCTTGTGGGTGATCTCGGACAGCGGGTTGGTCTGATCCATGAACTGCGAGAGCTGGGACGAGCCGAAGAACTCGCGCACCGCGGCGGCCGCCGGCTTCGCGTTGATCAGGTCCTGCGGCATGACGGTGCCGATATCGACCGACGACATGCGCTCCTTGATCGCGCGCTCCATGCGCAGGAGGCCAATGCGGTACTGGTTCTCCATCAGCTCGCCGACCGAGCGCACGCGGCGATTGCCGAGATGGTCGATGTCGTCGATCACCCCTTTGCCGTCGCGCAGATCGACCAGCGTGCGGATGACGCCGGTAATGTCCTCCTTGCGCAGGATGCGCACGGTGTCGGGACATTCGAGGTCGAGGCGCATGTTCATCTTGACGCGCCCGACCGCCGAGAGATCGTACCGCTCGGAGTCGAAGAACAGCGAGTTGAACATGGTTTGCGCGGTGTCGATGGTCGGCGGCTCGCCCGGCCGCATCACGCGATAGATGTCGAACAGCGCGTCTTCGCGCCGCATGTTCTTGTCGACCGTCAGCGTGTTGCGGATATAGGCGCCGATATTGACGTGATCGATGTCGAGAACCGGCACTTCCTTGTAGCCGACCTCGGCGAGCAGCTTCAGCGTCTTCTCGGTGATCTCCTCGCCCGCCTCGACATAGATTTCGCCGGTCTTGGCGTTGACGAGATCCTCGGCGATGTAGCGGCCGATCAGCTCCTCGTCGGTCATGCGCAGCGCCTTCAGCCCCTTCTCCTGGAGCTGGCGCGCCTGGCGCACGGTGATCTTCTTGCCCGCCTCGACGACCACCTTGCCGGAGTTGGCGTCGACGAGATCGTTGATCGCCTTGTAGCCCTTGAGCCGGTTGGCGTCGAACGGCACCCGCCAGCCGTCCTTGGTGCGCTTGTAGATGACCTGCTTGTAGAAGGTGTTGAGGATTTCCTCCCCGTCCATGCCGAGCGCATAGAGCAGCGACGTCACCGGAATTTTGCGCCGACGGTCGATGCGCGCATAGACGATGTCCTTGGCGTCGAATTCGATGTCGAGCCAGGAGCCGCGATAGGGAATGATGCGGGCGGCGAACAGAAGCTTGCCGGAGGAGTGCGTCTTGCCTTTGTCGTGATCAAAGAAGACGCCGGGCGAGCGGTGCATCTGCGACACGATCACCCGCTCGGTGCCGTTCACGACGAAGGTGCCATTGTTGGTCATGAGCGGAATGTCGCCCATGTAGACGTCCTGCTCCTTGATGTCCTTGACCGAGCGCGCGCCGGTCTCCTCGTCGACATCGAACACGATCAGGCGCAGCGTCACCTTCAGCGGCGCGGCATAGGTCATGCCCCGCTGCCGGCACTCGTCGACATCGTATTTCGGCGGCTCGAATTCGTAACGGACGAACTCGAGCTGGGCCGTGTTGGAAAAGTCGGAAATGGGGAAGACCGACTTGAAGACGGCCTGCAGCCCTTCGTCCGGCCGTCCGCCTTTCGGCTCCTTGATCAGCAGGAATTGGTCGTAGGACGCCTTCTGAACCTCGATGAGGTTCGGCATCTCCGCGACTTCCTGTATTTTGCCGAAAAACTTGCGAACCCGTTTGCGACCGGTGAACGTTTCTGCCATCGTGGCCTCTCGCTTCCCGCCAGCCGGATTGGCGGCGGGGGCTTCCGCCGCCGCCCATCGGGCGTCGCGCCGGAAGATGCATCTCGGCGACCATCAAGGACCCGCCGTCCTTTGCGTCCGCCGTCCAAATTGGCGACCCGCGGCGGGGCCGCGGACCGCAAGCGTCTATGTGCGCCGTATGGCGAAGAGGGCAATCCCGTCAATATAGGGACCGAATTGCCCGTCCAGCCTCACGATCACTTGAGTTCGACCTTGGCCCCCACCTTTTCAAGGGTGGCCTTGATCTTCTCGGCCTCTTCCTTGTTGACCCCTTCCTTGACCGCCTTCGGGGCGCCCTCGACCAGGTCCTTGGCCTCCTTCAGGCCGAGGCCGGTGAGAGCCCGGACCTCTTTGATCACTTCGATCTTCTTCTCGCCGGTGGCGGCGAGAACCACCGTGAATTCGGTCTGCTCTTCAACAGGCGCGGCGGCGGCGCCGCCCGCCGGGCCCGCGGCGACCGCGACGGCGGCGGCGGCCGACACCCCCCATTTCTCCTCCAGCAGCTTCGCGAGCTCGGCCGCCTCAAGCACGGTGAGGCTGGAGAGGTCGGAAACGATCTTTTGCAGATCAGCCATTAGTCAGGTCCTTTCAAGATAGAACGATTTCGGTTGAGAGCTCACGCCTCGGCCTTGGCGGCATAGGCCTGCACGACCCGGGCGACCTTGGCCGCGGGCGCGGTGACCACCTGCGCCAGCTTGGTCGCCGGAGCCTGGATCAGGCCGATGATCGTCGCCCGCAGCTCGTCGAGCGACGGCAGGGCGGCGAGCGCCTTGACGGCCTCCGGGCCGAGCGCGGTCTTGCCGAGCGCTCCGCCGAGAATGACGAGCTTGTCATTCGTCTTGGCGAAATCGGCCACCACCTTGGGGGCGGCGACCGGGTCGCCCGAATAGGCGAGCACCGTCGGCCCCTTCAGCAGGGGCGCGACGACCGCCCCGTCCGTTCCGTCCAAGGCGATCTTGGCGAGACGGTTCTTTGCCACCTTGACCGCCGCTCCCGCCTGTTTGGCCTGCCTGCGCAGGGTTTGCAGCTGGGCGACGGTGAGACCGGCATAGTGAGCCACGACCACGACGTTGGAGGCCTTGAACACCTCGCTCAACGTCGCGACCAGCTCCTTCTTGGCCGCTCGATCCACGTGTTGCTCTCTCCGGGTTGGCGGCCCTAAAGGATGCCGCCGGTTGCGACGGATCGCTCCCCTCGCCGCCTGGTCGAGCGGGAGGACGAACGAGGCTCTGACGCCCTGCCCCCCGACGCATGACAGCGCCGGGTCGACCCGAGTCCGAACCGTCGCGGGGCTTGCCCCGAAACCGATCTTCCCCGTCTATGCAGGCTCTTGCGCTTAAGAATTAAGCCAGCGCGGGAAGCGCTGGCGCCTGCAGTCTCGGACAGGACCGGCCAGCCCAAATGGGGGCGGGCCGTACGGCGCGCATGCGCAACAGGAACGACGGAGCCCTCTCATGCCTCTCTGCGCGGGTCCGCTTGTGACTCCGCTTGAGCGCCATAAAAGGAGTTTTATCCTGATCGCCGTGTTTTCCGCAGGACGCGCAAAGGCGCGCCGACAAACTGGGTCGGCACGCCCGTGTTCCCTATCTATAACGTCCCGAGCGCTTTGCCAAGCCCTTTCGCGCGGGCCGGCCGTTCACTGCCCGAACAGGGTGCCGGGCTCCACCTTCACGCCCGGCCCCATGGTCGAGGAGACCGCGACGCGGTTGATATACTGGCCTTTGGCGCCGGGAGGCTTCGCCTTTTGAACGGCGTCGGCGAAGGCCTTGATGTTCTCCACGAGCTTGTCGGCCGGAAACGAGGCCTTGCCCACCCCGGCATGGATGATGCCGGCCTTCTCCACCCGGAATTCGACCGAGCCGCCTTTGGAGGCCTTGATCGCCGCGGTCACGTCCATGGTCACCGTGCCGACCTTCGGGTTCGGCATCATCCCGCGCGGGCCGAGAACCTTGCCCAGGCGGCCGACCAGCGGCATCAGGTCGGGCGTCGCGATGCAGCGGTCGAAATCGATCGTGCCGCCCTGCACCTTCTCCACCAGGTCTTCCGCGCCGACCACATCGGCGCCCGCCGCCCTGGCCTCGTCCGCCTTGGCGCCGCGCGCGAACACCGCGACCCGCACCGTGCGGCCGGTCCCGTTCGGCAGCGCGACGACGCCGCGCACCATCTGGTCGGAATGCCGCGGATCGACCCCGAGATTCATCGCGATCTCGATCGTCTCGTCGAACTTCGCCTTGGCCCGCTCCTTGACCATCGTCACCGCGTCGGAGAGCGGATAAAGCCTGGTCCGGTCGATTCCTTCGCGCGCCGCGCGCACCTTTTTTCCGTGCTGAGTCATGGCCGTCACCCCCTCACCTCGATGCCCATCGAGCGGGCGGAGCCTTCGATCATGCGCATCGCGGCCTCGACCGTGTCGCAGTTGAGATCCTTCATCTTCTTCTCGGCGATCTCCTTGACCTGGTCCTTGGTCACCGCGCCCGCTTTGTCGCGGCCCGTGGCCTTCGCGCCCTTGTCGATCTTCGCCGCCTTCTTGAGGAAGTAGGAGACCGGCGGGGTGCGCATCTCGAAGGTGAACGAGCGGTCGGCAAAGATCGTGATCACGACCGGGATGGGCTGGCCCTTCTCCATCTGCTGGGTCTGGGCGTTGAAGTTCTTGCAGAACTCCATGATGTTGAGGCCGCGCTGGCCGAGCGCGGGCCCGATCGGCGGGGAGGGATTGGCCGACCCCGCCGGCACCTGAAGTTTCAGATAGCCGGTAATCTTCTTCGCCATGGCTAGGCTCCTTCGCGCCGGACCTCCGGCTCGCAGGGTTCGTGGTGCGGATCAAAAGCGGCGGCGAACCGCTCCTCCTCCCACGTCGTGCGTTGCGTGACGGCCGCTCTCGATGCGGCCATCGGCGCCTTCGTCAGGCCCCGGGCTTTCCCCGGCGTCCCCCTCGCTTCTTCCCTGACGAGCGGGCGAGAGGGGAAGATGGATTGCCGGCGCAAGCTCGGCAATGACGGAAAATTACGTCTTCTCCACCTGCGTGAATTCAAGTTCGACCGGGGTGGCGCGGCCGAAGATCGACACCGCCACCTTCACGCGCGAGCGGGCGTCGTCGACCTCCTCGACCACGCCGTTGAACGAGGCGAACGGACCGTCCGACACCCGCACCTGCTCGCCGATCTCGAACGAGACCGTCGCCTTCGGCCGGTCGATCCCTTCCTGCACCTGGTGCAGGATGCGGCTCGCCTCCGATTCCGAGATCGGCATCGGCTTGTTGTCGGTGCCGAGAAATCCGGTCACCTTCGGCGTGTTCTTGATGAGGTGATAGGCCTCGTCCGTGAGGTCCATCTTCACCAGCACATAGCCGGGGAAGAACTTGCGCTCGGCGTCCACCTTGCGGCCGCGCCGGACCTCGGTGATCTTTTCCTTGGGCACCAGGATCTGTTCGAACAGGTGCTCCAGATGGCGCTGCTTCGCCTGTTCGCGGATCGAATTCGGCGACCTTGTTCTCGAAATTCGAGTAGGCGTGAACGATGTACCAGCGCTTGGTCATGGCGGGTGATCCGGAATACTCCATCAACGCCCGATCCCGAGCACGAAGGTCACGGCATAGCGGATGAGCTGATCGGCGAACAGGAAGAACAGCGCGGCGACCGTCGACATGATGAACACCATCACCGTGGTGATCGCGGTTTCGCGCCGGCTCGGCCAGGTGACCTTATCGGTCTCCTGGCGCACCTCCTGCAGAAACTTGAACGGGCTGACCTTGGCCATCGACTTTTCCGTGCGTCCTATCCCAATTGCAAAGCTAACTCCGGACGCGGGCGGCGTGAACCCCGCGCGTCCGGGCGTAGCCGAGTTCTGCACTCTGCAGGCAAAGCCCAGCTCAATTCCGGCGAAGCGCGACCCGGTCCTGGCAGGAGTGGAGGGACTCGAACCCCCAACCCCCGGTTTTGGAGACCGGTGCTCTAGCCAGTTGAGCTACACTCCTAAAAAGGAAGCGGGTGGGGCATGCGCGCTTACGCCACCTGCTCTAAATGCATGATCAAGCCGGCCTTTGCAAGGGCGGGACGGCGGCGCTCGGCGCAGGGACGTTGCGGCCAGGCCAGCGCTCGGGACAGGAATGGAGCGGGTGAAGGGAATCGAACCCTCGTCATCAGCTTGGAAGGCAATCGATCGAAAAGCCGCCACAAAGCGTCTTCTGACAAAACACCCTCTATTCGCGACATTGAGCTTCAACGATTATTCGGCGCTGTCAGAACGCGAGACGACGCCGACCTACTCCCGAATATTCAGGCCGCCCGCGATCGAGACGCCGCGGCGCGCGCCCGGCTCCGGTCCGGCCATTCCGAGAGCGAGCCCGAGGCGGACTTCGCCACTTGCATCCGAACGGCCGAACTGAGCCGCCATCGCGGGGAGACCGCGATGAGCGGTCCGAAATGGCGCTGTCCTGAGCGCAACGCGCGAAATCTCGCAGAAGCAATCGACGAACTCTATCGATCGACCGCAGCGCCGCGAGATCATGAGCGTCTGGTCGATCTCGTCTCCCACCACGTCCTGCATGCCTACCGAGTTCGGAGCGCGTGACGCGCTCCACCGCGAGCCCCGCGATCGCGGCCTCCCGGTTGGAGGCGCGTAATGGCCGACTACCACGCCTATATTCGCTCGCCCGAATGGCAGGCCGTCAAGCAGCGCTACCGTGCGTCTCGTCTACCGCAGGATTGCTTGCGGTGTGGCTCCTCGGAAAACATCGAACTACACCACAGATCATATCGGCGCCTAGGGCGTGAGCGGCTGTCCGACATCGTGCCCTTATGCCGCGATTGCCATCGTCGGCTACACCACGCGCGGAATGATCGGCGCAGCGTCTCTCTTTGGGGATTTACGAAACGCTTCGTTCGTAAGGGGACGACGCGATCATGAAAATACGCGGCGTCTACGGCAAGTGGAGCGACGAACGCGAGCGCGAGTGGGAGCGCGGTCATCACGACCTGCTCGCCCGCAAGGCCGCAGAGGCATGGCGGATGTGGCGCAGCACGCTATCTCGCGAACAACGCGAGGAACTGAATACAGAGACGCGCCAGGATAGGCGCCGGCGCGTCTCTAAGGAGATTTCGGAAGAGCGTTCCAGCCGGACGGCTCGATACGGTGGCGGCGGAACGGACAATGCTCACCACGGGGGTTCCGGTCGCAAAGCAGCGCAGTCCGAAAGGCGGAAGCGTGACCGGCTGCGGGAGTCCTCCCCGCTGAATAGCCGCTGACCTTGCCAGGGAGGAAACGGCCTGACGGCCGTCCATGGTTGGGCCCGAGATGCACGTGGGCTTCGCAGGCCGCGGAGACATCGTAGGGCATGGATCACCGAAACTCCTGTGCGCTCGCGCCAGGGGTAAAGGTGGTCCTATGCCCGAATGCTTCCTCATTCTCGACGCGCCCTCGCTTCGGCCTTTCGGCCGGCTCGCGCATGCAATGCCTGACGATAAGACTGATCAGCGAGCCGCGAGCCATCGGCGAGCGAGCGAAGCGCTTGTGACTGATGCTCATGAGATTCTGAAAGGGGAGAGAAGGATTCCAGCACGTCACTTCTTAGGCGGATGTCCGGTTTTGTCCGCCGGTATCCCCGCGAAATGGCCGGAAACGCGCAATCGATGTCCGGTGGATGTCCGCTGATGTCCGGTCGGTGTCCGGAGGGCTGGCTTTCGTCGTCATCACCTTCAAACAGTAACAGCAGCAAGCAGGCGCTAAGCGCCTTGCGGCATCACGCGGCTGCCGGTCTCGCCAGCAGCCGCGCAAGTCGGCCTTTCCAGCCCTTGGCGTGGATAATCCGGTCTTGGTGGTAATTGTTGCTCAGCACCTGAGCCTTGGTCAGCTGCGAGACGCCCTGCCAGTCGAGCCCGAATACGTAGATGGCGTTGTCCATCCTTACGCTCTCAAGCACAACGATGTTGCTCGACCGAAACACGTACGCGAGATAGTCGTTGAACCCGCCCTGACCGACATAAATCTCGTCGGGGGCAAACGACTTCAGCGTCTCCTGCCGATCCCAAATCACCTTCTGCGCGTCGTTTCCAGCGCGAGCAACTGCGTGATCGATGTGGTTCTTGAGCCGATCCCAGGGATATTCGCCAGGCGGCAGTAGCCGCCAGTTCGCCTTCTTGACCTTGGGAATCGTGAACCGCGCCAAGTCGGCGCTCACAGCCTCGCAGGCACCGAACAATTCGAGCATAAGGTTTATGACGTGCTTGATCAGCTCGTTATCGGCTTTCCGGCGGGTCAACACCGGCGAGGTGACCAGGCGCTGCGCTTCCTGTTCAACGTAGGTCAGCTCGATCGAGGGCGGAGGGACCCGCTGTATGGGGTAGCACTTGCGGTATTGGTCGCGAAAATCTTCATGCTCCTCGGTTCGATCACGGCCTGCCCACTGTTGCCACCGCCAATAGACCGTTCGGATGTACCGGTTCTCTTTCGGGAGATCGTGGCGAGGCTCCTCCCGTCCCGCCGC
This sequence comes from uncultured Alphaproteobacteria bacterium, assembly GCA_963712435.1. Lineage (GTDB taxonomy): Bacteria > Pseudomonadota > Alphaproteobacteria > Rhizobiales > Xanthobacteraceae > Rhodoplanes. The sequence goes on along the minus strand of CAVQIB010000020.1, from coordinate 31,973 downwards.
ATTGAAGCGCGACACGGGCCCGACAATCCGCGGCAACACGGTGTCGCCAGTTGCCGGCGAACTCAGGAAACCAGCGCGGGCGAGCGAGGCGGCAGCGTCCTCGCCTAAATCAGCGATGAGCCGAAACGAGGAATCGGCGGGCAGCCCCGCCAAGTAGCGGTCTGGATCGACGACCCTCTTGCCTCTGATGAACATAACTTCTTCTCCAAATGGCGAGCCAATAGAATACAATTTAAACGGCTGGGTGCAGCGGAGAAAGGGCGAGATCGGAATGTCCCACAGTTTCCGTCCAGAGAACTGTGCTCCGAACCTCCTCCATTCTCTTTGTGGCGTCGTACTCGTCCGCCAGTAATCAGGTCAGATCGGCAACCAAAGCGGCTCCGCACGTCCTACAATCCAGAGACGCAGGTAATTACGCCCCTTCTTTGGTTTCTCGTTGAAGTAGTTGCCTTCAGAAAAGTTGAGTATCTCCGCCGTGCGGGGCTCTATTTTCTTGAGCCAAAAGGAATCCTGCAAACTGAATAGTGAGTGGACGATAGAAGCCTCATTATCCTTCTCGTTTGCTGACACGATATCGAACGAGTAGACGAATACATGTGTTGTTGAGTTGTTGATCAATAGGATGTCATGGCCGACTTCTTCTGAGCCTCGCGTGATGGTGGTGACGCTGAGGTGTGTGCGGCTCGCCCACCATTCCCGCGTCTTAATCCAATTCAGGAAGACCGAAATAGCTGCACCAAAGACAGACACGACAGCGCCAACCACGGCGACATATTGCGGCAGTGATTCGATCATCTCTCCCGTTCCTCTTTGCAAAATTCCTCGTGTTCCTGCCCCCTTTTTGAAGGGATGCCTGCAATGCAGGCACACCCCTCTTTGTCACACTTTGCCTACCGCCTCCTCGACCTCGCCGTTGCCGTCGTCCGGGAAGCCCGGCTCGCCGCGGCGCGGGTGCAGCGCATGGAAGAGCCGGCCGCGCTCTTCCTCGATCGCGTCGCGCATTTCCGCGATGTGGTCGGCGAGGCGGACGATCGGCCCCGCGAGGTCATCCTTGAGGCCGATGCCGATCAGGATGAGCGCCTGCGCATAGTCCCCGATTGCGGTCAACGGGTTCTCGAGCTCGCACATCGCCCTCCAGGTCGAGTTGACGAGCTCGGCGTCGGACGGGCGGGCATCATGCATGGCGCGCCTCCCTCGCCGGCTGGCGCAGCCGCGCCCAGCCCGGCCGGATCGTCTCGGCGAGCCCGAGAAACCTGTGGATAGCGAGCAGGTCGCCGCAGCGAACGCCGAACTGTCGCCGCGGGTTGATCATCTCGACGATGACGAGCGGATGCAGCCTGCTCTCGGGATGCTCCCGGCAGGGCAGCCGGACGAAAGGCGGGAGCGGATGGACCAGCCGCTTGAGCCGCACCTGAGGCTCGCCGGCGGGCACCGTCTCGGGCCGAAACCACAGCGCAACCAGGTCGCCGGGCCTGGGCTCCTCGACGGTGCTGAAGGCGCAGTTCGCGCCGTCCGGGATGACGGGCTGCATGCACGTGCCTTCCCCGATCAGCGCGTACTCGGGCGGCAGGGTCGCCTGGTCGATAAATCCGGCCGGCGGGGCGCTCCGGGCGCGCGTGGCGCGCTTGCGGGAGGCGGCGGGCAGCATTGCGGCGGCCAGTGCGGCAGGCGCACGGGCGGCCTTCTCAGGCGTTTGGGGAGTCATTGGGGTTGCTCGCGGTAGAAACCGGCTTCTGACGGCCGGCGCCCGTGGCGGGCTGGCACCGGGGAGTCTACAGCCGTCCAGCGAGACACGTCGCCACGGCTTTTAGGCTGACCCCTATTGACAGCACGGCACGCCCCGGCATAATGGTCGGTTCGGAGCCGCGCCGCCAAGGGCGTCCGTCGTATTTTCGGCGCGAACCGTTCCCAGTCAGCAGCCGAGCGACGCGCCTATCGCGGGTAAGTCCCTCCCCGGCAAGCGGCCTCGCTGGTCCGGGTTCTGACGCCCGCGAACAAGTTGCCCTCATTCGCAGCGAAGCTCAAGCCCCCTCCGGGGGAGGGGCTTCCGCGCGCGTGAGGGCTCCGTTTCAATCGCCCCATTCTGTGACTGGCGGGAACCCCTTGGCTTGCTCGGGAATACATTCATTCCAGTACGAAGCGAACCACTTGATCTTTTCGAAGTGCTTGGGGTTGTCGATTGCTTCTCTAAGGCGACGCTGAATAAGATCACGTGTTTCTCGGTAAGGCCCGAATTCGCGGGCAGTACCAAAGTTCGTGTTGGGTCGGGATACAAGCTGGCCTACGAACCTCTGTTGCATCTCACGCAGAAAATGAAGAAAGAGCGGGCCATCGGGCGCTGGTAGAAGACGTTCGCTGAACTCGTTCTGCCAGACGCCGCCGACGCTATGATAGAAATTCAAGTCCTTGGCGACGGCTCTTGTGACCATGATCCGAGGAAAATTTACGACCGAGCTTTCCAGTTCGTACGCCCTGACGAGGGCGCTTCCAAAAACGATTTGATCGTCATGATACAGCCTGTCTTTAACTATAGCGCCGCGCACGAAGTAGCCTTCGTCCAGAAGCTCAAAACTCAGCTTATCGAGAGAGTATAGAGAAGCTGCCAAAGGCCCTCGATCTTCGGCTTTGCGGAAAGTGCAATAGCATCAGAAATGCTTTGGGTGCGAAAATCAGCGCGGTCGAACAGATACGGTCGATCCTGGGACGGTCCCTGGATCGTCTTCAAGAGCTTCCGCACAAGCTGGAACTTGATTTGGTTCCGGTCAAGCCGATCAACGAGTTGCCTAAAGCCGAGTATATCGACAAATGCGCAATACCGTTCCTCATACTTCGGGTACTTTGCCATTCGTTCTGACCCCCGCGATGACGGGTTAGATTACCGTTACCCTCGGCTCCGTCACCAGCGCCATGCTCTCTCTAGCTTCCTTCTACGCGTCTTCTGAGCTTCCGCGAGCGCCGGCTCCACCATGTAGCGCTCTTGATCGTGTTCCGGAGCAGGTCGCGCAGCGCGCGTAAAGTATGTCCAACTCGATCCTCCTCACACGAACAACAGCCCCTCCGGCCTCGCCTCTTCGTCGTTGTAGACCGACCCGCCGCCGCCCTTGGCGGCGCGGCCGATCGCCATGGCTGCCGCGACGGCGCAATCGATCGCGTCGGCGCTGCGGTTCTTGGAGAAGCGGACCAGGCCGGTGTCCGTCGTCACCGGCGCGACGTTCCGACGCACCAGCGCAGCACCGGGTGCCCGCCGTGCCGCAGCCCGCGGCCGATCACGGCGCGCTGGAACTCGGTGATCCCCTCGGTGAAGTGCAGGCTCGATTGCGGGTGTTCGACCACCGGCAGGCCGTCGTCGCCGAGCCGCGCCATCAGACGCGCGGCGAACTTCGGATCGAAGGCGATTTCCTGCACCGCGTAGGTGGCGCAGCAGCTCCCGGATCTTCGCCTCGATCACGTCCTCATCGATCACCGCGCCCGGGATGACGTGCACGTGGCCGTCATCGGCCCAGCGCCGCCAAGGCGCATCGCTCGTCTCGGCGCGCCGGCGCAGCGTGTCCGCCGGCAGGAACGGGAATGTCAGCACCGTGTAGCCGCCGGCAGTGGCCTCCGGGAACGCGGCGACGATCGCGGTGAGGTCGTAGGACTTGGACAGGTCGCAGCCGATCCAGCAATCGCGGCCGTGCAGGGCGTCCATATCGATCGGGCCGCCGCCTTCGTCCCACACCAGCATGTCGACCCAGCCGGCCGCGCTGCCGTCGCCCCAGCGGTTGAGGTGAAGCTGTTCGAAGGCCTGCCGCATGCGCGGGAGCTCGCGCGCCTGGCGCGCTTCGTCCCGCAGCGAGGCAAGATCGGGGAAGCCGTAGGCGCAGCCCCGGATTGACCCGATGCCACTCCGCTTCGTCATCCCACGCCGCGGCCGGGTCCGATTCGAACAGCACGGGCAGGAATGACGGGTCCGACCACCTCGCCCGACGCGACCTTGCGGGCGTAGCAGTAGAGCTCCCAGCACGGCCCCTCGGGCCGCTCGCCGGCCGTGGTGGTGATCACGCACAACGAGCCCGGGGTCTTGCTCAGGCCCGTCCGCAGCGCGTTCCACAGGGCGAAGCCCTTCCACACATGGAGTTCGTCCGCGAGCACGAGCGCCGGCGTCCGGCCGTGCTGCGCATCCCCGTCCGCGCTGATCGCGCTGTAGACCGAGCGCGACTCTTGGCGTGCTCGATCCGCGATTTCGTGTCGCGGATGCGCGCCGCCTTGAGCAGCACCGGATCGAGCCGGATCATCTCGGCGGCTTCGTCGAAGGCGATGCGCGCCTGCGAGCGATCCGAGGCGGCGCTGATCACCTGGCCGCCGGCGACCTGCTCCGGGCCGATCGTGTGCCCGAGCGCCAGCACCGCGCCGAGCGTCGTCTTGCGGTTGCCGCGCGGGAGCAGGACGAACACCGTCCGCGCGAGCCGGTTGCCATCCGCATCGGACGGCCCATAGATGCGCTCGATCATCCGGCGCTGCCACGGCGTAAGCTGCAGGCGTTTGTCCAGATCGCTGCTCCGGGGATGGCGAAGCAGGCCGGCGAAGCGCAGCATGCGCGCGGCGCGCTTCTGCGGGTCCGGGATTTTCGACCTATCGAACGCCCAAGTCGGCGTAGGGGTCATCGGCCGCGCCTCCCTTGTCCGCCGGCGCATCGCCGAGCAGCCCGAGGCGCTTGGCGAGCTGCAGCACCGGTCGCCGCCGCACGGTTCTTCGGTCCGACCATCGGATGCGCGCGCGTGACCCCGTTCGGGCCGGTGATGGTGAAGCCCTCGCGCGCCATGGCGCTTTCCGCCTCGCGCACCGTCGCGACCGCGGCGCAGTAGGTCGCAACGAGGCCTTCCATCTCGGGCGCGAGCCGCCCGCGGCCGGCGAGCACGGGCGCAACGCGCTCCCATTCCTCGCGCGCCAATTCGGACAGCCACGACGGCGCGGGCACGCTGCCCGGCTTGGGCTTCTCGATCACCTTGAGCTTCGGCGCCTTCATCGATCGTGCTCCCCGATTTCCTCACCGGCCGGGCCGGAAAAGCCCGATGTGTCCCGCGCGAGACACCCCGCGCGGTCCGGGCTCCCCTGAGCGAAGTTCTCGACCACCCCCCGGCTGCGAAACGGTTCCTGTGAGGAACTGTTTCCGCGAGCATTGCCGAAGCCGCCGTCGCGTGCAGCGGTCTTGCGGGAGTGGCAGGACGGGCAGAGGGCTTGCCAGTTGTCCTTGTTCCAGAAGAGCCGGCGATCGCCGCCATGCGCGACGATGTGGTCGACGTGGGTTGCGGGCTTGCCGCACCGGGCGCACTGCGGATGCGTGCGCAGGAACGCGCGCCTTGCTCTGTCCCAATTGCCGTCATAGCCGCGCTGGCGAGCGCCTGGCCGCGCGCGATCGGCTTCCGCCTTGCGCCGTTGCCGGCAGATGCAGGTGCGCGCCGTAGGCCACCTTGAGGCCGCAGGCGCAGATGCGGGGCGCGCGCTGCATGGTCACCCCACCTGATCGAAGTGCAATGACACGCTCACGACCGCGCATGCGTAATTGCTGACCGCAGACGACAGGCCGGGCGGCGCAAGCGCCTCGCCCTCGCCGAGGGGATGCACGGTCGCATCGAAGCAGGACACCGCGCCCTCGCGCCATGAGCGGAACGCTGCGGCGACCGTCTCGGCGAGGCTGAGCGCGATCGTGAGTCCCTGGCCGCGCCGCACGAACACATAGGCGGCCAGTTCCGCAGCCGTCCGATAGAGGTTGTTCCCGCGCCCGCCGCCGATGCGGCGACGCGACCGCGGCGCGTCGTCAGTTCGAAGAAGACGAACGGCGCGGGTTCGTCGGGCAGCACAACGTCTTCGTCGCCGCGCCGATAGAGCGGCAAGGTCGCCGATCGTGCGACGCCGCGCGCGAGCGCAGCGCCGCACACCACGTCGGCGATGGTCGCGCTGTCCGTCATCCCAGCACCGTGAGTTCAAGCCGGATGCACTCGCCGCGATCGAACACCGGCGCAACGCGCTGGACGGCCTTCTGCGCCCCGCGCACGAACACCACGTCATTCGTGTTGGGAATGCGAACGTCGCTCGGCGCGATGATCCCGCCCTTGGCAGGCTCCGGTTTTCCGCCTGGCCACTGCGCCCGGTAGATGAATGTCGGCGAGGTGATCAGGAAGAACTGTTGCTGCACGATCGCCCCGACAAGTTGCTCGATGGTGAGCGCGCGAACGAAGGCCTTGAGCTCGCACTGCACGAAGGATTGGTTCGCCGTGCCCACGGTGCGGCGCAGATAGGTCGTCTCGCCGCGCCGGGCGAGCCGCCGATCGAGCTGCGCCAGAAGAGCGTTCATCAGCGCACCGAGGCTTTCACCGCTCAGAACCGTGTTGCTGTAGGTTCCGGTGGTGAGCAGCTTCACGCGCATCGCGCGACCCGAGCACGCCGTCAATGAACGTGTCGTCAGCGAGCGCGCCGTCGCTCGGCGTGAGCGGTGTCAGCTTCGGCGTGAGCCCGGAGAGGTTGATCACGCGCGTTGCGCTCGCCGTGGCGAAGGCAAAGCACGCAACATCGATCCAGGTCTGCCCGCCATCGAGCGTCACCTGCACATAGGCTTTCGCTGATGCGCCGCCCGAGCCGTAGGCGAAGCGCGCCTCGATCGTCGCGGCGAGCATGCCTTCAAGGTTCTTGATCGGCGTCTGCGCCGCGCCGTTCAGTGCGGACGTGATCGCAAGATCGCAGAGGCTATGGTCGCCGGGGTTCAGCATGTCTCACCCGATATGCGGCACGCGATGTGCGGACAGAAGCTCGTCGACCTGCGCCATCACCGCGCTGTCGCTGAAGGTCGTGCTGCCCGCGCCCGTCGATGACTTCGGCGCGCGCGGCCGGATCGCGCGCCGTCCCGAAGTAGAGATGCTTGAGCACGATGAGAGCGGCCTGTTCGATTTCGTGAGGAACATCGCTGGGCAGGTCGTAGCCGGCCTCATAGGTGACGATGATCTTCGCCGCCGACCAAGCCGCCACGGCGTCGTCATCGATCCGCCGGACGATTTCGCTCGCGGCGTCGTACTCGTAATCACCCGAGATCAACGTGACACCGTCCTCAGAGATGGATGCAATGGACGCGATCGGGAAGCGGGCCAGCATCAGTTCGGCGCTCGGCGACCCGAGCCGCACCGTCTCGATCAGCGTCTCTTTGCCGAAGGCGCGATCGGCCCGGCGCGCCACGATGGCGCTCGCCTGCTTGATCAGCGCGGCAATGCGTTCGTCTTCGCCCTGGCCCGTGACGCCGAGCTCGGCGCGCGCCGCATCGATGCGCGTCAGGTCGCACGACTTCGCTGGCGTCACAACCGTGATCATCGGTCAGCTTTCCCGCTGACGGCCCGCCGCGCGGACGCGGCGAGCCGGACCCCGTTCCTATGCGGCGGCTTGCGTAACCGGCGCTGTCTGCGGCCGCCCGAGCACGGCGATTGCCGAAAGCAGCGCAGCGCTCGCATTGTTCGCGGGCGTGATGGTCAAGCGCGTGTAGCGCTTGTTGCCGATGTAGCCGAGCTTGCGGACCTGATCGTCGCTGTCGAACTGGAACGAAGCCGCCGCCTCGGGCGCAGCGCCCGTGGCCTGGCTGATCATGTCGGCGTCGGCGACGGCGTTCGCGCCCGCCATGTTCGCGGCGTCGCTCTCTTCCAACAGCACCGTGAACGTCGCATCGGCGTCGGCGATCGCTGCCGATCGATGATGACATAGGTCAGCGCGTCGTAGCCGAGCCGATCGATGATCTGCCCGACCTGCGCCGTGTTGTCGGCGACGCTCACGGGCGAGAGCACTCGCTTGATCTGAAGGTCGTGCGCCTGATCGCGCATGGTCATGTCTCCTGCTCAGGACGTGCCGATCTTGAGCTTGCGCACGGCCTCGGGCCGCACGACGCGCGCCCCGACGCGGCGGCGCGCATGGAACCGGGTGAGCCCCAAGGTCGCCTGCGAATACGGGTCGCGAAGCAGCGAGAGCGCGATCCGGTCGTAGATGCGGAAGGCGCTGGCGAAGTCGCCGAACAGCACGGGGAACGTTCCGGCGCTGATGTCCGGCAGGTCGACCGCCTCGACGATCGGACGGCCAAGGAACGTCTCTGGCTGCCCCGCCGCGATCGCCGGCTGCCAGAGATATTGCTTCTGGCTGTCCTTGAGCTTGCGCAACGCGGCGATCGTCTTGCCGTTCGCCATCCACACGCCGCGCTGCCGATAGAACGGGGCGAGCGCATAGAACAGATCGATCATGCCGTTCGCGCCGCCGTCCGCGTCGGCGATCGCGCCGGCCGTGCCCGAGGGCGTGTAGGCAAGCCCGGTATCGCTCAACAGCCCGAGCGGCTTCTTCACGCCGTTGCCGGCGACGAACGCCTCGCCTTCAGCGCGGCCGAACTCTTCGCGCGAGGTCGAACGCGACTTCGGCCGCGACGTCGACTGCGGCGTCCTCGAGCAGCTTGTTCGACACGTCGACGTAGCAGGCGATTTCGTCGATCGGGATCTCGACCTGCCCATAGGCGGCCTCGGTCGCCGATCGGGTTTCCGTCTCGCCGACCCATGAGGCCGTCGGGCGGCCGGTCCGCCGCGGAACGATTACGCTCCCGCTCATGGTCGCGCCGACGCGCGCCGCCTGCCGCACCGGCGAGAACTGCACGATGTTCTTGTCGACCTCGCGCGAGAACTCGGCAGGCGCGAGATAGCCGCCCTGGCTATCGTCGCTGACCCGCAGCGATTTCACCTCGTCCGCGCCGAGCGCTTCGCGCCCCTTGCGCAGGAAGGTCGTGAAGGCTTTCTTTTCGAGCGCGACTGCTTCGTCGTCTGTCTTCGTTCCGCCGCCGCCGGCGGGCCGGTTGACCTTCACCTCGATCGCGTCAAGGCGCTTGGCGATCTTGTCCAGGTCGCCGGCTTTCGTTTCGAGCGCGCCGACGCGCGTCTCAACCGTGCTCTTGAGTTCGTCCAGCGCCTTGGTGACGATGACGTTCGCATCGTCTTCGGGCGGATCGCCCTCGCCCTTGAGCTCGATCGCGCCCGCGAAGGGCGGCCGTTCGTGTCGCATGGCCCTACCTCAGTCTGAGCGCCGCAGCGGCGCGGTTGATCGCGTCGGCAAGAGCAATCGCCGCCGCCGCGGAACTCTTTGCGCTGGTCACGCGGGCGCCGGGGTGAACCGGCACGGTCACCAAAGAAACCTCGGCGAGGTCGAGCGCAGTGATGGTTCGCCCGCCGTCTTTGCGAATGATGGATTTCTTCGTCGAGAAGCCGATCGAAAGGCCTTTCACCGCGCCGGCGCGCACAAGGGCGCGCAGCTCGCGGGCAAGAGCGACTTCCTCGACCAGAAGCTTGCCGGAGACGTGCAGCCCGTTGGCCTTGACCGCGAGCGCATCCCATGCGCCGACAGGCTTGTCAGGATGGTGATAGGCGAGCATCGGCACCGGCGGCTTGACGCTCGCGAACGCGCCGGGCTCGATCATGTCGCCGATGCGATCGGCCGTGCCGAACGGCCACGCAATGCCGGCGATCGCGCCGGCATCGTCCGCGGTGAACTGCGCCTTCACCTCGAATCGGGTGAGCGTGGTCATGCCGCGGGCCTCATTTTCGTCGGCGGCTCAGGCGAGCCCGCGGTGATGTTCGGATTGGCGTAGTCTTCGCCGGCCGGATACGGCGGCAAGCGCTCCCACTTCCTCGCGGTGTTCGGGTTGATCACGCGCGCGCTGATCAGCGACGAATAGGCGACCGCGCGATCGGCGATGCTCGCTTGCGTCAGGTCGTCTTCCTCGAACTCGATCGTAAAGCCTGCCGCGCGTTCCTCGGGCGTGAGCAGCGCCCGGCGCAGCGCCGATTCCCAGGCGCGCAACATCGGCTGCAGACAGAAGACCAGGAACTCGCGCCCGAGCAATTTCGACGTTCGACCAGGTGGCGCGCCCGAGGTCGAACAGCATGTGCGGCGGCACGCGGAACGCGCGCGCGATTTCGATGATCTGGAATTGCCGGAGCTCAAGGAACTGCGCGTCGACGCTGTTGAACGATAGCGCCTGCCACTCCGCGCCCTCTTCCAAAATCGCGGTGCGCCCGCTGTTTTCCGACCCGCCGTGCGCATCGGTCCAGGATTTGCGGATGCGCGCGAGCGCGGCTTCGTTGATCTTGCTCGCGAGCTTGAGCACGCCGCTCGGGCGCGCGCCACGCGCGAACAGCTTCGCCGCATGCTGCTCCATGAGCAGCGCCACGGCGATCGCCTCGCGCGCGAGCGTGAGCGGCGCGCGATCGGTCGAACCGAACGCCCGGACATTGATGCAGTCGGCGAGCGGCAGAACCCGATCGCCGCTGCGGAAGGTCGGTTCGTCCGTCGCGAGGTCGCGGTCGACCGACCATGCGCCGGGCCTGTAGCGGATGAGCTCGCGCGGCCTGCCGTCGATACGGTTTACCCAGATCAGCGCGCCGCGGTCGTTCGTGCAGCGCGTCGACCGTGCCGGCATAGAGGCCGTCATAGGCTCCGGTCCAATCGTTCCACTGCCCCGAAAGCAGCGCATGCACCGGATGGTCGGTCGCTTCCTCGCGCGCGCCGTCCGCGCCGACCCGACAGACCGACACCGGCAGGCACGCGAGCGCCTCGCTGATCGCCCGCACCGCGCACGACACCGCGGGGCAGCGCAGCGCCACTTCCGGCGAGATGGCGACGCCGCTCGCCGTGGTCGACCACGACGCGCCCAGCGCCTCCAGCAAGGCGGCCGGCGGGCTCGCAAGTTGGCCCTTGGTCGCGAACAGAGCGCGGAGTCGGTGCAACATGCGCCGATGTATATAGAACCGAAGTCCTATACACAACGGAAAACAAGCATAAAATCCTTGAGTGCAGGACCGTAGTCATGGCAAATTGCGCCTACTCCACTGGAAAGGCGCAGCCGTACCGTGTCGCCGCTCGGGAAAAGGCTCAGGGCAAAGGCCAAGGGCGAGCGCCAACGACATGCGGCCATCGTTGGCGAGGTCGTGCGCATCCTCGACTGCGGGCGATCGTCCAAGTTCGAATACGAGGCGAGTTGCCGACATGGCCTGCGAGCCGGCCTGTGCCTTGAGGGGAAGGCCTGGTCCGCCGCCGACAAGTTCGCCGGCGATGTCGTCAGCGAGGCGCTGCGCCGGCTCGGCGCGGAGCGGCCGTCCTGGTGGCAGGGGCAGCCCGAATATGCCGACACGGATACGTCGCGCGGCTGGTGCGCGCGGGAGGGCTGCGGACGGCCAATCCCGATCGAGGCCGGTTCGACGAATGGGACGGCCGTCAAGTATTGCTCGAAACTCTGTTCCGAGAACGCGCATGCGGAGCGCCAGCGAGAGCACGGCGCGCGCATGGACCTTGCGAGCTACCTCGCCCAGCAAGCCGCGCGCTCGCGTGCGACGATGGAAGCGCGAGCGCGACACTGCGAACACTGCGGGCGGCACTTCCTGTCGCGCAAGGCGGACCGGAAATATTGCTCGCACGCCTGCTTCACCAAGGCGCAGACGGTTCACTCCGAGCGGCCGTGCGCAGCGTGCGGGAAGCCTTTCAAGCCGAAGAACTGCGGACCAGAGAAGGGAGTCACGCGCTACTGCTCCAAGGACTGCGCCGCAGCCGACCGCCGCAAGCAGCGCGAAGCGCGCACATGCGCGCATTGCGGTGCGGCGTTCACCCCGAAATTTCCTTCCGACCGAAAGAAGTTCTGTTCGCCGGCCTGCGGCAACGAAGCAGCAAAAAGGAAACTCACATGCGTCGAATGCTGACGGAAAAGGAACGCGCCGAGCTTCTAACGACGCGCGAAGCGGCGGCGCTGGTCGGCCTGAAGGTCAGTTCGTTCCGGGCCTATGTGTCGAGCGGCCACGGACCGCGGCGAGCGACGAAACAGGGGCGCTACGTCTTTTATCGGCGCGCCGATGTGGAGGCGTGGCGCAAGGCCCGGAGCGCGATCAGCGAGCCGAGCGAGGCGGCGGAGTGAGGCTAGTCGGCCGGCTTGCGGGGGCGCTTGGGCGGCTTCTCGCTTGGTAGTAGGCGTTCGACTAGTCTCAATTCGGTTGCGGAATATCCGGCGAAAGTGACGGACCAATGCGTCGGCCACATGCGCACTCCCGCGATCGAAAAACTGGGAATCTACGCTTTGTCTCAAGCTTAAGAGCGCCGATAACGAAGCTGCCGACCTCTGCCGCCAACGCATCGATGACCCGCCCGTTGCGGTGAGTAGCTCGCTTCACGCCATCGCCGTCGAAGTCGAGCCCGCACAGCTCAAGAGCTCGCGGATGGCGAGCAGGGTCCCGTACTGCGCCTTCGGCTCGCCGTCGAACCCTTCCAAGCGCTTGACCGTCTCGACAGAAACGCCGGCCTTTTCGCGAGCGCCGCCTGCTCCATTCGTAGCATCGCGCGGGCCGCCCGATTTGCTCGCCCGTAAGGACCATTGTCCTACCCCCCAGGTGCACCATTACCTTCCACGCTTGACGGACGCACGCCAGTGGATTATATGAGATTAGGCCATTTAGCAGTCAAGGGCGAGCGATGTCCGCGGTCCTGGGGGCACCCCGCCGAAGGTCCTTCAGACGGCGCTGACCGAAGCGCGTGAAGCCGGTGCCCAGTATCAAGATCAGCAATAACGGCGGCATCGAATTCACTTCGGCAAGTCGGCGGAAGCCGCGCCGGCGGGCGACACACCCGAGAGCGTGAAGGCGCTGATTTGAAACCGCCACGCACCGCCCTCCCCCTACCTCGCTACACGCTGCGCAAGCTGCTCCGGAGCGGCGTGGCGCATTTCTTCAATGTGCCGACCTGGGCGCGCCGGGCGGGCTGCCCCGTCAAGAATGAGCCGCTCGGGACGGACTACGAAGCAGCGGTCCGGCGCGTCGAGACCGTGCTGCTACCCGCCTTCGACTCGTGGCGCACCGGGGGCGCAACGGATGGCGCGATTTCGTCCGTCGCCACCACCGGGACGCTTGATTGGCTGTTTGCGGAATACCGCGCCGACCGGCGCTTCACCAAGCTTGACCCAAGGACCAAGCGCAACCACGAGAGCGGAATGCGCCTTGTCGGTGGCTACGTCATGAAGGACGGCCGGCGGCTCGGGCAGGTTCGCCTCTCGGCTATTACGACTGCCGTTGCAGATACGCTGTACGAGAAGCTTCTGACGGTCACGAAGACCGACGCCGCGGGCAACGTTGTCGAGCGCGAGCGGCGCACCACGGTCAACCATGCCATGAAGACCTGCCGCCGGGCCTGGAACGTCGCGGCGCGCCGCAACCCCGGCAAGCTGCCGCTGGTCAACCCGTTCGCTCAGATGGGCTTGCGGTCATCGGACCGCGAAACGCCAACGGCGACCTTTGCCGAGTTGCGAGATTTCCGGGCCAAGGCGTTCGAACTGGAGCTCGCCGTCGCTCGCCACTGCCGCGTTGATCGCCTGGGAATGGCTGCAGCGCGAGGTCGATATCTTCGCCACCTTCGACGTGACGCCACTACCGGCCCGAAGGAACGGCCCAACGCCGTCCGCGTGCTGCACGAAAAGACCCGTGAAGAAAATTGGGTTCCGCTCTTCGACGACGCCGGCGTGCCGCTCTATCCCGAGCTGATGGCCGAACTGGACGCGATCAAGCGCGAGCGCATCGGCGGTTTGATGCTGTGCCGAGATTGGGGCGACCGCGGCCCGTGGCCGACGACGCCCAAGCAAGGCGAGATCGACCTCACGCATATGAGCCGGAAGGTGAAGGAGATCATTCGGGCCGCCGGTCTGCGCGACGAGCTGTCGTTCACGTCGTTCCGCCATGGCGGCTTCACCGAAGCCGGCGACGCCGAACTGACCGACCGCGAGATCATGGCGCAGGGCCGGCACAAGATCGCGAAGGTCCTGCCCCGCTACGTCAAGCGGACCATGCGGCAGGTCGCCACCGGGGCCGGAAAACGCCGCGCGGCGCGAACAGACGGCGGACATTTGTCAGAATGAGCAACTGCCCGCTTGTCAGAACGAGCGGAACATTATGACGCAAGTGCTTGAAAAGATTGGAGCGGGTGAAGGGAATCGAACCCTCGTCATCAGCTTGGAAGGCTGTTGCTCTACCATTGAGCTACACCCGCGCGCGCCGCCGACCTCTTACCGGGCTTGGGAAGTCGCTGTCCAGCCGCTCTTGCAAGACCTCGACCGGCAAGCTCGCGGTCCGCGCCGGCCGATTGATCGGCGGTGGGAAACGGCGAGCCATCCGCGCCGGCCGATGATCGCCGCCGGTTGGAAATGGCGAAGGCGGAGCAGCGCCTCATCGGGCCGCCCCGCCTGCCTGCCTTGCCCCGGCGGCGGGGGCTTGCGCCCGCCGCTTTCGTGTGGCTCCCCGGGCCGCGTCGTCCATGAGCGCCGTCGGCTTTAACTCATGTGGCCGCGCGGCCGGCGATTCCAGAGCCCGCCCTGCAGTCCGAGCAAGCCTTGGCCTCCGGTGACCATACGCAGGGCTTGAAGGGCTCCGGTGATCATCTGATCCTGCCGCCGCCGGTTGGCCTGGCGCGTCGGTTCCTCGCTCTTCCGGCGCTCCCGCGCGGCGTAATTCGTCGGCGTCTCGCGCTTCTCCCGGACGATGGTCTTGCGCGCCTTCGCGCGTCGCTCGGTTGCGGCGGCGGGCTTCGCCTCCTCAGACCGTGCTTCCCTGGTCGGCGCTTTGCGCACCGGCTCGCTCTCGTCGCGCGCCAGGCTCGCCGGCCGCTCGCGCTTCTTCAGGACGATTCTCTGGCGCGGGTTGGCAGGACGCTCGGTCGCCGCGGCGGGCTTCGTCGCCGCAGACTTCGTTTCCCCAATCGGCGCCTCACGCACCGGCTCGCTCTCGTCGCGTGCGAGGCTCGGCGGCGCTTCGCGCTCCTGCCGGACAGCTTCGCGCTCCTGCCGGACGGTCTTGCGGGGCTCGGCGCGCCGCTCGGTTGCCGTGACGGGCGCGGTCTCCTCGGACTTGGCTTCCCGCGCCGGCGGCTCACGCGCAGGCGCGCTCTCCTCGCGTGCGAGGCTCGGCGGCGCTTCGCGCTTGTTGCGGAAAACGTTCTTGCGCGGCTCGGCGCGCGGCTCGGTGATCGCGACGGGCGCGGACGCCGCAGATCCGGCGTCCTGCGCCAGGGGCTCGCGCGGCGACTCGCTTTCGTCCCGCGCGAGGCTCGGGGGATGATTGGCGCTTGCTCCCGCGCCGGGCGCCGACGGCCCGCCGGCCAGCACGTCGCCGCCGCGCTCGTCCGTCCCGCCGATCGGCTGGGCTGCTTGCGATCCGATGATCGGGAGCTTCGTCTTGGCGGCGGCGCGAGTCCGGCTGCGGTTTTCCGTGTCGAGCGCCGCCGGCGCCGGCGGCGCAGGCGCGATCGCCGCAGACGCATAGATGGGACCACGCTCGACAACGGCCTCCTTGACTGGTCCCTGCCCGATCGCCGGACCGGACGAGTTGAAGAAGAAGCCGGCGGCCGTGGCGCAAGCGATGCCGAGCACAAAACTGCCGACGGCGAATTTCAGCGGCCAGCCCCGGCGCGGACGCGCCTGCTCAGGCCACAGCGAGTAGTTCGGTTTGAACCGCTTGTACACGAGTGTGTCTCCTATCCAAGGCGCGAGTCCCGTCTCGGCTCACTTCCCGCGGAAGTCCAGCCACAGACTTATCAGCCGATACCAAGCAAAGGCGGTCAGAACGCCAGCGACCGACCAGATGACGATCGTCGGAACATCGAGCGGCGCGTTCCACCACAGCATTCCTGCGGTCCAGAAGACGCCGAAGAAGATTGCGGAGATTCGAAGAGACACGATGGCGCTCCCGTTCGTCACATGCCGCCAATGTGCCGCGTCGCGCCCGGGATGTTTGTGATCTGGCTCACACACCGGCGCTCACACGGGCGTTTGTCGCGACAGGCTGGGAAGGCCATAGCCTTCGGAGGATAGCGATGTTCGAAAGTGGTCCGCTCCCTTACTACTGAGCTTACGAGCAGGGCCGCCTCCGGGCGGCCTCTTGCTTTGCACGATCGCCCCATCCGCCTCGATGTGCTCGCTCAGAATGATCCCGCTGCCGCCTATCCCCACAAGGTGACAGAGCACCGCCTTTCGATCGATCAGCGGAAGCGGCCGAAGGTCCGCACCGTCCAATTCGAGCAGGTCGAACGCGTACAGGATCACGTCGCGGTCGCGCCGGCCGGAATGCAGCTCGTCGAACAGGGACAGGCCGGTCTTGGCGCAGAGTATGACCGCCTCGCCGTCGATCGTTGCGGATCGCGCCCTTAGGCCCGGCAGCGTGTCCCCGATGCGATGAAATCGCTCGGTACAGCATGGCCGCGCCGCGAGAACAGGCGCACCCGCGGGCTCTCACGGCTCGCTATGAGGCGGTAGCCGTCCTGCTTAATCTCATGCAGCCAGCCGGGCCCGGCGGGCGGAACGCGGGCCGCGGTTGGAATGCATGGCTCGATGAAGCCGGAAGGCAGGACGCGGGAACGCGGACATGGCCTTCCATGGCACACCGCGAGACGAAGCTGCAACTGTCGGCCGACGCCATGCTCGAACCAGAGGGCCGCCAGCATTGCGTGCTATTTTAAGGGCCGAAATGCTTGAGAAAGGTCGCCTCCGCGCCCCGGAAGATACGGGCGGGAACCCACGATTTGTTGGCCCACGCCATCGCCCCCAGTGCTAAGCCTCCGAGCGTTATGTTGACGGCGACCAAGAGGGAAATGGCCCAACGTGTGGCGCTGGCCGGGCCCGCCAGAATGATTGCGGCCAGGACCAGGTCAAAGACGGCGCTCGCGACGGCCCACTCGGTAACGAAGATTAGCCAACGCTCTTTCACGGTTGCCATCGCGGGCTGTTTCGAGCGGACGCCGAGCGGGCGCATGTTGCCAAACCTCATCAAAGTGGCCGGGTAGGAGCCTTGGACATCACCTTGGAATGTGGCCGTGCATCCAGGGGCGGTCATAGCGGCGAGCCGTACGCCAAGCTCGTACCTGCCTCCGCCGCACGGCTCGCCGGGAGACATCACGAGATAATGACGCGTCTGGCGGCAAACAGTTCCCATCTGCGAGTTGGCTCTCACCAGGGCACGGCATGATGGCGAGCCGTGACTTGAACCCGGCTCGCCGGTACATCCTCGGTCGCGGCCAGGGCGCGGCTGTGGCAAGCTGGTACATCCGCAGCCGATAAGCCGCCTCCGGGGCGGCCTTTGCATTTTCAGCGCCGGTTCCCGCTCGCCTGCATCTCCCGCCAGTTCGGCCGGGCGTCTGCTCCGATGATCCCCACCGGGTGCAGACCACGCGCGGGCGGAACTCCCGCACGGGCACCGCGTCGGGCCAGCGATCGGCCGGCAGCACCGCCGCATGGTGACATGGTCACACGTCACGGCGAGCGAGCGCACGCCCAGCTTGCGCATGTTGCCGAGAGTCATCGGAGGTCCGGGAGGGGATGACATGAGGGCGGTTGCGAGCGGGGAAGTGGCGCGGTTGGGCGTCGTCTGCCGTCAGGGCGTTAGTTCGAGCACCACCTTACCGGAGACAGGATCGGTGATGCCAAGCCCGCCGCCGAGGTCTTCAAGAGTATCGCGAAAGGTGTCGAGCGTCGCGATCATGTGCGGGCGCGCCGCCGCCATCGCTTCCATGCTGTCCCATTCGCCGATAAGGCAATACGATCGCTCACCCGTCTTGATGATCGTCACCCGGCGCATTCCCTGCCACTCCAATTTGCGCCGACGGTGAGCTTCGAGGAAGTCTTCGTCTCGGCCAGGCTTAACGCGAAAACGAACGACGTTGAACGCGGTCATGACCATCTCCTCGAAGCGATGGCTGAAGCGGTGACGTTATATCCCAGGGGACCACACAAGAGCCCCCGCTCGGGCTCGCCGGTGCATCCGTGGTCGGCACGCGAGGGGCGCGGCGTGAGCCGCCGGGATTATCCCGATCTGTCCAGGCCAGCGGGTTTGTGGACTTCAGGGCTTGCTTCGGAAACCTCCGGCATGTGTTCGCTGCACAATGCAGCGGCCACCGCCCGATTGCTGATGTCGTTAAAGCCCTCTGTGGAGGTCGGATAGTCCTTGAGATGCTCATATAGAATTTTGTTTGGGCTGTTCATGTCCTCGCCTTTCCAGCTCTTTTTTTGTAGGGTCCGGCTCCCCGCTCGCGGCCGGGCCGCTGGTACATCCGCAGTCGGCATCCGCGAGGGGGCGCGGGTGGGCCGCTCCTACAATGTGGGAATTGTCAGTCCCGGAACAAGCCCGCATGTCGCAAGCATGTTGCGTGGACTTGCCGACAGCCGATCAGAGGCATTGAAAAGGTTGGCAACGGACCGGCCTCTCTTGCGATTACCTAACGTATCAATGTGGTGGGGGAGGTAGGACTCGAACCTACGAAGGCTAAGCCAGCGGATTTACAGTCCGCCCCCTTTGCCGCTCGGGACACTCCCCCGGAAAACGCATTGTCGTACAAGACCCGCTTGCCGCGCAACGAAGCGACCCGGGGGCCGTGTTATGGGAACGGCCACCCCGGGTGTCAACTTCAAACGGCGACGGCAGCGCCCGGCGGGCGTCAGCGGTGGTCTCGCGCAAGCATCGGCGCATCCGGCTCTTAGCGGACCCCCTCTCGACCGCTGCGTGTCACCCTTGCCCGCCGCGGCCGCCGCGGCTCATTCTTGCGAGCCTCGCCGCTGCGCCCGTCACCCTTGCTTGCGCGCCCGCTCCGCCTCGAACTGCGCGGCCGCCTCGAGCGCATGGCTCGCATACATCACCGAGGGACCCGCGCCCATATAGATCGCCAGGCCGAGCGTCTCCAAAACCTCGTCGCGCGAGGCGCCCTGCTCGACCGCCGCCTTGGCGTGGAAGGCGATGCAGTCGTCGCACCGGATGGCGACGGAGATCGCGAGCGCGATCAGCTCCTTGGTCTTGGTGTCGAGCGCCTTGGGAGCGAGCGCGGCCTGCGCGACCGCTGAAAACGCCTTCATGACCTCCGGAACGCCGTTGCGCACATTCCTGAGCTGCGCGCTGAGCTCCTTGGTGGTCTCCGGCCAGTTGCTGGGCATGGCGTCATCCTTTCCTGTTTGCCGGGGTTGATCTATGACGCATTGACCAAGAACCCAAATCAGACATGCCCGACCGCGATCCGCCGCCAAGACAGTCCCGCCGTTCGCCGCCGCAGCGGCGGACGCGTTCCGCCAAGGCTTCCGGCGCACCGCGCGCGGAAGGCGAGACGCGGCCGGGTCGGCGTTTCTGGCGGCCGCGCCGGGAGGACGATGACGGGCCGGCGATTCTCTACGGCTGGCACACGGTGAAAGCGGCGCTGGAGAACCCGGCGCGCAAGTTTCATCGGCTGCTGGCGACGGAGAACGCCGCACACCGCCTCGCCGAAGCCGGGGTGACGTTCCCGCGCCCGCCCGAGATCGTGCGTCCCGACATCATCGCGGCGCTGGTCGGGCCGGAGGCGGTGCATCAGGGCCTCTACGCCGAGGCGGACGCCCTGCCCTCCCCCCACATCGACGACCTCGACCCGCACGGGATCGTGCTCGTGTTCGACCAGATCACCGACCCGCACAATGTCGGCGCGATCCTGCGCAGCGCCGCCGCTTTCGGCGTCGCCGCGGTGGTGACCACCGCGCGCCACAGCCCGGAGGCGACCGGCGTGCTGGCGAAGGCCGCTTCCGGCGCGCTCGAATATGTGCCGATCGCAACCGTCGGCAACCTCGCCCGCGCGCTCGCCGGCTTGAAAGACCGCGGCTTCCTGACCATCGGGCTGGACAGCGCGGGCGAGGCGGACCTCGCGCAGGTCGAACTCGCGGCCCCGCTCGCGCTCGTGCTGGGCGCCGAGGGCAAGGGCCTGCGGCATTTGACGCGCACGACCTGCGACCGCGTCGCGCGGCTCGATCTGCCCGGCCGCATCAAGAGCCTCAATGTGTCGAACGCGACCGCGCTCGCGCTCTACATCGCGACCGGCCGGCTCGCCGCACCGCCGTAATGCGCGGACGGTCGGCGTCCGGACGACCTCGACGCGGCCGCCTCGCGCCGGGCGGCGAGACAAACCTGCGCCGCGCGTGAACAATTCGCCCGCCTGCGGCCCGACGGCGCGCCGCCCGCTGCATCCCTCGAACTTTTAGGCTAAGACGAGTTGCCCAGAGACTTTGGGTCGCACCGGTCTCTAACCTTGTCGCCCACCGCGGGCGGCCCGCGCCCGGCGCCGGTCCGCCCGCCAACGGAAACCGCGCCTGCCAATGACGGATGCTCGACCACGCAAGGGACGCTTCATGACCATGATGGCTCGACCGTCCATGCGCGGCGCGCGGGATGACGAAGCAGGAGAAGTTCGTCATCTTCGCCTCCTCGCTCGGCACCATCTTCGAGTGGTACGACTTCTATCTCTACGCCACGCTCGCGCCGTTCTTCGCCGCGCTGTTCTTTCCGCCCGGCAACGACACCGCCGCCCTGCTCTCGGCCTTCGCGACCTATGCCGCCGGCTTCCTCATCCGGCCGTTCGGCGCGCTCGTCTTCGGCCGCATCGGCGACCTCGTCGGCCGCAAATACACCTTCCTCATCACCATCATGGTGATGGGCGGCGCGACCTTCGCGGTCGGCCTGCTGCCGACCTTCAGCGCGATCGGCTGGATCGCGCCGTTCCTGCTGGTGGCGCTTGCGCCTGCTGCAGGGCCTGGCGCTCGGCGGCGAGTATGGCGGCGCGGCGACCTATGTCGCCGAGCATGCCCGCCCGGACCAGCGCGGCTTCTCCACGAGCTTGGATCCAGACCACGGCGACGCTCGGCTTCTTCCTCGCGCTGCTCGTCATCGGCCTCTGCCGCCTCTACATGGACGCAGGCGTCGTTCGCCGAATGGGGCTGGCGCATCCCGTTCCTGGTCTCGGTCATCCTGCTCGTCTTCTCGGTCTACATCCGGCTGCAGCTGAACGAGATCGCCGATCTTCCAGAAGATGAAGGAAGAGGGCAAAGGCTCGAAGGCGCCGCTGACCGAGAGCTTCTTCCGCTATCCCGAACAACAAATACGTGCTGCTCGCGCTGCTCGGCGCCACCGCCGGCCAGGGCGTGGTCTGGTACACGGGCCAGTTCTACGCGCTGTTCTTCCTGCAGATCACGCTGAAGCTCGACTTCATGATCGCCTACGCGCTGATCGCGGTCTCGCTCGCTGATCGGCACGCCGTTCTTCATCTTCTTCGGCTGGCTGTCCGACAGCATCGGCCGGCTGAAGATCATCCTGGCCGGCTGCCTGATCGCGGCGGTGACCTACTTCCCGCTGTTCAGCGGCGCTGACGCACTACGTCAATCCGGACCTCGTGGCCTTCCAGGCGAAGAACGCGATCACCGTCACGGCCGACGCTGCGACCTGCAACTTCCACATCTTCGTGGGGCCGTGGTCGAACTTCACCGAGTGCGACCGCGCGAAGGATTTCCTCACCAAGCTGGGCCTGTCGTTCAAGATCGGTGAACACGCCCGGCAAGCCGGTGACGCTCAGCATCGGCTCGACCCGGATCGAGGGCTGGGACGCGGCGAAGTGGCACGGAAGCGCTCGACGCCGCCGGCTATCCGGCGCGCGGCCGATCCGGCCAAGGTGAACTGGCTGCATGGCCGAGCTGATCCTCATCATCATGCTCGTCTACGTCACCATGGTGTATGGGCCGATCGCGGCCTTCCTGGTCGAGCTGTTCCCGACCAAGATCCGCTACACCTCGATGTCGCTGCCCTATCACATCGGCAACGGCTGGTTCGGCGGCATGCTGCCACTGCTCGCGACCGCCATCGTGGCGGCGACCGGCAACATCTACGACGGGCTGTGGTATCCGATCGGGGTCGCCGTCATAACGGTCGTCGTGGGCGGGCTTTTCCTGCGCGAAACGAAGGACATCGACATCACCACCGGATCGGGGGTGGAGATTTCGCACCGGGTGTGAATGCGTCCCGTCCTTCCCCGCGCTGGGAAGATGCAACGGATCACCGCCAGCGGAAGATCGCGCCGTGCAGGACCCATATCGCGAGCGCGGTGAACACGCCCGCGAACAGAACGTCGGACAGGAAATGTCCGCCCATGGCGATCCGCATCAGGCCGACGATCAGCCCATAGACGGTCGCCCCGACGACGGCGGGGACCCGAAAGCGCTGCGGCAATAGGATCGCAATCGCGAGCAGCGAAAACGCGCTCGCCGCTTCGCCGGAAACGAAGGAGCAATTGCTGTCGCACCCCCCGAACGGACTGAACCAGGGAACGAAGTCGAGGCTGCCGCCGAATGCGCTCACCTCGACCGGGCGCGGCCGTCCCCAGTGCGACTTCAGCAGGAGCATTGGCGATCAGTCCCGGCGCGACGATCAGCGTTGCGAGCAGGAAGACCGTGACCCGCGGAGACATGAAGGTGAAACGTCGCCCGCCCGCCACCGCGAACAGGACGGCGATGATCGCGGCGGAAATGATCGCGCGGGTGGTGAACGCATTGAAGTCGCGGATCGCCAGCAGGACCGGGTCGCGCGTCCACGGCCAGCTGCGCTGGACCTCGTCGTAGAACAATCCCGACACGGCGAGATCGAGCGCGGGCCATAGCCCGAAGACGAGGCCGACCGCGAGGCCGGCAAGCGCAATGGCGTAAAGGGCGGCCTCCGCCTCGTCTTTCGGCCGGCGAACGAAACGCATCCTAGGCCGCTCCGCGGCCCCGACCGCAGCGCGCCGCCGGCAGCAAGCGGGCGCGCGCGCAGACCTCATCGCGACGGATACTCATTGCATGCGCCGGAGCCCGGCTTACCCCCCATCGAGCGGAAGGCTTATCTGGCAGGAAAGCCCGGTCGCCGCAAATTCGACCTGCACGTCCCCGCCGAGCCCTTTCACGCTCTGCTCGATCAGTTTCGTGCCGAACCCGACCGAGCCGGGCGTGGCGACGGCCGGCCCTTCGCGCTCGAGGCCGTGACGGGTGAGCTGGCCTTCCCCGCTCGCCGGTGATGACGGCGGTCGCTCCTGCGCCGTGCTCGCGTGCCACATGCGCTGGCCACCACGAACGCGTCTCAGTCCGCTCCGTCCCGAAACAAGCAAGTCGGGCCCCGCCCTCACGCTGGAAACGCCGCGTCCTGCCGCAGCGCCGCACGCCGGACACACACGCGAATGTGTAGCAACCCCCCGTGTGACCTCGCAAACCGGCGTTGTAGGCTCACCGTATTCGGGGGGAAGCGTTCTGCGGCGCGCACATGGTCCACACCGAATGCTCTGCGCGCTTGTCGGCCGGGCGTTCGTTGGTGAAGGACCGCGCATTGCCGCCTGCTCATCCCATCTCCCACAAGAACCGCGAAGGAGGCCCCCCGATGAGCGATCCAGCCGCGAGGCTCGACGCCTCCCGCACGCGGTCATGCGCTCCGAGAACCGGCCGATTCTTGCGCAAATTGACGGCCTGTGTTTCAGCCGCAGCGGTTTGTTTTGCGGTTTCGGCGACGCAGGCGGACGATCTCTCGCCCAAGGTAAAGCTGATTGTCGGAACGACCGCCGCCGATCCTGCCGCGGTTGCGACCAAGAACGTGCTCGCCCTCAACACCGCGATGTTCGACCTCTACTCCGCCTCCGCCCAGATATTCAAAGCCAATATCCTGGCGCGTCACCCGGTCATCCTCGCGCTCTTCTCGGGGGCCGGCGGGCGCTTCATCCTCTACCGGCCCGGCGAGGCGCCGCTCGATGCGCCGCCGGTGCCGGTCGCCTATCAGCTGCTGAAGTCGGTCGGCCACAGCACCATGGCCGTTTCCGTCGCGGTCATGCCCTATCTCGACAGCCCGGCCGACAAGTCCTGGGTCGGCGCGGCTGCTGGCCTATCGCAGCCGCATGCAATCCGCTCTGGACGGCCTCGACGAGACCGACATGCCGGCGGACTGGCGGGCGAACAACCGCGCCATCCTGCAGAACAACATCGCCTTCATGGACGAGGCGGCCGCCAAGGGCGTCGTTTCCTTCGATGCCTTGCAGGCCTTCGCGAAGAAGCAGAGCCCGCTGCTCAAGCACAATGTCACCTGGGCGGCGCAGACGCAGGTGGCGCACTGGATGGGCGTGGTCGACGGCTGGAAGACGATGCTCGGCGCCGACTGGGAGAAGACCTATGCGGCGAGCAACACGATCTACGTCGCGCGCCAGAACAACGTGCTGTTCAGCGTGCTCGCCCAGTTCTTCGGTCCGGAGGCGATCAACGACCGGCTGATGCTGATCGAGACGATCTCTTTCACCACCACGCCCGACGACATGCTGGACCTCGTGACCCGCATCATCGCCGACCGCTCGGTGGGCGCGCTGTTCTTCGGCAACTACCACCTGATGGACTTCGAGCTGATGGGCGGCGATGCGCGCACGGCGATCGTGGCCGAGGACGCAAAGCGCGGAATGACCCCGGTCCTGCCGCCGGCCGTGCCGTTCGGCTCGCACGCAATGGCCGACGCTGATCACGCCCGGCCCCGGCGCCGCCTCGCTCAGCGATCTGCCCTGAGCGTCGTCGCATGAATCTCAACACCATCGCCGAGGTGAAGCGACCCGACCGCGCCGGACGAGATCGGGCCATGGCGCGACGGCTATGCCTGGCTCGCCGGCGGCACCTGGCTGTTCTCCGAGCCGCAGCTCGGCACCGACACGCTGATCGATCTCGAAGGCCTCGGCTGGCCGGCGCTGCAGGCGTCCTCGGCCGGGCTCGACATCGCCGCCACCTGCCGCATCGCCGAGCTCTATCGCTTCACGCGCGCCGGCGGAGTGGACGCGCGGCGCCGCTGCTGCGGCGAATGCTGCGACGTCCCTGCTCGCCTCGTTCAAGATCTGGAACGCGGCGACGGTCGGCGGCAACATCTGCATGTCGCTGCCGGCCGGCGCCATGATCTCGCTCGCCGTCGGCGCTCGAGGGCGATCTGCACGCTCTGGCCGCGCGACGGCAGCGCCGCGCAAGGTGCCGGCGTCGATTTCGTCACCGGCAACCACGCGAACGTCCTGCGGCCGGGCGAGCTGCTGCGCACCATCCACCTGCCGGCCTCGGCGCTCGCCAAGCGCTTCGCCTTCCGCCGCGCTTCGCTCACCCATCTCGGACGCTCGGCGGCGCTGATCGATCGGCACGCGCGGACGACGGACCGCGGACGATCTCCTGCTCACCATCACCGCCGCGACGCCGCGGCCGGTCCAGCTGCGCTTCGCGCGCCCGCCCTCGGCCGACGAGCTGCGCCGCGCGATCGACGAGCGCATCCCCGCGGACGCCTAGTTCGACGACGTGCATGGCTCGGCGCACCGTACAAGCGGCACCTGACCTACTACTTCGCCGAACAGATTCGCGCCGAGCTCGCGGCATCGGCAGGCGCAACATGAACTACGCCGTCAACGGCAAGCGGTTTTCCGCCGAGCCGCAGCCCGGCCAGTGCCTGCGCACCTTCCTGCGCGACCTCGGCTTCTTCGGCGTCAAGAAGGGCTGCGACGCCGGCGACTGCGGCGCCTGCACGGTCTGGCTCGACGGCAAGCCGGTGCATTCCTGCCTGATGCCGGCCTTCCGCGCCGAGGGCCGCGAGGTCACGACCATCGAGGGCCTCGCGCACGGACGGCGAGCTGCATCCGATGCAGCAGGCCTTCCTCGACGCCCAGGCCTTCCAGTGCGGCTTCTGCGCCGCCGGCATGATCATGACCGTCGGCCGCGCTCGACGAGGAGCAGCAAGGCCGATCTGCCGCACGCGCTCAAGGGCAATCTCTGCCGCTGCACCGGCTATCGCGTCGATCGGGATGCGATGCACGGCGTCGCGTCGGCGGAGCCGGACGTCGCCGGCAAGGCCTGCGGCGCCAGCCTGCGCAACCCGTTCGGCGACGTCGATCGTCACCGGCCGGCCCGCTACACGATGGACGTGGCGATGGACGGCGCTGCTGCACCTGAAGGTGCTGCGCTCGCCGCATGCGCATGCGCGCATCCTGCGCATCGACCGCGACGAAGGCGCTTGGCCGTGCCCGGCGTGGTCGAGGTCTTCACCTGGGAGGACGTGCCGCGCCGGCTCTACAGCACGGCGACCGCACGAGGACCATCTGGTCGATCCCGACGACACCTACATGCTCGACGACGTCGTGCGCTTCGTCGGCCAGCGCGTCGCCGCCGTGGTCGCCGAAACCGAGGCCGCGGCCGAAGCCGGCTGCCGCGCGCTCGCCGTCGACTACGAGATCCTGCCGGCCGTGTTCGATCCGGTGGCCGCGATGGCGCCCGAGCGCGCCGGTCCTGCACGACAAGGGCGGCGAGGCCAGAAGGCAACATCTTCGTCGACATCCACGGCGAGATCGGCAGCGTCGCCGACGGGCTTCCGCGAAGCCGACGCCGTCCACGAGATGCACCTATTCGACCTCGCGCGTCCAGCACGTGCATCTGGAGACGCACGGCTCGATCGCCTGGAAGGGCGAGGACGGGCGCGTTGCATGTGCGCACCAGCTCGCAGGCGCCCGTTCATCGCCCAGCAGAAGCTCGTGCCACCTGTTCGGCCTGTTCCCGCGCAATGTGCACGTCTTCACCGAGCGCGTCGGCGGCGGCTTCGGCGGCAAGCAGGAGATGATCTCGGAGGACCTCTGCGTGCTGGCGACGCTGAAGACCGGCCGGCCGGTGAAATGGGAGTTCACCCGCGAGGAGCAGTTCATCGGCGCGACGACGCGCCACCAGATGACGACGCGCGTCAAGCTCGGCGCCAAGCGCGACGGCACGCTGACCGCGATCGAGGTCGCATGTCGTCTCCAACACCGGCGCCTACGGCAACCATGCCAGCGAGACGCTCGCCGCCGCGCTCGGCAGCCCGCTGGCGGCCTACCGCTGCGCCAACAAGAAGGCCGATGGCTACGCCGTCTACACCAACATGGTCCCGGCCGGCGGCTTTCGCGGCTACGGCGCCTCGCAGACCACCTTCGCCATCGAATGCGCCATCGACGAGCTGGCGCGCCTGCTCGGGCATCGATCCGTTCGCGATCCGCCGCAAGAACATGGTCCGGCCGGGCGACTGGATCGAATCGGTCTGGAAGGACCCGAGCGACGTCGATTTCGGCAGCTACGGCCTCGACCAGTGCCTCGACCTGGTCGAGACAGGCGCTGGCCAAGGGCGGCGGCAGCGCCAAGCCGGACGGCGAGGAGTGGGCGGAAGGCACCGGCATCGCGCTGGCGATGCTCGAATGCGGCCCGCCGACCGAGCACCGCTCGGGCGCCGAGATGACGCTGCTGCCCGACGGCACGCTATCACCTCGCGTCGGCTCGACCGAGATGGGCAACGGCATCGGTGACCTCGCACCGCCAGATCGCCGCCTCCGTCCTCGGCGTCGCGCGCCGAGCAGATCGACATCATCAACGCCGACACCGACCTCGCGCCCTACGACACCGGCACCTTCGCCAGCACCGGCACCGTCGTCGCCGGCAAGGCCGTCGCACTCACCGCCGCGGCGCTGCGCGACAACATCCTGGACTTCGCCGGCCGGCACAGCGGCGCCGACCGCGGACGAGCTGGCGCCTCGACGGACGACTGCGTCGTCTGCGGCAACAAGCGCATCCCGCTGCCCGACCTCCACGCCGCCGGCACGCAGGTCGGCCATCGCTTCGACGGCCAAGCGCAAGGCCTATCTGTCGCCGCGCACGATCGCCTTCAACGTCGCATGGCGTGCGGCTCGCCGTGCACCGCATGACCGGCGAGATCCGCATCCTGCACAGCGTGCACGCCGCCGACATCGGCCGCCTGATCAACCCGATGCAGTGCCGCGGCCAGATCGACGGCGCCATCGCCATGGGCTTCGGCTGGGCGCTGACCGAGACACATGGTCTCACGACGCCGACGGCGCCATGGTGAACCCGAGCTTGCGCAACTACCGCATCCCGGCCTTCGCCGACGTGCCGCGCACCGAGGTGTTCTTCGCCGACACCTACGACACGATCGGCCCGCTCGGCGCCAAGTCGCAGGGCGAGTGCGCGCATCAATCCGGTCGCGCCGGCGATCGCCAACGCGCTGGCCGACGCCACCGGCGTGCGCTTCGCGCATCTGCCCTTCACGCCGGACCGCATCTTCGCCAAGCTCGCGCCCGGGGCATGAGCGCGGACCAGACATCCTCCGACCGCGAGGCGCACGTCACCATCGTCACGCAGACGCGGGTGCGGCCGGAGGCGCCGAGGCCTTCGCCGCGTGGCAGGACGAGACGAGCAAGGCCATCGCCGCTTTCCCGGGCTTCATCGAACAGTCGGTGATGCCGCCGAACCCGCCGCTGCAGGTCGACTGGGTGATCCTGCAGCGCTTCGCGAGCCAGTCGGCCGCGGTCGCCTGGCTCAATTCGGCCGAGCGCCTGACGCGCATCGAGACGCGTGCGCCCGATGCTGGTCGGCCGCGACGACGTGCACATCGTCAAGGACGAAGCGGAAGGCGTGCTGCCCGCCCCGGTCTCGGTCGTGATCTCGACGCGCATCAAGCCGGGCCAGGAGGCCGCCTACCGCGCCTGGGAGCGGCGGATCGCCGCCGCCCAGACGCAAGGCGCCGGGCTTCCAGGGCTACCGCTTCGAGCCGCCGATCCCGGGCGTCCAGGAGGACTGGCTGTCGATCCTGCGCTTCGACAGCGAGACCAACCTGCAGGCCTGGCTCGAATCGCCGGAGCGCCAGGCGCTCCTCGAGGAGGCCGACGCCTTCACCGAGGAATTCCACACCCGGATCGGTGCGCACCGGCTTCGACCAGTGGTTCCGCGCCGCGCCCGGCGGCGGCGCGCCGCCCGCCGGTCTGGAAGCAGAACATGATCGTCCTGCTGCTGCTCTATCCGATCGTCTTCCTGTTCGGCGTCCTCGTGCAGACGCCGCTGCTGATGCACCGGCTGGGCCTGCCGTTCCCGGTCGCCCTGTTCATCGGCAATGCGGTGAGCGTCGTGCTGCTGAACTACTTGTCCCCTGGACCAGCACGCGCTTTGCCTGGTGGCTGCGCCCCGCCGCCCCGGCCTCCGTCCTGCGCGCGGTCGGGGGAGCCGTGCTGGTGGTCCTGCTCTATGGCGTTCTCGTGCTCGCTTTCACGCGGCTGTCCTGAAACAGCCGGTGCGGCCTGCACGCGCGCCGGCGCAGGGCGAGCCGGGCGTAACCGTATTGAACACCCTCTCGGCGAGGTCAAATAATCCGGAGTGGCAGCCCGACCGCTTCGCCGCTCTCCTCCCGCCATGGAGGGTACGGCTCGCCGGGGCGGCTCCGCCGCTCCATTGCGGGTACGGCTCGGCCGGGGGCGGCTCCGCCGCTCCTCGCGTGGCCGCTTCCCCGCGCTCCGTCGGTACGGCTCGGCCGGGGGCGGCTCCGCCGCTCTTTCGGCGCAAGGTCGGCGCAAGGCTGGTCGATTGATCTTTGATCTTGCGGCGAGGATGATAAGACGGCTCTCGACGGATCGTCCGCCGCGGCCCTGCACGCGATCACGCGCGACTCGCGTGAAGGACGGCGGCGCGGTCGCGCGGCTTGGGCCGGCTTAGCTCAGCAGGTAGAGCACCTGATTTGTAATCAGGGGGTCGGGGGTTCGAATCCCTCAGCCGGCACCAAATTCACTAGTTCTGACAACACATTAGACAACGTCATGGCCAAGCCGCTTGCGGCGGCTTATCTTGCGTCCACGTCATGTCCGCAAATTCACCCAGCACCGGAGACCGCCATGACCTCAGGCGCACCCGTTCAGGCCGACCCGACCATGATCGAGCCATGGCGCGAGCGCACGCCGCAACGTGTCCTCGCGCAGCAAGAGGCGCGCATCCGTGAGCGCGTCACCGAGCTCTACGCCCAGTCCGAGCACGCCAAGTCGCCGGAATTGAAGAAGCTGACGCGCCGGTGCTTGATCGATGCGGAGCGATTGTGCCAGGTCGCAGAGGCGGCGTTGCGTGAGGATTGGCTGCGGGGCTGACGCGCCCCACATAGCCCTTGCGGCCGAGGCCGCGCCCCCTCGTGCGCCGACTGCGGATGTGCCGGCGGGACGCGAGCGGGGAACCGGCTTGCCGGCCCACGCTTGACTACTTGAGAGAGGCTCGACCCCCTCTCTGGCGAGCGCTAGGATGCGTACACCCCGCTGAGTACCTGGCCGCTCGCCATCATGCCTTCCCCTCCCGGCCCTCCCATGACGCTCGGCAACATGCGTGAGTTGGGCGTGCGCTCGCTCGCCGTCATCTTTCTAAGCCTAAAGGCTGATGGGCTCGCGCTGCGGATTCACCATGGGACGGTTTAGTGAATCAACGAGGGCAGCATGTCGCCGAAGTGTCGCAAGGAACCAGAGCATTGGATACACCGGTCGGAAGAGGCCCGGAATGCCGCCAATTCCGCGCCGGACTCTCTCGGTCCGTCTTGGTCGGGTTCTCCATGGCTGACGAATCCCTCGCTATACGGGCGAGAAGAAGGTTCCGTGACGCCCCCAGCAGGCCCTCACGACGCGCCTCACGTGATCAGGGCTGCAAGGGATTGACCGTCAAATGACGGCTGTCACATAACCGACGGTCCCAAGCGCTAGGGGGGGAGCCTCGCCATCATGCCTTCCCCTCCCGGCCCAACCATGACGCTTGGCAACATGCGCGAGTTAGGCGTCCGCTCGCTCGCCGTGACGTGCGAACTTTGCCACCACGAGGCGGTCCTGCCGGCCGATTGTTGGTCCGACCCGGTGCTCGTGCGAGAGCTCCGCCCGCACATGGTCTGCACCCGGTGCGGGATTGTTGTCCGCGGACGCCCGGCCGAACTGGCGGATAGCAGGCGAGCGGGAACTGGCGAGCCGGACCAGCCCCCCAACCCCCCTCCCGTGCGGCTCGCCTTCATTTGCTTGAACTCCGATCTCGCCTTGTGCCATGATGGGGTATGGCCGTGTTGCCGCGTATCCGCCCGACGCCATCGGGGTTCATCGAACCGTGCATTCCAACCGCCGCGCGCGTTCCGCCTTCCGGGCCCGGCTGGCTGCACGAGATCAAGCACGACGGCTATCGCCTCGTGGCGCGCCTGGAAGGCTCACAGGTGCGTCTGTTCTCCCGCCGCGGCCATGACTGGTCCGCTCGCTTTCCGCGCATCGGTGAGGCGCTAGCAAGTCTGAGAGCGCAATCCGCAACGATCGACGGCGAGGCGGTCGTGCTCTGCGCCAAGACCGGGCTGTCCTTGTTCGACGAGCTTCACTCAGGCCGCCGCGACCGTGACGTGATCCTGTACGCCTTCGACCTGCTCGAACTGAACGGAAGGGATCAGCGGGACCTGACCTTGGAGGAGCGCAAGGCAAGGCTTGCCGAACATCTCGCGCCCGTTAAGCTCGGCTGCGAGGGCATCGTGTCAAAGCAGCGCGCGTCGCCCTATCGCTCTGGCCGCGTGCGCACATGGATCAAGACTCAAGAACCCCGACAGCCCGGCAATGACGCGGGTGTGGAAGCGGTGATGCAAACAGAGCCGAACGTGGCGCGGGCGCTACTTTGGAATGCAGGCAACCATGACCTTGATTGGCGCGGTGGCAGCCCCTTGAGGGCGGAAGGTTGCCCTATTGGTCTCGTCGAAAACCAATCTGCCCGCGGCACCACCGAGCACATACGCGTTCAAAATTTTCTCGTTTGACTCGCACGTGAGTGAACATAGACCGCGGCACTCAGTTTCGCTCATGCGGATCACCGTTCCGGGGTTCCTGGAGTGCCGGGTTGGCCAGGCGGACCAGGCGGACCTTGATCGCCTTTCCCCCCTTCGCCGGCGGCCCATCGCCACAGCCGGCAAGAAGCATGCAAAGAAGGCCTAATCGCAAAATGTCTAGTCCGTCAGGCTGAATTGAAATCCGCGACGCCCTACCTGCTAAATATTACGCCGGCCCGCGCCCCTCCCTTTTTCGGCGAGCCCTGCGATAGCGCCGACCAATGTCGCAAGTTCGTAGAAGGGGGCCCTTGACCTTTGCCGTACGGGAGGGGACTAAACCATGCGGGAAAGGAGTGTCGACGCCATCGACGCGCTGGTCGGCCATAACATCCGTATTCTCCGCCAGAATTGCGGATGTCTCTGACGGAGCTCGGCCGGAAAATCGACGTCACGCTCCAGCAGGTACAGAAATATGAAAACGGAACCAATCGC
>CAVQIB010000019.1:0-11356 GCA_963712435.1 uncultured Alphaproteobacteria bacterium | reverse complement strand
GAGGAAGATGCCCTTCCGTCCTTCGTGCCTGTAGCGATCGTGAGGGAGCAGGCTGGGATGATGACTGCTCGGGATGAAGCGGTGGCGGCAACCGATGGGGTCGCCACGACATCGGCGGTGATCGAGATCGTGATCGGGGCGGCGACGGTCCGGGACCGCGGGGTGTCGACGGCTCGACACTTGCGACTGTGCTGGGCGCGGTTCGAGGGCTGTCGTGATCCCGCTACGCTCGGACCTGCGCGTGCTGGTGGCGACCCAGCCGATCGACTTCCGGTCCGGCATGGATCGTCTCGCGGCGCTGGTGGAGACGGTCCTGAAGGAGAACCCGTTCGCCGGGGACGTGTTCGTGTTCCGCTCCAAGCGTCGTGCAAACCGGTTGAAGCTCCTGATGTGGGACGGCCCGGGGCTGGTGCTGGCGACCAAGCGGCTGGAAGACGGGGTGTTCACCTGGCCGCCTATCCGCGACGGCGTGTGTCCTCTGACCGCGACGCAACTGGCCATGCTGGTCGCCGGGCTCGACTGGACACGGGTCGGCACAAATGCCGTGAAGAGACCCACGCGAGCGGCGTAAGCGTGTTGATTCGACTGGCGATTTGGCATGTTCCGAGGTATCTTTGGTCATGTCGCTTCGCCCCTCCGATTTGCCGTCCGACCCCGACCGGCTCGCCGCTCTGGCGTTGACGCTCGCGGCCGAGAACGAGCGGCTGCGGGCCTGGGTGGACAGCCTGAAGGCGATGGTGTTCGGGCCGCGTTCCGAACGGCGGCCACCAATCGCTGTCGGCCAGGGCACGCTCGATCTCGGCGACGTCGAGCCCCACGTTGCTCCATCAGTTGCGGCGAACGACGATCGGCCGGCGCCCGAGCGGGCGCCCCGACGACCACGCAAGCCCGCGACCCGCAACATCGGCGCACTGCCGAGGCATCTGCCCCGCTGCGAGATGGTGATCGAGCCGGAGAGCACGGTGTGCCCGTGCTGCGCCGGGGCGATGCACCGCATCGGCGAGGACGTCAGCGAGGCGCTCGACGTGGTGCCGGCGATCTATCGGGTGCTGCGGACGATCAGGCCGAAGTATGCGTGCCGCGGCTGCGAGAGCGCCGTGGCCCAGGCGAAGGCGCGTCCGCGGCTGCTCGACGGGGGCCTCGCGACCACGGCGCTGGTGACGGAGGTCGTGGTCGCGCGCTACGCGTGGCACATGCCGTTCCATCGTCAGGTCCAGAGGATGGCTGGGCACGGCGTCAAGCTCGACCGCTCGACGCTGGCGGGCTGGGCCAAGCGGGCGGCCTGGTGGCTGAAGCCGCTGTACCTTTTGCAGCTGACGGCCATCCACCGGCAGCCGCGGGTGTTCTGCGACGAGACCCGGATGCCGGTCCTGGAACCGGGACTTCGGCACACTCATACGGGACAGTTCTGGACCCATGCGGCGGACGATCGACCGTGGTGCGGACCGGCGCCGCCGATGGTCGGCTACATCTACGCCGACGGACGCGCGCCACCCATATCGACCGACAGCTCGGCCGGTTCGAGGGCGTCCTGCAGGTCGACGGCTACGGCGCCTACAAGGCGCTGGCCAAGGCGCGGCCGAAGCTGACGCTCGCCTTCTGTCTGGCGCATGCGCGACGGAAGTTCATGGGATCGTACAAGGCCGGATCGCCGGTCGCGCGCGAGGTGCTGGAGCGCATCGCCGCCGTCTATGCCGTCGAGACGCGGGTGCGCGGCCGGCCGGCGGCCGAACGGCTGGCGGCACGGCAGGCCGAGAGCGCGCCGATTATGGCGGACCTGAAGGCCTATCTGACAGCCCGGCTCGGCGAGCTCTCGTCCGGGTCGGGGCTGGCGAACGCCGTCAAATACACGCTCGGCCACTGGGATGGGCTCGTGCGCTTCCTCGCCGATGGGCGCCTCGAGCCGGACACGAACATTGTCGAGCGTTCGATCAGGCCGGTCGCTCTGGGCAGGCGCAACTCGTTGTTCGCCGGCAGTGCGGGCGGCGCCCAGACCTGGGCGATCCTCGCCTCGCTGGTGAACACGGCGAGGCTGAACGGCCATGATCCGTTCGGCTATCTGCACGACGTGCTCGAACGCATCGTCTCCGGCCGGACCAAGATCCACCAGCTCGACGAGCTTCTGGCTTGGAACTGGACGCCCGCATCGTCGGGACTCGCGGCCTGATGCCTCGCCGGCGACCAGCGAAGCGCGGCTCGGTGATGGCGGCGTCGGCGATGCTGCTCGATCGCCTCGGTCGCTGGCTCGTCGAACGTGCGCCACGGCCGCTCGCCTGCAACGTCGCCATGTTCGATGGCTTCGTCACCGCCGTCGTCGTCGGTCCCGTCTCGATGGAACCGCCGGACTGGATCTGTCCATTGCTCGGCGTCGATCGTGAGGCCTTCGATCATGGCGACACGCCGGAGTTCGCCGCTATCTGCGCCGCCGCGACACGCCACAACGCGGTCTCCGGAGCCCTCTCCGAAACACCGGACCGCTTCGCTCCGCTCCACCATACCGGACCAGATGGCGAGATCGACCCGCGCCCATGGTGCATCGGCTTCAAGGCCGCGATCGACCTCCAGCGTTCCGCTTGGTCGCCGCTTCTGAATCCCGGCGACATCCACCATGGCCTGCTGTTGCCGATACTCCTGCACTGCGTCGACGACATAGGACGACCCATGCTCGGTCCGCCGCGCCCCGGACCCGAGACCGCAGCCTTCCTACGCGACGCCCATCAAGACATCCCGATGTGTGTGGAAGCGATCCGTCAGTACTGGATGCCGATCCGCTTCGGAACGCGGCGCTGAGGCTTCGGCATCCCGCTCAGCAGCCGAGACGTGGGGTCGTCACGCCGGTTACAGTGTTTCTGCCCGTGTATGGACTTTAGTCTTTGTAATCACGAGGCAGCGGGAACGTTCGGGTACTCATCCCACGTTCGGCCCTTCAGCAGTCGCCCCGCATTTTTCTTCCGGGTGCCGCCCCATTGCTTGAAAAAAAACGCTACGCCACGGCGTTTGCAGCAATCACGCAGTTCCTCGACCCACCACGATTCGATTGGTCGCGCGCGTGGTCCGAACTCGCCGCCGACTATGGCCCAGTGTATCCCATCAAGATTGGGATCAATTATCGGCCCGAGCAGAGGTTCAAACGAGACGAATCGAACACGCGCTGGAACACGATTGAGCACTTGAATCCGTTCAACGTAATCATCGCTCTCTACCGACGTTCCAAGCCACACATTGGAAAGCACCGGGAACTCGGGTTTTGACAGGACGCACAGCATGCGCTCGGGTCGTTTGGTTAATATCTGAAACGAGTGCCAGTGTGCGTGCGACATAATATGCCACACCTGTCGAACAACATGCTCATCCAGCTTGTCTTGAAAGAGGTCAGACATTGAGTTGACGAAAATCCGCAACGGTTTTCGCCAACGCAGCGGTGCCAACAACGCAGTAGGGTCAATATTCACAACGCCCGTCCAGACGTGACGGCTGCCAGATTTCCGTGTTGTGCCGGCATACTTTGCCATATTCATGGCTTGCAGCCGCGCGGCCATTCGCGCCGCGTAGCAGTTCGTGCAGCCAGGGGAAACAGCCAGGCAGCCAGCAATCGGGTTCCACGTCGCTTCGGTCCATTCAATTCGGTCGATGTGGCCATCAATCCCTCGATCGGCTTCCTAAAAGAGTTCGCGCTGGCCTGTTAGATTTCGAATCTTGTCCCACAATCCCTTCGCAAAGTCGCTTCGGCTGACAAACACAAGCCAGTAAAGCCGTTGATTTTTCGTTGCCCCGGAAACGAGCTCTGCCCGGGCAGGCGGCAAGCCGAGCGCTTCAATTCTCGACGCCCAATATGCGACGAACGCGGCGCGAGTGGCTTTTTGCGTTTGCCTCAGATCGACAGAATTCCGCCAACCGGGCGCAAACCGGTCCAATGGACCCTCTCTGGAAATCGAGTATGCGTCCAAGTTGCGCTGCAAGTCCTGAGCACTGACATGGATCAGCATGTCGATGTATTTCATTCGGCTGAAAGCCTCGATGACGGAGAAGGGGAGATCGCTAAGATTAAATGGGTCTAAGAGCCGATCCAGGAAGATCGAATTCATGCTGAGGGGGTTGGCCTTATCAGCCTTCGGAGCATGATGCGGATCATGGCGAGGCGGACGAAGGCGACGACGGTTCGGGCGTGGCGCTCGAAATCGCGCGACAGCCGGCGACATCGACTGACCCAGGCGAAGGTTCGTTCGACGATCCAGCGTTTCGGCACGACCTCGAAGCCGGTGGCGCCATCTCGCCGTTTGACCACTTCGATTGTCCAGGACCCGGTTTGCGCCGCGGCCGCGGCGGCTTTCGGCCCCTGATAGCCGCCGTCGGCGAAGATGCGTTCGATGAAGGGGAACTGGCGGCGGGTTCGCTGGTCGAGCACCAGCGCGACGCCGTCACGATCCTGGATGTCGGCGGGATGAACCGCGACGTTCAACAACAGGCCGAGCGTATCGACCAGAATGTGCCGCTTGCGTCCTTTGACCTTTTTTCCCGCGTCGTAGCCTTGCGGGTCCAGCGCAGAGCCCCTTTTTGAGCGGCCTTGCCGCTCTGGCTGTCGATGATGGCCGCCGTCGGACTGGCGTCGCGCCCGGCTTGCTCGCGGGCCGCCACGTAGAGGGCGTGGTGGATGCGCTCCAGCGCGCCCTCACGATCCAGCAGGATGAAGTAGGAATGCACCGTGCTCTTGGGCGGCAGGTCCTTCGGCAGCGCCTGCCACTGGCAGCCGGTCCACAGCACGTAGAAGATCGCGTTGAGAACCTCGCGGATGTTAACCGACCGCTTGCGGCCCCCCCGCCGCGCCGGCGGGATCATCGGCACGATCAACAACCATTCGGCGTCGGTGAGATCGCTCGGATAACGAAGACCACGTCGGTCCGCGGCAACTCGGTGTTCGGGCTTCCACATCGGCGGCTCCGCTGGCGAATCACGGAGACACCACGGAATCACAACCAATTCCCCAACTCAACAACTTCTCGGATCGGCTCTAAGAAAACGAAGTGCAGTCCGTATGGGTTCAGTTTTTGTGCAATCCGAGTCGAGGTCTCTTCGGCTTTACCAATCTCAATTTCTGACGCACCCCCGGCCGCTGTGATTCTGGTTCCAGCCGCCTCACAGAGCTCTGCGGATACGTCAGCAATATGGATTTTCGAGAATGGGGCTCCGCCATCGCGTGCACTCTTAAATGCTACGAGCGGGCTGCCATCGATCTTCTCGTTGGTTTCGCGAATGACCGCGCGTCCAGACCCGCAAAAGAGGTCAACGTAAGATGCGCCGCCGGTCCCTTGAATCCACTTTCTACGCGTCGCACGCGAAATATCCACGTACTTGCGTAGCCGATCGTGCTTGTCCCTTGCCCACGGCCCGACTTGGTCTAATGGCAATCCATCATCATCCAGCACGGCAACCTCATGTTCTTGGTATGTTCTACCAAGAATTAAGCCAGCCAGCAAGCTAATCACATGCCAAGTGTTTGTTAGTCATCCCCCCGCCAAGCGTGGGTTTATCCGCTCTTACGCTGCCCCCGCCCATCACTCCGCGGCTTCGGTGGCGGCGGACGGCGTCGGCGCCTGCGCGCGCGACGCCTCCGAGCGCAGAGCCTCCGAGCGCGGATCGTAGTTGAGGACCGGCGCGAGCCATTTCTCCGCCTCGGCCGTGCTCCAGCCCTTGCGCCGCGCGTAATCCTCGACCTGGTCCCGCTCGATCTTGCCGACGCCGAAATAATGGCTCTGCGGGTGGCTGAAATAGAGGCCGGAGACCGAGGCGCCCGGCCACATGGCGAAGCTCTCGGTGAGGGACACGCCGATCGCGTCGCCGCCGCCGACCATCTCGAACAGCGCGGCCTTTTCGGTGTGGTCGGGCTGCGCCGGATAGCCGGGCGCGGGCCTGATGCCGCGATATTTTTCGGCGAGCCGATCGGCGACCGTGAGCGCTTCGTCCGCCGCATAGCCCCAGAATTCGCGCCGCACGCGCTCGTGCAGGCGCTCGGCGAAGGCCTCCGCCAGGCGGTCGGCGAGCGCCTTGACCATGATCGCGGAATAGTCGTCGTTGGCGTGCTTGAAGCGCGCCGACGCCTCCTCCTCGCCGATGCCGGCGGTGACGATGAACGCCCCGATATGGTCGGCAAGCCCGCTGGCGCGCGGGGCGACGAAATCGGCGAGCGCGACATTGGCGCGGCCTTCGCGGCGCGCGAGCTGCTGACGCAGCGTGTGCAGCACCAGCATCGGGGACGTGCGCGCATCGTCCGCATAGACGAGAATGTCGTCGCCCTCCGCCGCGGCGGGCCAGAAGGCGAGCAGCGCGTCGGCGCGGAACCAGCCCTCGCGGATGATCGTCTCCAGCATCGCCTGCGCGTCGTCGAACAGCGCGCGCGCCGCCGGTCCCACCGTGTCGTCGTCGAGGATCGCCGGATATTTGCCGACAAGCTCCCAGGTCGAGAAGAACGGCGACCAGTCGATATAGGGCGCGAGCTCGCGCAGATCGTAGCTCTCGAAGGCGCGCGTGCCGGTGAAGCTCGGCTTCGGCGGCAGGTAGGCGCCCGACCAGTCGAGCTTCAGCGCATTCGCGCGCGCTGCGGCGAGCGTGAGCCGCTTTTTCTGCTCCTCCCCGCGCGCATGGGCGGCGGCAAGCCGCGCATATTCGCTGCGCATCTCGGCGACATAGCCTGGCCGCTGCTCGTTCGACATGAGCGCCGCGACGACGCCGACCGCGCGGCTTGCATCGTTGACATAGACCGCCTGGCCGCGCCGGTAGTTCGGGTTGATCTTCACCGCCGTGTGCACGCGGCTGGTCGTCGCTCCGCCGATCAGGAGCGGGAGGTCGAAGCCCTGCCGCTCCATCTCGCCGGCGACATGGCACATCTCGTCGAGCGACGGCGTGATCAGGCCGGACAGGCCGATAATGTCCGCGCCCTCCGCCTTCGCCGTCTCCAGGATTTTCGTCGCCGGCGCCATCACGCCGAGATCGACGACCTCGTAATTGTTGCACTGGAGCACGACGCCGACGATGTTCTTGCCGATGTCGTGCACGTCGCCCTTGACGGTCGCGAGCACGATCTTGCCGTAACTCGTCTTGCGCGCCGCCGCTCCCTGCGCGGCCTTCTCCTGCTCCATGATAGGGCATGAGATAGGCGACCGCCTGCTTCATCACGCGCGCCGACTTGACGACCTGCGGCAGGAACATCTTGCCGGCGCCGAACAGGTCGCCGACCACATTCATCCCGGCCATCAGCGGCCCCTCGATGACGTCGAGCGGGCGCGTCGCGGCCGTTCGCGCGAGCTTCGACATCCTCGGCGATATAGTCGGTGACGCCGTGCACGAGCGCATGCGTGAGCCGCTTGTCGACCGGCCATTGCCGCCATTCGAGGGTGGTCTCCTTCGTCTCGCGCTCCGTCGCCGCGATAGCGCTCGGCGAGCGCGAGCAGCCGCTCGGCGGCATCGCCGCGCCGGTTGAGCACCACGTCCTCGCAGGCTTCGCGCAGTTCGGGATCGAGATCGTCATAGACGGCCATCTGGCCGGCGTTGACGATGCCCATGTCCATTCCCGCCTTGATGGCGTGATAGAGAAACACCGAGTGCATGGCTTCGCGCACCGGCTCGTTGCCGCGGAAGGCGAAGGAGAGATTGGACACGCCGCCCGAGACATGCGCGCCGGGAAGGTTCGCCCTGATCCACTGCGCCGCCTCGATGAAGGCGAGGCCGTAGCCATTGTGCTCCTCGATGCCGGTCGCGACCGCGAAGATGTTCGGGATCGAAGATGATGTCCTCGGGCGGAAAGCCGAGGCGGCCGACCAGGATGTCGTAGGCGCGCTTGCAGATCGAGGTCTTGCGCTCGATCGTGTCGGCCTGGCCCTGCTCGTCGAACGCCATCACCACCACGGCCGCGCCGTGCCGGCGAACGATCTGCGCCTGGCGCAGGAATTCCGCCTCGCCCTCCTTGAGCGAGATCGAGTTCACCACCGCCTTGCCCTGGATGCATTTCAGGCCCGCCTCGATCACGCTGAACTTCGAGGAATCGACCATGACCGGCACGCGGGCGATGTCCGGCTCGGCCGCGACGAGATGCAGGAAGGTCGTCATCGCCGCTTCGGAATCGAGCAGCCCCTCGTCCATGTTGACGTCGATGATCTGCGCGCCGTTCTCGACCTGCTCGCGCGCGACCGAGAGCGCGGCGGCGTAATCGTCCGCCTTGATCAGCTTGCGGAACTTGGCCGAGCCGGTGACATTGGTGCGCTCGCCGACATTGACGAACGGGATTTCCGGCGTGAGCGTGAACGGCTCGAGCCCGGCGAGGCGCAGATAGGGCTTCAGCCGCGGCGATCGCGCGCGGCGCGACGCCAGCGACCGCGTCGGCGATCGCACGGATATGCGCCGGCGTCGTGCCGCAGCAGCCGCCGACGAGGTTGACGAGGCCCGCTTGCGCGAACTCGCCGAGCAGCCCCGCCATGAACTCCGGGCTCTCGTCGTAGCGGCCGAACTCGTTCGGCAGGCCCGCATTCGGATAGGCGCAGACGAGCGTATCGGCGATGCGCGAAAGCTCGGCGATATGCGCGCGCATCTCCTTGGCGCCGAGCGCGCAGTTGAGGCCGATCGAGAGCGGCGCCGCGTGGCGCACCGAATTCCAGAACGCCTCCGGCGTCTGTCCGGACAGCATGCGGCCGGACCGGTCGGTGATCGTGCCCGAGATCATCACCGGCACGCGCACGCCGCGCGCGTCGAACAGTTCTGCGATCGCGAACAGCGCCGCCTTGGCGTTGAGCGTATCGAAGATCGTTTCGACCAGCAGAATGTCGGCGCCGCCGTCGAGCAGCGCCGCCGCCTGCTCGCCATAGGCCGCGCGCAACTCGTCGAAGGTGATCGGCGCGGAAGCCCGGATTGCCGACATCGGGCGAGATCGACGCGGTGCGGTTGGTCGGCCCGATCGCGCCGGCGACGAAACGCCGTCGCCCGTCCTCGCGCTCGGCCGACGTCGGCCGCTTCGCGCGCGAGCCTTGCGCCGTCGCGATTGAGCTCGGCCACGACCTCCTCCATGCCGTAATCGGCCTGCGCGATGCGGGTCGAGGAGAAGGTGTTGGTGGAGACGATGTCGGCGCCGGCGCGGAAATAGGCGAGATGGATCTCGCGGATCACGTCCGGCTGCGTCAGGATGAGGAGATCGTTGTTGCCGCGCAGATCGCGCGGCCAATCGGCAAAGCGCGCGCCGCGGAACCCCGCCTCGTCGAGCTTGAGAGTCTGGATTTCGGTGCCCATCGCGCCGTCGAGCACGAGGATGCGCTCGCGCGCGAGCTCGCGCAGCGCGGTTTCGGTCGGCGAGGCGGCAATCTGGTCAGGGGTCAATGTCGTTCCTGCGTTTTCGCATGCGTCACGCCGCTGCCCGCGCCTCGGCCGGCCGCAGGCCGAGCAGGTGGCAGATGGCGTAGACGAGGTCGGCGCGGTTCATCGTGTAGAAGTGGAAGTCGCGGACCCCGCGGTCGACCAGATCGAACACCTGCTCGGCCGCGACCGCCGCGGCGATCAGCTTGCGGGTCGCGACGTCCTCGTCGAGACCGGCGAAGCGATCGGCGAGCCAGGGCGGGATCGATGGCGCCGCAGCGCTGCGGCGAAGGCGCGCGTCTGGTTGAAGTTCTGCACCGGCAGAATGCCGGGCACGATCGGGATGTCGATTCCGCGCGCGCGCACGCGGTCGAGGTAGCGGAAATAGAGGTCGTTGTCGAAGAAGAACTGGGTGATGGCGCGGCGTCGCCCCGGCGTCGATCTTGGCCTTGAGCATGTCGATGTCGGCCTCGACCGAGGGGCTGTCCGGATGCTTCTCGGGATAGGCCGCGACCGACACCTCGATCGGGGCGATCCGCTTGATGCCGCCGGTCAGATCGGCGGCGTTGAGATAGCCGCCCGGATGCGGCGCGTAGCGCTCGCCCGGGGCCGCCGACCGCGTCGCCGCGCAGCGCCACGATATGGCGCACGCCCGCCGCGACATAGGCGCGGATCACGTCGTCGACCTCCTCGCGCGATGGCCGCGACGCAGGTGAGGTGCGCCGCGGGGACGAGGTCGGTCTCCGCCAGCAGGCGCTTGACCGTCGCATGCGTGCGCTCGCGCGTCGAGCCGCCGGCGCCATAGGTGACCGAGACGAAGGCCGGCTTGAGCGGATGCAGCCGCTCGATCGAGTCCCACAGCGTGTTCTCCATCTCCGCCGTCTTCGGCGGAAAGAACTCGAACGACACGCGGATTCGCGCGTCCGCTGGCGCGGAAACCGGCTCGGCCTCTCCTGCACCGCCATGTCCATCACGCCACCTCCCGCGCCGACGCCGCGAGCGCGACGCGACGGTCGCGGCCGAGCCACAGCGATACGGCGATCTTGCCTTCCGAGCCCGGCTCGGGCGGCAGATTGCGATAGCAGAACCGGTTCGAGACCCGCCTGCTCCAGCCATTGCGTCACGGTCTCGTTGGCAAAGCCGAGCCGCCGATGCGCATGCTCCTCGCGGAGAAACTCGAAATCATGCGGGGCGAAGTCGACGACGAGCAGCCGGCCCTGCGGCCGCAGCAGGCGCGCCGCGTCGCGGATCGCGCGCGCGCCATCGTCGAGAAAATGCAGGACCTGGTGGATGATGACGACATCGAACAAGTCGGGCGGCATCGCGAGGTCGAAGACGTCGCCGTGCCGCACGGTGCAGTGCTTGAGTCCGGCGCGGTCGAGCCGCGCCCTGCGCGAGCGCCAGCATGTCGCGCGGAGTCGATGCCGAATCCGCGCTCGATATGCGGCCCGAGCAGTTCGAGCATGCGGCCGGTCCCGGTGCCGAGATCGAGCAGCGAGCGGAACGGACGGTCGGCGAGCGCGGCCAGAAATCGCGCTTCCACGGCCTCGTCGGCGACATGCAGCCGGCGGATGCGGTCCCACTCGGCGGCGTGACGGCTGAAGTAGTCCTGCGCGGCGTCGCCGCGCGCCGTGCGCACGGCGGCGAGCCGCTCGCGGTCGCGCGCGAGCGTGCGGTCGGCGGGGTCGAGCCGCGCGACGAGCGCACGGCCAGTTCCGCCGCCTCGCTCCTTGCTCGGCGAGGCGGAAGAAAGCCCAAGAGCCCTCGCGAAACCGCTCGACCAGCCGGGCCTCGCGCGAGCAGCTTGAGATGGCGCGAAATGCGCGGCTGCGACTGGCGCAGGATATCGGTGAGGTC
Source organism: uncultured Alphaproteobacteria bacterium (assembly GCA_963712435.1). Taxonomy (GTDB): domain Bacteria; phylum Pseudomonadota; class Alphaproteobacteria; order Rhizobiales; family Xanthobacteraceae; genus Rhodoplanes. The sequence goes on along the minus strand of CAVQIB010000019.1, from coordinate 166 downwards.
GGAGACGGTGAGCTCGCTCTCGGCGAGCAGCGCCAGCACGCGCAGGCGCGTCTCCTCGGCCGCGGCGCTCAGCGCCGTGTGAGGTCGTCGAAGGTCAAGCGGCCACCCCCGAAGCGCGTGAACGATCCCGTAAGCCTGACATAAAGATATGTTTATGCCGTTAATC
>CAVQIB010000018.1:0-29302 GCA_963712435.1 uncultured Alphaproteobacteria bacterium | reverse complement strand
ATGACCATTTGCTAAAACACGCGCTGGCACTTCGCCGAGGGTGGGCGCGTCCTCTACTTCCGTCGCCAATGAGTTCGTTTCGATCAACGCGCGAATTCCCTGCCGATACACGCTCTGCTCGTCGACGACAAGAACTCGAGTCACTGAAGCAATCCGCCGTGGTGACGCTGTGTAGGCCGCCCCTTCCTACGGAGTTGAATTCTTATCCGTTCGCCCGTGGCTGAGCACGCCGGGGCGTGAATACCAAGAAACAGATGTCTAGAACGCCACCTAAATTCACGTGCATTGCCAAACAGGCGAAGACCTAAATTGTTCCTCGGTGGAGCAATCATCGCGCCCCAACAGATTCGAACTCCACCAACCCGGCCTGTCAAAGTAGCCAGCGCGTGCATAAGAAGTACACAACGCGTTCAAGCTGAAACGAGCATGTTGCTCCGGCGGGCGCCCTCTCGGGCCTCGGCAAGAAGGCTGGGCCGTTCGACGACTTCGTCAGCATCGCGTTCAAAGCGTTTCCGACGCGGACGGAGCACAACCGGCACCGTCATCGTGTTCCTCGATTTAGAAGACATCAGTATCGATGAAATGGGCGCTGGGAGTGTCAGAAGTTTTGTGTAAGAGATTTTCTGTGCAGGTGGAGTTTTCGTTTCCGCACATCGAGCATGTGGCATCAGCGGCACGGTCAGCAAGTTTGCTTGGCCGCGCCGAGCGGTCAAGCCCCAAAGCCGCATAGCGGCGCGCCGCAGGCGCGGGGCTTGACGGCGAAGACGCCGGCAAAGCAACATCGTCGGCGCCGCGCTGTCGGTTGTTCTCGTCATCGCGCTGTTCCCGGAAAACGCTCGCCGAACTGAATGGCGAACTGACCCCTCGTATTGCCTCACCAGGGAATGTTACCGGGGAAGTGGGATCGGGCGCGCGAGCTGAGCGGTGGGGGAGGGCCTGTGGGCGGGCGGAGTGCCCATCACACGCAGCGCCGTCCACAGGCCCGGGCCGCAAGGCCACGGCTGGCGACGGCGGTGTTGCCGTGGTCGCGATCACCGTCTCGGCCGCCTTGCGCCTGAGTGCCCGAAGCAGCCGCTGTACGATCGAATGCTGCTTGCAGCCAAATGTGGCCGGATCGATCTCGGCGAGCCGTCGCACGATCCCGAGCGCGGTGAGCTGCGGCTCGACCGCAAGCCAGCTTTCGATCATCGCCAGATGCGGGTCGAGCTTCGACGGCATGCGTATGCGCTTTTTGTACTTTCGCTTCGGCCGCCGATGGGTGGCGCGCACCTCTCGCGTCGTCACCTTGGTACCGAGCGATTGTGCAAAGACCAGTGGATCGACAGGCGACGTGCCGGCAGCCGCAGCAAGACCGCGCTTGCCGATCCGTTCGCCGAGCTCGTCCTGGCATCAACGAGCGCGTCACGGATGTCGTCGTACTTGCCACGGCGCCGGCGAGGCAGAGAGCCGTTATCACGGACCGCCGATGCGACTGCCGCGTTCATCGAGCCGGAGGGCGCACGTGCCACCACACGCTGCGACAGCGCCCGCACAGCATGTTTGCGATGCCATCCCGTCGTCGCCGTCAGTTCATCGAGGATGCGTCCCTTCTCGCGTCGGCCAGCAGCCCGGTAACGATTCGCAACCGCCGCCAACACCTCGCGCCGCGCACCCATGCTGATCCCGTCTGCCATCCACGCCAGCGATACGATTCGCTGACGCTGCCCCAGTCCCGGCAGACCTTGTTCGGTAACATTCTCGATGAGGCAATGCGCCATGGACCTTGCGGCATTACGATGCCGTATTCGTCCCGCAGATAGACCCCGTCCGCCCACACATACACGTATCGCCGCGCCGAGAGATCGCGCCGGCGCCAGGGGTCGTAATCCGCCTGCCACTCCGCCGTCAGCCGCGCGATCACCGCGGGCGACAGGTTGGGCGCGTCCTTGCCCAGGAGGGCGGCGAGCGCCTCCTGGAAATCGCCGGTCGACACCCCGCGCAGGTAAAGAACCGGCAACAGCGCGTCGAGGCTCTTGGTCCGCCGCGCCCACTTCGGCAGGATCGACGAGGTGAAGCGGATTTTCTCCGCCGCGCCTACCTCGCCCCGGTCGCGCACCTTGGCGCGCCGGACCTCGACAGGCCCGACCCCGGTCTGGATCGCGCGCTGCGGCCCATGGCCGTGACGCACGACGCGGTCGCGCCCATCCGGCAATTTCAAATCCTTCCACAAGGCGACGAAGGCGTCGGCTTCCGCGATCAGCACCTGCGCCAGCATGCGGCGGGCGCCCTCTCGGGCAAGCTCGGTCAGTGGATCGTCGATGACGTCAGGCTGACGCAACGGGATGACGGTGCTATCTCTCGACATGGCGTATCGCTCCTTTCGGGAGGTTCTGGCAGGCTCGACACCCGCCTCGATACGCCGCCTTCATTCAGCCGTCGCTGGCACGTTCTATCTGCAATGACTTCATCGATGGGCTCATACGGCAGCGCCCGGCCCGCCGCATCGATCCGCACGCGGAGCTCTTGCGATGTGTCGCGGTAGCCCTCGGCGCCACTCCCCAAAAAAACAAAACCCGGCCCCGTCGGACGACGGGAACCGGGCCACTTAGAGGCATTTCAAACCTGTCAGTACCGCGCGACGACCGGTCCCTTGCCGAAGGGAGCCTTACCAATAGGAGCCTTGCCAACCGCAACGGGCGGAGGCGGCGGCACCGGCTCACTACGAGGTAAATCGGCTGCGATTGCGCCGCCCACCATCGCGATAGACGCAAGAACTCCAATGAGGAATTTCAGCACCTGACCCTCCCAGATAGACACAGCTACAATGAGGGAGAGTACTTGGCGGAAGTGTTCTTTCTCCTAAGAAACTCGGTAAAATGCGCGGTACCCGCGAGGCAAAACTGGCGGGAGTTCGCGGCGGGGGGTACTCGCTCCGTGCTCAGGCATGGCCCCCCTTGCGTTCCCGAGGCTCGCAGTCATCGCTCTTAACCCGGCGTTAATCATCGGCTGCTACGGTCCGACGTTCTCTCAACACACCCTCCCACGTAAGGCCCGGCGGCTCAGACGCCGGGCCTTTTTTTCGTTCTCAACAGCAAAAGGCCGCCCTGCGGCGGCCCCTCTCATGACCAAACGGTTGCTCCATCTCAGCCAGTGGTCGCTTTCTTGTAGTGTATCGCAGCCTCCACCCCCCTACGCCACGCCTGGGCGGAAATGCTGTCGGCCTCGTGCGGGTTGCGGGAGTTGCCGGCTTGGCAGGCCGAGAAACCGCGGCCGAACTCTTCGTGTGTATCGTAAGGGCGGTAGTGATGCTTGATCAACTCGAAGATTAGGCTTGTCGGTGATTGAGCTGCTGCCGGTTTCACGGACACCGAGTTAAGGTGGACGAAGAGACCGGAGGAAGGCGATGGGACGGAGGCGGTTTGACCGAGCGTTCAAGCTCGAAGAGGTGAGGCTGGTGCGGGAAAGGGGCAGTCGGCTGCGCAGGCTGCCCGCGATCTGGACGTGCACGAGAACATTCTGCGCAAATGGGTGAGGGAATTTTGCGGCTGACCCGCGGCAGGCGTTTCCCGGCCAGGGGCAGATGAAACCCGAACAGCTGGAGATCGAGCGGCTCCGGCGCGAAGTCATCAAGCTGAAGGCGGAGCGCGACATCTTAAAAAATGCTACAAAGAAGCTCTCCAGAGCGAGCTGGGTCAGAAACCGCCGCGACGTGCACGAGCCGCGGCAAATAGCAAACAAAATCTGTGCAAGGAGGAAACGGCAATGAATCGAAGAGGTTGGTTGGCGCTTGCTGCGACCACGCTAATCGCTATGGGGGCAGGGCCGGCACTGGCGCAGAAAACCGTCAAGGTCGGCGTGACGCTCGGGCTAACCGGCCCGCTGCAGATCATCGGCGTCCAGGCGCTGGCGGGAATGCGGCTTTACATGGCGCAGCACGGCGACACTGTCGCCGGCAAAAAAATTGAATTGATCGTCAAGGACGACGCCGCGACCGCCGACAACACAAAGCGGCTCGCGCAAGAAATGATCGTGCGCGATAAGGTCAACCTGCTCGCTGGATTTAGCGTGACGCCGACGGCCTTCGCGGTTGCTCCGCTCGCGACGGAGGCGAAGATTCCGATGATCGTCACCTGTGCGGGAACATCGGCCATCACCGAGCGGTCGCCCTATATCGCACGGACCAGCTTCACGCTGCCGCAGTCCTCGACCATCATCGCCGACTGGGCGCTGAAGAACGGCATCAAGAAGGTGGTGAGCGTCGTCAGCGATTATGGGCCCGGCCACGACGCCGAGACGTGGTTCAAGGAAGCGTTCACCAAGGGCGGCGGCCAGGTGATCGAGGCGCTGCGCGCCCCGTTGGCGAGCCCGGACTTCGCCCCATTCCTGCAGCGCGCGCGCGACGCTCAACCCGACGCGGTTTATGTGTTCGTGCCCTCTGGGCAAGCTGCGACCTTGATCAAGCAATTCGTCGAACGCGGCATTGCGCAAGCGGGCATCAAGCTGATCGGACCGGGCGACATCACCGACGACGATCAGCTCAACGGTATGGGCGACCAGGTGATCGGAACCGTAACCGCCCATCTTTACTCGGCGGACCATCAGTCCAAGCTTAACAAGGAATTCGTTGCCGCCTTCAAGAAGGCCAATCCTGGGATGCGCCCGAACTTCATGGCGGTCGGCGGCTATGACGGCATGCACCTGATTTACGAGGCGCTGAAGAAGACCGGCGGCGACACCAATGGCGACAAGCTGGTAGCGGCGATGAAGGGGATGGCATGGGAGAGCCCGCGCGGGCCGATCTCGATCGATCCGGAGACGCGCGAAATCGTTCAGAACATCTACATCCGCCGGATCGAGAAGAAGGACGGGGAGCTCTACAATGTCGAGTTCGAGACCTTCGACGCGGTGAAGGACCCGGCCAAGGCGGCGAAGAAGTGATCGTGACCCTATGCCCGAGCGTAAGGCCGGCACGGGCGCGTCGCCGCCCCACTCCCTAACTTTCCTCCGCTTACGGGGAGGGCGTCGCCCGCGAGTGCGCACCGGGGGATTCGCGGGCGGCTCGGAAGTCTGCCTAAGGCGCTCAAGCGGTCGCCTCAGCGCGGGATCGGGGCGTGTCCGCCGTCAGCGCTTATGACCCAAATTGGGTGGGGTTTCGCGGTGATGGGGGCAACACCCCGATTGTGCGGCGTGCGCCTCGCGCAGCCATCGCTTCGAGGACTTGACAGGCGTCGCCGATGTGGGTGTGCGTGCGCGGCATTGTTGCCGACGACGGCCAACGCAAACCTGGATCGTTTGTTTCGCCGCGCGACGGGTCCGGGCTTTGCTGACCGTTGATTCAACTTTGACCGACGTTTTCGCCGCCGGCTTGCTCGTTCTTGCTGCGGACTTGACAGCCCAAGGTTTGCGCACTGTCTTGAAGTCCGCCTCCTTTGTCGTCCGTGAAGAATTCACGGAGCGGCTGAGCGGCGGGCGCAAGTGGCGCTGCTCAAGTAGTCGTCCGTGAAGAATTCGGGAACGGCTGAGCGGCGGGCACAAGCGGCGCTGCTCAAGTATTCGATTTTGCAGGAAAGCTGGGTTTTCTGCCCGGCTTTCTTGCGTTTTGGATTTCGGATTTGAGCGGTTCGTGATTCCCTCGATGGCGAGATTCGCTGTTGGGGACGAGCGATGAGCAAGCCGCGCGACGATCGCCAGGACGACCTGTTCCGCCCGCCGCTGGACCACATCATCAATCTGCGCCACCCGCTGGTGCGGCTGGCCAAGCGCGCCGCCATCATGGTCGGGCGCTACATCCACGCCCATCAGTTCAAGCGCGCCCGGCGCGCGCTCAAATTCCTGCGCACAAGGCTCGGCCGCCTCATCCGCGACATCGGCCGCAAGATCGAGGGCGACCCCGCGCTGGAAGAGCGCTTTGCGCCGCTGCTGGCGCTCGCCGTCCGGGTGCGCTTCCAGGAGGCGCGCCAGCGCGGGCCGAAGGTCTATGCCTTGCACGCGCCCGAGTCGAATGCATCGGCAAAGGCAAGCCGCGCGCTCCCTACGAGTTCGGCTGCAAGGTCTCCCTCGTCACCCCGGTGACCCGCCCCAAGGGCGGGCAGTTCGTGCTGCACGCCAAGGCGCTGCACGGCAATCCCTATGACGGCCACACGCTCGGTCCGGTCATCGCCGATCTGCAAACGCTCACCGGCCTCGCGGTGCGCCGCATCCACGTCGACAAGGGCTACCGTGCCGATTCCGACGAAGTCGCCCGGGCATTCCGAGATGATGCCGCCCGTTATTCCGACATGATGTCGCCCAGGGCGGGGAGCCTCGCTGGCGGCTGATCTTTGCAGCGCGTTGCGGGTCGGTCAATCCTTTGCGGGCTTTGCGGTGCGGTCGCGTCGCAGGCTGTTTCCGGCAAGATTGATGCGATGCGCGTTGTGGACGAGGCGATCGAGGATGGCGTCGGCATAGGTGGGGTTGCCGATCACGTCGTGCCATTGGTCGACCGGGATTTGGCTGGTGATGATGGTGGCGCGCCGGCCGTAGCGTTCTTCGAGAAGTCTCGAGGAGATCGTGGCGTGCGGCGGCGTCGAGCGGTTCGAGACCCCAGTCGTCGAGGATGAGGAGCTGCACGCCCCCGAGCGCTCGCAGGAGACGCACATAGCGGCCATCGGCGCGCGCCAATGCGAGGTCGGCGAAGAGCTTTGGAATGCGTTGGTAGAGGACGGAGCGATTGTCGCGACAGGCTTTGTGGCCGAGCGCTGACGCCAACCAGCTTTTGCCGACGCCGGTCGGCCCGCACAGAATCAAATTCTCATGCGCATCGATCCACTGTCCGTCGGCGAGTTTGTGGAAGAGCGCACGATCGAGGCCGCGCGCAGCTCGGTAGTCGACGTCTTCGACTGAGGCTTGATGGCGCAGCCGCGCGTATCGCAGTCGCGCCATGAGGCGTCTGTCACGTCGATGACTGATCTCGCGATCGAGCAAGAGGGCGAGCCATTCGGGATGCGTGAGGCTGGCGGCTTCGTCGGACGCTTCGATCTCGGCGAACGCCTTGGCCATTCCGGCAAGGCCGAGCTCATGCAAGCGGTCGAGGGTTGGATGGGTGAGCAAGGCGTGGTCTCCTATTGATAGTAGCGCGAGCCGCGGATGTTGGGATGGAGGATCGGCACGCTGTCCGCGGCGCGCTTGTGCGTCACGCCGAGCCGCCGGATCGGCCGCTCCTCGTTGAGGCGGATGAGCAGCTCGCCGATCGCCGCGTTCAGCTCGGTCAGGCTATGGAAAAAGCGATGGCGCAGCCGGCCGATCAGCCAGCGCTCGACGATCAGCACGCCGGCTTCGACCTTCGCCTTGTCGCGCGGCCGGCGCGGCCGGGCCGGCAGCACGGCGGCTCCGTAATGGGCCGCCATCTCGGCATAGGTGCGATTGACCTGCGGCTCGTACAGGCACGCTTTGATGACGGCGACCTTGGCGTTGTCGGGCACGATCAGCTGCGGCGCTCCGCCGATCGCGGCGAAGGCGCGCGTATGGGCGGCGATCCAGTCGCCCAGACCCTGCGTCCAGGTCGCTTCGGCGTAGGTGAAGTTCGAGGCGCCAAGGACGGCCACAAGATCTGCGCCGGACGCGTCGCGCCGGTCAGCCGGTCGACGATCACCGGGACCGTGTCGCCGGCATAATCGACGAACAGCTTGTCGCCGCCCGCATGGGTTTGGCGCATCGTGACCGAGAGCTTGCTCTCCCAGGCGCGGTAGAGTTCGCAGAACCGGGAATAGCGATAGCCGTCGGGATGGCGCTCGATGTACTCGTCCCACAGGATCGACAGCGTGACATGCTTGCGCTTGAGCTCGCGATGGATCGCCGCCCAGTCGGGCTCCGCCTGACGCCGATGTCCCTGCTTCGTGCCGACATTGGCGTAGAGCCGCGCCTCCAGCGTCGCGTCCGTCATCTCGTCGGGCAAGGGCCAGCTCAGGCCGGCTGCCTGAAACCGGTCGATCGTCGCCCGCGCCGTCGACGCCGCCACCCCGACGCGGCGGGCGATCTCCCGCGTCGGCACGCCCGCAAACTTCAAGCGAAGAACTTCGCGCACCTGGCGCATCGTCGTCCTCTCTGCCGGCATCCGGTCGCTCCCTTGGAACAGCCAAAGGAGCGGACCCTAAACAGGCCAGCAGAGGCGACCCCGACCCGGGCGGAATTATCCCGGAATGGCGGGCGAGATCATCTCGGAACGGTGGGCGGAATAATCTCGGAACGGGTGGGCGACATCATTCCGGAACGGTGGGCGGCTTGCCCCGGAATCAGCAGCTACCGCGGCCACAATCACCCCAACCGCTTCCAGGTCTGGATCACCGGTCAGGTCCGCCGCGTCACCCGCGCCATCCGCCGCGAGATGCGCCGCCGCGCCGCCGTCGAGCCGGTAATCGGACACGTCAAGGCCGAGCACCGCATGGGCCGCAATTACCTCAAGGGCCGCGCGGGCGACCGCGCCAACGCCGTGCTCGCCGCCGCCGGCTACAACTTCAGCCTGCTCCTGCGCTGGTTCAGGCGGCTTTTGCGCGCCCTGATCCTCGCGCTCCTCCGCTCGCCTCCAATCCCAAGCCGCGCTTAATCAAGGCTCAAGAACTTTCTTCACGAGCGACCAACTATTCGATTTTGCAGGAAAGCTGGGTTTTCTGCCCGGCTTTCTTGCGTTTTGGATTTCGGATTTGAGCGGTTCGTGTTCCCTCGATGGCGGGATTCGCTGTTGGGAACGAGCGATGAGCAAGCCGCGCGACGACGCCAGGATTTCGGCGGCCGGCGCAAGCCGCGCCACGGGTTCTCACGGTCACGCGCCCATCCTGGTCGGGGCAACGTTCCAGTCGTGTCCTCTTGTTATGCCTTGAGCTCGGCGCCCGCCGGGATGATGCCCGTCTGCAGGTACCGCCAAAGCGCGACCGCGAGCTTGCGGGCGACGGCGACGATCGCGATCCGACGAATGCGACCTTTCAAACCGTTGGTTCTTTGCTCGAACCACCGGGCAAGTTCGCTCTGCGGCTGATAGCGCAACCACAGCTAGGCCAGTTCGATCATCGCGGTTCGTGCTCTCGGATTGCCCGCCTTGGTGATGCCGAGAGTCCGGGCCATGTCCCCGCTCTGGAACGGGCTCGGCGTCAATCCGAGATAGCTTGCGACGGAGCGTCGATTGCTGAAGTCACGATAGAAGACCTCCGTGCCCAGCACAGTCGCGATCTGCGGCCCAATCGCTCTGGGCTGTTCGCCGATCTCGAACTCGCCCATGGCGATGGTCGGTTCGCCCGACTGTTCCGCATGCTGGTCAAGGTCGATCTCCTCATCGTCGATGATTGGGGCCCCGATCGCCTTACCGTCAGCCAGCGCCGCGATCTCATGGAGATTGTCGAAGATCGCCACGGTCGCGGCTCCATCCTGATCACCAGCCAACTCCCCGTGCCAACCTGGCATGACGTCATCGGGGAGCCCACGCTCGGCGATGCGATCTTGGATCGCAGTGTTCACAACGCCTACCGGCTCGAACTCGATGGCCCGTCGATGCGCAAAATCAAAGCCGCCGAAACGAGCGAGCCCGCGGCCACAACCGCAGCAGACGACAAGCCGAAAGGAGCCAAGAAATGAACCGCAAGACCCGCATCATAGCCGCCCCCGTGGGTCAACAGGAACCTCCCATGCGCGCCGCTCCGCCAGCTATGAGGGCGCGCCGCGACGCGCGCGGGTCCCTCCTGTCGACTACGGGGGACTGCCCCCATCACGCTTGACGCCACCCCAAAACGCTGAAATCAGCAGATGAACCTGACAGCGCTCTCATCCCCGCTGCTTCCTCTCAAGAGAGGGTGTGGAGAACCGTGCGACCTTTATTCATCCTTCCTGGCGGAGTCAAAGTCTGATCGGCTATTGGTCTCCGCCAAGGATCAAGCCAGGCGGCAAGGCCTCTCCGAACAGATTGAGCCGTTCGGTTTGCTCGACCGGGACGACATCCCGCAGCCGACCGGTTTTGAGCGGGCTAACGCCGCACTTCTCGAGTTTGTTGGCGATACTCTCGCGCAACGACCTGCTCGGATTGAGCCGCGGGTCTTCGACTGCGCGAGCGGCGCGCATGAACAGCGTCTGGGCCTCCTCGAATTGCGCGCTGCTCCAATCGATCTGGCGCAAGGCGTCGTACGCTGTTCCGACAAGGTCGGGGGAAACGATCGTTTCAGGGCCGGCGTGGAAAGGGGTCCGGTTGAGAAGCATTCCGAGAGCGGCGAGATAGGGCGCGACATGCTTCTGCTGACACGCAAGCTGAAGCGTCGTTTCGATGAACTGCTCGATCAGTTCGGCTTTCAATTCTTTCCCAATTCGTTCAAACGACCCCGCCATGCGGATCAGTTCGGGCGGCGCCGCCTTGTTCTGGCGCAACCTGTCTCTTTCCGCCGCAAGCAGGGCTTCCTGTCTCTCGCGATCAAGACCTCCCCCCACCCGGCGCCAGAGGATGTACTCCTGAAGCTTTATGCGCTTCCCCGGAAAGCGCGGCCCATTGCGAACGATGTGCCACAGGTCGTCGATCCGACTCTCGTCCATGATCACGCCGAAGCCGGGTCGCAGCAGAAACCCGGCGAGGATGAGCCAGGCCTCCTCATGCGCGACCGAAAGCGCCAGGCCTAACTCGGTCGCCGCCAGGGCAGTCCACAGCTCGCGAAGCAGAGCCCCGTTCCATTCGCCTTTCGGCCTGCCGAGGTGTTGTTCCAATCTATCGAAAATCCGCTGCGCCGTGATTTTCTCGCCTTTCTTAAGAGGCTGCGCGAAAGCGGCGATGAATTGGCGTGCGTTCGACCGCGCCTCCGACGTGACCTCGAACCGCTGCGGCGCCGCCGGGCCGGCGAGTTCGGGCGAAATCGCGTTCATCCGCGCGAAGATTGAATTCGAGCGGCCAGACCCGCTGGACGCGCAGAGCCAGGCTGCGACACGACACCTGCAGGAGACCGAGTTCGTTCAACCGGGCATTCAATGCGACGGGCACGGTCGAGGCCGCGTCCGCGGTCGAGGAGCGCTCGAGTGTCGCAACCGTTTCGAGCGGGGGCAGGGCGTCGAAATCGTCCGGCGTCAACGCGACAACGTCCCCCGCGTTTTTGTCCTCCTGACGTGTCGACGTGTAGATCTGGAATCTCACCGGCCTGTTGATGCGCAGATGCAGATCGAGGTTAGACACTTCATAAGTTGTCTCGGGCGGTGCGCCATGCGGAAGAATGCACACCAGCGATCGCTCCGCAGCGTCCGCGCGAGCGTTGCCGCGATAGCGATGAGCTTCGAAGAACACCGCATGCGCGGCGCCGGCCTCGATGCGACCAGCGCCTCCGCGCAGCCGCCGGCCGGCCAACGCCGCCCCGCGCGCGACTGCGAGATCAAGCTCTGCACTGTGCAATTCCTGCGGCGTCGGCCCCTCCTGCCATTTGCCGATCTGCTCGCGCAGCCTTTGGCGCACTTGCGCGGGCTTCAGCGACCCGCCGTTGAACAGCACGGCGTCGACGCCGGGCCGCCCATGAAGAAACGCGGCGAGATGCCGGGTGATGGCGCCGTCATAGGCGTATGGAAGCCCCCACTCCTTGATCGCGCCGAGCGCGCGCCGCGGCTTATCGGTCGACCGGCAGTTCGGAAAAAATCCCTCCAACAGCAATCGCTCCAGCTCAGCGCGCATCACCCGCGTGGAGATGGCTCCGGCTAGAGACTCGCGCCGCGTCCCGGGATTGATGCCGTGAAAGCCTTGTCCGGCGTGTCGTCCTCAGTCAGCGCTTTTTCTTTCAGAACTCGGCACTGAGCAATCAGATAATCCCATTGGCGCGCCGAGAGGCTGCCATCGCTGGTGGGCACAAGACCTTCACCCGCCGTGAAGCGAGGTTCGAGGAGATGCGCAATCGCGAGATCGATATTGTCTCCGCCCAGCAGGATATGGTCGCTGACGGCAATCCGCTTGATCTCCGGATCGCGATCGCTTTCGGGCTGGCTGACTTCGAACAAGCTGAAATCCGACGTGCCGCCGCCGACGTCGATCACCAATACATGCCGGGAGCCATCCGGCGACACACCTAAGAAGCTCCAGCCGTCGCCGCCGGATTGCTGGTCAAGCCACCAGTAGAACGCTGCCTGCGGCTCTTCAAGCAGCCGCACATGGTCGGGAAATCGTGCTTCTTGCGCAGCGGCGAGCGTGAGCCGCTGGGCGGCCGCGTCAAAGGAGGCGGGAACCGTGATCGTGATGTCCTGCGCGTCGAACGCGTATTCGGGGCCCCGCCCGGCGAACCGCAGGTTCCATGCGGCGCGCAGATGGGCGAGGATCAGCGCCGACGCGCTAACGGGCGAGATTTTTTCCTGCGCCGTAAGTTCGTCCGACGCCCAAGGCAGGAATCGCGCGGAGCGATCGGCAGCGTGGTGACACAGCCAGGACTTGGCTGAATGGGCGACGCGGCCCGGCGTTTCGCTCGCCTTACGTCGCGCCAATCTGCCCACGACCCAACCGTCTAAAACGAGGCCGGCCCCGCGAAGTTCGGCGGCTATCGCGTCCTCCGGCCGGTACAGAAACGATGGTAGCGATCCCGCTTCGATTCCCGTCGCGGGCGTATCCCATTGCGGAATGGCAAGCGCCTCCGCCCGGCCTGCGCCGGAGAGCGGAGCATAAGCCAGGACGGAATTGCTGGTGCCGAGATCGATCCCGATACTAAACTTGGGCTGCACCATCGGATGTACCACACGCGCATCGCCGACAGGCCTGCGCCGCTTGGCGATCGCCACGAAAGAAGCCGTCACTCCGTCCTGACCACGAATTCAACCTTCCAGCGGCGATCCGATTTCGTGTGTTTCATCCAAAGCTCGAGCTTGCCAAGCTCGGTAACGACCGCGTTGATTTGCACTGGGACCGCCTGCCCTGGGGGAATGTCGTCGACGGCCGCCAAATCAACTTCGAGGGAGCTGATTTCGAGGATCTCCTTCTCGGCGTTGGTAACGATCTGCCCGACGGCGTCGCCGCTTCGGACTTCCGATGAGAAGAACCGGAACTGCGCCGTTTCGCCGGTAATAAGCGCAAGCTCCCGGCCTTCGATGAGCGCTTCTGTCCCCTCCTCCATGCCTTGCGGAACGACGCAAAGCGCCTTTAGCGGCGAAGTGAAACCCGGCACCGCCGGCATCGACGATTCGAGCCCGATGTAATAGGAGCGCGAGGCGCCGGCCTTGATGCGGATTCCCTTCCCCGTGATTCGATTAAGCCCATAGAACGACGCGCCTTTCGCGACCGCCAGATCCGGCTGATGTCCGGCGAGTTCGCGCACCGGCTGGCCGTCGTTCCAGGCGCTCAGGAGATTGAGTACGCGCTTTCGGATGGCTTCGGCCTTGAACACGCCGCCGTTGAAGAGCACTGCGGTCGGCGCGAGAAATGCTTTGGCGCGCGCAGCAGGGTGGACCAGCGAGCGCAGCGTTTCGCTTGCCTGCACGTTCTCAAGACTGCGCGTGAGGAACCGGGCGAGATGCTTGGTGATGACCGGGTCGGACGCATAGGGCAGCCCGAACTCCTGTAACCCCGTCCGACGCGCTTTCTGCGGCAGATCGTCGATGGCGCTCATCGCAAAAAAGCCTTCGATCACGACCGCTTCAAGCGTCTTTCGATCGAGCTTTGTCGAGAGGGTCTTCCCCATCAGACTTGAGCCGCGCGTCGGGACGGCGATCGGGAACTCGGCTAGCGATTCGTCTTCGAACAGGGCGATCTTCGCCCGGCCGGCCATGTGCACCAGGGCAAGAAACTGCATATCTGTGAGGGTCTTGCCCTTCGCCTCAAGCTCGCCACGCAACGTATAGGCGAGTGCAAGGTCCATATTGTCTCCGCCCAGCAGAATGTGCTCGCCGACGCTGATGCGATTGAGGTCGAGCGCGCCGTCTTTCTCCGACACCGCGATCAGGCTGAAGTCGGCCGTCCCGCCGCCGACGTCGCAGACTAGAACGATATCGCCGGGACGAACCTGCGCGCGCCAATCCTTTCCCGCCTGCGCCGTCCAGGCGTAAAAGGCCGCTAGCGGCTCTTCTAACAAGACGACATTAGCGAAACCGGCAGCCTCCGCCGCTTCCGCCGTCAGGTTTCTCGCGACATCGTCGAACGAGGCCGGAACGGTCAGTACGACCTGCGTATTCGCGAGCGCAACTTCCTTCTCTCGCATAGCATAGCCAAAGCTTTCCCGATGTGCTCCAGATACTGGCGCGAGCAATCGAAGGCCGAGAATTTCTTTTCTTCGATGTCAGATTTCCACGGCAGGACCGGCTGTCGGGGGTCGATGTGCGGATTCGATAGCCATGACTTGGCCGACGTAATCAGGCGGTCCGGAACCAAGCGCGCCGTGATCGCGCGCGAAATGGCCGACGATCCACTCGCATGCCTCGGCCGGTCGCCACGGCAAGAAAAAGGCGCCCTTGGGGAATTCGTCGGGATGCGGAATGTAGAGCGCGGACGGAAGCGTCGCCTTTTCGCCGATCTGGTTCGGCCCCAAGATCTGGGTAATTTCGATGACCTCGGTCTGACTGCCTTCGGTCTCCGAAAGGGCGATCGCACTATTGGTGGTTCCGAGATCGATGCCGAGACTGTGCCGATACGTCATGGAGATTGTCACGTTGTTGGTCGTTCCGAGACTGACGCCGCAGCGCAAATCACAAGCAGCGCGTCGATGCGATCGCCACAGGAGTTCGTCCGGCTTTATGAAACTTCGACTTCCGCCGGCGCAATGGGGGGGTGCCGGTCGGGGCTCGTCCTGAGCAGGCGCGGCAGCTTCACCCATTCCGCCCGCCAGCCGTGATGAATGAGCGTCCCCGTAAACGGCGGTTGGCCGGCGATCTTGCCGACCAGGCGATATTCGTCTGGCGCGTACCCAGTGGGGACAGTGACCTTCAATCCTTCGCTTTCCTCCCGCATGGGCTTGATGCCGAAATGTTCCATAAGGGCGGCTTTGCTTCCTTCGTGCATGACGCGGGCCGCAGCGCCGACTTGCGCGTCGCTGTAGCCGGTGATGTCGTCCATCAGGAAGTCAACCAGGCGGCCCCTTTCTTGAAACACCGCCAAGAAATTGACGACCTCCGCGTCGTGCCGGTTCTCCGTCGAAGAAGCGGGCGCCGGAGCGGGCGCTTGCGCGTCGCCCCGTCCTGGTTTTCCGGCGGGGCGATCAAGCAAGATCGCGATGAGTAAGAGCACGGCAAAGCCCGCGATCGCCGGCGGCAATATCGCTTGAGCGGCCGGCAGGTATGGAGCGAGCAACGCGTCGGACGCCAGGGCCAATACGGCCAGGGCCGTAAGGATGAGGGCGAGACCGACCGTGATTATCCGCATTGCGTCGACCTCTCCCAGCAGGGATCATCTCCAACTTACGCAATAAAGACAATAAGTCGACGAACGCTATACAGGCGAAGCCGTCCAACGACAATCCGGGCACTGTCACGTTAATCGGAAATTTGCAGACCAAATGACCATGGCCGTAACGGTTCACGCTGCGACGGTCGCTTGGCGCCACGTGAGCATGGCCTGATCACGAAACACGCGCAGGGTTCGGTGGGAAGTCAGATGGCGTTGGATGTTGAACACATTGTAGCAGGCCGCTGAAAAACACGCTGGAGGCGCGTTCCGCGCGCCGTTGGCAAGATCGCCGATGCAAACGCAGTTCTGGAATCCGACCCGGCCAAGAAGGCGCGTTGGTGCGCCACCGATCGCCCGGCTAACCGCGCCGACGATCCTGATGCGATTGCTCTTCTGGCCATCGGTGCCAACCCGGAAGAGATTTCTTGTACCTTGAAAGCGATCAACGATCGGCCTCTGGGGTCCTTGATCTATCCATTGATGCAGGCTTTAGGTGCGCCAAGGTGATACGTTGCGGTGATCATCTCTGTCTCAGCAGCCCGCGAACCATCGCGTCTATTCCAGGCGTTTCGCGGGCTCGCGTGGGTATGAGCGCCACAGCAGCCTGAGGACGGAGCGCGGGGGCGCTCTATTCCGAGCCGTGGGCGCGGTGTGCCAATTTAACCTCGACCTTGCGGATCGCTTCCTCGAAATCAAGCCGCTCCTTCGCAATGACCAACTCGCTGAGTGGCGGTCTCACCGCACGCAACTCAGTCACAAGGGCGTTTTGGCCGCGTTCGTAGAGCCTACGGCGGTCCTGTCCGTTATCCAGGCCGATGACGGCTTGCGCGATCAGCGGATAATAGTCAGCCATCTTCAGGCAAGGTTCATATTAGCGCTTCCTGCTCCAGGTCGCTCGCTTCCCGCTCTGCCCAGACCCGGCATCTAGCGCCCTTTACATCGGGGCCTTTGTAGGCGGCGCGAGCCGCTATAAGCGCAGCATCGGCCGAAGGGTAGTGCTCGGAGCGATCATTGACCCCGCAGTTGAACAAGTCTCGCGGGAACATTCCAGTTGTATCGGCCGCATCAACGGCGGCTCGGATGATGTACGTGTAGGTGTCCGGCATGGCGACCTCCTGGCACGGCGCGCATAATCTAGGCTGTTCAGGAAGATCGGGATTGCGCTGAGTCAAAAAATGCCGGCCCATCGTGTCGCCGGCCACACGAGCGCGACCACGATGGCGACAGGGACGAATATCACCCACTTCCCTATAACCCTCGCCCCCATTCGGTGTGCGGTAACCTTCCGCGCCTCGGGATGCACGCCGATGTGACGTATTGAGATGAGCGTGATCGGCGGATGCAGCGTGCCGCCCATCCGCGTCTGCCGGTTATGGCCTCGCGATAAGCGCTAATGCTGCGCCACGGCACGACATCTCGCGCGATATTCCCGGCTGGGCGAACTCAAGGGGCGGCATTGCGTTAATTTCCAGCGCAATATCCGGAAAAGAAAAATCGTTACAGGACCTCAGGGAGGCGATGATGGCATCATTGGCATCTGTGACCCGTGAGCAGTTCGAGATCAGAAGCGAACTGGAAGTCATTCATATTCCTACCGGAGCTGTCTTCCGCGCGCATCCCTACAGCAATCCCGATGACATGCTGCAAAGCGTCAGGGTGAATTGGGGCCGATCCGGCGTACCGCCCGAGGGCGACTGTGCCGACGAAGTCCAGCGCATGGCCTTGCAGCTGTTGCTTGAACGCGCAGACAGAGACCGGCGTTTGAGGATGCGGCTTGAAAATATTTGATTTAGGCAAGATTGATAGGAGAGCGTCATGATTGAGAGCACGACACCACGGCTCGAAATCCCCGGCGAAATGCGCGCTGTGGCCGAGCGAAGCGTCGAACAGGCGAAGCTGGCGTTTAACAACTACATGCGCGCGACTGAGAAAGCCGTTTCCACCTTCGGAGAGCGGGTCGATGCTAGCCAACTCGGCGCGTTGGACATCAGCAAGAAGGCGTTGAGCTTCGCCGAACGTAATGTTCTGTCGGCCTTCGAATTTGCGCAAATAATCATTCGGGCCCACGACGTCCAGGAACTGGTCCGGATGCAGAACCTGTTCATTCAATCGCAGATGCAGGTCCTGAGCGATCAGGTAAAGGGCCTCGGCGAGACCATCAACAAGGCCGCAATGGACAGTTTGAAGACCTCAAGAAAGGGCGATCATCGTCCTGACTGATGTGCAAGCTTCGACCTGGCAAACCGTGCTGAACAATCTCGGCAAAATAGTCTTGGAAAGAATTCGAGCATGTCGGACACGAAGCATGAAGCATTGAGAGAAATCGTCTAGGAACAAGCGCTGGCAAGATAGGGACGCTGACGAAAAGGCCGAATGGGTGAAGGCTGAACTCCAGCGCATGAGAAGCTTGTTTGCAATGCTCTCGGCCCAGGTCCAGGAAATCGGAAGGAAGGTTCAGGCGATCCGGAAGACGATAATTGAAAACCAGTAAGCACGGCCAGCCGGAAAAATCAAACGACACGCACTTCTTGGCCGCAAATCAACCCGCCCACGGCGGCGAACCTCAGGTACACTAGCGCTTTGAGGGCCCGGGGGGCATCCACACATGCACGCCGAAACACACCGCTTCACTGCTTCGAGCGCGAGCGGCGCGATGACCGACGGCGTCCCGCGCGCCCGCGCGGTCACGTCGGCGAGCACAAAGAACTTGCGCCTGCTGTGTGACCAGCTTGCGTCAGGGTAAGCCCTGGAAAGGAGGATGAACATGTAGTTCGAAACCTTTCGAAGCGATCCAGAGGGTTCGACTCCCTCCCGGTAAAGGCGCAGCCCGCCAGCCGGAAGCGAGCCTTGCATGGGCGGCGGCAACGCCGTTCGTGAAGCGTAGGCAGCAGGCATCGAAGCCGTGGGTTAGCCCCGAAATCATGATGACGCTGAAGCCTTCGGAGTGTTGGGACCGGGGGCAGCATCGGCAAGACCGATAGTGGCGAGGCCGTGTCGGTTCGGCCGGGGTCTTGGAACAGGGCAAAGGTGCAGGATGGATCGCCTGGGAACCTGAGAGATCCCGCACGCGTCCACGCGCAGGCACGCCGGAACGCGGGACGCCGGCTGAACAACTGTCCCTGGCCCGAGAGCAGTCCTCCGCTGCCCCGGGAGCGCTTCGGCGAACACGAAGATCGGAGGAGCACGGTGGGCTCCGGAAGCGAACACATAAGCGACCGGGGAATGCGCGGGCGGGAAGTCGTAGCGCCGTCGTAGTACCGACGAAGGTGGGGAACCGGGCTCGCCGGGACCCACGGGAGGGAAGGGCGGCGCCACGGAAGAGAACCATTGACGGGAAACACGGGAGGGAACCCTGCGTCCCACAAACCTGTCCACGAAACGCCAATGGATAGCCGATATGGCGAGGGCGAACCGCGACCGCGCGTTCTCCTCGCTGCACCACGTCATCGACATGGAATGGATGACGGAGGCCTATCGACAAACCCGCAAGGACGGCGCGCCCGGCATCGACGGCGTGACGGCGGAGACCTATGAGGCGCACCTGGAGGCCAATCTTCAGGACCTCCTCGGGCGCATCAAGTCGGGCCGCTACGTCGCTCCGCCGGTTCGCCGGGCCTACATCCCGAAAGCGGACGGGTCGCATAGGCCTCTCGGCATCCCGACCTTCGAAGACAAGGTGGCGCAGCGGGCGATTGCGCTCGCCGGCATCAACCTGCAATCCGGGCTGACCTCACATCGGGCCGAGCAGGTCAAGACCCTCGAGGCCGATGACGGCCGGGTGGAGCTCCGCGCCGTCACCGGCCCGGACTATGGTCGTATCTACGATCATGAACTCGTCGGGGCCGTACAACGGATCGCCGGCGACGGCGCAAGCGACACGCGGTGGAAAGTGCCCGGCGTCCTCGACTGGTCGACGGGCATCTACAAGCCGCAAGTCGATGTCACCCGCGACACGACGACCCTCTGCGCCTCCGATTGCGATGTGTTTCTGTTTCTGGTGGACGACCTCAACCCGATCGAGGCCGGGCGGCTGCCCGATGGCTCACCCGACTTTTACTTCCGGCGCGGCCCCCGCCGTGCTGGCCTATCTCTTCCATCGCATTGAAGGCAAGCTGGACGGCCGCCCAACCTTGCTCATCATCGATGAGGGCTGGCTCGTACTCGACGAGTTCAGCTTCGGGGCGCAGCTGCGCGAATGGCTGAAGACGCTGCGCAAGAAGAACGCGAGCGTCGTGTTCGCGACTCAGTCGCTCGCCGATATTGAGCGCAGTCCGATCGCGCCCGCCATCATCGAGAGTTGTCTGACGCGGTTGTTCCTGCCGAACGACCGCGCTATCGAACCGCAGATCGCCGAGATCTATCGCCGTTTCGGCCTGAACGAACGCCAGATCGAGATCCTCGCCCGCGCCACCCCCAAACGCGACTACTACTGCCAGTCCGCCCGCGGAAACCGCGTGTTTGAGCTGGGGCTGGGCGACGTCGCGTTCGCCTTCTGCGCCGCCTCCGCGAAGACCGATCAAGCCGCCATTGCCGAGATTCTAAATGAACACGGCCGCGCCGGGTTCGCCGCCGCCTGACCGAGCACGTCTATGACAGCCCGACCGGCAAATATCTCCTCATCCCACAGGGATCGAAGCTGATCGGCGTCTACGACAGCCAGGTCGCCTTCGGCCAAGACCGCGTTCTCCTCGTCTGGACACGGTTGATTCTTCCGAACGGCCGCTCGATCGTGCTGGAGCGCCAGCCCGGGGCTGACCCGCAAGGTTTCGCCGGACTCGAAGACGAAGTCGACCACCATTGGGGACGGCTCGCAACTGCAGCCGCGCTCTCCACCCTGCTCGGCGTCGGCACCGAACTCGGCGCAGCTAACGCCGACAACAACCTGCTCCAGGCGCTTCGGCGCGGCGCCGCAACGAGCCTCAATCAAACCGGCCAACAGGTCGTCCGCCGAAGCCTCAACATCCAGCCGACGCTCACTATACGACCAGGATTCCCGGTCCGCGTCATCGTCAATCGAGACCTCGTGCTCGCTCCTTACCCGTCGTGAGGCGGATCGCAGCGCCAAACAGGAGAAAGACCGCCATGGACAAGCTGAAGCTCTCTACTCTTCCCGAAGACAAACCCGTCAAGCTTACCCTCGAATTGCCGGCCCAGGTGCACCGCGACCTGATCGCCTACGCCGAGGTGCTCGGTCGTGACACTTCGCAGATCATCGAGCCAGCGAAACTCGTGGCCCCGATGCTGCCAAGTTCATGGGGAATGATCGCGCATTCCGAAAAGCTCGTCGAGGCAAGCCCGCAAACTATGAAACGGCAGGCCGCTGAAAAGCGGCGCTGTGGAAAGGCTACAGGGCGCCTCGAATAATTGGCTGGCGCGCTGCGTCGTGCGAAATTCAGTCCTGAGGACGTAATTTGGCGAGGGGGCGATGGGACAGCCGGGGTTTTTCGACGCGGACCGGCGGTTGTCGGCGCTGTCGGAGAAGGGCGATCCGTTGGAGGCGATCGCCACGCTGGTTCCGTGGGAGAGCTTCCGCGCCGACATCGAGGCGGTGGCGCTGACGCCGGAGGCGGAGAAGAAAAGCCGCGCGGGCCGCAAGCCGTTCGACGCGATCCTGATGTTCCGGATGCTGATCCTGCAGAACCTCGCCTACAACATCCGCCGGCTGGTGACGCTCGAGCGGATGGCCGCCGCCTGAGGGCGGAGTCCGCCCGCCGCACCCCGAAGGTGCGGGGCGGCTAAACCAAGTGTCCGGGGGCAAATACTATCGACGAAACAGGAATTACCCGTTCAGGAAACGGCAATCTCGCCCCCCAGCGTTCGGTTCACGCGATAGATCGAGGTCCCCTATACTGTATCTTCGGTGACGTGCAACTGGGAGCGCGCACACCCTGAAACAGTGTGAGGCCCCGTGTCAGGATCAAGCCATCTTCCTTGCTTCGCTCCGGCCGTTTCCTTGATTTCTCCCGCGGTGGGCAGGCGCCCGGTGCAGTTTACGCAAGTTGTGGAGGGCGGCCTCGAACTGCCTTCTAAATGGGGCGCGAGGTCACGCATAAAGGGGTCGGCACCCTACCGTCGATAGCGGTTCGCTCGCCGCGTTCTAGGCAGTTTCTGCCTCCACCCGAGGACGCGGACGGAAACTACGCAAAGGTACCGGCCGATGGCCCGTCATGCGCCTGGACGTGCACCGGTCACGCCATCCATATCGGTGATATCAACGACCCCAACAGCCAACAGCGGCGTCTCTCGCGTCTTGAGCGAGCGTAAAGGGCTGCGGCTTAAGAAAGAGCTCGGCGCGATGGGATGAAGACGAGCGTGGACAGCGGCGGCAGGGTGATCGCTACAGAGAAGGGCCTACCATGGCAGGGCGTTTCGTCCGCCATGACAGCACCAGCGTTGCCGACGTTACTGCCGCCGTATATGTCAGCGTCCGTATTCAGCCGCTCCAGGTAGAGGCCTCCCTTCGGGACTCCCACGCGGTATCCGTCACGAACTTCCGGGGTGAAATTGCAGACGACGACCGCGACCTCGTCGATCGCGCGCCCCCTGCGGAGGAAACAGATAATGCTTTTCTCCCAGTCCGTGCAGTCGATCCATTCAAATCCGGACGGCTCGCAATCGCGTTCGTGCAAGGCCGTCACCTGCCGGTACATCGCATTCAAATCGCGTACGAGCCGCTGTGTTCCAGCATGGAGCGGATCGGCAAGCAGATGCCAGTCAAGGCTTGCATCGTGATTCCATTCGGTCTGCTGACCGAATTCGCAACCCATGAACAGCAGTTTCTTGCCTGGATGCGTAAACATGAAGGCCAAATAGGTTCGCAGGTTCGCGAACTTTCGCCAGCGGTCGCCGGGCATCTTCGCAAGTAGCGAGCCCTTGCCGTGGACCACCTCGTCGTGACTGATCGGCAGCACGAAGTTCTCGGCGAATGCGTATGTCAGGCTCAGGATCAGCTGGTCGTGATGGTGTTTTCGGTAGAGCGGGTCCCGGCTGATGTACGAGAGCGTATCGTGCATCCAGCCCATGTTCCATTTGTAGCCGAAGCCAAGGCCGCCAAGGTAGACGGGCCGCGAGACCATTGGCCAGGACGTGGACTCCTCCGCGATCGTCGCGATACCGGGAAATTGCTTGTAGAGATGTTCGTTGACTTGCCGCAGGAACGCGATGGCGTCCAGATTCTCGTTTCCACCAAATTCGTTGGCGACCCATTCACCATCGGCGCGGCTGTAATCGAGATAAAGCATTGAGGCGACGGCGTCGACCCTTAGCCCGTCGAGGTGATACTCATCGAGCCAGAACAGCGCATTATTGAGCAGGTAGTCCGCGACCTCGTTGCGGCCGTAGTTGTAGATCAGCGTGCCCCAGTCCATGTGGCTGCCCTGCCGGGGATCCGCGTGTTCGTACAGGTTGGTGCCGTCGAACAAGCCGAGACCTTGTTGGTCCCTTGGGAAGTGGCCTGGCACCCAGTCGTTAATCACGCCGATGCCGGCCTGATGACAGCGATCAACGAAATTGCGGAACTCGTCGGGCCGGCCAAAACGGCTTGTCGGCGCGAACAGACCCAGCGGCTGGTAGCCCCATGAGCCGTCAAACGGATGCTCCGAAATGGGCAGCACCTCGATATGAGTGAAGCCCATTTCCTTGACGTACGGGAGCAGGGTCTCGGCGAGTTCAGCATAGGTCAGATATCGGCGTCCCTCCTCGACGCTTCGCCGCCAGGATCCGAGGTGCACCTCATAAATGGAAACCGGCGCATCGGCTGCTGATCGCACCTCCGCGGCCCGCCATCCACGCAGCGTCATTCCATCGATAGCGTCCGAGGTCGTACACGATCGCCGGCGGTCCCCGGCGCCTGCTCACAAAAGAAAGCGAACGGATCGGTCTTGAGCGCCATCAACTCGCCGTTCTTGGCAAGGATTTCGTACTTGTAGAGCGCGTCCGCCTCGATGCCTGGCATGAAAATCTCCCAGACGCCGCATTCCCCCCGGCAGACGCATGGGATGCCGCCGTCCGTCCCACTCGTTGAAGTCGCCAACGACGCTGACGCGCTCAGCGTTCGGCGCCCACACCGCAAAACCGACGCCGGTGACGCCGTCGATCATCATCGGATGTGCGCCCAGCTTTTCGTCGAGGCGCAGGTGCCGGCCCTCGGCGATCAGGTGCACGTCGATCTCGCCCAGGATCGGGGGAAACCGGTACGGGTCGTCGATGACGCGTTCGGCGTCGCCATGCTGGATCAACAAGCGGTAAGAAAACGGTCCGCCCGCCGACTCGATCTCACCCTCAAATAGGCCCTCCGGGTGGACGAGTTCAAGTTCCGAGACAACCTCGCGCGCCGCGGGACGCGTGATGTACACGCGATGGGCTCCCGGCTGAAACGTCCGAACGACCAGCGCCCCTTTGCCTATCCGATGCATGCCGAGAAACGAGAATGGATCGCCATGCCGACCTGAAACAATCCGACAGACGTTATCGTCGGTTTTCCGTCGGGCCATGCCCACTCTACCTTGCTGGTCGATGAAGATGCTGGAAGCGTCCGTGAGGACATGAAGGCAAGGGTGCGTGCTGCATGGCGCAAGCCGTAACAGTAGCCGCCGCGCTCCCTAGGTGTTCAGAGCCGAACGCGGTTCCGAGTCCGATGACTGCGACGAGCGCGATAAGAGCGCCGACAATGCCGACCATGACGATGTCGAAATAGCTCTGCCGGTGATCTGATCCGCAAACCGCGAGCAACGTCACGACAGCCCCGTTGTGCGGCAGGCCGTCGAGGGTGCCCGCGCCGATCACGGCGACGCGGTGCATGAGCGACGGATCGATGTTGAGCTCGGCCGCGAGCCGCATGTAGGTCTCGCCCAGCGCATCGAGCGCGATGGTGAGGCCGCCGGACGCAGACCCCGTCAGCGCGGCGAGCACATTGGTGGCGAACGCGAGCGAAACCAGCGGCCCGCCGCCGATCGTCAGCACCCAGTCGCGCACGACCCCGAAGGCCGGAAGGGCTGCGACGACGGCGCCGAAGCCGACCAGACTTGCGACGCTGAGCGCAGGCAGCACCGAGGCATTGGCGCCCGCGTCCATGCTTTCGCGCAGCGCCGGCAGCCGGCGACGGTTGACCAGAACAAGCGTCAGGATGGCGGCCGCGAGCGCGACCACGACAGCCCAGACGCCGGCGACCGCCGACAGCGAGATCGCGCCCCAGCGCTCCTCGGCAAGGAACGCCGTGTCGAGCCGCGGCAGCACAAGAAACGACATGAGGAAGTTGACGGTCACGACGACGACAAGCGGCAGCGCGGCGAGCGCGATCGGGGGCCTTGCCTCGCTCGGATGACCATGACGAAGTTCGGCGGGGTCGAACTCGCGCGCGACGGTGGCGCGCTCGCGCACCAGCTCGTCCTCGGACGCTGCACGGGGTCCACGCCTTGCGCCGGCGTCATATCCTTCGTCCGCGCGCCGCGCGGCCGCTTCTCGCCGCTTGAGCCACCACAGACCGAAGGTCAGCATGATCGCCGAGGCGATCAGTCCGAGGCCCGGCGCGGCGAAGGCCGTCGTCCCGAAGAAGGGCATGGGAATAGCGTTCTGGATCGCCGGCGTGCCCGGCAGCGCGGACATCGTGAACGTGGAGGTTCCGAGCGCGATGGCGGCCGGCATCAGCCGGTTGGGAATTGCCGCGGCACGGAACAGAGCCTGCGCCATCGGCGCGAGCACGAACAGCGCCACGAACAAGCTGACGCCGCCATAAGTGACGATCGCGCCCGCGATGACCACCGCGAGAATCGCGCGCTCCTTGCCAAGGCGCTCGGTCATGAAGTCGGCGATCGACGAAACCGAACCTGAGTCCTCCATCAGCTTTCCGAACAGCGCGCCGAGGAGAAAGATCGGGAAAAACTGCGCGAGAAACCGCGCGGCGCTCCCCATGAAGGTCTGCGTCCAGTGCGCGAGCAGCGGCTCCCCGGCGAAGGCGGCCGCGATCAAGGCCGCCGCGGGCGCAAGCAGGAGCACGCTCCAGCCGCGAAAGGCGAGCCAGATTAGCAGCCCAAGGCCAACCAGAATGCCGGCGAGCCCCATGCGTCAGACGCTCTTCAGCAACGCATCGAGATCAAGGGTGGAGCGTTGCCCGAGGTCGCCGATATACGTCTCGAGGAAGGCTTCCGCCGCCGCCCGTCCGTAGTCGCGCAGCTTGCAGAAGAACTCCCACTCCGCGATCAGCTTGGACGAAGCTCCGAGCTTCGCCATGTCTTCGCTCGCGATCCGGTGAATGCGCATGCCCGCCCAGAGCGCTCCCTCGCGACTCGCCGGCGTTGGCGACCTGGCGCAACAGCGCAATCATCCGCAATTCCTTCAGGAGCACGGCGTTGAAGGAGACTTCGTTCAGGCGATTGAGGATATCGCGCGCGGTGCGCGGGGTGCTCGCGCGCTCGATCGGATTGATCTGAACGAGGATGGTGTCGCGCGAGCGACATTCGCGCACGAGCGGCGTGATGGTCGGATTGCCTGCATAGCCGCCGTCCCAATAGCTCTCGCCATCGATTTCGATCGCCTGAAACATGGTCGGCAGGCAGGCGGAGGCGAGCAACACGTCGGGCGTAACGTCCTTGTTGCGGAACACGCGGCCCTGGCCGGTGCGCACGCTCGTGGCGGTGACGAACAGTTTGATCGGCGCATTCGCCAAACGCTCGAAATCGATGTGCTCCGCAAGGATCTGGCTGAGTGGATTGGCGCCGCCCGGATTGAGCGTCGTAGGGCGACACAAGGCGCGCCAGCATGTCCATGGCGAGATAGAACGGCGAGTAGTCGAGCGTCCATTGGCCGAGCAGCGTCTCAAGCGGACCGCGTCGGAACGGACTGAACTTCGCCGCGTCCGATACGCTGCGCCAGAAGCCCTCCAGGGCGGCGCGCGCGCCCTCCGGCCCGCCCGCGGCGTAGCCATCAACCAGCACCGCCGCATTCATGGCGCCCGCCGACGTTCCGGAAATGCCGTCGATCTGCAGCCAGGGTTCCTGCAGGAGCCGATCGAGCACGCCCCAGGTAAAGGCGCCATGCGCGCCGCCCCCTTGCAGGGCGAGGTCGACAAGAACGGGATCGCGGTCGAAGGTCATTTGGGCGTCCGATGGACTGGAAATCGTTTACGGATCCGATGGCGGCGTGAAGTTTGGCGTCGGCGGATGACGATAGGTTGACGACGTTGGCGAGGCGGTTCGCTTGCGCAACGGCGAACGCGCGTGTCAGAGTCCGCGAGAGTGTTAAGTTAGTTTTTAGCCTTGCTCAAGTCGGATAGTCCGAAAACGGCGGCGGGAACGAGCGCACATCATGCGGTCGGTTTTGAGATGGACGACGCGGATCACCGCCATCATCGCCGCGGTCGCGGTGATCCTGATTGCGCTGCGAATTTATGTCACCGAGCGCGGTCCCTCCCTCGAGCCCTGGCACACTTATAGCCCGCCCGAACTGAGCGGGAAGGCGCTCGATCGCGCCGATTGGCAGAGCTATCTCGCGGCCGAGGCGAAAGCATTCGATGCGGTGCGGACCGAGGTCACCGAGAAGCTCACCACGAAAGACCGGGTCCCGTTCAATCGATATTTCGAGGGCAGTCCGGTCTATCCGCCGCGGCTGCCGAACGATTGGAACAGGTCCTATTTGCTGGAGCCCCCGGGAGCGCCGGTCGGCGCCGCGGTGTTCCTGCACGGGCTAACCGATTCGCCCTATAGCCAGCGTCATATCGCGCGCCGCTACCGCGACCACGGGTTCGTCGCACTCACGATCCGGCTGCCCGCTCACGGCACGACGCCGGCCGCCCTGACGAAAGTCGAATGGGAAGACTGGACGGCGGCGACGCGGCTTGCGGTGCGGGAAGCGCGCCGCCGCGCGCCGACCGGCCCGCTGCACCTCGTCGGCTTCTCGAATGGCGGCGCACTCGCCATGAAATACGCCCTTGAAGCGATCGGCGATGAAACGCTGCCGCGCCCCGACCGCCTCGTGCTCATCTCGCCGATGATCGGCATCACCGAGTTCGCCCGGTTCGCGGGACTAGCCGGGTTGCCGGCCCTGCTCCCCGCATTCGCGAAATCGGCGTGGCTTGCCCGCGTGCCGGAGTTCAATCCGTTCAAGTACAATTCGTTTCCGGTCAACGGCGCGCGCCAGTCCTTCCGCGTGACGCAAGCCCTGCAGGCGCAGATGGCGCACTACGAGCGGGAAGGCCGGCTCGACCGTCTCCCGCCGATCCTGACGTTCCAGTCGGTCATGGACTTCACCGTCTCGACGCCGGCGATCGTGTCGGCGCTCTATGCACGTCTGCCGGCGAACGGCAGCGAACTCGTTTTGTTTGACGTCAACCGCACCGAAAAATTCGGCCCGCTGCTGCGTCCAAGCGCTGACGCCGCGCTCGCTGGCGTTCTTACCCCCCCGCCGCGGCGCTACCGGATGACGGTCGTCGCCAACGCCGACGATCGCAGCCTGAATACGGTTGCGCGCACGGTCGAAGCAGGCGAGACGACGGAGCAGACGGCCACGCTCAGCGTAAAATATCCGCCCGGCCTTTTTTCGCTGTCCCACGTGGCGCTGCCATTCCCGATGAACGATCCTCTCTATGGACTGACCCCTGACGGAACCGAGCATTACGGCGTCGAGCTTGGCGCTCTCGCGCCGCGCGGCGAGCGGAATGTTCTGATTGCGAGCCTGGACGCGCTGCTGCGCGCCTCCTCCAATCCGTTTTTCGACTACATGCTGGAGCGAATCGAGCAAGACATCGATGACCGCCCGGCCACCGCGGCGGGAGCGCAAAGTCCGCGGTGAAGCCCAGGAGGCGATCCCAAACGTTACCGCCGCGCGCGTACATGCCGTCGGACCGATTGTCACTGAACCGTCAGCTCAATAGCCGATCTAATCGAACCCACATTCACTCGAACTCACGGCAGGAAGATAGGGAACAAATGAGCAATCTCGTAGTCCTCGGGTTTGACGGACTTCACACCGCCGATGAGGTCCTGAACAAGCTGCGGTCCTTGCAGAAGGAGCATCTGATCGACCTCGAGGACGCTTGCGTGGTCGAACGCGACGACGGCGGCAAAATCCATGTGAAGCAGGCCGTCAACCTGACCGCGCTGGGCGCCAAGGCCGGGGGACTTTGGGGCGCGATGTGGGGGACGCTGGTTGGGGTTCTCTTCATGAATTCGCTCGCCGGAATGGTCATCGGCGCGGCCGTCGGCGCCGGCAGCGGCGCGCTGTCGGGATCGCTCGCCGACTTCGGCATCGACGACGACTTCGTCAAGAAGCTCGGCGAAACCATCACGCCCGGCTCATCCGCGCTCTTTGTCCTCGTGAAAAGCGCGACGGAAGACAAGGTCCTGCCCGAGATCGAGCCGTTCAAGCCTCGTTTGCTCAAGACGTCGCTTTCCAATGAGCAAGAAGAGAAATTGAAGGCTGCCCTGAGCAAGGTCGCGTGATCGAGCGCGGCGGGCCCTCATTCGCTCCGGACGTTGCGTAACCATCGAATCGCGCTGGTTGGTCCCAGGATGACGCGTCGAGGATCGCATATCGGAGCGGACGCGCTTCAAATGGTGGAGCTTTCTCCTTCTTGGGATCGCCTTGGCGGCGGCCGGCGCCGCCGCCATCCTGCTCCCCGCAATCTCGACCACGGCCGCAGGGACGGCGCTCGGCGCGGTCCTTGCGATCGTCGGCATCGCCAAGATCGTGCAGGCGTTCGAGACCAAGGAGTGGCCGGGCTTTCTCTGGCAATTGCTGGCCGGCGGCGTCGAGATCGTGGGCGGGATTCTGGATCTACTTCAACCCGCCGGGCGCGGCGGCGATCACGCTGCTGATCGCGATCGTCTTCATCGTGCTCGGCGCTTCGCAGATCGGCTGCGCGCTGAGGGTTCGCCGGCAGCGCGGTTGGGTCTGGCTCTTCGTTTCCGGTTTTCTCGCGCTTGCGATGAGCCTCGTCTTGACCTTCAAGTTTCCCCATGTGAGGGACTTCGAGGCTGGTGTGGTGGCCGG
>CAVQIB010000017.1:0-192473 GCA_963712435.1 uncultured Alphaproteobacteria bacterium | reverse complement strand
TTGACGCTGCGCGACAATCAACCCCAAACAAACTTCTTGCGTCCAAAAAGCAACGCAGCGATCATCAACATGCCGCGACGCCACCTCGCCATCCTGATCGTCGCGAAGCTCTCATCCAAATTGTCGCGCTACAGTAGCGGTCGCTGGACGTCGCTGACATGCACGGCTTCAATGTAACACGGATGTGGCGCAGACGAGCTGCCGACACTCGGCTGCAGAGGGGCCGACCACCCGGCACAAGGCAGTGCGAGCAGCCAGCGGGATCTGGCCGGTGGCATGGCTGTGCGCAGTGCTGGATGTGTCTCGTTCCGGCTTCCATGCCTGGGTCGGCCGGACGCCGAGCGCGCGATCGCGCGGTGACGAGATCGTTGGAGCGAAGGTGCGGGAGAGCTTCCTCGCCTCCGACCGGACCTATGGCGCCCGGCGGGTGTGGCGCGACATGCTGGCCGAGGGTGTCGCATGCGGCCTGCACCGCATCGAGCGGCTGATGCGCGCCCAAGCCTTGCGCGCCCGCCCGCGACGGCGTCGCCGGCCGGCTGATCTGGGTGAGCGGCCGGACGCCACCGTCGCCGCCAACGTGCTCAATCGCAGCTTCGAGGCCCCGCACCCAACCGCAAATGGATCGCGGACTTCACCTACATCTGGACACCCGAAGGATGGCTCTATGTGGCGGCGGTGCTCGACCTGTTCTCGCGCCGGGTGGTCGGCTGGGCGATGAGCGCGACGATGACGGCTCAGCTCGTTGCCGACGCCCTCGTCATGGCAATCTGGCGGCGGGGCCGGCCCGAGGCGCTACTGCATCATTCGGATCGCGGCAGCCAATACGCGAGCGGTCAGTTCCGCGCTTGATGGCGGATCACGGCATCGTCTGCTCGATGAGCCGCGCCGGCAACGTCTGGGACAACGCCGCGATGGAAAGCTTTGATGCGTGGAGCGCAGAGCACGGCCGCTGGCGCGAGCGCGATCTGTCTGCCAAACGACACGTCTACTGGTGGTCGACGGCATCTATCTGGAAGCGCATTGAGGATCACGCGCAATGCATCCTCGTGATCATCGGCGCGACGCCCGAGGGCAAGAAGGAACTGGTCGGCTTCGCCGACGGCGTGCGCGAGAGCGCCCAATCCTGGCGCGACCTCTTGCTCGGCCTCAAGCGGCGCGGCCTTTCGACGACACCGCAGCTTGCGGTCGCCGACGGCGCGCGGTCGCTTCTACAATGTCGTCGATCTCGTCAATCGGCTTGAGACGGAGACCCGCAACGGCCGGCGGGGAAAGGCTCGCCGATCACCTCACCCGCATGGACTTCATCGTCCTCGATGAACTCGGCTATCTGCCCGTCGCCCAGTCCGGCGGCCAGCTCCTCTTCCATCCGTCAGCCGGCTCTACGAACGAACCTCGATCATCGTCACCACCAATCTCGCCTTCGGCGAATGGCCGAACGTGCTCGGCGACGCCAAGATGACCACGGCGCTGCTCGATCGGCTCACGCACCATTGCGACATCGTCGAGCCCGCCCATATCACGCTCAATTGCAAGGGCCCGAGAACAGACCCCAAACGAATGCCGGGAGTTTCGGATTGGCGGACCCGAAGCATGAACTCCACGCTCAATTCAAGGAGTGGATCGCCGAGGACTCTGATCCGCATGTCGTCGATCCGCATGTCGTCGAGGCCAAATGGCTCGCTGCGGGAACTCTCCCACCACTCGGCAGAATGCAAACTGGATATGCCGCACTGCGTGAGCGCTGCTTGCGCGACAAACGCCATAGCTGCGCTTTGAGAGCGGCGGGATGAGCGATGGGCTCGGCTTGCGCTCGAGCTGGGCCCCGCCCGGCGGCTACGCCCGCCAAAAAAGTTGATTGTCGCGCAACTACGCCCACAGCCATTCTAAGCGGTTCTTGCCCTTGCCACAACCGACAAGGTGTGTGTCCTCGGTGTTACGCTTGGCCGAAAACACGTGTTCGCGATCGCCTCGACAAGCGGCACATCTTGAGCCTAATCTCAATTGTGACACTCTGGGCTCTCAGGTCGAATAAAACGCTGATGTCCATTTCATCACCAATCTTGATTATCGGCGCCGGTGGCCACGCGAAGGTTATAATTGAGCTTTTCCGGGCGGCGGGGAATATTGAAATCGTTGGTCTAATTGATCTAGGTTCAAATGGCCATCCGGTGTTAGGCATACCGGTGATAGGAACGGACAGAGATCTTGTGCGGTTCCGACGTCAGGGCATTAGCCGCGCATTTGTAGGGATTGGAAACAATGTGCGACGCGTGAAGCTTAATCATCATCTCCACCAGATCGGATTTGACATCCTTAACGCGGTCAGCCCCGCGGCAGTAGTTTCGGTCAGCTCTACACTCGGTCGGGGCATCGCTATCATGGCGGGTGCGGTTATAAATGCGGAAACTCGAATAGATGACAGTACGATAGTTAACACCAATTCTTGCATCGATCATGATTGCCGGGTAGCGGAAGGAGCCCATATTGCACCTGGATGTAGTATTGCTGGAAACGTAAGGATTGGTCGCCTTGCCTGCATCGGTGCCGGCACAACAATTATTCCCGGAATATCTGTGGGCGAAAGTGCTTTGGTTGGGGCTGGCTCGTGTGTGACCCGAGACGTACCAGACTTTGCGCGGGCCTGGGGTGTTCCAGCAAAAATCAAGATTGACTATGAGCGTGATGGGTGACTTTTCCGAGGAACTCGACGGAGAAAGGCTTGTGATAAGCGTAATTTTTGCATTTATATTTTCGCTAAGCACCCAGGCGACGGCGCAAGATAAGGTTCCTGAGCGTTCGGTAAAGGGGCCGCCTGATACAGACATTAGGGTAGGGCTTTACGCGAACATCCGGCCGGATTGCACTTCAGGCCCTTTGCCGACTATTAGGCTAGTCAGCCCGCCGGAGCGTGGCAAGGTGACTGTCAAGCGAGTAAAAGTAAATGCAACAAACTATAAACAGTGTTTAGCTCTTCAGGTGCCTGCTTTCGTCGCTATTTATAGATCGGCGGTCGGATTCGAAGGAGTCGAATTCCTTAATATTTGAAATTAGTTTTTTGAGCGGCAGAACGGAACGTCACAAAATAACAGTGACCGGGTGCGGTCCGGAACGGATTTAGCTTTAATCTTACTGCGTCACAAAGTTTTCGATAGTGATTGCTTCTTGATTGGAGCTGCGCAGCATGGGCAGCGCGGAAGCGTTTTGACGAGGGCGGCGATGAGGCGCCGACGCATGGTGGCGATCGAGTTTGGGACGTGGCGTTCGGGCCGCAGTGGCGGATCCGCGGGGTCGGTAACTGCTGGGTAGTGCAAATTCCGGGAACGTCCTGGAGGAACGATTTGCTGAGGGGGGAATCCTTTCCCGCTCGGAGATCAGGAATCCGTAAGCTGCGATGCACAGCGTGGCGTGGTGATGGAAGCCCCGCCAACCGCGGCCTTCGAAATGTCCGAGCCCGACCTCTTGCTTGAGCTCCTGATAGTCCCGCTCGATGCGCCAGCGCAGCTTCGCCGTGTCGACCAGATCAGGAAAGGGAATGTTTTGAGGAAGGGTCGAAAGCCAGTATTTGGTCGGCTCGCTTTCGCCCTTCGGCCACTCGATCAGCAGCCATTCTTCGGGTCGACTTTCCGCCAGCCAATAATCGCGATGCGCCGTGCGAACACGCAGGCGCGCAAAGCGGGAAAGCAGCGGTTCGGCCGCGCCCTCACGCCATTCGATCGTTCGCCAGGCCCGCTTCGGCAGGCTGAGCGCAAGCGCCTTGACCGAGACCGGCCGATGCCTATCGTCGCGCCGCATCAGCTTCGGCGGTCGTCCGCGACCCGACCACGTCTTCGCCGGCAACGGCCGGGCGCCGGGCGGCCACACCGTGGTCGTCGACAGAATGCCGGCCGCGTAGGTCAGTCCCAGCGCTGTGATGTCGGCGCGCAGCTCGCTGTTATTGCCGTAGCCGGCGTCCAGCAAAACCGCGCCGCGCGGCAGGCCGACCGCACAGGCCCAGCGCAGCTGATCGAGTGCAATCTCCGGCTTGGTCTTGAAAGCGATCTCCTCCGGAACGCCCGTCTTGCGCCGACGGGCGCGATCGTTCGCCCACTCCTGCGGCAGATACAGCCGATAGGCGACCGGCAGGCTCGCATGGAGATTGGCCAGCGACAGCGACACCGCCACCTGGCAATTGTCCTGCTTGCCGAGTTGACCGCAGTACTGCCGCGCCACCCCGACCGAATGCCGTCCTTGCTTGGGGAAGCTCGTGTCGTCGATGATCCAGGCCAAAATCGCGCCATGCTGCTCAATCTGCGGCAGCACCATCTCGCGCACCTTGGCCAGACGGCGGCGCACGCGAACTTCCGCAGCGGAAGCTTGCGGCGTGCTATTTTGTCCTTGGCGATCATGATCGTCGCAACCTATTAAGACCGTTCGGAAGGGGCTCGGCCATCGGGAACCAAGGTGCTCGGAACTCCCCTTGACATCAAAGCAAGAAACATTGCCACTTGCTACCCATGGCTGTTGAGCGCCGAAGCTTCACAGCAGCTCTCATCTAACATCGCCTACTTACAACGAGGTTCACTCGCACAAGGCTGTCGGTTATCATTTACATGGAGTTCATTGCAGCCAACGCAAGCCCATGACCAGGTTTCCCGTTGTTGGGAGGTACAACACATGACCACACGTCTGTCCGGCAAAACGATTTTTGTCACTGGCGGAGCTGGCTTTATCGGCTCGGCCGTCGTACGCCACCTGCTTGAAGAAACGGAAGCGTTTGTCGTCAATATAGACAAGCTCACCTATGCCGCGAACCTCACATCGACCTCACAAGTTCTAGGACATTCACGATATGCGTTCGCTAGAGTCGACATTTGCGATGCGCCAACGTTGCGTAAGCTGTTTTCGACCTATCATCCCGATGCGGTTATTAACCTCGCCGCCGAGAGCCATGTTGACCGCTCGATCGACCGGCCTTGTGCCTTTATAAATACGAATATTTTTGGCACGTTTACGTTGTTGCAAGAGGCGCTCCTGTATTGCCAGTCGCTCACGCCGGGACAATACGCGGCATTTCGCTTTCTGCACGTGTCAACAGACGAGGTCTTTGGGACAATGGGTTCCGAAGGGCTGTTTACGAGAGTCCAGCCCCTATGCGCCGAACTCGCCATATGCGGCAAGCAAGGCATCCTCTGACCATCTGGTCCGCGCGTGGTGTGCGACGTACCGATTACCAACGATCGTTACGAATTGTTCAAACAATTACGGGCCGTATCAATTTCCCGAGAAGCTGAATTCCGCACATGATACTCAAGGGCCTTGCTCGGGAACCCATGCCTGTTTACGGCGACGGGCAGAACGTCCGTGACTGGCTCTATGTGACCGATCACGCGTGCGCGTTAACGCTGGTACTCGAACGAGGACGGGTCGGTGCGACATACAATGTCGGCGGTCGCGAGGAACGCAGTAATCTAGCTGTGGTGGAAACGATTTGCGACCTGCTCGATCGGTATGACCCTGCGACGGGTGGTTCACGCAGACGATCAATTACTTTCGTTCCCGATCGGCCGGGGCACGACCGGCGCTACGCTATTGACCCGACAAAGATCGAAACCGAGCTCGGTTGGGGCGCCAAGGAGAGTTTCGAGACCGGCATCGCAAAGACGGTACGATGGTACATTGATAACCGTTCGTGGTGGGAGGAAATCTTGGAACGTGGGTATGAAGTTGAGAGGGCTGGCCTAGGCTCTGTACCTAATTAACGAACACTGATTCTCTCGTGGCGAGCGATTCGGCACGGGAGGGTTTGATGCGCACAGGATTGTTCTGGCTGAACGACAGGCAG
Source organism: uncultured Alphaproteobacteria bacterium (assembly GCA_963712435.1). Lineage (GTDB taxonomy): Bacteria > Pseudomonadota > Alphaproteobacteria > Rhizobiales > Xanthobacteraceae > Rhodoplanes. Next base: position 186,652 of record CAVQIB010000017.1, on the reverse strand, counting down.
TGGGCATGCATTGCGCCGCACCTGCCGACGAACCTGACGGGACCAGAACGCGATGATGATCGGCGCATCATCAGCGGCATCGTGCACATGCTCCAGTGCGGCGCGCGCTGGCGCGACTGCCCGCCCGACTATGGTCCGTACACCACCATCTACAATCGCTTCAATCGCTGGGCCAAGCGCGGACGTTGGCAGGCGATCTTCGCGGCTCTGGCCCATTGCGGCAAGGACAGCGTGACCTTGTCGATCGACTCCACCTCGATCAAGGCGCATCGCTCGGCGAGCGGTGGAAAAGGGGGGAGCATGAGCAGGCGATCGGCCGCTCCCGTGGCGGGCGGATCACGCCGCCTTGCGGGGTCCCTTCGGTCGTGCGGCTGGTCGCGCCGTCTTCCAGCACGCCGGCCTTCAGCCATTTTTTGATAATTCGACGGACTACGCCGTCGGTGAACTCGTCGATCGAGGAAAGACCGGAGATTGCTGTGCGAGATGGTGTCGAAGTACTTGCGTACGTCGACATCTGTCCGCCGTCAGCACTCATGAGACAAATTGGGCGGGTTGAGGAAGGGAGGATTTCTGGCTCAACGTAGCCTATCAAGGAGCGAAGATGAGACAGAAATCCGGGCCGGAGAAGCAGCCGGCGGAAGCGGCGATCAAAGACATCCGCCGCGCGACGCGGCGACACTTTTCGGCGGAAGACAAGATCCGTATCGTGCTGGAAGGACTACGCGGCGAGGACAGCATCGCCGAGCTCTGCCGGCGCGAGGGGATCGTCCAGAACCTTTATTATCGCTGGTCGAAGGACTTTCTCGAGGCGGGGAAGAAGCGCCTGGCGGGCGACACCGCCCGGGCCGCGACGTCGGACGAAGTGAAGGAGCTACGACGCGAGGCCGGCGCACTGAAGGAGGTTGTCGCCGAACTGACGCTGGAAAATCGCCTACTGAAAAAAAGCGGTATCCGTCCGATAGCGGCCGCTTTGCTGGCAAGGGGCTGATTCGATCTCTCTGGCACCGAGTGCGAGCACTGTCGCTTGCACCGGTGCAAAAGAGGGTGCGATGAGCCGTGTCGAAGTTTTGTCGGGGGCTGAGCGGCGGCGACGGTGGAGCTTGGAGGAGAAGCGGTCGATCGTTGCGGAAGCTTTTGCGCCGGGCGCCTCGGTTTGCGCGGTCGCACGGCTGCGGGACTGATCAAGGCGCACGTCTTCGCCGCCGAGCGCATTCATGGCGACGACACCACCGTGCCGGTGCTGGCGAAGGTGAAGACCCGCACCGGTCGGATTTGGACCTATGTCCGAGACGACCGTCCGTTCGGCGGCGAGGCGCCGCCGGCCGCCGTGTTCTTCTACTCGCCGGATCGAGCCGGCATCCATCCCGAGCGGCATCTCGCCGGCTATTCCGGGATTCTTCAGGCCGACGCCTATGCCGGGTTCAACAGGCTCTACGAGCCGGATCGAAAGCCAGGACCGATCACGGAAGCGGGCTGCTGGGCGCATGCGAGGCGCAAGCTGTTCGAGCTTGCCGACATCGCCTCGAAGGCGCGCAACCGGAAGCCGACGACGATCTCGCCGATCGCTTTCGAGGCGGTTCAGAAGTTCGACGCCATCTTCGCGCTGGAACGCTCGATCAACGGCCTGTCGCCCGAAGCGCGCGTGGCCGTGCGCCGCAAAGACATCGCACCGCTGGTGAATGATCTCATCGATTGGATGAAACGCGAGCGGGGCAAGCTCTCGCGCCACAACGAAGTGGCCAAGGCCTTGGACTACATGCTCAAGCGCATCGACGTCTTCACGCGCTTCCTCGACGATGGCCGCATCTGCCTCAGCAACAATGCGGCCGAGCGCGAGCTGCGCGGAATTGCGCTCGGCCGAAAGTCATGGCTGTTCGCCGGCTCCGATCGCGGCGGCGAGCGCGCCGCGGTCATGCTGACGCTGATTCATACGGCCAGGCTCAACGACGTCGATCCTCAGGCTTGGCTCGCCGACGTGCTGGCCCGCATCGCCGACCACAAGATCACCGACCTGGCCGCGCTGCTGCCCTGGAATTGGCGTCGCCTCGTCCCAGTCGCCCGCGCCGCCTGACCGTGGCGGCCCCAGCCCACGCCGTCACCATCAGCCGTGCCGCCGAAATCCTCGGCGAGGACGAGACGCTGTTGTGGGAGATCGTCTCGGACATGGAGCCGGAGGACGGCTGCCTCTGGATCTACGACACCGATGACCGCCAGACCGTCGCCTTCACGCCCGCCGGAATGGAATGCCTGCAGGAGATGCTCCCAGAGTACAAAAGCGGCCAGCCACCCCCGCGGTCTTGAGCGGATGGTTACGCTGTTGCGGCTGTGGGCATGTGGGCAACGCGCTAGCGTTGTCTAAGCGCAGCGTCATGTCCACAGTCGCCGCGCCGGCCCATCCGGTGAAGGCCGCAGGTGTCCGTCGTCAGCGTTCCTAAGAAACGGCATTGTCGGGTGTCGGCTCCAAGGGCTGGAGGGCAAAGCCGAAGGCCTTGGCGCGCCGTTGTAGGTTGTCGATGACCCGCTCACGGTAGCGGGTCTCGTAGGCCAAGGCACCGGGGTCGATATACTCCATACCGCAGCGCAGGGCGTTATAGAACAGGACGGCGATCTTGCGCGCCGTGGCAGTGACCGTGTAGCGCGACAATCTGGATGAGAGCGCGCGACAATCTGGATGAGAGGTGGTGTCGCGGCGGTGGTGATGATCGCGGCATTGATTGTCGCGCGCAAGAGGTTTGTTTGGTTGATTGTCGCGGAGCGTCAATCAGGAGCGACGTTTTGCGCGGCGTCGCGACGTATGACGCGCGGTCGTCCTGGTCCGCGTTTTCGTTCGAGGGCCGTCGCGGCGCCGATAGCTCTCGACATTCATCTCGAAGATCGTGGCGTGATGGACGAGGCGGTCGACGGCGGCGAGCGTCATGGCGGGATCGGGGAAGACCTTTCCCCATTCGCCGAACGGCTGGTTGGCGGTGATGAGCATGGAGCGCCGTTCGTAGCGGGCGCTGATGAGCTCGAACAGCACGCTGGTCTCGGCCTGGTCCTTGGTGACGTAGGCGAGATCGTCGAGGATCAGCAGATGGAAGCGGTCGAGCCGGTTGATGGCGGCCTCGAGGGCGAGTTCGCGGCGCGCGACCTGGAGCTTCTGGACGAGATCGGTGGTGCGGGTGAACAGCACGCGCCAGCCGTTCTCGATGAGGGCGAGGCCGATGGCCGAGGCGAGATGGCTCTTTCCGCCGCCGGGCGGGCCGAACAGGAGCAGGTTGGCGCCCTTGCTCGAGCCAGCTGTCGCCGGCGGCGATGCGCCATCACCTGGGCCTTGGAGATCATCGGCACGGCGTCGAAGTCGAAGGTGTCGAGGGTCTTTCCGGGCAGCAGCCGGGCCTCGGCGAGATGGCGCTCGATGCGGCGGCGGTCGCGTTCGGCGAGTTCGTGCTCGGCGATCGCGGCGAGGAAGCGGGCGGCGGGCCAGCCTTCCTTGTCGGCCTGCTCGGCGAACTGCGGCCACATGACCTTGATGGCGGGCAGGCGCAGCTCGTTGAGCAGCAGGCTGAGCCGGGCGGCGTCGACGGCGTGGGTCGTCTTCATGCGGCGTCTCCCATCTCGGCGGCGCCGATCAGGCTTCATAGGCGTTGAGCGGAGCGAGATGCACGACGACGTGGGGCAGCGCGGGCGGGATCGGGGGCGAAGCGTGCGCGCAAGAGCGGCCATGTCGGGCAGTCGGCCGGCGTCCAGCTCGGCGGCGAGCTGATCGGCCAGTTCGGCTCTCGCAGCCGCGCTCGTGAGCCAGGGCGAGCAGATCGACCATGAGGCGGCAGGCCTGCTGCTCCGGCAGCCGCTCCAGGAGCAGCGTCGAAGGTTCGCCGATAGGCCTCGCGCGGGAAGAGCTGGTCGCGATAGACGAGGTTGAGCAGCGCCATCGGCTTGCGGCGCAAGCGAATGGATGACATGGCGATAGTTGACGACCTGGTCGTGCTTGCCGTTCGGATGGCGCGCCCGCGCGGCAGCGTCATGAGATGCGTGCCGCCGATGAAGATGTCGAGCCGATCGTCGTAGAGGCGCACCCGCAGCCGGTGGCCGATCAGCCGCGACGGCACGGTGTAGAACACCTTGCGCAGCGTGAAGCCGCCGGAGGAGGTGACGCGCACGATGACCTCCTCGTAGTCGGAGGTGCGCCGGTCCGGCAGTTCCTGGAGTTCGGCGCGCTCGATGTCGATGCGCTTGGCGTTGCGGGCGTTGCGGCGGCTGACGATCTCGTCGACGAAGCGGCGATAGGCGGCCAGATCGTCGAAGTCGCGCGCGCCGCGCATCAGCAGCGCGTCGTTGATCGCGCGCTTGAGATGGCCGTGCGGGCCTTCGATGGAGCCGTTCTCGTGGGCGACGCCGGCATTGTTGCGGGTCGGCGTCATGCCGTAATGGGCGCACAGCTCCTCGTAGCGGCGCGTCAGGTCGTCCCGGGCATCCTGGTCGAGATTGCGGAAGGCCGCCGACAGGCTGTCGCTGCGATGCTCGCGCGGAGCGCCGCCGAGCGACCACAGCGCGTTCTGCAGGCCCTCGGCCAGGGCGACGAAGCTCTCGCCGCCGAGCACGACATGGGCATGCTCGAAGCCGGAATAGGCGAGCCGGAAGTGATAGAGCCGGTGATCGAGCGGCTGCGCCGGCGATGGTGACGCCGAGCTCGCCCATGTCGGTGAAGTCCGACAGGCCGACCCGGCCGGGCTCGTGCACCTGCCGGAAGATGACCTCCTGCTCCTCGCCGTGGACGGCGCGCCAGGACCGGATCCGGCGCTCCAGCGTGCGGCGAATGCCGGCGCCCAGATCGGGATGGCGCCGCAGCATCTCCTCGAAGATCGCGACCGGCCGGAGGCCGGGCGCCGCCTTCAGCATCGGCACGACCTCGGCGTCGAAAATGTCGGCGAGCGGATCGGGACGGCGCCGTGCCGCGGACACCCTTCTTCTGCGAGGGCAGCCTGCGGATCCTTCTCGATGCGATAGGCCGTGGCCGTGCTGATCGACGCCTTCGCCGCCGCGACGGCGGTCGTATCGGTCTGACGGAACTTCATGTAAAGCCTCATCTGGTGATCGGTTACGTGGCGGCCGGGCAACAGGGTGATTCCTCTTCGCAGAAGAACCACCGGCATACCCGGTCGGCCGCGATCACCAGACGGCGCGTCCCCGCAGGGGATCGCGCCGTCGCCGGGCTTGCACCTCCGGTCGGGCTACGCCCTCCCTGCGTCACAAGCCCGGCGAATCTCTCATCCTGATTGACGCTGCGCTCTCACCTTGATTGTCGCGCCGCACGCTACCCAAGCACCCTGATTTTAAGATGGTCCAAGATTCCCGCATTCGACTTCATGTCGAATTCACCGGCGAAGAAGCACCCACTGGCGAAGGCAGCGGGAAGATCGGCTGCGCTGAGCGTCCTTGCACGCCCATAGCGCGAAGAGCACAGATCGGAGTATCGTAGGTCAAATGGCGATAAGTTGAACCTCCTATTGTTTAGGAGGACTGTCTGCACGAATGATTCGGTAGGAAAAAGGACGTGACGGAAATATTCGACTATATGGGGATTTTCGTCAACGAACTCGACAAGAGCCTGCGCGCATTTCCTCCGGACAATGTGCCAAAAACTGCCGGAGTATAGGCGGAACATCGGTGAAAACGGTGTTTTCTCGGAACGTCTCCCAATACGAAGCCCAACAGATGTGTTGATGCGATAGTTTTGCGTAAAGGCCGCCAGCAATCCCTCGGGCACTTTCATCGCTGCGCGTTCAAATAAAGAAAGCTTGTCAGCAAAAGAGTTATATTGAAAAAGATATCTGTTCTTTGCTTCACTGATCGGCCATTCCATTCGACCGCTGTCGGCAAACTGCTCATCGAGGGGGTCAAAAAAGTAAAAGTATCCATCCACGGGCGATTTTTCCAATTTCTCGCTGAGCTCAGTAAGTGGCCTGATTGGATAATCCTTACCACTTAGCAGGATGACCCAGTCGTAGTGGTTCTCCTGGCGGTGCAGCCAACGCAAGGCACTAATGTAACTGTCGATAGCTCCGAAACGTCCCCGCGCGTGAGCTGTGAAAGCACCTTGATCTACGCGTTGCTTTTTCATTATTACTTGTAGTTCTTCATGAGTATTCGTTGTGGACGATCACAACGAGATTGTCCGGGTGACTTCGATTTAGTGTATCAACCAGATGGCAGTTTTGAGCAACCGTGCCTGAGGTTTCTAGAACAAATGCAATACGCATTGCGCCCTCCTTCGGCTCTTTCGGAATGATAATATAGTATTGGACGCAGTTCCGATTCAATGCTCGGCGGCAGCCACCCGACAGCTTTCTCCCATTCTCTGAAGTCCGCCCAATTTTGTTCGCGGCCGCCGCTGGAATGTTGGCGCGGCAGGGGCTCGAGCCGGGCGGCAAAGTCCCGACGGGGCCGGAGGTTCGCAATGGCGGAGCCAAGGTCTCGCTGCGAATGTGCTCATTCGGACCTTCGAGGGGGTCACGCGCCCAACCGCAAATGGATCGCGACTTTACGTATATCTGTACGGCGGAAGGCTGGCTCGATATTGCGCGGCAGTCGTCGACTCGCGCCGGGTGGTCGGCCGAGCTCTGCTGCATCACTCGGCCCGCGGCAGCCAGTACGCGAGCGACCAGTTCCGGCGATTGATGACATATCACGACATCGACTGCTCGATACACACTCCAGCAATGTCTGGGACAATGGCGGCGATGGAGCTTCTTCTCCTCGCTCAAGATCGAGAGGAGGGCGCGCAAGCGTACCGGACGCGGGACGAGGCCAAGGCCGACGTGTCCGATTCTATCGAACGCTTCTACAATCCGCGGCGGCGTCACTCGACCATCGGCTATCCCAGCCCGGTCGAGTTCGAAAACAGGAGCAATTAGGGAACCTCTGAATAGCACGGTCGGCTGGCGCGGCGAGTGATGGCCGTCTCGGTTTTCGGCGTTTAGTATGGGTGTTCGGCGGCGGCTGCGAGGCTTTCCGGCCCGCGTTTTCGTTCAAGCGGACACAAGTCGACCGCGGGATTGGCGAGCGCGAGGAGCGCGAACACCTGGCGCATCGCCGTTCTTGGCGATGCCGCGAAAGCGGACCTTGCGGTAGCCGAACTGGCATTTCAGCACCCGGAACACGTGCTCGACCTTGGCGCGCACTTTGCCGAAGCGACGGTAGAGTTCCTGGCACGCTGGCGCAGCGTGAGGTCGCGGCCCGGCTTCGCCTTCTCTTTACCGCCCACAACACGCCAGCCGCTTCCGCCGCGCGCTTCTTTTTGTCGCCCCATAGCCCTTGTCGCCATAGACCGCCGCGTCGTCCTCGCGGATGAGATCAGCCATCACCTTGGCGTCGTGCACCTTGCCCGTCGTCACACCCGCGGTGTGCACGAGCCCGCTCGCAGCATCGACGCCGACGTGCGCCTTCATGCCGAAATACCACTGGTTTCGCTTCTTCGACGAACTCATCTCGGGATCGCGCTTCTGCTCCTTGTTCTTCGTCGAGGGCGAGGCCGCGATCAGCGTCGCGTCCACGATCGTGCCGCCGCGCAGCAGTTCACCTTTCCCTGCGAGGTGCTCGGCCACGGCCGCGAAGATTGCCTTCGTCAGCTCATGACGCTCGAGCAGGTGACGGAAATTGAGGATCGTCGTCTCGTCGGGGATCGCGTCGCGGCCGAGATCCAGCCCTGCGAACGTGCGCATCGACTGGATGTCAAACGGCATTGACCCCGTTTTCGGGGTGATCGGCTTCCAATCGGGACCCCGGGACGATGGGTCCACACTGGCTTCCATGATTCGTGGAAGCCGAGGTTGGGATGCTGATTGTGGAAACGATTGCGAAGATTCGACGCGCCTATTTTTCGGACGGCAAGTCGATCAAGGCGATCTGCCGGGAGCTGAGGGTGTCGCGCAAGGTCGTCCGGAAGGTGATCCGGTCGGGGGAGACCGCGTTTCGTATGAGCGCGACGTTCAGCCGCGACCGAAGCTTGGGCGATGGACGGCGACGCTCGACGAACTGTTGGAAGCGAACGCGGCCAAGTCGGCGCGCGAGCAGCTGACGCTGATCCGCCTTTTCGAGGAGCTGCGCGGGCGCGGTTACGAGGGCGGCTACGACGCCGTTCGGCGCTACGCCCGGCGGTGGGCGCAAGGAGCGCGGGCAATCGACGGCCGCGGCCTATGTGCCGCTGAGCTTCGCGCCGGGGGAGGCCTACCAGTTCGACTGGAGCCACGAGATCGTCGTGCTGAACGGCGTGACGATGACCGTGAAGGTCGCCCACGTCCGGCTCTGCCACAGCCGCATGCTGTTCGTGCGCGCCTATCCGCGCGAGACGCAGGAGATGGTGTTCGACGCGCACGACCGGGCGTTCGCCTTCTTCAAGGGCGCCTGCCGGCGCGGCATCTACGACAACATGAAGACGGCGGTGGAGACGGTCTTCGTCGGCAAGGACCGGCTCTACAATCGCCGCTTCCTGCAGATGTGCAGCCATTATCTGGTCGAGCCGGTCGCCTGCACGCCGGCGTCCGGCTGGGAGAAGGGGCAGGTCGAGAACCAGGTCGGGCTGGTGCGCGAACGGTTCTTCACGCCGCGGCTGCGGTTCAAGAGCTACGACGAGCTGAACGCCTGGCTGCTCGACCAATGCATCGCCTACGCCAAGGCGCATCGGCATCCCGAGCTGACCGAGCAGACGATCTGGGAGGTGTTCGAGGCGGAGCGGCCGAAGCTCGTTCCCTATGCCGGCCGCTTCGACGGCTTCCACGCCGTGCCGGCCTCGGTCTCCAAGACCTGCCTGGTCCGCTTCGACAACAACAAATACTCGGTGGCGGCGAGCGCCGTCGGCCGGCCGGTCGAGATCCACGCCTATGCCGACCGCGATCGTCATCCGCCAGGACGGCGCGGATCGTCGCCGAGCATCCGCGCGCCTTCGGCCGCGGCGAGACGGTCTACGATCCCTGGCATTACGTGCCGGTGCTCGCGCGCAAGCCCGGCGCGTTGCGCAACGGCGCGCCCTTCAAGGACTGGGTGCTGCCGGCCGCCATGGAGCGCGTGCGGCGCAAGCTGGCCGGCGCCGATGACGGCGATCGGCAGATGGTCGACATCCTGGCCGCCGTGCTCACCGACGGGCTGCCGGCGGTCGAGGCCGCCTGCGCCGAAGCGCTCGCCCACGGCGTCCACTCCGCCGACGTCGTCCTCAACATTCTCGCCCGCCAGCGCGATCCCGGCGCCGGCCATCACCATCGTCACGCCGGCCGCGCTCACGCTGCGCCATGCCCCGGTTCCCGATTGCGCCCGTTACGACAGCCTCAGGAGGATCAACTGATGGAACGCACCCAAATCTTCGACCTCATGGGCGAGCTGCGGCTCTACGGCATGAAGGCCGCCTTCGACGAGATCATGGCCACCGCCGTCAAACGCCAGCACGAACCCCAGCGGGTCGTCGGCGACCTGCTCACGGCCGAGATCAGCGAGAAGCAGGCGCGCTCGATCAAATACCAGCTCACCATCGCCAGGCTTCCGCTCGCCAAGGATCTCGCCGACTTCAAGTTCGCCGGCACGCCGATCAACGAGACCCTGGTCAAAGACCTCGCCGGCGGCGGCTTCATCGCCCAGCAGCGCAACGTCGTGCTGGTCGGCGGAACCGGAACCGGCAAGACCCATCTCGCCATCGCCATTGCGCGAAGCTGCATCCGCGCCGGCGCGCGCGGTCGCTTCTACAATGTCGTCGATCTCGTCAATCGGCTCGAAACCGAGACCCGCAACGGCCGGCAGGGACGGCTCGCCGATCACCTCACCCGCATGGACTTCATCGTCCTCGACGAACTCGGCTATCTGCCCTTCGCCCAGTCCGGCGGCCAGCTCCTCTTCCATCTCGTCAGCCGGCTCTACGAACGCACCTCGATCATCGTCACCACCAATCTCGCCTTCGGCGAATGGCCGAGCGTCTTCGGCGACGCCAAGATGACCACGGCGCTGCTCGATCGGCTCACCCACCACTGCGACATCGTCGAGACCGGCAACGACAGCTGGCGATTCAAAAGCCGCGCCTGACCATCGCAAGCCGCTCGCTCGCTACAGCGCTCTATGACGGCGCGCTCGCTCGCGGCTTGCTCCCCTTCTCATGTTCCAAAGGGGTCCCTATGGGGTGGATGCCCCCTCCCGACGGCATCATGATGTGCCAAGCTGGCGATGATGAGTCAGCCAGGAGAAGAGGAGGCATCCATGACAGAAGTTAGCATCGTCGGCGTCGACCTCGCAAAACAGTCGTTCCAATTGCATGCGGCGACGCGCGACGGCAGCGTGGTCTTCCGTCGCAAACTGTCGCGTTCGAAGTTCGTTGAGGCGATGGCGAAGCTTCCGCGTTGCGTCGTCGCGATGGAAGCGTGCGCGACCGCCCACCATTGGGGCCGGGTTCTGGGCGCGCAAGGGCATGGGGTGCGGCTCATTCCGCCGGTCTATGTAAAGCCGTTCGTCAAGCGTCAGAAGAACGACGCAGCCCGACGCTGAAGCCATCGTTGAGGCGGCGCAGCGGCCGACCATGCGGATGGTCGCTGTCAAATCCCTCGATCAGCAGGCGCGCGCCATGCTATTCCGCACGCGGGAAATGCTGATCGGACAGCGTACGCAGTTGGCAAATGCGCTTCGTGGCCATCTGGCTGAACACGGCTATCTCGTCCCCCAAGGGCTGGGGAACGTCGCCCGCTTCGCCGCGATCATCACGAGCGCCGAAAACGATCTGCCGGATCTCGTCCGGGATCTGGCCGGCTCTATCTCGACCAGATCGCGCACCTGTCGGAACGCATCAAGACGCTGGAGGCGCGGATGGCCGCGGAGGCGGAGAAGAGCGCCGTCGCCGCCCGCCTGCGCCGCATGCCCGGCATCGGACCGGTAACCGCCATGGCGATCGAGACCTTCGCTCCGGCCATGGCGAACTTCCGGCGCGGTCGGGACTTCGCCGCCTGGCTCGGGCTCGTGCCGCGCCAACATTCCACCGGCGCCAAACAGAGATTGGGGCGCACCTCGAAAATGGGACAGCGCGACATCCGGCGATTGCTGATCGTCGGCGCGATGTCGGTCGTCACCTGGAAGGGGCGCAACAGCTCGCCAGGCTCGTGGCTCGCCCGCATGCTGGCGCGCAAGCCGCGCATGCTCGTCGCCGTTGCTCTCGCGAACAAAATGGCGCGCGCGATCTGGGCGATGATCACGTACGAACGAGACTACCAGGAACCGGCGGCGGCACTCTGTTGAACTGAAACGCAACGGCCGCTGCCGGCTGTCGGGATGTGAGGAGCGCGACGAACCGTATGGGCAAGTGATCGAGGAGATCGGGGTCGGCCAGCCAGGGGCGTGCAAAGAGCCTTCGAGCTCGACCATTTTGTTCTGGAGCCGATCCGCGCATCGCCATACCGGCCAGCGGCATGGTCAAAGCCGCATAGCAAGGCCTGACACATGAACGCTGCCGATCACAGCTCGCACGGTCCAAAAAACTCCTTGCATCTTCGGGGGCATCCACACATGCACGCCGATCAGGGGTCCTCTCCCTCGTCACCCCGGCGACCCGCCCCAAGGGCGGGCAGTTCGTGCTGCACGCCAAGGCGCTGCACGGCAATCCCTATGACGGCCACACGCTCGGTCCGGTCATCGCCGATCTGCAAACGCTCACCGGCGGCGCGGTGCGCCGCATCCACGTCGACAAGGGCTACGCGGCCACAATCACCCCAACCGCGTCCAGGTGTGGATCACCGGCCAGGTCCGCCGCGTCACCCGCGCCATCCGCCGCGAGATGCGCCGCCGCGCCGCCGTCGAGCCGGTGATCGGACACGTCAAGGCCGAGCACCGCATGGGCCGCAATTATCTCAAGGGCCGCGGCGGCGACACCGCATCTTTGCGTAAGCGGTGGCCTGGGAGAACGGCAAAGTCAAGCGGTTGGGACTGATCGACATGCGTCGCGACCGGTTGGCCGCGTTTGCGGCAAGTTCGTCGCCAATCGGGGCCAGGGCCGCCTGGCATGGACGGATCTCCAAGCAGGGACGTGGTCATGCCCGCGGCATGCCGGTGGAGGCGCGTGGGCGGCGGCGCCCGTGCCAGGCTCGCTGCGCGCCTTCTTTCACCGTGTGCGCGCCCGCCGCGGTCAGCACGTGGTAGCCCGCAAGCCCCATTTCAACCCGCGACTGGTTGTGAATCACCTTCAACTATTGATTTTGCGCCTCATCTCCCCGGCTTCCCGACTCAGTAAGACTGGACCGTTCGGCATTTATCCCCTCCGAGCCACCGCGCCGGTGGCGACAGAAATCGCACCCGAACTCGCCCCTCGACCCCCGCGCCTTCCGAATTGCCCGTCGGCGAATTCTCATCTCCACCGAGGCATCCGAGCAGCGCGTGACGCGAGTTCAGGAGTCTGCTAAGCTTGGCTATTATTCACTGGAATGAACGGAATGGGCAGCATCTGCAGCATACCATTGGGTGTTCCATTCAACGACCTACGACGCCGTCATGGCGGCTCCGCGGACAATATCCTGCGTAATTGCCGCGACTTCATTGAGCAGGGCCATTACATAGGCGGGCCGCTCCTTGAATTGTTCGAGTTTTCGTTTGCTAAGTACTGTGGCATACCAGCTTGTGTAGGTGTAGCGAACGGGACCGACGCGCTTGAACTGGCGCTTCGGGCGGGTGGTGTGAAGCGCAAAGATGAAGTTATAACGGTTGCTAACGCGGGGGGATACAGCACAACGGCGTGCCACGCCCTGGGTGCCGTCCCAGTCTACGCCGATGTTGATCCGATCACCTGTCAGATCGACGCGGTTTCGCTGGAGCAGGCAATTACATCTCGGACAAAAGCGATTGTTGTTACCCACCTTTACGGATTTATGAACGATGTAACGGCGATTTGCGAGCGGCTTGAGGTTCTCGGCAGGAGAGACATAGTGTTGATCGAGGATTGCGCGCAAGCCCACGGCGCTCGGTTGCACGGTGAGCGCGCTGGAAGTATTGGTGACCTCGGAACCTTCAGTTTTTATCCGACCAAGAATTCGGTGGCCTTGGAGATGGAGGCGCTGTCACCTGCCGTCACGAGGACCTCGCGATAAGAGTCCGTGAGCTGAGACAATATGGGTGGAGGTCAAAGTATGAAGTAGTAAGCGCAGGGGGTCGTAACAGCCGATTGGACCCTTTTCAGGCGATGGTGCTGGAACGCCAGTTGCCGTTATTGGACGCGCAGAATGAAATTCGGAGGCGGATATGCCGAATATACGAGAAAAATCTCCCACCAGGGTGGCAAATCGTTTACGGGGTCGAGGATCGCTTCGTGGCGCACCTTGCGGTAGTCTTAGCGCCGACCGAATGGCATCGAAATCGAGGCCGACAGGAGCTTTCGTTGAGGGACATAGGAAATGACATCCACTATCCCGTGCTAGACTGCGATCAGCCAGGGTGGAAGGGGCTAGGGCGAGCGTCGGGGAATTTGATAACGAGCCGCGCCCTTACTAAGCGGATTCTGTCTCTGCCGTGTTTCCCTGAGCTAACAGATGATGAGATCGAGCAGGTAGTTGATGCATTCCAATCGTTTAAGTAACTTCCAGAACTCGAACCTATCTGAGGAGCCGGCACCCTTGAATTGTGTCAGATACAGCATCATTATCCCAGTGTTCCAAAATGAGGGCAATGTAACCGATCTTCTCAAGGCGCTACATCAGTTCTCCCGTGAGTTGGACAAGCTCGAAGTTGTTTTCGTCGTTGATGGCTCACCCGATCGCTCCGCGGAACAGATTGCGCGTGGACTTGAAAAAGCTTCGTTCGAATGGCAACTAGTCGAACTCTCTCGCAATTTCGGATCGTTTGCTGCCATCCGACAGGGACTTGCTATCGCACGGGGTGAGTTCGTCGCGGTGTTGGCGGCCGATCTTCAAGAGCCACCCGAGCTCGTTTCCACTTTCTTTCAAGAGCTTAGTAATGATCACTGCGATTTGGCTGTTGGTGTTCGCATTATGCGTGCGGACCCTCTGCTTGCGAAGCTTAGCTCCGCTCTGTACTGGCACCTCTATCGCTTCTTCGTGATGCCTGAAATTCCTGCTGGGGGTGTCGACGTGTTTGCGTGTAATCGCGCATTTCGTGAGGCTCTTCTGAGTTTAGAAGAGCGGAATAGTTTTTTAATTGGTCAGCTATTTTGGCTTGGTTTCAGACGGCTCGAAATACCTTACGACCGAAGACCGCGCATCATCGGCAAAAGCGCTTGGTCCTTCAGGCGAAAACTTCGATACATGTTAGACAGTCTCTTCGCCTTTTCCGATTTGCCGATCACGATTCTTTTTTGGCTCGGTATTATGGGATCTGCAATATCTTTCTTCATAAGTTTAGTTATCGTTGGATCGTGGCTTTGTGGAATTGTCGATGTTCGTGGCTACGTCCCGATCATGCTTGCGATTTGCTTCATCGGATCGACTCTGCTACTGAGCCAGGGCATTGTTGGGTGCTATATCTGGAGAATATCAGAAAATACAAAAAAGCGACCCCTTTCGGTCGTTCTAAGCCACCGATCGTCGAGAGCCGAGCAAACCTCGCGCCCTGGAAGCATCTTGTCGTGAGGTATTACGTCCATCCGCACGCGATATGCGAGTCGCAGTTTGTCGGAGATGGCACCCGGATTTGGGCATTCGCTCATGTCTTGCCTGGTGCCACAATCGGCCGCAACTGTAATATTTGTGATGGTGTCTTTGTGGAAAACGACGTAATCGTCGGCGACGACGTAACGGTCAAGTGCGGAGTCCAGCTCTGGGATGGCGTCCGGGTTGGGGATCGCGTCTTCGTCGGTCCAAATGCGACTTTCACTAACGATCGCTTTCCAAGGTCAAAGTGTTACCCGGATCAGTTTGTCCGGACGGTTGTTGAAAGTGAAGCCTCCATCGGGGCGAATGCTACTATTCTGCCTGGGACGCGAGTAGGATTCGGGGTAATGGTTGGTGCGGGTGCCCTGATCCTCAATGACGTCCCCCCGAGAGCGATCGCGGTGGGCAACCCGGGACGTGTCGTAGGCTACGTTGGGGCGAAAGAGATTGATCCGTCGACCGGAGGAGAACTTCCCAGCGATTTCCCTGCGAAACTAGTTAGGTTTAGAGATTTTGCAGAGCGGCGAGGTCGTTTGACCGTAGGCGAAGGGTCGGATCTTCCGTTTACACCAAAACGGCTTTTCATGGTTGACAATGTCCCCTCTGGAGGGGCGCGCGGTGGTCACGCCCATATCAAAACGCGTCAATTATTGGTCGCGGTAAGCGGTGCCTTGACGGGTGTCGTAGATGATGGTCGGCGTGCGTTCGCAGTCCGGTTACACGCGCCGACCGTGGGCCTTTATATTCCGCCTTTGGTGTGGGGGATGCAATACGGGCACAGCGCACAGGCAGCACTGCTAGTTCTTGCTTCGGAAAATTACGATTCCGAAGACTACGTTTCGGATTTTTCCACGTTTTTGGCTATGAATTGCTGAGAAGCACGGCATTTGCGGTAACACTGAGGAATTTTATATGGCGCAAAGATGGTTTCTAGCAGGAGAACTAATGCGGTTTTTAGCGTGCGGGTTGGGAAACACGATCGTAACGCTGGTGGCCTATCAAGTGTTAGTAAGCGTGGTTAGTCCTGCTGTCGCATATACGCTATCGTGGGTTATCGGCTTTTTGATAGTGGCGTTTTTGTATCCTGTTGCTGTTTATCGTGTGCAGGCAGACGCTTTTCTTTCCGGCCGAACCATTGGGATGGTGTACATTAGTGGTTTTATATTTGGGCTATTGCTGACTCAAATACTTGTTTATCTAGGGCTTAATTATCGATTTATTGTAGTTGTAGTCATCGCCGTCACGTCAACAAGTAACTACATTTTTGGGCGAATAGCGCTAAACAGTATCGCTAAACGCGCACCCAGCCAATTCATACGGAAAGTCAGATCGTCCGTGCAGCTTCGGTCTGGCGAAAGGAGCGCTAAGCGATAGTACGCAGGTAACTGCTCACGGGTATCTCGGAGTTGACGAGCTGAGGCGATCTTTGACAGGACCGGCTGGTCTTGATTCAAGATCGTATGAATCGCGAGGCCCTTGATTCGCTCGACAAGGTAGCGCTGATCCAGGTGGTTCTGGCGCAGGCGGAGACGATCGCCGCACTGACGCGACGGTTGGAGGTGCTTGAGGCGCGGTTGGCCGAGCTGGAAGCCGAGAACGCCGGATTGAGGGCCGAGAACACGGCGCTTCGCGAGAAGCTGAAGCTGCCGCCGAAGACGCCGGACAATTCGAGCACGCCGCCGTCGCAGGGGAAGAAGCCGTCGGCCGATCCGATTGCGAGCGGGAGTAAAGGCCCACGCGCATCGCATCCTGGGGCGCATCGTCCGCTGCATCCTGATCCGACGCGCCGGCGCGATATTCTGGTCGATCAATGTCGACATTGCGGGACCGACGTGTCGCGCGTCGCGCAGACGCCGTTCCACGCCTACGACCACGTCGAGATTCCGGAGATCAAGCCGGACGTCACGCGGGTGACGCTGCATCGCGGGCTGTGCCCGTGCTGCGGCGAGGCTTTCCGGGCGGAGGCGCCGGCCGACATGCCGCCGGGCTCGCCGTTCGGGCCGAACCTGCGGGCTTTCGTGATCTATCTGCGCTTCATGCACGCCATCTCGTTCGAGCGGCTGGCGCGGCTGATGTCTGATCTGTTCGGGCTTACGATCAGCGAAGGCGCGCTGGTCAACATGCTCGCCGACAGCCGGCCGGCGTTCGCCCGGCAGAAAAACCTGATCCGCGCCCGCCTGCTCGCAGGCTCCGTGCTGCAGTCGGACGAGACCAGCGTCAGGGTCGGCAAAAAGAACTGGTGGACCTGGGTCGTTCCATCACGGCGAAGACTGCTGCTTCGTCATTCGCAACAGCCGCGGCAAGGACGTGGTCGCGGACTTCCTCGGCGACGTCCGTCCCGCCGTGTGGGTCTCCGACCGCTACGGCGCACAGATGGGCTGGGCTAAAACCGACCATCAGGTCTGCCTCGCCCATCTCATCCGCGACGCCCAGTACGCCATCGACGCAGGCGACATCGCGTTCGCGCCCGGCCTGCAAGACCTGCTGCAGCGGGCCTGCAAGATCGGCCGCCGCCGGGCGCGGCTCGCCGACGCCACCCTGCAGGCCTACCGCTCAAGGCTCAACGCCAAACTCGATGCGCTGCTCCACATCATCCCGACCCACGCGGCCGGCGAAAAGCTGAAAGCGGCGATCGAAGCCTGCCGGCATTCGTTGTTCGTCTTCCTCGCCAACCGCGCCGTCCCGCCGACCAACAACGGCTCCGAGCAGGCGCTGCGGCCCTGCGTCGTGTTCCGAAAAGTCACCAACTGCTTCCGGTCCGAATGGGCCGCGCATCTCTACGCCGACATCCGATCCGTCATCGAAACCGCGCGCCGCCGCGCCATCGGCGTCCTCGACGCCATTCGCGCAACCTTGGGTCGGGCATCGCTCATCGACATGCAGCCCTCGGCGCTCGCCGCGACGCCCTCATAGGGCTGAGCAGTTACGTACGCAGTTCCCTCACGTAACTATAGCCGCTGGGTAGAAGCTTTTAATCACCCAAAAGAGGAGGGCGCCTCGAATAACTGGCTGACCCGCAGGGCTGTGGGAATCTGGTTTCGGAGGACGTGATTCGGCGAGGGGGCGATGGGACAGCCGGGGTTTTTCGACGCGGACAGGCGGTTGTCGGCGCTGTCGGAGAAGGGCGATCCGTTGGAGGCGATCGCCACGCTGGTTCCGTTGGAGAGCTTCCGCGCCGACATCGAGGCGGCGGCGCTGACGCCGAGGCGGAGAAGAAAAGCCGCGCGGGCCGCAAGCCGTTCGACGCGATCCTGATGTTCCGGATGCTGATCCTGCAGTAGCTATACAACCTGTCGGACGAGCAGATCGAGTACCAGGTGCGGGACCGGCTGTCGTTCACCCGGTTCCTCGGGTTCGGACTGGAGGACGACATTCCCGACGGCACGACGTTGTGGCTGTTCCGCGAGAAGCTGGCGCAGGCCGGGCTGGTGAAGACGCTGTTTGAGCGCTTCGACCGACACCTGAACGCGAAGGGCTACATCGCGCGCAGCGGCCAGACGGTGGACGCGACCATCGTGCCGGTTCCGAAACAGCGCAACAGCCGGGACGAGAACGAGACCGTGAAGCGCGGCGAGACGCCGGCGGCGTGGGAAGAGAAACCATCCAAGAACCGGCAGAAAGACAAAGACGCGCGCTGGACCAAGAAGCACGGCAGTGTCCGGCGTCAGCACCTATGATGTCCGCCGTCAGCACTCATGAGACAAATTGGGCGGGTTGAGGAAGGGAGGATTTCTGGCTCATCGTAGCCTATCAAGGAGCGAAGATGAGACAGAAATCCGGGCCGGAGAAGCAGCGGGCGGAAGCGGCGATCAAAGACATCCGCCGCGCGACGCGGCGACACTTTTCGGCGGAAGACAAGATCCGCATCGTGCTGGAAGGACTACGCGGCGAGGACAGCATCGCCGAGCTCTGCCGGCGCGAGGGGATCGTCCAGAACCTTTATTATCGCTGGTCGAAGGACTTTCTCGAGGCGGGGAAGAAGCGCCTGGCGGGCGACACCGCTCGGGCCGCGACGTCGGACGAAGTGAAGGAGCTACGACGCGAGGCCGGCGCGCCGGGTCGCCCGCCGGATATCCTTGATGACCTGTTCAGCCGGTGCTCTCACCGGCCCGGATTTCTGTCTCATCTTCGCTCCTTGATAGGCTACGATGAGCCAGAAATCCTCCCTTCCTCAACCCGCCAAATCTGTCTCATAGGTGCTGACGCCGGACACAATCACCGTCTTGCATGCATCGATTGGACGATGTCATAATTTTACCTGCAGACCGGAGCCGCCCCATCCGGATATTCCCGCTCGTGCGTTCTGAGCCGTGATCTGGAGTGGTGCATTGCGTTTGCTCGGCCCATCTATTATGCTCCTATTGCTCCTTTGGATCGGCTTCCGAATCACGCAGGGGGTCGATTTGAGCGACGAATCGTATTATGCGGTCTTCCTCGATGCTTGGTTGAAGGAGGGCATTCGGGCGAGCCCCTTCCTCAGTCTTCATCAGACCGCCGCTCTGCTCGTATATCCGCTCGTCCTCTTGTTTTGGCGACTTACCGGATCAACCGATGGATTGATCCTATTCCTACGCGCTGTTTACGTTCTGGCCTCGCTTGCTGCCGCTCTCAGTGCAACTGCATTGTTCAGACGAGTTGGAGAGACGTGGATCGCTTGGGTAGCCGGAGCCCTAGTGGTATCCTTCATTCCGTACGGTTTACCCGCACCGTCATACAATACCCTTGGCGAGCAGGCGACGATCGTCGCTGTCGCGAGCTGCGGTTGCGCCGTGCTCGATTGCAAGACGCATCTTCGTACTTGCGCTCCGTGGCTCATCTGTTCTGCGCTGGCTTGGGCCGTCGCGACCGTCGCATATCCATCTCTAGTCGTCGCAATCCCCGTACTGTTCGTAAGCTTGTTCATGAGGCTCCGCGGATTGCGATTGCTGTTGGCGAGCTATGTTGGGCTCGTCCTCGGCTTTCAACTAGCCGCATGGTCTTGCGTGGTCTCGCTTCTGACGTGGACCCGTATACGAGACAGCATAACTTATCAAAGTAGCATCGCCGGCAGTTTCGATTTTGAAAAAAAACTTTCGCTGATACTAGATCTTTTTCTTCAGAATGGTGCGTTAACTAGCGCAGTTGCTACTGCTGTTTTGATCGGGATGTTTGCAACCCGTCTTCCCCTATCAACGGCCTCTGTTGCGATTGGCGCGGTGCTTGTCGCAATCCTTCTTTTCCCGTCGGCACTTTTTGTTCACTCACATGACGCGGTGCTCCTGGCGGCGCTCAGTGGACTGGGATTGCTCGGTAACTTGTGGCGGAGCGAGGTGCTCGGTTCGCAGAATTCTTGCTATCATGTATGCGGTTTCCCTTTCGGCTGGTGCAGCGACAGCGGCAACGGCCACCTACGCGCTATTCGCCTTTCCCATTGGCGGCCTATTCGCAGCGGTCATTGCAGTATTGGCTCCAGCGGTTTCACGGGGGGACAACCGGTGCGCGATGGTCCCAAGCGCAGCGCTCTTGGGATTGTTCATTTGGTGTTCCGCCTCATTCTATTACGGCGAGCAGCCTTCTGAAGGCAAACACCCAAGGAGACGTATCACCCAAGGAGCATTCTCAGGTCTAGCCTCGTCCGCAGGGACAGCGCAGCTAATCGAAGTGGCTCAAGCCGGCCTCGGCAAATGGGCCGCGCCGGACGCTACGTTCGCGGTAGTCGGTCGGCTCCCTGGCCTATATTTGCTTAGTGCGGCATATCCCAGAGCATTGACGCCGTTTCCGATTACTCAATTGGCAGAGCCAAGCGGGTTGGCTGCGACTTATAAATACTATGAGTATCCTAAAAACAGACCCGCCATTGTTGCAGTCTACACAGACGATTACTTTGAGCCGATTAACCCATTTGGCCCACAGTTCCGTATTTGGTATGAATTAGTCCAGCAGGACCGGACTCCGAGTGGTGTGCTCGATATATTCCGCCATCGATAGGGATCATCCCATGACGACCGCGGTCAGGCGCGGAGTGACGACGCGTTGGGTGTCGTGTGACCCCATAGGTTGTGACCTGAGCCCCGGAATCTCCTCCAAAAATGAGTAGAGTCCATCGCCCTGAGGGGGATGGACATGAAGTCGAGCCGGTTCACGGAAGAGCAGATCATCGTGATTTTGCGCGAGCAGGAAGCTGGCGCAAGACTGTAGATGTTTGCCGTACGCACGGGATCAGCAGGTGCGACGTTCTACAAATGGAAGGCCAAGTATGGCTGAACTGCTGCCGGTTTGGTGGACACCATCCTAAGCTAATCGCGCCTGTTTTTCGAACGCAACCGGGCTGAGATACCCGATGGTCGAGTGACGCCGCCGCGGATTGTAGAAGCGCTCGATATAATCGACGTCGGCCTTGGCCTGGTCGCGTGTCCGGTAGGTTTTGCGCTCCGTCCGCTCGATCTTCATCGAGGAGAAGAAGCTTTCCATCGCGGCGTTGTCCCAGACGTTGCCGGCGCGGCTCATCGAGCAGACGATGCCGTAAAGTTGGGGCTCAGGTCAGTTGGGGACCCCATTGGCGGAACTGCGTGGTCAAATCATCGAGGTTGCGGAACGAGTGCAGAGGAAGGGTCGCTCCACTTTCGCTTCGTTTTTGTCCGCCGCCGACAAGTGGGTGCCGTGCAAGACTTAGAGATCTTCTTGCGGTTGTATTCCTGTGGTACCGATCGACCCTTTGAGCGCGGCCATGATTTGCTGCGTAAATCGCTCGTCTCCCGCCACAGTCATCTCTAGTCGAGGCTAAGCACATAAACGGACACGCGGAAACCTCGCGATGTTTGATCGCAACGGTCCAACCTTCCTATTGACCACGACAGATCCATCGATCAGGATGCAGTGAAGGGGAGGTTCAATGCAGCACCCCGGCCGACGCGACGGTATCGAGCAGGAGATGACGCGGGCTGTCGGCGAATGGTATGAGCAGGTGTGGGAATCCATGAAGTCCGTACCGAGTCCATCCGCAAATCAAAGCCTCTCGATTCGACCACGTATTCCAGTGGCTGCTCCAGTGTTAGACGGGCATGAATCGGAATACGTCATCGAATGTCTGTCGACCAGCTGGATCTCATCCAAGGGCCGTTTCATCACCGAATTCGAAAATGCGTTTGCCGAGTTCTGTGGTGTAAAATATGCAGTTTGTACCACCAACGGAACCGCAGCCCTGCACCTCGCTTTGGCTGCTCTGGGAATAAAACCCGGCGATGAAATCATCTTACCAAGCCTTACTTACATCGCGAGTGCAAATGTTGTCCGCTACTGCGGCGCAACTCCGGTCTTCGTCGACAACCATGTGCACACATTCAATATGGACCCAGACGAAGTCGCAGCACGAATTACTAAGCAAACGAAAGCTATTATGCCAGTGCATCTTTACGGCCACCCCGTAGACCTTGATCCTCTCAAAAGGCTTGCCGAAGAACACAATCTGTTTCTGGTGGAGGACGCGGCAGAGGCCACCGGTGCTCGCTATAAGGGCCGTCGGATTGGAGGTCACGGTACCTGCGCCGCGTTCAGCTTTTTTGGGAACAAGATCATCACAACCGGTGAAGGTGGAATGGTGACTACCAATGATGATGAGCTTGCATCGCAACTTCGGTTGCTTCGCGGCCAGGGCCAAGATCCGCAACGACCTTATTGGTTTCCGGTAATAGGTTATAACTATCGTATGACAAACATTGCCGCTGCAATCGGTCTTGCTCAGGTCGAACGTGCTGATTTTCATCTAAAGGCGCGAAAACATGTTGCGGAGCGCTACAATCAGCGGCTTTCGCATCTCTCTGATAAGATCGCTTTGCCACGAACTGAACCGTGGGCCGATCATGCCTATTGGATGTATACGATTCTGCTTCTTGACAGCGTTTCCAAGAACAGAGATCGCGTAATGCAGGATCTCGACGCGGCCGGGATCGAGACCCGTCCAGTTTTCTATCCGGTACATATATTACCGCCTTACCGCGACAGCACGAAGCGATTGTTTCCGCGAGCCGAACTTTGCGGCTCGCGCGGCATTAATCTTCCAACGCACGGAAGATTAACAGAACAGGACATGGAGCGAGTTGCCGAGGCCGTAGAAACTTCTGTAGAGTGATCGTTCCTTTCTTAAGGAACCTCTGAACAACCTGTCGAACCTGGCACACTGAGGTCATTGATTCGAGGGGACGGTTGATGGCGGACCAGCTGAGCTTTGCGTCGCTCGATTTCGCGGCGAAGAAGAAGCGGACGAAGCGGGACATGTACCTCGCCGAGATGGCGACCGTCGCGCCGTGGGGAAAGCTCGAAGCGCTGATCGACCCGCACTATCCCAGGCTTGGCCCACAGGGAGGGCGTCGGCCATTTCCGCTCTCGACAATGCTGCGCATCTACTGCCTGCAGCAATGGTACAACTTGTCCGATCCCGGCGCCGAGGAAGCGCTCTATGACATCCAGTCGATGCGCACGTTCGCAGGGCTCGATCTCGGCCGCGACGCGATCCCCGACGAGACGACGATCCTCAATTTCCGTCACCTGCTCGAGCGTCATGAGCTGACGAAGGCAATCTTCGCGGCCGTGGCCGAGCACCTCGCAGGGAAAGGTGAACTGCTGCGCGGCGGCACGATCGTGGACGCGACGCTGATCGCGGCCTCGCCCTCGACGAAGAACAAGGAGCAGAAGCGCGATCCCGAGATGAGTTCGTCGAAGAAGCGAAACCAGTGGTATTTCGGCATGAAGGCGCACGTCGGCGTCGATGCTGAGAGCGGGCTCGTGCACACCGCGGGTGTGACGACGGGCAAGGTGCACGACGCCAAGGTGATGGCTAATCTCATCCGCGAGGACGACGCGGCGGTCTATGGCGACAAGGGCTATGGGAGCGACGAAAAGAAGCGCGCGGCGGAAGCGGCTGGCGTGTTGTGGGCGGTAAAAGAGAAGGCGAAGCCGGGCCGCGACCTCACGCTGCGCCAGCGTGCCAGGAACCGTCGCTTCGGCAAAGTGCGCGCCAAGGTCGAGCACGTGTTCCGGGTGCTGAAATGCCAGTTCGGCTACCGCAAGGTCCGCTTTCGCGGCATCGCCAAGAACGGCGCCCAGGTGTTCGCGCTCCTCGCGCTCGCCAATCCCGCGGTCGACTTGTGTCCGCTTGAACGAAAACGCGGGCCGGAAAGCCTCGCAGCCGCCGCCGAACGCCCATACTAAACGCCGAAAACCGAGACGGCCATCACTCGCCGCGCCAGCCGACCGTGCTATTCAGGGGTTCCTTAACTCATCTTACGCTGGGCTCTTAGGAGGCTGTGCGCAAAAGGGGGCTAAAACTATGTTCATGGTAATTTCGTTTGCTTCTTTGGCTAAACGGTTCGTTCTAAAAACGAGCGATCACTCTTAAGGGCGGCCATGAGCGGCTCTATAAAAGGTATTATTTTGGCGGGAGGACTAGGAACTCGACTGCGTCCGATAACGTTACCTATTAGCAAGCAGCTTCTTCCGATTTACGATAAACCTATGATCTACTATCCTTTGTCGACTTTGATGTTGGCTGGGATCCGCGAAATCATGGTAGTCACTAACCCAGGTTCGGTTCCGCTCTATCGTCAGCTGTTAGCGGACGGCCGACAATGGGGTATCGAAATCCTATATGCTGAGCAAGCGAGACCTGATGGATTAGCGCAAGCGTTGCTGATTGCGCGTGAGTTTATTTCCGGTAGCAGGTGTGCTCTCGCGCTTGGTGACAATTTCTTTTATGGCGCTGGTTTTGGCGGTCAGTTGCGACGTGCAGCTGAGTTCGAGCGTGGGGCCGTGATCTTCGCGTATTCAGTCGCTGATCCGCGCGCTTTTGGCGTGGTGGAACTGGACAGCGCTGGGCTTGCTGTTTCGGTCGAGGAAAAACCTGAGCGTCCCAGGAGCAATCTCGCTATTACTGGTTTGTACTTTTATGATGAGACCGCAAAGTCGATCGCGGCGACACTCCTCCCATCCGCGCGCGGCGAACTCGAAGTCAGCGATATCAATAGGGCCTATTTGAAAAAAGGGCTGCTGCGAGTGGAGCAGCTACCGCGTGGAACAGCTTGGTTAGACACCGGAACATTTCAGAGCCTGCTTGACGCGGCGCAATTTGTCCATGCCGTCGAAGCTCGGCAAGGTCTAAAGATTGGTTGCCCAGAGGAGGTCGCTTGGCGTATGGGGTTTATAAACACGAAGGCACTCCTGTCATACGCTGAAGCTTTTCCGAATGATTATGGAGAGTATTTGCGTTTGATTGCTTCGTTTCCGCGTTAACTCTTAACAGGCCGCTTAAGAAGCCGCTGTGAGCGGCTGACATGGTCTGGCGAATGTGATTCCCCGTGTTCTAGAGATTGCGGAGGGGATCGATGCGCGGATCGGGTGAGTGGACGGGCGAGCTTTTCTCGTATGTGGACATCGTCGTCCGTGAAGATTTCGGAAGCGGCTGAGCGGCGGGCACAAGTGGCGCTGGTCAAGTATTCGATTTTGCAGGAAATCTGGGTTTTGTGCCTGGCCTTATTGCGTTTTTGATTTCGGATTTGAGCGGTTCGTGATTCCCTCGATGGCGGGATTCGCTGTTGGGGACGAGCGATGACCAAGCCGCGACTGTCCGCCGTCAGCACTCATGAGACAAATTGGGCGGGTTGAGGAAGGGAGGATTTCTGGCTCATCGTAGCCTATCAAGGAGCGAAGATGAGACAGAAATCCGGGCCGGAGAAGCAGCCGGCGGAAGCGGCGATCAAAGACATCCGCCGCGCGACGCGGCGACACTTTTCGGCGGAAGACAAGATCCGCATCGTGCTGGAAGGACTACGCGGCGAGGACAGTATCGCCGAGCTCTGCCGGCGCGAGGGGATCGTCCAGAACCTTTATTATCGCTGGTCGAAGGACTTTCTCGAGGCGGGGAAGAAGCGCCTGGCGGGCGACACCGCCCGGGCCGCGACGTCGGACGAAGTGAAGGAGCTACGACGCGAGGCCGGCGCACTGAAGGAGGTTGTCGCCGAACTGACGCTGGAAAATCGCCTACTGAAAAAAAGCGTGACGGCGGATGGGGAGGACGCCGGATGAGATATCCCGCCGCCGAGAAGCTTGAGATCATCCGGCTGGTCGAGCGTAACCATCGTAACCGGTGTGTTTCGGCGTGCAATAGGGGCTCTGACTCATTTTTGATGAAGTTCGGGATTCGCTTGGAGCTGTTTTCCCAGGGGGAATCAGCGCCATGGATCAGCAGTTTTGTCCGTCCGAGCTTGTGCCGCCGGAATTCAGAGTCGACACAGTGACGATCGAGGGAACCGAGATCGTGATCGCGGTCCGACATCGAAGTCCGGTTGGGGTTTGCCCGTCCTGCGGGCGAGCGTCCCGCCGGGTTCACAGTCGATATTTTCGCCGCATCGCCGATCTCCCGCTGTCGGGGCGACGTGTCCGTCTTATCGTTGCCGCGCGCCGTTTCCGTTGTGACGCCGTCCTCTGCAGTCGGCAGCATCTTTGCCGAGCGCTTCGGTGACGCCGTGCTTGCGCCGTCCGCGAGGCGGACGACGCGGCTGGATCGCATCGTCCATCATCTCGGGTTGGCGCTGGGCGGCAGACCGGCGGCAAGCTTCGCCAGCGGCTGATGCTGCCGGTCAGCAACGACACGCTGCTGCGGGTCGTGCGGCGACGAGCGTCGCCTGCCGTCGATCCGTCTGAACGTGATCGGCATCGACGACTGGGCCTGGCGCCGCAACCACCGCTACGGCACGATCGTCTGCGACCTGGAGCGACGGCGGATCGTGACGCTTCTGCCCGACCGCGAGCTGGCCACCGTCGAGGCGTGGCTCGCCGATCATCCGGAGATCGCGATCGTCTCGCGCGACCGCGGCGGCGGCTATGGCGAGGCGACCGCAAGGGCGCTTGCCACACGCGATCCAGGTCGCCGACCGCTGGCATCTCATGGAGAATGCGAGTGCGGCCTTCCTCGATGCCGTGCGCAAGTCCATGCGCTCGATCCGCACCGCGATCGGCGCCACGACGATCAATCCGGATCTGCTCACCTCCGCGGAGAAGCTGCAATATGAAGGATACCTGCGGCGTGAGGAGACGAATGCCGCCATCATCAGCTCGCCGGCGAGGGCATTCCCATCAAGGAGATCGTTCGCCGCACGGGCCATAGCCGCAAGCTCGTCCGTCAGGTCATCCGCGGCGAGCGAACCGACGTGTTCCGCATGCGACAGAGCTCGCTCGAGGCCTATCTTCCCTTGCTCGACGAGCAATGGGCGTCGGGCTGCCGCAACGGGGCCGGACTATGGCGGCGGCTGCAAGCCCGAGGCTTCCGAGGATCGCTGCGCGTCGTCAGCGAGTGGGCGACACGGCGGCGGCGGGCCGAACGGGCTTCCGATCAGCAGCTGCAGAAGGTGCCTTCCGCCAGAACGATCGCTCGGCTGATGACCATCGGCCCGCGATTACCTCAGCAAAGCCGACACCATAACCATCGCCGCCATCGAGAGCGGCCGTCCCCATGCTGGTCGAAGCCCGCGAGCTGATCGACAGGTTCCATTCGATGATCCGCAAGACGGTCGCCGCCGACCTCGACCCATGGATCGCCGACGCGAGCGCCAGCCTTGATCGCGTCGTTCGCCACCGGCATCACCAAGGACAAAGCCGCCGTTCGCGCCGCCATCACCGAGCCCTGGTCGAACGGCCAGACCGAGGGCCAGATCACCAAGCTCAAGCTGGTGAAGCGGCAGATGTACGGCCGAGCAAAGCTCGACCTCCTGCAGGCAAGGCTCATCGGCGCGGCGTGACATGCCACTGCACCATAATTGCGTCAGA
Source organism: uncultured Alphaproteobacteria bacterium (assembly GCA_963712435.1). Classification (GTDB taxonomy): domain Bacteria; phylum Pseudomonadota; class Alphaproteobacteria; order Rhizobiales; family Xanthobacteraceae; genus Rhodoplanes. The sequence goes on along the minus strand of CAVQIB010000017.1, from coordinate 159,260 downwards.
GCCCCTTTTGGACGCCGATCAGGGGTCCCCATTCAATGCCGTTTGACAGGAATTGGCGTCGCCTCGTCCCAATCGCCCGCGCCGCCTGACCGTGGCGGCCCCAGCCCACGCCGTCACCATCAGCCGTGCCGCCGAAATCCTCGGCGAGGACGAGACGCTGTTGTGGGAGATCGTCTCGGACATGGAGCCGGAGGACGGCTGCCTCTGGATCTACGACACCGATGACCGCCAGACCGTCGCCTTCACGCCCGCCGGAATGGAATACCTGCAGGAGATGCTCCCAGAGTACAAAAGCGGCCAGCCACCCCCGCGGTCTTGAGCGGATGGTTACGGCACACCGTGCTCTCCGGCTCGATCACCATCTCGCAGCGGGGCAGATGCCTCGGCAGTGCGCCGATGTTGCGGGTCGCGGGCTTGCGTGGTCGTCCGGGCGCCCGCTCAGGCGCCGGCCGATCGTCGTTCGCCGCAACTGATGGAGCAACGTGGGGCTCGACGTCGCCGAGATCGAGACGTGCCCCTGGCCGACAGCGATTGGTGGCCGCCGTTCGGAACGCGGCCCGAACACCATCGCCTTCAGGCTGTCCACCCAGGCCCGCAGCCGCTCGTTCTCGGCCGCGAGCGTCAACGCCAGAGCGGCGAGCCGGTCGGGGTCGGACGGCAAATCGGAGGGGCGAAGCGACATGACCAAAGATACCTCGGAACATGCCGAAATCGCCAGTCGAATCAACACGCTTACGCCGCTCGCGTGGGTCTCTTCACGGCATTTGTGCCGACCCGTGTCCAGTCGAGCCCGGCGACCAGCATGGCCAGTTGCGTCGCGGTCAGAGGACACACGCCGTCGCGGATAGGCGGCCATCCGGCAATTTCAAGTCCTTCCATTGGGCGACGAAGGCGTCGGCTTCTGCGATCAGCGCTTGCGCCAGCATGCGGCGCGCGCCCTCTCGGGCAAGCTGGGTCAGCGGATCATCGATGGCGTCAGGCTGACGGAACGGGATGACAGTGCTATCTCTCGACATGGCGTATCGCTCCTTTCGGGAGGTTCTGGCAGGCTCGACACCCGCCTCGATACGCCGCCTTCATTCAGCCGTCGTCACCCAGAATCACGCATAGCTCGCGATCCTGGCCGGCGAACGTGATCCCGCTGTGTTGGCGGCCCTGCGCAATTCGCGGTGTCATGCCGGTGTCGAGACGATCGAGAAGGCGCTCGGCGGCAATTACCGCGCCGAACACCTGTTTGCGCTCGAGCAGGCGCTCGCCCTATACGACTCATACCAAGAGAAGGTATTGGCCTGCGACGCCCGGATAGAAACTGTGCTGAAGGAACTCAGCCTCGAGCGGGATCGCTGCACCAGCCCAGTCCCGCCGCCCGGCCGACGCATGCCGAGCACGGCAAACGCGCTGGATTTTGATGTCCGAGCGGCGTTGTTCAAACTGCTCGGCAAAGATGTCACCCGGGTCAATGGCCTCGGTCCTTATCTCACGCTCAAGCTGATCGCCGAGTGCGGCGACGACCTGTCCGCTTGGCCGAGCGCGAAGCACTTCACATCCTGGTTGTGTCTGGCGCCGCACAACAAAATCTCCGGCGGCAGAGTTCTGTCGTCACGCACGCGCCGTTCGGGGAACCGAGCCGCATCGCTCCTTCGGCTCGCCGCCATATCGGTCGGACGCACCGACACAGCGTTGGGTGCCTTCTACAGGCGGCTCGCTGCACGAATCGGGAAGGCAAAGGCGGTCACTGCGGCGCGACAATCAAGGTGGGAGTGGAGCGTCAAACAGGATGAGAGGATTTCGCCGGGCTTGTGACGGAGGGAGGGCGTAGCCCGACCGAAGGAGCAAGCCCGGCGACGGCGCAATCCCCTGCGGGGACCGCGCCATCTGGCGATCACGGCCGGCCGGTGATGGATGGTTCTTCTTGGAAGAGGAATCACCCGTTGCCCGGCCGCCACGTCACCGATCACCAGATGAGGCTCTACATGAAGTTCCGTCAGACCGATACGCCGCCGGTGGCGGCGGCGAAGGCGTCGTTCAGCCCGTCCACGGCCTATCGCATCGAGAGCGATCCTCGGTTGCCCTCGCAGAAGAAGGGGGTGCGCGGACGCCGTCGTCCGGACCCCCTTGCCGACATTTTCGCTGCTGAGGTCGTACCGATGTTGAAGGTGACGCCCGGCCTGCGACCCGTCGCGATCTTCGAGGAGATGCTCCGGCGCCATCCCGATCTCGGAGCCGGGATTCGTCGCACTCTGGAGCGGCGAATTCAGGCCTGGCGCGCGGTCCACGGGGACGAGCAGGAGATTATCTTCCGCCAGACACATGAGCCCGGCCGGGTCGGATTGTCCGACTTCACCGATATGGGTGAGTTCGACGTCACCGTCGCGGGCGCGCCGCTTGATCACCGGCTCTATCACTTCCGGCTCGCCTATTCCGGCTTCGAGCACGCTCATGTCGTGCTGGGCGGCGAGAGCTTCGTCGCCTTGGCCGACTGTGCGGAAAACGATATACAAGGAGGTTATGCAGAATGCTGCGATGACCGTGTTTGTCGTCGCCATTGTCGTGGCGGCGTCGCCGGTGCTGGCGGGGATATACAAGGTGCCGGCGGACACGCTTCGGACGGTACTCATCATATCGGGAGCGTGCGCTGTCGTCGGCGCTGTCAACTACGTGTTTGAGCTTCTGGCCTTCTGCGCGGGAAAGCAAGGGTCGTGGATGGGGATGTCGATGATTGCCGGGGCCGCCCAATGCTTAGTGACGGTTGTGGCTATTTCCTATTCTTTCCTTTGGGCGCCGGTCGGTATGGGAGTTGGCGCATTGGTCTTGGCCGTAGGGGCTTGGACAATGTTCCGTCGGCACTTCGGCCAGGAGTTCGACAGGGTACCGGCCGGCTGTCGACCGGACCTCGCTAGCGGAGAAGCGGTGCGCTAGCGTTGTGGCTCTGACGCATGACGTCTCTGTGAGAACGCGTGTCCCGCGCGCAGCACAACAGAAGTGCGCGCTGCAGAACCGAGACCCATTGTCGCCCGTTCGCAGTGAATTCCCGATCGGCCCGACGAAAGGCTGCGGTGCGCGGCGGGCTGGTGGCGCGAGCGGAGCCGGACAGCCCAGGAGCGACCTGCGACCCGACCGGCGAGCTGACGAACGATCGTCTCTTCGAGGAACCGCAATCGAACAATCCGCGCCGTTTCTCAGCTGGTGCGGTGGCGCTCGCGCTTGGTCAACGTGAACCATCCAGCATGCGCTTCTTCTTGAGCGCATGATCGTATACCTTCATCAGGTTGCGATATCCGTTATCTTCATTATACAGCTTGTCGTAGGTGAAACGCGCGTATTGCCCCCATTGCATCAGTTGCGCGGGGTCGTCTATGGCGTCGTTGACGATAGTCGCCCAGGCCTCTACGTCATCCATGGGCGCCAGCCGACCCGACTTCCGGTCCTCCACGACTTCGGCCAACGATCCTATATCGGACGCAATAATAGGTGTTCCGCAGGCCATCGCCTCGGCGACAATCATGGGAAAGCCCTCGTAGCAACGCGAGGGCGCGAGAATGGCGCTCGCGCTCCGCAGTTTGGTCGCCACCTCTTCGCGGCTCACGCGTCCGCTGAAAATGACGTTTTGCGGGGCGAGCTCGCGGAGCCGCGCAAACTCCGGGCCGTCGCCGACAACCTCGATGAGAGCTTTGATCTCCGCCGCCGCTTTCACGATTGTGTCCACGCCTTTTTCCGCGCTCAGCCTTCCTACATAGAGTAGGCGCCCGTCGCGGGACGCCGATCCGGGGCCAATGTCGGATGCGAAGTTCGGGCGCACAATGACTTGCCTCTCGTTGAAACCGTCCGCTAGAAACCGCGATCTCGCGAACTGCGTCAAAGCGACAAGCGTGATGAGTTGCGGGTGACGATCGGCCACGGAGCGGAACGCGCGGCCCATATAGGCGACGGCGGCCGACCCCACCGCCGAGCCTCGATAGCACCTCGCGCGAACGGCCGGCCATCGGCTGGCGCCCACGCAGTCCTCGCAAGGTCGTCCCTCTCGCAACAGGAGCGCGCCCGGGCAGACGACGCGGAAATTATGCAGCGTTTGGACGATGGGAACGCCGCTCCGGGCAACGATATCTAATGCGCCAGGCGATACGAGCGGGAAGAAATTATGCACATGCGCAATGTCGGGTCGGAACGCGGAAACCACGGTGGCCAGACGTTCCGCCGATGCCGAGTTCGTTCCTACGCGCAGTGTGACTGACGCTCGATCAAGCGCCGACCTTATTGCACTATTGTGGAAGATGACTGGAAGAACATCGTGTCCGCGGCGCACGAGCAGATCGAGCTCCTGGTCGACCACGATATCTTCTCCGCCGGCCTCGCGATATGTGTTATGTATGAGAAGCAGTCTCATCGGCGGCTCCAACCAAGATTAGGAACTCACCGCTTAGCAACATCACGAGCAACACAACGCTTGTGGGACCATCGGCTCGATGGTTCGGTAGCAGAGCAGCAATGGTACAGCCGTTGAAGTACATTTTCGTGTAAGATGACTGCCGCCGCAGGCGCTGACCGCGTATGGGCGCCTACTGTCCCTTCGGCCGGCCCCGCCCGGCGTGAGCGCGCCCGGAGCAGTTTTATCCTGGATCGGCCGACACGTGCGAAGCCGCGGCGGCCGCTTTCGGGCGTCGTGAAGCCCGCTCTATGTGTTTGCGGCCAGCGCATGAAGGGTGGATGCCGGGTCGGTCATTTGACTGTCGACAAAAATCGCCGCGGAAGCAGGGATGCAGGCAATCACACCGAATCCAGAAAACCGCCCGCGGCCGGCGGCCCTGTGTTCGCAAATGGCGATGATTGGAACATTGGGGCGTCAGCGGTTGAGCTGATAACGAGCGTTCTGACGTTCGCGAAGCTCTTCCTCAAGCTTGAGTTTCTCCAGGAGCAGGTCCGTCACCAGCCGGCGAAGGCGGGTGTTCTCCAGTTGCATCTCCTCAAGGCGGCTCCTGGCCAGTTCCTCGTCTCTCCTGTTCGGCGCAACGGCCGCTGCAACCGCTGGCGCGGCGACAGCGCCGGACAACTGCTCGTTCCGCAATTTGCGCCAGCGATGATAAGTCATCAAACTGACGCCCAACGCGCGCGTTATTTCTCGGTGTTTCTTTCCCTTCGCCGCCATCTCATCGGCCTGTTCGAGCTTGGCCGTGATTTCTTCCGGCGGATGTCGTTTACCGACCATCTTCGTCATGGCTCCAATAATTCGGGATGCTATTTATATGATCGAACCCTCCGGATATTCAAGTCGCACGGGTGGAGCAAGATTTGTTCTTGTACTCTAAAGCAGAATGGTAGGGTAAAGTCACAGCCATTAGTCATAAATTTTGCGAGCAAAATTCGTAGAGCAATAGTCGAATCGTATAAATTCGCCGTATATAAAAATTGTCGTATGATCTGATTGGAGCTTTGGTCTATGTCGTGGCTTTAATACGCGTTTCTCCGACGCATCAATTCAAGAATTGTTCGAAGAATGATTTCAAGATCAAGATTGAGGCTCCAATGATTTACATACCAGAGGTCGAGCTCGATACGTTTTGCCATGTTCTCGATATGTGGCGTGGCGCCACGGTATCCATGGACCTGCGCCCAACCGGTGATGCCAGGCTTCACGTGATGCCGGAACGCATAATTAGCGATGAGTTGACCATACTCGTCATCGTGCGCCACGGCATGCGGTCGCGGGCCGACGATCGACATGTTCCCCTTGATCACGTTAAAAAGCTGCGGCAATTCATCAATGCTCGTTTGCCTTAGCAGGCGCCCGAGCCGCGTCACTCTCCGGTCGCCCCTGCTGGCCTGTACAATAGACGGACCGTCTTCCAAGACCATCATCGTTCGAAACTTGAAAATAGTGAATTCCTTGCCGTTAAACCCGTTCCGACGCTGCCTGAATACGATAGGACCCTTTGATTCAAGCTTAACTGCGAGCGCGGTCAAGGCCATTAGAGGGGCGAGCGCTAAAATGGTGCAGCAGGCAATTACGATGTCGAGAGCGCGTTTCGCAGCTCGTTCAGCCGAACTGAGCGGCTCTCTTTGAATTTGTACTAAGAGCAACTCGGCGGGGCCAGCAGCGTCATGCGCCAGAACCGCCGATACGGCTCGGTCTGGAAGCAGGCGGACAGGAAGCGCGGAAACGCGCAGATGACGGCGTATGACCTCGAGTTGAGCATGGTTGCTCCACGGCAGTGCGAGGATTATTTCCTCTGCGCCGCTTTCACGCGCAACTCGCATGGCGTATTCAGTTGCGTTGAAGTTTGTCTGCACCGGCTTGGTCGACAGTAGAACAATGCGCTCGACTTCGTCAATTCCAAACCTGGCCAAAAGGTCATCCCTGCCGAACAGGGCCAGCTCTTCACTATCGCCACAAAGCACGGCACGGCGCCCGCGTATCGCGCCCATCGCCAATGCTCTCGCCAGCCGCCGCTTCGCCAGCGTTCGCCAAGAGACAAGACAAACGCCGCCGAGGGCGGCGAAGCAGATGACCGAACCGCGAGAAACTGAGCTGCCCATTTTTAGAACGAACAAAACGATGCTCAAAAAGAGAATTGCGAGCGCCCAGCTCGCAAGCGTCCGTCGCAAGTCGTGACTCTTCCGAAACAGCTCCTGAATCCGGTAGAGACCCAAATGATGGGCCGCGGCTAGGTAAAAAACCCCCGTAACGAGGCCGAGGCTGGCATGGGTCTCGAGACTTCCGATCTCGTTGGCCATCAAGCTGTGGTAACCGGCGCCGGTGGACACGCTGGCAAGTGTGATAATGATAACGTCGATCATCGCGGCAAGCGGCCAAATCTGGCCGTAGCCAATTCTCGCGCCGCTCCCGGGGAACGCGCGAATTTCCGGGCTTCGTGCTTCCGAGATCGACGACAAGGTGGGTTCCGTCCGCGTGGTGCGAATATAGTATGCACCATAACAAAACAATATCATAATGATTTTATGAGACGACGATGCGTGACCACGCCCCAGACCCGGCCGACATGCGCCTCGCATGGACCCTCTTGGGCGATCTGGGTCGCCACGCCGGCGCGCCCTCCTGTCTTGCCAGTCCAAGCTGGGTGACGCGGCGCCGGCTCGTCCGGCCCGTGACGGTAAAGCGCGAGGCGCCATGTCCGCATCGAGAACGCGGGAACGCGGGAACGCGGGATTATCGGTCCTGTGCCCCCATTTCCCCCAGCGCGCGAGCGAAAGGCGCACTGGACAGGAATCACAACGCTAAATCAGTAGTTCAGAGTAAAGACACGTAACTCCTGCCGAAGTTACCGTATTCGATTTGAACATGTGCGGCCGTGGTTCTCGGACTTTTATCGCGATAGCGGGCGGCTTCGGCAAGAAGCGCGGCTGGCACAGCGTCAGCCAACAGCCGTCCAATGAGCGATATGCGGCAAGAAACATCGCCAGCCACCGGCGGAACAGAAAAATATCGCTCACATAGATCGGTACAGAAAAACAAATTCGCCTCCGCATCTCCTTCCTGTTGATGGAGAGGCACCAATCAACGCCGTTGGTGATAAGAACATATCGTCCGGCAATAGCCCGACCGTGGTCGGCGAGGATCTTCTTATGACGATCATCCACGATCTCGAAAATGTCTTCATAGGCGGTAATCGTGTGCACGTCCAGCGTGCGATAGGGGCTGCTCATATTTGGGGATCACGAATACGTAGTCATCGAGCGTATGAAATCCGAGAGCGCTCGCGATTTTCACCACCTTCCTGATCTGACTGAACCCGGTAATGGTGAGGTCCTTACGAGCCGTGAAAGCCCGAAAAAGGCGTAAGCTCTCCGACCGATACTCAGGTCAGCGCCGCACCAGTGAGCCAGATTGCAGAACTTCTCAGCGTTGCCGTTGACCATCTGTTCCGAATACACGGCGATCAGCACGCCGACGATCCCTTCTGGACGGACCAGCGCCATTCCGTAGTCTACTTTCTTGTCAGACCACAGATATTGAATGCGCCTTTTCCACTGTCCGGGCGAGCACCTCGTCATCCATCTCGGCGCAGAGAAATCGACACACGTCATCGAGAAGAGCTTCGGTGATGGGAACCAATTCTGATCGCCCTGCGGTCGTCATCGCGCTTGCCTGCTACGGTGATGTTCAGTGAGGTTCCGCTGGACGTAAAGACTGATCCAGAGACGGCGAAAACAGGGGGGCGGTGTCCAGGAGGCTAAGGTCCACGTTGACTGTCCGGCGCACGGCGAACGGATCGTGCCGCGAAGTTCAGTCCTTCAGCGTATTGGCGCGCGGATCGCTCAAGGCTGTAGCGCGCAACCGCGGCCACGGCGGCGTCGGAGAAGGCGCCCCGGCGGTGCGATCGGCGAGAACCGTTGAAATCGTGTCCGCCCACCAATTCACGTCAAGGTCGAGGACAAATCCAGAAATTCCGTCGACCACGAGCTCGCCGGCCGCACCCGTAAGGGGCGACACCGCGCAAGGTGTGCCGCATTGCATGGCTTCGTTGCAGACCAAACCCCAGGCCTCATGTTGCGAGGGCACGGCCAGCAGGCGGGCCGCCGCGAAAACCGAGGCGATCTCTTCGGGCGGCACATATGCGGTGTACTCGAAATTGATCCCGGCGGCGGAAAGGCGGGCGAGAGTTTCCGGCGGTGAGCGACTGTCGCCTACAATTCTGAATCCTGATTCCCGGAAGCCGCTTATGCAGCTCCAGCGCGAGAGCAACAAAAAAGGCCAGTTCTTCCAGCTCACGCCGATCCGGCCGCACCATAACACGTCGTAACTCCGTTGATCGAAGTCGAGCCGCTCGCGCGGGCCGTCCCATAACGGAACGATGCTTGCAACAAAAATTCGTTGGGGCTCGACGCCCTCCTCGAGGAAATATTGTCGGCCTTTATCGCTTGAGCAGATGACCGCCGCGGAGCAATTCACGACGAGCGGCCGGACGACGCGATGATAAAAGCTTTGAGGCATCAATATGCGCCACCCGTCGGTCAGAAAGACCAGCGGTTTGCGGTGAACGTAGCTCCATAGCGCCGCGACAAGCATCGTCGGATAGACGCCGTTGATCGCAACGAGATCGGGTGAAAGACCTCGCAAACTCCGCCACATTCCGAAATTGAAATGAGCAGACCGCGAATTCGGCAAAGCAAACTCGACTCCGCGCAGAATTGTATGATTGTAGCAGCCCGCATACCGTTCTTGCCAGTTTCGGTTGCTTTCACGGGCGGTGCACGACACGACAGACAAGTCGAAAGACGCTATTCCGACAATGTGGTTGAACAGCCGGTTCGTGTACGGCGTCACCATGTTGTTGCAGATTGCTACGCGCGTCTTTGACACAGCCGGCGCGAGCGGGGCGGCGGACTGCGGCGCCGAGACCTTCGCCGCGCGGTCGGAGAATTGCGGCCACGCCCGAGCGATGGGCTTGAACGCCCTGCGGAGTGCGCGCCGGGCGGACCGGACGGTCCGACGAAGGGCGGCCGGAAGAAATGATAGGATCCGAATGCGTCTAGTCAAAAGCGCGTTCCGCTGCACGTCGCAATCGCTGTTCAATCGTGCGTGTGGCGCAATTGTTGCGCCAGTCGCATTGCTTCGACGAGGCCCAATCAATTTTGATACATGCGTCATTCCGCCGTTGGGTCCGCGTCTCTTGGCTCCCGAGCCCTGCCCCATAGTATCGTACAAACGATGGTATATGCGCGGGGACATATCAGAATGATGACCGCAGCGGGCGGCAGAACTCAGCAGGAACACGCGTTCGCCGCGTCTTTGCCCGGACGAGTCGCCGCGCGTCTTTGCAGCGTAAGCGCCGGCCTGCGTCCATCACGGAACAAAGGGCGCTGGCCCTGCGGTGAACAAGTAGTTGAATCCGATCTTGGCCGTGCTGACGCCATCAAGCCCGTCGTGGTTCCAGCAATAATTGATTCCCGTGATGACGCCGCACGTAGGGTGATTTTCGATTGAGATGAACGTGTATTCGCCCCTGACCGTCCAGTTGCCGGCGAACGCCCATTCGATGCCGCCGCCGACCGTCCAGTGAGCGGCGTCGTAGTTCTCGGTTATGGAAAAAGCAACAGGAGTGTGAGTGAGGGTCACGGACGTTTCCACGAGGGCCGCGCCGAACTTCCCATAGATCAGCAGGCGATCGAACGCGTATCCGATGCGCCCGACAATTGCCTTGTTGATGTTTCCCACCTCGACGGAGTGGGTGATGACTCCGAAACCGGCAGGAAACGAACGATCAATTCCCGATCCGCTGATATCCAGATAGCCGACCTCGCCTTCGATGCCGAATACCCACCGGGTGCCGATCGGCTGCCAGTTGCATCCCACCGTCGCGCCGCCGATGAAGCTGCTTTCCAAATTGTAGGTCCAGGTGTCGTAGTTCGCGCTCGGATTGAACAGCAAGGCATAATTGCTGCCGTCGTTGACGTTCACGGTATTCGCCCACGCGCCGCCTACGTAACCGCCCAGATAGCAGGAGGTCCAATTGTAGACCGGTATGACCGGCACGACAGGCGCTGGGATTACGCCTAGGTCCGCGGCCGAGGCGGCGCCCAAGATGGCTGTGGTCCAAACGGCGGCGAGTAAGGATCTCCTCATGGCCTGGCTCCTTGTACCTAGATACAAATCGTTCCGGTACGATACCATGCTTCTGCAGCGATATATGTATCATATATGCAACGTTGTTAGTTGATAAAGTGACAGCGATATGAGCCTCTCGTAAGACGATCGCACCCGATGGGGCCGCGGCAGGGCGACGGATTGCTGGTGCAGCCGTCGGCGCCTCCGAGAAATCAAACGCGGATGCACGCGAGCAGTGCGTGACACAATGCCGAGAGCGGCGATAAGCGGAATGACACGAAGGGTAAGGAAGGGCATATCGCCGGCTTGGAGCAGATGCGGCCCACGCACAGCTCTTACGCGCTGTGTTCGAGAAATCAAAACGTTCAGCGCGCTCGTTCTGGCGGGCGGCCAAGAGTGGTCGGTGAGCGGGCGAGGCGTCGGGGAGGCTGCGCAGCGAGGCTGAAGCGGCCGGGAGGGTCAAATCGGGCAGTGTGGCGAAGTTCTCCAGGTGCGATAAGGACGTTGACCATCATGGCCGTTCCTGGGAACTCACGACGAATTGAAAGACTGAAATATCGTTATATTATAAATGGATCACAATCAGCCGGATCGCTGATCCGGGCGCGCTGAGGTGGTCGGCGCCAGCACTGATCGAGACTGCCTGGCTTGGCTGCGCACGGCGGATGCGCGATCAACCAGGAGAGTGTCCGCAAGTTTGCGTACAAATGGTTCGGCTTGTGGCAGGGCGCCGCGACCGGCACTTGGGCGCCGACTTTCGCACGCACGTCATGAAAGCTGGTATATAGGTAGCCGGGGCGAGGCATCGGTATGCTGACAGTACCGGTGAGTGCGGCGTCGAAGAACTCCCGATAGAATCAATGCGGACATGCTATGGCACAAGCGAAGCGAGAAAGAGATCTGCGTCCATATCCCTGTCGGCCGAAGACGTTATCACTCGCAACGGTGTACGACCTGAATGCGGCCATGGCGCAGGAGCACGTGAGGGGTGACATCCGAAAACTCGAGCTGGAAAATCAGGCGCTCTTGCGGATTCTTTCCGACGCTCAACGCGAGGTCAAGAAACTCCGGCAGCTGCTGAGAAGGCACCCCGGTCGCGGCATGATCGGTCCTGTCGGATGCGATGGTCGGCTGGACGGATCGGCAGCGTGAGCTTGTGGTAGCGGCTGCGGTCGTTCGATCAACAAAGAAGGCGCCGGGCTGATACCTATTGCCGAGGCAGGTCGAAGGGGCGGACTGCCTCCAGGCGAAAATTCGGCTCGGACCAATCGGCATCCCAACCCGCTCCGGCCTCGTCGAAGCAAGGACCTGTTTGTTCGGCTCTTAACGATGCTGACCTTGAATAAATTCCCTGCTCGAAACCCTGCTCCCTCAGTAGCCGTTCCCGATAGCGCTAAGCCCAGTGATGTAGCTGAAAAGTCGCCCGTCGGCTCGAATATTATCGACATTGTGCGCGAAAGACATAGAGGGGAACAGATGCGTCCGATGTATGCTCTCCGCATGCGTCCTTGCGAAACTCATGCACGGGATGGCGGTGGCTACCGTCTTAAATCCTATCTCAAAACAATAGTCCCGGAGTGCTCTAGAAAAGTGCCTTCGCATTCCAAACGGGTACGAAAAGTCCGTGACGGGTTTGTCGATGATGTCTTCGAGGATGAGCTTGCTGGTCCTGATCTCATCCTTGGCCTCGTCGAACGAAATAGACGTCAGTTTAGGATGAGTATGGGTATGCGCGCCAATGGAATGGCCGTTGTCGGCCAATGATCGCAGCTCTTTCGTGGTCAGAGTCGGTTCAATCGGCGCTGAAATTCTCGAAAAAAACCACGCCAGCTCCTTGCCGCTCGCTCTATCCCTGAATGGAAACGTGTTGACATAGAAGGTCGCCTTTATCCGAAGGCGATCGAACAAGGACATGCAATCAAACCAAGAACTATAGTTATCATCGAAACTCAGAAAAATTCGCCGCCCGGTTCCGTGGATGAATTCATCCGCTCCAACAAAAGAATATCCTGCGTCCTTAAACCGGCAAAGTAAATCGTATGATGACGCAGCCTGGCCCCTCAAGGAATGCAAATAGACGCCAAATCTATCAGGCATAGGCCGGCGAAGGAGCCGCCGATGCGCCGAAGCGACTGCCGTTTGCAGCAGGTTCTTCATCAGCAAAACATCACCTCGCCAAGCGAAATCGTACCGCGGAATTGCTAGCAATTTACGGTGTATCATATTGTCGGTCAACTGGCCGATATGCAAGACACCATATGAGAGATGCGCCGCCGCGCTGATGATTGCGGAGGTCGACGCCGCGTCCGTCCGGTTTCAGCTGCAGCTCAGCAGAAATCGTCAGCGCGTCTCGTTTCATGTATCCGAATCGCCACGGGGTGATGTATTCGGCCGTATGAGACATCAGCCTGATGTGTGCAATCTTGTTGCTCATCAGTCGGTACGATATGGTCGAGAAGCAAGAGGCGCTGTGCGCGGATCGAGCGCAACAGCGCCGCGGGACTGCTACAAAGAACGGCAAGTCAGGCAATCAATCTAAGGGCGGACGAGCTCATTCCGTCGCGCGTCGAGATAGCCAGCAGCGGAGAGGCGACCTCGAGTAGAGGAAAGATCAGTTCACTATCATGCGTGTTAAATTTCTGATATGCGCTATGTTTCTTCTCGCCGCCGCTGGCTGCGGCGTCATTCCGATGTCGGGCCCGTCAAGCATTGACGTGCGGACCGAGCACAGCCCGACGCTTCCGTACGCGCTGGTGAAGCTCGACGCGCGTGTCGTTCAGGTTCTCGAGAACTACGAGCCCAATACCTTGGCGGGTGTGTTCGTCGATCGCCGCGCGCCGACGGGAATCCGGTTCGGGATTGGCGACGCCGTCAGCGTGACGATTTTCGAAGCAGCCGCCGGCGGCCTGTTCATTCCGATCGAAGCGGGCGTTCGTCCGGGCAATTTCGTGAACCTGCCGGAGCAGACGGTCGATAATGACGGCAATATCAGCATTCCCTACGCCGGGATCGTCAGGGCCTCGGGTCGGACAAATGTTCAGGTCCAAAATGACATTGTCGATCGGATCAAGAACAGGGCCATCGAACCGCAGGTCATTGTGACGCTCACCCAGCAACGAAGCTCGTTGATCAGCGTCATCGGCGACGTGCGGGCCCCCACAAGGTATCCGATGCCGACGACCGGCGCGCAGGACCGGATCACCGACGCCATCACTCGAGCGGGCGGCATCAGCGCTCAGGGTTGGGAAAGCTGGGTGATGTTGGAGCGCAACGGCACGCGGGCGACAGTGCCGTTCGCCAACCTTGTGTACATGCCGGTCAACAATATTTTCGTACAGCCTGGCGACAGGATCTATGTGTACCGCGAGCCGATGAAGTTCCTTGCCTTCGGGGCCACCGGGCAACAAGGCGAGTTCGATTTCGACGCCTGGAGGATCAACCTCGCTCAGGCGGTTGCGAAGGCGGGCGGCTTATTCGATATCCAGGCGGACCCGGGCTCGATTTTCCTGTATCGGCGTGAGCCGCGAAACGTGGCGGAGCAACTTGGCGTCGACTGCTCAAGGTTTTCCGGCGGGCTGATTCCGGTGATCTACAATGTGAGCTTCCAGGATCCGGCCGGCTACTTCCTTGCGACGAAGGTCGAGATGCGCCCATTCGACATAATTTTCGTCGCCAATGCGCCGCAGGTCAATATCACCAAGTTTCTGGTGTTTCTCGATACGGTCGTCGGCACCGCGGACAATCACGTGAATCTCCTCAACGACATCTACATCCTTCGGCAGAACAGCCGTCTTCCATAGACGGCGGAATCTTTTGGATTCGAGCAGGCCGGCTCCCGCACGGACCTCGGTTGTCGAGGTCGGTGCAGGATCATGACCATCTTATGCTGGTTAGGGCAGGACGGGGTTGCCGCCGTCGGAGACCGGGCCTTGGCCCCCCGCAAGCGTTTCCAACAGAACAAGCGCAGCGAACGCCGGCGCGGCGACGAGGTATCTTCGCCACAGGCGACGGGGCTCGGTCATCAGGCGATGAACCCATTCGAAACCGTGAGCCTGCATCCAATGCGGCGCGCGGGGAATAACTCCTGAATGAAAGTCGAATGCCGCCCCGACGCCGATGAGAACCGCGCCGACTATTCGATGGACGTGCTGCGCCATCCAGAGTTCCTGCTTGGGGCAGCCAAGCCCGACCCAGACGACGTCCGGCTTTTCCGCATTGAGTTCTCTCGACGAGATCATCATCCTCGCTGGTTGTCAGTTGCCGGAACGGCGGTGAAAAAGTTCCGCAGAGTTTCAGGTCTGGCGTTCGTTCCATGAGCGAGGCGCTCAACCGTTTCAGGACCTCGTCCGTCCCCCCAAGCAAGAAGTGCCTCCAGCCCTTCGAACCTGAATGGCGACAGAGCTCAAGCATCAAGTCAGGTCCGCAAACCCGGGAGATTGCCTTTTCACCGCGCAGTTTCCCAGTCCAAACCAAAGGCATGCCGTCGGGAAGAACCAGGTCGGCGCCCTGCAATGCGGAATTATGAGCTTTGTCCCAACGGGCCCGCATGACGCTATGCACATCGGCTAAGCATATGTAACGGTTCTGCTTTGTTTTAACCCAGGCGTCTATTTGGCTTATCGCCGATTGCATTTCGATCGCGCGTACGGGAGTGCCGAGAATCGATACGCGCCGCATCGAAGCGTCGTCGGAGCACGTTGCTGAATGGATGGGGACGGACCCGTCTCCGCGGCTTGCCATGAGAGTTGCCTTCGAATGTGTGGCGGCAGAAAGCGCTGAGAGGGCGCTGGGCGGTGTAGGCAGACGAACTTGGAAAAGGTTGGTCGGATTTGGCCGCCGGCGTTGATCCGCTGGATGGGGGCAAGACGTTCCACTGTGCGTCGAACGCGTCGCTGCGGATCGGACTTGCGCCGCCGCGTCACGCCGGAGGAGCCGCGGCTATTCGGTCTCGCCCGCTGGCTTCGCGTGCGCCGCAGTGTCGAGCCGTTGGATACGCGCCTCGGAGCGCAGTTTTGTGATCAAGTCTTGTTGGGCTCTGCGGCCGACGATGACCTCGAACTTGTCACGCACCGTCTCGAAGTCGACCGGCTTGCGCTGCCGTTTGTCTTCGACCTTGACCACGTGCCAACCCAACTGCGTCTTGATCGGCGCGGAGACGCCGCCATTCTCCATGACGAACGCGACGTCGGCGAGTTCCTTTCCCATCTCAGGCTGTGTCATGAAGCCCAGATCGCCGCCATTCGTCTTTCCGAAGGGACTGTCCGTCGTGGCCGCGGCGACAGCGCCGAAATCCTCGCCTTTGGCGATCCGGCGCAGCGCCGCCTTAGCGCGGGCCTCAGCCGCCTTCACCGACGCTCGATCATTGGCGTCCTTGAACTTGAAAAAGATCGCACGCAGCCGGATTTCGGTCTGTGGACCGACGGTACGGACCGCGTCCTGGTAAGCCTTGCGCACGGAATCGTCGGTGATCGCCGTTTGAGCGGCGTTCTGCAGCAGCTTCTCCATCAACGTTTTATTGCGAACGAATTCCACGCGGCGCTGAAGGTCGGTCTCGTCGCCGATACTCTCCTTCAGCGCCGTTCGCGCCAGAATGATCATGTCTTCCAGATAACCGAGAAGAAAGGCGCGTTTGGCCTGCTCGTCCGCGGTGCGCAAGTCCTTGCCGATCATTTCATCCGCTAACACGAGGTCGCTGGCACGGATCGCCATATCGTCGACGGTTGCGATGATCGGGTCGTCCGACGGCTCCTGCCCAAGGCTGGCTTCGATCGGCGCGAGCGCGGCCGCCACCGAGATCGCAGCCGCCACAAAGCGGCGTCGCGCAGCAGCAGTCAGCCAGGTCGAGTGTTGCGAGAGCAACGAGAGCCTCATATCATACTCCTGTAGCCTTTTAACGCTTGAGGAGCCTTCGCGAACGGATCGAGGCCGGCAAGCAGCCGCCGCGACGGCTCATTTTCGAATGAGCGGATATAACATTGGATACGATATGAGTAAGAATATTTAATGACCGACCATTGCGGCGGGGCGGGGGGTGGCCGTAGCTGCGATATTCTCGCCCGCCCAACTCAACAGAGCGGTTGTTTCTCGCTCGGCAATGGCAGGATGAAACTCAACGACGCATCTCGGAGCCCGCAAGGGCGGCGATCGCGACGGGGAGGGCGGACACCGGCGTCCGACTGGCGTTGCGCTGGAGCCGCTCGAACAGGGTTTCGGCGTGAAGCTCGTCGCCGGCCGCAAGGCCGCTGAATCCGGCTGCTCGGGTCGAAGCCGGCCGGGGTCACCAAGCTTGGAAGACCTGAACTGGTGATCAAACTTATCGTCGAGTCCCGCATAGCGTCCTGCATGCCTGGACCGATCGCGGTTCCGTAAGGACGACGGCCGCCAAAACGAAGAGCAGACGGCCAGGCGATAGGCTTCTCGCGCACCGCCGGTTCCTTATGTTCGGAACATTCGAACCGGCTGGGCCTGACAGCCCTGATCGCCGGTGAGGCCCGCGGCTAGACCGACGCGCTTGTCGCCGTCCTCCCCCAAGCGGGGAGGCATTGCTCAGGTTCGATCCGATCCGCTCATTCCCCGCGCAAGCGGGAATCCCGTTTTCTTGCGCCGCGTCGCCATTGGCGCGGGGCGAGTCGACCGCGCGCTCACCACATCCAGCCGCTGCGCTTGGGGCCGAGCTCGTCGACCTTGGCTTTTTGCCGATCGTCGAGTGCGCCGTAGAAGGCGTCGAACGCCGGGCGCACGGTTTTCACCGCCTGGACCGCGGTGTCCATGCGTCGTTCCATTATCTCGAACTGCGCGGTGGCGGTCTGCAATCGCGGCGCCCGGCGCGGACACGAGGCGGCGAACAGGTCGATGGCCTTGCCCGACGCCTCCGCCAGGGCGTCGAGCGCCTTGACTTGCGCGTCGTCCGGCTTGAGGAGGCGCGCGACCCAATCCGTCCGCAATTGCGTGAGCCCCGCCGAGCGCGCGTCGCAGAAGCGCCGCCTGCCGATCGGACCGATCGCGCCGGGACCGGTCATCACGCCGGGCATCAGCACATAGCCGCGCGACGCTTTTTCCGCCGTGGATCCGGCCTGCGCCAGAGCCGGCGAGGCGGCCGACATGAAAGCGAGCGCACAGCCGGCGAATAGAGCGCCGGCAAACAACTTCCTTGGGTTCATCGATCAGAACTCCTGAAGCCTCGCGGGCGCGGCCGCGACGCTGCGGGCATGTAGAGCATGTTCGAGAGTAACATGGAACCGGTACGGACGCAGGGCGGCGTCGGGAGAACAGCCGGAGCGCCGTCTCTCACCGGGTCACATGGCCCGCGCATTTGCATCGGCTCGAGCGCGCCGCCGGCGACGCCCTGCCCGCTTGGGGAAGGGCGCCGCACCGCGGGCGATGGACGGAGGCGTATCGCACCCATACAGAGACGCGATGGGCCTACAGCCATTCGCGGTCGATGCCGGCGTCGCGCACAAGCGTCGCGAGACGCTTGCGGGCATAGAACAGGCGGGTCTTCACCGTGTTTTCGGGAATGGCGAAGATCTGCGCCACTTCCGCCACCGACTTCTCGTGATAATAGACGAGGTCGATGATCTCGCGATGGGCCGGCGTCAATTCGCCGAGGCAGCGACGAAGGATGCGGCTGCGCGCGTCTTTTTCGAGCGTCGCGTCCGGCTTGTCGGCGGAGTCCTCGAGCTGCTCCATGACGTCGTCCTTGACGTACTCGACGTTGCGTCGGCGCAGGGCGGCGTAGGCCTTGTGCCGCGTAATCGCGAGCAGCCAGGTGGAGACCGCGGAGCGGCCTTCGAAGCGGCCGGCCTGCCTCCAAACGTCGAGGAAGACCTCGCTGATGACATCCTCGGCGACGCCCGGATCGCCGATGATCCGCAGCGCGAACCGAAACACGCGGACGCTGTGCCGTGTATAGAAGGTGTGCATCGCGAGCCGGTCGCCGTCTGCCATGCGGGCGAGGAGCGCGGTATCGGTCGGCGCTTTGGCGATGGGTGCAGGCCTGGCTTTCGCCCCGGTCACTCCCGACAGTTCTTGATTGGCGAGCATCGGCTCCTCCACTTGCTGGCGTGTTGGAGCGATAGACCTCTGCCGCGCGCTTTCATGTGAGCCGGATCACACAAGCACGGGCGGGCGATCGAACGCGGCCCCGCGTCGGGCGCGCGTGCGTCGGTTCGAAGGCGGTGCGTGCCGGCGGGGGAGGCGTCAGCCGGGCGGAAAGCGCAGGGTCAGGCCCTCCGCGGCGACGATGGCGCCGGGCCGCACGGCTTCCGCCTGCCGGGCGAGGCGGTCGAGCCGGGCGTCGTCATGCGCGGGGTCGTGATGGAAGATGGCGAGGCGCTTGGCGCCCGCAGCGTCGGCGAGGCGCACGCCCTGCTGCCATGTGGAGTGGCCCCGCCCGGCATTGGCGGGGTACTCCTCATCCGAATAGGTGCAGTCATAGATCATCAGATCGACGTTTCGCGCGAGCGCCAGCACGTGGTCGTCGAGCGTGCCCGGCGCGTGTTCGGTGTCGGTGATGTAGGCGAGCGCATGCCCGCCATAATCGAGCCGGTAGCCGGTCGCCCGGTTCGGGTGGTTCAGCGGCGCCGTCCG
Organism: uncultured Alphaproteobacteria bacterium; assembly: GCA_963712435.1. Classification (GTDB taxonomy): domain Bacteria; phylum Pseudomonadota; class Alphaproteobacteria; order Rhizobiales; family Xanthobacteraceae; genus Rhodoplanes. The sequence continues at coordinate 140,110 of CAVQIB010000017.1, read as the reverse complement.
CAGGGTCACCCCGGCATGCGGCTTCAGCACGTCCCCGCTGACGAAGTCATGGAACTCGACCTGCGCCTTGAACAGGTCGAGGCCGCGCGGAAACAGGGGCTCGTCCATCAGCCGCGCGATTGCCTCGCGCAGGGTGAATTTCGGCAGGAGATTGCCGGCCCAGAGGCGAAGCCGCGTGGCGGGCGCGTAGCACGGCTCGAAAAACGGCAGGCCCCAGACATGATCGAGATGGCAGTGGCTGAGGAACAGGTCGGCGTCGACCGTCTCGCCGGAGAGGGCGAGGCCGAGCGGGCGCAGGCCCGAGCCCGCGTCGAATATGATCAGCCGCTCGCCGCATCGCACCTCGACGCAAGCGGTATTGCCGCCATAACGAACGGTCCCCGGTCCCGGGCAGGCGACACTGCCCCGCACCCCCCAGAAACGCACAAGCATGTCATCGGCCCTCGTACCGGCGCTCACCTTCGTGCGCCGTCGCGAAACGCCGTGCGTCGGACGCTCAATCTTGGTGCGGCGAAGCGGGAACTGGTTCGCCGCATTGGTGCTGTAAAGCGGGAGAGTAGAGCGAATACAGTGCAATCCAAGCAAAATTTACGGAAACTTGCGAAGGTTTAATGCGCGCGGCGAACAGGGCCGCCGGATCGCCTATAGCCTACCCGGCGCGACCCGCTCACCCCGGCCGGAGCACGGCGGCCCCTTTGCAGGCGGCCCGAACGGAGGTCGTCCGCGCCGCGTTCGCCTCGGCGAGCGGGTAGAGCGTCACTTCGGTCAGGCGTCTCCCGCTCGCGCATCGCGAGCGGAAGCCCCGGCCGCTCCAGCACCATCGCGCGCATCAGCGCCATGACGGTTGCTTGCGCGCGACCACCCGTCAGTTCCCGCCGACGCCCGCGTCGCGCAAAACCTTGGCGTAGAACTCCGTTTCCTTCTTGAGCTGCGCGTCGAGCGCCTCGGGCGTGGTCGGCGACGGCGCTGCGCCCTGCGCCTGCAGCTTCTCGACCACGTCGGGGAGCTTGAGGACCGTCGCCAGATCCTTGCTGACCTTGTCGAGGATCGGGCGCGGCGTGTTGGCGGGCGCGAGAATCGCGAACCAGGAGTCGTAATCGTAGCTCGGCACGCTTTCCTTGACCGTGGGAATGTCCGGAAGCTGCGCGCTGCGCTGGTTGGAGTTGATCGCGATCGGGAGGACCTTGCCGGCCGCGCTCAGTTCCTGCGCCATCGGGACCGGCGTGAAGTACATTTGCACGTCGCCGCGCACGACCGCGGTGGTTGCTTCCGGCGTGCCCTTATAGGGCACGTGCATGATGTCGATGCCGGCGGCCTGCTTGAGCAGTTCGGCCGACAGGAAGGTCGTGCTCGCCAGTCCCGCCGAGGAAAAGTTGAGCTTGCCGGGCTTTTCCTTGGCGAGCGCGATGAAATCCTTGAGCGACTTTACCGGCAGGTCGGCCGGAACCACCGCGACCATTGGCACCGAAGCGACCTTGCTCACGCCGGAAAAGTCCTTCACCGGATCGAACTGGATGTTCTTGTTGATGACGCCGGCAATGGTGTGCCCGTTCGAGGTCAGCATCAGGGTGTAGCCGTCCGGCTGCGACTTGGCGACGGCGGTGGTGCCGGGCAGGCCGGGCCGGTTCTCGACGATGACCTGCTGCTTCCACAGGTCGGTGAGCTTGTCGGCGATGATGCGCGCCAAGCCGTCGGTGACGCTGCCGGCCGAGAACGGCACCACGATCTTGACCAGTCTGGTTCGGGTAGGCGCCGGCCGATCCCGGCGCCGCCGCGGGCGCCTGCGCCGTCGCCGCAGACGCCAACGCCATCAGCGCGGCGCCGACCAATGCCGCTGTCGTTATTGCTCGCATGTTGTTGGTCCTCCATCGGTCTCCCGGCGGACATCTGCGCGTCCGCGCCGATTGCAGATTCATCCTGCCGCCCGCGTTGCCGCATCGATACGGACATATCGTCGCAAACAGGCTGAAAGGGCGGGCCGCGCAATCGCGGTCGGGTTGCATGGGCGCGGCGGTGTTCGGCGCCGGACCGGCTGCGCCTGTGGCTTTGCATTTGCCGGCAGACGGCATAAATGAATCCGCGGCGCTCGCAGCGAAGTGCGCTGCGCGCGCAATCGTCGCTTGCCATAATCGTCCGCGCGGCCGCGTCGTCCCTGCCCGCAAATCCTTTCGAGGTCAGACATGCGCACCGAACAGGGCCGCCCCGTCCGCCTTGTGGACTATCGCCCGCCGGACTGGCTGGTCAATTCCGTCGACCTCGATGTCGCGCTGCACCCAACCCGGACTCGCGTCCGCGCGCGGCTTGCGCTCAGGCCGAATCCGGAAGCCGGCGCCCCCGCGCCTGTCGTTCTCGACGGCGACGAGATCGAGCCGGTCGCCGTGCGGATCGATGGCGAGGAGGTGTCGTCGGAGGCGTTCATCGTCACCGCCGACGGCCTCACGATCACCCAGCCGCCGCCGCGGCCGTTCGAGCTCGAGATCGAGACGGTCCTCGATCCTTCCGCCAACACCAAGCTGATGGGGCTCTATCGCTCGGGCGGCGTCTACTGCACGCAATGCGAGGCGGAGGGCTTTCGCCGCATCACCTATTTTCCCGACCGGCCGGACGTGATGGCCGTATACACCACGCGCATCGAAGCCGACCGTGCCGAAGCGCCGGTGCTGCTCGCGCAACGGCAATCTTGTCGCGGCGGGCGAGATCGAAGGCACGACGCGGCACTTCGCCGTGTGGCACGACCCGCATCCCAAGCCCTGCTATCTGTTTGCCCTGGTCGGCGGCCGGCTCGACATGCGCGAGGACAGTTTCACCACCATGTCCGGGCGCGAGGTCGCGCTGCGCATCTATGTCGAGCCGGGCAAGGAGGCGCGCGCGGCCTACGCGATGGAAGCGCTGAAGCGCGCGATGCGCTGGGACGAAGAGGCGTTCGGGCGCGAATACGACCTCGATGTCTTCATGATCGTCGCCGTGTCCGACTTCAATATGGGCGCGATGGAGAACAAGGGCCTCAACGTCTTCAACGACAAGTACGTCCTTGCCTCGCCCGAGACCGCGACCGACGCCGACTACGCGGCGATCGAGGCGGTCATCGCCCACGAGTATTTCCACAATTGGACCGGCAATCGCATCACCTGCCGCGACTGGTTCCAGCTCTGCCTGAAGGAAGGCCTGACCGTTTTCCGCGACCAGGAATTCTCCTCCGACCATGCGCTCGCGCACGGTCAGGCGCATCGCCGATGTGCGCATGCTGCGCAGTCATCAATTCGCCGAGGACGCCGGTCCGCTCGCCCACCCGGTGCGGCCGGAGATCTATCGCGAGATCAACAACTTCTATACCGCGACGGTTTACGAGAAGGGCGCCGAAGTGGTGCGGATGCTCAAGACCCTGCTGGGTCCGGAGCGGTTCCGCGCCGGCATGGACCTTTATTTCGCGCGCCACGACGGACGCGCCGCAACGGTCGAGGACTTCATCGCCTGCTTTGCCGACGCAGCCTCCGTCGACCTCCGCCAGTTCATGCTGTGGTACAGCCAGGCGGGCACGCCGGAACTCGTCGTCACCACCCGCCACGACCCGCATGCGCACACTTTCTCCCTCGAAATCGCGCAGGTCGTTCCTCCGACGCCGGGCCAGCCGATCAAGACGCCGATGGTCGTGCCGCTCGCCTTCGGGCTGGTCGGGCCGGACGGCTGCGACCTGCCGCTCGTTCTGAGCGACGGCCGCACGCTCGCAGATGGCGTGCTCACGCTCACCAAGGCGGCGGAGAGGTTCGTTTTCACCGGCGTCGCCGCGCGTCCGGCGCTTTCGCTCAACCGGGGATTCTCTGCGCCGGTGAAGGTCAGTTCCGATCTGTCGGACGACGAGCTGCGCTTCCTCGCGGCGCGCGACGGCGATTCATTCAACCGATGGCAGGCGGTGCAGACGCTCGCATCCGCGCTTCTCCTCGACAATGTCGGGGCGGTGCGCGCGGGCCGCCCGTTGCGCGAGGACAGCGGATTGCTCGATGCGCTCGCGGCGATCCTTGCCGACACGCGCCTGGAGCCGGCCTTCGTCGCGCTGGCGCTCTCGATGCCGTCCGAAGGCGACATCGCCCGCGATCTCATGCGCGACGTCGATCCCGACGCGATCTTCCTCGCCCGGCAAGCGCTGCGCTACGCGATCGGCGTCGCGCTCGGGCCGTCGCTGCTCTCGACTTATCGCGATCTGCACGACGGCGGTCCCGTACAGTCCCGACGCGGCCGCGCGCCGGGCGCCGGGCGCTGAGAAACGTCTGTCTCGACCTGATCGCCGCGCGCGGCGATGCGGAGGGCGATCGCGCTCGCCGCGCAGCAATATCGCGCCGCCGACAACATGACGGACCGGATGGCGGCGCTCTCCACCCTGAGCCTGCACGAGACGCCGGAACGGCAGGATGCGCTCGACGACTTCTATCGCCGCCTACCAGTCCGATCCGCTGGTGATCGACAAATGGTTCGCCCTGCAGGCCATGATACCCGAGGCGACACGTTCGACGCGGGTGCGGGAGCTCGCCGCCCATCCGGCCTTCTCGCTTGCCAACCCCAATCGGGTTCGCGCGCTGATCGGCACATTCGCCCAGGCGAACCAGACCCAGTTCAACCGCGCCGACGGAGCGGGCTACGCCTTCATCGCCGATACGGTGCTCGCACTGGACGGCAGGAACCCGCAGGTCGCCGCGCGCCTGATGACCGCGTTCCGGAGTTGGCGCGCGCTCGAGCCGGTGCGCCGCAAGAGAGCGGAAGCGGAGCTGCAGCGCGTTGCAGCCGCGCCCGCGCTCTCGCGCGACCTCAAGGACATCGTGGATCGCTCGCTCGTCGCCGCGTAACGGCGTACTGATTCGTCGGCAGCGCAGGCCGCTGACGCCGGTCGGCGCCACAATACCGCGGACGGCTCGGCGCTCCGTTGCGGCGCGAAGCCGTAACCCCAGCATTGTACGTGGTTATCCCCCGCGCTCTCGCATGATCCGGGAATGTGACTCGGCGTCTCTCGACAGAATCAGGCGTTTCGATTCCAATGGCGCGCATTCGGAGAGATGCGGCACGTCAATCCGGAAGAGATTGATCCTGAGGAGGCGAGCGATGGCGCCCGCGCATGTTGCGAGCGCGTCCACCAATACGGATTCCATCAAGGGCCTGGCTCAATCGATCGCCAAGCCGGCCTACCGGCGTCTCCTCGGCGCCGAAACCGTGCTGCGTCGCGCGGTGCCCGTTCTGATCGTCACGTTTCTGGTCACGGTTGCGATCGGCGCCGGCCTGCAGGTGCATGACAACCGGCGGCAAGTCATTGCGGCCGTGGTCACCGAGCTCGACCTGCTGGCCGGTCCGTTGGCGGAGCGGATAAATCTCGCCGCACACGAGCAACGCGCCGATGTCGATCTGCGCCACATTCAGGATTCCTTGACGGCGTTCGCCGGCCGCATGCCGTTCAAGCAGCGGGACATCGTCGTATCCGACGCCAGCGGCCTCATTCTCGCCGCGTCTTCCTCAAGGACCGGCGCCGGCCGGCCCCTCGTCGAGATTATCGGACCCGACCACCTGTTCGTCACCTTCGCCAAGGGGAGCCACGCGCGCGAAATCCTGCTGGCCGACGGGACCGAGGCGTTCGCGACCGTTCGCCCCTTGCGGACGCCGCTCGGGCATCTCGCCGTCATCGAGCCGAGCGCGCGAGCGCTCGCCCGCTGGCGGTCCGACACGACGCTCACCGTCACGCTGTCCGCCACCACCGGTTTCGTCGCCTTGATCCTCGGCTTCGCCTTCCACTGGCAGGCGACGCGCGCCCGCGAGGCCGATCTGATCTACGACACGGTGCGCCGCCGCATCGACACCGCGCTCAATCGCGGCCGCTGCGGGCTGTGGGACTGGGACCTCGCCCGCGGCCGCATCTTCTGGTCGCAGTCGATGTTCGCGATCCTCGGGCTCGACGCGCGCGACGACCTTCTCGCCTTCGGCGACGTCAACGAGCTCGTCCACCCCGAGGACGTCGATCTGTATGCGCTGGCCGCCGAACTCGCCGACGGCAGACGCCCAGGCGATCGACCGCGCCTTCCGCATGCGCCACGCGCGCGGCGACTGGGTGTGGCTGCGGGTGCGCTGCGAAATCATCCGGCAGCCGCACGACGGGCGGGCCGCACCTCATCGGCATCGCGGTCGACATCACCGAGCAGAAGATCGCTGGTCGAGCGGACCGCTGGCCGCCGACCTGCGGCTGCGCGACGCGATCGAGACCATCCCGGAAGCGTTCGTGCTGTGGGATGCCGACAACCGGCTGGTGCTGTGCAATTCGAACTTCCAGGAGCTGCACAACCTCTCCGACGACGCGACCGCCGCCGGCACCTCCTACGAGGCCGTGCTCGCGGCCGGACGTCAGCACGTCGCTGCGCACGATCGTGAACGAGAGCGGCTCGGCGATGCTCGGCGCGCGCACCTTCGAGGCGCAGCTCGACGACGGCCGCTGGCTCCAGATCAGCGAACGTCGCACCAAGGACGGCGGCTACGTCTCGGTCGGCACCGACATCACCGCGCATCAAGCGGCACGAAGCGCAGCTGGTCGAGAGCGAGCGCAGGCTGATGGCGACGATCGCCGACCTGCAGCGCCTCGCAGCACGCGCTGGAGACGCAGGCGCAGCGAGCTCGCCGAGCTGGCCGAGAAATACTCGGCCGAGAAGACGCGCGCCGAAGAGGCCAACCAGGCGAAATCCGAAGTTCCTCGCCAATATGAGCCACGAGCTGCGCACGCCGCTCAACGCCATCATCGGCTTCTCGGAGATCATGGAGGCGCGGCATGTTCGGCCCGCTCGGCGTCGACCGCTACGACGAGTACTGCCGCGACATCCGCGAGAGCGGCCAGTATCTGCTCGACGTGATCAACGACATTCTCGACATGTCGACGCATCGAGGCGGGACGGCTGCGGCTCGATTTCGAGGACGTGGAGGTCGACCGCATTCTGGCCGAAGCGATCCGCGTGGTCGCCAAGCGCGCCGAGGACAAATCGCTCACGCGTCAACGCGCGCATCGCGCCCGGCCTCGTCTTGACCGCAGACCGGCGCGCCCTCAAGCAGATCCTGCTCAACCTCCTGTCAAACGCCGTGAAGTTCACCGCCGACGGCGGCGAGGTCGCGGGTGCATGCGCGCAATACGGGGCGCAGCGTGGTCATCGCCATCGCCGACACCGGCATCGGCATTCGCGCGCGAGGCGCTGGCGAGATCGGCCGGCCGTTCGAGCAGGTCGAGAACCATTTCACCAAGAGCCATCAGGGCTCGGGACTGGGCCTCGCAATATCGAAGTCGCTGGTCGAGCTGCACGGCGGCACGCATGCGCATCCGCTCGACGCCGAACAAGGGAACCATCGTCTTGCTGCGCCTCCCGATCAAGGAGCGCGCGCCGGCCCCGATCGACTACAAGTGGCGTTCGTCGGTGCATCTTCGCACGACGGAGAAGAGCACGCTGCGTCACTGATTTCGCTCGCGCTGGCTGCATTCCTTGCCGGCGGCTCACGGCTCAGCGCCGAGGATGCGGATGAAGCTCCGGCGCACGCGCTCCTGCGTCTCGACGAGATGCGCTTCGAGCGTCGCGATGTCGGGCACGTCGGCGGCGCGGGTGAGCAGGCCGAGAAGGCCGCGCCGGCGGTGTCCGGATCGAACGGCCCGGTGAGGCACAGCCGCAGAATCTGGGTCAGGTCGTGATAAAGCCGCGCCGCCGGGCGCAGCACCTCGGCGTCCTCGACCGTCAGAAGGCCGTGCCGCGCGCCTTCTCCAGCACGCGGATCGTCGACGTGTCGAGAATGTGCGGGCGTGTCCGCGGCGTGGACGAGCTGGAGGTACTGCGCGATGAATTCGAGATCGACCAGGCCGCCGGCGACGTATTTGAGGTTCCAGCGCTCCTGATCGCCCTTTTCGATCGCGATCGCCCGGCGCATCTCGACGACGTCGCCGGCGATCGATCGCTGCGTCGCGCGGCAGGCACAGGATCGCGTGGATCGCCTGCTCCACCTGCGCGGCGAAGGCGGGCGACGCGGAGACGACGCGCGCGCGCGTCAGCGCCATGTGCTCCCAGGTCCACGCCTCGGTCTGCGCTGGTAGCTCGCGGAACGATGCGAGCGAGGTCGCGACCGGCCCCGAGCGGCCGGAGGGCCGCAGCCGCATGTCGACCTCGTAGAGGCGGCCGTAATTGGTCTGGCGTGGTCAGCGCATTGATGAGGCGCTGGGTGAAGCGGGCATAGTACTGGCCGCCGTAGAGCGGGCGCGGCGCCGTCCGACTCCGGATGCGCGGGATCGAAGTCGTAGATGACGATCAGATCGAGATCGGAGCTCGCCGTCATCTCGCGCCCGCCGAGCTTGCCCATGGCGAGGATCGCGCTCTCGCCGCCGGGAATGCGGCCGTGCTGCTGCGACGAAGGTTTTCTTCGACGGTGTGGTGCAGCGAGCGAATGACCACATCGGCGAGGCCGCGCGAACGCCTCGCCCGCCTGCTCGCGCCGACACCGTGCCGGACAGGATGCGCGCGCCGATCAGGAACATGTGCTCCTGGCCGAACAGCCGCACGCGGTCGAGGAAATCCTCGTAGGTGCGCGCCTGTTCGAGCGAGCGCGCGAGCTCGGCCTGCAGCTTGGTCGGCGTCCGGCAGGGCGCCGAAGAAGGCCGGATCGATCAGCGCATCCATCACCTGCGGATGCTGCGCGAGGATGTCGGCGAGCCGCGGCGCGGTGCCGAGCAGATGCGCGACCAGGGCGACGCAGATCCGGATTCTGGTTGAGCAGCGCAGAACAGCGTTGCGCCGCCGTGCAGGCGGCCAAGGAAGCGATCGAAGGCGACGAGCGCGGCGTCCGGATTCTCGGCGCGGGCGAGATGGTCGAGCAGCACCGACACCAGTTCGGCGAGATGACTGCGCGCGACCTGCGCCCTTGAGCGCGGCGCGGCGCGCCGGCGAGCCAGCGGCGCACCGTGTCGGAGACCTCGATCGGCGTCGCGAAAGCCCATGGCGACGAGCTTGTCGAGCGTCTCGCGTCATCGTCGGTCGGGCGGTGAAGACGAGGCCGCGCTGAAGCGCCGCCTGCGCCGGCGCGTCTTCGAACAGACGCGCATAGTGGCGCTGCACCGCGTGCAGATGCGGAAGCAGGGCGGCGGCGAAGGCGTCGCGTCCGTCGAAGCCGGCAAAGCGCGCAAAGCGGTCGAGGCTCTCCCGCTCGGCCGGCAGCGTGTGGGTCTGCTCGTCGGCCACCATCTGCAGGCGATGCTCGACGTCGCGCAGAAAGAGATAGGCCGCGCGTCAGCTCGGTCCTGCGCCTCGGTGTCGATCCATTGCCCGTCGGCGAGCATCGGCGAGCATCGCGAGCGTCTCGCGCCCGCGCAGCTCCGGGTTGCGGCCGCCGGCGATCAGCTGCTGGGTCTGGACGAAGAACTCGATCTCGCGGATGCCGCCGCGCCCGAGCTTGACGTTGTGGCCTTCGACCGCGATGTCGCCATGCCCCTTATAGGCATGGATCTGGCGCTTCATCGCGTGGACGTCGGCGATCGTGGCGAAATCGAGATATTTGCGCCAGATGAAGGGCGTGAGCTCCGCGAGCAACGTAGTCGCCGAGCGCGAGATCGCCGGCGCAGGGCCGCGCCTTGATCATGGCGGCCCGTTCCCAGTTCTGGCCGACGCTTTCGTAGTAGTCGAGCGCGGCCGGCAACCGACACGGCGACCTGGGTCGAGGCGGGATCCGGGCCGCAGCCGCAGGTCGACGCGGAAGACATAGCCGTCCTCCGTGCGTTCCTGCAGAAGCTTGATCAGGGAGCGGGTCAGACGCACGAAGAGCCGGCCCCGGCTCGACGCTCGCGGCGCAAGCGGCGCGGCCGGATCGAAGAAGACGATGAGGTCGATGTCGCTCGAATAATTGAGCTCGTGCGCGCCCATCTTGCCCATGGCGAGGACGACATAGCCGGAGTCCGCTCGCGATGTTGCTCCGCGATCGCGCGGGCACGAACCTGCCCGGTCGCGCGGCGACGCCGAGCAGATAGCGCACCGCCGCCCGCACCGTCGTATCGGCGAGCTCGGTCAGCGCCTCGCTCACCCGCATGATGTCCCACACGCCGGCGAGATCGGCGAGCGCGATGAGGAGCGCGCCCTCCGCTTTCAGGCGGCGCAGATGCCGCATGACATCGGCGTCGTCCTGGCTCGAGGCGACCCGGCGCTCGGTATGGGCGAGCCGCATGCGCAGGCGCTCGGCGGGATCGGAGGCGAGCAGGGCGACGAAGCGCGCGAGCGTCGCGCTGCACGAGATCCCACAGAAAGGGCGAGCCGTCGGCGATCGCCTCGATCAGCGGCGCCGACCGGCGCGTGATCGGCGATCAGCCGCGCGATCGTTCGGCCGGCGGCGGTGGCGCCGATCGATTCCAGCCACTCGGCCACGGCGGCGCGCGCGGCGGCCGGATCGGCCAGCAGCGGCGCGCGCACAATCCGCCGCGCCAAAGCCTGCTCGGCGACATCCAGAAGCTCGGGTTCACTGCCTTCGGCCACGTCAACTCGTCCCGCGCGCAACATCCGCCCGCGGCAGGATCAGCGAGGGCCCTCAGTCCCGGCGCGTTGTCCTCCAGCCGCAGTTCCCCTCCATGCAGCCGGGCGACCGCGGACGCAAGACTCAATCCCAGGCCGGAGCCGGGCTCCGTGCGGCTCTGCTCCAGGCGCACGAAACGCTCGACCGCCCGCGAGCGATCAGCCGGCGGAATGCCCGGCCCGCGGTCGCCGACGCCGAGCATGATCTGGTCGCCCTCTGGTCTGCGCCGTGACGACGATCTCCGGGGCGTGCCGGCGGCGCGGTCCGTCGCGGCCCCGGCATATTTGATCGCGTTGTCGAGCAGATTGGCGAGCGCCTGGCCGATCAGTTCGCGATTGCCCCTGACCGGCGCGGGGCTCGCCGCGTCGACATGGAGCGCGAGGCCCTTCTCGTCGGCGACCGGTTCATACAGCTCGCCGACGTCGCGCGCGATCTCGGCGGCGTCGAACGCGGTCATGCCGGCGCGCGGCTCGCCCGATTCGGCGCGCGCGATCATCAGGAGCGCATCGAAGACGCGGATCAGCTCGATCGGACTCCTCGATCGTCGCTTCGATCGCGTCGCGGTAGTCGCTGTCGCTCTTGGCCGTGCGCAAGGCGGCCTCGCAACGGTTGCGCAGCCGCGTCAGCGGCGTCCTGAGGTCATGGGCGACGTTGTCGGAGACCTCCTTGAGGCCGCGCATGAGCGCCTCGATCCGCTCGAGCATGGCGTTGAGATTGGCCGCGAGGCGATCGAGCTCGTCGCCGGTTCCCGCGATCGGCAACCGGCCGGTGAGGTCGCCCGCCATGATCGTCCGCGCCTTGTCGCTCATCGCGTCGATCCGCTGCAGCACGCGCCGGCTCACGAAGAAGCCGCCGACGAGGCCGAGCACGACGACGATCGCCACCGACCAGCGCCCGGCGACGGCGACGATGCTGAACAGGCGCTCGCGCTCGGCGAGGTCGCGTCCGACCAGCAGGCGGAATCCGCCCGGCAGCCTGACGACGCGCACCAGCGCCGTATGCTCTTCCGAGTCCGGCTGCTCGAGGCGGCGATAGGCCGTCTCGCTCCACCCGGTTTTCTCGATCACGCTCGGTTCCAGCGAGCCGACATTTCCCGCGAGCCCGTCCCCGCTCGCCGTCGTCACGAGATAGAGGCTCGAACCGGGATTGCCGGACCGCGTGTCGACCGCGACAATGAGCCCGCGCAGGCCGACGCGCTCGAACGTGTTGGTCAGGTCGACGATCTCGCTGTCCACCGTCAGCGTGATCTGATCGTTGATCATCCGGCGGGTATTGAGGGCGAGGAACCCGAGCAGAAACACCGCGAACAGCGCGAAAACGAGCAGGTAGACGAGGGTGAGGCGAAACGCCGTGGTGCGGAGGAGCTTACCGAGCGCCGTCACGAATTACATACCCCGCCCCGCGCACCGTATGCAGGAGCGGGTGCGCGAAACCCTTGTCGATTTTCGAGCGAAGCCGGGAGATATGCACATCGATGACATTGGTCTGCGGATCGAAATGATAATCCCACACATTCTCCAATAACATGGTGCGCGTGACCACCTGGCCGGCGTGCTTCATCAGATATTCGAGCAGGCGGAACTCGCGCGGCTGCAGCACGATCTCCTCCTTGCCGCGGAGCACCCGATGCGACAGGCGGTCGAGCTCGAGATCGCCGACCCGGTAAACGGTCTCCTCCCGCCCGCCATGCCGGCGCGCCAGCACCTCGATGCGGGCGATCAACTCGGCGAACGAATAGGGCTTGGGCAGGTAATCGTCGCCGCCGGCGCGCAAGCCCTTGATGCGGTCGTCGACCGCGCCGAGCGCGGAGAGGATCAGCGCCGGCGTGGACACGCCTTTGGCGCGCAAGGCGCCGATCACCGAGAGGCCGTCGAGCTTCGGCAGCAGCCGATCCACCACCAGCACGTCATAGCGCTCATGCGACGCGAGCGCGAGCCCCTCCTCGCCGTCGGCCGCGTGGTCGGCGACATGCCCGGCCTCGCGAAAAGCCTTTACGAGGTAGTCGGCGGCGTCGCGGTCGTCCTCGATGATCAAAAGACGCATCGTGCGCGCAACCTTCGCGTTGGATTCGGCAAACACCCTGCCTCTCGTTCTCCCTATCCGCAAGTCGCGGCGCTGCGTTGATTAAGCGCGGCGCGAAATCGCCCCGTCATCCCGTTCCCGTGGACGGTCGCTGTCGATCCCTGCAAGAGAAAGGGCAGCGGGGGGGAACCGCTGCCCTTTCTTCGGCAGTCCCAGCGAGGCGCCGCGCCGATCGCTGGTCCGAGGAGATGAGGGACGGGCGCTAGCCCGTCCCTCGCGAAGCTGCCGGGCGGGGGCGACGGTTGCCGGCGGCAGCCTCGTTTCGCTCAGCCGAGCGGAACGGCGACGAAACGCATGCCCTGGCCGGATTTCACCCGCATCAGGACGGTTCGCTTGCCGTCCGCCTGGGCGCTCGACAGCGCCTTGCGCACATCGCCGGGGGAGGAAACGGCAGCGCCGGCCGACGTCGAGGATCACGTCCCCGGTCTTGAAGCGGTCGGCCGCCGAGCCCGACGGGTCGATGCTCGTGACGACCACGCCCTCTTCGCCGGCGCCGCCGACGCCGTTTGCGGGCGCGAGCGTGAGGCCGAGCTTCGGAACGCTGGTGTCGGAGCCGGGGCGTTCGGCGCCCGGCTCGGCGCGCGCCTGGCGCTCCTTCGGCAGTTCGCCGAGCGTGAGGGTGACCGTCTCCGGCTTGCCCTTGCGGATCAGGTCGAGCTTGACCGAGGCGCCCGGCGCCATCCGGCTGATCCGCCGCGCGAGCGTGCGCGCGTCCTTGACCGGCTCGCCATTGACGGCGGTGATCACGTCGCCGGACTTGACGCCAGCCTTGGCGGCCGGGCTTCCCGACTGCGGCTCGGCGACCAGCGCGCCTTCGTCCGACTTCAATCCGAGGCTGTCGGCGATGTCGGCGTTGATCGGCTGGATCTGCACGCCGATCCATCCGCGCGTGACCGCGCCCTTGTCCTTGAGCTGCTCGACGACCGAGCGCACCGTCTCCGCCGGGATCGCAAAGGCGATGCCGACCGATCCGCCCGACGGCGAGAAGATGGCCGTGTTCACGCCGATGACATTGCCGTCGACGTCGAAGGTCGGGCCGCCGGAATTGCCTTTGTTCACCGGCGCGTCGATCTGGATGAAATCGTCATAGGGACCGGCGCCGATGTCGCGGCCGCGCGCCGAGACGATGCCGGCGGTCACGGTGCCGCCGAGCCCGAACGGGTTGCCCACCGCGATCACCCAGTCGCCGATGCGGGGCGACTGGTCGGCGAGCCGCACGAACGGGAAGTCGCTGCGGCCTTCGACCTTGACGAGGGCGAGGTCGGTGCGCGGATCGCTGCCGATCACCTTCGCCGAATAGGTCCTGCCGTCGTCGGCCGTGACCTCGACCTGGTCGGCCTTGTCGACGACATGGTTGTTGGTGACGGCGAATCCGTCCGCCGAGATGAAGAAGCCCGATCCCTGGCCGGTCGCGAAATTGCGGCGGCGCTGCTGGCGCGGCATGTCCTGGGTCCCACCCTCGCCGCCCTGGCCGAAGCGCCGGAAGAAGAACTCGAACGGCGAGCCGGGGCCGAAGGGATCGTCATCCATGCTGTAAGTCGAATTTTCGATCCCGCGCTTGATGCGCACGGAAACGACCGCGGGCTTCACCTTTTCGACCACGTCGGCGAACCCGGCCGGTCGCTGCGCGGACTGCGCATAGGCGGGAGCCGTGAAGGCGGGGACCTTGACCGCGCCGCCGCTCCAGGGCTGGACGAACAAGGCGCCCGCGCCGAGCGCCCCGACGGTCGCGAGAAGGACGAGACGACGCGCCGAAACAGCCTTACGCGCCTTGGGAGCGGAGAGTTCGCTCATTGAGAAGCTCCATTTCTAGTCAAGCCTGGCCGGGCACCCCCAGCGGTCGAGGAAAGATGGGAGCGAGAGCCTTACCGCGTTCTGTCGGCGAGATTAAACCTTGGTAAGGTCAACCCGCATCGCACTCTGCGGGTTGATGTCTCGGCAGGAAAGAATGTGCGGCCGGCGTTCGCACGCCTTCACGGGCCCCTCAATTCGATTTTCCTTTTGCCGCTAAAGCGCTACACCGCGAGCTGCGGAAGGGCGATTGCGGGGTTGATCACGGAGGGAGCATGGATCAGTTTTCGAACCAGCCGGCGTCGCACACGGCTCCTTCGATGCGGCGCTTCGTTCCCGAGCCGGGCCTCGTCAATTCGGTCGTGTATTGCGGCGGGCCGCAAGCTCGTCGACATCGCGGTCGACGACGCGGGAGAATGGGCGCGCCGCCCCGGCCACGTGGTCTGGATCGGCCTGTACGAACCCAAGCACGACTTGCTTGTCCGCGTGCAGACGCAATTCAATCTGCACCCGCTCGCCATCGAGGACGCCGAACGCGCCCACCAGCAGCCCAAAGTCGAGGAATATGGCGACACGCTGTTCGTCGTCGCGCGGACCGCGCAAATGGTCGACGGCCGCATCGCGTTCGGCGAGACGCATCTCTTCATCGGGCGCGGCTATGTCGTGAGCGTCCGCCACGGCGCGTCCACCTCCTATGCGCAGGTGCGTGAACGCTGCGAGGCGGCGCCCGAGGCGCTGGGACAGGGCGAGGACTACATCCTCTACTCCATTCTCGACTTCATCGTCGACAATTACGGGCCGGTGCTGGACGCGATCACCGACGAGGTCGAATGCATCGAGGACCGCGTGCTGGTCAAGAGCCTCAACTCAGACGACATCAACCGGCTGTATCTGTTGCGCCGCGATCTCCTGCGGCTTCGCAACGCGGCCGGACCGCTGGTCGAGGTGTGCCGGCGCCTCGAACATGCCAATGTGGTGCCGATCGACGCGGCGATCCAGCCGCATTTCCGCGACGTGACCGACCATATCCGGCGCGTCGAATCGGAGATCGACACCCTGCGCGAGATGCTCGCCTTCGCCTTCGAAGCCGGCCTGATGGTCGGCCAGATGCAGCAGACCGTGATCACGCGGATGCTCGCGGCCTGGGCCGCCATCCTCGCGGTGCCGACCGCGGTCGCAGGAATCTACGGCATGAATTTCAAGCACATGCCCGAGCTGGACTGGGAGTACGGCTATTTCGTCATTATCGGGCTGATCGTGACCACCTGCGTGTCGCTGTTCCTGTGGTTCCGCCGCGTCGGCTGGCTGTGATTTCCACGTGAGCGGCGAGCCCGTTTGCGATGGCGGTCGCCCGCTGCGCCCTGCGTCTGCGCACAAGCCGCATGAGGGCTGGCAGCGCGGCGTCGCCCGCGTTATGACCAGGAGGGATGACGCGGCCGATTCGCATTCTCGGCATAGACCCGGGGCTCCGGCGCACCGGCTGGGGCGTCATCGACATTGACGGCAGCCGCCTGACCTTCGTCGCCTGCGGCTTCGTCGCAACCGATGAGCGCGCCGCGATTGGCGCGCGTCTTGTCGCCATTCATGCGGGACTGCGCGGGGTCGTCGACGATTTTCGGCCGGCCGAATCCGCGGTCGAGGCGACCTTCGTGAACAAGGACGCCGTCGCGACGCTCAAGCTCGGCCAGGCGCGCGGCGTGGCGCTGCTCGTTCCCGCGCAGGCCGGCCTGGTTGTGGCCGAATACGCGCCGAATCTGGTGAAGAAGACCATTATCGGCGCGGGGCATGGCGAGAAGGGCCAAATCCGCATGATGGTCGGCGTGCTGCTGCCGAAGGCCGATCCGCCCAACGAGGACGCGGCCGATGCGCTCGCCGTCGCCATCTGCCACGCGCATCACCGGAGCAGCCGAATTCTGGCCGGAGCTGTTGAGATGCTCGGAACGCGCTCGGCGCTCCAGCCGCCTCTCCCCGCAAGCGAGGAGGATAGATGATCGGCAAGCTAAGGGGCGTGATCGACTCCTATGGCGAGGATTGCGTCATCGTCGATGTCGGCGGCGTCGGCTATGTGGTGCATTGCTCGGCGCGCACGCTGCAGGGGCTGCCGGCCGTGGGCGAGCCGGTGACGCTTTCGATCGAAACGCATGTGCGCGAGGACCAGATCCGCTTGTTCGGGTTCCTGTCCGACGTCGAGCGCGAATGGTTCCGCCTGCTGCAGACGGTGCAGGGCGTCGGGACCCGGGTCGCCTTGTCGGTGCTCTCGACGCTGAAGCCCGGCGATCTCGCCACCGCCGTCGCGATGCGCGACAAGGGGATGGTGGCGCGCGCGCCCGGCGTCGGCCCAAAGGTCGCCGAACGCATCGTCACCGAGCTGAAGGACAAGGCGCCGGCCTACACCTCGCTCGACCCCGCGGTCGTGCGCCTGTCGGGCGCGCTCGACGAGAAGCGCGCGCCGCAGCCGGTCGCCGACGCGGTGTCGGCGCTCGTCAATCTCGGCTATGGCGAGCCGCAGGCGCTCGCCGCCATCGCCGCCGCGACGCGCAGCGCCGGCGAGGGGGCCGAGACCGCGCAGCTGATCCGGCTCGGGCTGAAGGAATTGGCGAAGTGAGACCGACGCTCCGATCTCTCACGCGTGTCCCGGATGCGGTGCAGCGCGTCAGCGGTGCACCGCTGGTCCGCGACCCGTTTCGGGTAGTCCCACCGGGTCCCGGTTCTGCAACGCACCGCTTCGCGCTGCGCTGCGGCCGGGACAAGCGGCTGAGGCGATGACCACGCCGCGCCGCCTCGTCACCGCCGACCGCCGCGACGAGGATGCGGCGGACGCCTCGCTGCGCCCGCAAAGGCTCGCGGAGTTCATCGGCCAGGAGCAGGCGCGCGCCAATCTCGGCGTGTTCATCCAGGCGGCGCGGGCGCGCAGCGAAGCGCTCGACCATGTGCTGTTCGTGGGCCCCCCGGGCCTCGGCAAGACGACGCTCGCGCAGATCGTGGCGCGCGAACTTGGCGTGAGCTTCCGCGCGACCTCCGGCCCGGTGATCGCGAAAGCGGGCGACCTCGCCGCGCTGCTCACCAATCTCGAAGACCGCGACGTGCTGTTCATCGACGAGATCCACCGGCTCAACCCGGCGGTGGAGGAAATCCTCTATCCGGCGATGGAGGATTTCCAGCTCGACCTGATCATCGGCGAGGGGCCGGCCGCGCGCTCGGTGAAGATCGACCTTGTGCGGTTCACGCTGGTCGGCGCGACGACCCGCGCGGGCCTTCTCACCAACCCGCTGCGCGACCGGTTCGGCATTCCCATCCGGCTCAATTTCTACACCGAGCCGGAACTCGAGGAGATCGTCAATCGCGGCGCGCGCGTGCTGCGGATCGGCATGACCGCGGACGGCGCGAACGAGATCGCGCGGCGCGCGCGCGGCACGCCGCGCATCGCCGGCCGGCTGTTGCGGCGGGTGCGCGACTTCGCCCATGTGGCGGGGGCGGACGCGATCGACCGCACGGTCGCCGACAAGGCCTTGCGCGCGCTCGAAGTCGATGCGGGCGGCCTCGACGCCATGGACCGGCGCTATCTGTCGACCATCGCCGTGAACTACGGCGGCGGCCCGGTCGGGGTCGAGACCATCGCCGCGGCGCTGTCGGAGCCGCGCGACGCGATCGAGGAGATCATCGAACCGTTTCTCATCCAGCTCGGCTTTGTTCAGCGCACGCCGCGCGGACGCCTCCTCACCGCGCAGGCCTTCCGCCATTTGGGCCTCGCCGAGCCCGCGCGCGACCCCGCCCAGTTCGGCCTGTTCGGCCGGGCGGAGGAGTGATGTCCTCCGATCTCTCGGAGCGGATGCGCCCAATCCGGCCGCGATTGGCGTATTCGGGACGTCGAGACGCTCTGCCAAGAGTACGGCCTTTTATTCCGTCCCGGTAAGGGAACTTCACATTGCCATTTGAAGCATCCGTCCGCAGCCGAAATCCTGACGGTTCCAGCGCACCGAACGACCAAGCCCGTCTACATCCGTAAGCTCGTGCATTATATTGACCGTTACGGAGATGACTGATGGCCCTCGAATACACTGTTCACATCGAACGCCTGGCCGAAGCTGACGGCGGCGGTTACTCGCGACGGTCCCCGACCTGCCCGGCTGCATGTCCGACGGCGCAACGCCGGAAGAGGCGCTGAAGAACGTACAAGAGGCAATTGCTTCCTGGATAGCGGCGGCCAAGGAATGGGGCGGTGACGTTCCGATGCCGTCCGCGCCTTTGGCGCGCGCGGGGTAATCCTTGAACCCCCTTCGCCTTCCCCGCCTCGCCGAACCCTCTATGACCCCCGCCCGGTTCAACTTGTTTGGACCCGGCCATCCGGCATGAACCTCTCCTCCGCCGCCCGCGACTAACCTTGCGGGGCGCTCATGTCGTGGCGCGCGGAGGGGATCGCATGTGTTCCATGGACGAGCCGACGGCTTGGGCCACGACGCCCATTCCCGGACCGGGCGTTTCCGACGAGCAGAGCGTCGTTTACAACGCCATGACGGTCGAAACGCTAGCGGTGCTGTGGAGCAGCCTGCAGCGCCTCGGCCTCAAGAGCCAGACCGAGCAATCCTGGGCGGCGATGCGCTATTTCGATCGCCTGCCGCACGATTATCCCGAGCGCGCGCTCGACTTCGCGCTGGCGGTGCTCGCCTCCAACGCCGAGACGCGCGTGAAAATGCAGCTCGGCGACAAGTTCATGTCGACCCTGATCTACAACCACGCGGGCCGCCTGATCGACCGGATCGAGGCGGAGCAGGCGCGCAATCCGGCGCTGCGCTGGCTGCTCGGCGCCGTGCATTGGTGGGCCTCGAGCAGAGACCTGAAGGCGCGGCTCGCCCGCATCGCCGACGAGGCGGCCTGGCGCGCGGATGAAGTCGCGCGCGACACGCCGGCGATCCGCATCGATTTCGCCGCGCTGCGCACGCCCGAGCTTGCGCGCGTGTGGGTCGATCAGCACGCCAAGCCGGACATGAACCGCGATGCGAACTGGCAGGCCTTGATGCAGTTCGAGCGCGAGTTGATCGAGCGCCATCCTGACGCGGCGATCGATCTCGTGCTCGAAGTCCTGCGGATCGAGACCAGTCCCCAGCTGCTCGCGGTGCTGGCCGCCGGGCTGGTCGAGGACGTGATCGACCTCGCCACCATCGATCGCATCGAGCTTGAAGCGGCGGGCGATGAGCGCTTTCGCGATCTTCTCGGCTGGGTGTGGTACTTCGACCAGCCTCCCGAACTGCGGACGCGCCTCGACGCTATCGTGAAGGGGACGGAATGAACGCGCCGGCGCGCCCCGTGCGCGCGGCGCTCCCGGCCGCGCAGACCGTCGCGCGCGTGCGCACGTGACCGCCACCCGGTTTTTTCGTCCGCGGTCGTATTTCCGACGGCAAATCGCGCCACAATAAATGATGACATGCTTTGGGGCGGTTTCTCACTCCCTGCGAGAACCGGCATGATTGATCATCGACTTGACGGCGAAATCCGCAACGGCCGGCATCACCTGCCGGTGCGCATCTATTACGAAGACACCGACTGCGCCGGCATCGTCTATCACGCGAGCTTCATCCGCTTCATGGAGCGCGGGCGCACCAACTATCTGCGCCTGCTCGGCGCCGAGCAGCGCGGCCTCGTGGAGGCGGCGCAGCGCGAGGCGCCGGGCTTCGGCTTTGTCGTGCGGGCGATGCGGCTCGACTTCCGCAAACCCGCGCATATGGATGACATTCTCGACGTGGTGACCGAGCCGGAAGAGGTGAAGGGCGCCTCGATCACGCTCCGGCAGACGGTGATGCGCGGCCAGGAGGTCCTGGTCGACGGGCATGTGCAGGTCGCCTTCGTCTCGGGTGGGCGCGCCCGCCCGATTCCCAAGCCGCTGCGCATCGCCATGCGCGCCAACCAGGACAACACCGCACTGCAACCCGCCTCCTGAGAATCCGTCGTCATCGATCGTTCAGCGGGATGACCGCTTGACTGGCGCGCTACTCGACGCGGCGGGCCGCCTCATGTAAACACACCTAACATGAGCTGGTCCAAGCCCGATCCCGGCGCCCCGCGCGGCTACCACCACGGCAATCTCAAGGAAGCGCTGATCCGCGCGGCGCTCGAACTGATCGCGCAGAAGGGGCCGGCGGGCTTCACCTTCGCGGAGGCGGCGCGCTGGGCCGGCGTGAGTCCGGCCGCGCCTTATCGGCATTTCCGCGATCGCGACGAGCTGCTCGCCAGTGTCGCGCGGCGCGGGTTCGAGGAGTTCGAGCAGGCGCTCGCACGCGCCTGGGACAACGGCCGGCCCGACCCGATGACCGCGCTCGACCGCTTCGGCAAGGCCTATCTCGCCTTCGCCCGCAAGGAGCCGGCCTATTATTCCGCGATGTTCGAGGGGGGCGTATCGCCCGCGGCGAGCCCGGATTTGCAGGGCTCCGCCGAGCGCGCCTTCGGCATTCTCCGCGGCGCGGCGGAGGCCTTGATCGCCGGCATGCCGGCGCAGACGCGCCCGCCCGCGCTCATGGTGGCGCTGCATATCTGGGCGCTCGCGCACGGCATCGCCTCGCTGTTCGGGCGGGGCGACCGGGCGCGGCGTCCGGTCCCGATGACGCCGGAGGAACTGTTGGAGGCCGGCGTGCTTGTCTATCTCCAGGGCCTCGGGATTCCGGACACGGGCGCGCCGGAGCGCCCTGAGCGCAAGCCGTCCTGATCCTTTTTTCGGGCTGCGCGGTCGGTGGGGACATCGCGTTCCTGTGATCGCCGTTTGATCCCCCTGCGGTCGCCTTCCGCTTGACAGGGATTCGAGCCGGGCTTATTTATGTAAATGTAATTTACATTCACGCGAGGCCTGCTGTGTCCCTGATTGGAAACTCCGCCTACCGCCGCGACGCCGCCTGGTCGGCCGATCGATCCTCGAACCCCCGTGAGACCCCCATGCCCATCGTTGGCAAACTTGATGAACTTGGAACCGGCGCCTGGATCGCGCTGGCCATTCTCGGCTTCTTCTTCTGGTGGCCGGTTGGGCTGGCGCTCCTCGCCTTCACCATAGGGAGTGGACGCATGTCTTGTTGGAATAACCGCAGCGTGTCGCGCTGGCAGGACAAGATGGAGCGCATGCAGAGCAAGATGGACCGCATGCGCGAGCGTGTGGAGGGCGCAGGCGGCGGCTGGTGGGGCGAGCCGTCTTCGAGCGGCAACCGCGCGTTCGACGACTATCGCACCGAGACGCTGCGCCGGCTCGAAGACGAGCAGCGCGAGTTCAAGGACTTTCTCCAGCGCCTGCGCCAGGCGAAGGACAAGGCCGAGTTCGACATGTTCATGGCCGAGCGGCGCAACCGCAACGGCCACGGCGAGGCGCCCCAGCCGCAGCAGGGCTGAGCGCTTTCCCTTCTCCCTCTCTCACCTAGGGCCTCTTCCGTCATCCCTCCCGAGCCCGTCTCGGGAGGGTTTTTCTTTGTCTGCTTCGTTCGTTGTCGCCGGCGGCGCGGACAGACCGCGATGCTGGCGACGAGCCTTGGCCGCTTGTATGAATGACCACAATGCGGAGCTTGCGAGCAAAGGATGTGATCATGCGTCGGACGGTTCTGCTCGGGCTCCTTGCTTTGACCGCCGCCCTTGCCCTCGACGCTGGCGCCGGCCATCGCGAAAAGCGGCGCTCGGGTCTATCCGTGGTGCGCGCAATACAACCTGCCGGGCGGCCCCATGAACTGCTCCTTCTCGACCGTGGAGCAGTGCCGCGTGGAAGTCAGCGGCGTCGGCGGCTATTGCGCCGTCAATCCCTACTCGGCTTACGGTCCGCCTGCCTTCGTCCCCGCCGCCCCGCGCCGTTCGGCGCGCAAATATCGGCGGTGGTGATCGGGATGTCGTCGCGGCGGCGTCTTGCGCTTTGGGTCTCGCCGCGCCATCTGTAGGGGTAGAGACAAGCAAATGGCTTGTCCGTGAGCTGCCCGAAAAACGGCGACGTCCCGAAGTCTCCGCTTCCTCCAATCAATTGGCAGCCCTGCGGCCATCGGCAAGCACGATCTGAATTGCAAATCGACATTGGTTCATGTCGAGTGCCGCTGTCCGTCGATAATGGAGGTTCCCATGATGAAATCTTGGCTCTTGATGCCCGCTTTGCTCGTCGTTACCGGCATTCTTCTTTATGATGCGGCCGTGAAGCAGGCAGGCACGTTGCCGAAACCGCCGCCCGATCCAAGCAAGGCTTAGAGACAAACGTCGCGCCACGATGTCAAAACAGAAAGCCCCGCAATCTGCGGGGCTTTCTGTTATCCGGCCGCGGGTAATGCAAGGTCGCCCGTCCGCCGGCGGCGGCGTGAAGTGATTCCATCCAGACGCCGCCCGCGGTCGGCTTCTCAGGATTTCGGAGCGAGGTGATCGCCGAACTGATCCACATCCGCTCATTCCCGCGCAAGCGTGAATCCAGATTTCTTCAAATCCTGGTTCCCGGTTGCACGGGGACGAGCGGGACCTCGACACCGCGCGACCGTCAGGCAGCCTAATCGGGAAACCAACCTTTGATCTCACGTGACCGGAGCGAAATGCTGAGTTAGACGCGGACCTGCCGTCACGTTAGAAACTTCCCCCATGTCCGAGCCTCGTCCCGAACCGCGCCTGAACATCCCCGAATGGAGCGTGTCGGAGCTCGCCGCGGCGCTCAAGCGCACGGTCGAGGACGCCTATCCTTACGTGCGCGTGCGCGGGGAGATTTCCGGCTTCCGCGGCCCGCACAGTTCGGGCCATGCCTATTTCGCGCTGAAGGACGAGGGCGCGCGCATCGACGCGGTGGTCTGGCGCACCGCTTACGCGCGCATGCGCATCAAGCCGGAGGAGGGGCTGGAGGTCATCGCGACCGGGCGGCTCACCACCTATCCGGGGCGCTCCACCTACCAGCTCGTGATCGAGTCGCTCGAGCCGTCCGGCGTCGGCGCGCTGATGGCGCTGATCGAGCAGCGCAAGAGAAAGCTCGCCGCCGAGGGCTTGTTCGACGAAGCCCGCAAGCAGCTCCTCCCGCGCCTGCCGGAGGTGATCGGCGTCGTCACCTCGCCGCACGGCGCGGTGATCCGCGACATCCTGCACCGGCTCGCCGACCGCTTTCCGCGCCGCGTGCTGGTGTGGCCGGTGCGCGTGCAGGGCGACGGCGCGGCCGAAGAAATCGCCGCCGCCATTCGCGGCTTCAACGCGCTGCCCGAGACCGGGCCGATCCCGCGCCCCGATCTGCTGATCGTCGCGCGCGGGGGCGGCTCGATCGAGGATTTGTGGGCGTTCAACGAGGAGATCGTCGTGCGCGCGGCGGCCGAGAGCATGATCGCGCTCATCTCCGGCGTCGGCCACGAGACCGACGTGACGCTGATCGACTTCGCCGCCGACAAGCGCGCGCCCACTCCGACCGCGGCGGCCGAGATGGCGGTGCCGGTGCGCGCCGAGCTGATCGTGCGGGTGGAGAGCCTCGGAAGCCGCGCCTTCGCCTGCTGGCGGCGCGGCCACGAGAACCGCCGCACCGAGCTGCGCTCGGCGGCGCGCGCGCTGCCCTCGGCCGACGCGCTGCTCGCGCTGCCGCGCCAGCGGCTCGATGCGGCGGCCGCGCGCCTGCCGCGCGCGCTCATCGCGAATGCGCATCTGCACCGGGCCGACTTCTCGCGCATCGCCGGCGGCCTCAACCGCCAGCTCCTGCAGGCGCGGCTCGCGCGCGAGGGCGAACGCGTCACGGCCCTGTCGCGGCGCGTCGCGCATTGCACGCGCGTCCTGGGCGAACGCCGGCGCGAGCGGCTCGCCGGTGCGGCCGGGCGGCTCGCCGTCAGCCTGCGCACCAATATGGACGCGCACCGCGTCCGCATCGCGCGCGGACAGGAACGGGCGGCGGCATTGTTCGCGCGGTCGGAGCGCGCGATCGGCATGCTCGTTCACCGGCATGTGGGGCGCGTCGAGCGGGCGGGCCAGTTGCTCGAGGCCCTGTCGTATCAAAGCGTGCTCAGCCGCGGCTTTGCGCTGGTGCGCGGGCCGGACGCGCGTCCCCTGTTCAGCGCGAGCGCGGTCACGTCCGGCTTGCGGCTCGAGATCGAGTTCGGGGATGGCCGGGTCGGCGCAACCGCGGACGGGAAGGTCACCCCGAAACGCACCCGGCGCGACCGCTCGGGCGGGCCCGATCAGGGCAGCCTGTTCTGAAGCCGCTTCGACGGGTCGGACGATCGGCCCCGTTTTATTGCCGCGACAGCCACTCCGGGACCCGCCTGAGCGCATCGGCGCGCGCCGCCGGGTCGGTCCCGAGATGCACCGCTCCCGAGCCGTCGGCGGAGGCGGCCATCCCGGTCAGAATCCTGACGGGCCGGTTCGGCTCGTCGAACCCATGATAGGCGCCGGGATAGACGACGATCGAGACCGGCGCGCCCGGGCCGCCGCTTGCGCCCGCGACCATCTGCTCGCAGGCTTGCGCCGGCGTCCAGTCGTCGGCGCCGCCGATCAGGATCAAGGTCGGTATGCGCGCGCGCCATCTGGCCGCCCGCAGCTGCCGGCAGCCGGGATAGAACGCGACCGCGGAGCGGACATCCGGATGGTTCTCGTCGGCGGCGCTCCCCGCGCGAACCGTGTAGAGCACGGTGGTCGCGCCATTCGACCATCCGAGCAGGGACACGCGGTCGGGCTTCACGAAGGGCTGCTCCTGCAGCCAGCGCAGCGCCGCATTCGCGTCGGCGACGCGCTCGCGGCCGGCCCGCACGGACCGTTTGCGGGTGCGGCATTGCGGTCCGAGGCCGCGCGATCCGAAGCTGTCCGGGAGCAGGACGGCGAATCCGACGCTGACCAGCCGCTCGGCCCAGTCGCGGTAGCGCGCGGCGAGGCCGTGCTTGCCGAGCCCGGCGCATCCGTGCAGCGCCACCACCGCGGGGAACGGGCCGTGCCCGTGCGGCCGGTATAGCAGGGCGTCGAGCACGAGGCCGGCGCCGGCGATGCGGACCGGCTCGGGGGCGGTCGCGGCAAGGGCCATCCGCGCGTCGGCGGCCGAAAGGAGAATCATCAGCAGGAATCCGACAGCGATCCGCATCGATTAGCCGCGCCTTTCTGGCATGTTAGCACGGCGCGCCGGCCGGGCGAAAAGGGCGGACGGCCGATCGCGCAAGCGGGGTTTCGCTTTGCGGCCCGACATATTATGTTCGATCGAAGCGTCCGCTCATGATCGAAAGGCCGTTCACGATTGCTGCGCGGTGCGATTGCGCTTTGGAGGTCGTTCGTGCTGAACCGCTTCGACCCTCGTTCGCCGCAGGCGGGGGAAGCCGAGGTCCGCTATCTCGATTCGGATTTCCGCGTCATCCGCGCCGGCGCATTCGTTCGCTGCGCGGTCACCGGCGTGGCGATCCCACTGGAAGAGCTGAAATATTGGAGCGTCGACCGGCAGGAGGCCTATGCGACGCCAGAGGCCGTGCTCAAGCGCTGGCACCCCGACCGCGTGAAATGATCCTCAGACCGGCAGGCCGGTCCGCTCGCGCAGGAATGCGCGCAAGCGCTCCTCCTCCTCGATCACAAGCGCGACGGGCAGGACCTTGCTAAGCGCGGCGAGCGCTGTGGTCGCCGGATCGCCCTGCAGGCGCGCCGCATCCTTTTCCGTCGTGACGAGTTGCAGACCCTCGCGCTCCGCGCGCGCGATCAGCGCCGCCGCGTCGGCCGACGTATAGCGATAATGGTCCGGAAAGCCGCATTGCGCCGCGACCGCGACGCCCGCCTCGGCGAGCGTCGCGAAGAACTTGCCGGGATCGGCGATGCCGGCAAAGGCGAGCACGCGCCGCCCCGTCAATTCGGCGGCGGCGGAGCCGACCGGTTCGAGACGCCCGGCAAATAACGGAAGCCCACGCCGCTGCGCCTCACGCATGACCCCGCGGGCGCTCTCGCCCGCGTCGCCCACGATCAGGACGGCATGCGCGCGATCGAGCTGCGCGGCGAGCGGGGCGCGCAGCGGGCCCGCCGGGATCGCATATCCATTGCCGACGCCGCGCCGGCCGTCGAGCGCCACGAGGGCTGCGTCCTTGACGAGCGACGGGTTCTGCAGCCCGTCGTCCATCACGATCACGTCGGCCGGCTCGCGCGCCGCGGCGGCCGCGCCGGCGACGCGGTCGCGCGCAACAATGGTCGGCGCGATGCGGGCGAGCAGCAGCGGCTCGTCGCCGACCTGCGCCGCGCGAGCGTTGACGCCGACGCGCACCGGGCCGGCCAGCGCGCCGCCGTAACCGCGCGTGAGAAATACCGGGCGCAGGCCGGCGCGCAGGAACAGGCGCGCAATGGCGATCGCGGTCGGCGTCTTGCCGCCGCCGCCGACCGTCAGATTGCCGATGCAGATGACGGGCACGGCGGCGCGCGCGCCGCCGCGGCGCATCCGCGCGGCGGCGACGGCCCCGTAAAGTCCCGCGACCGGCGCGAGCAGCCGCGCGGACAGGCCCGGCCGCCGCCACCAGAACGGCGGCTCACGCATCTTGCGTCCAGGTCGCGAGGCGAATCTGCACGAGATAGGGCTCGATCGCCGCCATCGATCGGTCGACGGCGCCGGCGAGCGCCTCGACCGTGCGTCGCCCCGCCGCCGCAAGCCGCGCGCGCGCCGGCGCGTCCGTGAGCAGTTCCGCGAGACGCGCGGTCAGCGTGTCGGGATCGGTGACCGGTTCGGCGCGCGCCGCCTGATCCAGCGCGCGATAGAGATCGGCGAAATTCGCCACATGCGGACCATGCACCACCGCGGCGCCGAGCTTGATCGGCTCGATCGGGTTCTGCCCGCCATGCGGGACGAGCGAACCGCCCATGAACACCACCGACGCCAGGCGGTAGATCAGGCCGAGCTCGCCGAGCGTGTCGCATACATAGATTTCGGTCGCCGCATTCGGGAGCGCTCCGTGCGACCGCTGCACGGCCGTCAGACCGCATTCCGTCGCGATGCCGGCCACCTCCGCGCCGCGCTCGGGATGGCGGGGCGCGACGATGGTGAGCAGGCGGGGGAAATCGACCCGCAGCCGCCGGTGCGCCTCGACCACCGCTTTCTCTTCGTCGGGATGGGTGGAGGCGGCGACGACGACGGGCCGCCCGGCGACCGCCATCTTCAGCGCAGCAAGCGTGTTCGGGTCGGCGGAGAGCGGAGGAACGTCGAGCTTGAGATTGCCGGTCGTGCTGATGCGCGGCGCGCCGAGCGCGCCGAAACGCGCGGCGTCTTCCGCCGAGCGCACGAGGCACAGGTCGAATCGTTCGAGCAGCGCCTCGATCGCCACCGGCGCCCGACGCCACCGCTCGAACGAGCGTTTCGACAGGCGTCCGTTGAGAAGGATCATCGGAATGCGCCGCTGCGCGGCGCCCAGGATGAGATTCGGCCACAGATCGGATTCGATGAAAAGCGCGAGATCGGGTCGCCAATGGTCGAGGAAGCGCGCGACGAAGAACGGCGAATCGAGCGGAATGAATTGGTGGAACGCGCCTGCCGGCAACTGATGGCGGGCGCGTTCGGCCGAGGTCACCGTGCCCGAGGTGACGAGCACCGCGAAGTCGCGCGCGCGCAGGCGCTCGACGATCGGAAGCGCGGCCACGAGCTCGCCGACGCTCGCCCCATGCACCCAGACAAGCGGCTCCGCGGGGCGCGGCAGGCTTGCGATCCCGCGCCGCTCCGCCAGCCGTTCGGGATGCTCCTTGCCGCGCTTGAGCCGGCGCGCAAGCAGTAGCCCGCTGAGCGGCGTCAAGGCCGCGGTCAGAGCGCGATAGGCGAGAAAGGTGAACGGCAACCGTTCGGCCAAGACCGCTGCCTCCCTGTCATCCGCCGATACTGCCCAGGGGTGTCGCCGGAACGCAGTTCACCGCGAAGCGGTCGGATGACCGGCGATGATGTCGCTCACAATGCGATGACGCGGCGGCCCCGCGGCCAGCAACGCTTCGTGTCGCGGCTGCGGAAGGTTGTAGGTGATCGTCTCACCCGTCATCGTCGTGAGCACCCCGCCGGCTTCGTGCACCAAAAGATCGGCGCCTGCAAGGTCCCAGTCGTGGCTGTTTCCGCCGCCGAAGGCGACATCGATCCGGCCCTCCGCCACGCGGGCGAAACGCAGTGCAAGCGAATGGATTCTCGGCTCGAAGACAAGTCCGGGGGCGCGCGCCGACAGTTCGTCGAGCATGCGCTGCGGTCCGGCGACGCGCGCGCCGGCAAGTGCCGCGCCGAGATCGACTGTCATGCGTGCGCCGTTGAGCGTCGCGCCTTTGCCGCGAACCGCTACGAACAGTTCGTCGGTTACGGGCGCATAGAGCGCGGCGACGGTCGGCCGTCCGCGCTCGACCAACGCCACGGAGATGGTCCAATCGGCCTTGCCGGCGAGGAAAGCGCGCGTGCCGTCGATCGGATCGACGACCCAGATGCGCTCCGCCGAAAGCCTCGCGGGATCGTCTTCCGTCTCCTCCGAAAGCCAGCCGCACCCGGTTTGCGCGATCGAGAGGCGCTCCTGCATGAGCACATTGACGGCAATGTCGGCTTCCGACACCGGCGATCCTTCGCCGGCTCCCTTCATCCAGCTCTTCACCGGGCTCTTGAAGAACCGCAGCGCCAAACGGCCAGCGTCGCCGACGATCTCGGTCAGACGAGCGGCGATCGCGGTGCGGTCGATGCCGTCAGAGGCCAGCAATGGTCAAGCCCTCCACCCGCACGGTCGGCGCATTGATCCCGTATCGGAACGTCAGATCGTTCGCCGGCTGCAGGCTGCGGAACATGTCGGCGAGATTGCCGGCGATCGTGATCTCGCTGACCGGGAACGTCAGTTCGCCGCGCTCGATCCAGAACCCGGCGGCGCCGCGGCTGTAGTCGCCCGTCACCATATTGGCGCCCATGCCGATGAGGTCGGTGACATACAGACCCTGCTCGACGTCGCCGATGAGCGCCTCCGGACTGGCGCTGCCGGGCTCGAGATGCACATTCGAAGGGCCGGGCGACGGGGTCGAGGAGACGCCGCGCTGCGCATGCCCGGTCGTCGTCATGCCGAGCTCGCGCGCGGTCGTGCAGTCGAGCAGAAACGTCGTCAGCACGCCGCCGTCGATCAGCGCGCGCCGCCGTCCCGCCACGCCCTCCGCATCGAAGGGATGCGAGCGCAGGCCGCGCCGCCGGTGCGGGTCGTCCACGATGCGGATGCCTGCGGGAAACAGCATCTCCCCGAGCTTGTCTTGCAGGAAGCTCGTCTTGCGGGCGATGGCGCTGCCATTGATGGCGGCGGTCAGATGCGAGAGGAGCGAGCCCGCCGCGCGCGCGTGATAAATGACCGGCGCGCGCTGGGTCGGCACCTTGCGCGGATTGAGCCGCTTCACCGCGCGTTCGCCGGCGGAGCGCCCGATAGCTTCCGGACTGTCGAGATCGGCGGCGTAGACGGCGGAGGAATAATCATAATCGCGTTCCATCGCGGTGCCTTCGCCGGCGATCGCCTGCATGGTGACGCTGTGGCGCGAACCGAGATAGCGGCCGATGAAGCCCGTGCTCGTCACCAGCACCATTCCGCCGATCCCGGCCGAGGCTGATGCGCCGCCGGATTTCGTGACGCCGGCGACGGCGAGCGCGGCGGCTTCGGCGGCTTGCGCGCGCTCTTCCAGTTCGCGCACGCTGGGCATGTCCGGATCGAGCAGATCGAGCTCGGGGCGCTCGCGCGCGAGCAGATCCGGGTCGGCGAGACCCGCGAACGGATCCTCCGGCGCCACGCGCGCCATCGCGACCGCGCGTTCGGCGAGCGCGTCTGCGCCTTCATGCGCGAGATCATTGGTCGACACGACCGCTTGCCGGCGGCCCACGAGGACGCGCAGGCCGACATCGTCGTCTTCCGAGCGCTCGGATTCCTCGACCGTTCCCTGACGCACTTCGATCGACTGGGAGACGCCGCGCACGGCGACCGCTTCGGCGGCGTCCGCGCCGGCGCGACGCGCCGCCGCGACGAGCTCTTCGGCGATGGCGACGAGGGCGGACTGATCGAACAGCGATGGCATTGGACGATCACGAACTCTGTCGGAGGAAGGGGAAGTGGCGGACACCCGCTTCACATGGGGGAAAACGCGCCGCCATTCAAGCCGAGATCGCGCGATCCGGTCAGCCCGTGGAGGCAGGGTCGCACCCGGCGCCAGGCTCGCAAGCGATCATCGCGATGTGCGCGAGCCTGGCAAGACCTCGTCAATCATGCGCGGCGAAGAACCACGCATACGCCTGATTAACCGAGCATTTTAAGGGGAAACGAAGCGATCGCGGCTAAGCTCCCAAACAAGATCGGGCCGCAGAGTCCGACCAGGGATGCTGAAAGGCGAGGCGTCATGCGTGCCAGCGGGGTCATGCCCTGCGGGTCGAGCCGGCTGCTCCGGCTCGACCCGTTCGCACTGCCCATCCAGTTCCGCGCGAGCGATGCGACGGCGGACGAGCGGGTGCGGTTCGTCGAACTTCATCGCAAGCGCGTGGTGATGCGCCGGTCGGTGGCCGGCATTCGCATGGCCGTATCGCTGCCGGTGTCGAGCTTCCTCGGCGTCGCGCTGCGCGTCGTGCCGCCCGATCAGGCAAGTGACGGCGCGGTTTTGATCGTGCTCGAACACCGCGACGCGGCGCTCGCGGTGCCCGTCTTCACCGCGCCCGACGGCGTCGATGCGATCGCTGAATGGCGGGCGTGGGGCCGCGTGCTCGGCCTGCCGCTGCTCGTCGCCGATGCGGACGGCGCGCTGCGCGACCCGTTCCGGCGCGTAAGCGCGGCGGGCGCGGCGAGGCCGCAAGCCCATCGCCGTCGCGGCAATCCGCTGAAGCGCCGCCGGCCGCGCATGCTCGGGCGACGCCGGGCCGCGCGCTTGCCGCCGGCGCCATGCATTCATCGCGACGAGCGTGAAATCATCGCGCGCGGTTGAGTCGCCACGCGCGCGGGGGGTGATCTCGCTGATGAACATCACAAACACTAAGTGATCGCGTCGAGACCCTTCGCCTTCACCAGCGACAGAAGCTTCAGCGATGGCCCGCTAGGCCGTTTCTCTCCGCGTTCCCACTCGCTCACGAGTTTCGGCTTCACGTTGAGGTAATGCGCAAACACGCCCTGACTGACGCCCGCGCGCTTGCGGATGGCGGCGATCTCCCGCGCCGACAGCGGGCCGACCGCCGTCAAGCACGAGGCGTCGAACTCGCGCATGGTGGCTTGGTCCAGGAGCCCGATGCGATGGAGGCCGGCGGCGGTCTCATGGATCGCTGCCGATACTGGGCTGCGATACCTACCTGTCCTGCTCTCTTTCTTGATCGTCACAGGACACCTCCTTCAGTTCCATATGCATGACCGCGGTTGCGATCTGCTCGTCTGTGTAGCCGAGGAAATGCTTGGCCAGGTTCCTTAGGGCGTCGAGTTCCTTGTGATCGATGTTCTCAATTTGGTTCTTCGCAAAACCGAACAAGAACACGCTCCGCTTCGACGCTCGATAAGCGATCACGATGCGGTATCCGCCCGAGCGACCGCGTCCCGTGCGCGCGACGCGCTGCTTTATCAGGCCGCCGCCAAGGTCGGCATCGACCAGACCGCGTTCCGCCCTCGCGATAGCGTCACGCAGCCGTTCATCTACGAGGCCTTCCTTGCGGGCGAACCGCGCGAACACCTTCGTGACGAATATTCGCAACCCCACACCCTCCGATTTTGGAAGGTATGCCTCTCTGGGTTATAGTTCAATGCGCCGGCGGCGATCCGCTCAGGCGAAATAGCGCGCGGCGGCGTCGGCGACGAGCCCGGCGAACAGAATGAGCCCGGCGTCGCGGTTCGAGCGGAACAGCTTCAGGCAATTGACCGGATCGCGCGTGTCGAGCGCGTAGACCTGCCAGGCGAGATGCGCGGCGAAGGCGGCGAGCCCGAGCGCGAACAAGCCGCCGCCGCCGGCAAGCCAGCCGGCCCATGAGATCAACGCGACGGCGGCGCAGTAGAACAGGGCGAGCATCGGCTTCGTGCGCTCCCCGAACAGAAGCGCCGTCGACTTCACGCCGACCAGCGCATCGTCCTCGCGGTCCTGATGCGCGTAGATCGTGTCATAGCCGATCACCCAGCAGATCGAGCCCGCATAGAGCGCGAAGGCCGCGGGGTCGAGCCGGCCGAACGCGCCCGCCCATCCCATCAGCGCCCCCCAGGAGAAGGCGAGCCCGAGGAAAATCTGCGGCCAGTAGGTGATCCGTTTCATGAACGGGTAAAGCGCGACGATCGCAAGCGAGGCGACGCCGACCCCGATCGCGAACGCGTTGAACTGGACGAGCACGAGAAATCCGACAAGCGACTGGAGCACGGCATAAGCGAGCGCCTGCTTCAGGCTGACCTGTCCCGAGGCGATCGGCCGCGAGCGCGTGCGTTCGACCAGCGGATCGATGTCACGGTCGACGATGTCGTTCCATGTGCATCCGGCGCCGCGCATCACGAAGGCGCCGACGAAGAACAGGGCGAGATGCCAGAGATTGGGAAGCGCCGCGCCGGCATGCACCGCGGCGAGCGCCGCCGACCACCAGCAGGGCATCAGGAGAAGCCAGGCGCCGATCGGGCGATCGAAGCGGGATAGCCGCAGATAGGGGCGCAGCGGGGCGGGCGCCACCCGGTCGACGAAGTTCCCGGTCGAATCGGCGACCCGGCCTGACGCCCCGCTCATCGTCCGAGCGGCGTACCGGTCAACGTGTTGAGCGTGCCCGTCGCTGCGCTCGGGCGGCTCGTGTCGGCCATCGGCATCCGCGTCGTGCCGAGGGCTTCGCTCAACGTCGGCGGCGGGGCTTTTGCGGGCGCGGCGCCGAGGCCGCCTCCGTCGCACACCTGCTTGGCGTTTTTGGCGATATTGTCATGACCCGTCTTGAGCTGTTCGACGATCTTCTCGGGGATGCCGCAGCTCGAGGCATTGTCCTTGACGTATTTCGCCCATTTGCCGATCGCCCCCTCGAAGGACTTCAGAATGGTGCACATTTCCTCGCGCTGGGCCTTGCGCGCCCCGGCCGCCTTCGCGGCCTTGGCGCGCTTGTCGGTCTCGCCCTGAAGCTTGGTGAACTCGTCCATGCAGGGGGGCGAATTGCCTGCGCCAGGACCTTGGGGCGGGACCGGCGTCATGGGGCCTGAACCCATCGGCGCCGCCATCATCGGGGCGGGGGAGGGGGCTGCCGCGGGCGCGCCCGCGCGCGGCGGAATTCGCCGGCCAGGGGGCCGATGCCCCTCCGCTCGGGGGAGGGTCGTTCGGCCACGGCAATGTCTGCGCTTCGCAGCGCAATGCGAGCAGAGCGGCGGCGGAAAATGCGACCGCCGCAAGCGACCACGACGCCATTTTTCGCATACCCGGCTTCCCCTTTTCTGCCCGCCTGGAAGAGACCCCCCGAATCCGGCGATACAGGGGCGGATTCGAGGCTTCGGGCCTGTTCTATGGTCTGTCCCGCCAGGCCGCAGCGCCGCCGCAGCCTTCACGGGGAGCAAGCCGCATGGCGCGATACGACTTCCGCACGCCTCGCCTTCACGTCGAGGACCGGCTTGCGCCCGGCGCGCGCCTGATTCTGCCGATAATGCAACAGCATTACCTTAAGGATGTCCTTCGGCTCAAGCCCGGCGACGGCGTCCTTCTCTTCAATGGGCACGACGGGGAGTGGCGCGCGGCGCTTGCCGAGGGCGCGAAGCGCGGGCTGGCCCTTCTCGTGGCCGAACGGACGCGGGCGCAGACCGCCCCCGGCGATCTCGACTACCTGTTCGCCCCGCTCAAGCGCGGGCGGCTCGACTACATGGTGCAGAAGGCGGTCGAAATGGGGGCGTCGCGGCTGCAGCCGGTGCTCACGCGCCATACCCAGGCCGAGCGGGTCAATACCGCGCGCATGCGGGCGAACGCCATCGAAGCGGCGGAGCAGTGCGGCATTCTGAGCGTGCCCGGGGTGGAGGAGCCGCTCGCGTTCGAGCGCGCGCTGGCCGCGCTTGCGCACGACCGCCTGCTCGTGTTCTGCGACGAAGAGGCTCCGATCGCCGATCCGGTCGCGGCGCTGGCTGCGGCTAGGCGGAAGACGGGCGAGACACCCCCGCTTGCGCTGCTGATCGGCCCGGAAGGCGGGTTCCACGCCGAGGAGCGCGCCCGCGTGCTCGCCCGCGAAGGCGTGCGTCAGGCTCGCGCTCGGCCCCCGCATCCTGCGCGCCGACACCGCTGCGGTGGCCGCGCTCGCGCTCGTCCAGGCCGTGCTGGGCGATTGGGGATAGGCGCGCGTGCCGTCCGGGCAACAGTCGCCCGGTTTCGCGCGGCGACGACGGTTCTGTCCTTGACCCCGCGAGACCTGCGCGTCACGCTCGAACACAAGGGAAGAGGGGGAGTCACCATGCGCGACCTGCGCACGCCTGTTTGCGGGCGGGTGATGGATCGGGTCAGGACGGCCCTCGTCACGGCCGCCGCCGCCGGCGCGGTCCTGATCGGCTTCGTCGCCCAGAGTTGGGCCGCGAGCATCCTGGACCTCAATTTCTGGATGTCCGGCCCGCGTTACGAGGCGGTCGTGCCTTTGTGCGACGAGCCGGCGCCGCTGGCGAAAATCCAGACGCGCTTCGCCAGCAAGGAGTATCGGTTCTGGAACACCGAGCTGAAGATCGTCGGCTTCCAGGACCTGCGCGAGGTCGCCTTCATGCCCTGGACCTCGGGCACGATTCCACGCCGCTTCTGCACCGGCAGGGCTCTGATCTCGGACGGGAAATTCCGGACGATCCATTACCTGATCGCGGAAGACACCGGCATCATCGGCACGACCTGGGGCGTCGAATGGTGCGTCGTCGGGCTCGACCGCAACTGGGCCTACAACCCGGCCTGCAGGATGGCGCTGCCCTGAGTTGCGGGCGGAGCGATCACCTGCGGCGTTCGGCGAGCGCTCCCTTGATCGTCAGAAAATCGCGCCAGGCAAGCCGCTTGGCGAGCGGCTGGCGCAGCAGATAGGCGGGATGCAGCGTGGCGATCGCGCGGATTTCGCGCGTGCCGGTCTCGTAGGGGAACCAGCGCCCGCGCGTGCGCATGATTCCGTCCTTCACGCCGATCAGCGCCTGCGTGGCGGGCGCGCCGAGACAGACCAGAATGTCGGGATTGGCGAGTTCGATCTGGCGCAGAATGAAGGGCAGGCAGATCTGGCTTTCCAGCGGCGTGGGCGTGCGGTTGCCGGGCGGACGCCACGGAATGATGTTGGCGATATAGGCGCTTTGCCGGTCAAGCCCGATCGCCTCCATCATGCGGTCGAGCAGGCGGCCCGACCGGCCGACAAAGGGCAGGCCCTCGCGATCCTCCTCGGCGCCCGGCGCTTCGCCGACGAACATCACCGGCGCGGCCGGGTTGCCGTCGGCAAAGACGAGCCTGGTCGCCGTCGCCCGGAGCGCGCAGCCCTCGAAGCGCGAAAGGATGGCGGCAAGCTCCTCGAGGGTTCCGGCCTTCCGCGCCGCCTCGCGCGCAGCCATCACCGCCGCGTCCGGCGCTGCGGGCGCTGACGCCTCACGCGCGGGCGCAGGCGGCGCACCGCCCTCGCGCGCCGATGCGCCCGCGCTGCGAGCAGCCGCCTGCTGTTCGCGCGCAGCGATCATGGGAGCCGCCGGCCGCGCATTCTCTTCCGCGTAGTCGACGACGGGTTGGCGAAGGAACGGCGCGTCGGAGGACGCCCGCGCAGATGCGGGTGCTTGCTCGTCCCCGCCGCTTGCCGCGAGCCGATCGATCGGCGCTTCGCCCACGAGCGCATCCACCCCAGCTTCGAGGTAGAAGGCGAGGAGTTCCGTTGCGGCCTTGGCGTGCGCTTGGTTCATGGCCGTGCCTTCGGCGCGCGTTGCGTTCCGCGCCATCGAACGACGCGCTGCGTGGTCGTGCGTGACCGCATATCGTTCGGCGAACTCATGTCCGCCCACATCCATCCCGCGGCGGGTCTTCGCCGGAAAATGCTCTATAGACCGGTTTCCGCCGTCATGCACGCTTGACGCTCTGCCACGCGCACTTCGACGACGATTGATGCTGCTGCGTCAGCGGTTTCGAGAGCTTCCAATTGTCACAGCGTGCGATGAGCAAAAACCTGCATGTTTGGCCGCCATCGCGCCTGGAGCGCCGGCGCTTGATCGAACCGGGGTGCTGTAATGAATGCTCTTGAACTGCCCGCCCGCGAGGCCATGGAGTTCGACGTCGTGATTGTCGGCGCCGGGCCCGCCGGACTAACGCGCAGCGATCCGTCTCAAGCAGCTCTCGCCCGACATCTCGGTCGTCGTGGTGGAGAAGGGGTCGGAGGTCGGCGCGCACATCCTCTCCGGCGCGGTGATCGATGTCAGCGCGCTCGACCGGCTGCTTCCCGACTGGCGCGAGCGAAGACACGCCGATCAAGACGCAGGTCACGGACGATCGCTTCTACATGCTGTTCCGCAACCGCGCGGCTGCCGCTGCCGAAAGCCTTCCTGCCGCCGCTGATGAGCAATCACGGCGCCTATCATCGTTTCGCTCGGCGAAGTGTGCCGCTGGCTCGCCACCAAGGCCGAAGCGCTCGGAGTCGAAATCTATCCGGGCTTCGCCGCCGCCGAAATCCTGCTACGGCCCCGACAACGAGGTCGTCGGCGTCGCCACCGGCGACATGGGCATCGGCAAGGACGGCAAGTCCGAAGGACACCTTCACGCGCGGCATGGAGCTGCGCGGCAAGTACACGCTGTTCGCCGAAGGCGCGCGCGGCCATCTCACCAAAGCGGCTGATCGCCCACTACGGGCTCGATCGCGGCCGCGAGCCGCCGAAATTCGGCATCGGCCTGAAGGAGCTCTGGCAGGTGGCGCCCGAGAAGCACACGCCGGGTCTCGTTCAGCACACCTTCGGCTGGCCGCTCGACAACCGCACCGGCGGCGGCTCGTTCCTCTATCATTACGGCGACAATCTCGTCGCGGTCGGATTCGTCCTGCACCTCAATTACGACAATCCCTATCTGTCGCCGTTCGATGAATTCCAGCGCTTCAAGACGCATCCCCTCGTGCGCGACACGTTCGCAGGGCGGGACGCGGATCGGCTATGGCGCGCGCGCGATTTCGCGAGGGCGGCTGGCAATCGGTGCCGAAGGTGGCTTTCCCGGGCGGCGCGCTGATCGGCTGCGCGGCCGGCTTCCTCAACGTGCCGCGCATCAAGGGGACGCACAACGCGATGTCTGTCCGGCATGCTCGCGGCCGAGCAAGTGACGCAGGCGCTCGCCGCCGGCCGCGCGAATGACGAGCTGGCAGAGCTACGAGAGCGGCTGGCGCGAGGCGGAGATCGGCCGCGACCTGTGGAAGGTGCGCAACGCCAAGCCGTTGTGGTCGCGCTTCGGCACGGCCATCGGCATCGGGCTCGGCGGCATCGACATGTGGACCAATACGCTCGGCTTCTCGCTCCTCGGCACGCTCGGCCACGGCAAGCCCGACAGCCGACGTCTGAAGCCGGCCGCCGAGTGCCGGCCGATCTCTATCCCAAGCCCGACGGCAAGCTCACCTTCGACCGGCTGTCCTCGGTGTATCCTGTCCAACACCAATCACGAGGAGGACCAGCCGGTGCACCTCCATGTCAGCCGACTCGGGCCTGCAGAAAGCGTCGGAGCACGACGTGTTCGACGGCCCGTCGAGCCGCTATTGCCCGGCCGGCGTCTACGAATGGGTGAGGGAGGGCGAAGGGCCGCAGTCGCGCCTGCGCTTCGTCATCAACGCGTCGAACTGCGTGCACTGCAAGACCTGCGACATCAAGGACCCGAACGGAAACATCACCTGGGTGGCGCCGGAGGGCGGCGGCGGACCGAACTATCCGAACATGTGAGAGTTCCTTAAGAGGCCGGCGATCCGACACGCGCGCGCCACGGCGCGGCCGCCATGCCGCCCCAAACGGCCGGCCAAGCGCGGCAATTCGAGGGCAGGAGCTTCCCTGCTTGCGACGCGTGGACAAAACCGTCATTGTCGGCCGCTCCCGCGCCCTGCATGCGCGTCCGGTCGCCGGAATATCCCATAGGGAGAAACCGCCCGTGAGACGTTCGTCGCTAGTTCGAGCCATAGCCGGGGCGGCCGTGGCGGCCATCGTCGCTGGTCTGCCAGGCGTTCTCGCGGCGCAGGCCACGCAGTCGGTTCCGCCGCCCCGCCGCGACGCACAATCCGGCGCAATCGCAGGCGACTATCTTGCGGCGCGCCATGCGAGCGTTGGCCGCGACGCGGCTTCGGCCGCCGCGTATTATCGTTCGGCGCTGAAGGCCGATCCGCGCAACACCGAACTTCTGGAACTCGCCTTTTACGCGGTGCTCGCCGACGGAGACATCGACGAGGCGGTCAAGCTCGGCGAACGCCTCGTGCAGGCCGACCGCAGCTCTCGCAACGCCAATGCGCGGCTCGTGCTCGGCGTGCGCTCGCTCAAGCAGAAGCAGTATCAGCAGGCGCGCACCCAGTTGACGCAAGCGGTGCGTCCGCCGGTGAGCGATCTGATCGCGACGCTGCTCGCCGGCTGGGCGCTCCAGGGCGCAAACGATTCGCGCGCCGGCGTCGAACTGATCGACCGCCTCACCGGGCCCGAGTGGTATGCGATCTTCAAGGATCTGCATACCGGCCTCATTTTCGATTTGGCCGGCAACCGCAAGGAGGCCGGCAAGCGGTTCGAACGCGCCTACAAGCTCGACCCGTCGGCGCTGCGCGTCGTGCAGGCCTACGGGTCCTGGCTGTCGCGCAACGGCCAGCGCGACGAAGCGCTCAAGCTGTTCCAGACATTCGACGCCTCGCTGCCGCGCCACCCGCTGGTGCTCGAAGCGATGGAGACGCTGCGCAAGGGCGAACCGCTGCCGCGGCTGGTCGACAATGCGAGCGCCGGCGCGGCCGAAGCGCTGTACGGCCTCGGCGCCGCGCTTGCGCGCCGCGAGGAGGAGCTGAGCCTCGCCAATCGCGGCCTCGCCTATCTCCAGCTCGCGCTGCATCTCGATCCGACGCACCCGCTCGCGCTGCTCTCGCTCGCCGATCTCTACGAGGCGATGAAAAAGCCGGAGCTCGCCATCAATGTCTATTCGCGCGTGCCGGCGGAGTCGGTGCTGCGGCGAAACGCCGACATCCAGATGGCGCTCAATCTCGATTCGCTCGAGCGCACCGATGAAGCGCGCCAGCAGCTCAGCAAGCTGATCGCGAGCCACCCCGACGATCTCGAAGCGGTGCTCGCGCTCGGCAATATCCTGCGCGACCGCAAGCACTATCCCGAATGCGCCGACACCTACAGCCAGGCGATCGCGCTCATCCCGCAGCCGACCAAGCCGACCTGGACGGTGTTCTATTTCCGCGGCATCTGCTTCGAGCGCTCGAAGCAGTGGCAGAAGGCGGAGGCCGACCTCAAGAAGGCGCTCGAGCTCTATCCCGAGCAGCCGCATGTGCTCAATTATCTCGGCTATTCGTGGATCGACCAGGGCGTCAATCTCGACGAGGGCATGCGCCTGATCAAGCGCGCGGTCGACCAGCGTCCCGACGACGGCTACATCGTCGACTCGCTCGGCTGGGCCCATTACCGCATCGGCAATTACGACGAGGCGATCAAGCATCTCGAGCGCGCGGTCGAACTGAAGCCGATGGACCCGACCATTAACGATCACCTCGGCGACGTTTACTGGCGCGTCGGACGGCAGCTCGAGGCGAATTTCCAGTGGACCCACGCGCGCGACCTCAAGCCCGAGCCGGACGAACTCGCCAAGATCGAGGCGAAGCTCAAGAACGGGATGCCGGAGGAGGACGCCGGCGCTTCGGCGGCCAACACCGAGAAGCAAAAGCGCGTCGGCAACGGCGGCTGACCTCGCCGTGGCGCGTGGCGCGTGCGTCTCCCGCCTCCAAGGGTGCGTGAGATGAAGGACATGCCCGCGCCTGGCGTGGTCCACGTGCTGAGCGAGACGGCGCCGGCCAAGCTGAACCTGACGCTGCGCATTCTCGGCAAGCGCGCGGACGGCTATCACGATCTCGAAAGTCTGGTCGCATTCACCGCCGTGGCGGACGCGCTCACGCTGCGCCCCGGCGCGCCGCTCGCGCTCGCGGTGAGCGGGCCGACCGCCGGGCAGGCGGGTCCCGTCGCCGATAATCTCGTGCTCAAGACGGCGCACGCGCTCGCCGCGCGCGTTCCCGATCTGCGGCTCGGCGCGTTCGAACTCACCAAGCAATTGCCGGCGGGAGGCGGTCTCGGCGGCGGCTCGTCCGACGCTGCGGCGGCGCTCCGCCTCGTCGCGCGCGCGAACGCCCTCGCGCTCGACGACTCGCGGGTTTTGGCGGCCGCGCGCGCGACCGGCGCCGACGTGCCGGTCTGCCTCGATCCGAAGCCGCGTGTGATGCGCGGCATCGGCGAAGTTCTGTCCGCGCCGGTCGTGCTGCCGCCCATGTCGGCGGTGCTGGTCGGACCGGGCTTTCCGCTTTCGACCAAGGATGTGTTTGTCGCGCTCGGCCTCGCCGCGGGCGAGCGGCGCGGCGAACCACGCGTGGATGCGGCGATCCCGCAGGATCAGGAGTCGTTTTTTGCGTTCCTCGCCGATCACGCCAATGATCTCGAAGCGCCGGCGATCAGGCTTGCTCCGGCGATCGCCGGTTTGCTGACGGCGCTGCGCGCGCTGCCGGGATGCGGCCTCGCGCGGATGTCCGGCTCGGGCACGACGTGCTTCGGCCTGTTCGCCTCGCCGCTCGCCGCCGCGACCGCGGCGCAAAGCTTGAAAACCGCGCAGCCGCACTGGTGGGTGCAGGCGACCACGCTTCGCTCGCACTAGAACGGGATGATTTCGCCTTGGATCATTCCACCCTCAGTGGTCATGCTCCGCGCAGGCGGGGCATCCAGTAAACATCGAAAAAGCGTGTGTTTGCTGGATCGCCCGCTTGCGCGGGCGATGACGCTGGGAGTTGGTCGTTTCGAAGCCAATTCATCACGCTGGAGCGGCCTTCGCTTGGTTGACGCGGCGGAAAGCTGGCGGGCCGCTCAGGTCGCGCCGGACTCGTCGATGTCGTCTCCGTCTTTCCCATCGTCGCCGTCCTCGGTGTCGGGCGCGTTGCGTTCGGCGGCGCGCGACGTCTGTTCCGGCTTCGGAGCCCCGCGCGTGGCCGGCTGCTCGGACGGCTGGTACGAGGGCGGGGCAAAGGTCGATTTCGGTGCGGTTCTCGACGGCGGCGTCGGATTTTGCCGGCGCGAGCGCAGCAGTCGGAACAGCAGCAGCGAGCGGCCGGTCACATTGTAGACGTGTCCGAATTTCAGCCGGACCGCATCGATCTCCTCTTCGACGTAATCGAGATTGGTGTCGATGAGCCTGAGCCAGGCGCGCCCCGCCGCCACGCGCGGCAGCGTGAACAGCACGACGTCGTGATGCGAGTTGACGACGAGCAGCATCGTCGCGTCGCTGCCGCGCTTCCGGATGCCGCGTGGCCTGGGCGCGGCCGTCGAACACGACGCCCAGGCATTTGGCTTTCGCGTCGCTCCATTGCTCCGGGCCCATCTCGAGGCCCTGCGGATCGAGCCAGGTCGCGTCGCTCACGCCGATCGCCTCGTTCCACTCCCCGGTGAAGAAGCGTGAGCGCCGCAGGACCGCGTAGTTGCGGCGCAGTTCGGTCAGGCGTTGCACGAACCGGCACAGCTCGGCGCCGTCATCGTCCCAATTCCAGTTGACCCAGCTGATCTCGTTGTCCTGGCAATAGGCGTTGTTGTTGCCGCCCTGCGTGCGCCCGAACTCGTCGCCGGCGAGTGAGCATCGGCGTGCCCTGCGACAGCAGCAGCGTCGCCAGCATGTTGCGCTTCTGCCGCTGGCGCAGCGCGCGGATCTCGGCGTCGTCGGTCGGCCCTTCGGCGCCGTGGTTCCAGCGAGTGGTTGTCGCGTTGTGACCGTCGCGGTTGTCCTCGCCGTTGGCTTCGTTGTGCTTGTCGTTGTAGGTGACGACGTCGTTCAGCGTGAAGCCGTCATGGGCGGTGACGAAGTTCACGCTCGCCCACGGCTTGCGGCCGCGCCGGTTGAAGATGTCGCCGGAGGCCGTCAGGCGCGCGCCGAACGGCGCCAGCATGCCTTCGTCGCCCTTCCAGAACCGGCGCACCGTGTCGCGATACTGGTCGTTCCACTCCGCCCAGCCGGGCGGGAAGCCGCCGACCTGATAGCCGCCGGGGCCGCAGTCCCAGGGCTCGGCGATCAGCTTGACGGAGGACAGCACCGGATCCTGGCGGCAGGAATTGAGGAAGCCGCCGTTCTCGTCGAAGCCGTACGGCTCGCGCGCCAGGATGGTGCCGAGATCGAAGCGGAAGCCGTCGACGTGCATCTCCTGCACCCAGTAGCGCAGGCTGTCGGTGACCATCTGCAGCACGCGCTGGTTGCGACAGGTTGAGCGTGTTGCCGGTGCCGGTGTCGTTGATGTAGTAGCGCCGCTGGTCGGGCAGCAGCCGATAATACGAGGCGTTGTCGATGCCCTTGAACGACAGCGTCGGTCCGCGCTCATTGCCCTCGGCCGTGTGGTTGTAGACCACGTCGAGAATGACCTCGATGCCGGCGTCGTGCAGGCGCGCCACCATCTCCTTGAACTCGGAGAAGGCGAAGTCCGGAACGCTCGGCATAGCGGCGTTCCGGCGCGAAGAACGCGATCGTGTTGTAGCCCCAGTAATTGGTGAGGCCCTTGTCGAGCAGATAGGCTGTCGTTGACGAAGGTGTGGATCGGCAGCAGCTCGACCGCGGTAACGCCGAGCCGGCGCAGATAGTCGACGACGCTCGGCTGGCCGAGCCCGCGAAACGTGCCGCGCAGCGGCTCCGGCACGGCGGGATTGCAGCTTGGTGAAGCCGCGCGCATGCAGCTCGTAGACGATCGTGCGGTCCCACGGCACGTTGCGGCGTGCGATCCTCGTCCCCAGGTGAAGGCGGGATCGACCACCCGGCATTTGAGCATGAAGCGGCGCCGTCGCGTTCGTCGAAGGTGCGATCGTCGCCGCTTTCGAGCTGATAGCCGAACAGTTCGGGTCCGAAGCGCAATTGGCCGATCACCGCCTTGGCGTAGGGATCGAGCAGCAGCTTGTTGGGATTGAAGCGATGGCCGTTGTCCGGCTCGTAGGGGCCGTGCACGCGATAGCCGTAGATCGTGCCGGGCCGGGCGTCGGGCACGAAACCGTGCCAGACCTCGTCGGTGTATTCGGGCAGTTCGATCCGCTCGATTTCCTTCTCGCCTTGGTCATCGAACAGGCACAGCTCGACCTTGGTGGCGGAAGCGGAGAAAAGGGCGAAATTCACCCCGAGGCCGGTCCAGGTCGCTCCCAGAGGATATGGCGATCCCTCCCGCAAGCGCGGCTTCGTCGCCTCTCGCCTCCGGCCGTCTGCGTTCGCCGCGTCCGGCGAAACTCTCGCTTCCATCATGGAAAGCCCCTCAGTCCCGTGTTGTCGCTTAGGTCGACGAAATGAAAACTAACGGGGAATAAGGAACAAAGTTCCCTGTGTGCGGGTGCAGCAAAGTCCTGGAGCACGCGCGGCACCTTTTCGGCGATAGGAGCGTTGACTTGCGTCCGGCGCGCCGCCGGTTGGAGACGGTCTTGATGGCAGACGATGAGCGCAGCCCGGGGCACGTGCGAGTTTCGCCTGCCGAACTGCCTTCTCTTTCCGGTCTCCTCACCCTGGCGATCGCCGTGGTGGTGATCGCCGCGCTCTATCTTGCGCGTGACCTGTTCATCCCGATCACGCTGGCGGTGCTGCTGAGCTTCGTGCTCGCGCCCTTCGTGCGCATTCTGCGCTGGGTGGGACTGCCGCGCCCGCCCGCCGCCCTGATCGCCGTCCTGCTCGCGCTCGGCGTCATCCTCGCGGTCGGCGGCGTAATCGGCGCGCAACTCGCCACGCTGGCCCAGGACCTGCCGCGTTATCAGACGACGATCCGGGAGAAAGTGGACACGGTCCGCGCCCTCACAATCGGCCGGATAACCGCTCTTCTGGAGCGCATCGACGAGTTGCGCACGAGCGGCCCCGGCGGGAGGGAGCCTCTTCGCGGTGGCGCAGGAGCGCAGCAGTCGCCGCGAGCCCCGGCACAGCCGGCG
The DNA here is from genome assembly GCA_963712435.1 of uncultured Alphaproteobacteria bacterium. Taxonomy (GTDB): domain Bacteria; phylum Pseudomonadota; class Alphaproteobacteria; order Rhizobiales; family Xanthobacteraceae; genus Rhodoplanes. Next base: position 95,738 of record CAVQIB010000017.1, on the reverse strand, counting down.
CCGAACCCGACGAACGGCGGAAACGGCGAGACCGCGACCTCGTCGCCCTTTACGATCCTGGGGAGCGTTCTCTCTCCCGTGCTCAGCCCGATCGCCACGCTCGGCATCGTGCTGGTGATCGCGCTCTTCATCCTTCTGCAGCAGGACGATCTGCGCGACCGCTTCATCCGCCTGGTCGGGGCGCGCGACCTGCATCGCACGACAGTCGCCTTGAACGAGGCGGTGCGCCGGCTGAGCAGGTATTTCCTGACGCAGCTCGCCCTCAACTCCGCTTTCGGCGTGGCCATCGCGATCGGCCTGTATTTCATCGGCCTGCCGAGCCCGATCCTATGGGGCGTCGTCGCCGGGCTGTTCCGCTTTATCCCCTATGTGGGCGCGTTCATCGCCGCCGGTCTGCCGCTGATCGTCGCCGCCGCCGTCGATCCGGGCTGGTCGATGTTCGCCTGGACGCTTGCCCTGTTCCTGGTGACCGAACCGCTGATGGGGAATGTGGTCGAGCCGCTCGTGTACGGAAACTCGACCGGGCTCACCCCCGTGTCCGTGGTCATCGCCGCGATTTTCTGGACTTGGCTGTGGGGCCCGATCGGCCTGATCCTCGCCACTCCGCTCACGCTGTGCCTGGTCGTGCTCGGCCGGCATGTGGATCGCCTGGAATTCCTTGATGTCATTCTGGGCGACCGGCCCGCGCTCAGTCCCACCGAAAGCTTCTATCAACGCATGCTCGCGAGCGATCCCGACGAGGTGCAGGACCAGGCCGAGCTGCTGCTGCGCACGCGGGCGCTATCGGCCTATTACGACGAGATCGCGCTGGGAGGTCTCAAGCTCGCGGCCCAGGATGCGCTGCGTGGCGGGCTCAACACGCCCCAGCTCCTGCGCATCCGCGATTCGGTGCAGGAACTCGTCGAGGAACTGGACGAGTACGAGGACAGGAAGCCCGAGCCCGCGAAACCGGCCGTCAAGCCGGTCGCCGTCGCGCCATTGGAGCAGCCGGATAGCGCAGCGCCACAAGAAGAACAGTCGCCCGAGCCCGAGCCGGCAGAGCAGGGGCTCCGCGGAGCGGTCCTGTGCGTGGCGGGGGCGAGCCCGCTCGACGAGGCGGTTTGTTCGATGTTGGCGCAACTGCTCGGCAAGCACGGACTGGCGACGAAGCGGCTTGCCGGCGATCGATCCGCCCGGCCGGCCATTGCCACGCTCGACCCCGGCGAAATCGCCATCGTTTGCATTTCCGCGCTCGAAACAAACGGGAGCATTGCGCGGCTGCGCCTCCTGGTCCGGCGCCTGCGCCGGCGTCTCCCGCACACGCAGATCCTGATCGGGCTGTGGCCGCGCGACGAGGATGCGGCAAGCGCCGAGGAGATGGTGGCCGAGGTCGGCGCCGACCGCTGCGTCGTCTCGCTGGGCCAGGCGGTGCGAGTTTGCGTCGAGGCGGCGCGGTCGGCGGCGGATTCGTCGGCCAATGAGATCGCGCCCGCCGAGGAGGGGGCCGCCGCGCCGACGCCGCTGCCGGCAAAGACTGCCGCCGCGGGCGCGCGGTAGCCGAGCTCAGTTCAGCTTCGACTGGATATCGCGGATGCCGTCGCCGATCAGCGTGTCGGCGAGCTTGCCCTTCACCGAGGCGCCGAGAATTCTTCTCGGCGGCGGCGACGGCCGCTTCGGCGGCGGAGTTGCGAACTTCGGCCAGCGCCTGCGCCTCGGCCTGCGCGATCTTGTTCTCGGCCATCTTGGTCCGCCGGACGACGAATTCCTCGACCTTGGCCTTCGCTTCGGCCTGCAGCCTTTCGCCCTCGGCTTCTGCGCTGCGGATGAGCGCTTGCGCCACATCCTCAGCTTCATGTTGACGCCGTTTGTATTCGGCGAGCAGCGCTTGCGCCTCCATACGCAGGCGACGCGCCTCGTCGAGCTCGGCTTGCACACGCGCGCGCCGATCGTCGAGCGCGCCGAGAGCGGAGCGATGCGCGCCGACCCGCACGAGCGCGAGCACGAACAGCACGAACCCGACCGCGACCCAGAACTCAGCCTCGTAGAACATCGGCGGACCTTTCAGCGGGTCAGCAGCTCAGCTTTTGAGAACCTCGTCGACGGCCGATTTCACGGTTTTTTCCGAGGGAGGCGCGCCGATCAGGCGGGCGACGATCGCGCCCGCCGTATCGACGGCGATGCCGCGTACATTGGCCATCGCCGCCGTCTTGCTGGCGGCGATCGTCTTGTCGGACAAAGCGAGGCGCTGATTGAGCTCGTGCTCGACCGATTTGCGATGCGTTTCGCTTTCCGCGGCGAGCCGTTCTCGCGTCGTCATCGCCAAGGCATGCGCGCGCGCATGAGCGTCGGCGAGGGCCTTCTCGTGCGCCGCCACCGCCGCGTCGGCTTCGCCCTTCATGCGGGCGGCCTCGGCGAAGTCCGCCTCGATCTTGGCCCGCCGGCTGGCGAGGATCGCGCTCATCCGCGGGAGCGCGAACCGGGCGACGATCACATACAGGACGACGAAGCAGACCGCGAGCCAGAGCAGCTGCGAGGCGAACGTGTCCGCCTTGAAGGGCGGAAATCCGCTCTTATGCTGCGCCGGCGCAGCCTCCGTCGTGGCGTGGGTCGGTTGGGCCATCGGCCACTCCTAATCCGATCGATGCTCAGCGCTCCGCGCTTGGCGCGGCGGCTTGCTCAGACCGCGAACAGGAGCAGGAGCGCGATCAGCAGCGAGAAGATGCCGAGCGCTTCGGTGACGGCGAAGCCGAAAATCAGGTTGCCGAACTGTCCCTGCGCGGCGGACGGGTTGCGCAGCGCGGCGGCGAGATAGCTGCCGAAAATATTGGCCACGCCGATGCCGGCGCCTCCCATGCCGATGCAGGCGATGCCGGCGCCAAGAAATTTCGCGGCCGTCGGGTCCATGAGATGAGCTCCTTGAGATAGAGGGACGGTGGACGAGGTAAATCAGTGGCCCGGATGCAGGGCGTCGTTGAGATAGATGCAGGTGAGGAGGGTGAACACATAGGCCTGCAGGAAGGCGACCAGAAGCTCGAGCGCGGTCAGCGCGACCACGAGCAGGAGCGGGAGCGAAGCGCCGATCCAGCCAAGCACGCCGAGGCCGCCGAGCCCGCCGACGAAGCTTGCGAAGACCTTCAGCGTGATATGGCCCGCCAGCATATTGGCGAACAGCCGCACGCTGTGCGACACCGGCCGCGAGAGGAAGGAGAGCACTTCGATCATCGCGACGAAGGGAAGGATGTAGATCGGGACCCCATGCGGCACGAACAGCCGCAAGAAGCCGACCCCGTGCTTCCAAAAGCCGTAGATCAGCACGGTGAAGAACACGATCAGCGCGAGCGAGGCGGTGACGACGATGTGGCTCGTCACGGTGAACGTATAAGGGATCAGTCCGACCACGTTCGCGATCAGGATGAACATGAACAGCGAGAAGACGAGCGGAAAGAACCGCAGGCCTTCTTCTCCCGCCGAGCTGCGGATCATGTTCTCGACGAATTCATAGGTGACCTCGGCCGCCGACTGCAGGCGTCCCGGCACGAGCTGACGGCCGGCGGTCGCGCCGAGCATGAGCAGCGCGGTCAGGCCGACGGCCACGATCATGAACAGGGCGGAGTTCGTGAAATAGAGCTCGGTGCTGCCGATTTTCCCAAGCGGGACCAGGTTTACGATCTCGAATTGATGGATCGGATCGGCCATGACCTCGTGGGCCCCTTCTTCTTGCGGACGGCGCTGCGCCGGTCCGTCAGGTCTTGCGGTCGCCCGCATCCCGGCTCGGCATCACGCCCGCCGAACGCATCACATTGAACACGCCGGCGGCGAAACCGAGCAGCAAAAAAACAATCATTCCCCAGGGCGAGATGCCCAGCCAGTAGTCGAGCCCCCGCCCGATCAGTGCGCCGACGAGCACGCCCCCCACCAGTTCGGAGGAAAGCCGGAAGCCGCGGGCATAACCCGACGGGTCTGTCGTCATTCGCGCGGCAGGAGCGGGGTCGGATGGTCGACCGCCCCGCTGACTGTCAAGCTGTTCGCCGAGACGCCTGAGCCTCGCGGAGAGGGCGGCTTCCTCGGGCGGTCGGTCGTGCGGGTCGCGCGCATTATGGGCCATGTCCGCCTCCCTGCGCGTTGATGACCTTTTTCGACGTCCGGCCCCCCGTTTAAGCCGGCGCGGACCTTACTGATGGCGGAAAAGCAAGTCAACAATCCGGGGACCCGGCGGACGCGCATATTCGGCGAGATTCCGCGCCGAGCGGCCGCCCGCCGAAAGGCCCCGGCATCTCCGCCATGCCACGCATCGCTCTGCCGAATTGCCGGGGCCGCCGCCTTGCGGCAGTATGCAGGCGGGCCGGGCAAAACGGGACAAGAGCGCATGATGCGGAGTTTATTCGTGCTCTCCCTACTGCTCGCCTCGGCCGGCGGGGTGGACGCCCAATCGCCGCCGCCGAGCGCGCCGCCCGAGGCCGACGACGCGCGGTTCAGCTATCATCGCAGCGAAGACGGGTTCGTCCGGCTCGACCAGCGGACCGGACAGGTGGCGTATTGCGCGCGGCGGCCGTCCGGCTGGTCCTGCCTTGCGACGCCGGACGACCGCGCCGCATTCGAGCTCGAAATCGGCCGGCTGCAATCCGAGAATGCCGCGCTCAAGAAAGCCTTGCTCGATCGCGGTCTGCCTTTGCCGGGCGCGGCGACCCCGGAAGCAGCGGTCCCCCGCCCGCCGCAGGACCTGAAAACGCCGAGCGACGCCGAGCTCGACCGCGTCATGAGCGTATTCGAACGGATTTGGCGCAGGCTGGTGGAGCTGATGGCGAACCTCCAGCGCGATCTCAACAAGACATGATCGCCGCCGACTGACCGGGCGGCCGGGGGCGCGATGCCAGGGCGACTCACATCGATAGCTCACGCGGCGATCACCGGCGTTGCGACCGCGACGCTGAGCGTGCAGACGAGCGGCGCGGGCTTTTGCGAGATCACGCAGGACGCGCAGCGCTTTGTGACGACGGCGGGCGCAGCCGACGGAACGCTGCTTTTGTTCATCCGGCACACCTCCGCCTCGCTCGTCATTCAGGAGAACGCCGATCCCGACGTGCGCAGCGATCTCGTCAGCGCGCTCGACCGGCTGGCGCCGGCCGATGCGGGCTGGGTGCACGACGTGGAGGGGCCGGACGACATGCCCGCCCATGTCAAAACCATGCTCACGGGCGTGTCGCTCGCCGTCCCGGTCATGGGCGGCCGGCTTGCCTTGGGCGCGTGGCAGGGCATTTATCTCGCCGAGCACCGGGAGCGCCCGCATCGGCGGGACGTCGTGCTCCAGTTCCTCGGCAGCCGCGTCTGACGGACCGGCCCGCCCGGTCGAAGCCCCCGGATCGACGACTTCCGGACGATTTCCCGTTAAAATCGACCGCCGCTCGGCACGGCGGCGGGAGCTCGGAGGAGGCCGGAATGCCGGGCGCAGTATTTTTGCGATTGGCAGGTGCCCCAATTCGCCTATGATTATACAAAGGTCGAATCCTAAAAAACGCGAGGGACGAGCCTGAGGGACGGGTTGGCACGGGAATTGAGCGAACCGACGCAATATCGGCTGGTGATCGCCGACGATCATCCGCTATTCCGCGGCGCCCTGCGGGAGGCGGTGCGCGGGATGTTCGCACGCGTCGAGATCGCCGAGGCGGGATCGTTCGAGGAGACGGCGAAGCTGCTCGACCGCGCCGGCGATGTCGATCTCGTGTTGCTCGACCTCGCAATGCCGGGCGTGCGGGGCCTGTCGGGTCTGCTGTATCTGCGGGCGCAATATCCGGGCGTGCCCGTCGTCGTCGTGTCGGCGACCGACAATCCGACGGTCATCCGCCGCTGCATGGATTTCGGCGCGTCCGGCTTCATTCCGAAGACGCTCGGCGTCGACGCCATCCGCGGCGCCGTCGCCGCCGTGCTCGCGGGCGGCATATGGACGCCGCCCGAAGTCGATCTGTCGGCCGCGGCCGATACCGAGACCACGGCGATGCTGACGCGCTTCGCAACGCTCACGCCACAGCAGGTGCGCGTGCTGATGATGCTGTCGGAAGGGCTGCTCAACAAGCAGATCGCCTACGAATTGTCGGTCTCGGAGGCGACGGTGAAGGCGCATGTGTCGGCGATCCTGCAGAAGCTCGGGGTGGAAAGCCGCACCCAGGCGGTCATCGCCGCCGCCAAGATCGAGCCGGTGCAGTAGGGCGCGCGTCCGCCCGGCGCAACGCGCCGAGCCACGAAAAAAACGATATTACTCCGCGGCCACGTTCTGAGCCTGCCATTGCGCGAGCTGCGCCCGCAGCTGGGCGGGCTTCACCGGCTTGTTCAGCACCTGGATGTCGCACGCGCGCGCGGCCTCGCGCACCTCCTGGGTGCGGTCGCCGGTGATGAGAATCGCCGGCAGATGCGCGCCGAAGCGGCGGCGGAGCTCGATCACGGCGTCGATCCCGTTGCCCGCGTCCAGGTGGTAGTCGACGAGCAAAGCGCTCGGCAGACGGCCGGCTGCCGTGATCGCGGCGATCGCCGCCGGGAGATCGCGCGCCTTCAGCACCTCGCAACCCCAGCCGGAGAGCAGGGTCTCCATGCCGTCGAGGACGATCGGCTCGTTGTCCAAACACAAAACGGTCGCGCCGGCGAAGCGGTCATGCACGCGGGACGGCGGCCGGCTGCTCTCCTGCAATGGCGCCAATTCCGCGATCGGCGCCTCGACCGAGAAGCGCGAGCCGCGCCCCGGCGTCGAGCGAAGCGTGATCTTATGGTTCAGAACGCGGGCGATGCGCTCGACGATCGACAGACCGAGGCCGAGCCCGCGCGCCACGCTTGCCGCCCGGTCGAGCCGACGAAACTCCTCGAAAATCGCGCGTCTGACTGCTCTCCGCAACGCCGATCCCCGTGTCGTGGACGTCGATGCGGAGCATGCCTCCGCGCAGGCGGCAGCCCACCAGCACGCGGCCGCGTTCGGTGTATTTGATCGCGTTGGAGACGAGGTTCTGCAGCACGCGGAGCAGCAGACGGCGGTCTGAGCGCACGGCGCGCGAGCAGCGCGCAAAGGTGAGGTCGAGCCCCTTCTCGCGCGCGAGCGGGGCGAATTCGACCTCGAGCTGGCGAAAGACGTCCTCGATCCGGAAATCGGCGAGCTCCGGGTGCATCGCGCCTGCGTCGAGGCGCGATATGTCGAGCAGCGCGCCGAGGATTTCCTCGACCGATTCGAGCGAGGCGTCCACCTTGCCGGCGAGCCCGGGCTCCTCGGCATTGCCCTGTCGCTCGATCATGCTCGTGACATAGAGCCTTGCGGCGTTGAGCGGCTGCAGAAGGTCGTGGCTCGCGGCGGCGAGAAACCGGGTCTTGGAGATATTGGCGCTTTCGGCGACCGCCTTCGCCTCGGCGAGCTCGTCATTGAGCCGTTCGAGTTCGGCCGTGCGTTCGCGCACCCGCCGCTCGAGTTGGTCGTTGGCGCGCTCGAGCGCTTCCGCCGCCTCGACGCTCGCCGTGATATCGGTCAGCGTGGTCACGAACCCGCCGCCGGGCATGCGGTTTGCGCGCACCTCGATGACGAGACCGCGGTCGGGAAATCGTTCGAGAAACGGCACGCCGCTCGCGGCGTAGCGGGCTGCGCGCTCGCGCACCACCGTCTCCACATCGCCCGGCCCCAAGTCGCCGTTCTCGGCCTTCAGACGGAGAATGTCGTCGAGCGTGACCCCCACCCGCATGATTTCGTCGGGCAGATCGAGAATCTCCCCGAACTGCCGGTTCCAGCACAACAGGGTCATGTCGTCGTTGAACACCGCAATGCCCTGGCGCACGTGATCGAGCGCGGTCTGCAGGATCTCCCGGTTGTAGTGAATCACCGCATTGGCGTCGTCGAGGAGCTTCAAGGCCTCCTTGGTCGAGGTCATGCGCTTGCGGAGCAGGAGCGAGATGACGAGCCGCGAGGACGCCGCTCCGATCGCCGACGCAAGCAGGTGCTCGGCATATTGCAGCAGCTCGAAACTCGACTGGCGCTTCGGCTCCAGGCTGATGCGCCGGCTCGCGGCAAAGCTCGCGAACGAACTGCGCGTGCGCTCCGCGCCGAGATAGCGCGCGACGGCGTTGGTCAGTTCCTCGACCGTGATGGCGGAGCGCCACAGCCGGAAGCTCGGCGTGACCTCGGCGAACCGGGACGGCACGAAAATGTCGGCCTGGAGCCGTTCGATCGGCGACGGCGCGCGACTGAGCGACAAGCCGACATAGGCGAGCAGGTTGACGCCGAGGCTGCAAACGACGCCATGCAGCAAGGGCGGCAGATCGAGCCCGAGCAAGGCCTGCGGGCGCAGCAGGACGAGGCCCCAGGGGCCGTCGGCCAGGATCGAGTCTCCGATCAGCCCGACCTCGACGAAGCTCGGCAGCAGCATCGTGTAGGCCCAGGCGATGAATCCGGCGGTCATGCCGGCGACCGCGCCCCGTGCGGTCGCCCGTGGCCAGAACAGGCCGCCGAAAAAGGCGGGCGCGAGCTGGGCGATGGCGGCGAAGGACAACAGGCCGATCGAGGCGAGCTGGGCGAACCCGGCGGAGCGATGGTACAGATAGGCAAGCAGCAGGATGCCGAAGATCGCGAGCCGGCGAACGCGCAGCAACAGCGCGCCGACATTCTCCAAGAGCCCGATGAAGGGCTGCCGCCGCTGCGCCAGCAACGGCATTACGAGGTCGTTCGAGATCATGATCGCGAGCGCGACCGACTCGACGATCACCATGGCGGTCGCCGCCGACAATCCGCCGATGAAGGCGATCAATGCGAGAATTTGCGAGCCTGCCGAGAGCGGCAGCGCCAGCACATACATGTCGCTGTCGACCGCGTCCGGCGTAAAGGTCAGCAGCCCGGCGAGCGCGATCGGCATCACGAACAGATTGATCAGGACGAGATAGAGCGGAAACAGCCAGGCGGCGCGCCGGACTTCGGCTTCGCTGTTGTTCTCGACCACCGCGACATGGAACTGGCGCGGCAGCAGAATGATCGCAAATCCCGACAGGAGCGTTATCGCGATGAAGCCGCCGACGCCGCGTTCGCTCGTGAAAACCTGCGCGACTTCCGGATGGTCCAGCGCCTTGGTGAACAGCGCCACCGGCCCGTCGAACATGAAATAGGTCACGAACACGCCGACGGCGAGGAAGGCGAGCAGCTTGACGACCGATTCCGCCGCCACCGCGAGGATGAGCCCGTCCTGGTGCTCGGTGGCGTCGATGTGCCGGGTGCCGAACAGCACGGCGAAGGCCGCCATCGACAGCGCGACGAACAGGGCGATGTCGCCGGGCACGGCCGGCCACCAGTCCGGTGCTCATCCCGACCTGGGCGAGGATGGTGCCGAGCGAGGCGGACACCGCTTTGAGCTGGAGGGCGAGATAGGGGATCGATCCCGCAATGGCGATCACCGCGACGGTCGCCGCGACCGCCTGGTTCTTGCCGTAACGTGCGGCGATGAAATCGGCGATCGAGGTGATGTTCTGGCTCTTGGCGAGCCGCACCACGCGGATGACCAGCGGCGAGGCGAGCCCGATCACCAGGATCGGCCCGAGATAGATGGCGAGAAAGTCGAAGCCGGAGCGCGAGGCGAGGCCGACCGAGCCGAAGAAGGTCCACGACGTGCAGTAGATCGCAAGCGAGAGCGGGTAAATCAAACGCGAGCGCCGGCCGCGCTCGCTTCCGCGCGCCCGGTCGCCATAGCTTGCAACCAGGAACAATAAGCCGATATAGCCGAGCGCGACGCCGACTGCGACCCAGCCTTGCAGCATGAACACTCCTGCGGCCGAGGCTCGTCCGCGAGGCCGATTCTTCGGCCTGCGCGGTTCGATAGGTCAGCACACCTGCGACCGCTTTGTCCATTGGGCTGCAAACCGTCGGGGGCGCGCCGGATTCTGCCCGCTCGATAGTCGTTGCAATGGCCGTCGGGGGTTCGTACTTATGGGGAAATACGTAGATATCGGCGCAGGCGAAGGGACGATGTTCCCATGTCGATAAAGCCAGTGGACCGCGCGGACGCCACCGCGAAGGGCGGCGCGCCGGCGCAGCGGGTCGTGCCCGCCATTTCCGACGCCCAGCTCCTGAGCGTGCTCGACACGGCGGCGGACGGCATCATCATCATCGACGAGCATGGCGTCGTCCTTACCTACAACAAAGCGTGCGAGCGCCTGTTCGGCTATTCCGCCGCCGAGATGATCGGACAAAATGTGAACGCGGTCATGCCGCCCGACATGGCGCATGCGCACGACAAATACATCACCAATTACCTCACGACCGGACGGCGCAAGATCATCGGCATCGGGCGCGAGGTGAAGGGGCGGCACCGAGACGGAACGGTGATCCCCGTGCACTTGTCGGTGGGCGAGGCGATCACCTCGGCGGGACGGCAGTTCATCGGCATTCTGCGCGATCTGCGCGCGCGCAACGAGAGCGAGCAGCGGCTCACTCAGCTGCAGACCAATCTCGTGCGCATGGCGCGGGTGTCGGCGATCGACGAGATGGGCGCGGCGCTCGCGCATGAACTCAATCAACCCTTGACCGCGCTGATGCTCTATCTCCAGGCGGTCGAGCGCGCCTGCGCCAAGCACAGCGCCGTCAATCCGATGCCGCCGGGCGTGCTCGGGATTTTGGAAAAGGCCGTGCGCGAAGCCGAACGCGCGGGCAGCATCATTCAGCGCATGCGGCAGTTCGTCGAGAAACGCGATCCGGTGCGGCGCATGGTCGATCTCAACCCGCTCATCGAGGAAGCGATCGAACTGACGCTGCTCGGCAGTCCGCCCGGCACGCGGATCGACCGCGCGCTCGCCCCCGACCTGCCGAAGCTGCTGGTCGACCCGGTGCAGATTCAACAGGTTGTCGTCAATCTCGTGCGCAATGGCCTGGAAGCGGTCAAGACATGCGATCGCCAGGTGGTTACGGTGTCGACCCGCGCGACCGACAATGGCGGGGCGATGGTGGTCGAGGATAGCGGGCCGGGCATCCGGGCCGACGCCATTCAGGAGCTTTTCAAGCCGTTTTCATCGTCGAAGAGCCGCGGCCTGGGGCTCGGCCTCGCGATCTCGCGCTCCATTGCGCAGAATCACGGGGGCGAACTAACGGTCGATCCCGGCGGCGGCGGACGCGGCGCCTCGTTCACCTTGCACCTGCCGTTGTCGGAGGGCGACGAGCAGTGGGCGGCGGCGCAGCTGGCGTCGGACGAATGACGGGCGATTGAAGGCAGTCAAAGGCAGGTCACCATGGTTCAGAACGCCACCGCGTCGAGTGAGATTCACATCGTCGATGATGATGCGGCAGTCCGCGACGCCCTGGCCGTGGTGCTGACGCTCGAAGGCTATCATGTGTCCGGCTTTGCCGACGGGCACTCGTTCCTCGCGGCCGTCCGCAGTCAGGCGCCCGCCTGCGTCATTCTCGACGTCCACATGCCCGGGCGCTCCGGCCTCGATATCCTCAAAGAACTGAACGCAAAGAACTATCCTGCCCCGGTCTTCATCATTTCCGGCCAGGGCGACATCCCGATGGCGGTCGAAGCCATCAAGAACGGGGCGTTCGATTTCATCGAGAAGCCGTTCGATGCGGATACCGTCGTGAACCGGGTGCGCGAGGCGATCGAAGCGACCGCGCGCCAGCAGTCGCGCAGCGGGCTGGGCGATTCCTTGGCCCAGTTTCCCGGCAGCGATCTCCTGACGCAGCCGCGAGCGGGAAGTGCTCAATCTCATCGCCGGAGGCGCTTCCAACAAGGAGGCCGGACGCCAGCTCGGCATCAGTCCCCGCACGATCGAGGTGCATCGCGCCCGCATCATGGAGAAGCTGGGCGCCAAGAACGCCGCCGATCTCGTCCGTATCGTCCTGTCCGAAACACGCGGAATGTGATCGCGCGCGCGGGACCCAGATCGACCTTTCCGCGTTGACTTGGCTGAGTTCGGCTTGACCGCCGGTTGTAAGTCAGTACTTCGCCGCACCGTGCTACTACGAATTGTAGCGCCATGGGCCTTTGCCGATCTTGGGGCGGGGGCGCGGAACGCGCTGCAGCTGATTTGGGGACGCCGCGTGGCAGTGCATGTTCTCGAGGATGATCCGGGGGTGAGCGATTCGCTCGCCCTCTTGCTCGACCATCTGGGCTTCGAGGTCATTTGCCATGCCGACGCGGAGGAATTCTTCCGCAGCGAGCCGCCGACCGGACGCGACATCGTGTTTGTCGATCTGATGTTGCCCGGCATAAGCGGGAAAGAAGTGATTCGCTGGTTGCAACGGTTGCGTGATCCACCGCGGATCGTCGCCATGTCGGGCCAGTCGCAGGGGACGATCGATGCCGAATTGCGCGGCGTCGGCGTGACCCAGATTATCCGCAAGCCATTGAGTCATACCGCGATTACTGCGCAGCTCGCATCCGCTCGACTGTGAGCGTACAGGGCGCGGCAGGCGGACGGCGCGTGCACGTCATTCGTGTACGCGTTTTCACGTACGCATTCTTGCCAGATATCGTGGGCGCAATCACCTCCGCTAATGTTTCATTGCTGCAGAGAACCGTAAAAATTACCCCTGGGTTCTGCGGCCGGGCGAGGACCCCAATGAAGCAAACGATTGCGCCGCGAGCGCTTTCTCCCGAAACCGAGCCGAACAGCTGCAGATTGCCAAGGTCCCGCCAGGTGAGCGGAGCGGCGCCGTCCAATCACCGAGACGAAGAACCCGCCGGACAGCGCCAGCGCGTCAGCCAGCATGGCCATATCTTTCGTGAGGGCGACCGGACGGACCGGATCTATCAGGTCGTCGACGGCGCGGTGATGCTTTACAAGCTGTTGCCCGACGGCCGGCGTCAGGTGGTGGAGCTGCTGAGCGCCGGCGATGTTTTCGGCCTCACCCCGTTGCCCATCTACGATTGCTCCGCGGAAACGCTCGTCGCCTCCAATGTGATCGCCTATGACCGGGCAAGCGTCGAGCATTCGCCCGAACTCCTGCGCCGGCTGAGCGCGCATGTCCACGCGCAGCTCTGCGCGCTGCACGAGCACGCCGTGCTGCTCGGCCGCAAATCGGCGCTCGAACGCGTCGCCACTTTCGTCATGCATTGCGTGCCCGGCCGGGGCGGCTTCGAGTGCGCCGGACCGCGCTGCGGCGGAGACTCCGCCATCGTCCGGCTGGGCATGACCCGCCAGGAGATCGCCGACTATCTCGGTCTCACCCTCGAGACCGTGTCGCGCGCCTTCTCCGAACTGCGCCGCCGCGGAATCATCGCGATCGACAAGCAGGAAGAAGTCCGCGTCCACGATGTTTGCCGGATGTGCCAGCTGACCGGAGCTCATTGAGCCCCTCGGCCGCGCTCGGCGCGGGGGAGAGATCGCCTCATCCTCCCCGTTGCTCCTCTTGAACGTCTTGCCCCGCGCTTGCGGAGTGCGGTGCGTACTTGTCCGATGCGGATTGCGCGTCGCGTAGACACGCCAAAAAAAACCCCGGCAAGAGAAACGCATGGACTCCCGTTCGGCGCTGCAGGCGAGCAAGAAGCCCGGCGCGGCCGGACGGTTCAGCCGACCGTGGGTGCGGATCGGCGAAACGCTTCTCTTGGGCGCAGCCGGCGGCCTCGTCTTCGACGCCGCGCGATTTCCCGCCGGATGGCTTGCCGGCGCGATGGTCTTCTGCGCGGCTGCCGCGCTGCTCGGCCGACCGGTCGGCCTGCCGCGACCTGTGGCGCGCATATTCTACGTCATCGTCGGCATCGCGCTCGGCGGCGTGGTCGATCCGGCGACGGTGCGTGGCGTGACCGCCTGGCCGCTCAGCATCGCTCTGGTTGCGCTCGCCATGACGTGCGTGACCCTCGCAACCATGACCTATCTGCGCCGCGTGCACGGCTGGGATACGATGACGGCGCTGTTTGCCGGTTATCCCGGCGCGCTCGCGCAGGTGATGGCGCACGCGGCCGAGGAGCACTGCGATATTCGCGCGGTCGCCGTCGTGCAGACGATTCGGGTCGTCATTCTGACGATCGGCGTTCCCGCGGCGCTTGCCGCGTTCGGCCTGACGGGAGCGGGGAGCCTCGCCGCCCGCGCGACAAGCTTCGCCGATGCGCCGGCGCAATTGAGTTTGCTCGTCCTCGTTTGCGTCGCGGTCGGGCTCGGCTTGTTGCGGCTCGGCTTGCCGGGCGGTTTGCTGATCGGCCCGATGATCGTGTCTGCCGTTCTGCACGGCAGCGGCCTTGTGTCCGCGGCGCTGCCCGCTTGGGCGACGGTCGTCGGCATGGTCGGGATCGGCGCGGTCGGCGGCGCGCGCTTTGCCGGCACGCCGGCGCGGCTCGTGCTCGCCTATTTCTGGGCCGCGCTCGGTTCGTTTGCGATCTCGCTCGGCATAGCCGCGGCGTTCGCCGCCATTGCGAGCCTATTCATCGCCCAGCCCGCGGGCGACATCATCGTCGCGTACCTCCCCGGCGCAATCGACGCGATGATGGTGCTCGCGCTCGCGCTCGGCCTCGACCCGATCTTCGTCGGCGCCCATCACCTTGCGCGTGTGCTCGGCCTCTCGCTTGCGCTGCCTTTCGTGATCCGCTGGTTGCGCGGCCGGAGCGGCCGCGGTTCCCATTCATTTCACTGAATGTGAGCTGCGACTTTAGTGGGTCGCAGACGGCAAGATTGACATGGATCAATGCGGCTGCAGACGGCATTCGACCTATCTCCCCGCGATCCCACCCAAGCTCGGTTAAGCGCCCGCAATTCAGAGGCACGCGAACATGGCCCGATCGACCGCTCGTAAAACCATGACTATCGGCGAAGGTGGAACGGCCCTCGTCTTCGCCGTCACGGCGCTTCTGTGTCTCGTCGGCGCGCTGAACGCGCAGGACGCGCCGTTCGCGTTCCACGCCTACCTGTCGGCCGCCGCGAGCGTGCTCGCCGTCGTCATGATCTTCAACTCCTTCTCCCGGCGTTCGTCGGAGCCCATTCCGGCCGAGATCGACGGCAAGCCGAACTACAGTTACGGGCCGATCAAGTTCGCGACGGCGGCGGCGATGGTCTGGGGCATCGCCGGCTTCCTCATCGGATTGTGGGCCTCGCTGGAGCTCGCCTGGCCCGCGCTCAATTTCGATCTGCCATGGACGAATTTCGGCCGTATCCGGCCTCTGCACACCTCCGCGGTGATCTTCGCCTTCGGCGGCAATGTGCTGATCGCGAGCTCGTTCTATGTCGTGCAGCGCAGTTGCCGGGTGCGGCTTGCCGGCGAGATCGCCCCCTGGTTCGTGGTGCTCGGCTACAATTTCTTCATTCTCATCGCGGGCACCGGCTACTTGCTCGGCGTGACCCAATCGAAGGAATATGCCGAGCCCGAGTGGTACGCCGATCTGTGGCTCACCATCGTGTGGGTCGTCTATCTGCTCGTGTTCCTGGTGACGCTCGTCAAGCGCAAGGAACCGCATATTTTCGTCGCCAACTGGTTCTATCTCGCCTTCATCGTCACGATTGCGGTCCTGCATCTCGGCAACAATCCCGCGCTGCCGGTGTCGGTGTTCGGCTCGAAGTCCTACATCGCCTGGGGCGGCGTGCAGGACGCGATGTTCCAGTGGTGGTACGGCCACAACGCCGTCGGCTTCTTCCTGACCGCCGGCTTTCTCGGCATCATGTACTACTTCGTGCCGAAGCGCGCGGAGCGGCCGATCTACTCCTACCGGCTGTCGATCATACATTTCTGGGCCCTCATCTTCCTCTATATCTGGGCGGGCCCGCATCACCTCCACTACACCGCGCTGCCCGACTGGGCGCAAACGCTCGGCATGACCTTCTCGATCATGCTGTGGATGCCGTCCTGGGGCGGCATGATCAACGGGCTGATGACGCTGTCCGGCGCGTGGGACAAGCTGCGCACCGATCCGGTGCTGCGCATGATGGTCGTGTCGGTCGCCTTCTACGGCATGTCGACCTTCGAAGGGCCGATGATGTCGATCAAGGCGGTCAATTCGCTCAGCCACTACACCGACTGGACCATCGGCCATGTCCATTCCGGCGCGCTCGGCTGGGTCGGCTTCGTCTCCTTCGGCGCGGTCTACTGCCTCGTGCCGTGGCTGTGGCAGAAGAAGGAGCTCTACAGCCTCAAGGCCGTCAACTGGCACTTCTGGATCTCGACCATCGGCATCGTCCTCTATGTCTCGGCGATGTGGGTGGCCGGCATCATGCAAGGCCTGATGTGGCGCGCCTACACCGCGCTCGGCTTCCTCGAATATTCCTTCATCGAGACGGTCGAAGCGATGCACCCCTACTATGTCATTCGCGCGCTCGGCGGCCTGTTGTTCGTCATCGGCTCGCTGGTGATGGCGTGGAATTTGTGGATGACGGTTCGCTCCGGCGAGCCCGAAGCGGTCGCCGCGCGTCCCGCGCTGCAACCCGCCGAGTGAGGGAGAGCGGACATGTCGTTGATGGCCCGCCACCAAGTCCTGGAGCGCAACTCGATCCTGCTCCTGATCGGGATCCTGCTCGTGATCGCGATCGGCGGCATCGTCGAGATCGCGCCGCTGTTCTATCTCAAGAGCACGATCGAGAAGGTCGAGGGCATGCGCCCCTACACGCCGCTGGAGCTTGCCGGCCGCGACGTGTATGTGCGCGAAGGCTGCTACACCTGCCATTCGCAGATGGTGCGGCCGCTGCGCGACGAGGTCGAGCGCTACGGCCACTACTCGCTCGCCGCCGAGAGCATGTACGATCATCCCTTCCAGTGGGGATCGAAGCGCACCGGTCCCGACCTCGCGCGGGTCGGCGGCAAATATTCCGACGAGTGGCACGTCACCCATCTCGCCAATCCGCGCTCGATCGTGCCGCAGTCGATCATGCCCGGCTACGGATTCCTGGCGCGCGCCGAACTCGACCCGGCGCAAGGTCGCCGGCAATATGCGCACGCTGAGCGTAGTCGGCGTGCCTTACAGCGAAGAGCAGATCAAGAACGCCGCGCTCGACCTCAAGGCGCAGGCGACGCCCGACAGTCCCGGCGCGGCCGACCTGCAGCAGCGCTACCCGAAGGCCGTGGCGCGCGACTTCGACGGCGATCCGGCGCGGGTCACCGAAATGGACGCGCTTGTCGCCTATCTGCAGATGCTCGGCGCGCTGGTCGACTTCAAGCTGTATGACGACAAGGCCGATCTGCGTTGAGACAGACACCATGCGGATAGAACCTGCCGTCTCCTTCGTCTCCGAACTCGTCACGACGTGGTGGACGCCGCTGTTCGTCCTGCTGTTCCTGGCGGTGGTTTTCTACGCGTTATGGCCGCGCAATCGCTCGACCTTCGACGAGGCTTCCAAGCTGCCCCTGCGTGAGGACTGACAACAATGGCAAAGCAAGAGATCGATGTCGTCACCGGCACGGCCACGACGGGGCACGAATGGGACGGGATCAAGGAGCTCAATACGCCGCTGCCGCGCTGGTGGGTGTGGGTGTTCTACGCGACCATTGTCTGGTCGGTGCTGTATTGGATCGTCTATCCCGCCTGGCCGCTGGTTTCGAGCTACACCAGGGGCGCCTTGAATTACTCCTCGCGCGCGGAAGTCGCCGCCGATCTGGCCGCGCTTCAGAAGATCCGCGGCGACAAGGCGGTCATGCTTGCGAACGCCGATCTCGCCGACATCGAAAAGGACCAGGCGCTGCTCTCCTTCGCGCGCGCCCAGGGCAAGGCCGCGTTCGGCGACAATTGCGCGCCTTGTCACGGCACCGGCGCGACCGGCGCGAAGGGATACCCAAACCTGAACGATGACGACTGGCTGTGGGGCGGCACCCTGCCGGCGATCTATCAGACGCTCGAGTACGGCATCCGCTCCGGCCATGCGGAGGCGCGCGAGAACCAGATGCCGGCCTTTGGCAAGGACGGCACGCTCAAGCGCGACGAAATCGTCCAGGTCGCAAACTATGTGCGGTCGCTGTCGGGGCTGCCGGTGCGCCAGGGCGTCGACATCGCCGCCGGCGGCAAGATCTTCGCCGAGAACTGCTCCGTCTGCCATGGCGACGAGGGCAAGGGAAACGAAGAGCTGGGCGCCCCCAATCTGACGGACCGCATCTTCCTGAACGGCGCCGACGAGGCCGCGATCATCGAAAGCATCAATACCGGCCGCGGCGGCGTGATGCCGGCCTGGGCCGGGCGCCTCGATCCCGCAACCCTCAAGGCGCTCGCGGTTTACGTGCATACGCTGGGCGGAGGAAAATAGCGCCGCGGCCTTGATGATGATCAAAACAAGAACAAGCACTGCTCCTTAGACTTAATCGTCCCGGCGCTTCCGTCGGGACGATCTTGTTTGTGCAAAGAAGCTCGGTGCCCCCGCCGATGAACAAGCCAGTCGATCCAACGGCGTTCGATATTCCCGACGGCCCGCTCTATGCGCCGGCGAAGAAAGTCTATCCGCAGAGCGTCTCGGGCACGTTCCGGAACATCAAATGGGGGCTGATGGCGTTCTGCCTCGGCGTCTATTACCTCTTGCCCTTCGTGCGCTGGGACCGCGGGCCGAACGCGCCGAGCCAGGCGGTGCTGGTCGATTTCCCCAATCGCCGCTTCTATTTCTTCTTCATCGAGCTGTGGCCGCAGGAGGTCTACTACTTCACCGGTCTCCTCGTGATCGCCGCCATGGCGCTGTTCCTGATGAACGCCATCGGGGGACGCGTCTGGTGCGGCTATTGGTGTCCGCAGACGGTGTGGACCGACCTGTTCTATCGCGGTCGAGCGCTTCATCGAAGGCGATCGGCGCGAGCGCATGCGGAAGGCCAAGAGCACGCTCACGCCGCGGCGCATCGGCGAGATCACCGCGAAGCACGCGGTCTGGCTGCTCATCGCCGTGGTGGACCGGCGGCGCCTGGGTGCTCTACTTCGCCGACGCGCCGACGCTGGTGAAGGATCTCGCGACCTTCCAGGCCCCGACGATCGCCTATGCCGCGATCGGCGTTCTCACCTTCACGACCTACACGCTCGCCGGCCATATGCGCGAGCAGGTGTGCATCTATATGTGCCCGTGGCCGCGCATCCAGGCGGCCTTGACCGACGAATGGGCGCTCAACGTCTCGTACCGCTACGATCGCGGCGAGCCGCGCATGCCTGTCCCGAAGGCCAAAGAGCTGCGGGCCAACGACCTGCCCGCCGGCGACTGCATTAATTGCCGCCAGTGCGTGGCGGTGTGCCCCACCGGGGTCGACATCCGCGATGGCGACCAGCTCGGCTGCATCCAGTGCGGGCTGTGCATCGACGCCTGCGACGCCATGATGAAGAAGATCGGCCGGCCCGCCCGGCTGATCGCCTACGACACCGAGGTCAACATCAAGCGGCGGCTCGACGGGTTGCCGCCGGTCTATCGCTTCATCCGCGCGCGCACGCTCATCTATGTCGCGGTGATCGCGATCACCGGCGCGATCATGCTGTATTCGCTGGCGGCGCGCACTTTGCTCGGCATCAACGTCCTGCACGATCGCAACCCGCTGTTCGTCGCGCTGTCGGACGGCTCGGTGCGCAATGCCTATACCGTGCGCTTCCTCAATAAACGCACCGACCTGCGCATGATCGAGCTCACCGTGTCCGGCGTGCCCAGTCCGATCATCCACATCATCGGGGAAGAGCAGGCGGGCCGCGCCATCGTCGCGGTCGGGCCCGACCAGACGCGCGAGGCGCGGGTGCTGGTCACCGTGCCGCCCGACGTGAAGCTCGACAAGTCGACGTCGGTGCAGTTCACCGCCCGCGATGTCGGGTCCGGCGAGACCGCGACCGAGAGCGAGCATTTCGTCGCCCCGTGAGAACGACGGAAGAAGGAGTGCGCCTATGGAGGCCAACGCCGCGTCGCGACCATTGACCGGCCGTCGGGTGCTCATTTACCTGGTCGCGTTTTTCGGCGTCGTCTTCGCCGCCAACGCCGCGCTGGTGACGTTCGCGATCGAGACGCTGCCCGGCACCGAGGTGGACAGCGCCTATCGCGCGAGCCTCGCCTTCAACGGCGAGGTCGCCGCCGCGCAGGCGCAGGCGCAGCGCGGCTGGCGGGTGGCCGCCCATGTCGAACGCCTTGGCGACGGCGGCGCGCGCCTGCGCATCGATGCGCGCGACGCGGCCGGCGCGCCGCTGGGCGGGATCGGGTTCGCAGCCCGCCTCGCGCGTCCGGCCGACGAGCGCGGCGACCGCGCCTTCGCGCTGACCGAGCGGGAAGCGGGAATCTATGCCGGCCAGGCCGCCGGCGTCGGACCCGGGCAATGGGACCTGATCGTCGAGGCGGCGCGCGGCGCCGAACGCGTGTTCCTGTCGCGCAACCGCGTCGTGCTGCAGTAGTGCAGGCGCAAGTGCCATCATTATCACCTCTCCCCGGCGGGGAGAGGTCGGATGACGAGCGAAGCGATGTCATCCGGGTGAGGGGGGCCACATCGAGGGACGATCGCTTCCCCTCACCCGGCTCGGCATTGTCATGCCTCGCCGACCTCTCCCCGCCGGGGCGAGGTGAAACTGGGTGTCGCAGCGATGACCGAAACCACTGATCTGTCCCATTTCGTCGAGCGCCTGGACGACGGCCGCGCGCGCATGAATCTCGCGGTCGAGGGCATGACCTGCGCCGCCTGCATGCTGCGGGTGGAAGGCGGCCTCACCGCGCTGCCGAACGTCACCCGCGCGCGGGTCAACCTCACCAATGGGCGCGTCGCGGTCGAATGGCGGGAGGGAAAGCTCGATCCTTCGGCGATCGTCGGCAAGCTCAATGCGCTCGGCTACAAGGCCTATCCGTTCGACACGCGGCGCGCGGAGGCGAAGGAGCAGGACGAGGCGCGCTTCCTCTTGCGCTGTCTCGGCGTCGCGGCGTTTGCGTCGATGAACGTCATGCTGCTCTCCGTCTCGGTATGGTCGGGCAACGCGACCGACATCACGCCCGAGCAGCGCGATTTCTTCCACTGGCTCTCCGCGCTGATCGCGTTGCCCGCCGCGGCCTATGCCGGCCAGCCCTTCTTCCGCTCGGCGATGCGCGCGCTGATGGGCTTCCGCCTCAACATGGACGTGCCGATCACGCTCGGCGTCGTGCTCGCGCTCGCGCTGTCGGTGTTCGAGACGCTGCATCATGCCGAGCACGCCTATTTCGATTCGGCGGTGATGCTGCTCACCTTCCTGCTCGCCGGCCGCTATCTCGACCAGAACATGCGCCGGCGCACGCGGGCGGTCGCCGCCAATCTCGCCGCGCTGAAGGCCGAGACCGCCGTCAAGTTCGTCAGTCCCGACGAGATCCGCGAGGTGCCGGTCGAGGCGATCGAGCCGGGCGATGTCGTGCTGGTGCGGCCGGGCGAGCGCATCGCGGTCGACGGCGAAGTGATCGAGGGCCGCTCCGAGATCGACCAGAGCCTCGTCACCGGCGAGACCGCCCATGTCGCCGCCGAGAAGGGCGCGCATGTCTACGCCGGAACCATGAACATCAACGGCACGCTGCGCGTGCGCGTCGGCGCGGCGGCGGAAGGCACGCTGCTCGACGAAGTGACGCGGCTGCTCGACAAGGCGGTGGAGACGCGCTCGGGCTATGTGCGGCTCGCCGAGCGCGCGGCCCAGCTCTATGCGCCGGTGGTGCACCTGACCGCGCTTGCGACCATGCTCGGCTGGGTCGCGCTCGGCGCGAGCTGGCACGACGCGATCGTGACCGCGATCGCCGTCCTCATCATCACCTGTCCCTGCGCGCTCGGCCTCGCGATCCCGGCGGTGCAGGTGGTGGCGGCGGGCGCCCTGTTCCGCTCGGGCGTGCTGCTCAATTCCGGCGATGCGATCGAGCGGCTCGCCGCGGTCGACACGGTCGTGTTCGACAAGACCGGCACGCTCACGCTGCCCGAGCCCGAAGTGGTGAATGCGGCCGAGATTCCCCCCGATGTTCTCGCGCTTGCCGGCCGGCTGGCGCTGACCAGCCGCCATCCGCTCGCCGCGGCGGTGGCGCGCGCGGCGGATGCGAAGCTTCCGCTGGCCGGCGCGCTCGAAGAGCCGGGGCAGGGCGTGCGCGCCGTATTCTCTCCGCGCCACGAGCAGACGACGGGCAACTTCTTTCAATCACCTCCCCCTGAAAGGGGGAGGTCGGCGAGCGTTAGCTCGCCGGGAGGGGGTCATTCGGCCGACGACCCCTCCCCGGACCTGCGGTCCGACCCTCTCCTTTCAGCGGAGGGTAAGGCGTATGGAATCGAATTGCGGCTCGGCCGGCCGTCGTTCTGCGGCGCGGAGGCGGAGGCTGCGCGGGTGACGGAAAGCGATCCGGAAGCGTCCGCGATCGCGTTCTTGCACGGGGATGCGCGCTACGTCTTCGCCGTGCGCCAGCGCATTCGCGCCGACGCGCGTCGAAGTGGTGACGACGCTGAAGGCGCGCGGCTATGCCGTGGAAATTCTTTCGGGCGATCGGATGCCGGCGGTCGCCCATGTCGCGCGCATTCTGGGGATCGCCGAGGTGCGGGCGGCCGTCACCCCGGCCGACAAGATCGCGCATATCGAGGAATTGAAACGCGCGGGCCGGAAGGTGCTGATGGTCGGCGACGGGATCAATGACGCGCCGGCGCTCGCGGCGGCGAACGTGTCGCTGTCGCCGGTCACCGCCGCGCATCTGACCCAGTCGGCCGCCGACGCGGTGTTCCTCGGCGATCGGCTCGAGCCGGTCGCGGCCGCGCTCGCGATCGCCACGCGGGCGAAGCGGATCATGTCGGAGAACCTCTGGATGGCGGTGATCTACAACGCGATCGCGGTGCCGATTGCAATCGTCGGACTGGCGACCCCGCTCATCGCCGCGCTTGCGATGTCCGGCTCGTCCATCCTCGTCACGACCAACTCGCTGCGCGCCCGCGCGCCCCGAAGGGCAGGTTCCGCTCGTCCCCGCGCAAGCAGGGACCCAGGATTGCCGAAGCAAGCTGGTGGTGTCCCGCTTTCGCGCGAATGAGCGGGGTCAGTTGAAGCGAGCGGAACAAGCCATAGGTCTCGCGTGCGTCAACCTGTGAAGGGACGGCATGGAAGTCCTGATCTATCTCGTGCCGATGGCGCTCGGGCTCGGCCTGCTCGGACTGGTCGCCTTCATCTGGGCGCTCAACAGCGGGCAGTTCGACGATCTCGACGGCGCCGCCTGGCGCGCCATCATGGACGACGACCAGCCCGCGCGCGCAGAGCCGTCAGCCAGCAGCTCCGATGAGGCGAAGTCGCGGGACGAAGGCCGGACGCCGTAATCGTCGCCTGTCATCGGACGGAGCGCAGCAGACTAAGCTTTTTCGCGGCCCTGCGCGGACGATGACACAGGAGGGTCGCGACCATGCCCGTCGTGCTCGCGCTGATGGGACTGCCGGGCAGCGGCAAGACGACGGTCGCCGAACGCCTCGCGCGGGCGCGCGACCTCGCCGTCGTCTCGCGCGATGCGATCCGCGCGGCGATGTTCCGGCCCTGCGGCTATACCGAGGTCGAGAAGGAGACCGCCTATAGCGCGCTGCTCCTCGGCGTCGCCGCGTGCCTCGAACTCGGCCGCTCCTGCGTGGTCGAGGGCATGCCGTTTTCGTGCGCACACGAAGTTGACGACGTGCGCAAGCTCGCGGACGCCGGCGGGAGCGGACTTCCTCCCGGTCTACCTCGATTGCCCGATCGATGTCGCGCAGGCGCGCGCCGGACGCGATCTTGCCGAGCAAAGCCGCGCGTCTGCGGATCGCGACCAAGAGACGGTCGCGCGGGTGGCGGCGCGCTTCGATCCGCCGCCGCCCGATGCGCTGCGGCTCGACGCGACAGCGACGCCCGATGACACCGTGAAGGCGATTCTCGCTAGGCTCGGAGGATGATCCGGTGACATTGAATCCATGACGTCTGCCCGCTCGTCCCCGCACGCCGAGCGGGAACCCAGAATCATCGGAGAAGGCTCGATTCCCGTTTCACCGGAATGAGCGGAACAGGATCAACTCACTCCGCGGCGAGCGCATGCGGTTTGCGCGGAAGCCCGAGCCGCTCCCACACATCGACCAGCGCTTCGCCGAGCGCATCGATCAGCGCATCGTCATGATAGGGCGAGGGCGTGATGCGCAGGCGCTCGGTGCCCTTGGGCACGGTCGGATAATTGATCGGCTGGATGTAGATGCCGTGCTCGCGCAGGAGCGTGTCGCAGGCCGCCTTGCAGCGCTCCGGATCGCCGACAAAGACCGGCACGATATGCGTCTCGGTCGGCATCACCGGCAGCCCGGCGGCGAGCAGGATCGCCTTCACGCGGGCGGCGCGGTCCTGATGGCGCTCGCGCTCCCAACCGGAAGTCTTCAGGTGGCGGATCGCCGCGGTCGCCGCCGCGCAGATCGGCGGCGGCAGCGCCGTCGTGAAGATGAAGCCGGGCGCATAGGAGCGCACCGCATCGATCACGTCCGCATCGCCGGCGATATAGCCGCCGAGGCAGCCGAACGCCTTCGCCAGCGTTCCTTCGATCACGTCGATCCGGTCCATCTGGCCTTGCAGCTCGGCCTGGCCGCCGCCGCGCGCCCCGTACATGCCGACCGCATGCACCTCGTCGAGATAGGTCATCGCCTCGTACTTCTCGGCGAGGTCGCACACGCGGGCGATGGGAGAAATGTCGCCGTCCATCGAATAGAGGCTCTCGAAGACGATGAGCTTGCCCCGCTCCTTGCCGGCCTCTTTGAGGAGCTGTTCGAGATGCTCCAGATCGTTGTGGCGGAAGATCGCCTTCTGCATCCCGGAATTGCGGACGCCGGTGATCATGGAATTGTGGTTCCAGGCATCCGACAGGATCAGGCAATCGGGAATGAGCTTCGCGAGCGTCGAGATGCCGGCATCGTTCGAGACATAGCCGGAGGTGAATACCAGCGCCGAATCCTTGCGATGCAGGTCGGAGAGCTCGCGTTCGAGCTGCACCAGCGGATGGTTGGTTCCGGCGATATTGCGCGTTCCGCCGGCGCCGGCGCCCACGCGGGTCGCCGTCTCGACCATCGCGCCGATCACCTTGGGATGCTGCCCCATGCCGAGATAATCGTTGGAGCACCACACGATCACGTCGCGCGGGCCCTCGGCGGAGTGCCAGATCGCCCGCGGGAACCGGCCGGCAAGCCGCTCCAGGTCGGCGAAAACGCGATAGCGGCTCTCGTCGCGCAGCCGCTGCAGGGCGTCGGCAAAGCACGCTTTGTACTTCATCTGATCGATCTCCGCCGACCGCCCCCCGGCCGGCTCATTTGAACTTTTATAATTCTGTTGTCGAGTTGATAATTTGCTGCACCTTCGCCGCCTTGACCATTGTCAAGGGCGCGGGGTCAGACCTGCCATTCCAAATGATCCGAGCTCGGCGCCGTCGGCTGGGGGCCCCGGAATCGGCGGCTTCGGGCCTGCAACCGACGGTCGGGCGCGCGCGTCGTTCGGGTCGGTGGCCGCTCCCGCCAGCGCTGCCGCATTGCGACGAACCCTGGCCCGAAATTGCCTTGCCGGGAGCGCCGGCACAGAATATCTGCTGACACGAGACCTGCGGGGTTCGCAGGCTCGATTCTCGTTTTAGCGCTCATGAATCTGATGATTTCTGACTTTTTCGAGCGCACGCGGCTTGCTGCGCGCGCGCTCGTCGATTTCAGCGAGAACCTGTTCAACCCGACGATTCGGCTCGGCGTGACCGGCCTGTCCCGCGCCGGCAAGACGGTCTTCATCACCGCGCTGGTGCACGGCCTCGCCCGCGGCGGGCGCTTTCCGGTATTTTCGGCGCTCGCCCGCGGACGCATCGCCCGCGCCCATCTCGCGCCGCAGCCGGACGACGCGGTGCCCCGCTTCGAATACGAGAACCACGTCAAGGCGCTGGTCGGCGAGCGCGTCTGGCCCGACTCCACCCGTCAGATCAGCGAACTCCGGGTGGTCATTGAATACCAGTCGGAAAGCGGGCGCATGCGCGAGTTGACGCTCGATCTGGTCGACTATCCCGGCGAGTGGCTCCTCGACCTCCCGCTGCTCGGCAAGAGCTACGAGGAATGGGCGAAGGAGAGCCTTGCGCTCTCGCGCGACAGCCCGCGGCTGCATATCGCCGAATCCTGGCACGCCTATCTCGCGACGCTCGACCCGCATGCGCGGGCCGACGAACAGGCGGCCATGACGGCGGCGCAACGCTATACGGAGTATCTCAAGGCCTGCCGCGAGGAACGTTACGCGCTGAGCCTGCTGCCGCCCGGCCGCTTCCTGATGCCCGGCGATCTCGCCGGGTCGCCCGCGCTGACCTTCGCGCCGCTCGACGTCGAGGCCGACGCGGTCGCGCCCGAGGGGTCGCTCTGGGCCATGATGCGGCGGCGCTATGAATCCTACAAGGACGTGGTCGTGCGCCCGTTCTTCCGCGATCACTTCGCGCGGCTCGATCGGCAGATCGTTCTCGTGGACGTGCTCGCCGCGCTCAATGCCGGGCCGGCCGCGGTGCGTGATCTGGAACGGGCGCTCGGATCGATTCTCGGCTGTTTCGAGATCGGGCGGAGGACCTGGCTCAGCACGCTTTTCGCCCCGCGCGTCGACAAAATCCTGTTCGCGGCGACCAAGGCCGACCATCTGCACCATTCGAGCCATGATCGCCTCGAGGCGATCCTCGCGCGCATGGTCGAGCGGGCCGCCGTAGGCGCGCAATTCGCGGGGGCCGCGACCGACGTGATCGCGCTGGCGGCGGTGCGGGCGACGCGTGAGGCTGCAATCCGGCGCGACGGCGACGAACTCCCCGCGATCGTCGGCGTGCCGGCGGCGGGGGAGCAGGCGGCGCGGCAGATGTTCGACGGGGAGCGGGAGATCGCGCTGTTCCCCGGCGATCTTCCGGCCGACCCGGAACGGGTGTTCGCGATCGGCCCGGACGGGTTCAAGGGGATCACGGGGGTGTCGCATGATGATGCGGCGTTCCGGTTCCTGCGTTTTCGTCCGCCCCGGATCGTGCAGGCCATGGACGGATTGCCTTCGCTGCCCCATATCCGCTTTGATCGTGCGCTGGAGTTCCTGATCGGAGACCGACTGCAATGAACAGCCCCGTCGAATTTCGCCGACCGGCGGCGTTCCGCCCGGATGATCCGAGTGTCGTGCTGCGGCCCGCGCCGGCGGAGCCTGCGCCGCGCCGGCGTCTCGCGAGCGTCGCAGCCGAGGCGGAGGCGGAGGCGTTTTCGGAGCAGGAAGGCGAACTCGTGCCGGTCCGCCGCCGGCAGGCGCCGTGGGCGCTGCTGTTCTGGATTTCCGCGGGCGGGCTCGTGACCCTCGGCCTCGGCCTGTCCATCGCCAATCTGCTTGGCCGATCTGTTCGCGCGCGCCGATTTGCTCGGCTATCTCGGTCTTGGGCTTGCGGCGCTGGCGGGCGTCGCCGCGCTCGCGATTCTGCTCCGCGAGGCGCTCGGGCTCATGCGTCTCGCCACCATCGATAAACTGCGCGACCGTGCGAGCGAAACGCTCGTCAGCGATGACCGCGACGCCGGACGCGCGATCGTGTCAGAGCTCGTCGCGCTCACCCGCCGCACGCCGGAACTGGCGCGCGCACGCGCGCGGCTGCAGTTCCATCTGGGCGAGATCATCGACGGCCGCGACCTCGTTCAGCTTGCAGAGCGCGAGCTGATGTCTGGGCTGGACGAGCAGGCGCGGCGGCTGGTCGGCAACGCTGCGACACGCGTTTCGGTCGTGACGGCGGTCAGCCCACGCGCGGCGGTTGATATGATTTTCGTCCTAATCACGGCGCTCGGGCTGGTGCGGCGTCTGTCGCTCCTCTATGGCGGACGCCCCGGAACCCTCGGCATGGTCCGGCTGATGCGGCACGTCATCTCCCACCTCGCCATGACCGGCGGAATTGCGGTGACCGATGGTCTCGTCCAGCAGATGATCGGCCACGGCCTGGCCGCCAAACTGTCGGCAAGGCTCGGGGAGGGGGTGCTGAACGGCCTGCTCACCGCTCGTCTCGGGCTTGCCGCGATTGAAGTGACCCGGCCGCTTCCGTTCTCGGCGCTGCGCCAGCCGACGCTCCAGGACCTGGCCGGCGGGCTGCTGCGCAGCGCGGAGCGCGCCGAAGCCGCGCCCGCCGGGTTGCCGGGCCGCGCGTAGCCGTTCAGGATTAATCCCCGCTTCCAATTAACAAGTTTTAACCGTGAATTGGGCCTCTCGTTCCGAGAAGTCTGGAACATTTTTCAGCTATTTGGCGTTGGCTGCTCACTTGGCTAGTCCCATCGCAATATTGATGCTGCTGCCGTAAGCTCTCCAGGGATTGCCGACGAATGGTCAGAGCGCGCCGCGCGACACTGCGGATTCTGCGAACGCTGATGGTCGGGTCGCTCGCGGTTCCCGCCGTGCTGTTCGCGTATGCCGCCTGGGTCAGCTGGGGCGCGACCTATCGGTCCGCCGACGATCGCATCGTGCGCTCGCTCGACGTGCTGCACGAGCAGGCGCTCAAGGTCTTGTTGACCGGCCAGCTGGTCTTGAACGAGGTCGCCGAGTCCGTGCAAGGCCTGTCGGACGACCAAGTCCGGGCGATGGAGCCTCAGCTCTACGCCCGCTTGAAGCGCGTCACCGACATGCTGCCGCAGCTGCAGTCCATTTGGGTCATCGATCGCGACGGCTTCGCCTTGGTCTCGAGCCGGGCCAGCCCGCCCCCGCGCGCAGCCTCATTGGCCGATCGCGATTACTTCCAGGCGCAGGTCGATCGGGACAGCGGCGCCTATATCGGGTCGGTTCATGCGCCACGGCTGGTGCCTGGGCCCGCCTTTTTCAGCTTCAGCCGTCGCCGCACGCTTGCCGAAGGCGGGTTCAACGGCATCGTCACGGTGTCCCTGCTGCCGAGCGACTTCGAAAAGTTCTATGCTGAAATCAGCCGCGGCGTCGGCGCCTATTTCGCCATGATCCGGGAGGATGGGGCGTTTCTCACGCGCTATCCCGAGCCGGCGACGCCGGGCGCGCGGCTCGACATGCCGAAATCGAAGTTCGACGTGGCGCGGCGCACCAATCCCGAGCGCGGCATCTACACCGCCGTTGGGCAGCTCGATGGCCTCGAGCGGCGCTTCGGCTACCGCAAGGTCGACGGGTTTCCGGCCTATGTCGTGGCGGGATTGGGCACGGCCGAGATTCGCAACGAATGGCTGTCCAGCATCGCCGGCCATCTGGTGTTCGGCATACCGGCCAGCTTGCTGGTCTTCACGTTGCTCGGCCTCGCCATCCAGCGCACGCAAAACCTCTATGCGGAAGCCGATCGCCGCGAGGCGGCGGAATCGGCGCTGCGCCAGGCGCAACGGCTCGAAGCGCTGGGCCGCCTCACCGGCGGCGTCGCGCACGATTTCAACAATCTGCTGATGGTGATCACGGGCAGCGTGACGCGGCTCTGCGCCATGTTGGAGGACGAGAAGGCCACCAGGCTGTGCGACATGATCTCGACGGCGGCGAAGCGCGCCGAGACGCTCACGCGCCAGCTCTTGTCGTTTTCGCGCCAGCAAGCGGTGAACCCGCAAGGGATCAACGTGGCGCACCGA
This sequence comes from uncultured Alphaproteobacteria bacterium, assembly GCA_963712435.1. Taxonomy (GTDB): domain Bacteria; phylum Pseudomonadota; class Alphaproteobacteria; order Rhizobiales; family Xanthobacteraceae; genus Rhodoplanes. The sequence continues at coordinate 66,376 of CAVQIB010000017.1, read as the reverse complement.
TTGCCGGAATTGATCGAGCTGGTGCGCAGCTCCTTGACCGACAACATCGTAGTCACGCTGGACATTCCCGACGAGAACTGCCCGGTGAAGGTCGATCTCAGCGAATTCGAAGTGGCGGTGCTGAATATCTGCGTCAATGCGCGCGACGCCATGCCGAACGGCGGGCGGCTGCATATCGGCGTGCACAAGGTCACGTTGACCGGCGACCCGGCGATGGACGGCCTGTCCGGGCGGTTCGTGGAAGTGACCTTCGCCGATACCGGCGCCGGCATTCCGCGCGACATCCTGCACCGGGTGTTCGAGCCTTTCTTCACGACGAAGGATGCGACCAAGGGAACCGGGCTGGGACTGAGCCAGGTCTACGGCTTCGCCAAGCAGGCCGGCGGCGCGACGACCATCGCAAGCTGGCTCGGGCGCGGCACGGTGGTCAGCATGTATCTGCCGCAGAAGGAGTTCGAGCCGCGTCCGGCCGAAGCGCAGCACGAGGTTCCGGCGCCGCCGACGGCGCCCGAGCGCAAGACCGTTCTCGTGGTCGAAGATAATCTTCCCGTCGCCGATGTGTGCAAGTCCTACCTCGGCCAGCTCGGCTATGACGTCGAATTCGCCGCGTCCCCGCACGACGCGCTCCGGTTCCTGCAAGGCGCCGATCATGTCGACGTCGTTCTCACCGATATTCTCATGCCCGGCGGCATGAGCGGGCTGGACCTCGCGCGCAGGCTGCGGCAGACGCGGCCGTCCTTGCCTATCTTGCTGATGACCGGCTTCAGCGACTGCGCCAACGAGGTCGTCCGTGACGGATTTCCCGTCTTGCGCAAGCCGTTCGACCTGAGCGCGCTGCGCAGCGAACTCTCGGCGATCTGGGAGCGTCGCGAGGTCTCCAACATGGTCGGCTGAAGCGGCCCACGCAGGCGCTCTCGCGCCCGGGCGCCGGCGCGCGTCTCTTACGGCGTGATCATATAGGGCTGAGCCGAATCCGACGGCTCCTCGCTCTTGGGCGGGCGCGAAATGCGCACGCCGCGCGCGCTCATGTCCTGCAGGATCACGTACATCTGCGCGGCGCTCAGCGCGTCGTTGAAGGCGTCGTGCTGCGGCAGCGATCGGCAGGCTTGAGATCGGCCACGATCGCCGGCGTAGCGGAGATCGATGCGCGGTGCCGGGCGGCGCGTTGCCGTATTTGCGGTCGTAGTAGAGCTCGGAGACGTCGATCTGCCGGTTGGGCAGATGGATGTTCAGCATGCTCGTAGCAGATACTTGTTGAGCATGCGGACGTCGAAGATCGATCCAGTAGCCGACCAGCGGGCGGCTGCCGATGAAGTGCAGGAGCTCGGGCAGCACCTCGCGGATCGTGCCGGCCTCGCGCCACGTCGCTTCTCGCGCAGCTGGTGGACCTTGATCGCGCGCGCGTCCATCGCCGCGCTCGGGCCGCACCAGCGCCTGGAAGGCCTCGCTGGTCGAGAATGCGCGAGCCGCGGATCTGGATCGCCGCGATGCTGACGATGTCGTCGCGCCACGGATGTCGAAGCCGGTCGTCTCGCAGTCGAGCGAGACGACCTCGTCGCTGTCGTCCGGTCGCGGAACAGGAACGCGATAGCCGCTGTCGCGCGAGACGCGATGCGGTCGATCAGCCGCCGCAGCGGCCTGCGAACATCGCGCTTGCCCATCAGAACACGCTCGAGATGATAGCGGCTGCGGACGACCTCGCGGAAGCGCTTCACCACCCGCAGCGCATCGCGCAGCAGATCGCGGTCGCGCGTGGTCAGTTCGCCGAGCCGCACGATCGCCTCGGCCTCGCGCTTGCCGGTCTTCATCGCGCGCAGCTGCGAGCGCAGCGCGCATCTCCATGAAATAGGACAGCGCGCTGGCAAGATCGCGGCCGAGTTCGTCGCCGAGCACGCCGCTTGGCCGTCGAGCGCCTCGATGCGCTGCACGGTCGGGGTCTCCGTGAGGCCGTTGTCGATGGCGAGGGTGCGGACGCCGTGCACGATCGGGAAGGTGCCGGACTTCTTGATGTCGATCGTCGTCCGGAGCCGACGCCGACCGTGGCCATGATCGAGGTCAGCATGCCGGCGCTCGCGCCCTCGAACTGATCGATCGCGTGCGCGAAGCGGGAGAGATAGGCGCTCTCGCCGTGCATCATCTCGATCATGCGCGGTCTTCGCGCGGTCGAGCAGCTCGCGATCGGCCCGCGACCGCGCACGGCGTCGAAGAAGATGCCGAGATTCATCGCGCTGCTCGTCGTCGGGCGTCAGCACCCAGCCTCTGATCTGGCGGACGAAGCCGTCGATCGGCTGCGACCATTGCGGGTTGCGCACCATCACGTTGCCGGGGCAGGGCGGAAAGCCGAAGCGTCTCGAGCGCGCCGGTGAAGTCGTCGCGGAAGGCCTGCAGCTCGTCCTCCGGCACCGGCGCGCGCCAGCAGCAGGCCGTTGTCCTGGTCGGTGCGCACGGTCTGCTCGCCGCGGCCCTCCGAGCCCATGACCATCAGGCAGCCGGCCTCGCGGATGGCCGGCGAGGCGATCAGGTCGAACAGCTTGGCGAACAGGCGGCGGTTGAGATCGGAGGTGATCTCGGCGATCACCTCGACCTTGACGCCCTGCCGGTGCAGGCGCTCGACCTGGCTTTGGATGTCGCGCGCGGGGATCGGCGAGATCGTCGATGCGCGCGCGCGCGGTCGATCCGGCCGGGAATGAGCTGCGAATTGCCGGCGACCAGGCCGAGAATGTCGATGTCCTCGAGCATGCCGACATATTGCGCCGTTCGACTGCGACCGCGAGGCGGCGCTTGTTGTGGCGGGTCATCGTGATCAGCGCCTCGAAGATGAAATCGTCGGTCTCGACCGAGACGACGTCGAAATGGCAGACGTCGCGACCTTGGTCGTCGAGCGGCAGGCGATCGAGCACGACCGCCTTCGACAGATTCATGCCGGTGATGATGCCGACTGCGTCGCCGTCGCGGACGAAGCAGCGCGTTGGTGTTGCGCTCGCGCATGAGCGCTGCCGGCCTCGCTTGATGCGTGGTCGTCGCCGTCGATGAAGACGGCGGGCTGCAGCCGCGACGTCGCGCACGCGCGCGCGCAGGACCGAATCGACGCCGCTCGGTCCTCGCGTGCGCGCGCGTAGGAGCGCGAGCTTGCGCGACAGCTCGAGATAGAAGAACGCGGCGAAGCCGGTGTTGCGGCGCGATCAGATCGAGCACGAGCGCCTTGGGCAGCGAGATAGCAGAGCGTCTCCTCGGCGGCGACGAAGCTCGTGCCGGCGGCGCCATGCACCAGCGCGCGGGCGTCGAAGCTGTCCTTGGGGCCGAGCACGGCTTCGAGTTCCTCGCCGTCGCGCTCCTCGACCGAGCCCTTGATGACGACGTGCAGATGTTCGGACGCGCTGCCCGTGCTCGATGATCGGCTCGCCCGGGCGGAAATAGCCGATGTCGAGCGCGCGCGCGCAGATCGCTCGATCTCGTCGTGGCTCAGCCGGTCGAAGGGCGGGTTCTGCGCGTCGAAGGCTTGCGGCATTGACCGCTCCTGCCGGGCGGTGCGCTCAGCGCGGGCGCGGCCGCTGGCACGCCGGAGCGACGGCGGCCGCGCCTTAGCGAATTGCAGGCCGGTCGGTCAGCATGCGCCGACCTGCTCGGTCAGTGCGCGACCGCGCCGGACGCGCCGATGCCGGTCTCCGAGCGGACGTATTGCGCGTCGAAGGCGCCCGCTTCGTCGCGGGCGCCCGCTGGCTGGCTGTCGAGTCTTGGAGAACAGCCAGATGCCGCCGAAGGCGATGCGCCATCGAGAACAGCGCCGGATTGTCGTAGGGGAAGAGCGCGCTCTCGAAGCCGAAGGTCTTACCCACACGGCCGGGCTCAAGCACCACCATCGGCGACGGCGCTGATCGAGGCCGAGGAAGCCGCCGATCAGCACGCCGCGCGTGGTCGTGCCCTTCCAGAAAACCGACATCAGCAGCACCGGGAAGTTGCAGCTTGCCGCGACCGCGAAGGCGAGGCCGACCATGAAGGCGACGTTCTGGTTCTCGAAGACGTAGCCGAGATACGATCGGCGACGATGCCGATCACGACCGCGGAGATCTTCGAGATGCGCACCTCCTTGTCCTCGGACACCGTTCCCTTGGCGATCACCGAGGCGTAGAGATCGTGGCTGACGGCCGAGGCGCCCGCGAGCGTCAGGCCGGCCACCACCGCGAGGATGGTCGCGAACGCCACGGCCGAGATGAAGCCGAGGAAGAGCGACGCCGCCGACCGCATTGGCGAGCTGGATCGCCGCCATGTTGGTGCCGCCGATCAGGTCGGTGACCTTGTTGTAGACGCCGCCCGGTCCGACCGGTGAAGTGGTCGGAGTCGTTCATCAGGAAGCGTGATCGCGCCGAAGCCGATGATGAAGGTCAGGATGTAGAAATAGCCGATGAAGCCGGTGGCGTAGAACACCGACTTGCGCGCGGCCTTGGCGTCCGCCACGGTGAAGAAGCGCATCAGGATGTGCGGCAGGCCGGCGGTGCCGAACATCAGCGCCAGCGCCGAGCGAGATGGCCGAGATCGGATCGGAGACCAGCGCTGCCGGGCGCCATGATCGACGCGCCCTTCGGATGCACCGCGACCGCGGCCTTGAACAGCGCTTCCGGCGAGAAGCCGAACTTCACGAGCACCATGAACGCCATGAAGGTCGCGCCGCCGAGCAGCAGGCAGGCCTTGATGATCTGCACCCAGGTGGTCGCCACCATGCCGCCGAAGGCGACGTAGACGATCATCAGCGCGCCGACGATGATCACCGCATAGAGGTAGGGGAGGCCGAACAGGAGCTCGATCAGCTTGCCGGCGCCGACCATCTGCGCGATCAGGTAGAACGCGACCACGGTGAGCGTGCCGATCGCCGACAGGATGCGGATCGGGACTGGCTCGAGCCGGAACGACGCCACGTCGGCGAAGGTGTAGCTTGCCGAGATTGCGCAGCCGCTCGGCGATCAGGAACAGGACGATCGGCCAGCCGACCAGCCAGCCGACCGAGTAGATCAGCCCGTCGTAGCCGCTGGCGAAGACGAGGCCCGAAATGCCGAGGAAGGACGCGGCCGACATGTAGTCGCCGGCGATGGCGAGCCCGTTCTGGAACCCGGTGATGCCGCCGCCCGCCGCGTAGAAATCGGCGGCCGAGCGCGTTCGGTTCGCCGCCCAGTAGGTGATCACGAGCGTCGCCGAGGCGAAGATCAGGAACATCGCCATGGCTGAGACGTTCGGCGCGCCGGACGCCACCGCGTCGGCCGCGTGCGCCCCGCTCGCGCTCGCGAACGCGAGCAGCATGAGCGCGGCGATGCCCGAGCGCAGGCGCGATCTCATTCGACTTTCTCGATGATCTGCCGCGTCAGCGCGTCATACTCGGTATTGGCGCGGTGGACGTAGACTGCGGTGAGCACGAAAGCGGCGACGATCACCAGGAGGCCGACCGGTATGCCGAGCGTCATGACCCCGCCGATGGAGACACCCAACCATTGCGGGGCGAAGGCGACGATGGCGATGTAGCCGAAATAGATGATCAACGTCGCTGCGGTGAGCGTCCAGGCGACGCGCGCTCTGCGCGCGACGAGCGTCTGGAAATGCGGATCCCGCCGGATCGCTTCGATCATAGCCGCGTTCGCGCGCACGACATCCTCTTGTCGGTTCGACCGCCCGCGCCTTCGCTGCGGGAGCCTGGCTCCGGCCCGACGCCCGCGCCGGCCGGGCCTGACGTTTTCCGGCGAAAAGGAAACCGGTCCGCCGTAGAAACGCGACCACGCCACAACCGGAGTGATCGCAGGAACGCAATTCGCTGCAGACACCGGACGATAGGTCATTTGCACGGCGGAGCAACAGCATTTCGCACGACAGAACGAGTTCGGTGCGGTCCGACCAAGCGACCCGGCCAAATGATGGCCGCCAAGTGAAAGGACGCCGCCGGCTGGCGAGCGCGGCGGCGTCCTCGTTACGCACTACATATTCGTCCGCCGCGGCGGTGGCCGCGGCATGCTCCGCCGATCACTCGGCGGGCGCCGCTTTGACGATTGCGCCCATCGTCGCGCGCCGCTCCATCTCCTCGAAGGCCGCTTCGGAGCTGCGCTCCGGCTTCAGGAGGGAAACGACGATGCCGATCAGGAACGCGCCGGTCATGGTCACGATGCACGGGTTCTTCAGCGGGAAGAACCACCACTGGCTCATGATCATGTCCTGGTACGCCTTCACGTCGGCGGCGGTCACGCTCCCGCCGACCTTCGGACCAAGCAGATCGAACTGGATGGTTGGTCCGAGATAGATCAGCAGCAAGGTGCCGATCGCGCCGAACACGATGCTGGAGACGGCGCCCGCCGTGGTCAGCTTCTTCCAGAAGATCGCGAGCATCAGCGCCGGGAAGTTCGCCGAGGCCGCGATCGAGAAGGTGAGGCCGACCATGTAGGCGACGTTCTGGCCCTGGAACAGGATGCCGAGCAGGATCGCGCAGACGCCCAGGATGATCGAGGCGATGCGCGCGACCTTGAGCTGCTCCTCTTCCGAGGCGTGGCCGCCTTTGACGGTGCTGACCCAGAAGTCGTGCGACAGCGCGGCGGCGCCCGACAGCGTGAGGCCCGCCACCACCGCGAGGATGGTCGCGAAGGCGACGGCGCAGATGAAGCCGAACAGCGCCGGTCCACCCAGCGCATTGGCGAGCAGCGGCGCCGCCATGTTGCCGCCGCCGCCGGCGGCGAGGATGTCCTTCTGCCCGACCAGCACCATGGCGCCGAAGCCGAGGATGAAGGTGATCAGATAGAATCCGCCGATCCAGACGGTGGCCCAGACGACGGACTTGCGCGCCTGCGTTGCGTCCGGAACGGTGTAGAAGCGCATCAGGATGTGCGGCAGGCCAGCCGTTCCGAACATCAGCGCGAGGCCGAGAGACACGGCGTCCCAGGCGCCGGTGACGACCTTGGTGCCCGGCTCGAGGACGCCCTGGCCATAGACCTCGGCCGCGCGCGCGAACAGGTTGGTCGGATTGAAGCCGAACTGCGACAAGACGAGCAACGCCATCGCGATGGCGCCGCCGAGCAGAAGCCCGGCCTTGATGATCTGCACCCAGGTCGTGGCGATCATGCCGCCGAACAGCACATAGGTCATCATCACGCAGCCGACGATGACCACCGCAACCGTGTAGTCCAGATTGAACAGAAGCTTGATGAGCGTGCCGGCGCCGACCATCTGTGCGATCAGATAGGTGAGCACGACCGACATCGTGCCGATCACCGCGGCGATGCGCACCGGCGTCTGCTTCAGCCGATAGGCGACAACGTCGGCGAAGGTGTATTTGCCGAGATTGCGCAGCGGCTCGGCGATCAGAAACAGGATGATCGGCCAGCCGACCAGCCAGCCGGTCGAATAGATCAATCCGTCGAAGCCGTTCATCGCCACCAGTCCGGCGATGCCGAGGAAGCTCGCGGCGCTCATATAGTCGCCGGCAAGCGCAAGGCCGTTCTGAAAGCCGGTGATGCCGCCGCCGGCGGCGTAGAAATGTGCGGTGGTCTTGGTGCGGCGCGCGGCCCAGTAGGTGATTCCGAGCGTCGCGACGATGAAGATGAAGAAAAACGTGACCGATAGGTAATTGATTCCGCCGCTCATGTTAGTTCCTCCCGGCGTGCGCCGTCGCGGCGCTTACGGCTTGGGCCACCACCCGGTCGTAGTGGTTGTTGGCCCAGTTCACGTAAATCAGGGAGAGGACCCAGGCGCAGACGATCACCAGCGCGCCGAGCAGAATGCCGAGGCTCAATCCGGGAGTCAGCAGCGTGGAAAGCAGCGGCTTGTTGAAGGCGACCAAAAGTATGAAGCCGAAATAGGACACCAGCATGATCGCCGTCAGCACGATCGCGAGGCGAAATCGCTGCGCGGCGACTTTATGAAGAGCAGACTCGTCGAGACTCATAAGGCTTCCTCCCTGTTTCTGCGCTCGCATCGTCCGCCAACAGGCTCGGAGATGCGATGCGATTCGTTTTGCCACGTTCTTAGGCTCCGGCCCTTGAAAAGAAAATTAGCAATTAGGTGGTGCTGCCGGTCAGGATTGAACTGACGACCTCTCCCTTCATCACACTGACGCTTTCGCGTCCGCCGCAAGCGGCGTTTGTGCGCTGGACCATCCCTTCGCCATGGGTTCGATCGAACCGTTAGGCGCCGCCCGTCTGGCCTCTACACCTTCCCATTCGCGGGCTTGGCTCGGGATTGCCGTCGGCTGATCCGGACGGTTTCCCCGACTTTGGGCGATGCGCTCCCGGTCGTTTCCGGCCGGGTGGGCAAACTTTACCAAGGGAGTGCTCTACCACTGAGCTACGGCAGCAATCCTCCGAATTATCTTGTGGCGGGCGCATTCCACAGTGACGGAACGGTCCACCGGGAAAAAAGGCGGGCGCCTCGACGCGACGACCGCTCGCGCGTCGAAAGGCGCGGGAACCTGCCACAAGGCGCGGGACATCGCAAGGATGCTCTGTACCGAAGGCTTCATCTCGCACTTGCTCAGCACGCTTGCGCCATTAGTATAAGAGGTCATGGATGATGATCAGCGCCACGGTCCATCGGGAAAAACCGCGCCGCGCGATCGGCGCGGACAGCGCCTCGCCTCCGCGCTGCGGGCGAATCTGCTGCGTCGCAAACAACAAGCCTTGGCTCGCTCGCGCGGCGGCGAGCGCGAATTTCCGGGCCCTGCGGCGGGCGGAGACCCGGGCGGCTCGGCCGAGGCGGCGGAGACGCCCCACGATTCCGCCGAATTCATTCCCGACAAGACATGCGGTTGAGCTGTTTGAGAACTGCAGGCCGTCGGACGATCGCGAAATCTCCTGGACTGACGCGACCACGTCGGTTCATCACTGGGGCAGGGCGCCATGGATCGCATTCGCATTGTCGGGGGACGGCCGCTCACGGGAAGCATCCCGATCTCGGGGGCCAAGAACGCCACGCTCCCGCTCATGATCGCGAGCCTTCTGACCGACGAGATTCTCGTTCTCGAGAACGTTCCGCGGTTGGCGGACGTCGCGCTGTTGCAGCGCATTCTCGGCAATCACGGCGTCGACGTGATGGTCGGCGGCAAGCGTCCGGGCGACAGCGAATATGAAGGCCAGACGCTGCATATTTCCGCCAAGCGCATCGTCGACACGACCGCGCCCTACGAACTCGTCGCGAAAATGCGCGCGAGTTTCTGGGTGATCGCGCCGCTGGTCGCCCGCATGGGCGAGGCGCGCGTGTCGCTGCCGGGCGGCTGCGCCATCGGCACGCGTCCCGTCGACCTGCTGGTCATGGCGATGCAGTGTCTCGGCGCGGAGATCGACATCGACCGCGGCTATGTGGTGGCGCGCGCACGGCACGGATTGAAGGGCGGCGAAATCAACTTTCCCAAGGTCACGGTTGGCGGCACCCACACAGCGCTCATGGCGGCCGCGCTCGCCCATGGCGAGAGCGTGATCGAGAACGCAGCCTGCGAGCCGGAGATCACCGATCTCGCCGAGTGCCTCAACAAGATGGGGGCGAGGATCACCGGCGCGGGAACGCCGCGCATCGTCGTGACCGGGGCGCCGCGGCTGTCCGGCGCGCGCCACCGCGTGCTGCCCGACCGCATCGAGACCGGCACTTACGCCATGGCGGTGGCGATGGCGGGCGGCGACGTCGTTCTCGAGGGGGCGCGGCCCGAACTGCTGCAGGCGGCGCTCGACGTGCTCGTGCGCGCGGGCGCGGAGATTTCATCCACCAATTCCGGCTTGCGCGTCGTGCGCAACGGGTCCGGCCTCGCCCCGGTCGAGGTCACCACGGAACCGTTCCCCGGTTTTCCCACCGACCTGCAGGCGCAGCTGATGGCGTTGATGACCCGCGCCGGCGGCGTCTCGCAGATCACCGAGACGATCTTCGAGAACCGCTTCATGCATGTGCAGGAATTGGCGCGCCTCGGCGCGCAGATTCAACTCGAAGGGCAGACCGCGACGATCGAGGGCGTGCCGCGACTGAAAGGCGCGCCGGTGATGGCGACCGATCTGCGCGCCTCGGTCTCGCTGGTGATCGCCGCGCTCGCCGCCGAGGGCGAGACCCTGGTGAACCGCGTCTATCATCTGGATCGCGGTTTCGAGCGCCTCGAGGGCAAGCTCGTGGCGTGCGGCGCGGAAATCGAACGTCTGAGCGGGTTCTGATCGCGCGGAATCTTTGCGGGAACGAATGACCGCAGGCGGCATTCCACCCGCAACGCCATGGCGGAGGAGAAGCCATATGAAGATCGCATGCGCAGGGGCGACCTTGCTCGCACTCATCAGCGTGGCTGCGGCGCAGGAGCGGCCGCCGCTTCCGGCCATGCCGAGCACGGGCGGAGTCGGCGCCGTCTCGCAAAGCGTGAACGCCGAACTCACGCCGGAGCAGAAGACGACGATCGCGCAGGCGGTAAAGCAATCCGACCGCAAGGTGGTGGTCCCGCCGGGCGTCACCGCCCAGGTCGGATCGGAACTGCCCGCCGCGCTCGAGCTCTATATGCTGCCCGACACGACGCTCGCGCAGATTCCTGCCGCGAAGCTCTACAAATACACCATGGTCAATGATCGCGTCGTGCTGGTCGATCCGACCACCATGCGCGTCGTCGATATTCTCGCCGAATAGCCGCAAGAAGGTCCCGGCGGTTTGCGCGCCGCGTCGATGCTTACGGGGATGGCGAGCCGGCCTTCAGGCGCTGGCTGGCGGCGCGCGGCAGGAAATCGAGGTACGGGCCCATGAAGAAGGCCTCGCCGCTGCCGGACCCGAAAGAGGCGTCATAGGCTTCGATCATCTCGCGCATTTTGCCGGCGCAAGCGGGCATCGAATCGACGATCAACTCGCCCAGCATGGCGCTCGGGTCGCCAGGCTGAAGGCGCGGGTCGGCGGCAATGGTGCGCACGATGCACTCGGTCGCTGAGTGGACGACGCTGCGCAGCGCGTCGCCCCGGCCTGCGGCGGTATTCGGTCCGAACTGGTCGCCAACAGGTCCGGTCGCCACCGCTGCGACCAGCGATACGGCGAAAAGCGGCGCGAAAACCACGGAAAGTCCCCCATGCCCCGCATCTGTGTACGTGATTGCGGGCAGGCGCGAAAGCGGGATACCCCGCTAATCGCGCGAGATCAGGCTTTCGCCCGCTGTTTGCCTGCGATTTCTGAGGAACTGTGGCGCGCGCGCCGCGTTTTCCGGTCACCTCGGTTTTTCGGTGGCTCGGCGAAGGACGACGATGAAGCTCGGTCGGTCGATGATGATGTGCGTGGTCGCGCTCGTGTGCTCGGCTGGCGTCGCCGCCGCGCAGACGCCGGCGCAGGACGCGATTGTCGGTCCGCGGATCGAACTCAGCCCGGCCCAGCGGCAGACGATCTATCAAAGCATCAGCACGACGCAGAAGAATCACGCCGCGCCCACCGGTTTCCGCGTTTCCGTCGGGGGCACCGTGCCGCCGGCGATTTCGCTCGCGCCGCTGCCGGACACGCTGGCGACGCTGATGCCGCAGGCGGGCGCTTTCGAGGTCGCGATGATCGAGAAGCAGGTCGTTCTCGTGGACCCGCAGACCAGGCAGGTCGCCGCCGTCATCAGGGAGGAGGAGCTATGACGAGAGACAGGACAGCAGGCGCGGAGCGTGAGACGGCCAATTCCGACCCCAAACGCGATTCGCGCCCGCCCGGAAACACCGAGAAGGATCCATCGGACTGGGTGTCGGGCGGGGAGCCGATGACCGGCGCACAGGCGTCCTATCTCAAGACGCTGACCGAACAGGCGCGCGAGCCGGAGGCCTATGATCCCGAACTGACCAAAGCCGAGGCGTCGCGGCGAATCGATGCCCTGAAGGCAAAGCTCGGGCTCGCGAGCGATCCGCCGCACACGGCGTAATCGCTCGCAACTTGGAGCCGAGAAACCCTGAAGTGCGGGCTGGTATGCTCTACGAAGACTTCGCTTCGTCGAGCGCATCCTTCCATTTCGACATGCTGTCGGAAATGATTCGGGTCGACGTCAGAGCGGCGTGATTGAGCTGCGCGTAGCCGGTGATTTCACGCTGCACGCGGTCGCCCTCGTTGGCGATATAGTCGCGCAGGTTTTGCAGCTCGCCGATCAGATTGTCGATTTCCTGCAAAGAGGTGCCGGCGACGCGTTGCACCAGAGAGCGGATATTGCTGGCGGCGAACTCGCCGCTGCCGGCGTCCGGCCGCTTCAGCGGCGTAAAATCGCGCCGGACGAATTCCCGGATTTCCCCCTCGAAAGTGGTCGCGGCGTCCTCGACATCGCCTTGGGCTTGGGCCGTGGTCACGGTCATGAACAATGCTCCTTCTGACGCAGCACGAGAACCCGCGTGCGATCGAACGCCCGACACGCAGGCTACGCGACAACGATTTCATTAGGCCAGTTCAATTTGGCGGGGTCACGGCAATTATGCGGCCGGAACGGCCATATCATGCCGCAATTGTTGACAATTCGCCTCCCAACCGGGCGCGTGAGCAAATTATCGGCGCGGAACCTATGTTCCTAGGCGTGCGTTGTTTTGCGCATCTTAACCAAGCGTAGAGAGGCCGTCATGCCTGCGACCCGTTTGTTTGTGTTCGGACTGGCATTGATGTCGGGCGTCGCCGCCGCCCAAGCGCAGACCGTCATCACGCGTCAGATCAGCGAGGAGCCGGTCGAAACCACGATCACGCAGAGCCCCTATGGCACTGTCATCACGCGCCGTCCGCTCGACACATCCTATCGGCGGGTTATCTCGCCCGGGTATGTCGCGCCCGGATATGTCGCGCCTGGCTACGCTACTCCCGGTTATGCCGCTCCCGGCTATGCCCCTCCTGGCTACGGGACCGTTCAGGTCCGTTCCCTGAACGCCCCGGCGGTCGTGATCGAGGAGGACGATGACGACGACGAAGACGTCGTCGAGACGGTCCGCGTCCGGACGGTTCCGGCGCGGGTGGCCGCCCCGGTCGTGCGTGCGCGTCCCCTGGCCCGGCGCGGACCCCCGCCGATCCTGGCGCGCGCGGTCGAGCCCGACGGGCGGCCGGTCGCGCGGGTGCGCCGCGTCAGCGCTCCGCTCGCGCTGCGCCCGGCGCAGCGTGAGATCGTCTATCGCACCATCGTGCGCGAGCGCGTCTATGCGCCGCCTGCAGTCGTTCAGGGCGGCTATGCGGTGGCGCCGGTCGGCTATGTCGCTTCGCCCTATGTCGCGACGAACGCCGTCGGTTATGCCGTGGGCGCGCCTGTGCCGCAGAGCATTGCGCTCGCGGCCGTTCCGCAGACCCTGACCGTGCAAGTGCCGGTGATCCGCGGCTACCGCTATGCCGTGGTCAATAACCGCGTGCTGCTGGTCGATCCGGCGACGAACATCATCGTCGCCGACGTGACGCGTTGACCGGAGCGGCGCTGGCGTCGGCAGTCATCGCCGGCGCCGCCTCCGATGAAGCCAAGCGACGCCACAACGGATGGAGCGCGCCATGAACCGCGCAGGGTTGCACAGCCCGGTTCCGCCGAGATCGGCCGATCGCGTTCGGCGCAATACCGACGCGGAGATCAATGCGCGAATCGATCGGCAGATCGAACGCAACGTTCTCTATTTCGCCCAGCATCCGCACGAGATCGGTCAACGGCTCAAGGATCTCGACGCGGAATGGGATGTCGAGCGCGCTCTGCAGGCGAATGCGGCGACCGTCGGCTTTCTCGGGACCATGCTGGCGGCGCGGCGCGGTTCGCCCTTCCTGCTGCTTCCGGCGGCGGTGATGGGCTTTCTGCTGCAGCACGCGGTGCAGGGCTGGTGCCCGCCGCTGCCGATTCTGCGCCGGATGGGCTTTCGCACGCCGAAAGAGATCGGGCGCGAGCGCAATGCCTTGAAGGCGTTGCGCGGCGATTACGCGAACCTCCCGAAAAAGGGGGGCGATGCGGTCGCGCAGGCGGCCGCCGCGTTGCAGGCGGCGCGCGCCGACGGCCTCAGCTGACGCGCATTCACGGCTCGGGACGACGATCGCAATCGGGCCGCCTTGGCCGGGCTATTTCGGATAGCCGAACAGGATTTCCGTGACCGTCGGCTTCAAGGCGCGGATGGCGGCGTCGCTGGAAGCGAATTCTTCGCCGGCGGCTTCGGCGCGGGCGGATTGCGGCGCCCTCGGATCGGCGGCAAAGAAAATGCCGACATTGCAGCCGCCCGGAAGCGAGGTGAGCGCGCCCTCCTGCCAATCGATCGCCACGGATGAATTGCTCTGGTCGAAACCCTGCAGCTTGAAAGGCTTGCCGTTGATCTTCTCGACCGCTGCGAGCGGCATGCCGAGGCGCAGGCCTTTCGGGCCGCTCCAGGTCGATTGGCCGGTGATGACGATCCGGTAGGTGTCGGTGCGCTCGTCCTCGTTCTGCCAAAGCACCTCGAGTCGCCGCTTGGGATCGTTCGGGAACAGTACGGAGGCCATCAGCTTGCTGCCCTCCGGCCCGCCCTCGACCTCGGTGAAGGTCACGTTCTTCGCGTTGAAAGCGGTCTCGAGCGCCTGGTGGCTCGATGTCGGGGCAAACACGCCGGTGCAGGCGACGGTGGTCGCCGGGGCCGCCGGCTTCCGCGCCTCGCGCGCGGGCGCGGGCTTCGCACCCGGCTTCGGGGCGGTGCTTGCCGCGGGCGATTCGGCGCTCGGCGCGGGCGCCTGCGCCTGGGGCTCTTGCGCCGGCGATGGCGCAAGGGGCGCCTGTGCTGGAGTTTCCGCGGTGGGGGGAGCGGCGCGCTGTTCAAGTTCCTGCGCGGGCGCCGGCCAACGATCCTGCAGGGGAGGTTGCGGGGATTGCGCGCGCGCGCCGACAGGCGCCGCGAGGGCAATGCCGGCGAGCATGAGGGCGGCGAAGGAGCGATCAATCATAGCATGCCTCGAAGGCTTCAAACCGGGCGGGACTAACGAGCATAACTGTGCATCGCCGGCAAGTCGGGCGCGATCGTGGCAAAGCACGCGAACGTCTACCTCAGCCATGTCGGCGCGGGCGACGCAATGCTACGATCGCCACTGGTGGAGACAGGCAGGTGGAGGGCCGGATGATCGTAACCATTGTGACGTTCGAGCTTGCCAAGCCGGCGAGCCTCGCCGAGATCACCGAGACGTTTCAGTCCACCGCGCCCAAGTACCGCGACGTTCCCGGCCTCTTGCGCAAGAACTACTGGCTGAGCGAGGACGGACGGCGCGCCGGAGGCATCTATGTCTGGGCCTCGCGCGCGGACGCCGAGCGCCTCTATACCGACGCGTGGAACGCCTTCGTCACGGAAAAATACGGCAAGCCGCCGAAGATCGAATACCTGCATTCGCCGGTGATGGTCGATAACCGCGAGGGATCGATCTCGGTCGCCAAGTGAGCGGCGGCCTCGCGCGCTCGCCTGCGCCGTTCCTCACAATGCCGGGGCCGTCGCCGGGATGAGCCCCGCCACGAGCTGCGCCGAGATCAGGCCGGCAAGGTTGTCGGCAAGATCGAATCGGTCGGTCTCCTGCATGGCGGCCAGCGCCGCCTCGGCGAGGGGCGCGCCTGAGAGCAAGGCGGCGACGAAAGCGGCGCCCCCGGCGGGCAGCCGCCGCACCGCCACCTCGAACCCCTCGCGCGACACGAGCGCGTCTTCGGCGCCCCAGTCCTCGATCGGCGCGGGTTCGCCCCCGTCCACGTTCATGGCCCAGATCGTGACGATCGGATGCGCCGAGCGCACGATCGCGATGCCCGGGCAGAACTGCAGCCGGAGCGCTTCGAGCTGCGCGGGCTGGAGCGCGGCGAACGCCGCGGCCGGCAGCGGCGTAGCGTCCGCGGCATGGAAGGCGCGGGTGCGCGCCGCCTCGAGCCGCGCGACGTCGGCGAGATAGGGCAGCTCCGCCGCCGGGGCGAAGGTCTCGACGAAGGCGGGCAGGTCGTCGCCATAGTCCATCAACACGGGCGAGCGCGGCGGATGCGCCCGTACGAACACGCCGGCCATGGCGCGGAAGAACTCTTCGCCGACGATCCGCTGCACGGCGGGGAAGCGCGTCGCCAGCACGTCGACGAGACCGACCACGACATTGTTGCGATAGACCGCAAAGCGCTTTTCCCGCGCTGCAGGCGTGTGCGAGGTGACGCCGTCCGGCGTCGGGCGCTCCGGATCGAGCAGCGCCTGTGCGAAGCTTGCCTGGTCGGCGCTCATTCGCCCCGCCTCACGCCGCATGCATCGCGCGAAAGCGCGTCAGCACGGCGTCGGCCGCTGCCGCTTCGCCGCGCAGCGCCGGCCAGGCCGGCACGTCATTGTCCCACTCGATCAGCGTGGGGAGCGGACCCGTGCGAGCGATCACGCGTTCGAACAGCGCCCATACGGGATCGGCCACCGGCGAGCCATGCGCGTCGATCAGGAGCGGCGCCCCCGTCTCGTCGGCGCTCGCAGCATGGCCGGCGAGATGGATCTCGCCAACATGGTCGAGCGGAAACGCGGCGAGATAGGCCTCGGCGCTCCGGCCGTGATTGGTGGCGCAGACGAACACATTGTTGACGTCGAGCAGGAGCCCGCAGCCGGTGCGCCGGACGATCTCGGCGAGGAAATCGGTTTCCGCAAGCGTGCTGTCGGCGAACAGCACATAGGTCGCGGGGTTCTCCAGAAGCATGCGGCGGCCGAGCGTGTCCTGGACTTCGGCGACATGATCGGCGACGCGGGCAAGCGTCGCGGCCGTATAGGGCAGGGGGAGTAGGTCGTTGAGATAAACCTCGCCGTGGCTCGACCAGGCGAGATGCTCGGAAAAGCTTTCGGGCTTGTAGCGCTCGCACAGGAGGCGCAGCCGCCGCAGATGTGCGCGGTCGAGCGGTCCATCGCCGCCGATGGAGAGGCCGACGCCATGCAGCGACAGCGCGAAGCGCTCGTGCAGGGCCGCGAGCTGGGCATGCGGCCGTCCGCCGTCGCCCATGTAATTCTCGGCATGCGCCTCGACGAAGCCGATCGGGCCGGCGTCGGCGATCAGGCCGTCGAAATGCTCGGGCTTAAACCCTACTCCGGCGCAGGCCGGCAGCGTGGATCCGGTCATCACGAGCTCCGCGGAAGGGGACGCGGCGCGGACAGGCCGCGCCCCGGCCGGTGCGCGTCAGCTCTTGATCGGGGTCAGCGATCCCATGCCCTTCGGCGTCTTCATCGTCACGCAAGTGCCCTTCGGCACATACTTCCAGGCGTTGCCCTGGTAGTCTACTTTCGCCGTACCGGCGCAGCCCATGCCAGGGCCGCCGGAGCAGTCGTTCTTGCCCGCGAGTGCGACGCCGAAGCACTTCTCGCGACCGGAGTCCTGCGCGCCCGCAGAGCTCGTGGCGGCGAGCGAAAGCGCCGAGGCGAGCGATCCGGCGAGAGCGAAGCTCAAGGAGCGGCGGTTCATGTCGATCTTCCTCCGTCAAAAAAAGAGCCGGCAGCCGCCTGTCCAGGGAAAGGCCGCCGATCAGGAACAACGC
This sequence comes from uncultured Alphaproteobacteria bacterium, assembly GCA_963712435.1. Lineage (GTDB taxonomy): Bacteria > Pseudomonadota > Alphaproteobacteria > Rhizobiales > Xanthobacteraceae > Rhodoplanes. Next base: position 48,972 of record CAVQIB010000017.1, on the reverse strand, counting down.
AGGTTTCGTCCGCTACAAGCGCCGCGTTACCGCAATCACCGCTTCGTGTCCGTGATAGTCCGCCCGATCACGCGGGCGCGACCGCCGGGCGCTGTGGTGTAACGAATCCACCGAACGCACGAACAGGAAGAGACGGCAGATGGCTTCGGAGGGCCGCGAACGGGTCTGGGCCGAATGGATGATCGCCGCCCTCTCCGGCGACGAGCCCGCCTATCATCGGCTGCTCGCGGCCTTGGCGCCGGTGCTGCGCGCGCATGCACGACGGACGCTCGCGCAGATGGGCGCGTCCACGGCCGATGCGGAGGACATTGTGCAGGAGACGCTGCTCGCCATTCATCTGCATCGCAATTCATGGCGGCAGACCGATCCGATCGGACCGTGGGTGACGGCGATTGCGCGCTACAAGCTCATCAATTCGCTGCGCCGGCGCGGCCGCCGCACGGAGGTGGCGATCGACGATCTGGCCGACGCGCTGCCCGACGGCGGCGCCGACCAGGAGGAGGAACTTGGCCGGCGTCAGGTGATACGGCTGGTCGACCGGCTCGAAGGCCGGCAGGGCGCGATCGTCCGCGCAATTTCACTCGAGGGCGCCGACATCAAGGACACCGCGGCGAAGTTCGGCATGAGCGAGGGCGCCGTGCGCGTGGCCCTCCACCGCGGGCTCAAGACGCTCGCACAGCTATACAGGGCGAGAGACGGGTGAAGACCGACGATTTCATTCGCACGCTGGCCGCCGACCGAGCGGTCGCGATCACGCCGAACCTCGCTTTGGCGCTGGCGGTGGCTGCCGGCCTCGCCGCCGCCGCGGCCGTATTCACGCTGACGCTTGGGTTTCGCTCCGATGTCGGCGCAGCGATCCAGACGGTGCGGTTCCTGTTCAAGTTCGTCGTGACCATCGCGGTCTTCGCCGCCGGCCTGCGCCTCGCCGCGGCCCTCGCCCGTCCCGGCGGCGACGCCGCCTCGGCGGCTCGTCTGCTTCTCGTGCCGGTGGCGCTGATGGGCGCTGCTCTTGCGATCGAGCTTGTGGTCGTGCCGGCCGACGCCTGGATGCCGCGGCTCATCGGCTCTAACTCCGCCGTCTGCCTCAGCGCGATCCCGCTGATCGCGCTAGGGCCGCTCGCCGCATTCCTGCTGGCCTTGCGCAGCGGCGCGCCGACCGCGCCGGCGCGCGCGGGCGCCGCCGCCGGCCTCGTGGCGGCGGGACTTGCGGCCACGCTCTATGCCTCGCATTGCGCCGACAATTCGCCGCTCTTCGTCGCCACCTGGTACTCGCTCGCGATCGCGCTCGTCGTCGCAGCCGGCGCCTGGCTCGGGCCGCGCGTGCTGCGCTGGTGAATGCTGAGGTGGATCGCGGTGCGACCGCTGCGCAGTCCGTTGGCGTCGCGAGCATGATTGATCCGCGGAGCGCAGGGATCGCTCCGCGCTTTCAGGTGCGGCGCCGCCCGATCAGCCCGCCAGAAGTTCGAGCGACTGGAGATTGGGCACGGAGGAGGCTCTCGGGCCGAGGAGTTGAATTCGACGCGAAGCGGTTGACGCCGCTCGCAACCGAGATCAGCCGATTGATCGGACACCGTTTGACTTCCTCGGCGGGCCGGGAGACGTAGAGTTCCGCGTGCAGGAGCCCGTGATCTTCCTTCCCGGCGGTGTCGACGCCGCCCGCCCGCAGGATTTCCTGGACGCCGTCCATTTCTTCGCGATCGGTGAACCGACGCTGGACGAAGGTCGCCCCCTCGAAGCGCTCCGTCTCCAGGCCCTGGCTCGCGAGAAACTGCGCGACGCCGTCATAGGAGAAGACACGCAGCACGAAGGACGCGATCCATGGCGCGCGCGCCCCCGCCGGCGTGTGCCGGGCGATGCGGGCAAAGGTGCGCTCGGTGCAGTAACCGACGCAGCCGGTCGAGACGATCAGGTCGATGTTCTCCAGCACCGCGCCGAGTTCGACCGTCGGCTCCTGCGTTTCGAGATCGATGGCGAAGCCGCGATCGACGCTGCCGCTGCGCTCCGCATAGCGGACGGCGGTGTTCGGCGTGTCGATGCCGACGACGCGGATGTGCCGCCGCTTCGGCCAGGACTGGAAGTACTGCCGATCGTAGTCCTCGAGCTGCTGCGAGGTCAGGTTTTCCAGGTCCGCGATGTGGTAGCGCGCGTGCAGCATGTCCCAGGTGATCGGGTATTTCATCAGGGCGCCGTTGACGCCGTAGGAGCACCCGAGATCGAGAACGTTGATGGGCGCGCCCTTGATCTGATACCGGGCCTGGATGAGCTGCATGAAAACAGGGTGCGCCAGATGCGGAATGGTATAATCCAGCGCTCCGAGGACGCGATAGTACATCCTCGGGTCAGCCTGCGCGTGAAGCTGGTTGAAATCCGCTCTGTTCAGTTTTGTAAATGAGAACGCATTGAGTCCGTTGGCCGCCGACATCGTCTCAAATCCCCCGCCCCTCGTTCCTGTATATTTGTAAATTAATGTGGCTGAATGAGGGTGCAGGCGGCGACAAGACGGCGATGCGAGGCATCTTTTCCGGCAAGAAACAGCGCTCCCACAGCGGCTTCCTCGCAAGGAGTTGCAGGACGCGGCGCTAGCCGCGACGGGTAGGTCGGTAGGGATTCTCCCCCGCATCAGGCTGGCCCCGCCGATGTCGAGGCCACGCCTTGCCAGTGCAAATCGATCGGCCCAAATGTCCTCCATACGCGTTCAATTCGCCGACCGGCCCGCCGGACCGAATCATGTTTGAGGAGCCGTATCGATGTCCCGACCCTTTGGCCGTGGCGGTGTGCGCAATCTGGCCGCGGAGGAAGTCGCGGCCGAACTCGCCGCCGACCGCATCCTGCTCGTCGATGTGCGCGAGGACCGCGAAACCGCCCGGGAGCGCATTCCCGGATCGGTTCTGCTCCCGCTCTCCGCCTTCGATCCCGCCGCCATTCCAGATCCGGACGGACGCGACGTGGTTTTCTCCTGCGCCACCGGCATTCGCTCGGTGCGCGCTTCGGAGATTGCACAGGCGGCCGGGCTGCCCTATCGCTCGCATCTCGCAGGCGGAATCGTCGCCTGGAAAGCGGCGGGGCTGCCGACCGAGACGTAAGCCCGGCCAATGAACGGCGGGATGAGCCGCGGCAGGGATCAGGGGAACCGACATGCGGAAGATCGTGCTGGGAATGGTGGTGCTGGCGGCGGTCGCGGCGGCGGGCGCGCCGGCCAACGCGTTGCGCGCCTGGTATCCCTGGTGCGCATGGCTTCCGTCCGGGGTCGAGGCGGGAAGCTGCGCCTACACGACGCTGCAGCAATGCATGACGACCGTGCGCGGGGCGGGCGGCTATTGCGGCATCAATCCCTATCCGCCCCCGCCCGTCCTGTCCGTGCAGACGCGGCGCGGCTACAGTTACAAATAGGCGGGCGGTCGCGTCCTTTGACTCGACCGGGCGAGGGAAACCGGCGCATGCGACATGCACTCAAAACCGGATTGATCCGTGCGCTGCTTGCGCTCGCCGCGCTTGCGCTGCCGGCGACGCAAAGCCCGGCGCAGGAGCGGGTCGTCAACGTCTATAACTGGTCGGACTATATCGAGCCGTCCGTGCTCGAGGACTTCACCCGCGAGACCGGCATTAAAATCCGCTACGACGTTTTCGACTCCAACGACACGCTCGAGACGAAGCTGCTCGCCGGCCGTTCCGGCTACGACGTGGTCGTGCCGAGCGCCAATTTCCTCGAGCGCCAGATCAAGGCGGGCGTGTTCCTTCCGCTCGACAAATCCAAGCTGCCGAACCTCGCCAATATGTGGCCGGAGATCGAACGGCGCGTCGCCGCCCACGATCCCGGCAACCGCCACTCCGTCAACTACATGTGGGGCACGGTCGGCATTGGCTACAATGTCGGCAAGGTGCGCGAGATACTCGGTCCGCAGGCGCGCATCGACAGCTGGGACATCGTGTTCAAGCCGGAGAATCTCGCGAAGTTCAAGGACTGCGGCGTCTATATGCTCGATTCGAGCGACGACATCCTGCAGGCGGCGCTGAACTATCTCGGCCTCGACCCGAACTCGAGCGACGCCAAGGAGCTTGAACGCGCGGCCGCGCTGCTCGCGCAGGTGCGTTTCTCCGTCCGCAAATTCCACTCCTCCGAATATATCAACGCGCTTGCCGGGGGCGAGATCTGCCTCGTGGTCGGGTTCTCCGGCGACATCAAGCAGGCGCAGAAGCGCGCGGCGGAGGCGAAGAACGGCGTCGAGATCGGCTACGTCATCCCGCGCGAAGGCGCGCAGATGTTCTTCGACAATCTCGCCATCCCGAAAGACGCAGGCAATGTCGCAGGAGGCACTACGCCTTCATCGACTATCTGCAGCGGCCGGAGGTCGCCGCGAAGAACACCGATTTCCTGTCCTATGCGAACGGCAATCTGGCGAGCCAGAAGTTCATCAGCCCGGCGATCCTCGACGACCGCAGCATCTATCCGGACGCGGCGACCATGCAGCGCCTCTATACGGCGAAAGCGCGCAACGCCGCGACCCAGCGGACGATGAACCGGCTGTGGACGCGCATCAAGACGGGACGGTGAGCGCTCTCTCCCAGCGAGGGAGGTCGCAGTATGGTTTGCTTGATGTCACCTCCCCCCGAAAGGGGAGGTCGTCGGCGCTGGTCGGAAGCGGCATGTGGGCGGCCGCCTAGAACGTGTAGCGAATAACTCCCGTCCCGGCATAGGTCTGCGCGCGGTCTGCGAACTCGCCGTCGAAGCGACCGCCGATTGACCAGCCGTTGAGGAAGCGCAGTTCGCCGCCGGCCGAGGCAGCGCCGAGTTGGGAACGGGCGTGGCGCCGGTAACGATAAAACTCGCCCCCGGCAGCGTTTGGAAGACGGGCATCGAGCATCGGCGTGGTCACCCAGTCATGCGCCCAGGCGGCGCGGGCGTTGAGCGCGAGCACGGCCGTGCTCGCGATGGGCAGCGCGTGATCGAAGCGCGCGCCCGAGCTCGCTGCGCGTGTCGCTCGCATTGCGCGCATTGTAATTCAGGCCGAAGCCGCCGAAGCGTCGCATCGAGCTCGTTGTAGGCGGGCGTGTGGAAGGCTTGCGCCTGCACCGCCGCGTAAGGCGCGACCCCGCCGAGGAAGGTCGCAAAACGCCAGCCGCCCTCGATGCGTCCGCCATAGCTCTGCGCATTGAAGCGCGCCGTCAGATGATCGCCCGCATAGGCGAAGCGGTCGGTCGTCATCCAGTGCTCGGCAAACGCCAAGGCTCCGGCAAGATAGGCGGGACCGTTGCGCGTGACGCCGTAGAGGCCGGCCTGGAAGGCGTCGCTGTCGCCGCCGCCGAGCCCACTCGCAAGCCCCCAATTGGTGAAGCCGCCGGCCAGCGCCACGCCCAACGTCGTCCCCGGCCAGATGCGGTAATCAATCCCCGCCCCATAGCCGCCCGTGCGCGCCGTGACGTCATGCGAGCCGACGATCCACGGGATCGCCCTGGGTGCGGTTGGTGCCGCCATAGCCGCCGGCCCACACATTCCAGCGCGGCTCCCAGATGATCGGCGCCGGCGTGGGCGGGGCTCCTTGAGGATTTTGGCGTAGGCGAGCGCGATCTCGGGCGGCTGCGTCTCTTCGGCGGCAAGCCGCATCGCTCCCCCGCCGCGGGCGCGACGAGACGGCGCCGCGGCCATAGACAAGCGGATCGAGCATCAGCGAGAAGAACTGGTTGCCCAACTGGAACGCGCCATATTGCGCCGCCGTCGCCGCCTCGCCGGACAGCCGGTCCAGCGCGTCGACGAGCTCGACGCCGGTCAGCTGGTAGATCGGCAGGAAGTTCGCCGGAAGCGCGCCCGAGGAAATGACGGCGCGGTTGACGGCGCCCGCGACGTTCTGATGTTTGAGGGGAAGACGGGTCGATTGGCCAAGCGCGGGAGGATTCAAAAACAAAAACAGGTCATCGGAAGCGACATTGGAAACATAGCCGAGACTTACGCTGAAATTGGGGGGCGCGTTGCTGGTCACGAGCGTCGCGAACTGCGTCCCGCCGAAACGCCCGGCCGCGCTGAGAATCCTGTACGCTCCTGGGGAATACGCGCCCTGGAAAAACGATGCGGCCACCGTTCCATCAAGCGACGCCGCACCCGTAACATTCGCGACCGCGGAGGTCGCCGGACTGACCGTCACGAGATAGCGCGCGCCGGGTTCAAAGACGAGATTGCCCTGCACCGTCATCGCGCCCAGCGAGTTGCCAGAGCTCCGAAATCCGGGAGCAAAGGTGCCGCCGCTGTTGATCATGGCGCTGCCGACGGCGCCCGCGCCGCCGAGAACGCCACCGTTGACCGTGGTCAGCGCCGACGAGGCGATCGAGCCCGTCACCAGCAGTCTGCCATCATTCACCGTGGTTGCGCCGGTATAGGTGTTCACCCCCGACAATTCGAGCGTGCCTAAGCCGGTCTTGGTGAGCGATCCCTGCACGCCGGGGTTCCCGCCGCCGTCGGCGATCACGCCGGAAAACACCGTCGAAGCGCCCGTGGCGCCGACGCTCAGATTGCTCGCGCCGAGAAAGATGGTCCCGGCCCCCTCGATCGAGCCGAGTGTCGTGCCGCCAAGGCCCAGGAACGAAAGATCGAGTTGCCCGCCGGGCTGGCCGACATAGCGGGCGGTCCCGCCGGACGCCGCGGGAAAGAACGTCACAAAACCGGAATTGAAGATGAGGGAGTTTCCCGCCGTGCTGTTGTCCCCGAACTGCAATGCGCCTTGATTCGTGATTGCCGCGCCGCCGGCGGTGCTGGTTCCGCCGAAAGCGATGGCGCCGGTGGCATTGTTGATAAATGTCGCGCGGCCCGCGCTGCTGTTGTCAAAGAAGCGCAATACTCCGTTATTTTGGATCGTCGCCGCGCCAGCCGTGCTGTTATCGTTAAAGTCCAGAACGCCGAGCGCGCCCTTGTTGATGATCGCCGCGCCGGCCGTGCTGCTGTTGAAAAACAAGAGGTTGCTATTGGCGTTGATGGTCGCAGTTCCCGCCGAGCTGTTGTTGAAGAATTGAAGTTGCGTTTCGCTCGTAATCGTCGCGCCGCCACCATTGATGACAATTCCCGCGCCGACGAAGCTAAGCACCGGATTATTGGGGATAAATACGGTCGTGAAGGTGTAATCGGAAGCGCCCGGATTGAACACCCATGCGCCGAGGGCTGTGGGCGCGGTTAACTGGAGGTTTGTTTGCGACGAGGCGCCGAAGCTCGCGATCCCGGTCGGAACCGCGCCGCCGCTCCAGTTTGCTCCGCTGTTGTAGTCGTTGGATATAGGCGTCGCGAGCCAGGTCGCGTCTTGCGCCCCGGCGCCTGTCGCAAACGCCACAAGCGCAACAGGCGTCGCCAAAGCCGCCAACGCGACGCTCGCCAGCAAGACGCCCCGGATGCTCGGCTTTGCGCAAGCAAACGTCTCTACGCACTTTGCGTCGCTCAGAGCAAGCATGGGAACTCCAACGGAAACCTTGCCGAACGACGACTTTGAAAGACGATCTCGGAGGCGGCAATCGCAATAGTACCAAGGCGTTTGAAAACCAACAGTTGTGTGTCGTCGCGGTTACAGGGCGCCTTGTTGAAGCGATGGCTTTGTTTGGCTTTGAAGCTTCTTACGCGGATAGATTACTCTTTGATGTGAAGGTCGATTTGAAGCTGACGGGTCGCTGCGAGCTTTCGGATTAGCTGCGGACCCAGCGCAGCTTGGCGATGCGGGGATCGGCCGCAAAGCTCGCGCGGTCGAGCGTAAGGCCTGCCTTCGGGTATTCGCAGATCGCCTGCGCCCCGGCGACGCTGAGACGGATGCGCCAGGTTTGCTGCACAACCGGCTTGGGCTTGGCGAAGGCGCGCCAGGTGAGCAGCGCGAGGTTCATCCCCCGCGCGGGATCGCGGACCGATGCATAGCGAATGGCCTCGATCTGCGCCGCGCGCGCCGTTTCGGCGAGAGCTTGGCCAATGGCCATAGTTCGTGACATCCGTCCAACGCGCCCGCGCGGGAGCCACGTGGCTCTGGCCAATGACATGCACCGAATGGTCGCTGATAGTCAGGAGGTGTTGGCGATCTTTCGTGGAGAAGACGCCTACGTCTCACCGAACTTCTATCCCACCAAGCCTGAGCATCATCGGCATGTTCCGACGCAGCAGCCGTTTTCATCTCATCGTTCTCTCCTGTTGGTTCAACATTCTCGCAATTAGGGCACAGATCAGCGCCGGGATCGCACCAATCAGGCCGAAGATCAGCACGAACGGCCCGTGGGTGAATCCCATGACCAGCGCAGTCGCGATGGGCACGAAGCCCAGCAGATATCCCGCAAGGCACGTGAAGAGCGGGCCGAGCCGCCAGTTGCGGAAGTAGTGGTCAATTCCGCCCGCGGCGAGCGCAGGGACAATCCCCACGATGTAGACCATCGGCAGAAGGATGAGCTGACCAAGGTCGGCCGTACTCTTTTCACCCAGGGCCATGTTCAAGATCTGGAGAAGGACCCAGAAGGCGGTGACGAAACCGAGAGGCGGTCCGAGCAGTCCAAACAGCAGCAAGCGCTTTCCAAGTGTCATAGCGACATCATATCTGCGATCTCGGCTTCTGACTTGCCGGAGTTGGATCGGACGATCGTCAAACGCCGCGTGGGCGCGAGGCTGATGGCAGAAATTGGCACGTTCTGGATGTCGAAACGAAGGACCCTTGATGCTGCTCAGAGTCCCAAAGCAGACATCATCACAAGGCAGAGGGGCAGCGACAAACATACGAGCATGGCAGCGGCGTCGACCAGGCCGCCGCGCAATCTCACCGCCACCTCCGGTGCAGCCACAGCCATTGTTCGGGATGCTCGCGCACCCAGGACTTCGACCACCGACGTGATCGCCTGCATCGTGCCTTGCACGTCGACGCGGCCGTCGGCGTCGCGCACGGGCGCGATCGCCTCGGTGATCTCCCCGCGGAACTTGCCCTCGGGCAGGCGGATCATGCGGGTGCCGTGGATCGGGCAATCGATCTGCCGCGCGAGCATGGCGATCAGCGGATTGGCGCGGCACTTGCGCCCGAAGAACGTGACCTCGACGCCCTTGGTGTCGTGCTGGTCGACCAGCATGGCGACATGCCGGCCCTGCTCGAGCGCGCGCGCGAGCCTGATCGGCGTATCGAAGCGGGTCGGCACCAGCGTGCCCATCGTGCCGGCGCGGACGGCGTTCACCGCATCGGCGACCGCGCCGATATTCGGCCGGCGGTAGACGATCATGGCGTCGAGGCCGAACGCGGCGGCGATGACCGCCGGCAGCTCCCAATTGGCGAGATGGGCGGCGAACACGAGCGCCGGCCTGCCGTCGTCGCGCAGCCGGTTGTAGCGCGCGATATTCTCGGCGTCGTAGGCGATAAAGGGCAGGTTGAGCGGATCGCCGGCGGTGAGGCGGTCGAGATGGGCGAACTCGATCGCGACGCGCCCGAGATTGTCCCACACGCCGGCGAGAATCGCCTCGATCTCCGCCGGCGATTTGTCGGGGAAGGCGGCGGCGAGGTTGGCCCGCCCGGTCTTGTGTTCGGGAATCCACGGGCCGATCCGGCGCATCAGCGCGGCCATCGCGTCGCTCGCCCGCACGCGATCGAACCGGCGGATCAGATTGAACAGCGGCCGGACGGCCAGCCGGGCCGCGACTTGCGTCGCGCGCCCGGCGTAATGGGCCAAGAAGCGGCGCAACTGGCGGAGTTCGGTCTGCATCGGCGGCGATCAGAACGTCACGATGATCTTGCCGAACACCTGCGCGGCTCTCCAGCCGCGTCGAGCCCGCGCTCGAAATCGGCGAGCGGCACCTCGGTGTCGATGACCGGCGTCATGCCGCCCGCCATCTTGTCGAGCGCTCTCGCGGATGTTGCGCATGGGCGCGCCGAACGAGCCGATGATGCGGTACTGCTGCTGGAACAGCTGCATCAGGTTCATCGTCACGGTCGGCGCCCGAGGTCGAGCCGCAGGTGACGAGCCGGCCGCCGCGCTTCAGACACAGCAGCGAGCCGTTCCAGGTCTCGGCGCCGACATGCTCGAACACGACGTCGACGCCCTTCTTGCTGGTCAGCTTGCGCACCACGCCCTCGAAGCGGTCGGTGCGGTAGTTGATCACGTGGTCGGCGCCGAGCGCCTTGGCCTTCTCCGCCTTCTCGTCGTCGCCGACGGTGGTGATGACGGTGCAGCCGATCGCCTTCGCCATCTTGATCGCCGCCGTGCCGATGCCGGAGCCGCCGGCCTGCACGAGGATCGGTCTCGCCCGGCTCGAGCTTGGCGTTGTCGAACAGCATGTGCTCGACGGTGCGCAAAGGCGATCGGCGCGCAGGCCGCGTCGCGCAGCGACGACGCCGGCGCGGCACCGGGATGACGAGGCGCGCCGGCAGGTTGAGCCGTTCGCGGGCGAAGCCGTCGACGTGGAAGCCCATGCACGCCCGCCGACGTTCTCGCAGAGATTGTCGCGGCCCTCGCGGCAGGCCTTGCAGACGCCGCAGGTGAGCGCGCCGTACATCGACGACCGGATCGCCCGGCTTGAACGCGGCTGACGCCCGCGCCGACCGCGGCGATCTCGCCGGAGGCCTCGGCGCCGACGACCAGCGGCAGCTTGCGCTTGGCGAAGGCCATGCCGCGCAAGCCCCAGAGGTCGATGTGGTTGAGCGCGACCGCCTTGACGCGCGATCTGCACCTCGTCCGGGCCGGGCGGCGGCGGCGCGGGAAGCTCGGCGAGTTCGAGCTTGCGGTCGGCGACGAGGAGCGCAGCGCGCGCATGGCTGCTACGTTCCGGCCGATAGCGCGAACGTGAATGTCAGCGATTCAGCGATGGATGCCTAGTCGCCGCCGGAGAGGCCGCCGTCAACCGGCAGCACCGCGCCGGTGACATAGGAGGCGCCGGGCGACAGCAGGAAGGCGACGATCGCCGGCGACCTCGTCCGGCGTGGCGAAGCGGCCGCGCGGGAATCTGGCTCTTCCATCTTGCTCGCGGTAGTTCGCGTAAGGCGCCATCATGTCGGTGTCGACGAAGCCCGGCGCGATGTAGTTGACGGTGACGCCGCGTGCGCGCGGTCTCGATCGCCAGCGTGCGCGCATAGCCGAGCAGCGCGGCCTTGCGAGGCGGCATAGGCGCGCGTTGCCCTGGTTCGCCTGCAGCGCCGTGATCGAGCCGATGGCGACGATGCGGCCGTCGCGCGCGCGCATCATCGGCCGCGCCAGCGCCGCCGACCAGCCGGGTGAACGACCAGAAGTTCACCTGCATCGCCGCCTCGGCCTTGTCCTGGTCGATCATCATCGGCGAGCGTGTCGTAGGTCTGGCCGGCATTGTGGACGAAGCCGGAATAGGGCGCGTCCGCCTCGAGCGTCTTGGCGAAGGCGTCGACCGCCGCCTTGTCGGCGAGATCGAGCGGCGCGCGGCGAAGGTCTGCGCCGGGTGCGCGGCGGCGAGCTCGCGCAGGAGCGCTGCGGCTTCCGCTTCCGCCGAGCGGTAGGTGAAGGTCACGTCGTGGCCGGCCGCCGCCAGCGCGCGCACGATCGCCGCGCCGAGGCCGCGCCCGCCGCCGGTGACCAGCACGCGCCGCTTGTCGCCTGCGCCCGCCATCACGCCGGCTCCCGCGCCGAGCACCAGGCAGACGTTCTGGCCGCCGAAGCCGAAGGAGTTGGAGAGCGCGTGCGTGACCTTGGCGTCGCGCGCGACGTTCGGCACCACGTCGAGCGGGATCGCCGGATCGGGCACGTCGTAGTTGATCGTCGGCGGGATGCGCTGATGCTCAAGCGTCAGCAGCGAAGCACCGCCTCGACCGCGCCGGCCGCGGTGAGCGTGTGGCCGATCATCGACTTGTTGGACGAGATCGGCATGCTCCTTGCGCGCGCTCGCCGAACACGGCCGTCACGCCGAGGCATTCCATCTTGTCGTTCTCCGGCGTCGAGGTGCCGTGCGCGTTGATGTAGTCGATGTCGTCGGGCGTCGAGGCCGGCATCGGCGAGCGCGTTGCGCATGCAGCCGATGATCGGCTTGCCGTCCGGGCTCGAGCGGGTGCGGTGGAACGAGTCGGCGAGTCTCGCCGCAGCCCTCGACGACGCCGAGGATCGTGGCGCCGCGCGCGCGCGCGGCTCGTAGCTTTCCAGCACCAGCGCGCCGGCGCCTTCGGCCATGACGAAGCCGTCGCGGTTCTTCGAGAACGGCTTGGACGCCGCTTCCGGCGGATCGTTGGCGGTCGAGAGCGCCGAGAGCAGCGAGAAGCGGATCAGCGCTTTCGGGATTCACCGAGCCGTCGGTGCCGATGCACAGCGCCGCATCGGTCTCGCCGCGGCGGATCGCCTCGACGCCGAGCTGGATCGCGGTCGCGCCCGAGGCGCAGGCGGTGGTGAGCGAGATCGGCGAGCCCTTGCGTGCCGAAGCGGTCGGCGAGATGCGTTCGCCGACCGAGCCGAACATGAAGCGATCGTAATAGCGCTGGAAGCGCCCGGTGGCGGCGGCGCGCAGCAGGTCGTCGTAGTGCACCTCGTCGTTCGCGCCCGAGGCGGCGGCGAGGTCGGTGCGTTGCGGCCATTCGATCTCGACCGGCGGCACGGCCAGGAACAGCGGACCCGGGAAGTCGCCGCGGCCGCCGATACCGCCTGCGCGATCGCTTCTTCGGCCGCGAGTTCGGCGAGCCGCTCGGTCAGCGCCGGCGCGCTGAACGGCTCGACCGGCACGAAGTCGACGGTGCCGGCGATCCGGGTCCTCAGGCCTTCGGTCGAGAAGCGCGTGACCGTGCGGATGCCGGATTGGCCGCCGACGAGCCTGGTCCAGTTGTCCTCCTTGCCCGGCGCCGAGCGAGGTGACGATGCCCATGCCGGTGACCGCGACGACGGGGCGGCCGGCCTTGTCGCGCAAAGACGCCATGACGGTTCTCCTCTCCCGCCCGCGCTGGAGTTGGCCCCGGTCCGCGGACTATTCCACAATGCCGCTTAGTCCCGCGAACGCGGGAATCTAGTCCTCCTCCCGTCATGCTCCGCGACGCGGGGCATCCAGTCGCCATGGAGCCGGCTTGGATCGGCAAGCCGTGCGTCTATGCGATCTCTGCGTCTACTGGATCGTCCGCTTGCGCGGACGATGACGAAAAACATTCACCCTCAGCGGACCGCCTCGACGACGGCGAGGCCCTCGCCGCGGAAGTGGCCGACCGCGGTGACGATGACCCGCTCGAGCGCCTCGTCGCAAGGGGCTTCGAAGCCCGATCCGTCGCAAGGCGCAAACAGCTTGCCGCGCGTGATCGCCAGCGCCGCAAGCGCGATATTCATGGCGAATTGCGGCTCCATTCCGTGCCCCACATGGGTGCCGGTCGCCCGCACCGGCAGGCCGCGCTTCTTGAGGAAATCGCGTTCCTCGCTGGTGGCCGGCTCCGCTCCCGTCGCCCCCGACAGGACCGCCGTCACGCCGTCGGCCGGAAGCGCATCCCACATTTGCGCGAGCGAGGCGTCAATGGCCCCGGGCGCGCGATGCGACCACGCGCTCTCGACCGCCGAGAGCCGCGCCAAAGGCTGCGCGCCGCGCCGCTCGGCATGGCCGCGTTCTTCGAGCACGAGAAAGGCGCCGAGCGAGGCAAGCGCGAAGCCACTGTCGGGTGAACGCTCCCACACCGGTCGGAATGCGTTCTTGAGCGGGTAGCCGCCGAACTCGTAGAGCATCAGCAGGTCTTTGCGCTCGGCGTTCATCGAGCCGCCCACGAGGGCGATATCGCTCTGGCCGGCGGCGATCCGCGCGAAGGCGATGCGCACCGCCTCGACCCCGGCGGCCTCCTCGCCCATGAATGTCCGCGACGAGCCGATCACGCCATGCACGATGGAAATGCTGCCGGCGAGCAGGTTCGACAGCTGCGCCAGGAACAGGGTCGGCCGCAGATCGCTCAGCAGGTGCTCGTTGAGAAAGCGGCCCTTGTTGTCGGCCTTGAGCAGGCCGGTGACGATCGCGTCGTCGACCGCGAAGTCGCGCTCGCCGCCGCCGGCGGCGACGATCATGTCCATGCGGCCGAGCAGCTCCGGATTGCCCTTGGCGCCGGCCGAGTTCGAGCGCAAGCCCGGCGGCATAGGCGCCGTAGCGCTGCCAGGGCTCCATCTGGCGCTGGTCGCCCTTTTTCGGAATCTGCGTATCGAGCGTGATCGGGGCGAGCGGATGCACGATATAGGGGGCAAAGCTCGTCGCGTCGAAAACCGGGTCGCATTCGTTCAGCCGGCGCCAATGCGCGTCCGGGCCCTCGCCCAGGCACGAGACGACGCCTATCCCGGTTATCCAGGTCTCACGCGGTGCATCAGCCATCGAGGGCCGCCTCCATCGGAAAGCCGATCGACCGCGCCATGCTGTCCATGCTGGCGCGGAAGCTCTCATTGGGGAACGGCACAAGGCGGAACGTGAGCTCCGCTCCGCACACGCCCTTTCCTTCGACCTCGATCGTAGCCTTCGTCACCGCGTAGCCGGAGCCCTCGTGCACGAGTCCGGCCGTGATCGAAAGCGACTGGCCCGGGGTCACGAAGGAGCGCAGCTTCGCCTCCTTGACCGCGGCGAGAAACGGCATCCGGGTGAAGCGGTTGAGCGCAATCAACAGCCAGCCGGAGGACTGCGCCATCGCCTCGATCAGAAGCACGCCCGGCATCAGCGGCAGGCCGGGGAAGTGGCCTTCGAAAACCGTGCTTGCGGTAGGCGCCTGTGCTTCGACCTTGATCGTCCGCGCAGCGCGATCGAAGCCGACGATACGATCGATGAGCTGGAAATACTCTAGCCGCATGAAAGGGCGATTAGGCTCCCTTGGCGGCTACGAGCGAATCGATCTGGGTGCAGAGATTGCCGAGCACGAAATACTGATCGGTCGTCGCCTTGCCGTCGTTGACCTCTTGCGTCCACTCTTCCAGCGGAAGCTTGATCCCGAAGGCCTTGTCTATGGCGAAGGCGATGTCAAGAAAATCAAGGCTGTCGATCCCGAGATCGTCGATCGCGTGGCTCTCCGGCTTGATCTGTTCACGCGGAATGTCGCATGTCTCGGCAATAATATTGGCGACGGTATCGAACGTCGATGACATGGCAACTCTCTGAAGCCCCTGAAACTCAGCCCGCACGCAGGACGCGTGCTTCCCCCCGGCCGTTGGAGGCCGGTCACTATATCGTTCGTTCCGGTCCGTATAGCCAAGAGCCACCCGAAGCGCAATGCGCGGCCGCGGCTTATATTCGTCTGCGCGGCGCGCAGCCTTGCCGCATCTCGGGTCGGCTCGGGCAGGCGGGCCGGGCGGGACCCCGTTGAGCAGGGGCCCGCTTTGTCGAAGCCGCCACAGGCGAGGCCGGGCAGTCGCTCGATCTCAAACGCGGGCTGCCGAAAGGCGCGGCGTCCGGCGGGCGCAAGTCTCGCTCGGAGAGGCAAGCGGCTGGCTCTCTGACATGACGACCGGAGGAGGCTGTTGCCGATCGATTTGGCCTCGCCGGTACGTGGAACGTATCGCATACTACATTCGTGATCAGGAGCTTCGCTGACGCCGAGACCGAGCGCCTGTTTCGCGAGGACCTGTGTCCGGCGCGCTGGCGTTCGTTCAAGGCCGTGGCCCTGCGCAAGTTGGACCAACTCGATGCAGCAGTTCGGCTGACGGACCTGAACTCTCCACCCGGGAATCGGCTCGAAGCGTTGAAGGGCGATCGCAAGGGCCAATACAGCATCCGGGTCAACGATCAATGGCGCGTTTGCTTCCGCTGGACCCCGGACGGGCCGGATGCGGTCGAGATCGTAGATTAATCATTGAGGAGGAGCCATGACCCGTGTGCGCACGCATCCCGGCGAGGTGTTGAAAGAGGATTACCTCGTGCCGTTCGGCCTGAGCGCGCGGGCGCTTGCCGCCGAACTCGGCGTGCCGGCAAACCGGGTCAGCGAGATTGCGCGCGGGGAGCGCGACGTCACCGCCGACACCGCGCTGCGGCTCGCCCGCTATTTTGGCACCGACCCGCGCTTCTGGCTCAACCTGCAAGCCGCGCACGACCTCTCGAAGGCCGCAGCCGGGCACGATTACTCCGCGATCAAGCCGAGACGGGTGGCTTGATCAAGATATGGGCGTCTATTTCGGCGCGAAAATCTGATTAGGAAGAATTCTCTACTAGACTAGTAGGGTCGTTGACCGATGCGAGTTGACGCTTATTTCTTGTCCAGAACGATGCAAAGCGTCGCCCTCTAGAAGTCGGCCGCCCCAAGGCCCGCGAGGGAACGGCGCGGCGGATCGCCGTGAAATGCGTTGGTGGTCGATGGCGAGGGCTCCGTTTATCTGACGGTGACTTTTGCGCCGAACTGATAGGTTCCCCGGTCCGTACCTTCGGCCGCTCTGAAGTGGTTCCAGTTGTTGGTCCCAAGCGGCATTTGACAGACCCAAGATTTAGGCGGCGCAGTCACTCGCGGGTTCCCAACCTCCCAACAATTTGAGGAATCCCGGACGGCTCCCAAGGAATTCATCGAGACCGTCACCCGCGATGCTCAGCCGGCGGCGCCGCCGGCATTGGATCGACGCCCCGGCTCGGCGCCGTTGCGCCCGGGCGCCTCAGCTCGATGATACGTGTCCGGCCCGTAGTGGAGAGTGTTGCGCGCGAAATAGGGCGGGACCTGCATGTCGAACTGCGCGTGACCATGGCTCACGTCGCTGCGCAGGAGGTCGGTGCGGCTGGCGATATCGAGGCGGAGCGCTCGCCCGGCTTCAGCACCACCGGCTGCGGCGTCAGGCTGAAGCGAAGCGTCACCGGCACGCCCGGCGCCAGCGGCTCGGGCGTGTCGATGTCGATGGCGATCTCGGTGGCGGTGGAGCGCGCCGCGTCGATCCTGCGGCAGGCCGGGCGGATCGCGCCCATGGAGAGGATCTGGTAGGCGCCGTCGGCCGAGACGAGGCCGGTGCGGGCCACCACGTGGGAATCGATCTCGTTGGAGCTGAAGGAGAGGCTCACCGTCACCGGACCGGTCAGTTCCATCTCCTCCTCGACCGGCATCTCGAAGGTGAGGCGCTGGTTGGCCACCTCGTCGAAGCCGGCCGTCACGATGGCGCCGAGGGGCACGGCCGCCCATCGGTTCGCCCCGTCTTCGCCCGGCGCGCAGGTGAGCCGGTGCGTCGCTGCATCGGCGCCGTTCGAGGCGAGATAGAGCCGGAGCGGCGTGCTGCCGGGAAGCGGCCAATCCGTGGCGCTGCGATAGTCCTCGGCCCCTTCCGTCCAGTATCGCACCCGCGCCTGCGCGGCATAGCCGTTGTCGGCGCCGTAGAGGAGATGGTCGAAGAAGGCGAGCGCCTCCAGCTGCCAGTGATAGACCGGCAGATCGTAGCTCGCCGGCCCGATGATCAGCCATTTTCGGTCGGGCGGCGTGCCGGCATTCTCGAACAGGTCGTAGGCGCCGAACTGGTGCAGGTTGAGATAGCCCGGATTCTGCACCACCACGAACGGCACCTTGATGTCGGCGAGCGCGCCGGAAGGGCCCATGCGGCAGCGCGGCTGCGTCGCGCGCGTCTTGCCGTCGAGCATGAGCGCCGCGAACAGTTCGCGCGTCGGTCGCGTCGGGACCTGCCGCTGGAACGCCCTTCATGATCCGCGCCATGCGCTTCTTCACCTGCGGCCACCACAGGCGCTTCAGCGGCGAGTTGGTGATGTGGCTCACCAGCGCGCGCAGCGAGCGGCGGCACGCGCAGCGCGAACTGGAACGGCGTGAAGTTCGCGCCCATCCACAGCGCGAAGAAATCCGGCTGCGGCGCGCCGCCGAACATGGCGATGTGGCGGAAGAAGTCCGTGCACATCTCGTTGGCGAAGAAGCCCTTCAGCGCCGGCGGGCGAAGGCGCGCCACCTGCGGCTGCGTCAGCCCGTAATAGGAGGTGCCGAACAGCACCACCTGCCCGTCGCACCAGGGCTGCGCGGCCGCCCATGCGATGACCTTGGCGTGGTCCTCCACGTCCGTGTCGTTGAGATAGACGGCGTCGGCGCCGCCGGAACGACCCATGCCGCGGCGGGTGACGATGACATGGGCATAGCCGCGATCGGTGAAGACGGGCGGGCTGCCGGTCTCGTTGTTGCCGGTCGGCGCGCCGGCGGCCTGCAACTCCTTGGAATAGGCCGCGAAGGCGACGACCGCCGGATAGCGGCCCGGGACCTTCGGGCACATAGACGTCGGCCGCCAGCGCGACGGAGGGCGCGACCTCGATCATCTGGTCCGCGAGGATGCGGCAGCCGAGCCCCGACTTCGCGGCGGGACCCGGCGTCCAGCCGGCGAGCTGCGCGCCGAACAGCCCGCCCTTCAGCGGGATGAGATTGTCCCAGAAACCCGGCCGCCTGCTTTTTACTTTCATGCGCGCCCTCTCTCCGCCGGTGTCTCACCGCCGGTGGCTGCGGCGAAGCGTCCTCACGGCTCGCAATCGATGATCAGGAAACTCGGGCCCGGATGCGCGAGCGCGCGGGAGAGAACATCACCGACCGTCTGAAGGTTTTTGCTCTTCTCGGTGCGGCGGTTTCGGCCAGCTGGACGTTGGGCGCGCCGAGGACCGGATTGTGTATGAGGAAGCGGAGAATCTTGCTGCCCGTTGATCACCAGCAGCGGCACGCCGGACATCAGCGCATTGCGCATGTTGAACATGCCGTTGGCGAGACGGTTTGCCCATGATGAGCGCGTAGCCGGCGGCGATGCCGACGGCGCTGGATGGATGCCGGACGGCCGCCAGGAAGGTGGTCTCGGTCGTCCCCGGATTGCCGAACACGAATCGAATGTCGTACGTCGTCAGGAAGTCCTGAATGAGCTCGCCGCCGGTCCGACTTTTCATTGTTTCCCCCTAATCGCTTCCCACCGCCGGTCGAGGAATCATGCCGGGCGCAAAATTGCCGCGTGGATTTCCTCGCAGTGTCGCACGAGATTGGGATGCGCCACGACAAAAGATCGGAGCGGCGTCTCGATCGGATAGAAGAGAATGTTGGCGATGAAGCCGTAAATGGCGGCATCCGCGCTACCTGGCCGCTCGCCGAACAGAAAGCCCTGATCCGGCACGAGACCGGCGATCGCCTCGAGATCGGCAAGGCCCCGGGCATAGGCTTCCCGAGGCTCGAAGCGGCCGATGCCCTGAAAATAGTAGCGGTCGGCGTTGAAGCTGCGGGCCTTCGCAAGGCTCTCCTCCGTCAGCGAGGGATGCTGCTCGCGCACCGCCGCGCTGAAGGCAGGCCAGAACGCGTCGTCCTTCCAGCGGGAATAGGACATCACCCAATAGAGGTCATCGAGCGTTCGGCGCAGCATCAGGCCCAGGCGCCGCTGTCCTTCGCTCAGTCCTGCGTCGAGGTCGGCGCCGTGCTTGCACGCGACATGCGCGATGATGGCGTCACTGTCCCCGATGACCTCGTCTCCATCGACGATGTAGGGAAGTTGACCGCGGGGTGCGTTGGACGCATCGAAGATGTGTCGATGCTTGAAGGGAACGCTCGCGAGCTTCAGATAGGCGAAGACCTTGAGCCCGTATCCGTTGTTGTCAGCCACTCCGAAGAGCTCGGGATAGGAATAGAGGGTAAGCATGAGCCCATCCATTCAATGTGCCGGCGACGTTAACTTTTTGCGGATAACTGACCTTGGAATTGGGCCGAGTAGTGACCCGACCGAACGGTGTATGATGGCACGCAACGGCAAGCCGGTCGGCCTCGCGTCGGAAGCGGGCAGCGCCACGTCCGGGCTCGACTCCGCCGCCGCGGTCATGTGGTCAGACGAGCAGTTTCGCGCGCAATCTCGGCAGCGGTTTGCCTGAGCTGCTTCAGCGCCAGGACGGTTCGCCTCGCTCCGTCCTCTCCGACGAAGAACATGTGGTTGCCCGGCAGCGTCACGCTCAGTCGACCCGCGGCGTCTCTGACGTGCTGGACCAGCAGCGTCCACCTCTCGGGTTCAAGCGCCGAGAGATTGCTCGCCCGAGGGAAGACGTGCGTTTCGCAAAGCTGCTGCGTGATGAAGACGCCCCACGTCGCTCGATCTGTGAGGGCGTGCCGGGCGTCGATGGGAGAGGCGTGCGTCATCAGCGCGAGCGGCGGAAAGGCGTCATATTGCGAGGCGCCGACCTCACGAGCGTCGGCCGCGGCATCGGATACGAAGGTTCCGTTCTGAAAGCGCATCGCCGAGGCCGCGAGCCCGATCGGAAAGTCGCCGGTCATCTCGGTCGTGAAGGTCTCCGCGTCCAGCACGACGCCGCCGGCAATCCGGTTCTGATCCGCAAGGCAGAGGAGCAACCACTCCAAGTAGGCTCCCTGGATCGAGGCGAGACCGCTCGGTGAGGGCTGCAGTCCCTTCAGGCCCGGCAAAATATTGGGGAGCGCGGATGCCCCGGCCATCGGAACGAACAGTTCGATGCTCTTTTCGCGCCGTCGCAACGCGGCCTGGAGCGGCTCGGCGATTCGTCCGCCCATGCTCCACCCCAAGACGATGACGTTTCCGGCCAGACCATTCCCGTTCACGTGGCGGGCGATGATCTCGGCGCTCTGCTCCGCCCAGTCCATGATCGAAAACCGGGGGAACGCGACGTCGAACACGCCCCTCGTGTCGATAGGATAGGACAGTGCCAAAGTGGCAAAGCCCTCCTCGTGCAGCCAATGGCACAGGAAGTCGGCGGCTCTTCCGGCGGGCGGCCCATAGGCGATGCGCCCGAGCACCCCTCCGCCCGTGATGAAAACAACAAGCGGAAAGCCGGGTCGGCCGGGTTCGAAGCGCACCAGCGCCGGATGACCGGATGCCTCGGTCAACTCCTCGCCCGGATAGAGGACCGGAGTTGCCGGCCCGGCTTCGGCCACGGACTGCCACGTGGCGGCAGTTGCTGCGGTAAGGGCGGCGAACTGACGACGGTTTAGGTCGCTGTTACCCATTGGGAAGCCCTCTATCTCCCGAGGAGCCAATTATAGTGGGTTGATTCCGACCTTTGGAGTCGCCCCGGGGGTGAGCATGCTGCCGCCGATCGAGCAGTGCCAACACTCCGAGAGCTGAGTTCGGTGGTGATGACCCTGGAGGAGTGTCTGCTCCTGTGCAGGTTTTCGAACGCCGGCTATGACAACGCCATTCATGGGCTGATGCGGCCGGCGTTCGAAAAGCGCCAAGGCACGAAGTCGCGGGAAGTTAGTCTAGCAAGCAGTTGATCGAGTAGTTCAGGCGTAATCGTCGTATTCGTCGTCATGTGAGTCTCCTCAACAAGGTAAACTCACAGAAACCTACTTACACGCCCTTGCTGACACAAGCGGTGCCTGAGCCCACGAGGCGATCGGAATAGGGGATGTGCGCCAATGTGCGGAGCGCTTGCTTCACCACAACCGCGTCACGCGGAAACTGCGCCGCCCAAACTTCGGCGCGGCCAGGGAGAGCGTCGCGTTCGCTCAGTATCTCCGCCACGGTCTCGCCCTTTACCGCGAGATATTCCTGAGGCTGCGCGTCGAGTGGAAGGCGATGAAGGTGACTTGTCGGCGGGGCTTCGATCCGCAGCAACAGAAAGGTCCGATCGTCGGTCCGCTCGATCCCTTCGACGCGGCACTCATCACGCTCGAATTCTCCGGTGAAAATCGCGTGCTTGAACAGCTCTATGATTTCGCCCGGCTCTGCCGGGCCGTTCGTGGGCGATCAGAAATCGCGGCGCGCTTCAGCGAAACGTAATTCGCATCGAGCGGTGAGATGAACCCAGGCGTCAGCGCGTTCATTGAATTCTGCCTCTCGAATAGGCCACACCTCGAGTCAACCTGCGTTCAGGACGCGGAGACGCAGCTCGCGATCGCCGGTCAGGCGGCAACCGAGAGGCGGAGCCCGAGTGCCTTCAGGACCTTGACGACGGTCGCGAACTCCGGGTTGCCATCCGGCGAGAGCGCCTTGTAGAGATTGGCGCGGCCAAGGCCGGCGGCGTGCGCAATTTCGGTCATGCCCTTGGCGCGGGCGATGTCGCCGAGCGCCGCCTTCAGCAGATCGGGATCGCCATCCTCGAGAACGGCATCGAGATAGGCGGCAATGTCCTCTTTGGTTTCGAGAGTGTCAGCCGCATCCCAGGGCTTAGTCTTGCGCGCCATATCGCCCTCTCTAGACTTCCCGCGCCAGTTCGAGGGCGCTCGCAATGTCGCGATCCTGGTTTCGTTTGTCGCCGCCGCACAGCAGCACGATGACCGTGTCGCCGCGACGGACGAAATACACCCGGTAACCGGGACCGTAATCGATCCGCATCTCCGACACCCCGCCGCCCACCGGCTTCACGTCGCCGGGATTGCCGAGCGAGAGGCGGCGGATGCGAACCGTGATGCGGGCGCGCGCCTCGCGATCGCGCAGCCCGGCAAACCAGTCGGCGAAGACTTCGGTTTGCCGGACGTCAGTCATTGCGCATTGTCTCTTATAAGAGACAATGCGTCAAGCTTCTGCTGCCCCCGGCTTTAACCGCCATCCATTCCCTGACGCCGGTTTGATGCCGCGAACCGCTTTTCGGCGAACAATCCGCCGACCACCTCCGTCGCAATTCTGTCCGCCTCGGCCGTGCCGAGCGTCCAACAACGTGACGAGCGCTTTCTCACGCGCCTGCTTTCGGCACGAACCGCACGCCGGGCAGGTTCTCGAAATGCCGATCGCAGGTCAGAAGGTCGGCGTCGTGCGCGAGCGCAGTCGCATAGATGATGGCGTCTGCCGTCGAAAGCTTGTGCCGGGCGCACAGCTCCGCGGCCGACAGGGCCGTGGCGGTGTCGAGATCGGCGACGAAGCAGGTTTCCGTGAAGGCGATCACCCGGTCGGCCTTGTCCTCGCCAACCTCGCGCGTCAACCATTTCGCCAGTTCGAGCTGCACCAGGGTCGGCACGAGCCATTGCGCGCGGTCCGGGAATTCGGCGGCCAGTGCGATGCCGAGCGACGAGCCGGTGAGCCACTCGATCCAGGCCGACGTATCGACGAGCCGCATCAGACGCGGTCGGAACGGTCGCGGTAGCCTTCCGGGTTGGCGCCGCGCGCCAGGCCGGCCAGTTCCTCCGGCCTCGGCACCGGCGCCAGCAGCATGCCCTCACCCTTGGGAATGAAGGCGAACACCTGCCCCGCCTGCCAGCGCCGGGCCGTGCGGATGGCTTTCGGGATGGAGATCTGGAACTTGGCCGAGAGCTTGGCCGTGTCTTTCGCCGCCATTACGATTGTCCTATCGATCGGAGATAAGTAAGAATTTAGCATGGGCCGGCGTAGATTCAACCGCGAGACGTGGCCTCGGACGAGCCGAAAGTCCGAGCGGAGGTTCGAGCGCAACTGCTCGCCGCGTCGGCAGACCGGCTCGGTCGTCGGCAAACGGCCTGAGCTCCTGAGCGCCGTTCCGCACCCGCCCATCCGGCTCATTGCGGTGGATGTCAGCGAAGCGCTAAAGCTGGATCGCCGCGCCGTGCAAGCCCGGCCTGTCGCCGTCTTCGAGCCGGCCGGCGACAAGCCGCACCTCGCGCGTTCCCACCTTCCGGCGGAAATGCGGATCGTGCGAAACGATGATCATGGCCTGCGGCAGGCCGTTGAGGATGCCGGTCACGCGCGCGCAGGTCGGCTCGTCGAGGCCGTTCGTCGGCTCGTCGAGCAGGAGCGCCTGCGGCTCCATGGCGAGCACCGCGGCGAGCGTGACGAGCCGCTTCTCCCCGCCCGAGAGCTTGTGCGTGATCCGGTCGCGCAGATGGCCGAGCGCAAGGCGCGCGAGCGCCTCGTCCACGATCTCGGCGGCTTCCCGCCGGCTCTTGCCCATGTTCAGCGGCCCGAAGGCGATGTCTTCGGCCACCGTCGGGCAGAAGAGCTGATCGTCGGGGTCCTGGAACACGAACCCGGCGCGGCGCCACACGTCGTGAAAGTCACGCTCCTCGCGCCGCTCGCGTCCGAATGCGATCACCCGCCCCGCCTGCGGCCTGAGCAGTCCCATCAGGATCAGCAGCAGCGTGCTCTTGCCGGCGCCGTTGGGGCCGGTCAGGCAGAGACGCTCGCCCGGCGAAAGCACAAGATCGACGCCGTCCAACACGCGCGGCTGACCGGGATAGGCGAAGACGATCCCATGCGCCTCAAAAAACAATGACACGCGCGGCCTCCAGATAGATCAGTCCTGCAATCAAGCCGCACAAGACGAGGGCAAAACGCCACGTCGCCTGCGCGCGACCGCCCATCGGTTTCGAGATGGAAGCGTCCCGAAAACCCGCGGCATTTCATCGCCTGCAAGATGCGTTCGGAGCGCTCCAGCGCGCGCACCAGCATCATGCCGATCAGATAGCCGAAGCTGACATAGGTGTGCCGGGAATTGGACGGCCGGAAGCCGCGCGTCTTCATGGCCGTGCGCAGCCGCCGGTATTCCTGATCGAGCACGTCGATATAGCGGACGGTGAACAGGATGAGGTGAACCAGCCGCTGCGGGCACGCGCGAGGCTGCGCAAGGCGCGCGCGAGCGTGACCGCCTCCATCGAACCGAGCAGCGCCATCGCCATCATCACGATCGCGTTCGCCTTCAAGCGCGATGGTCGAGGGCCTGGAGGAAACCCTCCCGGCTCGCCGGCCAGCCGAACAGCTCGAACACCGGCTCGCCCGGCACCGTGAACGGCAGCATGGCGATCATGAAGATGATGAACGTGTCCATCGCCGACGACGCGGCGGAGGGTCCGTCCGACCGGCAGATGCGCGAGCAGCATCACGGCGAAAGCAATCGCCAGCGCCAGCGCCAGCACGTCGAGGCGCGCGAGCGACACCACCGCGACGGCGAACGCCGCCGCGGCGACGACGCGCACCCTCGCGTCGAGCCGCGCGATCAGGCCGCGTCGGTTCTGTTCGCCGGATCGAGAAGTCCCGGCGGCGGCGCCGCCGACCAAATGCCCCATCAGCCGGCCGCTTTCTGGCGGCGCGCGGCCAGGAAGAACCACAGCCCGAACAGGCCCGACGATATAGCCGATCCCGCCGAGGATCGCCTGCAGATCGTTCTTCTCCTTGTAGGCGATGATCTCGCGCCGCAGCGGACGGATCTCGGCGCGCACGGCTTCGGCGATGAGTTCGCGCTGCGCCTCGCTCAGCACGGCGGCTGCAGCGGCTCGCGTCTCCGCGCCGTCCGAGTCGCCGGCGTGACGCGGCCGGTCCCGCCCCGTCCGGTTCCGCGGTCGCGGCCTTGCCCTTCCCGGCCAGCTTGGCGGGGAGCTCGGCGAGCTCGATGCGGACTTCGACCACGTGTCCCGCGCCGAGATCGGCGCGAAAGACGTGGACGACCGGCTGTTCGGGCGTGAACACGAAGACGCCCCGATCGTCGGTGCGCGCTTCGCCGAGCTTCCTGCCGTCCTCGGAGAACGCCTCGACCAGCACGTTCTTCGCCATCTCGCCGTCGGAAAAACCGATCTCGCCTTCGATGCGGTCCCCGCTCGCATAGGCCCCGGCGACCACCTTGTGCGCCCAGGCGCATGGGAGGCAGGCAAGAGAAACGAACAGCGCCAAAAGCGCGATTGCTGCGAACCGCTGCATGACCTCATGCCTCTTTCGGTTTCGACGAGAACGCCTGGAAGAGCTCCGGCTTGACGCGCCGCGCGAGCAAGACGGCGGCGCCTGTCAGCGCCGCCTCGATCGCCATGACGGGAATATGCGCGAAGAAGACGAGCTTCGCGGCCGGGACGAATTCCTCGCCGGAGGCGGCGAGCGCGATGCCGACAAAGACGCATGTGAGCGCAATGGCGAGCGCGCCGCCGAGCGCGCCCCAGATCGCCGCTGCTCTCGGCGAGCCGCCGACGATGCCGGGCCGGCAGACATAGTAGACGATGACGGCGGGCAGCGCGATGTCGAGCGTGTTCACGCCGAGCACCGTCAGGCCGCCGAAGCCGAAGAACACGGCCTGCAGCAGCAACCCCACGAACAGCGCGGGAAAAGCGGCCCAGCCGAGCACCAGCCCGGCCAGGCCATTGACGATGAGGTGGACGCTCGACGGGCCGATCGGCACATGCACGAGGGAGGCGACGAAGAAGGTCGCGCTCAGCACGCCGGCGGCGGGGATCTTCTCCATCGGCATCTGCCGCAGGCCGATCGCAATCCCCGCAACGGCAAGCGCGGACCCGACCACAAGGACGGGAGCGGACAGCGCGCCATCGACGATGTGCATGTGCGTGCCCCGGCCCGTTATTTCAGATCATAGGCGCGGACCCAGAGCACGGCGTCCTGCGACAGCTCTTTGCCCTCGTGCTGCTTGGCGGGTCCGCTGCCGAGCGCGGCGAAGCCCCAGAAGCCCGCCTTCGGAACGCCGAACGTGAACATGCCGTTTGCATCCGTGATCGCAACCACGGCGCCGCCGGGGGGCGGCGCGGCTTTCGGCTTGCCGGCCTTGCGGGCCGCCATGTCGGGCTCAGCGGCCATGTATTCGACCTCGATCTCGGCGCCCGCAAGCGGCTCTCCTTCGGAAAGCAACTGGCCGGTGAAGGTCGATCCCGCGATGATGGCCGTCGGC
The DNA here is from genome assembly GCA_963712435.1 of uncultured Alphaproteobacteria bacterium. Classification (GTDB taxonomy): domain Bacteria; phylum Pseudomonadota; class Alphaproteobacteria; order Rhizobiales; family Xanthobacteraceae; genus Rhodoplanes. The sequence goes on along the minus strand of CAVQIB010000017.1, from coordinate 22,589 downwards.
TTGTTGAGCGGCACGATCTCGGTCGCAAGGCCAAGCGGCGTCTTCCAGCCCGACGGCACGCCGCCGACATTGACGAAGGACTTCGTGATCTGCTGGATGTACTTGTCTTCGCTCTTTTCGAGATAGGGCGCTGGCACAAGGGCGAAGATGTAATCGCCGAGGCGGCGCACCGGGACCTTCGCCTCGTAGCCGGCCGAAGAGTTTTCCGCGCCCTTGAAGGTGATCGGCGAAAGCTTGCCCGCGAGGTCCGTCTTCTCGCCCTTGTGGACGACGAAGAACTCTTGCGGCTTGCCCATGTCCATCGCGTGCCCGTTACTGAACGGATGCCAGAACACCAGCATCAGCGGCACGTCGCCAGCCTTCTCCAGATTGACCTCGGGCGTGTAGATGAGCTGGAAATGCGCCTGCGCGGGCAGGACCGCGGCGGCCGCCAGGGCTGTCGCGGCGAGAGCAGACTTGAACGGTTTCATGGATGTCTCCCAACGAAGGCCGGATGCGGCCGATAGAATCGAGAGGAGACGCTTGGGAGAAGACGGCGCACGCGGATGACTGGCGTCATCCCCGATGTTGCACGACGCTCACCCCGGCGTCTGACGACAATACCGCCCGAAACGACGGGCGGGTGTGGCAGGTCTCCTGGCTCACGGTCTTGTCCCGCCGAACCTTCCCAGCCGTTATCCGGCCAGTGGCATATCTCGGCGATCTGTACCGCTTACAGTTGCGGGGGCAGCCACGGCATTGCCCCTTTTCAGGGGGGCGCACCGCGTTCCCTTTTAATCCCGTCCGGAAAAGCCGGAACGAGAACCACGCGGGTCCGGTATCATGCGGCGATCACCCTGTCGATAGCTTCGTTGAAGGTCGCGCGATGCGGGAGTTCGAGGGGATGCTGCAAGCGTCGAGACTCTGACGCTTCGCGCCCTCACAAGCACCGGCGCGTGTCCGCGCGCGGCGCCGCGCGAAGCGGTACGCCGCAGATGCGGGACCTGCCCGCCCGTAATTATGGTCCCGGTTCTGCAGCGCGCACGTCGTGCTGCGCTGCGCCCGGGACGCGGGTTCGCTCAAAGGAACGACGCGAACGCGCACCGCTGCGCGCGTCCCGCAGTGACGCCCGCAACGCAAAGGAGTCCGCTCGTAACCGAGCGGACTCCCGCCTCCTCGCCTGACGTTTCAGTAGCGGATGGTGGTGCGCACCCCCAGCACGGCCGCGTTGCGCAGCGGCCGCAGGCCGTCCGGGTCGGCCGGATCGGCGACATGGCCGCCGGGATGGAAGATGTACTGGAAGTCCGGCTGGATGGTCCAGCCCGGCACGATCTGCGCCTGGTAGGTGAGCTCCAGCACGGCCTCGTAGTCGCGCAGCGGCGGCGCGAGGCCGGGCAGTCCCTCCGGCTCCTGCGGCAGCGTGGCGAAGAACGCGACGTCCTGGTCGAAGGCGCGCGCGCGGCTGGAGATGCGGGCGTAGCCGAAGGCGACGCCGAAGGCGTCGTCCGGCCGGTAGGGCACGAGCCCCTTGAAGTTCAGGCCCGCGTCGACATACAGGTCGATCAGGTTGCGGTCGCTCGGGCTCGCCGACACGCGCGCGAACATGCCCACCCCTTTGTCCGCTTCGCCGCCCTGCAGCGCGAGCAGCTGCTGGTCGATCACGGCGTAGAGGCCGTTGTTGCTCTTGCGGGTGACCGGGACGCCGCTGCTGTTCTCCTCATCGGCGAGCAGAATGCCGTCGCTGCCGTAGCGCTGATCCTCGAACGAGGCGAAATGATACCAGCCGCCGAATTTGAGCGTGCCGGGAAGGCCGCTGACGGCGTTGTACCTGAACTGCGCCTCGCCGATCACGAAGGGCGGATCCTGGACGCGGAAATTGGTCCCGTATTTGTTGCGCAGCTGCGGGTCCTGGTCCGCCGGGCCCGGCCCGGCGGGATCGCCGTTGAACACCGCGATCAGGAACGAATGGTTGGGCGTCGGATCGATTTTCAGCCGCACCGCCGGCGTGGCGAGCGGATAGGCGGGCCCGCCGCTCGGCAGGTCGGCCGCGGTGATGCCCGGCCAGCCGAACGTGCCGTTGATGAACAGGCCGGCATAGTCGCTGGTGATGAACTCCGAGTTGGCGGCGAGCTGTCCCAGCCGGATCGAGGTCGTGTCGTTGAACAGCTTCTGCTCGAACCAGGCTTCGAACAGGCGGACGGTGGGCAGCGCCTCGATATTGCTGACCGCCAGAAGATTGCCGACATAGTAGCCCGACAGGCCATGTCCCTGGATCCAGAAACCGTTGGCATGGGCCGACCCGCCTTTCCAGCCGAGCAGCCGCTCGAGATCGGCGTCGACCACCAGTTCGGTCCGGCCGACATAGGTGTTGCCGAGCTTCTCGCCGCCCTGCGAATTGCGCCAGCCCTCGGATATCTGATTGAGCTGATAGGTGATGCCGGCCGCCGCGAGCCACGGGCGCAGCCCGAAGGTCGTGCCGAGCCCGGCGGCAGGCTGGTGGCGATCGAGGGATCGGGGACGCCGTCCGTCCGCGCCTCCTCCTCGGCCCACGCCGCCGTCAGCGGCAGGCTCATGCAGGTCGAAAGCGCGAGCGCCGCCGCAAACCGCGCCACCGCGCCGCCGCGTCTGCGCACCGCCCCATCGCCGCCCGCGCGGAAGTTCGCCGATTTAATCCTCTTCTCGCCTAAAAAACGTCTGATCGAATGGCATTGCTGCGTTCCTTCGCTGAACTGTGTCGGAAGACGAAAGGACCGACGGCGAAGGACGCGCGAGGTCGACGCCCCGCCGAAACGCTCGGCGTTGCGGCAAGCGATAGAGCCTCGTTCAGCCAGCACTTGAGGGAAGACATGATAGCGGCCCTCGCGTCGGTTTCAGAGTCACCGCTGCGAAAGTCCGCTCCGTATGGGCGCCCCGCCCATCGGTTGGGTGACTGTGCTGGCAGGTCTCCTGGCTTGCGGGTCGTCGCTTGGCATCCGGCCTTCCCAGTTTCCCAGTGGCCGTAACGGATGCGGCTCGCCGCTCACAGTTGCGGGGGCAGCCACGGTTTGCTTCGCCCTTGCGGGCGACGGTCCGTGTTCCCTCTTGCCTCCTCGGACCTAACGAGCGACCCGAGGAACCAGCACGAGCGAAGTATCTCGACAGCGCCGGGCGGAAGTCCATACGAACAATCACGCAAAACCATCGTTGCCGGCCGTGTTGGATTGCGCATGTGGCCGGCCGGCTACACTGCTCTCCACGCGCGCTCCGGGCGGTGCGGTTCGGCCGCGCGCCCCGCGTTACGATTCGGAATTAAAGCCTGATGATTTCGGATTGGGTCGTTCCACCCTCAGTGGTCATGCCCCGCGGGAAGCGGGGCATCCAGTAAGCATGGAGCGCATTTGTGATTACTGGATCGCCCGCTTTCGCGGGCGATGACGGCAGGAGATCGGTCGATTCCGCGCCAATTCATCCTGCGCAAGCAGTGTCAGACCGAACGCCGGGTAGTGGGGTCACCCACCACCCGGCGCAGGCACAAGCGCCTCAGTTCCTGGTGATGACGATTTCGAGATAGTCGCTCGGCACCACCATGGAGCCGTCGCCCGAGCGGTTGAATCGGCCGATCAGCGCCGTGAGATCGCCTTCGAGTGCGGCGCTGGGCCGGGGCGTCGAGCGCGGCAAACGTCTTGAGCAGCGGCCCGTAATAGGTCTTGAAGATGTCCAGCCAATGCTCCGGCGAGCGGTAGCGGAAGACGAAGTTGCCGTTGCGCCGACTTGATCGAAGCGGCGTGCGGCCCGAACAGCTCGTCGATCCGCGCGGGCGTGCCCCACAGGGCGGGCGACCTGCACGCCGGGAGGCGGCGGCATGTACTTGCCGATCGTCTTGAACACCTGGCCGATGAAGCCTTCCGGCGTCCAGTTGGCGAGACCGATCTTGCCGCCGCGGCTTGCACACGCGCAGCAGCTCGGCTGCCGCGCGGTCCTGGTCGGGCGTGAACATCACGCCGAAGGTCGAGACGACCACGTCGAAGCTGTCGTCCGCGAAGGGCAGCGCTTCGGCGTCGGCCTCGCGGAACGTCGATGCTGAGCCGTTCGGCGCCGCGCGCGCTCGCGCGCGCGGTCGAGCAGCGCGGGCACGTAGTCGGTCGCGACCACCTCGCACCAGCGGCGGGCGGCGGCGAGCGACGACGTTGCCGTTGCCGGCGGCGACGTCGAGCACCTTCTGTCCCGGCGCGGATGTCGAGCGCCTCGCACAGTTGCTCGCCGACGATCTGCAGGGTGGTGCCGACGACGGCATAGTCGCCGGACGACCAGGCGGCCTGCTGGCGGGCCTTGAGCGCCGTGAGATCGAGGCTGGTCGGCCGGCCGGTTTTGACTGTCGATGGCTGTGGATGTAAGCATGATCGATCTCCGTTCGGCGGCTGGTCCTGCCGTGCCGCGCGAGGCGTGAGGCCCGGTCCGGCGCCGCACGCGCGCCTTGACCGTCGAGCGCAACGGTAGCGGCCGCACGTGGAGGCGAGCGTGGTAGCCGGCGTGGAAATGCCCGTGGAATCGGATCGGTCGGCCGCGCCGGCGCGAACCCGCGCTGCATGTGCGCATGCTCGGGCCGCTGACGATCAGCCGGGACGGCGTCGCGCTCGCGCTGCCGGCGTCGCGCAAGGTGCGCGCGCTGCTCGCCTATCTGGCGCTGGCGCCGCACGCCGTTTCGCGCAGCCAGCTGTGCGAGCTGCTGTGGGACGTCCCGAACGATCCGCGCGGCGAGCTGCGCTGGTGCCTCAGCAAGCTCAGGAGCATCCTCGACGAGCCGGGCCGGCGCCGGGTCGACGCGCAGGCCGACGCCGTCAGGCTCGATCTCGCCGACTGCTTCGTCGACGCGATCGAGATCGCCCGGGCGACCCAGGAGCGGCGTCGGGACGCTGACGCCGCGACCGGCTGCGGACGCTGGCCGCGCTGTTCGACGGCGACTTCCTCGACGGCCTCGAGATCGACCGCAGCCCGGCCTTCAACGGCTGGCTCGTCGGCGCAGCGCCGCCGCTTCCGCGCCTGCCACGCGGCCCTGCTGGAGCACCTCGCCGCGAGCGTGCCCGACGACGAGGCGTTCGGCATCTGGAGACATGGCTCGCAGCTCGCGCCGTTCGACCGGCGCGTGCACGAAATGCTCCTGAACGCGCTCGCCCGGCGCGGCCGCATGCGCGAGGGCGAGGAGCACCTGGCGCGCGACGGCGCGGCTGTTCGAGGCCGAAGGGCTCGATTGCGCGCCGCATGCGCGACGCGTGGCGGGCGGCGCGGGCGCAGCGGGCGCTGCGCCGCGCGCCGCAGCTCATCGCCCCCGCCACGGCGCCGGAATCGGACGGCGGCCCCGCCGAGCCCGTCACGGCGCCGCCGCCGCGCCTCGATCGCGGTGATGCCGTTCGTCGAGCGCCATGCCGCGCACCGGCGTCCGCGGCGGGCTGCGCCGATGGCCTCGCCCACGACGTGATCACCCGGCTCGCCAAGCTGCGCAGCCTGTTCGTCATCGCGCAGGGCACGGTGTTCGCCCTGCACGAGCGGCGCATCGGCCCGGAAGAAGCCGGCCGGATGCTGAACGTCGACTACGTCGTCAGCGGATCGCTGCAGCGGCCGCGGCAAGCGCCTCGCGGTGACGGTCGAACTCGCCGAGACGCGCACCGCCCGCATCGTCTGGGCGGACGTCTTCGACCAGACGCTGGACGACGCCTTTCTCGTGCTCGACGAGATCGGCAACAGGATCGTCGCGTCCATCGCCAGCGAGATCGAGACGATCGAGCGCAACCGCGCCATCCTGCGGCCGCCGAACTCGCTCGACGCGTGGGAGGCGCATCATCGCGGCCTGTGGCACATGTACCGGTTCAACCGCGCCGACAACGAGCAGGCGCAGCATTTCTTCGAGACGGCGGTGCGCCTCGATCCGACCTTCGCGCGCGCCTATGCCGGCCTGTCCTTCACGCATTTCCAGAACGCCTTCCAGGGCTGGGCGAAGCGCGAGCCGGAGGTCGACCGGGCCTTCGACGCCGCCGGCCAAAGCCTGATGGTCGACGATCGCGACCCGGCGGCGCACTGGGCCATGGGCCGGGCGCTCTGGCTGCGCGGCCGCCAGGACCAGTCCATCGTCGAGCTGGAGCAGGCGATCGATCTGAGCCCGAACTTCGCGCTCGGCCACTACACGCTGGCCTTCGTCCACTCGCAGGCCGGCGATCCGCGCGCGGCCATCGCGTCCTCCGACCACTCGCGCCACCTCAGCCCGTTCGATCCGCTGCTGTTCGGCATGCTCGGCGCCCGCGCGATGGCGCTGGTGCGCCTCGGCCGGTTCGACGAAGCGGCCGAATGGGGCGTCAAGGCCGCCGCGCGTCCGAACGCGCATGCGCACATCCTGGCGATCGCCGCCTTCTGTCTGGCGCTGGCCGGCCGGCTCGACGAGGCGCGCGCCTATCTGGCGGCCATCCACAAGACGCTTCCGCGCTACGGCGTCGACGATTTCCTCACCGCGATGCAGTTCGCTCCGGACGGGGCCGCCTTGTTCCGGAAGGGCGCGCGCCGGATCGGGATGACCTGACCGGGCCGAACGAGCGGACGCGTCTTACGCCGTGAACAGCAAATCGCGCGTGAGCCAGTCGAGCTGGGCGACCTGTTCCAGCGCGGCGCGCAGCCGCTCGCGTTCGCGCCGCGACAGCCGCTTGACCGCGACCGCGTTCGATGGCGCGAGCCCGTGTTCGACATCGTCGAGCTGCTGCGCGAGAATGAGGTCGAGAAACACGCCGCTCGCGTCGACCAGCCCTTGCAGGTCGTGCTCGCCGCCGATCCCGAGGCCGCCGACGGCGACGAGCCGGTCCGGCGTCGCGCGCGCGAGGATGTGGTAGCGGATCGCGAGCGCCCGCGCCGCCGTCACGATCCCGAACAGGCCGAGCCGTTTCAGTTCGATCCGGCCCTTGTCGGTGCGGAAGCCGCCGAAGAAATTGAGCCCGAGCTCGACCGCGCCGGCGGATTCGACCAGCAGCTTGATGAAAGCCATCTGGCCCTTCGCCAGGTCGAAGGCGTGCGCGCGCAGCCCGTTGGCGAGCGCCGTCTCGCCATGCACCCCGCGCAGGTCGAAGAAGATGTCGACGCAGAGCAGATCCTCGGGCTTGGAACGGGTGATCCAGCTCGCCACACGGTCGCGCCAGGTCTTCGCCGATCCGCGCCAGGGCGCGTTCTTCGCCATCACGCCGCCCTTGCAATAGGGCAGGCCGACCTCGTGCAGGATGTCGGCGATCTGCGCGCCCAGCGCCTCGAACCAGCGGTCCTCGGCCCCGCCCGGTCCGCCCTCGGCGAAGAACAGCGCGTTGTCCTGGTCCATCGCAAGCAGGCTTTCGCCGCGTCCGCCCGAGCCGAGCACGGCGACCGCATAGGGGCAGGGCGGCTCGCCCTGTCCCGCCGCGCGCATGCGCTCCTGCGCGATCACCGCGGCTTGGCGCGTCAGCGCGCCGAGCTCGCGCGAAATCACCGCGGCGATGTTGCGGGCCGACACTTTTTCCGCCATCAGCGCCGAAGCCACGCTCGGCAGCTTCGCCCAGGCGGCGGCGAGCGCCGGCACGCTGTCGGCCTGATCGATCTCGTCGCCGAGCGACACCGCCTCGCCCGCGCGCAGCCGCAACAGGTCGCGCGCCGAGAGCGAACCGACGACGAAGCCCGATTCGTCGGTCGCGCCGAGATGGCGAATCTTCATCCGGTTCATACGGCCGATCGCGCGGTAGACGAAGGCGTCGGCCGGCGCCGTCGCGATCGGCTTGGTCATGAACCGCTCGACCGGCTGGTCGAGCGCTTCGCCGCCATGCGCATCGAGCGCGCGCAGGAGATCGCGCTCGGTGATGATGCCGAGGTCGTCGGGCCGCCACGGCCGCTCGCCGGCGTCGCAGGCGCGGACATATAGCGAGGAAAGCCGGTCGGCGATGAGGCGCGCGAGCGCGCGCCGGACCGGCGTGTCGGCCGCCACCACTTGCAGCGGCGTGCGCATGATTTCGCGAATGCGGTGACGGTAGGGATAGCTGTCGATGCGGCTGAAGGCGTGCTCGCGATGAGCCTGGACCGGCGTGTCGACCGGTTCGATCAAGCCGCCGGCGCCTTGGTCCTCACGCATTCGGCTCATGCGATGCCCTCGCGCACTCTCGCACGCATGAATCCCCACGGTCGGGGACGAAGCGCTGCGGAGAGACCGGGGCGCTCACAGGCCGCCCTCCGGGGCGGCTGCGCTCCGGCGCAGCAAAGCGGCCATTGGCCGGGGGTCCATGCGCTTGGCCAACAGGTCGTGGATGTTGCACATCGTGACGCGCAGATAATTGCGGATCGTCGGATAATCGCGCCCGCGTAGCTTCTCGTGAATCGGCATCAGCGCGAAGTATTCCTGCGCGAACCGCTCCGGGATGTCTTTGACCAGTTTCGGCCGATGCGTGCCGATCAGGCCGAGCTGGCGAACGAGCTCCTGGCGCAGTTCGCTCCATTCGCGCGCTCCCAGCGCAGCCGGCGCGGGATAGCGGTCGAACACATCCAGGATGACGGCGCATAGCCCGTCGAGCGCCGCTTGCCGGTCCTCTCCCACGAACGGCCGCAGGGCGCCTTCGACCAGTTCGCCAATCATCGCGAGCCCGAGCGGATAAGCGCGCCAGCGTGCGATGTCGACCGCCTCCAGAAAGGCCGGCTCCCGGAACAGCACCTTGGCGTAGGGGCCGGCGCGGGCGCGGGCGTATTCGTAAATCCCCTTCTGCACGAGAAACGCCGCGTGCTGATCGATGAAATCGGCAAGCTCAGGCGCGCTGCGGATTGGCGGCTGACGCCGGAAGAACCCGAATAGCGACATCGTTACCTCTTGCGACGCGGTAGCGCTCCGCCGCGGCTATGCAGAGCGCATCGATCCGGGAAGCAGCGACCGCGACATTAGGTCCTCCGGATTAAACGAAAGTCTAATAAGAGCGAACCTTGCCACAATGATACCATCTTTGCGCGAGGGCCACCGGCGCCAAGACCGGACACAAAAACAACAACAGACATGGGAGGATCGTAGCGAGCCGCACGTTGGCGGCGCCTCTCCATGTGTTAACGCCCGCATTGCGGGCTCTTGACCCTGTAGGGAGGCGATTGACCAATGGCACCAAGCGACCAAGCTCCAGCTCGATTTGCGAACGACCAGGCGAGAGACGAAGGGCACTGGCAGGCGACGACGCGCCTGATGTGGCTTAGTCTCGGCGTGTGGCTGTTCTTCGGCTACATCATCCACTTCTTCGTCAACTACCTCAACAAGATCGTCATCATCGGCTTTCCGCTCGGCTTCTATATGGCCGCGCAAGGATCGCTGATCGCGTTCGTCGTCTTGCTGTTCGTCTTTGCGAAGCAGCAGGACAAGATCGACCGCGAATACGGCGTCGCCGAAGACGACTGAGGGAGGACGAACATGGCTACCCAAACTGCCGCGGCTAAATCGGATTTCATGAAAAATCTCGGCCGGATGTACGGCACGTACACCGGCGGCTTCCTTGCTTTCATCGTCCTGCTTGCAATTCTCGAGCAGGTCGGGGTGCCGAACAGGATTCTCGGCTACCTGTTCGTGTTCTTCACGATCGTCGTGTACGGCGTCATCGGCGTCATGACGCGGACCGCGCAGGTCTCGGAATATTATGTCGCCGGCCGGCGCGTGCCCGCTTTCTACAACGGCATGGCGACCGGCGCCGACTGGATGTCGGCGGCCTCCTTCGTCGGCATGGCCGGCACGCTCTTCCTGCTCGGCTATGACGGGCTTGCCTGGGTGCTCGGCTGGACGGGCGGCTTCGTGCTGGTCTCGGTGCTGGTCGGGCCATACCTGCGCAAGTTCGGCGCCTATACCGTGCCCGACTTCATGTCGGCGCGTTATGGCGGCAACTTCGCGCGCTTCCTCGCGGTGGTCGTGCTGGTGTGCTGCTCCTTCACCTATGTGACGGCGCAGGTCTACGGCACCGGCCTGATCGCCTCGCGCTTCCTCGGCATGAGTTTCGAGATCGCGGTCTATGTCGGGCTCGCCGGCATCCTGCTCTGCTCGATGCTGGGCGGCATGCGCGCGGTGACCTGGACGCAGATCGCCCAGTACATCGTGCTGATCGTCGCCTACCTGACGCCGATCATCATCCTGTCGACCAAAAATTACGGAGTCCCGATCCCTGAGCTGACCTATGGTCAGGCCATCCAGAACATCACGACGCTCGAGGGTCAGTTCCTCAAGGACGGGATCGCGACGCTGTGCACGGCGGCGAGCTGCCCGCCAACCTCGCTCAAGCCGCATATCGAGCCGTTCCTCAACTACACGCCGCTGAACTTCTTCGCGATCATCTTCTGCATGATGGTGGGCACGGCGTCGCTGCCGCACATCCTGATGCGCTACTTCACCACGCCGAGCGTGCGCGAGGCGCGGCAGTCGGTGGCGTGGTCGCTGCTGTTCATATTCCTTCTGTACTTCTCGGCGCCAGCCTATGCGGCGTTCTCCAAGCTCGAAGTCTACAGCAACATCATCGGGCACAGCATCAACGACATCAAGCCGTGGCTGTTCACCTGGGGCGAACTCGGCCTGATCAAGATCTGCGGCAAGGATGCCGCCAATCTCGATGCGGTGATCGCAGCCTGCCAGGCGGTCGCGGGGAATACCGGGATCATCCGGTTTCAGGACTTCTCGATCAACACCGACGTGATCGTGCTCTCCACGCCGGAGATCGCCGGGCTTCCCTATGTGATCTCCGGCCTGGTCGCCGCCGGCGGCCTCGCCGCCGCGCTCTCGACCGCGGACGGGCTTCTGCTCGCCATCGCGAACGCGCTCAGCCACGACGTCTACTACAAGATGCTCGATCCGAACGCCCCGACGGTGCGGCGGCTCACGGTCGCGCGCGTGCTCCTGTTCTTCGTCGCCGTGGCGGCGGCGACCCTCGCCGCGACCAAGCCGGCGGACATTCTGGCGATGGTCGGGTGGGCGTTCTCGCTCGCCATGGCGGGGAACTTCCCGGCGCTTGTGATGGGCATCTGGTGGAAACGCACGACCACCATGGCGGCCATTCTCGGCATCATCGGCGGCTTCGGCCTGTGCATTTTCTATCTCGTCACGACGAGATACTTCCCGCAGGCCGGGGTGAACTTGTTCGGCATGTCTTCTCTGACCAATCCAGCCACGGGCGCGCCCTTGGTCAATGTCGCCCAGGTTCTGGCCGACCCGAAATGGATTGCCGACGTGCCGGCGAGCCCCGCCAATCCGCTCCAGTCGAAAGTGGGTTGGTTCGGCCTGAACAACATCAATTGCGGCCTGTTGGGGATGCCGCTCGGCTTCCTCATCATGTATGTCGTCAGCCTGATGGGACCGGCGCCTTCGAAGGAAATGCAGGCGATGGTCGACGAAATCCGCAAGCCGCGCGGCCGCACCGTGCTCGAAGAGCATTGAGCTTTCGCGCTCCCCTTGCGATGTGGCGGGGCCTTCGGGCCCCGCTTCCTTTCGGCGTGCATGATGCACGGTAAATGGCAAGCGTGGCGGTTGCGATTAAATCGTCATGCGCGGGCTTGACCCGCGCATCCATGCGGCGGGTAGGCATTGCGCATGGTTTCCATGGATTGCCGGGTCAAGCCCCGGCAATGACGACGCGGGGAAAACCGAGGGCGCAAGAAACGGTGGGGGCCTGCTTTCGTGGGAACCGGCAGTTCAGTCCTAGCCGTCTGGTATTACCAGGCGCCGAACTTCGTGCTCGCGGCGCTGATGTACACGCTGCTCGGCCGCGCGCTGCTCGGGCTGATCGTCGGTCCCGAATTCGTCGAACTATATCTGGCGCTTCTTCTGCCGCATCACCGATCCGTTCGTCGCGCTGATCGCCTATGTGACGCCCAAGGCGACCGCCCCGGTGGTGATGTGGTTGTTCGGCGTGGTCTGGCTGTTCTGGCTGCGCGTCGCTTTACTTTACGTCTTCCTCCTGCTCGGCGCGTTTCAGCGTCCGGTTTGAGCCGCGCCATGAACCGCAACGCCTACTATGTCGCAATCGCCTTCTTCGGCATGGTCAACGGCCTGTTCAATCAGGTCTTCCTGCTGTTCGCGCTGCTTCACGTCCAGATTCTCTCGCCGGCGCTGCTGTTCGGCAGCGTGCCGCTGACCCTGATGTTCTCCTCGCTGATGGTCTCGACCGCCACCATCATCCTCGCCGGCATACCGGCGGCGATCTACGAGCATATCGTCGGGGCCAAGGAGGACTCCACCGATGTCTCGATGTGGATCTGGCTCGCCGGCACGGCGCTGCTGACGCTGCCGGCGATCGGCAATTTCCTGCAGATCGGTCTGTAGCCTTTTCGGCGAACGCGGCGAGCGCCGTGTAACGCTTTCGCGAGCCAATTGTGCGGCAAAGGAACAGTGGCTATGGTTCCGGCCTTCCTCCCAGTTCACTCGGCGAGTGCACGGCGCGACGGAGCGAAGCGGTGGAAGATTTTCGGAGGATTGCGTTCGAGACGGTGATGCGCGCCTGCGGGTTTGCCTCGCTCGCGATCTTCTGCATCATGGTCGGCTTGTCGTTCGAGCCGCGCGTCGCTTTCCAGGCTGGCGGATTCCTGACCTTGATGATGGTGGGCGTGCTCTATCTCAAGGCGCGCGAAGCGCGCACCAAGGATTATCGCCGCACGGAAATGTGGCTCTATCTGACCGAGGAGCAGCGGCCTCCGTCGGCCTATGCGCAATTCGTCAGCTCGACCGTGCTGCGCGAGACCTATCTCACCTTCGCTCACTGGACCGCGATGATTTCGATCGGGATGTGGTCGCTGGCGCTGGTCGCCGCGCTGGCCGGCGTTTGATCGATCCTGCGGCGCGCCTCGGTCGTCGCGCTAGGACGCGCGTTCGGAAAACTCGATCGACAGGGCGGCGCGAAACTTTCCGATCGCACGGAAGCTCGAAACAAGGCGCTCCTTCTCGCGCGCGGACAGGCGCGCTTCGGGAACCCAGTCGTCGACTTTGCGGCCGGCGCGGAAATCCTCGATCTGCTGGCGCAGCAGCAGGCGCGTGATGATGCGGAACGCGGCGGCCAGATCGTCATGGTCGGTCGGGGCGATCGCTCCCGTCTGCCGGAGCCCGTCGAGCCGGTCGAGCGTCGACGTGGCCGGGATGCCGGCCTTGAGCGCGAGCAGCCGGGCGCCCTCCACGAGCGGCAGCGTGCCGCCCAGCTTGAGATTGATGACGCCGCGCCGATCCTGCCCGCTCTCCTGGCGCAGCCCGCCGAACCAGCCGAGCGCGACCGCATGATCGAACTCGATCATGAAGACGTCGCGCAAAAATTGCGGGCTCGTCCGCGCGAGCTCGGTGACGGCGGAGCGCAGTTCGTTCGACAGCGCGGGCTCTCCGAACACATGGCGGAAGTCGAAGAAGATGTCGCAATTCATCAGCATTTCTTCGTCGCGCCGCCGCATCCAGGTCTCGGTCTGCCGCCGCCAATCCGACAGGCTCTTGCGCCAGAGCGGATTGGTGGCCATGACCTGGCCGGTGCAGAGCGGGAAGCCGACCGCATCGAGCGTGCGCGTCATGCGGGTCGCGAGCTCCAGAAAATAGGTGTCGATGCGAAGCCGCGCGCTCTCCGGGTGGTCGGCAAGGATGAAGCCGTTGTCCTGGTCGGGCGCGAGGAAGTTCTCGCCGCGCCCGCCGGATCCCATCACGATGAGCGCGAACGGCGCGGGCGGCTCGCCCCAGCCGTCCTCCACGAGTTTCGCGATCATCAGCCGCAGCACGCGCCGGTGAATGTCGTTGTTGATCTCCGTCAGCAAGAGCTGCACTTCCGGCGCCGGCGCATTGTCGTCGAACAAAGCGGCGGCAAGCTCGACTTGCGCCTGCTTGATCCGCTTCAGCCCGTCGACGCTCTCCTCGTGCGTCAGCCGCTCGATGATCGAGAGGGTCTGGCCGGACAGAAAGCCGAGCGCATCGTCCAGCGCGAGCATGCCGGCGATGCTTCCGGTCTGGTCGACGACGGGGATGTGGCGCAGCCTGCGCCGGCGCATCAGCGCGATGGCGTGGAACAGGTGATCTTCCGCCCCGACGGTCTCCACCGGGGAGCTCATCACCGTCTCGATCTCCTGGTCGGGCGATATCCGCCACACGATGCGGCGCACCACGTCCTGCTCGGTGATGATGCCCTTGGGGCGGCCCGAGCCGTCGACGACGACGGCCGAGGAGGTGGCGTCGTCGGCCATGCGTTTCACGGCCTGGCCGATCGTCGTGCCCGGCGGGATCAGCACCGGCGGCGGCCGCATCTCGTCGCGGACGACGCGCCGGAATATGTCGGTCTGCAGAATCACAGCGGCCAGCTCCGCTGACGCGCGCGCCTCACGAGGAGGATCGAGCAGTTAGATCATGTTAGCACGGTCGCTTCGCCGTGCGCAGCCTCACGCGAGCAGCGCTCACAGGATGCGGCCGGAAGTCTCCGAAAAACGCCCAGCGGAAAGGCCCGGGGCCGCATTGCCGCCCCGCCCGCGCGTCCGGGACTTTTCCCCGCATGGCTTGATCGCCTATCGTGCGCCGGCGCGGCTCGGGTCAAGGCTTGGCCGGACCGCCTTTGTTCGCTGCGCGGCTCGCGATCCTTTCGCGGGCTCGCGCGCGAAAACCGCAGGGAGGGAAATCGTCATGTCATCGCTGACGCTCGCACAGGCCAGCACGATCGTTGATGTCGCATTGCGAAAGGGGCGCGTCACCAATTGCGCGCCGCTCGTCGTCGCCGTGCTCGACGCGGGCGGGCATCTCGTCGCCTTCAAGCGCGAAGACAAGGCCGGAATCATGCGGTTCGACATCGCCTTCGGCAAGGCGTGGGGGGCGCTCGGCATGGGGTTCGGCTCGCGCCAGCTCGCGGCGCGGGCCGCCGCCAATCCGGTCTTCTTCAATGCGCTCGCGGCCGCGAGCGGGGGCCGCTTCGTGCCGGTGCCGGGGGGCGTGTTGATCCGGGATGCGGCGGGGGACGTCATCGGCGCGGCCGGCGTCTCAGGGGATACCTCGGATCGCGACGAGGAATGCGCGCTCGCCGGGATTGAAGCCGCCGGCCTCAAGAGCGATCCCGGCGCGGCCAAATAGCACGGCCCGCTCTCGCCGCGCGCGCGGCAGCGCTCAGCTAGTCGGCCTCGCGATTGGTGAACCGGACATTGCCCAGCCCGGTGCCGATCGTGAAGACGCCCCAATGCTCGACATCGCGCATGAAGGGCGCCTGGCTCAGCCCCTGCACGACGGCGTCGTTGTGCATGAGGATGGAGGTTTCGAACCCCCCGACCTTGGGGATCGCCTTGTGCAGCGCGCCGGGCAGGTTGAAATCGCGAGCTTTCCCAGTTCCCGGGCAGATTCTGCGCGCCGCGATCGATCGAGCCGTCGGGCTCGATCTTGCCGGGGCACCCGATGCCGATGAACGGGGCGAGCACGACGCCGTCCTTGCCGGCGCGGGCGATCAGCCGGCGCAGCATGTCGATGAGGCCCTGCACCGCGTCGTCACGGTTGAGTTTCTCGTCGCTATGCCGCCACAGCTCTGACTTCCACACCTCGGCCTTCGACAGATCGGCCGCCTTGCGCAGGTTCAGCCGCACCACCCCCGCGCGGATATTGGTGCCGCCGATATCGACCGCGAGGATTGCGTCGTGCGCCTGAAACATCCAGGTCGGGGCGAGATGCGCGGCGCCGATCAGCCCCGCCTGGTCCGGATGGTGGCGGATCATGTCGATGTCGACCTTGACCTTCTCCGCCTTGAGGATGACGGAGGCGCGCCCGATCGCGAGTTCGCCGACCCGGCCGCCGCGCAACCCGCCGCCGATCACGATCCGCTGCGTGTCGCGCCAGGGCTTCAGCTTGAGAAATTGCCGGGCGACCTGGGCCAGTTCCTGGGCGAAGTCCTCGATCGCGCCGTGCAATATTCCGGCCGCGTCCGGATGGCCGCCGGCGAGCAGATCATCGAGGGTCTTCTTGCTGATCTTGTCGCTCGCCTCGTCGCCGAACGGGTCCTGCTTCAGCTCGCGCAGCGGCTTGCGCCATTTATCGATGATTTCTCGGAAGGCGCGCTTGCTGGCCCGGTCGCCGACAAAGCCTTCATCATCGGCAAGCTCGACATTGTAGCTGTCGACCACGACCTTCGGGAGACGCCCGGCGCCGTGGGTGGCGAGCGTCGGTTGGATCGAGACGGTGTCGGGCATGCGCGTCCCCGTTCTTTTTCCGTCGCGGTGACACGAGCTATGTTCCCGGGACTACCCCCGACAACGGGAAAGAGCCGGAAAGGTTTCGCGGGGCGCGCGCGCGGGGGAGGGCGGGCCGGCGCGGCGGGGGCGGCGGCGTCAGCCGGATCGTGCGCCGGCCGCGACGATCCCGCGCACGATATTGATGGCGCGCCGGATCAGCGTCTCCGAGGCCTCCAGCGTGCGAAACGCGGCGTGGGCCGTCAGCGTCACATTCTCCAGGCGCGCGAGAGGATGGTCGGGCGCAAGCGGCTCGGCATGGAACACGTCGAGGCCGGCGTGCCGCAGCCGGCCGCTGGCGAGCGCGGCGATCAAGGCCTGTTCGTCGACGAGCGCTCCGCGCGCGGTATTGACCAGGATCGCGCCCGGCTTTGCGCGCGCAAGCCGCTCGGCGTCGAGCAGGCCGCGCGTCTCGTCGGTGAGGCCAAGATGCAGCGATATCACGTCGGCGCGTGCGAGCAGGGTGTCGAGATCGACCAGCGGAATCTCAGCCCCGGGTCGCGGCGTGCGATTCCACGCGATCACCTCCATCCCGATCCCGGCGCCGATGCGCGCGACCTCGCGTCCGATCCCGCCAAGCCCGATAATGCCGAGCGTCTTGCCGGCGAGCTGCACGCCTTCGGCCGGCTGCCAGGTTCCGGCGCGCACCTCGCGATCCATCCTCGCGACATCGCGCGCGCAGGCAAGCATCAGCGCGATCGTGTGCTCGGCGACGGCGGTGTCGCCATAGCCCTTGATCGTGTGCACGGTTACGCCGAGTTCGCCAAGCGCCGGGACGTCCATGTAGCTCGCCGCGCCGGTGCCCAGAAACACGACATGCTTCAGCTCTGGGCACGAGGCGATCGGCTCGGTCGGCAGATAGGAATGGTCGTCGAGGCAGATCGTGCAGCCGGCGAGCAGCCGCGGCAGGTCGGCGCTCGCAAAGGGCGTCGAATTGACCGCGATCGGCGGGTCGTCGGCGCGATGCACGCGCGCGAAAACCGGGGCGAGCTGCTCGTTACAGTCGATGAAAAGCGTTTTCATGCGGTCATCGTGAGGGGCCCTTGAGCGCGAGGCATGCGGGGCGCGGTGAGCGCGGCTTGGTGATAGTATAACTTCCGTGCCGCCGCCTATACCGTCGATAGACGCTTCGGAGGGCGAATGGGCGACGGTCGCCTCTCCTTCGCCCTGCTATGGGCGTTCCGCGGCGGCGATGCGAATATGCGATCGGCGTGGATCTGCACCCGCAATGACGTGCTCGGGAACCTCGCCGTACTCGCTGCGGCGCTTGGCGTATTCGGCACGGGCGCGGGCTGGCCTGATATCGCCGTCGCCGCCATCATGGCGAGCCTCGCCCTGCAAGGCGCGGTCGTGGTGATCGGACAGGCGCTCGCAGAGCTGCGTCCAAGACCCTGGCCGTCGGTTCCGGCCGCCTGAATTCGCCGCTCGTCTGCGCGGCCGCCTTGAGCCGATTGCGCGCGGCGCGGAATCAGCCGTGTATAACTCGTTCCGGAATCGATCCTGCGCGGGTTCTCCTCGGCGATGCCTCGTTTCGGTGGCAAACGCTTGAACGGAATCAAGGGCGGTGTTGATGTTCCGCAGCGCTGATTCGAGGAGGCGGCCATGCGGCTTGCGAGCTATGTCACCCACGGCCGTTCCGGGTTCGGTGCGGTTCTCGGCAACGGGATCGTCGATGTGCGGCTGCGGTTCGGCCCGCGGTTCACCAGCCTGCTTCACATATTGCGCGAGAATGCCCTCGACGAGCTGAAGGCGGCGCTCGCCGGCGTGCGCGCGGATTACCCGTTGAGCGAGATCGAACTGCTGCGGCCGATCGTCCAGCCGGAAAAGATCATCTGCGTCGGCGTCAACGAAGGCGAGGCGCGCGCGATCGGATCGGCGAAGTACCCGAACCTCTATTTCCGCACGCCGAGCGCGCTGGTCGGCCATGGCCGGCCGATCGTGCGCCCGCGCGAATCGGCGGAGTTCGACTGCCAGGGCGAGATTGCGGTGGTGATCGGCCGCGAGGGCCGGCGCATTCCGCCTGAGCGCGCCTTCGAGTTCGTCACCGGTTTCACGCTGTGCAACGGAGGCGCCGCGCGCAGCTTCCTGCCGATGGGCTGGGAGACGATCACGCCCTGCAAGAATTTCGACGCCTCGGGCAGCCTTGGTCCGTGGGTGGTCACCCTGGACGAGATCGACCCGGTGCAGCCGCTGCGCGTGGCCACGCGGGTCAACGGGGAACTGCGCCGCGAACACTCGAGCGCCAGCCTTCCGTTCTCGTTTCCCGATCTCATCGCCTTTGTCAGCCTCTTCACCACGCTGAAGCCCGGCGACGTCATCACGACCGGCGTGCCGGTCGCCCCTGTCGCCGAGCGGGTCGAGCCGTCGCGCTGGCTCAAGCCAGGCGACGTGGTCGAAATCGTCTCGCCGGAGATCGGCGTCTTGCGCAATGTGGTGACCGAGGAGCCATGAGCGGGCGCGCTGCGGGCGTGCCGGCGGCGTGTGTGATCGGTTGGCCGGCGGGGCATTCGCGCTCGCCCCTCATTCATCGGCACTGGCTGCGGTTCCACGGCATTTCCGGCGACTACCGGGCGGAAGCCGTTCCGCCGGACGCCTTCGCGGCTTTCGTGCAGACCCTGGCCGAGCACGGCTATGTCGGCGCGAACGTCACGATCCCGCACAAGACGGCCGCGCTCGCGCTCTCGCTGCCGGACGAGCGCGCCCGCGCCATCGGCGCGGCCAACACGCTGTGGCTCGATGCGGGCCGGCTGCGCTCGACCAACACCGACGCCGAGGGCTTCATCGCCAATCTCGACGCCTGCGCGCCGGGATGGGACAAGGGCGTCGGGGCGGCGCTGGTGCTGGGCGCGGGCGGCGCGGCCCGCGCGGTGGTGTTCGGGCTGATCGAGCGCGGCGTGTCCCGCATCGAGGTCGCGAACCGCACGATGGCGCGCGCGGAGGAGCTTGCGCAGGCGTTCGGTCCCGCCGTGCATCCGCTTGCCTGGGATGCGGCGAGCGAGCGCCTGTCCGCCGCGCAGCTGCTCGTCAACACGACGAGCCTCGGAATGGCCGGGCAGCCGCCGCTGCCCATCGCGCCCGATGCGCTGCCGGCGAACGCCGTCGTCGCCGATCTCGTCTATGTCCCGCTCGCAACCCCGCTGCTCGCCGCCGCGCGCGCGCGCGGCCTGCGCTGCGCCGACGGGCTCGGGATGCTGCTGCACCAGGCGGTGCGGCCGTTTTCCCTGTGGTTCGGCGTCAGACCCGCCGTGACGCCCGAGCTGCGCGCGCTGGTCGAGGCCGATCTCGGCCGCCTTTCCGCCGCCCGCTTCTGCGGGGAAGGGCTGACGGCGGGCGGGCGCCCGGTTCGATACGTCCGATCGCGGAACACGCGGGCGTTGCGCTATGCCTCATATCCGCCTTATCCGGCGTTGAATTTCGCTCCACTGAGGCGATTGGGGGAGGGGAGCGATGAAGGCGGTGTGGGTTGCCGTCATCATGGCCGTCACGGCCACGCTGGCGCACGCGGATGACATGGCGGAGATGATTTCGCAGTACCGGCGCGAGCACGGCCTTTCGGCGGTCAAGACCGACCCGCAGCTGACCGCGATCGCCGAACGGCAGGCGAAGGCGATGGCCGCCTCCGGCATCATGGATCACAGCGTGGGCGGTTCGTTCGCCTCCCGCATCTCCGGCGCGCATACGGGCGTGGCGGCCGAGAACATCGCGGCCGGCACCAAGAGCTGGGCCGATACGTTCCGCAGCTGGCAGCGCTCGCCGGGCCACAAGGCGAACCTCCTGCAAGCCGAGGCCGACAGCGTCGGGGTCGCCGTCGCCCGCAACGACCGGACCGGCTACAAGACGTTCTGGGCCATGGTGATCGCGAAAAAGGCGCCGCGACAGAAGGCCGGCAAGGTCGCGGCGGCGGGCGGAAGCCGGGCGAGCGACAGGACGTCCGCGGTTTCGGCGGAAGGCGGAAGCCGGGCGGGCCACAGGCCGTCAGCGGTTTCCGAGAATCCCATCAGCGCTGTCAAGAATTTCGTCTGCAAGTATCTGTGCTGAACGGCGGTTGATTTCGAAATTCGCGTGGCTATCGCCGAGCGCCCGATCCTGGAACGCGGCCCGTCCCTATCGGTTGATTCGTAGCCGGACCTTGCGGCGGCCGCGGACAGCACCGGCATCTCTTTTCGGGAGTCGAGACCGCGTGCGCGCGGGCGCGGCATCGTTTTCACCAGGCAGCCTCGCACAGGATGGTCCATGCAAGTCGCTCTTGCACAGCAAGTTCATCGTCGCCCACCGCGTTCGTTTCTCGGCCGAGGCTTTTCCGCCATCGCGGCCGGCAATCCCACCAGCGTGCCGGTGACCGGGCCCAAACCGACCAGCGTCCCGCAGACGCCGAAAACGCCCGACCCCGGGCCGCCTGCGCCCGACGAGGAGCCCGTGCCGGGACCGGCCGGCCCGCGCACGCCCTATCCGGTGAACGATCCCGGCATCGCCGATCCGGACAGCCAGCCGGGGTCGGACCCCGACTATATTCCGCCGACCCCGCTCGGCCCCGGGCAGATGTAAGCGGAGTTCTACAGCCCCATCTTCCGCTTGCGCTGCCCCAGCGTGCGCAGCCGCAGCGCATTGAGCTTGATGAAGCCCTCGGCGTCGTGCTGGTCGTAGGCGACCGCGCCTTCCTCGAAGGTGACGAGGTCCTGGTCGTAGAGCGAGTACGGGCTTTCGCGCCCGACCACCCCGACATTGCCCTTGTACAGCTTGAGCCGCACGCGGCCGGTGACGAGTTCCTGGCTCTTGTCGATCGCCGCCTGCAGCATCTCGCGCTCGGGCGCGAACCAGAAGCCGTTGTAGACGAGCTCGGCATAGCGCGGCATCAGCTCGTCCTTGAGGTGCGCGGCGCCGCGGTCGAGCGTCACGCTCTCGATCCCGCGATGCGCGGCGAGCAGGATCGTGCCGCCCGGCGTCTCGTACATGCCGCGCGACTTCATGCCGACGAAGCGGTTCTCGACCAGGTCGACGCGGCCGATGCCGTTCGTGCGGCCGAGCTCGTTGAGCCGCGCCAGCAGCGCCGCCGGCGACGTTTTCTCGCCGTCGAGCGCGACCGCGTCGCCGCGCTCGAAATCGATGGTGACATAGCTTGCCCGGTCGGGCGCGTCCTCCGGGTTGACGGTGCGGCTATAGACATAGTCCGGCACGTCCTGCGCCGGGTCTTCCAGCACTTTGCCCTCGGAGGAGGTGTGCAGGAGATTGGCGTCGGTCGAGAACGGGGCCTCGCCCCGCTTGTCCTTGGCGATCGGGATCTGGTGCGCTTCGGCAAAGGCGATCAGCGCCTCGCGCGAGCGCATGTCCCATTCGCGCCAGGGCGCGATCACCTTCACGTCGGGCTTGAGCGCGTAATAGGCGAGCTCGAAGCGCACCTGGTCGTTGCCCTTGCCGGTCGCCCCGTGGCAGACCGCGTCGGCGCCGACCTGTTCGGCGATCTCGATCTGGCGCTTACCGATCAGCGGGCGCGCGATCGAGGTGCCGAGGAGATACTGTCCCTCGTAGACCGTATTGGCGCGGAACATCGGGAACACGTAGTCGCGGACGAACTCCTCGCGCAGATCCTCGATGAAAATGTTCTCCGGCTTGATGCCGAGCAGCAGCGCTTTTTCGCGCGCGGGGGCAAGCTCCTCGCCCTGGCCGAGATCGGCGGTGAACGTCACGATCTCGCAGCCATAGGTCGTCTGCAGCCATTTCAGGATGATGGACGTATCGAGGCCGCCCGAATAGGCGAGCACCACTTTCTTCACATTGCCCTGTTGCATGCAGTCCCCTCAGCCGCGCGGCCGCCCTGTTGCACTCGAATCATCCCAACGAGCAAGTTGCATTGCTCGGGTTCTCGGGCAAGGCGCCCGCAAGGCGCAGAACGAAAATCGCCGGGCGCCGGTGCGCATCGCAGCGTCGGCCGCGTCGTCGCGGACTTATCGCAAGTTCATGGAAGATTATATTTTCGGCGTTTTTTGCAGAAGTGGCGTGGTGCCAGGGGCGGAATCCCAAATTTTGGGTAACAAGTTGATCATTCGATGACAAGTGTCAGTGTGGAGAATCTTGGGGCCAACAAAAAAGCCAACAACCTAATTCTCTGTTGAAAACATCGTTGGCAGGTGTCAGCCAACTTAACAAGGATATCACACATTAAGCAGCCGCGTATCGTTCGCTGCCGGCAGCGATCCGTCGTCGGCCGCGCAATTTTCGTCCTCGATCATCGCCGCCCTCGTCCAGGAAAGTTCCGGTCGAGAGTCAGATTTGAGCTTGAGACGGTGCACGATCAATGGGAATGTTCTGGTCATATCAGTGACTTACGGCGTACTCCAGCGCACGACAGGCAGTTTCGGAAAGCTCCGGAGCGCTCGGGGATACAACGGGCGGGCCAAAATTTTTCTGTCCTACAGCCT
>CAVQIB010000016.1:0-10559 GCA_963712435.1 uncultured Alphaproteobacteria bacterium | reverse complement strand
GAGCACCTGACCATGCGCTTCGGCGGACTGATCGCCGTCAACGACCTCACCTTTTCCGCCAGACGATCCGAGATCACCGCCCTGATCGGACCGAACGGCGCGGGCAAGACCACGGTGTTCAACTGCATCACCGGCTTCTACAAGCCGACCGAAGGGCGGATCGGCCTCGCGCATGGCGACCCGCGGCTGTGGAACGAGCTCGACGCGCTGACGCTCGGCGGCGAACGCAAGCTCGCGCGGGCGGACGGCACGCTGTTCCTGCTCGAACGCATGCCCGAATATCTCGTCGCGCATCGCGCCAAGGTCGCCCGCACGTTCCAGAACATCCGCCTGTTCTCCGGCATGACCGTGCTGGAAAACCTGCTCGTCGCCCAGCACAATCCGCTGATGGCCGCGTCCGGCTACACGCTGCTCGGCGTGCTCGGGATCGGCGGCTATCGCCGCGCCGAACGCGCCGCGATCGAGAAGGCGCGCCAATGGCTTGCCCGCATCGACCTGCTCGATCGCGCGGACGATCCCGCCGGCGCGCTCCCCTACGGGGCGCAGCGCCGGTTGAGATCGCCCGGGCCATGTGCACCGATCCGGTGCTGCTGTGCCTGGACGAGCCCGCGGCGGGACTGAACCCGCGGGAAACCGCCGCGCTCAATGCGCTCATCCTGTCGATCCGCGGCGAGCATGCGACCTCGGTCCTGCTGATCGAGCACGACATGGCGGTGGTGATGGAGATCTCCGACCACGTCGTCGTGCTCGATTACGGCGTCAAGATCGCCGACGGTCCGCCCGAGATGGTGCGCAACGACCAGAGGGTCATCGCCGCCTATCTCGGCGTCGCCGACGAGGAGGTCGCCGCCGCCGAAGCGGAGGTGGGGCTGTGAGCTTCTCCGAAAACATTGTTCGATCAACGCCTCCTCCCGCGTAAACGGGGAGGATGAATATCGCCCGATCTCGCGGCTGGCAAGTTGCGGCGTGCAAAACAGCGAACGCGAACGCACGATGACTGAGCCGCTGCTCGCCGTGCGCGGCGTGAAGACCTTCTACGGCAGCATCTGCGCGCTGAAGGGGGTCGACGTCGACGTGCACGAAGGCGAGATCATCACGCTGATCGGCGCGAACGGCGCCGGCAAATCGACGCTGATGATGACGATCTTCGCCAATCCCCGCGCGCGCGAAGGGCGCATCATTTTCGCCGGGCGCGACATCACCGATCTGGCGACGCATGAGATCGCCCGCATCCGCATCGCGCAGGCCCCGGAAGGCCGGCGCATATTCGCGCGCATGACCGTGTGGAGAACCTGCAGATGGGCGCGGTCGCCGTCGGCGAGAGGACGGCGGGTCGCAGCTCTAGACCACGTGCTCGGGCTGTTTCCGCGGCTTGCCGAGCGGATGTCCCAGCGCGGCGGCACGCTGTCCGGCGGCGAGCAGCAGATGCTCGCGATCGCCCGCGCGCTGATGAGCGCGCCCGCGCCTGCTGCTGCTCGACGAGCCGTCGCTCGGGCTCGCCCCGCTGATCGCGCAAGCAGATTTTCGACATCGATCCGCGAGCTCAATGGCGCGATCGTCTCACCGTGTTCCTCGTCGAGCAGAACGCCTACCACGCGCTCAAGCTCGCCCATCGCGGCTATGTGCATGGTCAATGGCGCGATCACCATGAGCGGCACTGGCCGCGAACTGCTGGAACGCCCGGAGGTGCGCGCCGCCTATCTCGAAGGCGGAAGGCATTGACGGCGAGGGATTAGGAAAGAAAAGAGCAGGTTCGAGCTTGGGACGGCTCGTCCCCCGGCAAGCGGGGACCCAGCAGCCGGAATAAGCTGTCCGCTTGCGCGGGAAAGAACGGGGTAAAGATAAACCGAGCTCAAGGGATCGTCGCTGCGATGCACCTTTATCTCTACGAGGCCCTTCGGGCATCTGCCGCTCGTGATTCGGCGGCGGCTGCGCCTGGCTCGCCGCGCGCGCCATCGCGCAGACCTGGCGGCCGTGGTGGCATCTCGTGCTGTATATGCTCGTGCTCGGGTTCGCGGTGCGCTTCTTCCACTACGTGCTGTTCGGGGGCGCGCTGTCGTCGCTTATTATTACGGGGTGGATACCGCGATCCTGATCGCGATCGCGTTGCGGGGGCCACCGCAATACCCGCCGCCAAGCAGATGGCGCGGCAATACGGATTCCTCATCCGGCCGGCGCAGTGGCCGCAACCGCTCACGCGCGGTACAGGGCCGCGCTTGCTCCGGCGTGACTTTCCTGCGTAATTCCGTATCAATCGGGCAATTGGCGCTCGACCACACGCGCAAGCCATCTCGGAGGACGACCGACATGAAAAAGATCCACCGCACGACCCTCGCCCTGGCGCTTGGCCTTGCTCTTGCGATGGCGGGAAGCCGCGCACGCCCAGGTCAAGTTCGGCGTCGCGGCGGCCCCTGACCGGCGGCAGCGCGGCCTTCGGCGCCCAGCTCAAGCAGGGCGTCGAGCAGGCGGTCGATGACATCAACACGGCGGGCGGCATCCTCGGCCAGAAAATCGAGCTCAGCGTCGGCGACGACCGCGGCGATCCGAAGGAAGGCGTGTCGGTCGCCAACAAGTTCGCCGGCCGACGGCGTGAAATTCGTCATCGGCCACTTCAACTCCGGCGTCACCATGCCCTCCTCCGAGGTTCTGCAGGACAATGGCATCCTGCAGATCACGCCGGCCGCCACCAATCCGCGCATCACCGAGCGCGGCCTGTGGAATATCTTCCGCGTCTGCGGGCGCGACGACCAGCAGGGCGGGATGGCGGGCGGATCATCGCCGACAAGTTCAAGGGCAAGCGCGTCGCCATCGTCCACGACAAGACCACCTATGGCCAGGGCCTCGCCGACGAGACCCGCAAGGCGCTCAACGCCAAGGGCGGTCAAGGAGGTCATGTACGAGGGCGTCAACAAGGACGACAAGGACTTCACCGCGCTCGTCTCCAAGATGAAGGCGTCGAACCCCGACCTCGTCTATTGGGGCGGGCTGCACGACACCGGCGGCATCATCCTGCGGCAGATGCGTGACCAGGGCCTGCAGCGCGCCGATGATGGGCGGTGACGGGCTCGCCGACGACGAGTTCGCCGCGATCGCCGGCCCCGGCGCCGACGGCACGCTGATGACGTTCTCGCCCGACCCGCGCACCAACCCGAAGAACAAGCCGATCGTCGACCTGTTCCGCAAGCGCGGGTTCGAGCCGCAGGCCTATACGCTGTACAGCTACGCCGCGGTGCAGATCATAAAACAGGCGGCGGAAGAGGCGAACTCGCTCGATCCCAAGAAGGTGGCCGAGGTGATCCGCTCCGGCCGGCCGTTCGACACCGTGCTCGGCGACGCTCTCCTTCGACAAGAAGGGCGACGTGTCGGACAACGGCTATCTGGTCGACGGCAAGAAGAAGGACCGCTACGTCCTCTACACCTGGAAAAAGGGCCCGGACGGCAAGATTTCCTACTTCGAGGACGGGGCGGAGTAGCGGGCGCCGCAGCTCCGATCAATGTTTTTCGCGGTGGCGCCCCGGGCGGCCGAACGCCGACCGGGGTGCCTTCTGTCATTTTCCGAGCCCGTATCACATGTCGACAAGCGACATAACGGCCTTGTAGGGCGATGCTAGGACCCGTAACGCTTCTCCGAGGAGCGAATTGGGCGTGACAACTGGTAAGCCTACGCTGGACCTTCTGCGGCATCTCGCGACGCGACCTGGCCATGACGAGGTCAAGGCCGATTTCCGACAGATTCTAATCGAAGAATTCGGCGCGGAACTCGGAGCGCTCGATTTCGAGCGGCGTGTTCCCGAGGTCAGAGGCCGGCTAGACGCGCTGATCGGGCGGACCGTCTTCGAGGCAAAAAGGAATCTCGATAAAGAATGGGACGACGTCGTTCGCCGCATGCCGGACTATCTGGCCGACCGCGAACGCGACGAAGGCGAGCAGTTCGTCGGCATTGCGTCGGACGGCCTGAAATGGGTCGTGTTCGAGCGGTCGGGCAACCGCCTAACAAGGTCAAAGAGATCAATCTTGATCCGGAGAAGGCGGATCTCTTCCTCGCCTGGCTCGATGGGGCGCTGGCGCTCAAGAGCGCGCTGCCGCCCGACCCGCTCACGATCCGGATCGAGCTCGGCCAGGAATTGGTAGCCTTCCGGCGCGCAAACGAAAAGCTTGCGGCGCTCTGGACCAAGCTGAAGGACGATCCGGCGGTCGTGCTCAAGCGGCAGCTTTGGGCGCAGCTCCTCAAGCTCGTGTACGGACGCGAGGTCGAGAGCGACGCCCTGTTCTTCCAGCACACTTTCCTGGTCATCGTTGCGAAAGCGATTGCGCTCGCGGTTCTCGGCCTTCGCGACGACGACCCGAAACACGTCCTTTCCGGTGCGGCCTTCGAGGCGGCTGGCATTTTCGGCGCTGTCGAGAGCGACTTCTTCGATTGGGTGGTTACAAGCGCCGAAGGCGAGGACTTGGTCCGGCGCATCCTCACTCATGTGCGCCGCTTCCGGCTCAGCGAAGTCGAAACGGACGTTCTCAAAATCCTCTACGAGTTGCTGATCGATCAGACGCAAAGGCATGGGCTGGGCGAATACTACACGCCCGACTGGCTAGCCGCCAAGATCGTCCGGCGGGCCGTCGCCACACCCATCGAGCAAAAGGTGCTCGACCCGGCCTGCGGCTCCGGCACATTTCTGTTTCACGCGATCCGGAATTTTCTCGCCTCCGCCGAGGAGGAAGGACTGGAGCTGAACCTCCGGGCCGAGGAGGCGACCAACCACATCGCCGGGATGGATATCCACCCGGTCGCCGTCATCATTGCCCGTGTCACTTATCTTCTGGCGCTTGCCCCGTCGCTCTCGATCCGCGCGAAATCGCTCTACATTCCAGTCTATCTCGCCGACGCCATGCAGCTCTCGACCCAGCCCTGGATGAAGGGCAAGGAGCTTGCCATCAACGTCCCCGATCCGCCCGGGACGGTCGAGACTGACAACGGCATGATCGGCCGCCGCCGCACCGAGCTGAAGTTCCCCGAAATCCTCTGCAAGGACATCCGCCTGTTCGACAAGCTGGTCGCCAAAATGCGCCAAGGCGCCGAACAGAAGCTCACGCGAAGCAGATCGAGCCGGTGTTCACGCTGGAGATCGAGCGCCACTACAAGCGCGACATCACGCCCATGGAAAGCCGAGGGCGTGATCGAGATGGGCGCGACCTATGCGGTGTTCGACGAGCTGTGCCGGAGGGGCGCGACTCCGGTCGTGGACCTATGTCGCGCGCAACCTATCGCGCCCGCTGGCGCTCGCCTTTGGCGCGGGCTGGGCGAACGTGGTCGTTGGCAATCCGCCCTGGGTCGCGTTTCGCCATATGTCCGCCGACTTGCAGAAGCGCTTCCGCGAACTCGCCAAGGGCGAGCGGGTCCATGTCGGCGGCAAGTTCGCGACGCAGAATGATCTGTCCGCCTCTGTTCGCGGTGCGGGCCGTTGCGCTTTACCTCACGCGCGGGCGGGCGCATCGCCTTCGTGCTGCCGCTTGCCGCTCTGACGCGGGGTCAGTTCGAGCGCCTGCGCTCGGGCTCATTCCATTCCGCGCGGGTCGCCTGGGAAGAAGCCTGGACGATGGACGACAGCGTTCCAACCGTTGTTCCCGGTGCCGTCCTGCGTCCTGTTCGGCCGCCGCCGCGCGACTTCGAGGCCGGCGCCGGAGACGGTGCGGGCCTATTCCGGCCTGTTGCCCTATCGCGACGCCCATGAGGACGTGGCGGACCAGCGTCTCACCGTCACCGAGGGCGCGCCCAAGCCGGCGGAAGGCCGTTTCACGGGCGGGTCAGCCTATCGGGCGGCTTTTCGGCAGGGCGCGACGCTTGTGCCGCGCATGCTGTGCATTGTCGAGAGGTTGCCAACTGGCCGGCTTCGGATGAGTTGGGCCGCGCCCCGTGTTGTCAGTCGTCGCTACGCTCAAGAAAAGAAGCCCTGGAAAGCGCTTGGCACGATCGAAGCTAACGTCGAAAGCCAATTTATTAGATCGGTGCTGTTTGGCGAGAGCATCCTGCCCTATCGCGTGTTTCGTCCGTTCGATGGCGTCGTTCCGGTCACGTCCGGCGGCGGGAGATTCTTGACGCCGCCGGCGCGGCGAACCGTGGCTATTTAGGATTGCATGCCTGGATGATGGCGGCGGAGGCGATATGGAATGCGCACGCCGAAAACGGCATGACGCTGATCGAGCGCTGGAACTATCACAACGAACTGGGCGCGCAGTTTCCGATCCCGTCGCTGCGCGTGGTCTACGCCAAGGCTGGCACGTTGCCCGCCGCGTGCATAATCCGTGACCATCATGTTATTGATCACATGCTTTATTGGACTGCGCCGGGAGACGAAGGCGAAGGTTATTACCTCGCAGCCATCCTCAACAGCGAGACGGCGCGAGGCCGCGTGGCGGCGCTACAAGCGCGCGGCCAATGGGGCGCGCGGCACTTCGACAAAGTGATGTTCAACCTTCCGATCCCCCGCTTCGACCCGGCCAGTGCGCTGCATGGGAAACTCGCGGCCGCCGCTCGGGAAGCTGAAACGGCGGCTGCCGCTGTGCCGTTGCCGGAGGGAGTGAAGTTCCAGCGCGCGCGCAAGCTGGTGCGCGATGGGCTCACCGAGGCCGGCATCGCTCCAAGTATCGACGCCTTGGTTACCCGCCTCCTGGACGGCGCGTGAAGGGTCGAGCGCCCCATCAGCCCGATCCGGCCCAGCGCCGGGAACGTCTCCAGCAGCCAGAAGCTGAGCGTGGTGATCGAGCCGGTGAGGAACGCAATGCCGGTGAGCACGAGCAGTACGCCCATCGCCTTCTCGACGATGCCGAGATGGCGGCGGAAGCGGGTCAGGAAGCGCGCGAACGGCTCGATCGCGAAGGCCGCGAGCATGAACGGAATGCCGAGCCCGAGCGAATAGACCGCGAGCAGTCCCGCGCCCTTGGTCACCGTCGCCTCCGACGCCGCGACCGCCAGGATCGCGGCCAGGATCGGGCCGATGCACGGCGTCCAGCCGAACGCGAAGGCGAGCCCCATCGCATAGGCGCCCCACAGGCCGACCGGCTTGGCGACATCGACGCGCTTGGTGCGCGCCAGCCAGGAAGATCTGGAACACGTTGCCCAGGAAGTGCAGGCCCATCACGATGATGGCGATGCCGGCCACCATCGAGAGCTGGTACGAATAGGCCGCGCAGCAGCGCGCCGAACACGCTGGCGCTGGCGCCGAGCGTGACGAACACGGTGGAGAAGCCGCGCACGAACAGCGCCGCGGCCGCCACGGTCTGCGCCTGCGAGCCGGTGCGCGGATCGCCGTCGGTCAGCCGCTCCAGCGACGTGCCGGCCAGATAGACGAGATAGGGCGGCACCAGCGGCAGCACGCAGGGGCTCAGAGAAGCTGATCAGGCCGGCAAACAGCGCGGCGAGAATGTTGACGTCCGGCGACATGGCGGTCCCTTCGCGCCTACATGCGACGGCTGCGGCCCGCCGTGGCAAGCCGCGAAATGCGCCATCGCCGGGATGTGATCGCCGGTGATATGGTGGCGCCGAAGGATCGACACGCATGCTGCGAAAACTTCCCATCATCGGCGTACTCGGCCAGGGCACTCCGATCGCGGCGGAACGCGCCGCGCTCGCCCGGTCGGTCGGCGCCTGGTGGCGCGGCTTGGCGCCCATCTGCTCACCGGCGGCGGCTTCGGCGTGATGGCGGCAGCCGCCGAAGGTTTCGTCGCCGTCGAGCAGGCGCGGGCCGGTTTTCGATCGGCATCGTCCCGCGCCATCCCGACCGGCCCGCTCGAGCGGCCGAACCACGCCGCGGACGGCACGCCCTACCCCAACCCGTTCGTCGAAATCCCGATCTATACGCGCGCTGCCGCCGCGCGTCGACGACTGGCGCACGTGCCGGCGCGCAACCAGGTCAACGTGCTGAGCGCGGACGGCATCATTGCGCTGCCGGGCGAGTCGGGCACCCGCAACGAGCTGAAATGGCGGCCGCCTATCGCGGCGAGATCGGAGCGGCCCGCGCGGCGAGCGGCGCACCGTGCTGATCGGACCGCCGCGACGAGTTCGACGCCGAACAGAAGGATACGTTCGTCCACGCCGCGACGCTGGACGAGGCGGAGACGCCATCTCGCAGCGCGCTCGCAGCGCACGGCTTTGACGATCTGAGAAGGGAGCAGCCGTGCCGACACGCAAACCTCATCACCGATGTCGCCGGCCTCAAGGTCGGCCACGCCCATGACGCGACGCTCGCGTCCGGCGTGACCGCGATCATGTTCGACAAGCCGGCGGTGGCCGCGGTCGACGTGCGCGGCGGCGCGCCGGGCACCCGCGAGACGGACCTGCTCGACGCGCACCGCACCGTGGAGGCGATCGACGCGGTGGTGCTGTCCGGCGGCTCGGCGTTCGGCCTCGACGCGCCGAGCGGCGTGCAGGCCTGGCTGCGCGAGCAGGGCCGCGGCTTCGCGATCGGCGACGTCACCTTCCGATCGTGTCGGGCGCGTGCTGTTCGACATGACCAACGGCGGCGACAAGAACGTGGGGCACGCTTTCCGCCGTACCGCGATCTCGGTTACGCGGCGCGGCCGCGCGCCGGTCTCGGACTTCGCGCTCGGCACCGCGGGCGCGGGATTCGGCGCGACCACGGTGTTTCTGAAGGGCGGGCTCGGCTCGGCATCGGCGGTGACGCGCGACGGGTACACGGTCGGCGCGATCGTCGCGGTGAACGCCTGCGGCAACGTCAACGTCGGCGACAGCCGGCATTTCTGGGCGGCGCCGTTCGAGATCGGCACGCCGAATTCGGCGGCCACGGCTTTCCCGCCAAGGTGCCGCCCGAGGCGCTGGTGCCGCACGCCAAGGGCCAGCCCGGCGAGAACACCACCATCGCGCTGGTCGCGACCGATGCCATGCTCACCAAGGCGCAGGCCCAGCAGATCGCGTGATGGCGCAGGACGGCTTCGCCCGCGCGATCTATCCGGTGCACACCACGCTCGACGGCGACACGGTGTTCGCGGCCGCGACCGGCGCGAAGCCGATCGAATCCGGTGTTCGACGTTTCCGAAATCGGCGCGACGGCCGCCAACGGTCGCCCGCGCCATCGCGCGTGGCGTCTATGAGGCGCGCGCGCTGCCCTTCCCCGGCGCGATGCCCGCCTACCGGGACAAGTTTCCGGATTGCCGGGCTCGTCTTGTTGTGCTCAATCGCTTCCGCCAAGCGCGCCCATTGCGCCGCCCTAATTAGTGCGCTTGATTGTCTCTGGAATCGACCAGAAGCGCGAATCGTCAAACCGGCGGGTGCTAGATTTAAACCTGCCGAGGCGTGGCTACGACTTTTTAGCTCACAACGCGCAACAATCGTGCCTCCGGGCGGGAGGCCTCCTCGCGTTTTGCCGGCAAATGCCGCAAAATTGGCGTGAAGTATACTGATTGAGTACAGCAAGGAACCGGCGCTTCAGTGGACATGGCCCGCGACCAATCCGCAAATGGGGTAATGGGCAAGAATTATAAGGAGTTAATGCGATGCGAGCAGGTGCGATTGCAGCCGGTTTGGTCGCCGTGGCCCTGGCGGCCTCATCGGGGCTCGTCTTCGCCCAGAAGGGCAGCCTGACCGCCCTCCCCGGGCAAGTCGGCGCCAGAGGCCGCAAGCACAGGCAGCAAGGCCGCGGAACCGGCCGCAGCTCAGCGCAGCCCGCGCAGCGTGATCACGCCCATCGCTGATTTGTGGTGGTGGCGCAAGCCGGAGCACGCGGCACGGGCCAGACGGCGGCATCCCCCAGATCGAGCGCCGCAGCGCCCGCGCTCCGAGCCCCTCCCCGGCCGTTGCCGTGCAAGGTCCGCCCTGCACCAATCCGAACGCCCTCGGCGTGACGCGGGTGGTCGAGATCGACACGACCGGCGGGCCGGGCTTCGGCTTCGAGCATTTCAAGCAGCACGATTTTCTTCGCAAGGGCGAAGTGGTGCTGACCTTCGACGACGGCCCCTGGCTCAACAACACCCCGGCCGTGCTCAAGGCGCTGGCCGACCAATGCGTCAAGGCGACCTTCTTCCCGATCGGCAAGCACGCCACCTATTATCCTGAAATCCTGAAGGAAGTCGCCGAGGCCGGCCACACCATCGGCAATCACACCTGGAGCCATCCGCGCGACATTTCCAAGTTCACGACGGAAGAGGCCGTGATCGACATCGAGAAGGGGATCAGCGCGGTCCGAACGGCCGTCGGGGACTATGCCTCGCCGTTCATCCGCTTCCCGATGCTGGAATCTGCCGCCGGAGCTCGTGAAATATGTCGGGGGAGCGCAACATCGGCGATCTTCTCGACCGACATCGACTTCTTCGACTTCAAGACCCGCAAGACCGAACAGATCATCAAGAACGTGATGGAGAAGCTGGAAAAGAACGGCAAAGGCATCGTGCTGATGCACGACTTCCAGACGGTCACGGCGCATGCCGTTCCCGCCCTGCTCGCCCAGCTCAAGGAAAAGGGCTACAAGATCGTCGTATCGAGGCGCACGGACTTCCACTTTCAAGTCACTCGCCCAGTATGATGAGATGGTCACCAAGGACC
This sequence comes from uncultured Alphaproteobacteria bacterium, assembly GCA_963712435.1. GTDB lineage: Bacteria > Pseudomonadota > Alphaproteobacteria > Rhizobiales > Xanthobacteraceae > Rhodoplanes. Next base: position 10 of record CAVQIB010000016.1, on the reverse strand, counting down.
AAAAGGGTTC
>CAVQIB010000015.1:0-5734 GCA_963712435.1 uncultured Alphaproteobacteria bacterium | reverse complement strand
TGGTCCTTGTCGGAGAAGGCGATGGCGTGCACGACGAAATCGAGCGTGCCGAACAGGTCCGCGGCGGCCTTGAACACGCCGTCAAGGGTGGCCGGCTCGGTCACGTCGCAATGGCCGACCAGATGCGCGCCGACCTCCCGCGCGAGCGGCTCCACGCGCTTCTTCAACACGTCGCCCTGGTAGGTGAAGGCGAGCTCGGCGCCGTGCGCGCGGGCGGCCTTGGCGATGCCCCAGGCGATCGAACGGTTGTTAGCAACCCCCAGGATCAGGCCGCGCTTGTTGCGCAACAGCCCCACGGAATCCGGCATGACTTTCCTCGATTGCGCCGGAACTCGTCCGGCAACTCCCTATGGCATAGGGACCTCCGGCCTTCAAGGATGCGCGCCGGCGACCGATAGGCCTCCCGCAGGAGAGGCCGACCGGCCCATCCGCCGCCTTAGACCGTATGTTCGCGTGGCACTGAGAAGCGGCCCGTCTCACGGCATGCAAGAAACGAGGATTGAGCCGGCGAGCCGGCAGAGAGCCTCATGCATGGGAGACGGGCCAGATGCATAATATCAGCTACATCGGACTGGATGTGCACAAAGCGACGATTTGTCCAAAGCGCGCCAGCACCTTGGCGGATTTCTCCTGCGCCACGGGAAGATCTATTCCGGCGTTCGAACCTGGACGCAAGCCTATCGCCGCTGGTTGACGACGGTGCGCTTTGATCATCCTGCGCAGCAGATCGTCCTGCAGGATTACATTGACGCGGTCACTGATGCGGAACGGCGGGTGGATCGATTGACCCGGCAGATCACCGAGCATCTGCCAGACTGGTCGATGGCTCCGGTGGCGACGGCGATCCAGGCGATGCGCGGGGTGGCTTTGATCAACGCGGTGACGATCGTGGCCGAGGTCGGCGACTTTTCCCGGTTCGACAACCCGCGGCAATTGATGGCCTATCTTGGTCTGGTGCCATCCGAACACTCAAGCGGCGGCGCGGTGCGGCGTGGCGGGATCACAAAGGCCGGCAATGGCCAAGCGCGGCGCGCCTTGGTCGAGGGCGCCTGGACCTATCGCATGCAGGCTCGGGTCAGCCGGAAGCTGTACGATCGTCTTGAGGCCTTGCCGCAGAATATCCGCGACATTGCTTGGAAGGCGCAGGTTCGGTTGTGCAGTCGGTGGCGGCGTCTTGCTGCCGGCGGCAAGCCGAAGGTGGTCGTTACGACCGCGATCGCGCGCGAGATGGCGGGCTTCATCTGGGCGTGAAGTGGACCCCCTCTGCGGGACCATGAGGACCGGTCTGTTAGTTGGATTCTCGGCCGTTCCGATCTCCTGATATCACGCTGCGAACAGCGTTGTCTGCTGGTGCTGTTGCGGCTGTGGGCATGTGGGCAACGCGCCAGCGTTGTCCAAGCGCAGCGTCATGTCCACAGCCGCCGCGTTGTCGGCTGCTGCGCCTGCGCGCCACACCGCCATCGGCGTGCGGTTGCCGAGGGCCTGGTGAGGGCGCGCCCCGTTGTAGAAGGCGATCCACGAACCGATGCCGGCCTGAGCCTCACGGCCGTCGGCGTAGCCCTTGAGGTAGATGTCCTCGTACTTGAGCGAGCGCCACAGCCGCTCGATGAACACGTTGTCCATCCAGCGGCCACGGCCGTCCATCGAGATCGCGAATGCCGGCCGCAGCGAGCACGCCGGTGAAGGCCGCACTGGTGAACTGGCTGCCCTGGTCGGTGTTGAAGATCTCCGGCCGCCCGAAGCGCGCCAGCGCCTCCTCGAGCGCCTCGACGCAGAACGACGCGTCCATCGTGTTCGACAGCCGCCACGCACAGCACCGCCCGGCTCGCCCAGTCCATGATCGCCACGAGGTAGAGAAAGCCGCGCGCCGATCGGGATGTAGGTGATGTCGGCGCACCAGACCTGGTTCGGCCGCTCGATCGCCAGATCGCGCAGCAGGTAGGGGAAGATCCGGTGGCCCGGCGCCGGCTTGCTCGTCCGCGGCTTGCGGCCCGAGCGCCGCGATCCCCATCCGCCGCATCAGCCGCCGCACCCGCTTGCGGTTGACCACGCGGCCTTGCGCCGCGCAGCATCGCCGTCATCCGCCGCGAGCCGAGGAACGGCCAGGCGGTGAACAGCTCGTCGATCCGCCGCATCAGCGCCAGATCGTCATCGTCGTTGGCCGGCCGGCGGCGGTCGATAGACGCCCGAACGCGCCACCCCGAGCAACCGGCACTGCCGGCGGACCGACAGCTCGCCATGCTCGCGATCGACGCAGCGCGCGGCGGTCCGGGGCGCTCATCTTCCGGACCTCCTGGCTAAAAAATCCCGCTCCACGATCAGCTGGCCGATCTTGGCGTGCAGCTTCGTCGACCTCGCGCTCGCGGTCCGCTCCGCCATCGCCCGGCGCCGTTGTCGAAGGCGCGCGCCGCCTGCTCCAGAAGCTGCTTCTTCCAGGCATAAATCTGGTTCGGATGAACCTGATAGCGCTGCGCCAGATCGGCCACCGTCGCCTGTTCCCGCAACGCCTCCAGGGCGATCTTCGCCTTCAGCGCCGCGTCAATCTTCCGTCTCGTCCTCTGCGTCATCGTCCGCTCCGTCTGTCGTGACGGAACGGCTCCAAATCCAATCAGTCAACTGGTCCGATTTCCGGGGGCCATTTCAGCGATCGCCCGCCAAGTTCAGCCGCGGACAGTTGGATAAGTGATGACACGACCTTGATCCGACAAGAAGGAGGCCAACCAACCGCATCGTCATCTCGCAGGCGCTCACGGCCGGAGGCAGGGCAACGGTAGGGAATCCTCGAGACCTGTTATGAGCCGGCCTGAGTTGAGGCTCGTCCCTAGAACGAGGCAGCCCGAGACGGAACCCCGGTCATGCGGTAACCAACCCGCGCATGAGAGCTTGTTAACCGGCGTCTTCAGTCTCTGCCTCCTGCCGTGCGCGCCTGCTTGCTTTTGATCGTATTCCGCAAAGCCGGAGACGTGGAACTGCGTCTGAGTTCTTGACAGCGAACATGAGAGCAGGCTGCTGAGAAACCGGTAACATCCACCACCTCGCCCCGTTGGGGAGAGGTCGGCGGGCGAAGCGAGCCGGGTGAGGGGCAGGAAAATTCTGACGAAAGAGCGATTCCCCCTCACCCGCCGCCTGCGGCGTCGACCTCTCCCCGCCGGGGAGAGGTGGGCCGCAACTCCGTCGCCCGCTCGAAGGTCTCTTCAGCAACCTGTTCTCATGTTCGCTGTCAAGAACTCAGACGCAGTTCCACGTCTCCGGCTTTGCGGAATACGATCAAAAGCAAGCAGGCGCGCACGGCAGGAGGCAGAGACTGAAGACGCCGGTTAACAAGCTCTCATGCGCGGGTTGGTTACCGCATGACCGGGGTTCCGTCTCGGGCTGCCTCGTTCTAGGGACGAGCGTCGACTTAGGCCGGCTCATAACAGGTCTCGAGGATTCCCTACCGTTGCCCTGCCTCCGGCCGTGAGCGCCTGCGAGATGACGATGCGGTTGGTTGGCCTCCTTCTTGTCGGATCAAGGTCGTGTCATCACTTATCCAACTGTCCGCGGCTGAACTTGGCGGGCGATCGCCCAGATGAAGCCCGCCATCTCGCGCGCGATCGCGGTCGTAACGACCACCTTCGGCTTGCCGCCGGCAGCAAGACGCCGCCACCGACTGCACAACCGAACCTGCGCCTTCCAAGCAATGTCGCGGATATTCTGCGGCAAGGCCTCAAGACGATCGTACAGCTTCCGGCTGACCCGAGCCTGCATGCGATAGGTCCAGGCGCCCTCGACCAAGGCGCGCCGCGCTTGGCCATTGCCGGCCTTTGTGATCCCGCCACGCCGCACCGCGCCGCCGCTTGAGTGTTCGGATGGCACCAGACCAAGATAGGCCATCAATTGCCGCGGGTTGTCGAACCGGGAAAAGTCGCCGACCTCGGCCACGATCGTCACCGCGTTGATCAAAGCCACCCCGCGCATCGCCTGGATCGCCGTCGCCACCGGAGCCATCGACCAGTCTGGCAGATGCTCGGTGATCTGCCGGGTCAATCGATCCACCCGCCGTTCCGCATCAGTGACCGCGTCAATGTAATCCTGCAGGACGATCTGCTGCGCAGGATGATCAAAGCGCACCGTCGTCAACCAGCGGCGATAGGCTTGCGTCCAGGTTCGAACGCCGGAATAGATCTTCCCGTGGCGCAGGAGAAATCCGCCAAGGTGCTGGCGCGCTTTGGACAGCGCCCTTGCCGCTGTCGCGCGCGCTCGCACCAGGTCGCGCATCGCCTCATGGCCGGCATCCGGAACCCAAACTTCCGTCAGTTCGCCAGCGCGGTGCAGCCTCGCCAACATCACAGCATCGCGCCGGTCCGTTTTGATCCGATCGCCGGCCTTGATCGGGATCAGCGACGGCGCCACCACCGCACAGGCGTGGCCAAGCCCGGTCAGGAACCGATGCAGGCCATAGCCGCAAGGTCCGGCTTCGTAGCAGAACCTCAACTGCACCCCTTGTCGCTCAAGGCGCTCGACCAGCTTGCGAAGCACATCGGGGCGATTGGCGAAGGCGCCCAGTTGCCGAACCTCTCCCGAACGACTTCCATCGGCCACTGCAACGGCAATCGTCGCTTTGTGCACATCCAGTCCGATGTAGCTGATATTATGCATCTGGCCCGTCTCCCATGCATGAGGCTCTCTGCCGGCTCGCCGGCTCAATCCTCGTTTCTTGCATGCCGTGAGACGGGCCGCTTCTCAGTGCCACGCGAACATACGGTCTAGACGGCGGGTCAGCCCATTCCCTGGCGCGGATCGTATGGCTGCTCGTCGCGCAGCTTGCGCATCAACGCGTCGAGCTCGGGGTCGATCGTTTCCGGCAGCACGATGCGGACGCTCACCAGGAGATCGCCGGCGCCGCGCTTGTCCGGCAGCCCCTTGCCCTTGAGGCGAAAGGTGCGTCCGCTACTCGTGCCGGCGGGAAGCGACAGATCGACCGCCCCGTCGAGGGTCGGCACCCGCACTTTTGCACCGAGCACCGCCTCGTAGAGCGTGATCGGCAGGTCGACCCGCAGATTGCTTCCCTCCCGGGCGAAGAGCGGGTGCGGCGCGATGGTGACAGTGATGAGCGCGTCGCCGACCGCGCCCGGCCCGGCCAGCCCCTGCCCCTTCAGCCTGATCTGCTGGCCGTCGCCGAGCCCGGCCGGGATTTTCACCTCGACATCCTTGCCAGTCGGAAGATGCACCCGGCGCGTGCCGCCCTTGGCCGCCTCCGCCAGCGTGATGGTGACCGGGACTTCGACATCACGGCCGACCGGCGGCTCCGCGAAGCCCTCCGGCTCGAAATGCTGCGCGCCGAATCCGCCGCGCCGGCCGCGCGCGGCGCCGCCGAGGCCGAACATGTCCTTGAGCACGTCCTCGAGGCCGGCCGCTCCCGCGCCGCCCGCCCCGGCGCCGCCAGGGGAGCTGCGCCGCAATCCCTCCGGCCCGAACGAGAAGGTCTCGAAATGCGCGTTGCCGCCCGGGCCAGCCCCGGCGCCCGCGCCCGCGCCGGGATGCGCGCCGGGGTGCGCGCCGAAGCCCTCGAAGCCCTGGAAGCGCGGCTTGCCTTCGGCATCGATCTCGCCGGCGTCGAACGCCTTGCGCTTCTTCTCGTCGCCGATGATCTCATAGGCCGAGTTCGCCTCGGCGAAGCGCGCGGCCCCCTTGGGATCGTTCCGGTTGGAATCGGGATGCAGCTTCTTGGCAAGCCGCCGAAAAGCGCTTTTGA